>UCKU01000032.1 GCA_900473185.1 Hyphomicrobiales bacterium | reverse complement strand
CGGGCGTGAGGGTTCTTATGGAGGCCTGGTAGGCTGCTTTTGAACGAGGTGCCACCCCAACCTCCCTTGCGTGTGGCCCGAAGGTATCTATTGTCGACGAATGCCGGGCGGTTGGGAGTATCTAATGTCGGCAGTGCCTTTCTCAAAGATTTCGACGCCGCTCAACGCGCTGTTCGCTACAATCGGTCTCTTGGTCGTTGCCGCACTGACGACGCAGGGCCTTACCGGACAGGAGAGGCTTGTCTTTGAGCTGCTGCTTGCGGCAATTTGGCTGGCCTATGTCCTCCAATTGAGCGGCACATTGCTTTCACGGCGCCACCGCTTGTCGAGCGGGATGCCGGCCCTCGTGATCGACTTGCTCGCGGTTCTGGTTCCGGCTGCTGCATTCTTGTTCGTTGGGTCCCGTGATCGAAACCTCTATTGCGCCATTTGGCTTCTCAAGCCGTTGCGCGACTCGACCTTTTTCAGGCTGCTGGCAAAGGTGGTCGCGAATGAATCGCGCAATCTGGTTGGCGTGACATCGGTGTTCGGCATCGTTCTTTTTGGTGCTGCGTTGGGCGGTTATATCATCGAGCGAGATGTCCAGCCCGATAGGTTCGGCAGCATTCCACAGGCGATGTGGTGGGCGGTCGTGACGCTGTCGACGACCGGCTACGGTGACGAGATCCCGCAGAGCCTAGCAGGTCGAGTTCTGGCCGGACTGGTGATGATGAGCGGGATCGGTATTTTTGCACTTTGGGCCGGCATCCTCGCCACCGGCTTCTACGAAGAGGTTCGCCGCCAAGACTTCGCTCGCAACTGGCAATTGATCGCTGCCGTACCCCTGTTCCAGAAGCTTGGTTCCGCGGCACTGATCGAGATCGTTCGGGCGTTGCGACCGCGCATTGTCCCCGCAGGTGCCGTGATCTGCCGCAAGGGCGATGTTGGCGATCAGATGTTCTTCATTGTCGAGGGGCGGGTCACCGTGGCGACACCCGACCATCCAGTGGAACTCGGTGCCGGAAACTTCTTTGGCGAGATGGCGCTGATCAGCGGCGAACCGCGCTCAGCGACGGTCAGCGCAGCAACCGAGGTATCGCTGCTGTCGCTCTACGTCGTGGATTTCCAGATGTTGTCGAGCAGTAGTCCTGACATCGCGGAGACCATCCGCAAGACGGCGCTGGAGCGGCGGGGCGGGCCGCCGAAGGAATAATCCAAGCCGGTGGGGGTTACGCCTTGACCGGCTCGTAGGTGCGGATGACCAAATCGAAGGCTGCCTGCTGCTGCAGCACTAGCGCTGTGGTCTGCTTGAACCAGGAGACCGATCTCCGACCGTTTCCTCTTCAATTCGTCCGAAGAACCACACCTCGATCCTATGGGTTCAGCCATCGAGAGTCTGGTGGGTGTTGCTACCCAACTGCATCAAAACCTTACCGATCCGTATTAACTGGCCGCAAGCTTGATGTGGTAAAATGTGTGCCGGTGTTAAGTGCGAAAGGCTGCATCGGATGGAAAATGGACCGCGCAGAATAGGCGGGATCATCCCGGTCCTCGCCGTTGCCATCTGCCTTGGATTGCCCGGCGCTCCGGCGGGAATGGTTGGGACGGCATCCGCCGCCGAAAAGCCCGCCGCGGCGGAGAAGAACCCGCCCGGCGACATTCCCGACACGCAGGTCTTCATTGACTACACGGCGCCGCAGGGATTCACCTTGAAGGTGCCCGAAGGATGGGCACGGACCGATCGCACGGATGGAGCGAGCTTCGTCGACAAGCTCGATGGCGTCCTTGTAATCGTTTCGAAGGCTGACGCTGCGCCGACCGTCGCTTCCGCGAAGGCAAATTACATCCCGGACCTCGAAAAGTCGGAACGCGCGGTGCAGGTGAGCGCCGTCAAAGAAGTGAAGCTTCCGGCGGGAACGGCCGTCCGCATCGTCTATACGTCGAACTCCGAGCCCAATGCAGTCACCAACCGGACGGTCCGGCTCGAGAACGAGCGCTACCTTTATTTCAAAGACGGCAAGCTGGTCATGCTCGAACTCTACGCACCCAAAGGCGCCGATAATGTCGATCAATGGCAATTAATGTCCAGATCGTTGCAGTGGAAGTGAACATGCACGCACTCGATGTGCACGAACTCTATCGGTTCTTCCATATTGGCGACGACGAGACGGCGGCGCTTCGCGGCGTCAGTCTGCACGTGGCACCCGGCGAGATCGTCGCAGTGACGGGACCGTCCGGTAGCGGAAAATCCACGCTGCTTCACTGTGTAACCGGGCTGGACGAGCCGGATGGCGGCCATGTGGAGGTAGCGGGAGCGCGGCTTACACGCCGGCCGGAGGCGGTGCGAGCGCGCCTGCGCGCGGTGAACTTCGGTATCCTGCTCCAGTCGGGAAACCTCTTTCCGCATCTCACCGTCAGCCAGAATATCCGTCTCCAGATGCTTCTGGCTAAGGTGTTCGACAGCAAGCGGATGATCATTCTGCTGGACAGCGTCGGCCTGGCCCATCGTGCTGCGGCATTTCCGACCGAACTTTCCGGCGGAGAAATGGCGCGCGCCGGCCTCGCGGTCGCCTTGGCTGCGGACCCTCCCATTCTGGTTGCCGATGAACCGACTGCCGAAGTCGATCGCGAGACGGAGATGCGCCTGATCGAGCATTTCGAAGCGAGGCGCCGAGCGGGGTTCGCAATGCTGCTTGCCACCCATAGCGAGGCGCTGGCGGCGCGGGCCGACCGGATCGTCGAGCTGAAAGACGGGAGAGTCGACAGTGGATGAGATGTTCGTCGCCGCCAGCGGGGTCGGCCGCGACTTTTCCGACGGCAACCTCGACCGCGTAACCGTGCTGAGCGACGTGGATTGTGACATTGGTTCCGGCGCGCGCATCGCTCTGGTTGGACCGTCCGGCAGCGGCAAAACCACTCTGCTGCACATCCTTGGTGGACTGGACAAACCGACCAGCGGTCGAATCGAATGGCCCGGTCTAGGTCCGTTCGAAGAACTCAGGCCCCGCAATATTGGATTCGTTTTCCAGTCGCCCAGCCTTTTTCCCGCGCTGACTGCCGCGCAGAATGTAAGCTTGCCGATGATCCTTGCCGGCGCGCAGGATGTTGCCGAACGGACCGCCGCTTCTATTCTGGAAGCATTCGGCCTCGGTGAGCTTGCTGACAAGCTGCCGGAGGAACTGTCCGGCGGACAGGCGCAACGGGTCGCGATGGCGAGGGCACTCGCAATCCGGCCGAAGCTCATTCTCGCCGATGAGCCCACCGGACAGCTCGACAGCGTTACGGCGCAACTGTTCTTTGACACTGTGCTCGAGCGGATCGAGAACACTGAAAGCGCCCTTGTCGTGGCAACCCATGACGAGGCGGTCGCCGCCAGGATGGTGACGCGCTGGACGCTGAAGCACGGCCGGCTGAAGAAGGCGGCGGCACCGTCGAACGAGGCCGGCTGATGTTGCTCCTGTGGACACGCGGCGTATTGGCCCGCCGGCTCGAGCGCGTTGCAGGCGCTGCGGCAGGAGTCGCGCTCGCGGTCGGGCTGTTGGCGGCAATGACTGTCTTCCTCGTCAACGCCAGCGCCTCTATGACGGCTCGCGCGGTTTCGTCCGTGCCGATCGATTGGCAGGTCCAGATAATATCCGGAGCCGATCCCGATGCGATCGGCAAGGCCCTGTCCCAATCTTCAAGCGCCAAGGCGGTGCACCAAGTGCGATATGCCGATATCGCCGGCTTCCAGGCCGACACCGGCGGTACGACGCAGACGACGGGACCGGGGCAGGTTGTTGCCTTCGACAGCGGCTATTTCCGCGACTTTCCAGCGGAGGTGCGGCTCCTGTCCGGCGGCAGCGAAGGCGCTCTCGTCGCGCAGCAAACGGCTGCCAATCTGCATGTCGGTCCCGGCGATACGGTCGAGATCATGCGGATCGGCCTTCCCCCGGCGGAGATCAAAGTTGCTGGCGTCGTCGATCTTCCTGATGCCGACTCCTTCTTCCAGGTTGTCGGTATGCCGCCTCAGGCAGCTCCGCAGGCACCGCCGGACAATGTGCTGATCCTGCCGCTGGCGGAATGGGCGCGCCTCTGTGATCCACAGCGTCAGACGCGTCCGGACACGGTGCGCCTGCAAATGCATGTGCGGCTGGCGCATGACGTCCTTCCGCACAATCCCGTTTCCGCTTTCACCTTCGTGACGGGAATGGAAAAGAACTTCGAGGCCAAGGTTGCTGGTCAGGCGCTCGTTGCCGACAATCTCGGCTCCCGGCTCGACGCCGTCCGTGAGGACGCGCTCTATGCGTCGGTGTTGTTCCTGTTTCTCGGCATACCTGGCCTGGCCCTGGCCGTCGCGCTGACCTTTGCCGTGACTTGGTCGGGATCGGCGCGCCGGCAATTTGAGCAGGCACTGCTTCGCGTTCGCGGCGCCACGACGCGGAAAATTCTTCTGCTGTCCGCCACAGAGGCTGCAATTGCGGCGGTCGGTGGCACCACTGTCGGCATCGCCAGCGCGCTCCTGTTCGATTTCACTGCTTCGGACGCGGGCGCAACCGCCGCGGCGGCCGGTCCGATAATAGCTCTCGTGGCCCCAACCGGATTGGTGCTTGGTTTCATCGCTTTTCTGCTGCCGGTGTGGTGGGAGCTTCGCCGGGCCACACCGAGCGCGGCTCGCCGCTCGGTCGCGCGCGATGAAGTGCCGCTATGGCGGCGGCTGTGGCTCGATGTTCTGCTGCTTGCCGCCGCGGGCCTTTTCTTCTGGCTGTCGGCGAGCACGGGATACCAGATCGTGTTAGCGCCGGAAGGCGTCGCCGCAACCTCGGTGGATTACAAGGCGTTCGTCGCACCCGCGCTCTTCTGGTTCGGTATGGCGCTGCTGACCATAAGGCTTTCGGCGAAGGTCATCGCCCGCAACGGCATGCTCCTGCGCGCCATCGTGATGCCGGCTGCGGGTGCTTTGACCCCGATCGTATCGGCCGCGCTGTCGACCCAATCCCGGCGCCTGACAATCGGTATCGCCATGACCACGCTGGCGATTTCCTTCGCCGTATCGACCGCCGTCTTCAACGCCACTTACCATGCGCAGGCGCGGGTCGACGCGGAACTGACGAACGGGTCGGATGTTACGATATTCGGCGCGTCCGACAAGCCTGCCGGGGCGCGTCTGGCGACCTTGGCTTCCCTGCCTGGAGCAGCCGCGGCAGAACCGATGCAGCATCGCTTCGCCTATGTCGGCGCCGATCTGCAGGATCTCTACGGCATCGATCCGACGCAGATCGAACGCGCGACGAGCTTGTCCGATGCCTATTTCGGCGGCGGCAGCGCAGTCGATGTCCTGAAACAGCTATCGGTCACGCCGGACGGAGTGCTGGTGTCAGAGGAAACCGTGCAGGACTTCCAGCTCCAGCTAGGCGACACCATCAATCTGCGCCTCGTCGACGCCAGGGACCACCAGTATCATCCTGTTCCCTTCAAGTTCATCGGAGTGGCACGCGAATTCCCGACCGCGCCCAAGGACTCGTTCCTGGTCGCCAATTCCTCCTATGTTGCACGCATGACCGGCACGGACGCCTCGGAATATGTACTGATGCGGGCGAGGGGCGATCCCGCCGAGTTGGCGCGGCAGGCAACAGCGGTGCTCACGAGTGACCCGTCCCTGAAGGTCATCGACATCGGCCAGGCCGCCAATCTCATCGGCTCCAGCCTCACGGCGGTAGACCTCCGTGGGCTGACGAGGATCGAGCTCGGCTTTTCCGTCGTCATGGCGGCGGCGGCCGCCGGCCTGATGCTGCTTCTCGGCTTCATCGAGCGGCGAAGGAATTTCGCCATATTGAACGCGATAGGTGCCAAGCCACGGCAATTGGCGGCGTTCCTGTGGGGAGAAGGCCTTCTGGTGATCGTCGGAGGTTTCGTTTTTGGCCTGGTATCGGGCATCGCCACCGCGTGGATGCTAGTGAAGCAGCTGACGGGTGTCTTCGATCCCCCGCCCGATGCTCTTTCCATCCCATGGGCATACCTCGGCACGGTGTTATGCCTTGTCGTCGGCTCCGTCGGCGCCGCTGTGATGTTTGCCCGGCCATCAGCAGGCCACGACGCCGAACATCTTAGGGACTTCTAGAGCCTTTCCTGCTCCGGCAGAATGCTTCAATCTGACCAGGAAAGGCTCTAGCTATCGATCCCGAAAATCTTCTCGAGCTTTTCCCAGCTCTCGTCCATGGCGAAGGCTGCCGAGAGATAGGGGATGCCGATATGGCCGTAGCGGACCGAAAGCTGCCTCTCGGCGGTTTCCTCGTCGAGGCCGGCGATCTGTTGCAGGTAGAGGACGGAGACGAGGCCGGTGCGGTCGGCGCCGGCCTGGCAGTGGATGAGGATCGGCTTTGGAGCGTTGCGCAGCAGGGTCAACAGTTCGTGCGCCTGCTCGGCCGTCACCTCCGTGGAGGCGGAAAGCCCGTAGTCGATATGGGTGATGCCGGCCTTTTTCGCTGCCTCGGTTTCCTGCGTGTACCACCTGCCGGTGTTTTCGCCGCGCAGGTTGAGGATCGTCTTGATGCCGTAGCGGGCGGCATAATTGTCGATATCGGCGGGCGAGGGCTGGGCCGAGCGGTAGAGCACGCCCGGCAGCACCTCATGGAAGTTCCCCGTTAGCTGCAGCCCGCCGAGATAGAGGCCGAACAGCAGCGCGGCGGCGCCGAAAGCGGCGAGAGCATGTCTCAAGACACGAACGGGCTTTCGCTTCGTCTCCTGGCGCAAGACCACTGCATAGTTTTGCTGGAATTTCTCCATCTCTTTGTCTTCCTGCAATTCTGGACGCGAAACAGTTGCACAATTTTGCTGGAATTGCACCATCTCGTTGTGTTCACGCAATCGCACACGCAATACCGGACGCAGAACCGCCAAGCACTTTTGCTGCCATCGCCCCGGAACTCCCCATCGTCTTTTCATGTCCTATCCTTGCTGTTGGGCGGGAAAGCGCATGATGATGCCGAGGCCGGGATGCCGGTCGGCGAGCGTGATGTGGGCGGCATGCAGATCGGCGATCGCCTTGACGAGGCTGAGGCCGAGGCCGCTGCCTGATGTCGTGCGGCTCTTGTCGAGGCGGTAGAGGCGGCGGAAGACAAGTTCGCGCTCCGCTTCGGGAATGCCCGGGCCGTCATCGGAAACACTGGCCGAAAAGCCGTCATCGTCAGCCTGCAGGGCAAGCGTGATCCTGGTCATCGGCGGGCAATGGTTGATGGCGTTTTCCACGAGGTTGACGAAGAGCTGGGTCAGCAGTTCCCGGTCGCCATTGACCATGCAGGGGGAGGCGGGCCTGGTGGTGAAGTCGAGCGACTGGCCACTATCCTCGGCAACGCCGCCGTAGATTTCCGCAACCGAACCCATGATGTCGCTGATATCGACCGGCCGGAAGCGCGCCTTGCGGGCGCCGGCCTCGATCTGCGAGATGCGCAGCAGCGCCTCGAAGGTGGCGTTGATGCGGTCGCTTTCCTCGCGGGCATCGATCAGCAGGGTCTGGACATCCTCGCCGCGCCCGCCCTGTTCGATTGCCTGCTCGACGGTCATCTTCAGGCGGTTGAGCGGCGTCTTCAGGTCGTGGGCGATATCGGCGCTCACCTGCCGCATGCCCTCGACGAGGGCCGACAGCCGGTCCAGCGCCTGGTTCATATGGGTTGCGACGACATCGATATCATCGCCATTGCCTTCGAGCGGAATGCGCCGCGCCAGATCGCCGCCCGAAACATCGCTCATCGCCCGCTCGATGCCGTCGAGCCGCCGCTGGGCGCGGGCGGCGAGAAAAGCGCCGCCGCCGCAGGCGAGAATGATGATGCCGCCGGTGGCCCAGCCGAAACTCATCAGCGCGATATGTTCCAGATCCTCGGTTTCGGCAAAGCTCTCGCCGACGATCAGCCGGTTGCCGCCAACGGTGCCTGCCAGGATGCGGATGCGGTCGTCGCCCGTCTGTCCGATATCGCCGGCCTCGATGGTCGAAAGGCCGTCTTCTGCCGCAAACGGCGAGACATTGCCGGCAAGCCGCTTACCCTTTTCGCCCGAAAGCAGGAAAATGCTGTCCTCGGCATTGTTGAGGCGGGCATAGGCTGAGACAGCGGCAACGAGGTCTTCGATGTCGGCCGGCGAATAGGTGGAGGCGACGACCGAATAGGTCTCGCGCACGGAATCGTCCAGCGCCTCAGCCAGATCGCGTTTCAGGAGCTGGTAGGTGATGATGCCGGCCACCAGAAAGGCCAGGATGAAGAGCAGGCCGAAGGCCAGCGCCAGCCGGAAGGGCGTGCTGCGCAGCAGCCTGGAGCTTTTCCTCGAAGCGGCTTTTTCGATCAGCATCGGATCATCCGAAAACCGCTGCGCACTTTTCGGTCCGATGCTCTTTGCGTCAGCATCGGATGACCCGAAGAGCTAGCGCGGTGCATGCAGGCTGTATCCGGTATTGCGCACGGTATGCAGAAGCGGAATGTCGAAAGGCCTGTCGATCTTGGCGCGCAGACGGCTGACATGGGTTTCGACGACGCTGGTCTTCGGGTCGAAGTGAAAATCCCAGACGCGTTCAAGCAACATGGTGCGGGTCAGCACCCGGCCTTCGCCGCGCATCAGCACTTCGAGCAGGGTGAATTCGCGCGGCTGCAGCTCGATCGTCTGGCCCTGCCGCGTCACCTGCCGGCGCACCAGGTCGAGTTCGAGATCGGCGACACGCAACACCGTCTTCTGGTCCTGCACGGGCGGGCGGCGTGCGAGCGCATTGACGCGGGCGAGCAGCTCGGAAAAGGCGAAGGGCTTGGTGAGGTAATCGTCGCCGCCGGCCTCCAGCCCTTCGACGCGGTCGTCGACGCCGCTGACCGAGGTGAGGAAAATCGCCGGCGTGCCGATCCTTGCGGCGCGTACCGCCTTGATCAGCGACAGCCCGTCAAGGCCAGGCACCATCCTGTCGACGACCAGCACGTCATATTGCTCGCGCGTCGCCTGGAAAAGCGCATCATGCCCGTCGTCGATGACGTCGCAGACGTGGCCCGCCTCGATCATGCCGCGAGCGACAAAATCGGCCGTCTTTTTATCGTCCTCGACGACGAGAATGCGCATGGCCGGTCCAAACCCTTCACCTGATCGGAAGATTACTCTCACGCCGCACAATTCGCGCAAAATTGTGTCCTCCACCTTATCGAATTCTTACGGATTCGTAAGTGGGCGGAACCGGTCCGATGCCGGCTTTTCCTGCAGCCTGACCTTTCTTACGAAAGCGTATCTTCCCGGCAAAGGCTGTGTATGGACCGGCGGCTAGAAGCGGAGACACGGATGGCGGAAAACGCGAACGCCACCGCTGTTCAAACCGATGGCGCCGGGCGCCGCATTCTGGAGATATCCCATGAAGACACTCCCCACGAAGCTTGTTGGCGCAGGCCTCCTCAATGCCCTCGTCATGGCCGGTTTCATCGCCGTCACCATGCCCGCCCATGCCGCCACCGTGCCCTGCGAAGACATGCTGAAGGATATGCGCGCCGCCAAGGCGAAAGCCAAGCTCAGCGATGCCGACATGGCCAAGGTCAACGATCTCGAAGCCAAGGCCGTCGAGCGCTGCAATGCCGATGACGACACCCGCTCGGACAAGTTCCTGACCGAAGCCATGACGCTGATCGGCAAGTGATTGCAGCAAGCGAGGAGAGATCCAATGGCAGAAAGACCATCCAATATGCCGGCTGATGAGATCAACCGCGTGCCGCGCGTCACCGTCGAGTTCTGGCTGATCAAGCTGATGGCGGTGACGATGGGCGAGACGGCGGCCGATTATCTGGCGGTCAATATGGGCCTCGGCCTGACGGTGACCTCCATCATCATGACGGCCATCCTCATCGGCGCAATCGTGCTGCAATTCGCCCAGAGGCGTTACGTTCCTTGGGTCTACTGGCTGGCAGTGGTGCTGATCAGCGTCGTCGGCACGCTGGTGACGGATAATCTCACCGATAATTTCGGCGTGCCGCTCCTGACCTCGACCATCGCCTTTTCGATCGCGCTCGTCATCACCTTCATCCTCTGGAAGGCGAAGGAGGGGACGCTGTCGATCCACTCGATCTTCACGGCGCGGCGCGAAGCCTTCTACTGGCTGGTGGTGCTCTTCACCTTCGCGCTCGGGACTGCGGTCGGCGACCTGATCTCCGAGGTGTTCGGCTTCGGCTATATCACGACGGGCCTGATCTTCGGCGCCATCATCTCCGTCATCGCCTTTGCGCATTTCGCGCTCAGGCTCGACGGCATCCTGTCCTTCTGGCTCGCCTATATCTTCACCCGGCCGCTCGGCGCCTCGCTCGGCGACTATCTCTCGCAGCCATCTGATTATGGCGGCCTCGGGCTCGGCACGATCTATACGAGCCTGATGTTCCTCGCGATCATCGTCTTCATCGTCATCTACATGAGCTTCAACTACGAACCCGAGATCGAAGGCAGCCCGGGAGAGCCATTGCGTTGAGGGCTGCCCGATGTGCTCGCCTCGCCCTGTCATGGCTCAGCCATGGGGGCGAGGCGGGCGCTTACGGATTTGCAAGATCGCGGAAAAGCGCAGGACAGGTCCTTGACCTACAGCCTTGAACGGTAACCCCGCCGCCAAATTCCAATCCTTCCAGCACGGCGGCCATCCATCCCACCTGACAGAGCCGGTCATCGCCGGCCGACCTAAGAGGGCACAGACATGCCGGATTACGCAAGCGCGGTGCTGCTCGGCGCCGTCGAGGGCCTGACCGAATTCATTCCGGTTTCCTCCACCGGCCATCTCATCCTCATCGGGCATCTCCTCGGGCTGAAGTCGGTCGCAACCTTCGACGTGCTGATCCAGCTCGGCGCGATCCTTGCCATCCTGCTCGTCTATTTCCGCAAGCTGGTGGATATCGTCATGGCGCTGCCGCGCAGCAAGCGCGCCCGGCATTTCGTGCTTGCGGTGCTCTTCGCCTTCCTGCCGGCGGCCGTCATCGGCGCCATCGCCCATGATTTCATCAAGGGCGTGCTGTTCGAAACGCCCATGCTGATTTCCATCGTGCTGGTGCTCGGCGGCATCGGCCTGCTGATCGTCGACCGGCTGACGCTTTCGCCCCGCTATCACGATGCAATGGATATCTCCTGGCCGGCGGCGGTCGTCATCGGCTTCTTCCAGTGCCTGGCGATGGTGCCCGGCACCTCGCGCTCCGGCTCGACGATCGTCGGTGCGCTGCTGCTCGGCGCCGACAAGCGGTCGGCGGCCGAATTCTCCTTCTTCCTGGCCATGCCGACCATGGTCGGCGCCTTCGCACTCGATCTCTACAAGAGCCGCAACGAGCTCAGCGCCGATCAGGGCATCATGATCGTAATCGGTTTCGTCACCGCCTTTTTCACCGCGCTACTGGTGGTGCGGCGCCTGCTCGATTTCGTGTCGAACCGGGGTTATGCGCCCTTCGCCTGGTGGCGGATCGTCGTCGGCCTCGTCAGCATGGCTCTGCTCGTGACAACCGGCTGAGCGGCATGCTGCGCGGTCTTTACGCCTGGGTTCTGTCGCTGGCGGCCCGCAGATCGGCGGCGATCTGGCTTGCCATCATCGCCTTTGTCGAAAGCTCGGTCTTCCTCGTGCCGGCCGATGTGCTGTTCCTGCCGATGTGCCTGGCAAGGCCGCAGCGCAGCTATCGCTACGCGCTGATTGCGACCGTGGCCTCGGTGCTCGGCGGCGTGGCCGGCTGGGCGCTCGGTTATTTCGCCTATGAGAGCGTGGCGCGGCCCGTGCTTGCCTTCTATGGAAAGCTCGACGCTTTCGAGCAGATGAAGGCCGGCATCGATGACCGCTGGGTCCTGATCCTGCTCGTCACCTCGGGGCTGGCGCATCTGCCGCCAATCAAGGTGGTGACGATCCTGTCAGGCGTCGTGCATATGAACCTGCCGCTCTTCGTGGTCTCGGCTGTGGTGGCGAGGGGCGGGCGGTTCTTTCTGCTGGCGCTGCTGTTGCGGCGCTATGGGGAGGGGATTGCGCGGTTTATCGAGAAGCGATTGGGGCAGATCGTGCTGGGTGTCGCTGTGGTTGCCGTGATTGGCTATGCGGCTGTGAGAGTGCTGGAGCATTAGGGCAGGTGGGTGCTTGTAAAGGTGAAGGCCCGCTGTGAAGCGGGGCCAAATGCTATCGATGGTGCATCACCCGCAGCCCCCTCATCCAGCCCTTCGGGCCACCGCGCCAGGGTCGAGCCACGGGTCTCGACCCGTCCCCTCGCCCCAGCGGGGAGAGGGTTAGGGTGAGGGGGCCACACATGCAGGTTTTCAATATGTCGCTCGCACGGCCTATTCGGTGTCTTCGCCGTTCTCACCGCTATCGGTCACATGCTTGACCTCACCGGTTTGCCCATCCACAGCAACCGTCTGCGATCCGGTGTCCGTCATCAGCTCCACCTCAAACGCGGCACTCGCCTGTTCATTATCAAGCGCGGCATTGACCGCCTTGCCGCCGAACTGCTTTTCGGCGGCGGCCACCGCATCGGCGAGGCTGAGCTTGACGCTGCCGAGCTTGGCATATTCGGCCGCATCGTCCTTGCCGGGGCTCTGTTCGGCGGCCATTGCCGGCAGCGTTACCGCGGTCGCGGCGATGCCGATCGCACCCGTGGCGATGAGGGCTGCCATTGCGGCTTTCAAGGTGTTGTAGCTGGTCATACTGCTCTCCATACGAAGGTTCACCATTTGAACGGGCAACATATGGAGGCTGCGCTTTGCGCTGTGTGTTGTCTGACACCAGTATCAGGAATATGTGGGAATCTCCGGGATTATCCGGGAAAACGCGCGAAGATCGCCGGAATTCAAGCTCTTAGTCGGGGCCGAGCGGGAAACTTCGTGGACTATCTTTGACAGTTCGAACTACCAAAAAGCTGCGTTATCACGAGGTCCGCCTAATTTGATGTTTGCCTCGAAACGCCTTCGAGAAAACCCGGATCGCCTTCAAGTATCCTTCAAAGGCTACAAACAAGGGCTTTGAAGTCGGTTGCCACGCAATGAGCAACTGCGACCACAGGGGCTTTTGATCTTTCTTGCCAAAGAAGATTTCCACATTGCCGCGGAAATCTTCTTGAATAAGCATTTGACCAAAGAAATGAAGTGGATGGCCGGCTTTTCGAAGCCGGGGAGATTCCCACATTGCTTCCCGTTGTTATAGGATCCTCAGCGTAGGTACAGAGTTGGCAATAATGCGCCAAAAGTAGAACTGGCGATCAGATTGAGAGCGATAACACCCGGCGCGCGCACGTTCGCCCGGAATTTGCAGGGGCGCACAATGCAGGATGATGATGACGGCCCTAGTCTTGCTCTTGGCCTTCGGAGGGTCAGTGTGCTCGTCGGTTGTATCGTTATTATCGCGTATTTTTTCTGGTACATGTTTAGCGCGACCGCTGCCACGATGCGGCTTTCAACTGCAGCACAAAGTTTCCATTACACACAGACGTGTGATTCTAACGGCAACCCGATTGACGTAGGCAAACCTAACTGTGTTGACCTTGGCCGATATCTGTTAATCAACGGCCCTGTTCTCAAGGCTCTTCGAAGAGCCTGTTCAGAAGGTGAAACACCAGCTGTGCTTATACTTGAGAAGGGCAGGGCGTCGAGGATTGATATCGTTCGCGTTGAAAAGGCCTTGGCTTGGCGAGTGATGAACAAAGTAAACCCTCCATGCTGACTGTCTGACCCGGCACTGCGCATGAGAGGCCTTCTTATTTTTCTATCATACTCCAGAACGCCTCAGACCATGCGGAGAAAAAGCCTGTTTTAAACTTTACGTACGCCCCCATTTCCACAAAAGCGCAGATGGTTAGAAATCCGATTGCGGCAACGGGCCAAATGCCCCCCCAATTCGCGAGCGTTGCAAGATCCATATGTTGAGCGTTCGTAGATACGATCTGCGCTGTGAAATACAAAACAAGGGCAGGCACGAACAGCAACCATGCAATAACAAAGAAACGCACCTCACCCGGCAGCTTTTTCACTTGTTTCGCTCCTCAATTGATCTGATGCAATAAATGCATTTTTCGACTGGCCACACCATATGAAGATGGGGGGATGGGTAGCTAGATATTGCAGCCAGTTCTTCTCGATCGAGCAAGATTTCCACCAGGCGGGCAACTCAAAGTGGCTTAAAGCTGACGACAACCATACGGTGAGGTATATAGATGCTCGTGCTGCTCTTGAGAGAATCAAATGCCGTTGGAAAAAAGCTGGAAACGACTGTCCGTCGCCCTTCAAAACCTCGAATACGATCTCGCTCATCTTGAAACTAGCCAGAACGAACTGGCTTTAGCTCGCGATACAGCGTTGGATACGATCTACGACATTCACGGTCGGTTCGAACAGCAGCGAATTGAAAACAAGGGATCAGCCGCTCAGAATTTCGGTGCGTTCTACCAGATCGAAAGCGATCTAAGCGCGTTCGCGAATTCCCAGGCGATGTCTGTCCTCGCTCCACTTCCGTCCGTTCGCAGTAACGGAACCATTGTGCTCGTACGCGATTCCTGCGAGGCGGTTAGCCGGGCAGCGGGCAAAAGATCTGCCGGGTATGAGGCGGCTCTACACTTCGAGACGATCCAAGATCTGTTAGAGCAACTTGCCGCCGATGTCTCGGTGATTGCCAAAGAGATTAGTGACTCGACGACAGCCCAAGCCCAACCTGGTGTTCGTCGCGGAGCAAACCTATTGGACAATATAGCGTTATTTCTGCAAGAATTCGAGGTGGATGAAAACGACCACCGCACGAAATCCTTCGTCGAGAGTACAGTCGGTCGCGTGAGGGCAATCGTGATGGAAGCGAATTATCCTTCCATCGAACAGGCCTGCACATCAATCGAAATGAACCTGACGACGATTGGGGGTTATTTGGACCAGCGGATGGCCGCTTTGTCGACTGAAGATGCGGATGATCTTAGCGACGCGGTCACCAGCGATGCCTCGACTCTATCTATTGATACCGGTGGCCAGGCATTGCCGCCGGAGTTTGTTGGGGCGGTCAGCGATGTATTGGAAGTGGTCTCTGGGCTCGAGACAACGGTCGCTCGAATTGTCAACGAACATCCTGAACAGCAAGCACGTGGCCAAGATATTCTCGACCGATTGCGTATGATCAGAGATCCGCTTTCTGAGGCGTTGCACCAAGGAAGCCTAGACCATGCGATCGCGGTCCTTGCGGTCGGATGGCAAAGTGCAGTCGAAATTGACGCATCTGCGGTTGCACAGTTGGGAGAGGCTGCGAATGTGCTGGCTATGGACCTCCGCGTGGTCGAATTGGTCACCAAACTCGGCCGACTGTCAAACTGGCCAGCAAATATCGATGATGACCAATCAGAGGCGTTACCGTCAGCACAGCTTCGAGAGCGGCTCGAAGAGCTTACTGGAGACCAGGAGCCGGCTCCTTTCCATTATCAGCTGACAGAAAATGCTCTTTCGATCGCACCCTATCGGCCTGAGTACTTTGAAAATCTTGGAAAGTTTGCCGGCGCCGAGAAACAGTACCTCATTGATCAAAGTGCACGGATTGAAAGAACTCTTGAGGGGACCAACTGTAGTCCCAGCTTAAGGGCAGTCTTCAGCGACCTTGCGGCACGGCTGGATGATGAGAGCAAAATACTTCAGCTCGGACAGGAGTTTTGGACTAGCCAGAGGATTCTCGCCGCCGAAGCCGAGGCGCTCATGGATCCGCTTGTGGCCGAGCTTCGGGCGCATCTTGAGACCGTGGAGCGATATTTGAATCGCTTCCGGGATTGGCGTGAGTTCGTCAATGACGGCGTTGCGGTTATGGTTTCCGATGACGGCGAAGCATCGCTGAGAGATGCCACTGTTGGCATTTCCAACGGCTTAAGTGAGATCCCGATTGTAGATTCCGAAGTGCCGATTTCATTGAATCAGGCTGCCAATTGGCCTGTGTTGCACGATCAGCATCGTGGCGGTCGCATCCTGGCACGGCTGAGGACGTTGGGTAACATGATCTCGGCCGTGTTCAAGAACGTTGGACAATGGGCGGTTGAAGATGTGAAAAAACAGATCGGCCGGGTAATCGTGGACAACATTAGCCAAGGTGCGCTTGAGGTCTTCCACCACGTCAGGGACATGGATTGGGTCCGGCACGTTATTGAGGTGGCTCGCCACTGGCTCAGCCATTGATGACGCCGAGCGCGGTGTCGGCTCAGTTTGACACCTCGTAGATGGTTGAGGGCGTTTTCACGCCCTCCTGTGTTGCTATCGGTTTCTCGTGAGCATTTAGTCACGCCGCAATATCCGCGATCTCGCCGTATTGGCATAGCACACGCGGGCTGCTCATATCGCCGCTTTCCATGTCCACCATCACTGTGATTGCCGGCGGCTTACTATTCCGTAAGAGGGGCCATTCGGTAAGAGGGCGCCCCATTCAGGGATAGGGGTGGCCACGCAGGTTTCCATGCGTGGCCGGTATTGCTTGAAGACTTACAGAAGGCCGGCAGCCGTCATCAGCTCGACGACCTTCTTGCTGTCGAGCGTCGAAGCCTCGACCTTGGGAGCGTGCAGATCGGCAAGCGGAACGAGCTTCGGGTTGGCGTCGCCATTGATGGCATATTCGAAGGAGTCGCCGTCGCGCAGGACCGCCTGGCCGCCCTTGCCGGCAACCCACTTGAGGAAGGCCTGGGCTTCCTTCGGATGCTTGCTGGACTTCAGGATGCCTCCGCCGGAGACGCTGACGAAAGCGCCCGGGTCCTGGTTCTTGAAATAATGCAGGCCGACATTCTTGCTGTTCTCGCCGGTCTTGGCCTGATCGCCGAACCAGTAATAGTGATAGATGATCGCGCCTTCGACTTCGCCGGCATTGACGGCCTTCATGGCGACGCTGTTGCCCTTGTAGGGGGTGGCGTTGTCCTTGAGGCCCTTCAG
>UCKU01000001.1 GCA_900473185.1 Hyphomicrobiales bacterium | reverse complement strand
GCGTTGCAGGCGCTGGTGATGCCGGCCGTGGCGCTGGCTCTGCCGCAAGCCGGCGTGCTGACGCGCGTGACGCGCTCCGCTGTGCTCGACACCATGCATGAGGATTTTGCCCGCACGGCCGTTGCCAAGGGGCTATCGCGCAGCACCGTGCTCTGGCGGCATATCGTGCCGAATGCGCTGGTGCCGATCCTGACCATCCTCGGGCTGCAATTCACCTTTCTCGTCGCCGGCGCGGTGCTGGTCGAGAATGTCTTCAACCTGCCGGGGCTGGGGCGGCTTGCCTTTCAGGCACTGTCGCAGCGCGACATCGTTATCATGCAGGATGTCGTGCTGTTCTTCGCGGGTCTGGTCATCGTCATGAACTTCATCGTCGATCTCTCCTATCTCGTGATCGACCCGCGCATGCGAAAGGCGGCATGATGGCACCCATCGTCTCTTCCGCCATTATTCCGCGACGCCGAATCTTCAGGCTTAGCCGACGAAAGAACCTGATCGTCGGAGCCGTCATCGTTGGCTTTCTGGTCGCAATCGCTCTGCTATCGCTCTTCTGGACGCCGCTGCCGCCAGCAAAGATGCAGATCATTCGCAAGCTGCAGCCGCCACTTGCCTTCGGACTGCTCGGCACTGACCAGTTCGGCCGCGACGTGCTCTCCATGCTGATGGTCGGGTGCTGGAATTCGCTCTCCATCGCCGTCAGTGCGGTTGCCATCGGCGGCACACTCGGCTCGATCGCCGGCATTTCCGCGGCTGCGATCCGCGGCCCTTACGAGACGCTGATGATGCGCGCCTGTGATGTGGTCTTTGCGCTGCCGCCGATCCTTTCAGCCATGATCCTCGGCGCCTTTCTGGGACCGGGGCGCTTTACGGCCATCACGGCAATCGCAGTCTTCATGGTCCCTGTCTTTGCCCGCGTGACGCTCGCCACCTCCCTGCAGGCCTGGAGCCGCGATTATGTCCTGGCGGCACAGGCGATCGGTAACAGCCGTTTCACGATTTCGGTGCGGCATGTGCTGCCGAACATCATGAGCCAGATCATCGTGCATGCGGCGATCCAGCTCGGTCTCGCGATCCTGACGGAAGCCGGCCTCTCGTTCCTCGGTCTCGGCATGGCGCCGCCGGCGCCGACATGGGGGCGCATGCTGGCGGATGCCCAGACCTTCCTGTCGCTCGCCCCGTGGCTGGCGATCCTGCCCGGCCTTGCGATCGCGCTCACCGTCTTCGGCTTCAACATGCTGGGTGACGGGCTGCGCGACCTTTTCGACCCGCGCGAAGCGAGCCGCTGATGTCCTCCCAAGACAAAACGCCCGAAAGACCAGACCATGCTAGATACCGATTTCACCATCCGCGAGCTCCGGCAGCGCTTCACTGACAAAAGCCTCTCGCCGCTCGAATACTGGCTTGCCCTCGAAAAACATATCGAGGCCTGGGAACCTTCGATCGCAGCGCTTTATCTCTACGATCCGCAGGCTGCGCGCGAGCAGGCGAAGGCATCGAGCGAACGCTGGATGAAGGGTGGAACACTCGGTCCGCTGGACGGCATCCCGGTCACGCTGAAAGAGCTGATCGCGACCAAAGACCAGCCGGTGCCGCTTGGCACGAAAGCGATCGAACTGAAGCCCGCAGAAGCGGATGCCCCGGCGGCGGCTCGTCTGCGGGAGGATGGCGCAATCATCTTCGCCAAGACGACCTGCCCCGACTACGGCATGCTCTCGTCGGGCCTTTCCAGCTTCCATCATCTAAGCCGCAATCCCTGGGATATCACACAAAACCCCGGCGGTTCGAGCGCTGGCGCCTCGGCGGCAGCCGCTGCCGGCTACGGGCCGCTGCATGTCGGTACCGATATTGGTGGCTCCGTGCGCCTGCCTGCAGGTTGGACGGGCGTCTTCGGCTTCAAGCCAAGCCATGGGCGCATTCCGGTCGATCCCTATTATGTCGGGCGGTGCGCGGGACCGATGACCCGCACCGTGGAGGATGCCGCCTATTCGATGGCGACCCTTTCCCGCCCCGACTGGCGCGACGGCACCAGCCTGCCGCCGAATGACTTCGACTGGCTGGATCTCGATATCGATCTCAGCGGCATGCGGATCGGGCTGATGCTCGATGCCGGCTGCGGTCTTGCGGTCGATGAAGATGTGAGGATAGCGGTCGAAGAGGCCGCGAAGCTCTTCGAGAAGGCCGGGGCAACGATCGTTCCAGCCGCACCGGTGCTGACGCGCACCATGCTGGATGGGCTCGACGATTTCTGGCGCTCGCGTTTCTGGGGCGACATTGCCGGGCTCAGCGAAGAGCGCCGCGAGAGTATTCTGCCCTATATCTATGAATGGGCGAAGGGCGGAGCCGATATCAGCGGCGTTGATGCCGTCAAGGGTTTCAACCAGACGATCGAGATGCGCAAGACCTGCGGCCGGCTTTTCACCGAGGTCGATGCGGTGTTGTCACCGACCAATCCGATCGTCTCCTATCCGGCCGAATGGCCCTCTCCGACCAACGATCCGAAGCTGCCCTTCGAACATATCGCCTTCACAGTGCCGTGGAACATGTCGGAGCAGCCGGCGTCGTCCATCAATTGCGGCTTCTCGAAGGGCATGCCGATCGGCCTGCAGATCGTCGGGCCGCGCTTCGACGACATGCGCGTGCTCAGGCTTTCGAAAGCCTTCGAAAACTGGACGGGCGGCGTGAAAAATTGGCCACAGCCACCGACTGCCTAGAGCGATTACGCAATTTTAGAACGGCCGGCGATAGCCGGTCGGCTGCTCATAGAGCCAGCCGATGCGCTCGACGGCGGCCTCGAAATTCTCGCGCGCAACGGTCATCGTGTGGCCGTTGGCATGGATGATCATTTCCGGATCTTCGAAAACGGCGACGTGGCCTTTCCAGAAGACCAGATCGCCGCGGCGCACTTCCGAACGGTCGATCGGCTCGCCGAGATCAGCCGCCTGCATGTCGGTATCCCGCGGCGCGCTTCTGCCGGTCATCTGCAGCGCAAGCTGGACGAGGCCGGAGCAATCGATGCCGAGGCCGGAACGGCCGCCCCAGAGATAGGGCGTTTCCAGAAAGCGGGCGGCGATATCGACATAATCCTGGCCGTCCAAGGCACCCAGCGGCTGCAGGTGCTTCGAGAAGATCGCAGTGCCGTCATCGAGGACCAGATAGTGATTGCCGCGCGCTTCCGCTTCGCCGGCAATATGGACGCGGCTACCCATGGAAAGCACTGACCTATAGGGTTTACGCAATTCCGGTTCGGGATAGAGGAAGGTGCGCTGCGGAACGACGATATGGGTCGGGGCCGTCGCTGCTTCTGCAATTGCGTCCTCGGGCAGGTAGCCGACATAGCCGTCGGATGCGGCTTTGACCCAGCACCAGCCGTCGGCGCGATCGAATATCGTGACATCCTCGCCATAGAGCAGTTCCGTGTCGATGCCGCGGGCAAAGTCCGGCTGGGGCCGCAAGGCAACGACCGGGACGCAGACGCGGGCCGGCGTGCCGTTCACAAAGCGCGTCGCTTCGACCTTGCCCTCAAGGCCGGCTTCCGCGAGATCCGGGCGATAAGCGTGGAGGCGGCGGTCGAGCATCGTCATGGTATTCCTTTCAGATGGCCTTTCAGCCGGGGCCCTTTCAGACCTGAAGCTTGCGGCCCTGCTCACGCACGAGGTCGCCGAGCTTTTCGAGATAAAGCGCGCCGCCAACGGTACGCTTGATGATGACGTTGCGCCGGTCGGCATCGTCGCGGACGCGATCGACGAGGCCCATTTCCCCCATCGTATCCAGCGCCCGGGTGATGACCGGCTTCGTCACGTTCAGCGTCGCAGCCAGTCCGCGCACGGTATGCGGCGGCGGCACCAGATAGATATGCAGCAGGATCGCCATCTGGCGCAACGTCAAATCTCTGTTGTCGTGACGGACCTGGTTGAGCGCCACACTGTGCCAGAGGCCAAGCGCCTGCGAGGCGGTCAGTTCAATCGGCACGGCCCCTCCGGAAATCGTTACGCTAACGTTTCATTTTCCGGCAGTTACAGCGCGCAAGCAAGAGGCGGCACAGAATGCCGCCTCACAAGGTGAATAAAATTTTAACGATCGGCTCAGCGAAGGCTTTTGCTTTCACATGTCGTTATCGCCAAGCCGCTGCACATGTTTGCGCGACATGCTTTGGCGGCTCAGCGGACGTTGTGGCGGATATGGTGGTAAAGCGCGCGGATCGCCTGCGCCTCGCCGCCTCCAGGCGAATGCGCGCGCTCGTTCGGCGCCCAGCCGTAGATATCGAAATGCGCCCAGCTTTTCGCCTTGCTGACGAAGCGCTTCAGGAAGAGTGCTGCAGTGATCGCACCGGCCATACCGCCCGCCGGAGCATTGGTGATATCGGCGAACTTGGTGCGGATGTCCTTCTCGTAGCCGGCGTAAAGCGGCAGCCGCCAGAGCGGATCGTCCGTCTCGAGGCTTGCTTCCGTCAAGTCGTGAGCGAGGATCGCATCATCGGTGAAGAAGGGCGGCAGATCCGGGCCGAGGGCAACGCGAGCGGCACCCGTCAGGGTCGCCATGTCGATCAGCAGATCGGGTTCTTCCTCGTCGGCATAAGCGAGCGCATCGGCCAGAATCAGGCGACCTTCGGCATCGGTATTGTCGATCTGGACCGTCAGACCCTTGCGGCTCTTGTAGATGTCGCCGGGGCGGAAGGCATTCGACGAGATGGAATTCTCGACGACCGGGATGATGACGCGCAAGTCCACCTTCAGCTTGGCATCCATGATCATGAGCGCCAGGCCCATGACGTTTGCAGCACCGCCCATGTCCTTCTTCATCAAGAGCATGGAAGAAGCCGGCTTGATGTCGAGACCGCCTGTGTCGAAGCAGACGCCCTTGCCGACCAGCGTAACCTTGCGGTGGCCCTTCTTGCCCCAGCGCAGTTCCAGCAGGCGCGGCGCATCGGCGCTGGCGCGGCCGACAGTGTGGACGAGCGGGAAGTTCTCCTTGAGCAGGTCGTCACCGATGATGACCGACATCTCCGCCTTGTAATGGGCGGCAAGGCCGCGGAAGGCAGCTTCAAGCTGCTCCGGACCCATGTCGTTGGTCGGCGTATTGATCAGGTCGCGGGCGAGGAAGACACCGGCGAGCTGGCGCTTGATCTCATTGCCGTCGGCATCGCGCGGGATCATCAGCGTCGCAGCCGGGGATTTTTCAGACTTGTAACGGTCGAAACGGTAGCTGCCGAGGCCGAAACCGAGTGCCAGGCGGTTGGCCGTCAGCGGCGCAGTCTCGACATGCCAGTCGCCGGCCGGAAGTGCACGGGCGAGCTTGCCGGTTATAAAAGGCTGTTCCGACGGATTGCTGCCGAGGCCGAAGAGCGCGCCGCCGAGGTGACCCTCGGCGGTGGGGATCAGCAGCACCGAGCCGCTTTCCGCCTTGTAGCCGGCCTTGCCGGCCCAATCGAGCGCGATCGGATCGATCGTGCCGGTTTCGATATGGGCGGGCGTGACGGCGAAGATGGGCAGCGTCGACCCACCCTTGGTGTTGAAAGGCGTGGGTCTTTCGATGAATTGGAAGGGGGCCATGATTGTCCTTAGCGGCGGGGCAGAATCATTTCTTAACTGTATGTTAGGGTTAACAGACTATTGCTGGAGCGAAGATTGCGTCAAACCTTTCCCTGTTCCGTTTCGAGGTCAGGCGCCGATTTATTCAGGAACGCGCAATGCCCTTCTCGGCCTCTACCCCTTTTAAGAAGCGTGTTTTTCAGGGAACCGTGGCTCTTCTCGCCATGCTCGCCCTCGGCGGCTGCTCGACAACATCAAAGGATCGGATGACAACCGGTTCGATCCCGAAACTCGACAGGCCAGTCGAGCAGATGGATGCCAACGAATTGCGGGCCGCCATCGACCGCGTCGGCCAGGCCTACGAGAAGAACCCGCGCGATCCCGTCAACGGCGTAAACTACGCCAATCTGCTGCGGATGAACGGACGCGACGCGCAAGCGCTTGCTGTCATGCAGCAGGTTGCCATCGCCAATCCCGCTGATCGCAACGTGCTTGCCGCCTACGGCAAGGCGCAGGCCGCCGCGGGGCAGCTTCAGCAGGCGCTGGACACGATCGGCAGGGCACAGACACCCGATCGGCCCGACTGGCGACTGATCTCGGCGGAAGGCGCGATCCTCGATCAGATGGGCAAGCCAAGCGACGCGCGCCAGCGTTACCGCGATGCGCTCGATATTCAGCCAAATGAGCCATCGATCCTTTCCAACCTCGGCATGTCCTATCTTCTGACGGGCGATCTGCGCACGGCGGAAACCTATCTTCGCTCGGCGGCAGGCCAGCCTTCTGCCGACAGTCGCGTGCGCCAGAACCTTGCCCTCGTCGTCGGCCTGCAGGGCAGATTCCCCGAGGCCGAGCAGATTGCGCGGCGCGAGCTTTCGCCGCAGCAGGCCGATGCTAATGTCGCCTATCTCCGCGGCATGCTTTCCCAGCAGAACTCCTGGCAGAAGCTCGCGGCAAAAGACACGACGTCGCCTGCTGCCGCCAACACCAACTGACCTATTTGCTGCTCAGTCCCGAGAGGATGAGACGCAGGCCGAGGCCGGCCATGACAGCGCCTGCCGCCCTGTCGATCCAAACCTTGGCGGCGATATAGAGCTTTCGCGGATGATGGGCCGAGAAGGCAAATGCCACAATCGCATACCATCCCGCCTCCACCAGGAAGACGCCCACTGGCAGCGCCAGCAAAAGCTCCGCCGGCACGGTTTTGGGCAGCAGTGCTGCAAAGATGCTGGCGTAGACAACAATCGTCTTCGGATTGCTCAACTGCGTCAGCAGAGCAGCCGTAAAACTGCGTGCCGGCACGCTTTTACCGGCGACATCGCCCGACAATACAAGCGGCTCGCTCGCTCCCTTCCAGATCGCGAAGGCTATATAGAGCAGGTAGGCTCCGCCAGCGATCTTCAACACCAGATAGAGCCACTCGAATTGTGAAAGCAGCGCCGTCAAGCCGGCAAGCGCAAGGATGGCAAAGGTCACGCCGCCGATGCCCATGCCGAGTGCAGCGGCAAGCCCGTCAAAGCGGGAACGGGAAATGGCAATGCGCGAGACGACGACGAAACTCGGGCCGGGGCTCATGGCGCCGATCATCAAAGCGCTGATGATGCTGATAAAGATGCCCAGAGAGGACATGGCAAAACTCCATTTTTCACACAATTCCGGACTCAAAACCGCTGTATAGTTTTGCCGGTATTGCTCACGTGATCAAGGGTTGCCGAGGCGGGCGGCGCGAAGTTCCGCGCTTACCGATGGGTCGCCATCCGTTTCGCCAGTCACGCGGAAAAGCAGGGTCGTCGGATCTTTTGACGGCGACAAGCGTCAGAACCGGTCGGCAACCTGGATGCCGGCAGGACCAAGGATGACGGCGACCAATACCGGCAGGAAGAAGAGGATCATCGGAACGGTCAGCTTCGGCGGCAGGGCAGCAGCCTTCTTTTCCGCCTCGTTCATACGTTCGTCGCGGCCTTCCTGCGCAAGCACGCGCAGCGCCGTCGCAACCGGCGTGCCATAACGGTCTGCTTGAATGAGCGCCTGGGTGACGGAGCGGACAAGTTCGATCTGGGTACGGGCTGCGAGGTTGTCGAGCGCAACGCGGCGATCCGGCAGGAAGGAAAGCTCAGCAGTCGTCAATACCATTTCTTCGGCCAGCGGCGGAGACTGCTCGCTGAGCTCTTCCGAAACTCGACGCATGGCCGCTTCGATGGAAATGCCCGATTCCACGCAGATCAGCATCAGGTCCAGCGCGTCCGGCCATGCACGCTTGATGGAATGCTGCCGTTTGCTCATGCGATTGGAAATATAGATGTTCGGTGCGTAGAAACCGAGATAAGCGGTGCCGATGACAGCCAGGAACTGTATGGCCGGGCCTCTGCTGGCCAGGTTGCCGAGACCGTATACCCAGAAGGCGGCAACCGTCAGGAAGACGAACGGCAAGAGAAAGCGCGCGACGAGGAAGGTGTTCAGCGCGTTTTCCGAGCGCAAACCTGCCGCACGTAGCTTGTTCATCGTGTTTTCGTCGACGAGCGCCTTGCGCAGGTTGAAACGCTCGACGATCTGACGGACGGACCGGTTGTTCTGACTTCTGAGCGACGCCTTGGTGCTGGTATCGGCATTCATGCGGGCGCGTTCACGAGCACGGATCTGCTCGCGCTCGGTTGAAACGGCCTTCATGCGCTTGTTGAGGTCCCCGCGTTCGAGGAAGGGAACGGCAAGCGTATAGAACGTGGCGAAGACCGCAATGGCGACCAGGACCGCCACCAGCATGGAGGGGTCGGTGAGTTTTGCTGCAAGTTCCGCCGACATGGTTCCCCTCCCGCTAGATGTCGAAATTGACCATGTTGCGCATCACGAAGATTCCAATCGACATCCAGATCGCCGAAAAGCCCAAAATGAAATGGCCGCGCGGATCGGTGAACAGGACCGTGATGTAATTCGGTGATGTGACGTAGACGAGGAAAGAGACGATGAAGGGCAGAGCGCCGATAATCACGGCAGATGCCTTGGCCTCCATGGATAGCGCCTTGACCTTGGCTTTCATCTTCTTGCGATCGCGCAAAACTTTTGAAAGGTTGCCGATCGCCTCAGACAGGTTGCCACCGGCCTGCGACTGGATGGCGATAACGATCGCGAAGAAATTGACCTCCTGCAGCGGCATCTGGATGGTCATACGAGCGCAGGCATCCGGAATGCTGAGGCCAACCTGCTGTGCCTCGATGACACGGCGGAACTCGCTCTTGACCGGCTCGGTCCCTTCGGTGGCGATGAGCCGGATCGCGTCATTCAACGGCAAGCCGGAGCGGATGGAGCGGACGATAACGTCAAGCGCGTTCGGGAACTCATCGAGAAACTTGTTCTGACGGCGCGAAATCAGAAAACCGAGCACCCAGCGCGGCAGGCCAAGCCCGGCGACAACAGCGACGCCAAGCATGACCAGCGGCGATGCGCCGACAATGAAGAGCACGACCAGTAGCACAAGGGCCAGGAGTGCGCTGAAAAGATAAAAACGGGTCGGCGTGATCGGCAGTCCGGCCTGCATCAACCTCGACTTCAGCGACAGGTTCTTCTTGGTCTTTTCATGCTGCCGCTTTTCGAGATCCTTCAGGTTGTCCTGTACGGATTTGCGGCGCTTCGACAGTTCCTGCACTCGGTCGCGGGCGGCCTTGACCTTAGCGCGGTCGACTTCGGCCGATTTGACGCGGTTGATGCGGCTTGCCGATTTCTTGTCGCTCTCGATGCGTGAGAACAGCACGGCATAGCTCACCGCGGCCGCCGCAACGGCTGCGAGAACGACGATTGCCAATACTGTCGGATCGATGCCGAACATCTCAGTCCTTTGATTTCGCTTCCAGTTCGTCGAGCGCGGCGGCAAGACGTTTTTCTTCGTTGTAATAGCGGGCGCGGTCCCAGAAATGCGGCTTACCAATGCCGGTGGACATATGGCGACCGATCAGCCGACCGCTCGCGTCCTCGCCGTCGATCTCGTAGCGCATCAGGTCCTGAGTGATGATGACGTCACCTTCCATGCCGATCACCTCAGTGATCTGGGTGATGCGACGCGAACCGTCGCGCAGGCGCTGCGCCTGGATGATGACGTCGATCGAGGAGGAGATGATCTCGCGCACGGTCTTTGCCGGCAAGGTGAAGCCGCCCATGGCGATCATCGATTCCATACGGCTCAGGCATTCGCGTGGGTTGTTGGCGTGGATTGTGCCCATGGAGCCGTCGTGGCCGGTGTTCATGGCCTGCAGCAGGTCGAAAACTTCCGGTCCGCGCACTTCGCCGACGATGATGCGTTCGGGGCGCATACGCAGGCAGTTCTTGACGAGGTCGCGCATGGTGATTTCGCCCTCGCCTTCGATGTTCGGCGGGCGCGTTTCCAGGCGCACCACATGCGGCTGCTGGAGCTGCAGTTCGGCCGTATCCTCGCAGGTGATAACGCGCTCGTCGCGGTCGATGTAGTTCGTCAGGCAGTTCAGAAGTGTGGTCTTGCCGGAACCCGTACCGCCGGAGATGATGACGTTGCAGCGAACGCGGCCGATGATCTGCAGGATGGTCGCGCCTTCCGGCGTGATCGCACCGAAGCGTACGAGCTGATCAAGCGTCAGCTTGTCCTTCTTGAATTTGCGGATGGTGAGTGCCGGGCCATCGATGGAAAGCGGTGGCGCGATGACGTTGACACGCGAGCCGTCAGGCAGGCGCGCGTCGCAGATCGGGCTCGATTCATCGACACGGCGGCCGACCTGGCTGACGATGCGCTGGCAGATCGAAAGAAGCTGCGAATTGTCGCGGAAGCGGATTTCGGATTCGATCGTCTTGCCGCCGACTTCGATGAAGGTCTGACCCGCGCCGTTGACCATGATATCGGCAATGTCGTCGCGCGCCAGCAGCGGCTCCAGCGGACCGTAGCCCAGCACGTCATTGCAGATATCCTCGAGCAGTTCCTCCTGCTCGGAGATCGACATCGCGAAATTCTTGATGGTGATGATATCGTTGACGATATCGCGGATTTCCTCGCGCGCGCTTTCGCCGTCCAGCTTGGAAAGCTGCGAGAGGTCGATCGTATCGATCAGCGCGGAAAAGACCTGCGCCTTGGTATCGTAATATTCGTCTGTCCGGGCCGGGCGCTTACGCTGCGGCGTCTGCATCGGCGGCGGTGCCACCTGCTGGCGGACAGGTTCGCGCGACGGCTCGACGAGCACTGCGGGACCGGATGGGGCTGCCGGGGCGGCAGCCGGCATCGGCGGCGGAGGAGCGGCGACACCGCCGGCACCGGCCTTTCCGAAACCTTCATTTCCGCGTTTTCCGAACATTGATCCGATCCAATTCTACTCGTTCACTTACGCTTCAGAAGGCCGAGAAGGCCGCCCTTCCTGGATTTCTTGATTGCCACGCGACCCGTGACGATGTGCGAGATCTGCGAAAAAGTCTCCGCCGTCGGAGATTTCGGATCGACCTCCGAAATCATCCGGCCACTGTTGGCGGCGTTTCCGAAGAGGCCGATATCGAAGGGAATGATGGCAATCGGTTCGACTTCCAGCGGCTCGCAGAAATCGGAAACCGCGATTTCCGGCCGCTTCGGCATGCCGACCTGATTGAGAATGAGATGCGGTACCTTGTCGTTCGGGCGTATCTTGCGGAGCGCATCGAGCATGTTCTTGGTGTTGCGCAGGTTGGCGAGATCGGGAACCGCGCAGATAACCACTTCGTCGGCGCTTGAGAGTACCGTACGGGTCCAGTCCGACCAGGCATGTGGAACGTCGAGCACCGTGACAGGCGCGCTGCGCTGCAGCACATCCATGACAGGCTGGAAGGCCTGGCCCTCGAAATCATAGGCACGGTCGAGAAGCGAGGGGGCGGCCAGCAGCGAAAGATGCTCCGAGCACTTGGTCAGCAGGCGGTCGAGGAAAACCTCGTCAAGCCGCTCCGGCGCAAAGACGGCCTCGGCAATGCCCTGGGCCGGATCCTGATCGAAATCGATGTTCGCCGTGCCATAGGGCAGGTCGAGATCGGCCAGGATCGTTTCGGTCGAGAACAGGTTCGAGATGCCGAAGGCGCAATTATGAGCGATGGTCGATGCGCCGACCCCGCCCTTGGCGCCGATGAAGGCGATGCTGCGGCCAAGCGGCTCGGCTTCCGGATCGACGAAGATCGTCGCCATTGCACCCATGATATCGGGCATGGCGACAGGTTGGACCATATATTCGGAAATGCCGTTGCGGATCAGATCGCGGTAAAGACCGATATCGTTGTAATAGCCGACGATGATGACCTTGGTCGAGGGATCGCAGACGGCAGCGAGTGGAGCCAGTTCGGCGAGCAGGCCGGCAGAGTTCGCTCTGGTCTCGATGATGATCAGGTTCGGCGTCGGTGCGCCTGAGAACATGTTCGCGGCAGCAGCCGTGCCGCCGCTGGTGATGCGCAGACTGACTTTCGACATGCGCCGGTCATTGGCGCAACGCTCCATCACCCGCTGCAGTCCTTCGCTTTCGCAGAAGGCATGAACGGAGATGCGCGGCAACGGCCGCATGTTTTCCAGTTCGCCCATGCGCATCGCCTCTTCGGCATGGCGGAGCTCGCTGGTATTCTTGATCTCGTAGTCGACGGTGCTCATCGTTCTGTCCCGCGGTACTCCTGGATTGCCTCGTTACGCTGCTCTGCGTCGATCGGGGTCATGCCGCGCGGAGCGACGAAATCTTCCGGATTGGCGACCTGGGCGGCGAGGTTGTTCTGCGAGGCGCAGCCGAAATTGTAATAATTCTGGTTCGTGAAATCGGCCGAGATATCCTTCGGCCATTGGCCGCACTGTGTCGTTACCGCCGTCATGCCGGTGAAGCTCAGGCGTATCGGCGCGGCATCGAGAAGGCCGGTTGCGGCGTAAGTCGTGTTGATGATCCTGTTGCTCGCAATGCCGCGCGAAGCAAGTTCAACGCGAACCTGGCTGCGCAGGGCGCGGGCCGCTCCTGCATTCGCCGAGCCTTCAGGAGACAGGATGTAGACAGGGCCAGACGCGCGCGACACGTAATTTTGCGCAAAGCCGCGGATCAACTCGCGCTGGGCGATCGTCAGTCGGCGGTCGCTGGAGGCAACAGGAATGTCCACGGTTTGCTCGGCTTCCGTCACGACGATGGGGTGGCGCTCCCGGTAATCGTCGGGAATACCGCCAGTGGTCAGCTCGTCACGCGGGCCGGCACAGCCAGAAAGAATTGCAACGGCGAGTGATGCAGCCACGAGCAGAGGCTTTGTCGTGCGGAAGTGTTTCGCGCTCCAATGGGCCATCGCCTGATCTCTGTTCGTTTTCATCGGTCCAGACCGTGCCCCGCTCATTTGTAGATAAATCCGATGGAACCGTGGAACTGCGCATCGGCAACCGGCGCCTCGCGGCTGCCGTAAACCTTATTGACGCGGTTCATGAAAAAGGCGGCCGCATCATTCATCGGGCTGAAATTATCATCCGGCCGATTAAGCTGATTGCGTGCCACCGGACGCACCAAATAGGGCGTCGCGATGATGACGAGTTCCGTTTCCTGGCGTTCGACCCCCTTCTGGCGGAACAGCGTGCCGAGGAGCGGGATCTTCGAGACGCCGGGGGTGCCGTTCATCGTCTGGGAGATGTTGTCGCGGATAAGGCCAGCAAGAGCGATCGAGCCACCCGAGGGAAGCTCGACCGAGGTCTGTGCCGAGCGGCGCTGATAGGTGGGCGCTGCACCCGATACCGACGGCGCCGGCTCGGAGACATTGGTCGTGATCTGCAAGCTGATGCGGCCGGAAGAAAGGACCAGCGGCTTGAAGGCCAGATTGATGCCGTAGTCATAGGGAACGACGGTGACGTTGCCGTTATTGTCTGTCGTCGAGTAAAGAACCTGACCGCCGGAATTGAAAGTCGCAGCCTGGCCGGAAATCGCCGTCAACGTGGGTTCGGCCAGCGTGCGGACGACCTTGCCCTGTTCCAGCGCATTCAGGTAGGTCGAAATATCATACTTGCCGATCGAGTTCTTGAAGAGTGCGGCGAGGCCGCCGCCAACGACGGATGTGGCGCTATCGGCGGACGGGCTGCCGAGCTGGGCGACTGTCATGCCCGAGGAATTGGTGACGAGATTGTCGAAGCCAAGCTGTTTCAGGACTTCACGGCGGACCTCGGCGATCGTGACCTTGAGCGTTACCTGGTCTTCGCCCTCGATCTTCAGGAGGTTGACGACCTGGGACTCCTGACGGCCTTCTGCAAACAGCGCAACCGCATTGTCTCCACCACTGCCGGAAATACTTTCCGTGCGCGTCGTGGCCTCCCCGCCTTTCAGGAAGGCCTTGGCGAGCGCTGCCGCCTGGGTGGCATCCTGAGGTGTACGAACGGTCCCGGTCAGTACGATATTGTCGGAAACGATCTCGACTTTGATGGCGGAGTCCGGAATGAAGCGGCGTAGATTGGTCTCGAGACCCGAGACGTCGCGCTCGATCTCGACATCGAGGCTGACGACCTCTTCGCCGCTGGCGCCGAACACGAAAATATTGGTCTGTCCGACCTTCTTGCCGAACAGGTAGATGCGCCGCGAGGTGCGGGTCACGGCATCGGCCATGACCGGATCAGAAACGAGAATATCGTGCGCGTCATCAGGCAGATCGACGACGACGGCCTTGTTGAGACCGAGCTTCACGCGGCGATGCGCGCCGGGGCCGCCCTGCGATATGCGGATGAGGCTTTCCGACGCGGCATTGGCCTGTTCGATACCCGAGGATGCGATGAAGGAGAGCGGCGTGATGCCGCCGGCAACCATTGCCAGGGAAAGGCAGCCGGTGAGGAAAAGCCTGGTGCGCTGTGTCGAGTTGCCCATCTGCATTTCCTTTACTCCGGCTTTACTGAGCCGGTGGCATCCGTGACGATGGAGCCGGACTTGATGACCTGGATGAGTGCGCTGCCATTATCGCCGCTGAGCAGATAGTCTGCCGCGCTAGTGTCCTGCTCCTGCGCATCGGCGACGGAACGCAGGGCAAGCGAAAGGCGATCGGCCATCTGCTGGGCGACGGCCAGAACCTTGGTCTGGTCGGGCGTCAGCTCCAGGGTTGCCGTCGTGCCGACCGCGGCCTTGGTGCCGTCCTCCTTCTCCTCGATCTGCTGGTCGATGGCGAGAACACGGACATTGCTGAGCACGGTTTCGGTTATGTATTTGTCCGTGCCCTGCCCCTTGCGCACCATAATGACATCGACGCGGTCATTGGGGAGGATGAAGCCGCCGGCGCCGGTCGCTACGGAAATTTCGGTCGCGACGGCGCGCTTGCCGGCGGGCAGCAGCGAGGACAGAATACGGCTGTTGGAATCTGCGACCTTTTCCGGACGGATCGGCTCTCCCTCGAAGACGGGCAAGCGTACGACAGCACCTTGCAGATCCTTGATCGCGTCCGGCCGGTCAGTCTCGGTAATGAAGCCCTGGACAACGCCATTCTGAGGCCAGGCCATCCAGTGGACGGCCTTCTCATCCAGTCTCGCGCCGACAGGAAGATTGGCGCTGGAGACCAATACGTTGACGGTCGGCTCCTTCTCGATAACGGATTGAACCTTCGTCACGACACCGCCACTACCGGCCATGTTCATCGCAAGAAGACCGGCGAGGCCGGCTGCCACCACGGCGACAGCTAAGATAATAAGGCGGGCCGGTTTCATTGATCATTCCTTGGGGCACAACGCGTTCGCCCCGCAGAATGCTCAGGAATTGGTATAATTATGGTTAATGGAACACTTACATTTTAAGTTAATGGCCGATTAAAATGCCGTCATTTCAGGCTTTCCAGCGTCGCGATAAAGAGCGGCGATGAAGGAAATGCCATGAAGCCTCCGATCGCGATGGCAATGCCATAGGGGATTTTCTTTGCAAGCAAGAGCGAATTGGGAATGGGCACGCCGATGGCGAGAATAATATTCGATTGCGATCTTACCAGTAGAATAAGCAGTGTCAGGACACCGCCTAGCAATCCAACATCGGCCACAAAGAAACGAAGCGATTGATTGAAGCCGAACCAGAGTGCGGTGGCACTCAAGAGCTTGGCATCTCCGCCGCCCATGACATTGACCGCAAACAGTGCAAAGCAGGTGCAGAAGACGATGGCTGCACCCGCAAAATGCATGCCGATGACATTCCAGCCCAAGCCGGAAAACGGCGCGATGACAGCGAAAGAGGCAACGAGGATCAGGGAGATGCGATTCGGGATCGTCATCGTAAACAGATCCGAGAATGCCGCCATGGCGAGGCAGAGTGGCAGTATTACAAAGACTGTAGCTGCGATCATGTTTCTACGCCCGATCGGAACACAAAATGCGAAAAAGGCTCACGGCCGTTAAGCTGCGAGCCCGATCATTGAGCGGCCGGATCATCTCCGGCCGACACTTTATAAATATATCAGATTACGGCTTCACTGTAGAAGCGGTCTTGGCCTTATCCATCTGATCGCCAAGATTGTTAAACGTGTCGCCGATCTTGCCGCCGAGCGTCGTGGCGCCAGCAATGAGCGCTACGGAAATGAGTGCGGCGATCAGGCCGTATTCGATTGCGGTCGCGCCGGATTCATCCTTCAGAAAACGGCTAAAAAGCTTGGTCATGGTTACTCCTAACTCCAGTTGATGTTCAGCACGTCCGCCAACTGTTGCCGTTGATCGGATGGCTGCAACCTAGCGAATGGCCGTTTCCATCGACTTAATGAAATACGTTAACAAGGTGCAAACGAGACAACCGGCCCAGTCAGGGTAAGTAACTCCTTACCGCATTGCTTGCATTTCTAAGGAATTTCCGGGAACAAAGTGGAACAATAGCTTTCGAGCATCCAGAAATGGCACGAATTTCTGCCGCCCGTCGATTTCATGCCTCATTGAGGCGTACTGAAACAATCCAGGGCGTTTCACTCATGAACATGGCGTGGAAGGCTTAAAGCTTCGTTCACCATTTTTTTCCATTCTATCTGCAATTTGCATTGCGATCGTGAAAGAGGGCCAAAATGCCATCGAACGGCAAGACCGTTTTCTTTGCCTGGGTGTTTGCGGCTCTTACGGCATCCGCGGCCTCCTCCCAGGAAGACATGCTGCGCGTCTATATGGATCACGCGCGCGTCCTGAAGCTCGACCGGCCGGTCAGCAAGGTCATCGTCGGCAATTCCAAGGTTGCCGATGCGACTGTCGCCGATGCCAAGACAATCGTCTTGACGGGCCGCGCCTTCGGCACGACCAACATCGTACTGCTCGATGGCGACGGCAACGCCATTCTGGACGAACGCATCCTCGTCTCCATCGATGAAGGCAATACAGTGCGCGTCTATCGCCAGACGGAACGCTCGGTTCTTTCCTGCACGCCCAATTGCGAGCAGCATTCACAGCAAGGTGAAGCCGCCGCCGGAAACTGATCGATATACGCCCAGCTCACACCTATTCGTTAAAATAGCTGCTCCGGCCTGAAACGGAATATCAACGAACGCACCTTAGTGTGGCGCCCGAAGAACATTTTCGGGGCCAGACTATGGCGATCAGTGAGCAGGAGACGGGCAAGGTGCGTGCGTCCCTCCGTTTATCCAGACTTCGCGCCTTGGCCCGCTCGCGCGACGGCTCCGCCGCGATCGAGTTTGCGCTGCTGGCCATTCCCTATTTCATCGTCATATTCGCCATCCTGGAAACCTTCATCGCCTTTGCGGCGGAAGAGCTCGTCTCGAACGCCGTCGATACGATGAGCCGCCAGATGCGGACGGGGCAGATCACCTTCGCCGACCCCACGCGTGCGACCTATAAGACGCAGACACAGTTCCGGCAGGCCTTCTGCGACGAAATTTCGATCATCATCCGCTGTTCGGATACGGAGGCGGCAACGCCCGGCAAGTTCTATCTGGATGTGCAGAACTTCTCCACTTTCGCTGCCATACCAACGGCGATCCCAAGAATGTCTGCGGACAAATATTCCGATCTGAAAATTTCAGCCTTCAAATTCACGCCCGGCGGCCCCGGGTCGATCAACATGCTGCGCGCCTATTATCGCTGGTCCATCATTGTCGACCTCGTGCGTCCCTATATTACGGGGCTGCGCCCGGTTGGCAGTTCCATGCCGAGCGAATATTTGATCGTCTCAACGGCTGCCTTCCAGAACGAGCAGTATCCATAATGGCGCGTCGCGGACTTCTCATATGGCTGGCTTCGACGGCGCGGCGGTTTGCACGCGACCAACAGGGCGTCGGCGCCATCGAGTTTGCAATCATCTTCCCGGTTCTGGTCATGCTCTATCTCGGCGCATTCGAGATCACGATCGGGCTCAGCGTCAGCAAGCGCACGGCACGTGCCGCAGGGTCGATCGCCGATATCATCACCCAACAACAGAGCGTCACAAAGAGCTCGCTCACAGACATCGCCAAAGCCGCGCCGGCAATCTACTCGCCCTACGACAGCTCAGGTATGTTGGTGAAGGTCACCGCAATCCAGATCGACGGCAACTCCAATCCTACGGTCATGTGGTCCTGGGCATCAACGGGGGCAGCGCCTTATGCCAAGAACAGCACGGTTTCCGACGTGCCAACGGAAATGAAGAAGGCCAACAGCTTCCTGATCCGGAGCGAACTCAGCATACCCTATACGCTATTCGTCTTTGCGCCCAATTTCATGCCGAAAGAGATGAGCACCATCACGATCAGCCGCAGCTATTTCTATCGCCAGCGACAGAACGAGAACATCCCCTGCGGCGACTGCTAAGCGTGTCGCGATCCTTGGGATCTGGCGTTTCCACACCTCAAATTTGCCAAGCGGTTCCCGTCATTATATGGCTGAGCGCCAGTCGGATCGTTCCAGCTATACGCTGACGACAGCAGATAATGCGGGTGAAAAATGGCGCGTGCCTTTCTCTTCGTTCTGGATTCCTTCGGTGTCGGCGGAGCACCGGATGCGGCAGCCTATGGCGATGAAGGCGCCGACACGCTCGGCCATATCGCCGAATTCTGTGCGGCAGGTGCTGCCGACCGAGCCGGCCTGCGTTCCGGCCCCCTCACACTTCCGAACATGTCGGCGCTCGGGCTCATGCATATCGCGCGGGCGGCCTCCGGCCAGTTTCCGGCCGGCATGCCGCTGCCGGACAAGATCTACGGCCTCTATGGCGCTGCCAACGAAACTTCGCGCGGCAAGGACACCCCATCAGGTCACTGGGAAATCGCCGGAACGCCTGTTACCTTCGACTGGGGCTATTTTCCGAGCGAAGGCGATGCCTTTCCGCAGGAACTGATCGACGCGCTCTGCCGCGCAGCGGATGTGCCCGGCATTCTCGGCAACTGCCATGCCTCGGGAACCGAGATCATCGCCCGTTACGGTGAAGAGCATATGCGCAGCGGCAAGCCGATCTGCTACACTTCCTCGGATTCCGTGTTTCAGGTGGCGGCTCATGAGGTCTATTTCGGCCTCGACCGCCTGCTCAACTTCTGCCAGATCGCCCGCAGTCTTCTCGATCCCTATAATATTGGCCGCGTCATCGCGCGCCCCTTCATTGGCCAGAGTGCTGCGACCTTCCAGAGAACGGGCAACCGCCGCGACTTTTCGGTGCCGCCGCCGGAACCGACGCTGCTCGACCGGCTCGTCCAGCATGGCCGCAATGTGCACGCCGTCGGCAAGATCGGCGATATCTTTGCCCATCAGGGCGTTTCGCGGGTCATCAAGGCGAATGGCAACGATGCACTGATGGATGCTTCCCTTGCTGCGATAGACGAAGCGGAGGATGGCGATCTCGTCTTCACCAATTTTGTCGATTTCGACATGCTGTACGGTCATCGCCGCGACGTGCCGGGTTATGCAGCGGCCCTCGAAGCCTTCGACGAGCGCCTGACTGAAGTTCACCACAAGCTGCGGGCCGGCGACCTCGTGATCCTGACCGCCGATCACGGCTGCGACCCGACCTGGCGCGGCACCGACCATACGCGCGAGCGCGTGCCTGTCATCGCTTACGGTCCCGGCATCAGATCGCGCTCGATCGGCATTCGCCGGACCTATGCCGATATCGGCGAGAGTATTGCGCGCCATCTCGGTATTCCCTCGGGACCGCATGGGAGGAGTTTTCTGTGACATCGCATTTGAAGAAGGTCGAGCTGCATTGCCATCTGGAGGGTGCGGCTCCCCCTGATCTGACCGAAGCTCAGGCGCGCAAATACGGCATCGACATCAGCGCCCATCTGCAGGGCGGCGCCTATGTCTGGCGTGATTTCGCGAGCTTTCTGGAATGTTACGACAAGGTTTCCGAGGTCTACAAGACCGAGGAAGACTATGCGCTGCTGACCGAAACCTATCTGGAAGAACTTGCCGGCATCGGTACGATCTACAGCGAGCTCATCGTTTCGCCTGATCACGGCAAGCGCATCGGCCTCGGTGCGGACGCCTATATATCAGGTGTTTGCGAAGGCATCCGCCGGGCGAAGGCAAAAAGCGGCATCGAGGCGCGGCTGATCGTGACCGGGGAACGGCATTTCGGTCCGGAAAGCGTGATCGGCGCTGCGGAATATGCGGCAAAGGCCAATAATCCGCTGATAACAGGCTTCAACCTCGCCGGCGAGGAGCGGATGGGCCGCGTTGCCGACTATGCGCGCGCCTTCGACATCGCCCGCGATGCAGGGCTCGGCCTTACCATCCATGCCGGTGAAGTTTGCGGCGCCTTCAGCGTTTCGGATGCATTGGACGAGGTGCGCCCCTCGCGTATCGGCCACGGCGTGCGGGCAATCGAGGATGCCGAGCTCGTCAGGCGGCTTGCGGACCTCGGCACGGTACTGGAGGTCTGCCCCGGCTCGAATATCGCGCTCAAGGTTTTTCCGGATTTCGTCTCGCACCCGCTACGTCAATTGCGGGATGCCGGCGTGAATGTCACGATCAGCTCCGATGATCCCCCCTTCTTCCACACATCGCTCAAGCGGGAATACGAGCTTGCCTCGGAAACCTTCGGCTTCAGCGACGCCGAAATCAATGCGATGACGCGAACGGCCATCGAGGCAGCCTTCGTCGATGATGAGACACGCAAGGCACTCTTTGCCCGTCTCTGAGGGCGCAGGGATTGTTAATGTCCAGGCAAATTCGCCTCCGCTCTTGAAGTGGAGGCGGTTTCCATGAAAGAAACAGCCGATAAGAACAAAGAATTGGAAGGTTTCCTATGGACGGCGTCACAGTCATCGATCACCCGCTCGTGCAGCACAAACTCACCATCATGCGGCGCAAGGAAACCTCGACAGGCAGCTTCCGCCGCCTGCTGCGCGAAATCTCGACACTGCTGTGTTATGAGGTCACCCGCGATCTGGAACTGACGATGGAGACGATCGAAACGCCGATCCAGGAGATGCAGTCGCCGATCCTCGAAGGCAAGAAGCTGGTCTTCGCCTCCATCCTGCGCGCCGGCAACGGGCTGTTGGAAGGCATGCTCGATCTGGTTCCCTCCGCCCGCGTTTCCCATATCGGCGTCTATCGCGACCATGAAACGCTGCAGCCGGTCGAATATTACTTCAAGGCGCCTGAAGATGTGGCCGAGCGTCTGATCATCGTCGTCGACCCGATGCTTGCGACCGGCAATTCCTCGATTGCCGCCATCGACAAGCTGAAGGAGCGCGGAGCACACAATATCCGCTTCCTCTGCCTGCTGGCGGCGCCTGAAGGCATCAAGAACTTCCGCGCCGCCCACCCGGATGTTCCGGTCTTCACGGCGGCGATCGACAGCCATCTGAACGAGAAGGGCTATATCGTGCCCGGTCTCGGCGATGCTGGCGACCGCATGTACGGTACCAAATAATTTCAGCTTCCTTTACCAATTCGAAAACCTTCCAAGGCCCGGGCGGCTCGTTCCGGGTCTTTTTATGTCGCCGTTAGCAACTTTTCAGCACTTATGGCTTAGCTGCTTGAAGCGTGAGGTCCCGCATGAGGCGGGGTTTATACAGGAAGGATTTCTGTTTCATGCTCATGCGTACCGTCATATTTGCCAGCATCGCGGCTGCGCTGGCGACACAAGTGCCTTCCCTGCTCACCCGCACGACGCAGCCCGGCAATACAATCTCCGCAAATTTCGTCTCGACCGAAGAGAGCGCGCCTGATGCGCCGGCCACGATCACTGATGGCGGCATGATCCGCCTGCAGGCCGATGCTCAGGGTCACTATACCGGTAATTTCCGGATCAACGGCAAGCCCGTGCAGGGGCTGATCGATACCGGCGCTACCTATGTCGCACTCAATGAAAGCCTCGCCCGCAAGCTCGGCTTTACCGGCAACCAGATCGATTTCCGCTATGCCGTCAATACCGCGAACGGCCAGACCAAGGCGGCGCATGTGATGCTCGACCGCGTGGAAATCGGCGGCATTCGCGTTCGCAGCGTCGAAGCTTTCGTGCTGAAAGACGATGCGCTGAGCGGCACGCTGGTCGGCATGAGCTTCCTGCAGAAGCTTGCCTCCTACTCCGTCGCCGACGGCTCCCTCAGCCTCAAGCAGTAAATCCCATCAGATACGGCCGGCGATGATGGGGGGAAGCTCCGGCTTCTCGTCTGCAATGCGATAGTTTGCGGCAAGTGCGACGACGGCCCTTTCGGCCGAGGCCTCGTCCGCGGCGTGAACGAGAGCGATCGTATCGCCCTCACGCACATGCGTTCCAAGCGGCAGCAGGCCGGTGAAGCCGACACTGTGGTCGATCCTGTCAGCCGGATGGCGCCGCCCGCCGCCGAGGTCGATCACGCTGACGCCGACATCACGGGCATCGCAGGCTGCGAGCCAACCGGCACGGGACGCCGGAACGGGGCGCTCAACCGGCGCTTTGCGCAGATAGGCATCCGGCCGTTCCAGAAGATCGGCCGGGCCCCCCAGCATATGCACCATGCGCGCGAAGATCTCCGCAGCCTTGCCGGAAGAGAGAGCATCCTGCGCCTTGCTCTCCGCCTCGATAAGCGAGCCCGCAACACCCGACTGCACGAGCATTTCGGCGGCAAAGGCAAGCACCACGGTTTCAAGGCGGGTCCCGGTCTTCCGGCCCGCCAGGAAATCGAGGCAGTTGCGCACTTCCACGGCATTGCCGGCGCTATCGGCAAGCGGCTGGTTCATGTCCGTGATCAATGCGGATGTCTTCACGCCCGCGCCATTTGCGACCTCCACCAGGGAATGCGCCAGCACGATTGCCTGCTCCGGATCGGCCATGAAGGCGCCGTTGCCTGTCTTGACGTCGAGGACGAGGGTCTGAAGGCCGGCGGCAAGCTTCTTCGACAGGATCGAGGCGGTAATGAGCGGGATGGAATCGACGGTCGCCGTTACATCGCGCACGGCATAGAGCCTGCCATCGGCCGGCGCCAAGGCACCCGTCGGGCCGATGATGGCGCAGCCAGCCTCCTTCACCACTTTGCGGAAGAGAGTGGCATCCGGATTGATCGTATAGCCTGGAATGGATTCGAGCTTGTCCAGCGTGCCGCCGGTATGGCCGAGGCCGCGACCTGATATCATCGGCACGGCAAGACCGCAGGCGGCAGCGATCGGGGCGAGCATCAGCGAGACGTTGTCGCCTACCCCGCCGGTCGAATGCTTGTCCGCGACTGGCCGATCGATGCCCTCCCAGGAGAGCATGTCGCCGGAGCGCGCCATGGCAAGCGTCAGTGCAACGGTTTCAGTGCGCGACATGCCCTTGAACCAGACCGCCATGGCGAAGGCGCCGATCTGGCCTTCCGACAGATTGCCGGCAGCCAGGGCTGCGATAAAGGCGTCGATATCATCGGTCGGCAATTCGGCGCCGTTGCGCTTCTGGCGGATGATCTCCTGCGGGATCATCTCAATAGCTCGAGGCTGCCGCCGGCTTAGGCTCCGTGCCGCTGAGAACGGAAAGGATATTATCGAGCAAGCCGGACGCGCCGAAACGGAAGGTGGAGGGCATTGCCCAGTCCGGCGTCATGATGGTTTCCGCAAGGCTCAGATAAAGGGCAGCATCCGCAACGGTCGATATGCCGCCAGCCGGCTTGAAGCCCACCTTGCGGCCGCTCTCCCTGATCGCGCGGATCATGATGTCAGCCGCTTCCAGCGTCGCGTTGACGGCGACCTTGCCGGTGGAGGTCTTGATGAAATCGGCGCCGGCTTCGATCGCCAGTTCCGAGGCGCGGCGGATGAGGGCGGCATCCTTCAGCTCGCCGGTCTCGATGATGACCTTCAGCAGGACGGGTGCAACACATTCGGCACGCACGGCCGCAACCATATCGGTGACGGCTTTTTCATTGCCTGCCATCAGCTTGCGATAGGGAATGACGAGATCGATCTCATCGGCGCCGTCGGCGATCGCCTCGCGGGTTTCTGCAGCAACATCGGCGATTTCCATATCGCCGGAGGGGAAATTGACGACGGTCGCGATACGGACCGGATGACCCTTGCCGAGCACGATGCGGGCATGGGCGACGAAACGCGGCCAGATGCAGATTGCCGCGCTGCTGCCATAGGGTGTCTGCGCGCGGGCGCAAAGCGTGTCGATCTGCTCCTGGGTGCAGTCGTCCTTCAAATTGGTGAGATCGAGAAGGGAAAGGGCGACGGCTGCCGTTTCCCGGCTGGAATAGCTATTCATTTTCGCTTCCTCCACCGGCAATCATTTACCGGCAATCATTTCTTTGAGTATAGCGGCGAGACGGGCACCACCGACCGGCGCCATGTCCTTGGTTTCCTCGTGGCTGAGCTCGTTTCCGGTCATGCCAGCCCCATAGTTGGTGATTACGGAGGCGGCGGCAACCCTCAGCCCCAGCATTCTTGCGATGATGACTTCAGGCACAGTCGACATGCCGACTGCATCGGCACCGAGAATGCGCGCCATGCGGATTTCGGCCGGCGTCTCGAAGCTTGGGCCCGAGAACCACATGTAGACGCCGCTTGCGAGCGGGATATCAAGCGTCTTTGCTGCATCTCGCATGGCAGCCGAAAGCTCGGCGTCATAAGCATTGGTCATGCCGACGAAACGGTGGTCGCTCTCTTGCCCGATCAGCGGGTTCATGCCGGAATAATTGATGTGATCGGCGATCTGCATGACCGAGCCCGGCGGGATCTCATCCTTCAGCGAGCCCGCCGAATTGGTGAGGATCAAGATCTCGACGCCGAGGGCCTGCAGCACCTCGATCGGCAGGCGCATGGCGTTGGCATCGCCCTTTTCATAATAGTGGACGCGGCCGGAGAGCATGATGACCGGCACCGAGCCGAGATGGCCGGCGACGACCTCTCCGGCATGACCGGAGACGGCGCTGACCGGAAAGCCCGGCAGATCCTTGTAGGGAATGCGCACGACATCGGTGAGCTCACTGACGAGCGAGCCGAGGCCCGAGCCAAGCACGATGCCGTAGCGCGGTTTGAGCCCGCCGAGCAGAGCCGCGAGCAGATCGATGGTCGCGATCATCCGAGTTCCGTCTCGAAGCTGAAGGGTAGAAGCTCTTCCATGGTCATGGTCTTCTTCACGCCGGCTTCATCGCAGAGATAGATCTTCGTGTCCTTGGAGGCGAATTCCGAGATCTTCTGCCGGCAGCCGCCGCAGGGCGGGCATAGTGGCAGTTTTTCGGCGATGACGGCCATTTCGACGATCTTCTTGGCGCCGCCCATGATCATGGCGCTGATTGCCGTCGGCTCGGCGCACCAGCCCTGCGGGAAGGAGAGGTTCTCGATATTGGCGCCGGTATAGACTTTGCCATCCTCGGCGCGGATCGCCGCGCCGACGGGGAACTTGGAATAAGGAGCATGCGCGAAGGCCATGGCGCCGCGAGCAGCTTCGAACAGGTCGTGAGACATATCAACGCTCCTTCGTATAGGGCACGCCGCCGGCCTTCGGCGGGATTGCGACGCCGATGAAGCCGGCGAGCAGAACACAGGTCAGGATATAGGGCAGAGCCTGGAAAACCTGTACCGGTACTTCGCCAATCAGCGGCACCTGTTTGCCCTGCATGAAATTCGCCAGCGCATCGAGGAAGCCGAAAAGCAGGCAGGCGAACATGACCGGTACGGGCCTCCACTTGGCGAAGACCAGAGCGGCAAGCGCGATATAGCCTCTGCCGGCCGACATGTCCTTGATGAAGGCGGCGGACTGGGCGATCGCCAGATAGGTGCCGGCAAAGCCGCAGAGGATACCGGCGCACATAACGGCGCGATAGCGCAGCCAGGAGACCGAAATGCCTGCCGTATCCACCGCACCCGGATTTTCACCGACAGCGCGAAGGCGCAGGCCGAAACGCGTGCGGTAGAGAACCCACCAGGAGAAGGGCACGGCGAGGAAGGCAAGGTAGGTCAGGATATTGTTGCCGGAGATGACGCCGGCATAGAGCGGGCCGATGATCGGCACGTCACGGACGGCATCGGCGCCCGGCAGAATGATCGGTGCGAAACGCGCCTCCGGCAGCAACTGCGGCGTGCGGCCGCCCTGCCCGAACCAGGCCTGGCCAAGCACGATGGTGATACCGGCGATGAAGAAGTTGATGGCGACACCCGAAACGATCTGGTTGCCGCGATTGGTAATCGAGGCAAAACCATGCACGAGGCTCAACGCCACCGAGCAGACCACGCCGGCGCCGAGGCCCGCCCAGGCCGAACCGGTGAGATAGGCGACGCAGGCAGCAGCAAATGCCGAGCCCAGCATCTTGCCTTCCAGGCCGATATCGAAAATGCCGGCGCGCTCGGAAAACAGGCCGGCAAGTGCGGTAAAGATCAGCGGAATGGAGAGCCGGATCGTCGAGCTCAGAACGCTGATGAAGATTTCATAATAATCCATCGTTCGCTCCTCAGGCTCGCTTGAACTGCTGGTAGATGCTCGCGATCGCCGGTCGGAACATATATTCCAGGGCACCGGCAAACAGGATCACCAGACCCTGGATGACGAGGATCATTTCGCGGGTGATGTTCGGCATTTCGAAGGAGATCCAGTCACCGCCTCGGTAAAGAGCGCCAAACAGGATCGCGGAGAAGATGATGCCGAGCGGATGGTTTCGTCCCATCAGCGATACGGCGATGCCGACGAAACCGGCGCCGCCGACGAATTCCACCTGCAAGCGCGCAGACGAGCCCATGACCGGGTTCAGCGCCATCATGCCGGCAAGCGCACCCGAAAGCAGCATGGCGATGATGACAGTGCGGGCATAGGGAACGCCGGCATAGACAGCGGCGGTCGGACTGACGCCCAGCGTGCGCATCTCGAAGCCCAGCTTGCTGCGCCAGATCAGCACCCAGACGAACCAGGCGGCAACCAGGGCAATAATGAAGGAGACGTTGAACGGCGCTGCACCGAGCTTGGCTCCGAACATGGTCATGATCCAGCCGAGCTTCGGAAGCTGTCCGCCTTCGAGGAAGGTGCGGGTTTCCGGCGCCATCTTGCCCGGCACGATCAGTACATGCACCAGCAGATAGACCATGAGCGTGGCTGCGATGAAGTTGAACATGATCGTCGTGATGACGATATGGCTGCCGCGCTTGGCCTGCAGGAAGGCGGGGATGAAGGCCCAGGCGGCCCCGAAAAGGCCGGCGCCGATAATGGCGATCGGCATCGTCACATACCAGGGCACGTATTTGTCGAGCGCCAGCGCCACCAGCGCACAGCCGAGGCCGCCGATATAGGCCTGGCCTTCCGAGCCGATATTGAAGAGGCCGGCATGGATGGCGACCGCAACCGAAAGGCCGGTGAAGATGAAGCTTGTGGCATAAAACAGCGTGAAGCCGATGCCTTCGCCGCTGCCGAAGACGCCCTCGATGAGCAGCGAAAGCGCGGCCAGCGGGCTTTCACCGATCAGCCAGATGACGAAGCCGGAGATCAGGAAAGCAACGACCAGGTTCAAAAGAGGGATCAGACCGTAATTGATCCATCTCGGTAGGGTTACGGAAGCAGTGCTCATCGAGGCCTCACGCGGCAATGCCGGCCATCATCAGGCCGAGGGTCTGTTCACCGGCATCGGGCGTCTTCTCGCCGACGACGTGGCCGGCAAACATGACAAGGATACGGTCTGAAAGGGCACGGATTTCGTCGAGTTCGACGGAGACGAGCAGGATGGCCTTGCCCGCATCACGCATCTCGATGATCCGGCGATGAATGAATTCGATGGCGCCGATATCGACGCCGCGGGTCGGCTGGCCGATGATCAGCATCTTCGGGTCGCGCTCGATCTCGCGGGCGACGACGATCTTCTGCTGGTTGCCGCCGGAAAAATTCGCCGTCTTCAGGCGCGGGTTCGGCGGGCGGATGTCGTATTTCTCGATCTTCTCCATCGCATCCTTGCGGATGGCTTCGAGATCGAGCAGCGGGCCGCGGCTGTAATCCGGCCGGCGATGATAGCCGAGCACGGCATTTTCATATTCTTCGAATTTCAGGACCAGGCCCATATGGTGGCGGTCTTCGGGGATATGCGCGAGGCCGAGCTCACGCAGGCGCGCCGGATCGGCCTTGTCGATGGTCTGGCCGTCGAGCAGGATTTCGCCGGAGGCCGGCTTGCGGATGCCGGCAATCGCTTCCAGCAGTTCCGACTGGCCGTTGCCGGCGACACCGGCAATGCCGACGATCTCGCCGGCGCGGACATCGAAGGAGACATTGTCGACCATCGTCACGCCTCTGTTGTCCTTGACCGTCAGGTTGCGGACGGAAAGCACGACATCGGCAGGCTTTGCCTCGCCCTTCTGGACACGCAGCAGCACGCGGCGGCCGACCATGAGTTCGGCAAGCTCTTCCACCGTGGTCTCGCTGGTCTTGCGGGTGGCGACCATCTCGCCGCGGCGCATGACGGAGACCGTATCGGTGATCGCCATGATTTCGCGCAGCTTGTGGGTGATGAGGACAACGGTCTTGCCCTCGTCGCGCAGCACGCCGAGGATGCGGAACAGGTGATCGGCCTCGGCCGGGGTCAGCACGCCCGTCGGCTCATCGAGGATCAGGATTTCGGCGCCACGATACATGGCTTTCAGGATTTCCACACGCTGCTGCAGGCCGACCGGGAGCTGCTCGATCAGCGCGTCCGGGTTGACCTCCAGGCCGTATTCGGTCTCCAGCCGCTTGAGTTCGGCGCGAGCCGATGCCACGCCCTTGGCCAGCAGCGCGCCGCCTTCGGCGCCGAGCATGATGTTTTCGAGGACAGTGAAATTATCGACCAGCATGAAATGCTGGTGCACCATGCCGATGCCGGCTGCGATTGCCGCCTGGCTATCCCTGATGGTGATGGGCTGGCCGTTGACGCGGATCTCGCCGCTATCGGCCTGGTAAAAACCGTAGATGATGGACATCAGGGTCGATTTGCCAGCGCCGTTTTCCCCGATAATGCCATGGATAGAGCCCTTGGCGACGGTCAGGTTGATGTCCTTGTTGGCGTGAACGGCGCCGAATTTCTTGTCGATGCCGACAAGTTCGATAGCAGGCTGGTCTGTCACAGCAGGCTCCAAATAAGAAAAGGGCGTATGGCGAAAATCCTTGTCCGCCATACGCCCGATCTCAGTTACGACTCACTTCGGGCAGGCGTTGTCCGTGGTGTAATCGTGGACCTTGACGGTGCCAGCAATGATGTCAGCCCTGGCCTTGTCGACGGCAGCCTGCATCTCCGGCGTGATCAGCGGCTTGTTGTTGTCGTCCATGGCGGCGGCAACGCCATCTTCCTTGATGCCGAGAGACTGAACACCGGCCGTGAACTTATCGCTCTTGGTGTCGTTGAAGGCGTTGTAGACGGCGAGATCGACGCGCTTGACCATCGAGGTCAGGACGGAACCCGGATGCAGGTGGTTCTGGTTGGAATCGACGCCGATCGACAGTTTCTTGTTGTCGGCTGCCGTCTGCAGAACGCCGAGACCGGTGGCACCTGCTGCCGCGTAAACGACGTCAGCACCCTGGTCGATCTGGTTCTTGGTGAGCTCACCGCCGCGAACCGGGTCGTTCCAGGCTGCACCGGTCGTGCCGGTCATGTTCTGGAAGACTTCGATGTCGGCCTTGGCGGCGCGTGCGCCCTGCTCGTAGCCGCATTCGAACTTGCGGATCAGCGGAATGTCCATGCCGCCGACGAAGCCGACCTTGCCGGTCTTCGACGCCATGCCGGCGAGAACGCCGACGAGATAGGAGCCTTCCTCTTCCTTGTAGAGGACGGAACGGACGTTCGGTTTGTCGACGACGGAGTCGACGATGATGAACTTGGTATCCGGGAATTCAGCGGCAACCTTCTCGACAGCCGAGGTCCAGGCGAAGGAAACGGCAACGACCGGGTTGAAGCCGCGGCTTGCGAAGTTGCGGATGGCCTGCTCGCCCTGGGTGTCGCCGGTCGGCTCGAAATCGCGGTAGGCGATGCCGGTTTCCTTCTTGAACTTTTCAGCGCCGTTAAAGGCAGCTTCGTTGAAGGACTTATCGAACTTCCCGCCGGTGCCGTAAACGAGAGCCGGCTTGATGTCGGCGGCAAGCGCCGTCGTCGACATCGCTGCCACGGCAAGGAGGGTGAGAAGGGATTTTTTCATGAGTTTGCAGCCCTGTTGTTGCTATTTGTTTGGGGTCCTCCCGCAAGCCTTTTTCAGGCATGTCTGCGGAACCACCGACCTCCCCCCGGAGGCCTGGCTGCGTGCATCCTTGCATGGCTCCACAAAAAATTCACGAGAAATTTTTCGGTTGGTAAAGATTTGCCATTATTGCCGAAAATCAGTCCACAGGTCCTGAATTCTGGGCAAATCGACCGCTAAAATGCGGATTTTCTAACCAATGCCGTGGCGTCATCGGCATCATTATCTTCCCGTTCTGGTAGCTGCCGATTGCGCTCATCCACACCCTCCGGCCCTTCAGCTATGCGGTAAAGCGGCCTGCCACCGGCGGCTTCTTGTAGCCGATCATCCACAGAAGCAGCGACAGCACCAGAAGCACGGCAAAGGCCGGCTGCAGCATGAGCCACTGGAAGATGAAAGCGTAGAAACGCGGATGGACGTAATAGGAGACGGATGACTGGAGCGCGACAAGCGTCGAGGGGCTGACATCCTGCCAGGCATCCGACATCGGGGTCATGATCACTTGCGAGGATGCGACGGACTGGATCGAATCGATGGTTCCGGCAATGACCGCAACTGCCAGCGCAAACAGGCTGGCAAGACGCAACAAGAAACGCATCAAATCCTCCGACGACGGTAGTGCCCTGATGTCCGGCGAGCCGCGCCATTCTCCACCCAAACCTAGAGATAGGATTGGCGCGAGCACGGCGCAATGGACGGCATGCGCGCAGTTTTATCGGAAGAAGTCAAAAAACTGTTAGATTTGGGTTGATCCTCAAAAAATCATCGGTATATATCGCGCCGTTCCGACGATTTGCATCCTCTGCGGATGCGAACACCCAATAAGGACAGGTGGCCGAGTGGTTTAAGGCGCACGCCTGGAACGCGTGTGTACGTGAAAGCGTACCGTGGGTTCGAATCCCACCTTGTCCGCCATTTCTCTATCCTCACTAAAAAACCCTTAACGCCTTGAATGGTAAAGTAGTTTCTGGGGTTCGAAATCCCGAATTTCGCGAGTATCCCAGACGCTCCGAAAAGGCCAGCTTCAAGACAGTTTTCTTGGCTGCCAAACTTTCATTTCTCCATATATTCCAAAGACTAGACAAGAACTCGCAAGCGAATTCGAACATTTTCTCGAAGGTACGTTTAGGACCGGGCTAATTTGCGAGTTTTTCTGATGCGAGTAACGCGATCCGGCAATTGTTCAATCTGCCGGTCTAGACAGGCGATTTCGGATTTCAGTGTGCCCTCAATCTCCTTTGCCTGGGCGGGTCGAATTTCCCACGCGTGCTTGAGCATGACACGCACAATTTGAGGCTCGGCCGCAACAGCGGGTTGTGGTTACGGGCGCGACATGGGGCTGTCTGCTGTGATACTGTATTTTTGGCAGGACATTGGCAAGTTGAAAGGACGCTATGTGTAGCGAGGCATGGGCGGGAGTAATCGGGGCTCTAGTGGGCGGTTTAATCACGCTCGCCGGCACATTTTTCACCCATCATCTGCAAGGCCGTAAGCAATCGCGCATCGATGCGGCCAGAAAGAAGCTTCTCAAATCAACGTTGCAAGGAGCCGGTGGCACAGGCTGGATGCGCATAGGTACGCTGGCACAGATCGTTGGCGCGGATATGGATGCCACGCGGGCACTCCTGATCGAAATCGGCGCACGCGGTTCGATGAAAACTGACAAGGAGACTTGGTCGCTCATCTCGCGTAATCCATTGCCGACATCGTCCGAGGACTAAGCTGCCATATGGAAGTTCTTTGGTTCCTCAAACGGCGCACAGCCTTCATCCGTCGCTACTACGAAACGGCGGCGGCACCATTTCTTGAGATCATCCGCAAGATCGACGCAGAGGAAGAGCCCTACGTGCCGCCTTATAGCGAAGATGAAGAGCCACCATTTGTTGCGGAATGGATGGAAGCCAATACTGCTCTCGAAATCCTCGGTGCGACCTGCGTATCGATGCTCTCAGAAGCGTTGAAGCTATATTTCATGACGTGGGAGCGGGAATTGGGAATTGAGTGCCAGAAGCGTTTTCCCGGCGCCTTCGACCGGAAGAAGGGGAATGGGTTCGTTAACGGCTACCGCGAATGCTTCGGTCATCTCCTGAAAACCGACTGGAGTGATTGCCCGGTGGATTTTGCACTGATCGAACAGATCGCAATGGCCCGGAACGATGCCCAGCATCCCAAGCAAATAACCGACCTGCAACTGACGCACAATGAGAAGATCCGGGAAAAGCACCCGCTTCCATTCTTCCTCAACGAACACGAGGAGCAGTTGATCGAAACCGGTCAGGGTCTCGACTATCCATGGTTTGCACCCACGCTCGTTGTGACGAAGAAGAAGCTGTTAGAGGCAATCCGTCAGGTCGAACTTCTCGGGAAATGGATGGAGGAACCGCTCTTCGACGTGAAGTATGGCAGGCGATAGCGAGGACCGGATGTCAGAGAGCAGAGAAAGACATATCAACCGGATTAAGTTGGCCGAGCAACAGTTTCGTTTGGCCTGCACCGTGCATCTCGCCGTCGTCAATGAGGTTCAAACCCTCGACGTGCCGCTGAAATGGTCCTTCGGTGAGCATGTCGTGTCGTACGAGGATTTCGGGCTTCGTAAGGATCAGGCATCTCTGGCAGCGCACGCACTCGAAGAAACCGCCATGCTCGTCCTCGCAAGCGCTGTTCGAGATGCGATTGTTGCGCTGTTCCCGAACTCGAAAACCCACACCGACTCGCGAATTGTCGCTGCCTACCAGATCAGTAGGATGATCCGGAATGCGTTCGCACATTCGATGATCGATCCCATTTGGTCGATTGATGCCGATTGTGCCGACAAGACATTCGCGATCGACGGCGCAATTTCACTATGCACAACCGGTCTGCACGGCAGACGCATTGGCTGGCCCGACTATGGAGGACCGCTGGCAATCTTCCATTTTGGCCGGTTTGTGCGCGAAGTCCTGTTACAAGACCCTGTGGACCCTAATCGCCGGTTACCGGATCAACCATCCATCCAATCCTACCAGATGGGGCGCATGGTGCTGCGAAAGGTGAATGACTTGCCTTCGGGCCTTGTCGAAGTCGCAAGTGCCGGCCCCGGTGGCAGTATCGAACTTGGAGACGGATATGTCATCCAAGTTGGTGGTGCGGACGTAACGGGGAGGAGTTGAAATGCCGGAAAGGTGGTCGGCGGTCGGGGCGACAGAAGCGAGACAAAGCGAGAGCGGCGAAGATTCGCAGCACAGTCTTGAGGCCTTATATGAGCAAAATAGCATCGATTACGATGCAGGGGATCTTCTCTGCATCGGCGGCGGCGGGTTGCTTAATAGACTTAGAAGGTTCCTGCAAGTTCTGGGAGCCTTTCATGATGTTCAAGGATATACGCCGTTCAATCGAATAATTGCCGTCACGCCGCCCGAAACCGCAGCCCCTTACCCAACTCTCTTTGAGACGTTGCACCTTCCGGCCGGCCAAGTTCAGCAGCGCGACGAAATTCGCGGGCTGCTCCACAACGCGATCCTAACGCGATAGGTTGGTCTACATTTTTATTGCCAACGACGCAGAGGGGAGACCAGCGATGGCGAATTTCAAGGCTGAAGACGAAGCGATCGGGACGATTATCCTGGTGGAGGAACTGTTTCAAAGCTTGGTCAAGTCCGGCATCGTGCCTGCGGCCGTTATGGCTGACGTCGTGCGCGGCGCCGTTGCGAGGCTGGATACGACCGATCATTTCGGCGCAGGTGCGGCTGTCCGCCACTATTTCGAAAACTGGCTGTCGAAGTAGATAATCTTCGCTGGGTGCATAGGACGCATAAGATGCATAGGCCGTTTCAACGGCTCTATAGGAAATGTCAGATTCAACGCCTGTCATGTCACCGTCTGACATTTCCCACGCGACCAATGGAAAAGCCTATGCAAGTTATGCATCCTATGCACAGAGGTCATTAAAAGCCCCTCCTCGAGGGAGGATTATGGGTCGGCTGCCGCGATGAATATCCATTTCGACGAAATGGATCCGTGCAAGCTTGGCGTTGTCACGCAGGCAGCGCCTTTGCCTCAACTTTCCCCGCATTTTCGATCTTCCAAAGCACCCCGTTCACGCGGTTTTTCCCTGCGCTGACGATCATCTGCCCGTTGACGATCCTGCCGACGTGCTTGCGCAGGAAGCCGCTCAAACGCGTCGTATTCAGCTTGCCGCGCTCGATGAATTCGCCAAGCGCCTCCACCAGCCCCTCATGCCGGCGGCTGCCGATCGGATCGAAGGCCCCCTCATCCACCATCCTGGCAATATCGGCCGCGGCCCAGGGCTTGCCGACCGGCAAGGCCGCGATGATCGCCGCCGTGCGCTCCTTCTCCGGGTCGTTGTCCCTGATCCTGGCCGCATTGCCGAGCGGATCGGGCAGGCCGAGCCAGACGAGCGCGGAGCGGACGAGGTTCGACCATTGCTCGAAGGAGCCGAGGGCCGGCGAGACCTTGTCGGCCTCATTGGCGACGAATGCCCGCAGGAGCGTCAGGGCGGCGGTGACGATTTCCACCCGCTGCCGGCGCGCGTCCTCGATGACGTCGCTGTCAAAGACGCGCTCTTCCGGCCGCTCGACGCCGGCATCGAGATTGATCAGCACCACGCGCCGCGTCAGGTCGCCGGCAAAGCGCAGGCCGTTGCCCGTCGCGCAGAACATCGCCGCCGTTGTCGAGTCCAGCGCGAGGGACGCGCCGAGCGGGCGAATATTGACTTCCTCCTGGGACAGAACCTGGCAAAGGTGATCGGAGCGAAGCGGCACCGAGAGATTGTCGAGACTGATGAAACTGGCACCGTGCAGCAGCCGCGCCTCCAGGACCTTGCGCAGCTCGCTATCGTCGCCCGCATAGGAGTTGACCGCAGCGACCCGGCCGGTCGCGAGAATGGCGGCAACATCCACCAGCTTGGATTTGCCGGTGCCGGGCGCCGTTGCGTTCACGCCGAAGAGCGGCGCGGTACTTAGGCTGGGGCGGACGATCGCCGTCAGGATCATGGCGAGTGCTGCCGATTCATCGACACCACCCACGAAGGGAAAGCTCGAAATGAGCTTCCTGATGGTCTCCAGCGCCACCAGTGCCGCCGCCCTGTCAGGGCATTCGGGGATTTCGGGCCATGTCTTGTTCGATTCGAAGAGGATGCCGGATTGCTGGTCGAAGCCCTGCGCTGTGACAACGGTGCCATCGCTGCGCATCGTCGGCAGGGAAACGATCGCCCTGATCTGCGGGAAAGGCCAGTTCCCATGTCGCGCAATGATCGATCTCGCGACCAGCGCCGGGCAGGATATTTCCTTATAGCCGAGCTTCCTTCTCTCGTCGGGCTTCAGCCAAAGCACGTGTTTCGACAGGATGTCGATCAACGCATTCTCATCGGCAGGAACCAACACCGTCTTTTCCTTGCCCGCAACACGGACGGCCTGAAACAGGGCCGTATCGCGGGCGTAGAGCCGCGCGCCGGCATCGACCACCAGGCGGCAGGCACTCGTCACCGCTTCCGAAAGGTCGGCGTCATGAAACATGAGCGTTGGCCTGTCGTCTTCCTCCCTGGTCGGCGGCGGCATGTCATGGACGACTGCCTTGCGCCGCGATGGGCGGGGCGCGCGCTCGGCCGTTACAGGCTTTTCATCCTGCGCATCCGGCAGCGCGAAGGGGCGCACCGTTTCCTGCATGAAGGCGTCGATATCGGCTTGCGTCCATCCGTCATCCAGCGCATCGGCGCAATCCCAGCCGCGACAGGGATAGAGGCCGGCCTGCCAGTCTTCGACGCGATAGGTCCCGGGCTCGCTCGCAGAACCGATATCGGCAAAGCCGGCGAGCAGGACACGGGAGCCGAGGCTCGTCAGCAGCCGGGCGATTTCATTTGCCGCCGCCATGCCCGGGGGATCGAAATCCGGCCAGATGAGCACATCGCGGCCTGATAACGGTGACCAATCGGTGTGCTTGACGCCCTGCGTCCCGCCTGCCCAGGAAACGACCGCCCGCCCGCTCGACTGGCGCAGCCTGTCGCGGCACTTCTCGCCCTCGACAACAATCACTTTTCCTTCGCTGATATCTGGCTGGGCGCCGATATCCTGCAAACCATAGATCGCCTCCAGACCATAGATCGGACGGGGCTTCGGAAACGGGAAGCGGCACCATGTTTCCGTCCCGTCGGCCAGGCGAACAAACATGACCATCGGCGTTTCCTTAGCCCCATCGGCGAGATCATGGCGCAGCACATAGCCGAGAAGCGAACCGTCAGCCTCGCGATAAGGAAACACCATCGACGGCGCAAAGGAGCCCCATTCGGAGCGCCCGCCCTTGCGTTTGGGATTGTAGAGCCTGACAGGCCGGCCGGGCGCCAGCACATCCGCCGGCGGCGGCAGGGCCGTTATGCCCTCATAGGCATCCCGCGCCTTGATCTCTCTCGGCCGGGCATTCGGCCGGCTGCCGATGCCGCCGAGGATGCGGATCGCTTCGGGCAGATCGACGCCCTTCACCTCCCGCACGAAATCAAGGACATCGCCTTGCTTGCCGCAGCCGAAGCAATGAAAACGTTCCATTCCATCGCGTGCTATGAAAACCTTGAACGATGGCGTGTCTTCGGCATGGAACGGGCAGCAGGTTTCGAACTCTCGCCCATTCCGGCTGAGCTTATAGCCGTGTTGCGAGACGGTGGAAGACAGCGACACGTCCCGCCGCAGACGTGCGATATCGTCAGGTTCGCCCGAGGATGCGTATGCATGTGTTCGCGACATGAAATTTTCCGTGCGAGTTAAAGCTTGATCTTTTGCCGGGGTCATTTGATGCATCGCCCGTGGCCCCCTCATCCGCCCTTCGGGCACCTTCTCCCCGAGGGGAGAAGGGGGAAACAGGCGCCGCGGCACGTCCCCTTCTCCTCAGTGGGGAGAAGGTGCCCGAAGGGCGGATGAGGGGGCTACAGGCACCAGGCCAGCCATCAAAAGACGATCTCAGCCCTCTCGATGACAGTATCGAACAGTACGTCGCCGCCGCGTGGCAGCATCGTCCGTCGGCATCTGCGGTCCTCATCCGACCCTTCGGGCACCTGACCGATGAAGGCGCTAGCCCGAAGCCTGGACGTTCCGATTGACGAAATCCTGCAGATCCGCCGGGCGGAAGAGCGTGCGGGAACCGACTTTCACGAAGGGAAGCTGACCGGCCTTCATCTGCCGGTAGATGCTGGCGCGGCTGATGCCGGTCGTCTCGGTGACTTGCCTGATGTTCAGCAGAATTTTCGGGATGACTTCCACGGTTTCTCTCCAGATCCTGACGTATCCAGGCGTATCCGTAGAGGCGGATAGTTGTCGGGAAGAAGTCACACCGATGCGGTGGAGCATCTCCTTGGCTCAGGACACATTTGGCAGCTCCCTGCCCGCCATTTTCCTGAAGACACCAAAAATGGATTGCGATGGCATGCGTCTGCCCCCGCGCCCGGTAAGGCTTGGCAAAGCAAAAGCCGATAACAAAAGGGTGTGGCGCGATCCGGAGCGAGAGGGGTGGCAAGGGCTGCTGCCCGCCGGGCGCGACCATCCGGGGACTTACCATGAAGAAACTCATCATTGCTGCAGCCTTTGCGGCATTCCTGCCTGTGATGGCCCAGGCGGAAACGCTGGAATTTCCGAGCGACGATCCGGTCGCGACCGTCACCATTCCCGACAACTGGGGACCGAAGGAAACGGAGACCGGCATCGACGCTTCGTCGGCCGATTCGGCGATCTATCTTTCGATCGACGTTGCCGATGAAAAGACCAGCGACAAGATCATCGACGAAGCCTTCGCCTTCCTGCAGAAGAACGGCGTGAGCATCGAGGAGAAGACCCAGAAGGAGTCCGAAGCCGAGATCAACGGCATGAAGATGAAAACCTTCGACTGGGACGGCAGCGACAAGGAAGGCCCGGTCAATATCGGCGTTGCCGTGCTTTCGCCTGCTGAAGGCAAGCTGCTGCTGATCACCTATTGGGGCACCAAGGGCAAGCAGGATGCCCATGACGACGAGCTGATCGCCATCATCAGCTCGCTGAAGCCGGCCGGCTGACATTGAGACAATGCGAGGCGCTGCCGGCAAGGCGGCGCCTTTTTCATGAGGGAACAAGAGCACCGCGGTCAAGAGCGCCGCCGACATGCTCGATACGCTCGGCGGCGGCGACGTGCTGCTCGCCGATCGCGCCTACGACAGTGATGCCTTGCGCCTCGAGATGGCCGGCGCGGGTTGCGCTTTATGAGTCGGCGACCTAGAAAAGCCCCTCGGACGCTCGGAGAGGCGTTCAGGCAGGAGCCCGACCATGATCAAGATGAGCGTCTACTATCCGGCCAATGGCGGCTCGAAGTTCGATCACGACTACTATCGCACCCGCCACATGCCACTGATCCAGGAACGGCTCGGCGATGCCTGCCTGCGCTACGAGATCGATAAGGGCCTTGCAGGTGGCGAACCTGGAAGTGCGCCGGAGTTCGTCGCGGCGTGCCACATCTACTCGCCGACCCTGGGGACATTCCAGGAGGCGTTCGGTCCCCACCGCGCGGAGATCGTCGCTGATGTCGCCAACTATACGGACATCGCGCCCATCGTGCAGATCAGCGAAATCGTTGGAGCGTAGGGGGCTTCGGCGCGTCAGGCGTAGCCGTTGACCTTTCCGGGACCGGCGTAGTGCTTGCGCACCTGATCCATGGTGACCTAAACCAGGACAGCCTGATCGGTGCGGTCCTCAGTGCCGAAGAATTTCAGATAGCGCTCGACCTCGGCCGGTTCGCCGGTCGCCTTTTGCGGATTGTCCGAGAGCTTGACCGCCGGGCGGCCGTTGGCGTCGCTGACCTTGCAGACGATGGAAATCGGCAGGAAATCGGAACTGTCGTTCGGCGCGCAGCCGGCGAAGTCATTCGTCAGGTTCGTGCCCCAGCCGAAGCTCATGCGGACGCGGCCTTCGAAATGCTTGTAGGTGTCGATGATCGCATCGACATCGAGGCCATCGGAGAAGATCAGGAGCTTCTGGCGCGGGTCGCGGCCCATCTTCTTCCACCAGTCGATGATCTTTTCGCCGCCTTCGACCGGCGGGGCGCTATCCGGGCGGAAACCGGTCCAGTCGGCCACCCATTCCGGCGCATCACGCAGGAAGGCGGCCGTTCCGAAGGCGTCCGGCAGGACGATCAAGAGGTTGCCGCCATAGAGCTTGTTCCAGTCGCGCAGCACCTTGTAGGGCGCGTTCTTGAGCTGCTCGTCGGTCTCGGCAAGGGCGGCTGCCACCATCGGCAGCTCATGCGCATTGGTGCCGACGGCTTCGAGATCGGAATCCATAGCGAGCAATACATTGCTGGTGCCGGTAAAGGCCGGGCCGATGCCTTCCTTCAGCGCTTCCACGCACCAGCGCTGCCAGAGGAAACTGTGGCGGCGGCGGGTGCCGAAATCGGAAATGCGCAGACCCGGCAATTCACGCAGCTTTTCCACCTTGGCCCACATCTTGGCCTTGGCGCGGGCATAGAGAACATCGAGCGTGAAAGGGCCCATCGCCTTCATGGCTGCGCGCGAGCGCATCTCGTTGACGATGGCGAGGGCCGGGATTTCCCACATGGTCGTTTCCTTCCACGACCCATGGAAATCGAGCACATATTGCCCGTCCTTCTTGGAGAGCTCATATTCCGGCAGCTGGAAATTGGAGAGCCAGGCCAGGAATTCCGGCTCGAAGATCTGGGCGCGGCCATAGAAGCTGTTACCGGCGAGCCAGATCATTTCCTTCTTGGCGAGTTTCAGAGTGCGCGCGTGATCGAGCTGCTCGCGCAACTCGCCCTCGTCAATCTGTTCGGCGAGGCGCACGCGCTTGGTACGGTTGATGAGCGTGAAGGAGGCGTTGACGTCAGGATAGAGCTTCCAGATCATCTGCAGCATCAGGAGCTTGTAGAAATCCGTATCGATCAGGCTGCGCACGATCGGATCGAGTTTCCAGGTATGATTATAGACGCGCCTTGCGATATCGGTCCTGGCCATGAAACTCCTGCCTGTCCGCCAATCCGGTCAGGTGCGGCCTTGGTAACGGCCAGCGCACGAAACCGGCTCGTGCGCTTTCTTATCGAAAAATCGATCGGCAAAGTCCAGAAAAAACAACAGGCAACGTGTCGCCCTCGCCAGACCCGTTACTGCGCTGGACTTACGGGCTGGGCCGGGGTGGCGTTCTGTGCGGGAGCTGCCGGAAGCTGCGACTGCATCTCGTGGCCCGGCTGCAGCGGGGCGATGTCAGTGGCTTGCTTCTGACCCCAGATTGCGACGGGGATCCAGACGAGGAAGGCCAGCACCAGCGCCGCCGCCAGCACGGTCAGGATGCGATAACCCGTACGGCCCTGCCTGGCCTTGGCAGGCGAAATCCGTTCTTCGGCATGAAGCTTGCGATCGGACCTTTCCCACCGCGTTCCCAAATGAGCCATGGTCGTCTCCTTCCGGTATTCCGCGGGCAAGGCTCGCGGAGATCCTGTCAGGAAACGAGGAGCGGTGCGGGATGGTTCCAAAGGGCTTTCTGGAGCATGCCGTTATCGCAAAGCCGCCCATTACATATCTGCATTGCATAATAGGAAGTATGCGTTTGCCTAAGATGAGATCATAAGGCGCGTAGCTGATGCACATGAGAGTCCTTGATATGGATTGGGTCCCTGTAGTCTTCGTTACGTTCAAGCTTATCGCTTTCGGAACGGCCATGTTCTTCGCCATCAAGTGGCATTACGATCGAGCGGAGATAGCGGAGAGGCGAGCGGTACTGCGCACGGGCGGCACGATGGCCGCAGTCTTTGCGCTGGCGCTACTCGGCGTAGGGCTCGTCGCCTTCGTCCTTAGCAGCAAGCTCGGCTTGGACTTGAGCCTCCCATGATCACGTCATCAAGCGCGAGGGCCGCACACGCTCAGGCCCGAGAAGCCCCTGGGTCATTTTCTGCTTCGCGCCAGAAGCGGACATTGCACATCCCAGTGAAGCTTCTAATAAGCTGGGGGTTATTCGGGACCAGCAGACGGACGAAGGACGACGATGGATTTTGATGTTGAGTTGACAACTTATCCTGGGCTCGACGAGCGCATTGTCGTTATTCGCGCAGGTGACGAGGTTGATTGTGTATTCGTGCGCACAGAACGTTTCAACGTACTGGTTGATACACTGGCAACGCCAGCCCTGTGCCGACGCGCAATGGAACTTCTGGCCGATGTCAGTGGAGATCGTCCTCTTTTCGTCGTCAACTCACACATGGACTGGGACCATTTTTGGGGAAACCGTGCCATAGATGGCGTCCCGATTATCGCCCATGACAAGGCCATGGAGCGACTGCGCGACCCTTCGGCCCTGCAAACACTAAGGGAAAAGAGAGCGCTCGAACCACGCTTCCAGGAAGTTGAAATCCTACCGCCGACCTTGACGTTCTCAGGTGAGAGCATGGTGCTTCATGGTGGAGATTTGACTCTGGAACTTCTGCACACGCCTGGACATACGCCCGATCATGTTGCTGTCTGGATACCAGAGTTGCGCGTTTGCCTGGCCGTGGACGCTGTCGAGAATCCTATTCCTGAGGTCTGGAGCCGAGCGCCGGATGACCTTCGAAGCCTTTGCTCGTCGTTGAAGAAAATCCGAGACCTGAACCCGAAGCACCTCATTGTGGCACATGGCCAGACAGACGACCCCGCTATTGTCGGGAGAAACCTCGCCTACTTCCAGAAATTGCGGGACGAAGTCGCTCAACTGCCAGCGCTAGGTCCGGCCGATCAATTATTGGCGGAACGGCCGAGCCTGGGGCTTGAGAATTTCGTTGTGCTCCCTGCCTCCATGCCGGACGAAACTCGGACCTTCTATAGGCGCTGCCACATATCGAATTTGGATGCCGCGATAGTTGCGCATCAGGAAGGCGTCGACTTTATTTGAATATGACGGTCCGTGACTGCTCCGTTCTGGAGGGTAGCAAGCGACAGAAGCGGTTCGAATGGAAGACATTGGAAGCCTCTTACAGATCGGGTGGGCCGGCGACCTTTAGAGAGGACATCGTTACGTTTCAGCGCGGAAGTACGTTACGGCAAATGGGGACGTTAACCGGCCTGCGACAGAGGTCGCGCAAATCCGTCCTGGGCCGGAAACCGCCATTGTTGGCGCTTGCCAAATAGTTCCGCACTTTTGCGCGACGCGCTCTAGTACCCCGCCTTGCGATCGACGACGAATTGCAGCGGTTCGCCGCGTTCGAAACGGGCGATCTGGGTTTCGACATGGCGGAAAAGCGCATTTTCCTCCGATATTGCAGCATCATGCGGGGTGATGAAGACATTTTCCAGATGCCAGAGCGGGCTGTCTGATGGTAGCGGCTCGACCTCGAAGACATCGAGAGAAGCGCCGCCGAGCACGCCGCCTTCGACCGCGGCCACGATATCGGCCTCGACCTGGCTTTTGCCGCGGCCGGCATTGACGAAGACGGGCTTGCCGAGCGCGCCGCCATGGCGCAGCTTGGCGAAGAAGGCCTTGTTGTAGAGGCCCGTGGTGTCAGGCGTCAGCGGCAGCAGGCCGACGACGATGTCGGTCTTCGACAGGAAGGTATCGAGCTGCGGGCCGTCGAAGGTTTCGATGCCTTCAACCTCTTTCTTGGAGCGCGACCAGCCGATCACGTTGAAGCCCATGACGCGCAGCTTGGCGACGGCATCCTGGCCGAGAATGCCGAGGCCCATGACACCGACGGTGATTTCGGCGGCTTCCGGCGGCACGAGCTTGCCCCAGACACGGTCGCGCTGGTCCCGGTCATGCTCGCGCTGCAGGCGCAGATGCATGAGGCACTGCATGACCACCCATTCGCTCATGCGCGTCGTCAGGCTGCGATCGACGAAGCGGACGATCGGCAGATCGGGCAGATCGGGAATGGACAGGATGCTATCAACCCCGGCGCCGCCGGAAAAGAGCACCTTCAGGTTCGGCGCGCGCTGGAAGATATCGGCATTCGGCTTCCAGAGCAGCGCATAATCCACGCCGGTCAGGTCGAGTGCCTTGCTGGCGGGGTCAGCGGCGTTGATGCTGCCGCGGTCGGCAAAGGCGGTCTTGAGGATGCGGGCGACGGTTTCAGGATCGAACTTGAGATCGACGAGAATGGGAGGTCTTGCTGACATGGTCTTCTTTACTGCTGAATTGCTGGCGTCGGCACCGCCTCGATATTGAAGGCGGCGGCCATCAGCGCCCTGGTATAATCATCCTTCGGCGCGCGGAAAATCTCCGCTGACGGCCCCTGCTCCACCACCTTGCCGAAACGCATGACGATGACGTCATTGGCGAGCGCCTTGACCACTTTCAGGTCGTGGCTGATGAAGAGGTAGGCGAGATCGTGCTTCTTCTGCAGATCGCGCAGCAGGTCCACGACCTGCGCCTGCACGCTCATGTCGAGCGCCGAGGTTGGCTCATCGAGCATGACGAAGCGCGGCTTCAGCACCATGGCGCGGGCAATCGCGATGCGCTGGCGCTGGCCGCCGGAAAATTCATGCGGGAAGCGCCACCGGGTCAGCGGATCGAGGCCGACTTCTTCGAGCGCCCAGCAGACGCGCTCATCGCGCTCTTCGGCAGAGAGCGAGCGCTCGTGCACTTTCAGGCCTTCGGCAACGATATCGCCGACGGACATGCGCGGGCTCAGCGATCCATAGGGATCCTGGAAGACGACCTGTAGCTGGTTGCGCAGCGGCCGCATGTCTGTGAATGAATAGCTCGCTATATCTTTTCCGACGAAGGAAATGCGCCCCTTGGACGAGATGAGACGCGTCAGCGCCAATCCGAGCGTGGTCTTGCCGGAGCCGGATTCACCGACGACGCCCAGCGTCTGCCCGGCGCGCAGCGTGAGATCGATGCCATCGACGGCCTTCACGTGATCGACGACCTTGCGCATGAAACCGGCCTTGATCGGGAACCAGACCTTGATGTCATTGCCTTCCATGACAACCGGCTTGGAGGGATCGGTCACCGGCGGTTCGCCGCGCGGCTCGGAGGCGAGCAGATGGCGGGTATAGTCGTGCTTCGGACGGGTGAAGACCTCTTCCACCGGTCCGGTCTCGACGATCCTGCCCTTGGTCATGACGCAGACGCGGTCGGCGAATTTGCGCACGATGCCGAGGTCATGGGTGATGAAGAGCATGGACATGCCGTGCTCGCCCTTCAGCTTGCGCAGGAGTTCGAGGATCTGCGCCTGGACGGTGACGTCGAGCGCGGTGGTCGGTTCGTCGGCAATCAGCAGTTCGGGCCGGTTGGCGAGCGCCATGGCGATCATCACACGCTGGCGCTGGCCGCCCGAGAGCTCATGCGGATAGGCTTTCAGGCGCTTTTCCGGCTCGCGGATGCCGACCTGGTTCAGCAATTCCAGCACGCGGGTGCGCGCCGCCTGCCCGGTCATGCCCTGATGCAGCGCGAGGATTTCGGCAATCTGCTTCTCGATCGTATGGAGCGGATTGAGCGATGTCATCGGCTCCTGGAAGATCATGGTGATGTCGTTGCCACGAACTTCGCGCAATTCGCGGTCGGAGGCCTTCAGCAGATCCTTGCCCTTGAAGAAGATCTCGCCACTCGGATGGCTAGCCGAGGGATAGGGCAGAAGCCGCAGGATGGAATTTGCCGATACCGACTTGCCGGAACCGGATTCACCGACCAGCGCGACAACCTCGCCCTTGCGGATATCGAAGGAAATGCGGTCGACGGCAAGCGAGGTTTCGCCACCCTGATGGAAGGCGACGGAGAGATCGCGGACGGAGAGCAGCGTTTCACTCATTGGAACGTCTTTCTCGGATCGAAGGCATCGCGCACCGCTTCGCCGATGAAGATCAGCAGCGAGAGCATGATCGACATGGTGAAGAAGGCGGTGAGCCCGAGCCATGGCGCCTGAAGATTGGCCTTGCCCTGGGCGATCAGTTCACCGAGCGAGGGAGAGCCCGGCGGCATGCCGAAGCCCAGGAAATCGAGCGAGGTCAGCGTTGTGATCGAGCCGGAGAGGATGAAGGGCAGGAAGGTCAGGGTCGCGACCATCGCATTGGGCAGCATGTGCCGCCACATGATGGTGCGGTTGTTGACGCCGAGCGCCCTTGCTGCCCGCACATATTCGAAATTGCGGGCGCGCAGAAACTCGGCACGCACGACGCCGACGAAGCCGACCCAGGAGAAGAGCAGCATGATGCCGAGCAGCACGAAGAAGCCGGGCGGCAGGATGGCGGCGATGATCAGCAGGATGTAGAGCACCGGCATCGAGGACCAGATCTCGATGAAGCGCTGGAAAAACAGGTCTGTCCAGCCGCCGAAATAACCCTGGATGGCGCCGGCCGTCACGCCGATGACGGCCGAGCAGATGGTGAGCACGAGGCCGAAGAGAACGGAAATGCGGAAACCGTAGATGACGCGGGCGAGAACGTCGCGTGCCTGATCGTCCGTGCCGAGCCAGTTGAGATTGCCGAGCCTGCAGCCGGGATCATCGACGCCCTGCGGATAGGCCGAGCAGCGTTCCTCCTTCGACATCAGCCAGAAGGGCGCGGTCGGGGCCGAATGCGGGATATTGGAATTGACCGACTGATAGGAATAGCGGATCGGCGGCCAGATCATCCAGCCATTGGCATTGATCTCGTCCGATATGACGGAGGAGCGGTAGTCCGTCTCGGCCAGGAAGCCGCCGAACTTCTCCTCGGGATAATTGATGATGACGGGGAAGAGGATCTCGCCCTTGTAGGAGGCGACGATCGGCCTGTCATTGGCGATGAATTCGGCAAAGAGGCTGAGCACGAAGAGGACGAGGAACAGCCAGAGCGACCAGTAACCACGCTTGTTGGCCTTGAAGTTCCTCCAGCGGCGGACGTTTGTCGGCGACAGCAGGCCTTTGCGAGGCGGACGGACGGGTGCGGCCGTCGCCGGGTTTGCGGCGGCATCCATCAGACGTCCCTCCGCTCGAAATCGATGCGCGGATCGATCCAGGTGTAAAGCAGATCCGAGATCAGGCCGACGAAGAGGCCGAGAAGCGAGAAGATATAGAGCGTCGCAAAGACGATCGGGTAGTCGCGGTTGACGACCGAGAGGTAGCCGAGGCGGCCGAGGCCATCGAGCGAGAAGATGTTCTCGATCAAGAGCGAGCCGGTGAAGAAGGCGGAGATGAAGGCGCTGGGGAAGCTCGCGATGACGATCAGCATGGCATTTCGGAACACGTGACCATAGAGCACCTGCCGTTCATTCAGGCCCTTGGCGCGCGCGGTGATGACATATTGCTTCTTGATCTCGTCGATGAAGGAATTCTTGGTCAAAAGCGTCGTCGTGGCAAAAGATGCCAGCGAGAGCGAGATCAGCGGCAGCGTGAGGTGCCAGAAATAATCGAGTGGCTTCTGCCACCAGGCAAGCTGGTCGAAATTATCGGAGACGAGGCCGCGCAGCGGGAACCAGTCATAGAAGGAACCGCCGGCAAACAGCACGATCAGCAGGATGCCGAACAGGAAGCTCGGCACGGCATAACCGACGATGATGACGCCTGATGTCCAGACATCGAAGGAGGAGCCGTCCTTGACCGCCTTGCGGATGCCGAGCGGAATGGAGATGGCGTAGGAAAAGATCAGGATCCAGATGCCGAGCGAGATCGAGACCGGCAGCTTTTCGGCAATGAGATTGAGCACGGTCGTATTGCGGAAGAAGCTCTCGCCGAAATCGAAGCGGATGTAGTTCCACATCATCTCGCCGAAGCGGGTCAGCGGTGGTTTGTCGAAGCCGAACTGCTTTTCGAGCTTGGCGATCAGTTCCGGATCGAGGCCCTGCGCACCGCGATATTTCGAGCCGGCATCGTCTCCTCCACCGACCATGAGATCACCGCCGCCGGAGAGGCGTTGATCGGCACTGTCGGCCTGGCCAGTCAACTGGGAGATCACTTGCTCGACGGGGCCGCCGGGCGCGAATTGAACGACGATGAAGGAAATCGCCATAATGCCGACGATCGTCGGGATCATCAGAAGCAGGCGGCGAAGAATATAGGCTCCCATCAGTCTCGGGCCTCCGGGAATATCCTCGCCTGCATGCCGTCCAGTCTATTGCCGTTCAATCTGACAGCCTTCCTGTGCCGGCTTGTGCCAGCGTTCATGATTCGTCGATGCCATTTGGAGCGCAGGCCCCCTCGCATTGCAAGTCTGCTCATTTCGCCGAGGTGGACCACCAGGCATCGGGGAAGCCAATGCTATATGCCGGAAACGCTGCCGGACGCGTCACCGTGTTCCAATACGCAATCGAGTATGTGTCCCGGTAGTAGAGCGGAATGACATAGTGATTGGCGAGCAGCACGCGGTCCATGGCCTTGATGGCCGCAACCTGTTCATCCCGGTTCGGAGCAAAGATAATCATGCGAACAAGCGCATCGATGGCCGGATTGGCGATGCCGGCATAGTTGCGCGACCCTCGCTGGTTGGCGGAACCCGATCCCCAGTAATCGGCCTGCTCGTTTCCGGGGTTCATGGTTTCGGCCCAGACATTCCAGATCATGTCGAAATCGAAGCTGCGCGCACGGTTGGTATATTGCGCGGCATCGACTGTGCGGACCCGCGCATCGATGCCGATCTTCTTCAGATTCGTGGCATAGGGTACCGCCCAGCGCTCAAGCACGGGACTCGACAACAATATCTCGAAACTCATCGGCTGGCCGGTCTTGGCATTGACCATCCGATTGCCCTTCAGCTCCCAGCCGGCATCTTTCAGAAGGGAGATCGCCTTGCGAAGGTTGTCACGGCTCTTCTGCGGATCCCCGCCGACGGGATTGCTGTATGGGGTCGTGAAGATGTCCGCGGGAACCTGATCCTTCAAGCCCTGGAGAATTTCCAGCTCCCTGCCTTGCGGAAGGCCGGATGAGGCAAGATCGGTGTTCCAGAAGTAGCTGTCGATACGCTTGTAGCTGTTAAAGGCGACCGTGCGGTTCAATTCCTCGAAATCGAAGCCGTAGTTCAATGCCTCGCGCACCCGCTCGTCCTTGAAGATGTCGCGCCGCATATTCGGCACCAGCGCCTGCATGATGCCGGTGGAGCGCAGGGGATTGGTGACCTCTTCCTTCTTGATGCGCCCTTCCTTCACTGCGGGGAAATCATATCCTGTTGCCCAACGTGCAGCAAAAGTCTCCTGCCAGTAATCGCTGTTGCCGGCACGGAACGCTTCGAACTCGACGTCCCGATCGCCATAATAGGTGTAGAGAATGTTGCGGAAATTGTTCTGACCGACGTTCACATTGAGATCCTTGCCCCAATAGTCGTCCCGCAGCTCGTAGCGGATCGTCGCGCCAGCCGAGAAGGCGGCAATCCTGTACGGCCCTGAACCCATGACGGGCTCAAGCGTCGTCTTCGAAATGTCTCGCGGCTTGCCATCCGGTCCCGGTGCCTCCCACCAGTGTTTCGGCACGATCATCAACTGGCCGAGAATGTTCGGCAGCTCGCGATTGTTCTTTTCATCGAAGGTGAATGTAACGTCCCGCTCGCCCGTCTTCTCGGCCTTGACCACGTGATGGTAGTAGTTTCCGGCAAGCGGGTTCAGCTCCTTGGTCTTGTCGAAGCTGAAGATGACGTCTTCGGGCGTGACCGGCTGGCCATCAGCCCATTTCGCTTCCTTGCGAAGGCGAAAAGTGGCGCTCGAAACGTCGGGCGGATAGGAAAGGCCCTCGGCAAGCAGACCATAGGAGACGAGGAGTTCGTCATCAGCCGGCTTCAGCAGGGTGTCGTAAACGAGCGACAAACCGACCGCTGTCTGGCCTTTTGCCAGCAAAGGATTGAAAGTGTCGAAAGTGCCGCTTGAAGACAGGCGCAGGTCGCCGCCTTTCGGGGCATCAGGATTGACGTAGTCGAAGCGGGTAAAGCCCGGCTTGTACTTCATCTCGCTGATGACCGAACTGCCGATTTTAAACTGCTGGTCCTGAGCCAATACAGTCATAGGTGCGAGCGCACCCGCCAATGCTACCAGCACACCGATTTTCAACCACGAAGCCACTATTCATTCTTCCCCTGTTATTAGTTTCGCCGACAATACGAGAAATGCAGGCGAAAAACAGGAAAGAGTTTGTTTTTTACCGGGCTCGCGAAATTTTGACCTTACCAATGGAGGTCAGGGCGTCACTTCCTCGAGACGCTTGCGGAGCATGCGGCGCAGCTCCCCAACCAGGCGCGGATCGCCCGAGCCATCGGGGTCATTGGCGGCCGCGACGACGATACGCAGCAGCTCCAGAACCAGGGCGCCGAGAAGATCGACATCGCGCTCGACCGACGGTTCAGCATTCCTCAGGAGTGCGGTGATGCTGGCGCGAAGCTCCGCACGCGATTTCGCCTTGCGCTCCTTGGGCACATCGCGCCGCGCTGCGAGAACCGGAAATTCCGGATGATCCTCGATGAACCGGCCGAGCCGCGTGAAGATCGCATCGCCGATTTCGGCGGCACTCTTCCCCCTGGTCTTCTCGGCGAGTTCGGCGAGCCCGCTGTTCAGGTGCTGCAGGCGATCGATATGCAGCGCCTCGGCAAGCAGAGGCTTGGTCGGGAAGAACTGATAGAGCGAACCGATCGAAGAATTCGCGACAGCGGCAATCTCCGTCATGGTTGCGGCGTCATAGCCTTTTTCGAGAAAGACCCTGGCTGCCGCTTCCAACAATATCGCGACGCGCTCATGGCCGCGTTGGCGTTTCGGCACACGAGTTTGCGGTTCCGGGCTTGATTTTTGTGAGGCTATCCTCGTATTTGTCATTGTGAGGATACCCTCATGTTTTCTTCCCGGAGATTCCCATGTCCCTCTATGATCCCAAGACCACCGCACTCATTTCCATCGACCTGCAAGGCTTCATCGTCAGCCGGCAGCTTGCGCCCCATTCCGCCCAGCAGGTGATCGAGAATACTGCCGCAATCGCCACCAGGCTGAAGTCCGAAGGCGGGACGGTGATCCTCGTTACCGTCGGATTCTCCCCGGACTATGCCGATGCTGTCAACCAGCCGGTGGACGAGCCGGCAGTTTTCCCTGAAGGCGGTCTTCCGGCGGCGGCACTTGCGGCACCAGTGGAAATCGCTGCGCTCGATGTCGATGTCCATATCGTCAAGCATCAGTGGAGCGCCTTCTACGGCACGGAGATCGATCTCCAGCTTCGCCGCCGCGGCATCAGGACCGTGATCCTCACGGGTATCGCCACGAATTTCGGCGTCGAGGCGACGATCCGCGATGCATTTGCCCATAATTACGCAGTCATCGCCGTCGAGGATGCGATGAGCACCTTCACCGCCGAAATGCATTCGCTTGCCTGCGAGCGCATCCTGCCGCGCCTGTCGCGCGTGCGCAAAACGGCCGAGGTTCTTGCCAACGGCTAAGACCCGACCGCCTCGCGTGATGACATCGTCGACATTGCACGATCCCTGGCACGGCCGGAAGGGTGAGGGGCGCGGTACCTCCCTAGCGCAGCTTCTCAACGGCGACGGCAAGACACGTCTTGAACGCGGCAAGGTCCGTATAAAGCGCATCCTGCGGTGCATCTCCGATGATGAGGACGCCACCGCGCCGCTCAATCCCGGCGTGCAGCATGAGATTGTCGGCCAGGCCAAAATCCTCGACTGCGATTCCGTTCGGGTCTCGCAGTCGACCTTCAGCATCATACGCGACGGCCCCGCCATAGAGATCGCTCACTCGTCCGCTGTGATCGCGGGCCACATTCGTGTAGGCGAATACAGGCTTACCGCTTGCGCACATAAAGCCGAGTTCGAAGGCCGTCCCTGTATCGGCGGCAATGCCACGAAAGGGCGTCAGATTGGCGATGATCGCGTCAGCCTGGATCATCATCTTCTCGTCCACCGCGTTTATCGCCGCGGCCCGCTCGCGCTTCGAGTTCGTGTGCGGGATTTCCAGATCGCCGGGCGAAAGCGGGAGAAGTCCCGCCTCACGGGCAAGTGCTGCTTTCCGGTCGAGGATTTCACGGGCGTTGGGAAGGAAGACCTCGGGACCGGCCAGATAAACTTTTCTTGTCATAAATTGCACCTAAAAGGGATGGGCTCGACAACCAAAATACCTTCCTCGCTGTACAGCGAGGAAGGATCACAATCCAGTGGGCGAAAACCGGTTTGGATGCGTCTGCAGCCCCTGCGGTCAGCCCCGCTGGCAATTCGAGAACAGCTCCTACGTCTCCAGGTCAAAGCGTTGTGAAACTGAACACCTCTGGCGCCTTGCAGCGGTTCAGGGCATCCTATGATGGCTGAAAATTGTGTTTATGGCAGTTGGAGGAATGCCGATGCGCTGCTTTACCGTGCTTGGACCCTCGCAGACCGGAAAATCAACAGTCGTGGAAAAGCTCGGCTCCCTGGAGGGGGCGCCGAGAAAATCCAAGTCCCCTTATGGATTGAACCTCACAGAATTCACCTTTGGAAACGAGGCGTGGTGTGCGCTGGATGCGCCAGGAGCCAACGAAGCGTTGGCGCATGCACAGCACGCGCTTCTTGCCAGCGACGCCTGCATCCTGTGCGTTTCATCGGCACCGGAGGAGGCTGTGCTCGCCGCGCCCTATCTGCGGATAGTCGAGGCCTCGGGGACGCCGTGCATCCTCTTCGTCAACCGAATGGACGAACCGAGAGGGCGGCTGAGGGACGTGATCGCCGCGCTTCAAGACTACGCCAACCACACGCTTTTGCTTCGCCAGATCCCGATCCGCGAGGGAGACAGGATCATAGGCAGTTGCGATCTGATTTCGGAGCGGGCGTGGCGCTACCGGGAAGGCCAGACTTCGGCGCTGATCGCAATCCCCGAAAGCGCCGCCGAACGCGAGCACGAAGCGCGCAGCGAGCTCCTGGAACACCTGTCCGAATTCGATGACTGGCTTCTCGAGGAACTGGTCGAAGATCGCGAGCCACCCAGCGACGCGCTCTATGCCATTTCATCGCGGGTTCTCAGCGAAAACAGGATTATTCCAGTCCTGATCGGTGCCGCAAGTCACGGCAACGGCATGATGAGGCTGATGAAGGCGCTGCGCCACGAGGCGCCGCCGGCAGGGGTTCTTCGACAGCGCCTGGCTCGTGCGGGCAATGTCGATGAAAACAAGCTGACCGCCGTGAGCTTCCATGCCTATCATCGTCAGAATATCGGCAAGACGGTGCTGGTGCGTGCGTTTGGTGAGGGACTGCGGCAAGGCGCATTACTGGGCGGCTCCAGCCTCGGCGCCGTGCAGGATCCCGCAAACGGACGGTCGAACTCGGCGATCGTGCCTGCACTGGGGGATGTCTTCGCGACGGTCAAGTCCGACCACTTGCCCGTCCCGTCGCTGTTGACATCAGACGCGACGGTCGCCCCACCCGAATGGACCGAGCCACCTACGCCGATGCTTGAAAGGATCCTGGTCCCGGGCAGCGCACGCGATGAAAACAAGCTCTCCGAAACGCTGGCAAAACTTTCCGAGACGGATCGCGGTCTTGTCGTTTTGCAGGAGGAAGGCACTGGCGCCCAGCTCGTCCGCGCCCAGGGCCCGGTACATCTGCGCGATCTCTGCCGAACCCTGTCCGACGTCTTCCACATCGACGTAACCGATCGAACGCCCAGCCCGATCTACCGCGAGACAATCGCGAAACCGTCCGAGGTTCACTACCGGCATCGCAAACAGACCGGCGGTGCCGGGCAATTCGCGGATGTGAAGCTGAGCATTCGCCCCAACGAGCGCGGCCGGGGCTTCACCTTCAGCGAAACCGTCAAGGGTGGCGTCGTTCCGCGCAACTATATCCCTGCCGTCGAAGCAGGCGCGCGCGAAGCGATGGAGAAAGGGCCGCTCGGCTTCCAGGTCATCGATGTCGGCGTAACGCTGTTCGATGGTCAGCACCATGCCGTCGACAGTTCGGAACACGCCTTCCGCACTGCGTCGAAAATGGGAGTGCGACAGGCGCTTTCCGAAGGGTCGGCCGTTTTGATGCAACCGGTCTTCCGCAGCGAAATTCACATTCCGTCGATCTATTCCGGCAGCCTCGTCCAGATCGTCTCCGCTCTCAAGGGTCAGGTTCTCGGCTTCGACCGGGATGAAACCGCTAAGGGATGGGACATCTTCCGGGCACTTATTCCGGGCAGCGCGCTTGACGATCTGGCGCGGGCGCTGCGCTCGGCGACGCAGGGCATCGGTTACTTTTCCAAGACCTTCGATCACTTCGAGGAGCTATACGGCAAGGAAGCGGACGCCATCGTGAGGGCACACGAGGAACCACGCGCCGCACACTGAAACGTTCGCGCCACTTCATGCTCGTTCGCAGAATGGGGCTCATGTCGTTTGGCAGTTAACCGGGTTCTTCCTCACTTTGTGTGGAGCGGTGGTAGCATTCGTGCCCTCGGCAGTTCGGGACCTGCCCGACCATAGATTGCGCGCTTGAGGGTCTTGAGGCGGTTGATCTGGCCTTCGGCCTGCCCGTCGCTCCAGGGCAGCTCGATGACGTTGCTGACAGCGTCGATGTCGCCTCAACTCATTGATTTCGTGGGAGCAGCGACTTGTTTCTTCAGGATCGCTGGTTCGAGTCCGCTCAAGAGCTTGAAAACTACCCTGCGTTAGAGCCTTTCCTGGTCAGCTTGCCAAAACATCGATTCACCAAAATTGCTTTTCACGATAGATTCGATCGCAAATCACCTTAGAGCGCCGTGCGTCCATTCGGACGCACAAAGGACGCTCTAATATTTTTGATCGACGCATCAGGCTTTCCGAAAATCGATTTCGATCTTCGGGCCGATGCTCCGGTAAATGCAGCAAGGGAACGGCATGGCTTTCAAGGCCCGGACTTTCAGGACACTCGGCAAATTGGCCTTTGCCGGGGCAATGGGCGCAAGCCTTGTCGCCGGCGATGTCGGCGCACAGCAGAAGACGCCGAGCCCCGGCAGCGCCAAGGCGATTTTCGGCGCGGAGAAATTGCCGACGCAGGGGCCGGCGCAGCCGATCGGTTTCTACGCCAAGGGCTGCATGACCGGTGCGGAGGCGCTACCGGCTGACGGGCCGACCTGGCAGGCGATGCGCCTTTCGCGCAACCGGCGCTGGGGCAATCCGGCGATGATCTCGCTTCTGGAAAAATTCTCGCAGGATGCGCGTGCCAAGATTGGCTGGCCCGGTATCCTCGTCGGCGATATCGCCCAGCCGCGCGGCGGGCCGATGGCCAACGGTCACGCCTCGCACCAGATCGGCCTCGATGCCGATGTCTGGCTGACACCCATGCCCTCGCAGCGCTTGAGCTACGAAGAGCGGGAAGACCTGCCCTTCACCACCATGTTGCAGAAAGACAAGTTCCTGACCGTCGACCCGAAAGTGTGGAGCGAGCAGCGGGCGGCACTCCTGATGCTGGCGGCAAGCTATCCGCAGGTCGAGCGCATCTTCGTCAACCCGGCAATCAAGAAGAAGATGTGCGACACCTGGACCGGCGATCGCACCAATCTCGGCAAGCTCAGGCCGGAATACGGGCACGATTCGCATTTCCATATCCGCATCAAATGCCCGCCGGGCGCCAAGGGCTGTACAGGGCAGGCGCCGGTGGCTGCCGGCGACGGCTGTGACAAGTCGCTTGCCTGGTGGTTCACCAAGGAGCCGTGGGCGGCGCCGAAGCCCAGCGCAAAGCCGCCGAAGCCGCCGCGTGAGGTCATGGTCTCCGACCTGCCGAAGGCCTGCTCTGCCGTTGTCGATGCCCCGTCCATCGCCTCTGTGGAAGCCGGGACCTATGGCGGCCCTTCCGCGGCGAGTGCGCTGACGGCAGCCCCGGCGGCTGCACCACCTGTCGATACCGGCAGTGCGCTTCCTTCAGTCGGCCCGGTTCCGAACGACAAGCCGGTCGTGCAATAGGCTGAACAGGCGGGCGGTCGGCTGTCTTTCAAATCACAAACGCCTGGTGTAGAAGCGGTCAAATCGATTGAATTACGCGCGTGGAGAACCCGTTCATGGCCGGCGGCAAATGCCTTGCATTGATTGCGCATGACCAGAAGAAGGACGACATGGCGGCGTTTGCCCGCCGCAACAGGGATCTTCTCGCCCAATGGAAAATCGTCGCTACCGGCACGACGGGCGGGCGCGTGCTCGATGCCGCTCCCGACCTTCACGTGACGCGGCTGAAAAGCGGCCCGCTCGGCGGCGACCAGCAGATCGGCGCACTGATTTCCACCGGCGAGGTCAGCGCCCTGATCTTCTTCGTGGACCCGCTGACGCCTATGCCGCATGATGTCGACGTCAAGGCGCTGATGCGGCTTGCGATCGTCTACGACATTCCGATGGCACTGAACGAGTCGACAGCCGAAAAGCTTCTCCCTACCCTTAACGCCTGATCCCTCGGGCCTACAGCACGGAACCGGCCATGACTGCATCCTCTACTCCCTTGCCCTTTCCGATCCTGATCGGCGACATCGGTGGCACGAATGCTCGCTTTTCCATCCTGACGGATGCCTATGCTGAGCCGAAGCAGTTTCCCAATGTGCGCACCGCCGATTACGAGACGATCGACGAGGCGATCCAGAAGGGTGTGCTCGACAAGACCTCCGTACAGCCGCGCGCCGCGATCCTTGCCGTTGCCGGCCCGATCAAGGCGGATGAAATCCCGCTGACCAACTGCCCCTGGGTGGTACGGCCGAAGAAGATGATCGAGGGCCTCGGCCTCGTCGACGTGCTCGTCGTCAACGATTTTGAAGCACAAGCGCTGGCGATCGCGGCACTTTCCGACGACAATCGCGAGCGCATCGGCGATGCTGCAGGCGATATGGTTGCGTCCCGCGTCGTTCTCGGACCCGGCACCGGCCTCGGCGTCGGTGGTCTGGTCCATACCCAGTCGACCTGGATTCCGGTTCCGGGCGAAGGCGGGCATGTCGATCTCGGGCCGCGCAGCAAACGCGACTATGAAATCTTCCCGCATGTCGAGACCATCGAGGGCCGCATTTCGGCCGAACAGATCCTCTGCGGTCGCGGCATCGTCAACCTTTACCGCGCCATCTGCGCGGCCGATGGTGTGGCGCCGACAATGAGCGATCCGGCGGACATCACGTCGCATGCGCTCGTCGGCAGCGACAAGGTCGCGGTCGAAACCGTTTCGCTGTTTGCCACCTATCTCGGCCGCGTGGCGGGCGACATGGCGCTGGTGTTCATGGCCCGCGGCGGCGTCTATCTCTCGGGCGGCATCTCGCAGAAGATCCTTCCGGCACTGAAAAAGCCGGAATTCCGGGCCGCATTCGAAGACAAGGCGCCGCATTCGGCCCTGCTGCGCACGATCCCGACCTATGTGGTGACGCATCCGCTGGCTGCTCTTGCCGGGCTTTCCTCCTATGCACGCATGCCTGCAAACTTCGGCCTTTCGACGGATGGACGGCGCTGGCGAGCCTGAGCCTGAAGCATAGTTTCAAGGCGTTAGAGCGTCCTTTGTGCGCCCCGATGGGACGCAGGGCGCTCTAGCCAAAGCCCCCTCAACTCTTTATAGAGCCCGCGCATATGCGTGCCGCGCCTGCGGCATGCGGCCCTGAGACAGGAAGCCTATTTTTGGAAGCCGCCGACAGCAGAAAGCCACACGTCAACAGCGATACCGTGACGGGCATCCTGAAACGCATCATTGCGGAAAACGGCCGGGACCATCTCTGGGGCTACGTCTTCGCAATCTCCTGCCTTGTCATCATAGCGCTTTCGACGGCGTTCACGGCCTGGATCATGCGGGCGATCATTGACGAGGCCTTCGCCAACCGCCGCGCCGACGTCGTCTGGATCATCTGTCTTTCGATCTTCATCGCTTTCATGCTGCGCGGTTTTGCGAGCTACGGACAGGGCGTTGCCCTTTCAAGGATCGGCAACGATATCGTCGCGCGCTATCAGCGACGGATCTATTCGCACCTGATGACGCTCTCCGTCGGCTATTTCAACGAGTCTCGCTCCGCTCATATCGCCGCTCAGGTCAGCCAGAACGTTACCGGTATCCGCGACGTATTGAACCTCACGATAACGTCGACCGTGCGTGACCTCCTCACCTTCGTCTCGCTGATCGGCGTCATGGTCGTTCAGGATCCGCTGTTGAGCCTTGCCGTCTTCGTTCTGGCGCCGCCGCTGCTTTATGCGCTGCGTTACGTTTCCAAGCGGCTGCGCTCGGCCACCCGCGAAGCGGTCGATCTCAACAGCCATGTTCTCGGCGCCATGCAGGAGACGATCCAGGGCATTTCCATCGTGAAGGCCTTCACGATGGAAGAGGCGCTGGAAAACAAGGTCAACAAGCTGATCGGCGCTGCCGAAGGCCGGGCAAACCGCATCGCACGGCTTTCCGAGCGCACCTCGCCCCTGACGGAGAGCTTTGCCGGCTTTGCCGTCGCGAGCGTGCTTGCCTATGCCGCCTATCGCTCGATCTACCAGAATGTGCCGCCGGGCGCCTTCTTCTCCTTCGTCACGGCTCTCCTTCTTGCCTATGATCCGGCGCGGCGCCTTGCTCGCCTGCAGGTGCAGATGGAGCGCGCCATCGTCAACGCCCGGATGATCTACGAGTTGCTCGACATGGAACCGCGCCAGCGCGACCTGCCGGATGCTAAGCCGCTTGTTGTCACCGAAGCGAAGATCGAGTTCCGCAACGTTTCCTTTGCCTATGGCAATGAAAGCGTGCTTGACGGCGTGACGCTGACGGCCGAAGGCGGCAAGACGACGGCGCTCGTCGGCCCGTCGGGCGCCGGCAAATCCACCGTCATCAGCCTCATTCCGCGCTTCTACGATCCGAAGGAAGGCCAGATCCTGATCGACGGACAGGATATCGCCCATATCACCAAGCGGTCGCTGCGCCAGCAGCTCGCCTATGTCTCGCAGCAACCCTACCTCTTCGAAGGCACGATCCGCGACAATATCCGTTACGGCCGTCCGGAAGCCACCGACGAGGATATCGAGAAGGCGGCGCGGCTTGCCTATGCGCATGACTTCATCGTCGCACAGCCGCAGGGCTACGATACGCCCGTCGGCGAAAACGGCGTGACTCTCTCCGGCGGCCAGCGCCAGCGGCTGTCGATCGCCCGCGCTCTGGTGCGCAACGCGCCGATCCTGCTTCTCGACGAGGCAACCTCGGCGCTCGATACGGAATCGGAAGCAGCCGTGCAGAAGGCGCTCGACGAAGCCATGACCGGCCGCACGGTCGTCGTCATCGCCCACCGGCTTTCGACCGTGGTGCGCGCCGACAAGATCGTCGTGATGCAGCAGGGCCGTGTCGTCGAAGAAGGCAATCACGAGACGCTTGCGAAGGTCAGCGACGGACTTTACGCTCGCCTCAACAATCTGCAGAGGCCTTCGGCTTCTGATTTATACTGATCAGGATGACGGACTGACATGAGCGACACTGCGATGAAACTGGTTGTGGTCGGAGCAGCGGGGCGCATGGGGCAGACGCTCATCCGGCTCATCCATTCCATCGACGGCGTGACACTGCATGCAGCGGTCGCGCGGCCGGGCTCGCCCTTCGTCGGCAAGGATGCCGGTGAGGTTGCCGGTCTCGGCGCCAATGGTGTCATCATCGGCGACGATCCCCTGGCAGCGTTCCTGCATGCCGAGGGCGTGCTGGACTTCACGTCGCCCGCCACCAGCGTGGAATTTGCCGGACTGGCGGCGCAGGCGCGCATCGTTCATGTCGTCGGCACGACCGGCTGCTCCGATGAGCACAACGCAAAGATTGCGGCCGCCTCGCGCCATGCCCGCATCGTCCAGTCGGGCAATATGAGTCTCGGGGTCAATCTGCTCAGCGTTTTCGTGCAGCAGGCGGCTCAGGCGCTCGATCCCGCCGACTGGGATATCGAAATTCTCGAAATGCATCACAAGCGCAAGGTCGACGCGCCCTCTGGGACCGCATTGCTGCTCGGCGAGGCAGCCGCAAGGGGCCGCGATATCGATCTTGCCGGGAAATCCGTGCGCGTGCGCGACGGCCATACCGGGCCGCGGGAAGCCGGCACGATCGGCTTTGCGACGCTGCGCGGCGGCTCGGTCATCGGCGAGCATTCCGTGCTCTTCGCCGGCGAAGGCGAGACCGTCACGCTTTCGCATAGCGCAACCGACCGTTCGATTTTCGCGCGCGGCGCCATCAAGGCAGCCCTTTGGGCGCGCGACAAGAAACCGGGGCACTATTCCATGCTCGACGTTCTCGGGCTTTCTTCCCATTGATCATTTGTAGGAGGCATTTTTCATGAGCGGTACCCTCGTCCTCGTTCGCCACGGCCAGAGCGACTGGAATCTCAAGAATCTCTTCACCGGCTGGAAGGACCCCGACCTGACCGAGCTCGGCATCCAGGAAGCCACGACCGGCGGCCAGGCGCTTGCCGACTACGGCATCAAGTTCGATATCGCCTTCACCTCCGCACTGGTGCGCGCCCAGCACACGCTGAAGCTTGTCCTCGACAAGGTCGGCCAGCCTGATCTCGAGACAATCCGCGACCAGGCGCTCAACGAACGCGACTACGGCGATCTTTCCGGCCTCAACAAGGACGATGCCCGTGCCAAGTGGGGCGAAGAGCAGGTGCATGTCTGGCGCCGCTCCTATGACGTTCCGCCTCCGGGCGGCGAAAGCCTGCGCGACACCGGCGCCCGTGTCTGGCCTTACTATCTGACGGAAATCCTTCCACGCGTCCTGCGCGGCGAAAAGGTGCTGGTTGCCGCGCACGGCAACTCGCTGCGTTCGCTCGTCATGGTTCTCGACCGCCTCACCCGCGAGCAGGTTCTTTCGCTGAATCTGGCGACCGGCGTGCCGATGGTCTACAAGCTGAAGGCAGATTCGACTGTCGCTTCCAAGGAAGTGCTCGGCGATATGTCCGGCGCGCACTGAGTGTGATCCGACATCGATAGGGTTTGAGGCCGGGCTCGCGCCCGGCCTTTTTCGTTTTCAGTTCTCGATGGTGAACTGGACGCGATCGGCGGCAAAGCGGCTGATCGAATATTGCACCGGCACACCTTCCAGATCGGTATTCATCGCCTTGGTGATCAGGAGCACGGCGCCGGGCGTCAGCTCCAGATCGGCAATGTCGCCGGAATCGGCGTGAGCGGCGGTGATCTCGGTCGTGGCGCGCACATAGTCCGAGAGGCCGAGTGCGGCGAAAGTCTTGGTGACGGACTCGGTCTGGCGATAGATCTCGACGAGGCCGGGAAAACGCGCGGCCGGAAACCAGCTCGTGCCGCGCGCGACAGGCCGCCTGTCCGCATCGCGCACCGTTTCCAGCCGGATGACCGGCGTGCCCTGTTCGATGCGCAACCAGCGGGCCACCTCGGCACTGGCCGCCTCTTCCGCATGGCCAAGCAGGAGCGAATGCGTCTCGCGCGCTTGGTCGCCCAGACCATCGGTAAAGCGGGTGCGGCGGCTGATCGGAAAATTCAGGCGCTCCTTGCGCTCGATCAGCGTGCCGCGGCCCTGCACCGCGCGCACGATGCCTTCCTGCGCCAGCGCGGCGAGCGCGCTGCGGACCGTATGCCTGTTGACGCCGAACTGCAGCGCCAGAACGGTTTCCGGCGGCACCATGCCTGTTTCGTCATAGGCGCCGCTGCTGATTGCCTCGCGGATCCTGTCCGCGATCTGCCGCCAGAGCGCCACTCCGGTCTGCCGCTGCACCTGCTTCATGCCTGCCATTACACCCCTGCCAGATCATTTTCGGCCCGAATTCATCTTCAGGCCCGGCCAAATTTGGACGTGTCGTGTCACACGCTTGTCACCTCGCCGATTTAGGGATAGGTATAGCTTGTATAGTTGTCTATATCAATAGACATTTCGAGGAAAAGATGATGACGGTAGCAGAGAAGACGGAAGCTGCGGCGCGAACGGATGATGGGCGTAAACGTACTGTCGATCTGCTCGCCCGCGCCGAGACACAGGAATTGCTGGCGGCGTGGGATGCGCTTGCCGAAAAGCCGGTCGTGCAGCCGGTGCGTGGTCCGGAGACAGGCCTCGTCATGGTCCGCGGCCGCATCGGCGGCGGCGGCGCGCCCTTCAATCTCGGCGAAGTGACGGTGACACGCGCGACGGTGCGCCTCGCCTCCGGCTCCGTCGGACATGCTCAGGCACTCGGCACCAACAGCGAGAAGGCACGGCTTTCGGCGATCTTCGATGCGCTCTGGCAGGAAGAGGCGACCAAAGGATTTGTCGAGGAAAAGCTGCTTTCGCCAATCGTCCAGCGGATTGCCGATGACACCAATCGCAAGGCTGAGGAAACGGCCGCGACCCGCGTCGACTTCTTCACCATGGTGCGGGGAGACAACTGATGAGCCTCAAGACCGACGTTCTGACCGGTGGCTTCGCTGAACCGGTCTTCCACGCGCAGAGCGTGTTCAAGATGCTGATGGACGGCATGGCCCGACCCGGCACGATCCAGACCGTCGCAGCCGATGTTACGCCGCCGGCGCCGCTCGGCATCGCCGCCGGCGCAATCGGCCTGACGCTCTGTGATCACGACACCCCCGTCTGGCTTTCCGCGGGGCTAGCGAAGTCTGCAATTCCCGAGTGGCTCGGCTTCCACACCGGCGCGCCGCTGACTGCCGAAAAGGCCGAAGCCCGTTTCGCCTTCATCGAGGCAGGCACGATGCTTTCCACCTTCGGCCTTTTTGCTGCGGGCACTCAGGAATATCCCGATCGTTCCACGACGGTCGTGATCGAACTTGCCGACCTCGAAGGCGGACGCCGTCTCGCCCTCATGGGGCCGGGCATCCAAAGCGTGGCCGAGATCGCGCCTGTCGGCCTGCCGGAAACCTTCCTGCGCCTCTGGACCGAAAACCGTGCGCTCTTCCCGCGCGGCGTCGACATCGTGCTGACGGCTGGCAGGCGTTTCCTCTGCCTGCCGCGCACCACCAAGATCACAGCAACGGAGATCTGAGCTCATGTATGTTGCCGTCAAGGGTGGCGAGGCCGCCATCGCCAATGCTCACCGCCTGCTCGCCGACCGCCGGCGCGGCGACCGCTCCGTGCCCGCCATCGGCATAGAGCAGATCGTCGAACAGCTCGCACTCGCCGTCGACCGCGTCATGGCCGAAGCTTCGCTCTATGACCGGACGCTCGCCGCACTTGCCGTACGCCAGTCGCGCGGCGACATGATCGAAGCGATCTTCCTGCTGCGCGCCTATCGCACGACGCTGCCGCGCTTCGGCTATTCGAAGCCGCTCGATACCGCCAATATGCAGATCGAGCGCCGCATCTCCGCCACCTACAAGGATCTTCCGGGCGGCCAGTTGCTTGGGCCCACCTTCGACTATACGCACCGCCTGCTCGATCCCTCGCTGCTTTCAGACGAGGCCGTTGAAGAGCCGGCGCAGCGCGAGGCCGAAACCGGCCGCGTCATGCGCGTTTCCGAAATCCTCGGCCAGGAAGGCCTGATCGAAAATGACGGCGAGCTCCCTGAGGACCACGAGACGGGCGACCTGACGCGCGAGCCGATGGAATTTCCGATGACGCGGGATCTTCGCCTGCAGGCGCTTGCCCGCGGTGACGAAGGCTTCCTGCTGGCGCTCGGCTATTCCACCCAGCGCGGCTACGGCCGCAACCACCCCTTCACCGGCGAAATCCGCATCGGCGAGGTCGAGGTGGAGTTCGACGTGCCGGAGCTTGGCTTTGCCGTTTCGCTTGGCACGATCCAGCTCACCGAATGCCAGATGGTCAATCAGTTCAAGGGCTCGGCCAAGGCGCCACCGCAGTTCACACGCGGCTACGGCCTCGTCTTCGGCCAGAGCGAGCGCAAGGCGATGGCCATGTCGCTGGTCGATCGCGCGCTGCGCGCCGAAGAGCTTGGCGAGGACATTACCGCGCCGGCGCAGGACGAGGAATTCGTCATTTCCCATTCCGACAATGTGCAGGCGACCGGTTTCGTCGAGCACCTGAAGCTTCCGCATTATGTGGACTTCCAGGCCGAACTCGACCTCGTCCGCCGCATGCGCCGCGAATTTGAAGCCGCCCGCAACAGCGGCGAGACCCAAAAGGAGGCCGCCGAATGAGTGATCTCGCCACCTACAATTTCGCCTATCTCGACGAACAGACCAAGCGGATGATCCGCCGCGCCATCCTGAAGGCGATCGCCATTCCCGGCTATCAGGTACCCTTTGCATCAAGAGAAATGCCGATGCCCTACGGCTGGGGAACGGGCGGCGTGCAGGTGACGGCCGCCATCATCGGGCCTGACGACGTTCTCAAGGTCATCGACCAGGGCGCCGACGACACGACGAATGCCGTCTCCATCCGCGCCTTCTTCCAGAAGGTCGCCAATGTCGCGGTTACGACTCACACCAAGGATGCGACGATCATCCAGACGCGCCACCGTATCCCCGAAGAGAAGCTCGGCGAAGGCCAGGTGCTCGTCTACCAAGTGCCGATCCCGGAACCGCTGCGCTTCCTCGAACCGCGCGAAACGGAGACACGAAAGATGCATGCGCTTGAGGAATACGGCCTCATGCACGTGAAGCTCTACGAGGACATTGCCCGTAACGGCCGCATCGCCACGACCTATGCCTATCCGGTGAAGGTCAACGGCCGCTATGTCATGGATCCCTCGCCGACCCCGAAATTCGACAATCCGAAAATGCACATGTCGGACGCGCTGCAGCTCTTCGGCGCCGGCCGCGAGAAGCGCATCTATGCGGTGCCGCCCTACACCGACGTCGTCAGCCTTGATTTCGAAGACCATCCCTTCGAAATCCAGCGCTTCGGCAAGCCCTGCGCGCTCTGCGGCGCGGAGGATGTCTATCTCGACGAGGTGATCCTCGACGACAAGGGCGGGCGCATGTTCGTCTGCTCCGATACCGACCATTGCGAAGACCGCCGGGCGCACGGACATGCCGGCGAAATGCTGGCCCGGGAGGCTGCAGAATGACCGATACACCGCTTCTCAAAGTCAACGACCTCTCGAAGTTCTATGGCAATCGCATCGGCTGCCGGAACGTCTCCTTCGAGCTCTGGCCCGGTGAAGTGCTCGCCATCGTCGGTGAATCCGGCTCAGGCAAGACGACGCTGCTGAATTGCATCTCCACCCGGCTGATGCCGACGACAGGCAGTGTCGAATACCACATGCGTGACGGCAGCTACCGCGATCTCTACCACATGAACGAGGCCGAGCGCCGCTTCCTGATGCGTACCGACTGGGGCTTCGTGCATCAGAACCCGGCTGACGGGCTGCGCATGACGGTGTCTGCCGGGGCAAATGTCGGCGAACGCCTGATGGCGATCGGCGATCGCCACTACGGCAAGATCCGCTCCACCGCCATCGACTGGCTGGAGCGTGTCGAAATCGACGCCGACCGCATCGACGACCAGCCGCGCGCCTTTTCCGGCGGCATGCGCCAACGTTTGCAGATCGCCCGCAATCTCGTGACCGGCCCGCGCCTCGTCTTCATGGACGAGCCGACCGGCGGTCTCGACGTATCCGTGCAGGCACGTCTGCTCGATCTTGTGCGCGGTCTCGTCAACGATCTTGGCCTGTCGGCCATCATCGTCACGCACGACCTCGCCGTCGCCCGCCTTCTGTCCCATCGTATGATGGTGATGAAGGACGGCTTCGTCATCGAGCAGGGTCTGACCGACCGTGTGCTCGATGACCCGCGCGAGCCCTACACCCAGCTCCTCGTTTCCTCGATCCTGCAGGTTTAAGAACCATGGCAACGCCCCTCGTCGTTTCAGAAGTCGCCAAGAGCTTCATCATGCACCTGCGCGATGGCATCAAGCTGCCGGTTGTCTCCGATGTCTCCTTCTCGGTGGCATCGGGCGAATGCGTCGTGCTCGGTGGCCCCTCAGGCATCGGCAAAAGCTCGCTGCTCAAGATGATCTACGGCAATTATGCCGTCGATACCGGACAGATCCTCGTCGATCACAAGGGCAAGATCGTCGATCTCGCCGCCGCCGACCCGCGCACCATTCTCGATGTCCGGCGCCAGACGCTCGGCTATGTCAGCCAGTTCCTGCGCACCGTGCCGCGTGTTGCGGCACTCGATGTGGTCGCCGAACCCCTGCTCGCACGTGGCGAAAATGCCGCCAGCGCCAAGGAAAAGGCCGCGGCGCTGCTGGAAAAACTCAACCTGCCGGAAGCGCTCTGGCAGCTGCCGCCCGCCACCTTCTCCGGCGGCGAGCAGCAGCGCGTCAACATTGCCCGCGGCTTCATCACCGATCACACGATCCTGCTGCTCGACGAGCCGACTGCCTCGCTCGACGCGAAGAACCGGGCCGTCGTCGTCGGCATGATCGAGGAGAAGAAGAAGGCGGGCGTCGCCCTGCTCGGCATCTTCCACGATGAGGAAGTGCGCGAGGCAGCCGCCGACCGCATTCTCGACGTTCAGCAATTCTCTCCGCGAAAGGCAATTGCAGCATGAGCCGCAAGCTGGGCATCGAGCCCTATTTCCATGAAACCGCCTCCGTCTCCAACTCGAGTTTCGGCCGCTATACGGAAGTTTCCGAGCGCTGCCGCATCAGCGAGGCGGAGTTCGGCGACTATTCCTACATCATGCAGGACGGTTCCATCTGGTGCGCGACGATCGGCAAGTTCGTCAACATCGCTGCCGCGGTGCGCATCAATGCCACCAATCATCCGACCTGGCGCGCGACGCTGCACCACTTCACCTATCGCGCCGCCGACTACTGGCCGGATGCCGACATGGAGAGCGAATTCTTCGAGTGGCGCCGCTCCAACCGCGTCGTCATCGGCAATGATGTCTGGATCGGCCATGGCGCCACGATCCTGCCCGGCGTGACTGTCGGCAACGGGGCCGTGATCGGCGCGGGGGCGGTCGTCTCGAAGGACGTTGCTCCCTATACGATCGTCGGCGGCGTACCCGCCAAGCTCATCCGCGAACGCTTCCCGAAAGAGGTCGGCGAACGCATGGACAGGCTTGCCTGGTGGGACTGGGAGCATGACCGGCTGCGCGGCGCACTGGCGGATTTCCGAGCGCTTGGGGCCGAAGACTTCCTCTCGCGCTACGGTGGTTAAGCTCAATGCTGCGGTGCAGAGTTTTGTGACAGGACTTACACAAAACTGACATGCGAGCTTCACGAAGCGGGACTAATGCCATCGCATAACAAGCCTGAAATGCGAAGGATGAGCATGATGTTCGAACTGAAGAATGTCACACGCCGGTTCGGAAAAAAGCTCGCTGTTGATTCCGTAACGCTGGACATTCCGCAAGGCCAGATGGTCGGCATCATCGGCCGTTCGGGTGCGGGCAAGTCCACGCTTCTGCGCATGATCAACCGCCTGCAGGAACCCTCCTCCGGCACTATCCATTTCGGCGGTGTCGAGGTTTCCGGCCTTCGTGGCCAGGCGTTGCGCAACTGGCAGCGCGACTGCGCGATGATCTTCCAGCAGTTCAACCTCGTGGCGCGCCTCGACGTACTCACCAACGTCATGCTCGGCCGCCTGAACCATCGCTCGACAATCCTCAGCCTGCTCAACGTCTTCAGCCGTGAAGAGCGCATACAGGCTATCGCCGCGCTCGAGCGTCTCGGCATCGAGCAGACGGCGCTGCAGGCCGCCGGCACGCTTTCGGGCGGTCAGCAGCAGCGCGTGGCGATTGCCCGCGCGCTAATGCAGAACCCGAAGATGGTTCTGGCCGACGAGCCGATCGCCTCGCTCGACCCGCTGAATGCCAAGATCGTCATGGACGCGCTGCGCGACATCAACGAGCGCGAAGGCATCACCGTCGTCACCAACCTGCATACGCTGGATACGGCCCGTAACTACTGCGAACGCATCGTCGGCATGGCAGGCGGTCGTGTCGTATTCGACGGCAAGCCCTCCGAACTGACCACCGAGGCCGTGAAGGAAATCTACGGCACGGACAAGGATGGCGCGGGCATCGACGAAACGATGACGTCGACGGCAATCAACATGGCTCCGGAAGGAGCGGAAAACCAATCCGCCGGCAACCAACCGCTGGCGCTGGCCGGTCTGTGAGAGGGACGGCCGCGATCGAATGCCCGCGTCAAGGGCGCACATCTTCTTAACAAGACGGCCGGGTTTCCGGTCAATCAGGAGAGAACCATGTTCAAGAAAGCACTCTTTGCCGCAACGGCGCTTCTGGCGCTCGCGACCGGCGCTGCAAATGCTGCCGACCTCAAGGAACTGCGCATCGGCATCCTCGGCGGCGAAAACGAAGCCGACCGTCTGCGCAACTATGCCTGCCTCGCAGACCACCTGAAGAAGGAATTGGGCTTCGAGAAGGTTTCGCTGTTCCCGGCTGCCGACTATGACGGCGTTATCCAGGGTCTGCTCGGTGGCACGCTCGACGTTGCCGGCCTCGGCGCTTCCGGCTACGCAGCCGTCTATATCAAGGACCCGAAGGCTGTTACGCCGATCCTGACGACGCAGCAGAAGGACGGTTCGACGGGCTATTACTCGATCGGTCTGGCTCTGAAGTCCTCCGGCATCAAGACCATCAAGGACGCCAAGGGCAAGAAGCTCGGCTACGCCGACCCGGACTCCACCTCGGGCTACCTCGTTCCGCTGACGCAGATTCCGAAGGACACCGGCGCGCCGAACGACAAGTTCTTCGCTTCCACGCAGTTCAACGGTGGTCACGAGAACAACCTGCTCGCTGCCTACGACGGCAAGGTTGACGTTGCCGTTGACGATAGCTCGGGCCTCGGCGATTTCATGGACGGCTACACCTCCGGCACCTTCCACAAGGTCGTTGCCAAGGGCTCCGTCGATCCGAACAAGCTCGTTGAAGTCTGGCGCTCGCCGCTGATCCCGAACGGTCCGGTCGTCGTCCGCAACGCCCTCGGCGACGCGTGGATCAAGAAGATCTCCGATTTCTACCTGGCCCTGCCGAAGACCGACGAAAAGTGCTTCAACGCCATCGAAGGCGGCGATTTCACTGGCTACGTTCCGGTCAAGCACGACTTCTACAACGCTGTAGTTGACGTCCGCAAAGCTGCCATCGGCGGCTAATTCTCCATTCATGTCTGGGGCGGCCGGCGACGGCCGCCCTTTTCTTGCACAGGGGCTCGAGCGCTGATGACTGTTGCCGATATTCAACCACATACGCAGAGCTCTAGCGAAATAGTCACAGCATGGGACCGGATGGTCGCCAAGCGGCGCTTCTACACGCTGATTGGGCTTGCAATCCTGCTTTTTGCTTTTGTCAGCTCCGTGCGCTTTGCCGACGAGAGCAATGCCGGGCACTTCTTCGAACGCCTCCCGCATCTCTTCGACTTCCTCAGCTGGCTCATTCCCAAAGACTGGAACGACGTCTGGCGCGCGCTGTTCGACATCCCCAGCGTCAATGACACCGGCGGTGAAGAATATAACTTCGCCAAAGGTCGCGTGTATGTCTGGGGCGACTTCTATATCCCCGAATATTTCGAACTGATGATCGTGACGATCAACATCGCGATCCTTTCGACCATCGTTGCCTTCGTCTTCGCCCTGCCGCTCAGTTTCCTGGCCGCACGCAACTTCGCCCCCTCGGGTGTGCTGCGCGTGTGCGTGAAGCGTCTGATGGAATTCTTGCGCGCCTTTCCCGAAATCGTCATCGCAGGGCTGTTTTCCGCCATTCTGTCGATCGGACCGGTAGCCGCCATCATCGCCATCACCCTTCATACGATCGGCGCTCTCGGCAAACTGTTCTACGAAGTGATCGAAAATGCCGACATGAAGTCGGATGACGGCATGAAGGCGGTCGGGGCCAACTGGTTCGAGCGCGTCCGCTTCGCCGCGCTGCCGCAGGTATTGCCCAACCTCATGTCCTATATGTTGCTCCGCCTTGAGATCAACGTTCGCGCTTCGACCATCATCGGCGCTGTCGGCGGCGGCGGTATCGGCGAAGAGCTGAAGCTCTCTATCTCCCGCGGTTTCGGCGCCAAGACGGTGGCGCTCGTCCTTCTGCTCTTTATAACGATCGTCGCAGTCGATCAGCTCTCGGCCTGGATCCGCCGCAAGCTTGTTGGCGATCATGCCTTCCTTCTCCAGCACTGAGGACGCCATGACCGTACTCGACGCCAACCGCATGCATGAGATCGAAACGCGCTATCCGGAATATTTCCAGCGTTCCTTCAAGCAGCGCTTCGGGACGCTGATGATCGCGATCGGCACGCTTGTCTACTGCATTTACGCCGTCTGGTTCTTCGAACTGCCACGGCTGATCTCCGAGGCGCATTGGGAGCGTTTCGGCATCTATATGTCGCAGTGGGTCAGCTACGACGCGCAACCGGAATTCCGGATCGGCGACGCCGGCATTACCGTACGCTATCCGCGCTTCTCTCCCCTTGGCGATAATCCGAACCCCAGCTGGATCGTCAACAAGCCGGACGGCAACGTCGTGGTTTCCCTCAGCGGCACGAACCGCCAGGTGGAAATCTCCAGGACGCAGGTTCTGCTGACAGCTCATGGCGTAACGGTGCCTGTCGATATCACCGGCGAGAACCCGCGCGTCGACGGTGCTGTGCCCGACTGGATGTCCGTCTATGACGACAACATCCTCGTCGATATGGGATTTTCGGGCGACGTCAGCATCGCCGCACATCGCATCAAGGTCCGCAAGCGCCTGCTCGGCTGGCCAAACTTCATCTTCGACACGCATTCGCCCTTCTTCGATAAGCCTGCCGGTGAAGTCGTCAGCATGATCATTTCCGGCCCACGGATCGAGCCTGATCAATCCAACCTGTCGCTGGCCTTCGACAATATCTGGAACAACGGCGCGTGGCAGCACGGAGACGTCTGGACCAAGCTTTTCCAGACCATCGTCATGGCCTTCCTCGGCACGCTGCTCGGTGCGCTCGCGGCATTTCCGCTCGCCTTCCTGGCGGCGCGCAACATCACCCCAAACCGCGCGTTGAACCAAGGCCTCAAACGGTTCTTCGACTTCTTGCGCTCGGTCGATATGCTGATCTGGGCGCTGTTCCTGACGCGCGCCTTCGGCCCCGGCCCGCTTGCCGGTTCCGGTGCTATTTTCCTCACGGAAACCGGCACGCTCGGCAAGCTTTATTCCGAAGGACTCGAAAACATCGACAACAAGCCGCGCGAAGGCATCAAATCGACCGGTGCCTCCACCCTGCTCGTCCATCGCTTCGGGATCATTCCACAGATCATTCCCGTCTTCGTCAGCCAAACCCTCTACCAGTGGGAATCGAATGTCCGCGGTGCGACCATTATCGGTGCCGTCGGCGCCGGAGGCATCGGGTTGAAGCTGTGGGAAGCGATGCGGACCAATTCCAATTGGCAGAATGTCGCCTACATGGTCATGCTCATCCTGATCGTCGTCTTTCTCTTCGACGCAGCCTCCAATGCAATGCGTCACCGGCTGATGGGAACGAAGCAGAGGCACTGATCGGATTTGTCGAATGATGGTGGGCATTTCGGTCTCCATCATCATTCTGTCATGGAAATCTTTTAGCCGGAGCGTGCTTGCGGTTTGCCGCCAAATCACGGCACATTGCGCTCCCCCGTTCGGACGATCTCCAGGATAAAAGCCTTGCGCTACGCTCTCTATTTTTCGCCGTCCAAGGATGATCCCCTGACGGATGCGGCCTCCGTCTGGCTTGGCCGTGATGCCTTTACCGACGAGACCTATCCTGCGCCCGAGTACGAGACGCTGCCGGCTCATGAACAATTCGAACTGACGGCCGATCCGCGCCGCTACGGCTTCCATGCGACGATCAAGGCGCCCTTCGAGCTTGCCTCCTCCGTGACCGAAAAGGACCTGATGGCGGTCGTGGAAGATTTCGCCGCCAACACGCCGGCCTTTGAAATCCCGGAGCTGGTGCTCGGCCAGCTTGGTCGCTTCTTTGCTCTTGTGCCGGGTTCGCTGCACCAACCGCTTCAGGATTTCGCGGCAAAGGTGGTAAAGTCTTTCGAGCCATTCCGGGCGTCACTCTCCGAGGCCGATATTATCAGGCGCAAACCGGAAAGGCTCTCCGAGAGCCAGCGCAACAATCTCATGCGCTGGGGCTATCCATATGTCATGGATGACTTCGGCTTCCACATGACGCTGACCGGCCAGGTGCCGGAAGAGCGCGCGGAAGTGATGAAGGCGATCCTGACGGAGCGTTTCGCAGCTTTTACCGGCAGGCCGCTTCGCATTTCCGGCCTTGCCGTCTTTAGCGAGGAGGCGCGCGGCGCGCCTTTCAAAGTCCACACATGGCAGCCTCTTGCTGGCGCCAAAAGCTGAAAGATTTTCTGACATGAGCAAAGAAACCGTTCTTTCAAACGCCCGTATCGTTCTCGAGGACGATATCCTTTCGGGCTCTATCCTGATCCGCGACGGCAAGATCGCCGATATTTCGGAAGGTAATTCGGTAGCCGGCGAAGACTTTGAGGGCGACTACATCATTCCCGGCCTCGTCGAGCTGCACACGGACCATCTGGAAGGCCACTATTCGCCGCGTCCGGGCATTCGCTGGAACAAGACGGCGGCCATCCAGGCCCATGACGCGCAGATCGTCACCTCGGGCATCACCACAGTCTTCGACTGCCTGCGCATGGGTGCTGACGAAGACGGCGGCTTCGAGCACGGCGAAATGCGCGAGATGGCCGACGCCATCCAGTCCGCCGAAAAGGAAGGGCGCCTGCGCGCCGAGCATCTCATCCATCTGCGTTGCGAGGTTTCGGCCGACAACGTGCTGCAGCATTTCGCCGATTTCGAAAACGACCCTTATGTTCGTCTCGTCTCGCTGATGGACCATGCGCCCGGCCAGCGCCAGTTCCAGACAATGGACCAGTACATCTTTTACTATCAGAAGAAGCGCGGTCTTTCCGATGAGGAGTTTGCCCGCTTCTGCGCCAGACGCATCGCCGAGTCCGATCGCAATTCGACGCCAAATCGCGACGCGATCTCCAAGGTCTGCGCCGAACGCGGCATCACCGTCGCAAGCCATGACGATGCCACATCTTCCCATGTCGATGAGGCGATTGAAAACGGTGTTCGCCTGGCCGAATTCCCGACCAGCATCGACGCAGCCCGGCTGTCGCATGAAAACGGCATGAGCGTTCTGATGGGCGCGCCGAACATCGTGCGCGGCAAATCGCACTCCGGCAATATCGCCGCGCGTGATCTGGCGCAGCTCGGCGTTCTCGACGTGCTTTCGTCCGACTATGTGCCACTCAGCCTGCTGCATGCGCCCTTCATTCTTGCCGACGAGGTTGAGGGCATTACGTTGTCGAAAGCAATTGCAATGGTGACGGCAACGCCAGCACGCACCGTCAGCCTCAACGATCGCGGCCGCATCGAAACCGGCCTGCGTGCCGATCTCGTCCGCGTCCACCGCTCGCATGGCGTGCCGGTGACCCGTTCCGTCTGGCGTGAAGGACGCCGTGTCGCATGATAATGTCACACGAACCCCATCCGGGCGCCGGCGCCGAACGCGGCATCATGGTCGTCGTTGTCGGTCCGAGCGGGGCTGGCAAGGACACGCTGATGAACCTTGCGGCCCGGCATTTCGATCGCCGCGAAGACGTGCATTTTGCCCGCCGCGTCATCACTCGTGACGGCGATGCCGGCGGAGAAGAGCATCTCGCCGTTTCGGATGCCGGATTCGCATCGATGGAGCAGGCCGGCGCCTTTGCCGTCTGGTGGGAGGCGCATGGTCTCAAATACGCCATTCCGGCGGAGGTTTCCGTCGCACTTTCCAAGGGCCACATTGTCGTTGCGAACGGCTCGCGTTCGGCCTTGCACCGCTTCCAGGCCGCCTTTCCGCGGCTGAAGGTCATCAATGTGACGGCTCGCCCGGAAGTGCTCGCCAGCCGCCTGGAAGCGCGCGGCCGCGAGACGCATGAGGACATCATGGCCCGCCTCGCCCGCGGCCCGCTGACGGTGCGCGGCGATTACGATGTCGTGGAGCTCGACAACAGCGACTCGCTGGAAGAAGCCGAACGCAAGATGATCGATATCCTGGATGGTTTCCTGAAGGAAATCGTCTGAACGAGACAGGAAACGGGAATGGCTATTCGTGTCGTCGACTATGACCGGGAATGGCCGTCTCTCTTCCGTCAGATCGTCGGCGAGCTTGAGCCGTTTCTCGCCGATCTCACCCCCGTCTTTCATCATGTTGGCAGCACATCCGTTCCCGGACTGGCGGCCAAGCCGAAGATCGACCTGCACGCCGCCTTTGCAAATGCGGATGTACTTCCCGAGGCGATCGAACGGGTGCAATCGCTCGACGCCTACACCTTCCATGGCGACAAGTACCAGCAGCAGACCTGGACCTTCACCAGCGGCAAGGGCTCGTATGGCGCGCGGCTCTATCTATGCTCGACGTATAACGCCGTGCTGCGAGACCGGATCGCTTTTCGCGACTACCTGCGCTCGCACACGGAACGAGCGAACGCCTATGCCGCCCTCAAGATGAAGCTCATGGGCGAGGCAAATGACGATTGGGATTATTATACCGGCGGCAAGCGTGACTTCGTGCTCGAGACGCTGCGGCTGGCCTCTGAGGAAGGATAACCAGCCGCGATCCGATTATTCGCCGTCGCCGCGCCCGGAGACAATTTCACGCTTGCCGACATGGTTTGCCGGGCCGACGAGCCCTTCCTTCTCCATGCGCTCGACGAGCGAGGCGGCGCGGTTATAGCCGATGCCGAGGCGGCGCTGGATATAGGAGGTCGAGCACTTCTTGTCGCGCATGACGACCTTGACGGCCTGCTGGTAGAGCTCGTCGCCATCCTCAACACCCATGGCGCTCTTGTCGAAGACGGCGCCGTCCTCTTCATCCTCGCCTTCCTCTTCCTCGCCGGCCGTGACCGTATCGAGATATTCCGGCCGGCCCTGCGTCTTCAGGTGTGCCACGACCTTCTCGACTTCCGCGTCGGAAACGAAGGGGCCGTGGACACGGGAAATGCGGCCGCCGCCCTGCATATGCAGCATGTCGCCCTGGCCGAGCAGCTGTTCGGCGCCCTGTTCGCCGAGGATCGTGCGGCTGTCGATCTTCGAGGTCACCTGGAAGGAGATGCGGGTCGGGAAGTTCGCCTTGATCGTGCCGGTGATGACATCGACCGATGGACGCTGGGTTGCCATGATGAGATGGATGCCGGCGGCACGCGCCATCTGTGCCAGTCGCTGGATCGCGCCTTCGATCTCCTTGCCGGCGACCATCATCAGGTCGGCCATTTCGTCGACGATGACGACGATATAGGGCATCGGCGCGAGGTCCAGCTCCTGCTGCTCCTCGATCGGCGCCCCCGTCTGCCGGTCGAAGCCGACCTGGACCATGATATGGATGGTCTCGCCCTTTTCGCGGGCCAGGGAGACGCGGCCGTTATAGCCGTCGATATTGCGCACGCCGAGGCGCGACATCTTGCGATAGCGCTCCTCCATCTCGCGCACCGCCCATTTGAGCGCCATGACGGCTTTCTTGGGATCGGTGACGACTGGCGTCAGCAGATGCGGAATGCCGTCATAGACGGAGAGTTCGAGCATCTTGGGATCGACCATGATGAGGCGGCATTGCTCCGGCGTCATGCGGTAGAGCAGCGACAGGATCATGGTGTTGATGGCGACGGATTTGCCCGAGCCGGTGGTGCCGGCGACGAGCAGATGCGGCATCTTGGCGAGTTCGGCGATCACGGGTTCGCCGCCGATCGTCTTGCCGAGGCCGAGCGCCAGCTTGTAGCCGCTCTTGTCGAAATCGTCGCTCTCGATCATCTCGCGGAAATAGACGGTTTCGCGCGTCACGTTCGGCAGTTCGATACCGATGACGTTGCGGCCGGGAACGACGGCGACACGGGCCGAGAGCGCCGACATGGAGCGGGCGATATCGTCGGCGAGGCCGATGACGCGGGACGATTTTACGCCGGGCGCCGGTTCGAATTCATAGAGTGTGACGACCGGGCCGGGGCGAACATGGATGATCTCGCCCTTGATGCCGAAATCCTCCAGAACGCTTTCCAGAAGGCCGGCATTCTGCTCGAGCGTTTCCTGCGACATGATCTCGCCGAGCCGTTCCGGCGGCTCCTGCAACAGGGCGCGCGGTGGAAATTCGTAGCCGGATGCATCGACCTTCTCGACGATCATGCGGGCCGGACGAAGCGGCGACGGGGCAGCGGCCGCGATTTCGACGCGCGACACCGGCGGCAGTTCGGCCTGCAGCTGTGTCGGCTGGATGACCGGCGTGGCCTGGGTAACGGGCGATTGCGCGGCTGGCTGCTCAGCAACGGGTGGCTGGACGACTGGAGTCCTAGCAAGCGGAGGGTGGGCAAGCGGAGGGCGGGCAGCCGGCGGCCGACTCAGGGGCGCTGCGGCTGCCGGAGGACGAGCCGCCCGGACAAGTGCCACGGCGGCGGGCGGGGCGGCGCGTGGTGTTACCGGTGCCGGATTATGCCGGCCGGGACGCCATTCCATAATGCGGAAGCGCGAAGTGATCGATTCGGGCTCGGCCTGCTGCAAGTTGATCATTGGCGCACGCGACGGCTCGGCGTCCGTCTCCTCAAAAGCCATGACTTCCCAGAAGGCGAAATCCGAGATTGAGGAAAGCTCCGATGCGGCGCGCAGCGTGGTTTCCACGGGTGCGGCGGTAACCGGCTGCGCCTGCGCTTCCGTCTGCTGGGCGATGACCGGCTCGACCACTTCGGGAAGATAAATATCGAAGGGCACGTTGACCGTGATCGGAACGCGCATAGGCATCGGTTGCTGTGCGGCCGGGGATTGCAGTGCGGGCGCAGGCTCCGGCGCGGGGGGAGCAACGACGATCTCCTCGCGAACAGGCTCTTCCGGGGCGCGGCGCTTGCTGATCAGCGTTTCCGGCGTGCGGGTGAAGCGGACATTCGGTGCGAGCGAGAAATTGCTCTGCCAGAGCGGAGGAATCGGCTTTTCGCCCTCGTATTCCACAGTGGCATTTTCCACGTGATGGTCAGCTTCAAGTCCCGAAGAAAACTCTTCGGCGTCCGTCAAATTGGTTCTGGGAAAACGCATGCGACAGCTACTCACTCACGCCTGGTAATTTCTGACATCCTTCCGGATAGAAAATGAAGGTTAATAAGTTCCTTCCAGCCGTCCCGTCGCGGGACGGCTAAAAAGATGAAACATCATCAATTTCAGAGACTTGGTAAGAAAGGAAAAATCTTTGGCCTGACGAGACAAAGCGCCTAAATCACGTCGCGATCTTCCAGATTCGCTTGCGGCACTTCAGGCCTTTGTTTTCGCATGTCGTTATCGCAAAACCGCTGCGCACTTTTGCGCGACATGCCTTAGTGCGCTTCGTCCCAATTGGTGGCGGCGCGTGCGTCGACGCGAAGCGGCACACGCATTTCCAGCGCCGGCGAGGTGGCGTTTTCCATGACCGAGACGATGATCGGCATCGCCTTTTCGACATCCTCGTCTTCGACCTCGAAGATCAATTCATCGTGCACCTGCAAGAGCATGCGCACCCGATCGGCAAGGCCGGCCTCAGCGAGCGCCGGCTCGATCTTGATCATGGCGCGGCGGATGACATCGGCGGCCGAGCCCTGGATGGGCGCATTGATGGCCGCACGTTCGTTGAAGGCGCGGACGGAAGGATTTGACGAGCGGATTTCCGGATAGTTGATTCGGCGGCCGAAGATCGTCTCGACATAGCCCTTGTCGCGGGCCATCTGCTTGCGGCTTTCCATGTAATCGCGGATGCCGGGGAAGCGTTCGAAATATTTCTTGATGTAGTCTCCGGCTTCGGAACGCTCGATGGAAAGCTGGTTGGCGAGGCCGAAGGCGGAGATGCCGTAGATGATGCCGAAGTTGATGGCCTTGGCGCGGCGGCGCACTTCGCCCGGCATGCCTTCGACCGGCACACCGAACATTTCGGAGGCGGTCATGGCGTGGATGTCGATGCCGTCTTCGAAAGCGCGCACGAGCTGCGGGATTTCGGCGACATGGGCGAGCACGCGCAGCTCGATCTGGCTGTAGTCGGCCGAGATCAGCTTGTGGCCGGGCGATGAAATGAAGGCGGTGCGAATCTTGCGGCCTTCGGCGGTGCGGACCGGAATGTTCTGAAGGTTCGGCTCCGAGGAGGAAAGACGGCCTGTTGTCGTCGATGCCAGCGAATAGGAGGTGTGCACCCGTTTCGTTTCCGGATGGATGTAACCCGGAAGCGCATCCGTATAGGTAGACTTCAGCTTGGTGAGCTGGCGCCAGTCGACGATCTTGCGGGGCAGCTCGAAGCCTGCTGCCGCCAGGTCTTCCAGCACGCTTGCCGAGGTCGACCACTGGCCGGTCTTGGTCTTGGTGCCGCCGGCAAGGCCCATCTTGCCGAACAGGATGTCGCCGAGCTGCTTGGGAGAGCCGATATTGAACCTCTCGCCGGCAAGCTGGTAGATTTCATCCTCGTATCTCGCAGCACCCTGGGCGAGTTCGCCCGACAGGCGCGAAAGGATCTGGCGGTCGACGGTGATGCCGCGCGCCTCCATCCGCGCCAGAACCGGCACGAGCGGACGTTCCAGGCGCTCATAGACGCGCGTCAGCTGCGTGGCGGCAAGGCGCGGCTTCAGCACCATCCAGAGACGCAGCGTCACGTCGGCATCTTCGGCAGCATAGTGTGTCGCGCGCCCGATATCGACGAGGTCGAAAGTGACATTCGACTTGCCGGAGCCGGCGACATCCTTGTAGGCGATCGGTGTGTGGCCGAGGAACTTTTCCGACAGCGGGTCCATGCCATGCGCGCCGGTGCCGGCATCGAGCACGTAGGATATTAGCATCGTATCGTCGAAGCTCTTCGTCTCGATACCGTAACGCTTCATCAGCAGGTAGTCATATTTCAGGTTCTGCGCCACCTTGAGGATCGATTCATCCTCCAGCAGCGCCTTCAGCCGCGACAGCGCATCGCCCATCGGGATCTGGTTTTCCGCAAGGCCGCCGCCGAGCAGATCGCCAACGCCGGTCTTGTGGTTGATCGGCACGTAGGCAGCGCGGATGCGCGTGCCGGTCGGGTCGGTCGTATTATCGGCGATCGCCAGCGAGAAGCCGACGAGCTCAGCCTGCATCGCATCTAGCGAGGTTGTTTCCGTATCGAAGGCGACGAGGCCGGTGTCACGTGCATCGGCGATCCACCGATCGAGGGTCGCAAGGTCGCGGATCGTCACATAGGTGGAATGGTCGAACGGCAGGGTCGCAAAGGTCGCGGCGCGCGCCTTGGCAAGATCGGCCGGCGCGAAAGTGCCTTCGACGGCAGCCTTCGGCTTGGCGCGTGGCGGAACCGCGACGGCTTCGCCGCCGACATCAGGGACGGCGCCGGCCACGGGCTGCGGTTCAGCCTCGTCGAGATCCGGGCCATGCGCGTCCGAACCCCATTCGACCTTGACGAAAGCCGGCTCGATCTCGCTGGCATCGCAATTGCAGAATTCGGCAACACGGCGCGTCAGCGTCGTGAATTCCATGGTTTTCAGGAAGCCGATCAGCTTGGGGCCGTTCTGCGGCTCCAGCACCAGAGCGTCGAGATCGAGGTCCAGCGGTACGTCGGTGCGCAGGCGCACCAGTTCGCGGGACAGCTTTGCCTTGTCGATATTGTCGAGGATCGTCTGGCGGCGCTTTTCCTGCTTGATCTCATGGGCGCGTTCGAGAAGCGTATCGAGATCACCATATTCGGCGAGAAGCTGGGCCGCCGTCTTCGGACCGATGCCGGGGATACCGGGCACGTTGTCGACGGAATCGCCGGTCATGGCCTGCAGGTCGATCATCTTTTCCGGCGGCACACCCCATTTCTCGATGACATCTGGGATGCTGATCTGCTTGTCCTTCATGCTGTCATACATGTGGACGTTCGTGGTGACGAGCTGCATCAGATCCTTGTCGGATGAGACGATCGTCACGTCGGCGCCGACGGCTTCAGCCTGACGGGCATAGGTCGCGATGATGTCGTCGGCCTCGAAACCTTCCGTCTCGATGCAGGGCAGATTGAAGGCGCGCGTCGCTTCGCGGATCAGGCCGAACTGCGGCACCAGCTCTTCGGGCGGCGCCGAACGGTTCGCCTTATAGGCGTCATAGAGATCCTTGCGGAAGGTCTTCGACGAGTAATCGAAAATGACGGCAAGATGGCTGGGCGTCGCGCCCACGTCGGTGGCGCGCGCGTCTCTCAAGAGCTTCCATAGCATGTTGCAGAAACCCGAGACGGCGCCGATCGGCAGACCATCGGATTTGCGCGTCAGGGGCGGCAATGCGTGAAAGGCCCGGAAGATGAACCCCGAACCGTCGATAAGGAAGAGATGATCGCCTTTTTTCATGGCAGCATGGATAGCGCGGCGGCTTTGCGAGGTCCATATAAACTTGGTTGCGCAAAAGCATTCCGCCTCACCAAACTGTTACCAAATTGTAATAGGCGGTTTTTTCTCTTTCCCTTGAAAAACCACATTCTCAATCACAAATCACACCTACCGGCGTTTGATCGCGCCGCGGGTCTGATAGCCGGCTTGTCCCCCGCCGCGTCAGGCTTGGACAAAGGCCTCATCCCCCTCTCCGGGCCTTTGTCCCCATTTTCAAGCCGCCATGGCCATCCTCCAGGCCATGGCGGCTTTGTTTTTCAGCCAATCGCTGCAGCACTCAAAAATTTAGAACTTCGTTCCTATGTTTGATGGATCGTATGCGATTTGTTGCATTGTCTACTGCACGATTTTGAGCCTAACTTACAATCATGGGATTTAATCGAATGGATTCCGGTGCCTACCTTGCCAGCCAGCTGGCCAAGGGTTTTGCCCGCTCGCTGCATCAGCGCGCGGCAGGACTCGGCTTTTCTCCCGGCCAGTTCCCAATATTGCTGGAGCTTTGGGCCGAAGACGGATTGACCCAGAAGCAGCTTCTGGAGCGTGTCGATATCGAGCAGGCAACGATGGCCAACACGCTCTCCCGCATGGTGCGCGACGGGCTGATCGAGCGGCGCCCGCACCCAACCGACAAACGCGCCCAACTGATCTTCCTCTCCGAGAAAGCCAAGGCGATGGAGGCTGAGGCCATCGACACGGCGCGCGAGGCCGATCTTGCGCTCTTCAAGGGCTTCCGGGTCTTCGAGCGGGAACTGATGCTCGAATATATCCGGCGACTGATCCAGAACGCCAAGGCGCTCTGACTTTCACTCCGCCGCCGCGCGGTTGCGCTTCGTTTGTGTCCCCTCCGTTTCGGTATGTGCCAAAAGGAAGTTTTCGCGAGCGGCAATCTTGATGCTCGGCTCGATATCCGGTTTTCCAAGCAGCAGCCCCTGCAACTGGGTACAACCTTCTTCCACGACGATCTGGCGTTGCATCTCCGTTTCGACGCCTTCAGTGACGACGGGCATACCGAGACTATGCCCCAACCCGATGATGGCGCGCACGATCGAGCGAGCGCCTGCATCATGCTCCAGAATGCCGGTGAAGCTACGATCGACCTTGATCTTGTCGAAGGGGAAGGAGCGCAGGTTGGACAGTGAGGAGAAGCCGGTGCCGAAATCATCCATGACGATGCGCACGCCGAGGCCGCGCAGGCGCTGAAGCGTATTCATGACCCGGTTGCGATCGCGGATGAGCGCAGCTTCGGTGATCTCCAGTTCCAGCCGTTCCGGCGCAAGACCTGTCTCCTTGAGAATCCCGGCCACCTGCTGGCAAAGATTGGGCAAGAGAAACTGAACCGGAGAGACATTGACGGCGATCGACAGCGGCTGAGGCCAGCGGGCGGCCTCCATGCAGGCTTCGCGCAGGATCCATTCGCCGAGCTGGACGATCGAGCCGCTTTCTTCGGCGATCGGAATGAAAATATCCGGCTCGCTCATGCCATGGCCCGGCCGGTTCCAGCGCATCAGGGCTTCATAGCCGTTGATCTCGCCGCTGCGTGCATCGAGGATCGGCTGATAGCTCACATGGAGCTGATTGCGGGTGATGGCGTGGCGAAGCTCGTGTTCGATCTGGCGGCGGGCACGCACCGACTCGTCCATTTCCGCGTCGAAGAAGCAGGCAGCACCGCGCCCGGCATGTTTGATGCGATAAAGAGCGGTATCGGCATTGTTGCAGAGCTCTTCGGCAGAGTCTCCATCCGCAGGATAAAGCGCGATGCCGATGCTGGCGCCGACGGCCGTCGGATCGCGGGCGGTATCCATCTCGGCAGCGAATTCGTCGATGATGCGTGTTGCAAGGCGACGTGCAGCATCGGGTTGCTGCTTGTTCGGCTGGACGACGGCGAATTCGTCGCCGCCAAGACGCGCGATCGTATCATCCTGGTCGACACAACGCTTGAGGATCGCTGCGACCTTGCGCAGGATGCGATCGCCTTCGGCGTGACCGAAAATATCGTTGACGGCCTTGAAGCGATCGAGGTCGATATAGAAGACGGCAACCTGCGCCCGCTTGCACTCAGCGACCTGCAGAGCCTGGCGAATGCGGGTGTCGAAAAGCGAACGGTTCGGTAGATCCGTCAGAACATCATGATGAGCGAGATGCTCGATCATCTCTTCGGCACGCTTGCGCTCGGTCAGGTCGCGGACGACAAGAACGTCGCAATGGCGCCCGCGATAAACGATCCGCCGCATGACAACCTCGACGGGGATTTCCCTCTCGTCTTTGGTGATCAACAGCATTTCCTTATGCTCGCTCTCCCGCTCAGCGTGAAGGAGAGCCAGCACGGACGAGGGAATGTTGCCCGTGAGTTCCGAGAGCTTCCAGCCGGAGAGGGCCAGGAAGCGTTCATTGGTGTCGATGATCTTGCCTTCTCGCAGGATGACGAGCCCTTCCTGCGAAACATTGGCGAGGCCGCGAAGATCAGTCAGATGGCTTTCCAGGAAGACCGCGCCGAAGGCCATGAGGATGAGACCGGTTGCGACAGCCATGACAATTACGGCGAGCACCTCCGGCTGAAGCGTCATCGCCGGCACCTCGCGCGTCGCGTCCGGCACCAATGTAATGCTGCTCATCGAGATGAAATGCAGCGTGCAGATCGCCAGCACGAAGGCGCCGGAGGATGCGGCAAAGCGTTTCATGCCCTTCAGCTTGAAGAAGGCGAGGAAGGCTATGGTTGCCAGAGCCGCACAGGAGCAGAAAGCGACGACCGACATAAAGGCATCATAGACGACGACGGCCTGGGCCTCGATCGCCTGCATGCCAGTCATATGCATGGCCATGATGCCAAACGCCATCAGCACGCCACCGAAAGCGAAAGAATAGCCGGTCCGGCCCTCCGACGCGATCAAGATGGCCACCCAGGCGCCGAAAATCGACAGGAATACCGAGAGAAACGTGAGGCCCAGATCGTAGCTGATTGGCATACCGCCGTCATAAGCGAGCATGGCGATGAAGTGTGTTGCCCATACGCCGACGCCGCAGGCAAAGGCTGACGTAGCGATCCAGAGCTTTCGCTGGCCAGCATCGCATTCCTGGGCACGGAAGAGAAGGAGCATTGTCGTCAGGCTGCCGACGAGGCAGACAATTGCGGCGGCAATGACAAGCCGCCAGTCGTGGTTGTCCCTGATGCAGGCAATAACTGAGAACATTCGCCACCTCGAAAATCGACCCAGGGGCGAGATTATTTAGAACATGCTAAATAACTGTAAATTGCATTAGCGACTACTACTTCAGTCTCGCGGCATTTAGCGCCAACAAAAAATCTTGAAAATTTGACGCTCGAAACCGCAATCGATTGGGTCTATCGTCCGGCCGAATTTCAGAAGGAGTCGGAAATGACCGAACTAAATCCTATCCTTGCGCGTGCGGACCAGAATCTCAATTCAAGCCTCGAAAAACTGTTCGAGCTCTTGCGCATCAAGTCGATCTCGACCGATCCGGCCTATAAGGCCGAATGCCGCAAGGCAGCCGAGTGGCTGGTAGCCTATCTCAAGACGCTTGGCTTTGACGCCTCGGTTCGCGACACGCCCGGCCACCCGATGGTGGTCGCCCATCACGAAGGCGCCTCGGCCGATGCGCCCCACGTCTTGTTCTACGGTCACTATGACGTGCAGCCGGTCGATCCGATCGAGCTCTGGGAAAACGACCCCTTCGATCCCGCCGTCAAGGATGCCGGCAACGGCCGCAAGATCCTGACCGGCCGCGGCACTGCCGACGACAAGGGCCAGCTGATGACCTTCGTCGAGGCCTGCCGCGCCTATAAGGAGATCAACGGCGCGCTTCCCTGCCGTGTCACCATTCTTTTCGAAGGCGAGGAAGAATCCGGCTCGCCGTCGCTGAAGCCATTCCTCGAAGCCAATGCCACTGAGCTCAAGGCCGATTATGCCCTCGTCTGCGACACCAGCATGTGGGATCGCGATACGCCGGCAATCGCGGCCGCTCTTCGCGGCCTTGTCGGTGAAGAAATCGTGGTGACGGCCGCCGACCGCGACCTGCATTCCGGCCTGTTCGGCGGTGCCGCTGCCAACCCGATCCATATTCTCGTGGAGGCGCTTGCCGGCCTGCATGACGAGACCGGCCGCATTACACTCGAGGGCTTCTACAACGGGGTCGAGGAAACGCCCGCCAACATCAAGGCATCCTGGGAGGCGCTCGGCAAGTCAGCGGAAAACTTCCTTGGCGAAGTTGGCCTCTCCATTCCCTCGGGCGAAAAGGGCCGCTCGGTCCTGGAACTCACCTGGGCGCGCCCGACGGCCGAGGTCAACGGCATCTGGGGCGGCTATACCGGTGAAGGCTTCAAGACTGTCATTGCCGCAAAGGCATCGGCGAAAGTCTCCTTCCGCCTCGTCGGCACGCAGGATCCGGCGGCGATCCGTGAAAGCTTCCGCAACTACGTTCGCTCGAAGATCCCGGCCGATTGCTCGGTCGAGTTCCATCCGCATGGCGCCTCGCCGGCCATTCATCTTTCCTATGACTCGCCTGTTCTGACCAAGGCGCGCAACGCGCTTTCCGATGAATGGCCGAAGCCTGCCATTGTCATCGGCATGGGTGGCTCGATCCCGATCGTCGGCGATTTTCAGAAAATGCTCGGCATGGAATCCCTGCTCGTCGGCTTCGGTCTTTCCGACGACCGTATCCATTCGCCGAACGAAAAGTACGAGCTCGCCTCCTACCACAAGGGCATCCGCTCCTGGGTGCGTATCCTTGCTGCACTGAAGGCTTGAAACAAAAAAGGCGTGCCCGCGGTCTGCGCGGCACGCCATCCGAAATCTGCAAACAAAAAGGCCGGAGCAAACCGGCCTTCCGTTATCCGCCTCATCTCAGTGCCAGTACATCCGTGGTCAAAGGAGAAGCGGATAGTGCACAGCCAGAGTGATCCCGAAAGGTTTACTGCCGGTAAACGGCTAGTTCAACCAGATCGCGGAAACGATACAACAGATAACGCGTACAACATTTCCGGGCCGCGATTTCTGAAACCTCATATCGGAAGCCGCCTTTCACATTTCAAGACCCCGCGGAAAACCTTGATCGCCGTCACCTTCAGCGTCGACCCCTATTGGGATCGTTATTACCGCAATCGCGACTTCTACAGTGATCGCGACCGCCGGCGCCGCGGGCCGGATTATTATTATCGCGATCGCCGGCCTTATCGCCCCTAAAGAAAAGGACCCGACGTATCTGATGATACGCCGGGCCTGATATCGATCGGCACGTGTTGAGGGGAGACGGCCGATCTGAGCGGGACGTGAGGGGTATGTCCCGCTCTCGATAAAACTGCTGCGAAGCCTATTGGTTCCCTCACCAGCCGGAAGATGTGCGACGCTGGGTCGCCAGCAGGTCGCGCATCTCTGCATAAGGGCCAAGCAGCATCTTCAACCTGCTCTCCTCCACCCTGTCGAGGCGATAATGCTGCGCAAAGGCATGCACGCTCCAGACTTCGCGGAGGCGAGCTTCGTCCATCTTGTCGGGATCGATCGTCATTTTCTGCCTGATATTGCGCTCTGCTTCTTCGGAGAAGCGAAGTCGCGGCGATATATGTCAGTTTTGTGACGCCCACAATGAATGGCAGCCATGCGGGGAAGTCACGGCTGGCTGACGGAGAAAATGCAGGCAGGGGGAGTACTTGGCCGTATTGCTATTGTTCTTAACAGCCCGTTAATTCGCCGCATTTACAATTCAATCGGATAAAACCGTTGCCTGGGGGCGCGGTCTTAGAGCAAGGGTTCAGCCGCTCCACGATGGTAGCCAGACGCAGATCAGACGACAGGATCGAACCGTCCTTCAACGGCCCCAGCAGCCGTGAGGAGGATGACGAATTCGCACTCGATGCCGACGACCGCATCGACGGGCGGCACGGCTCCAAGCGTCCATCGCGATCGCCCGCTCCCCGCCGCGCACCGGCAAAGCGTCGTCCCGAGCCGCGCGAGCGTGAAGGCGGTGGCCTGTTCGCGTTCCTGCGCAGGGTCGTCTACTGGTGTATCGTGCTTGGCATCTGGGCCGGCATCGGTGTTGCCGGCCTCGTTTTCTATTATGGTTCGCGCATGCCGAGCGCCAGCACCTGGGCAATCCCGGAACGGCCGCCAAACGTCAAGATCACCGCCGTAGACGGCAGCGCGATCGCCAACCGCGGTGCGACCGGCGGCGAGGCGTTGTCGCTGGATAATATGTCACCCTATATTCCAGAAGCGATCATCGCCATCGAAGACCGACGCTTCTATTCGCATTTCGGCGTCGATCCGTTCGGGCTCGCGCGCGCCTTCGTCAACAATGCGACCGGCCAGCCGATCCAGGGCGGCTCGACGCTGACGCAGCAGCTTGCAAAGAACCTGTTCCTCTCTCCCGAGCGCACGCTCGAGCGCAAGGTGCAGGAGGTACTGCTCTCCTTCTGGCTGGAACAGAAATACACCAAGGACCAGATCCTTGCGATGTATCTGAACCGCGTCTATTTCGGCTCGAATGCCTATGGCGTGGAAGCGGCCGCCCGGCGCTATTTCAACAAGTCGGCGCGCGATGTGAACCTCGGCGAAGCAGCGCTGCTTGCAGGCCTTGTGAAAGCGCCGTCGCGCCTTTCGCCGGCCCGTGATCCGGAGGCAGCAAATGCCCGCGCGCAGATCGTGCTGCAGGCTATGCGCGACCAGGGCTATATCAGCGACGGCGAGATCAAGACAGCAATGTCGCAGACGCCGGCTTCTGCCCGCAGCTACTGGTCCGGCGCCGGACAATATGTCGCCGATATGGTGATGGACGAGCTGCAGGGGCTGGTCGGCGACGTGAAGGAAGACGTCATCGTCGATACGACCATCGACAAGAACCTCGAAAAGAAGGCCGAGCAGTCGCTGGTCGATGTGCTCGACAAGGAAGGCGGCAAATTCGATGCTTCGCAGGCCGCCCTCGTCTCGATCGACGGCACCGGTGCGATCCGGGCGCTGGTCGGCGGCAGGGATTATGCGACGAGCCAGTTCAACCGCGCCGTCAAGGCCAAACGCCAGCCGGGCTCTTCCTTCAAGCCATTCGTTTACGCTGCCGCGCTCGAAAAAGGCCTGACACCGGATTCCGTTTTCAACGACGCGCCGATCCGCATCGGCAACTGGACGCCGGAGAATTACGAAAAGAAATATAATGGCGAAGTGACGCTCCGCACGGCACTCGCAAAGTCGCTCAATACGGTGGCAGCCCAGCTTGTGATGTATGATGGGCCGGATCAGGTGATCAAGCTCGCCCACCGCCTCGGCATCGAATCCGACCTGCAGCCCAATGCCTCGATCGCGCTCGGCACCTCGGAAGTGTCGCTGATGGAGCTGACGGCCTCCTACGCAGCCTTCATGAACGGTGGCTACAAGGCGACCCCGCATGTGATCCGCCGGGTGACCACCACCGAAGGCAAGGTGCTTTACGAGAATACCTACGACAATCCGCCGCGCGTGCTTTCCGACCAGATCGTCGCCGAAATGAACATGATGATGATGGGCGTCATCAACGGCGGCACAGGCTCGAGCGCCAAGCTTCCCGGCTGGCAGGCAGCGGGCAAGACCGGCACGACACAGAATTCGCGCGACGCTCTGTTCGTCGGCTTCACCAGCAATCTGACGACGGGCGTGTGGTTCGGCAATGACGACGGCACGCCGATGAAGAAGGTGACGGGCGGCGGGCTCCCCGCCAAGGCCTGGAAGGAATTCATGGTCGCCGCGCATAAGGGGCTTTCGCCGGCACCGCTCTTCGGCATGGGCCAGACATTCTCCGATCCTGGCGCCGATCCCGCCAACGGCCAGCCGATGGCGCAGGCGCAGCCGGCACCTGAGCAGCCTTCGACGGTCGGGAGCATCATTTCCGGTGTCTTCGGCGGCAATGCCGACCTGAACCGCTATCCGCCGGCGCCCGGACAGCCGCAGGCGGCGGTGCCGGTGAATGGCGGACCTGTGCCGCCTGCCGATGTCGCCGGCGGCGGTTACGACGACATGGTACCGCCCGGTGATGTCGGCGGACCGCAGGCAACATCAGGGGCGCAGCCACGTCGCACGACCCTGCTCGATCTCATCATGGGGCAATAGGGGATAGCAGACAGTATTGAGACCGGATAAGACGCCTTGCGGGAGCACGTCCCGCGCAAGGCTCGGCATGCAAGATTTGCACGGTTTGAAGGTGCAAAGCAGACCCTTTTCCGGCTACTGTAAAAATTGAAGGCAACACATTCGTTTTGCTGGATTCCGGGCCATTTCTCGCCTTGCAGTCCAGAAAACCGCTCCTTATATACGCCGCATCACCGCAATCACGATTGCGTAATCTTAGTAGACCCATCCCGTAAGGGGCTGTCAGGGAAATGCCTTACCGGGGTTCCGACAGCTTGCTTCAAGGAGAGAATGACATGGCAAAAGTAATTGGTATCGACCTTGGAACGACAAATTCCTGCGTCGCGGTCATGGACGGCAAGGACGCAAAGGTCATCGAGAACGCGGAAGGCGCGCGTACGACCCCTTCCATGGTGGCATTTTCCGATGATGGCGAACGCCTCGTCGGCCAGCCGGCCAAGCGCCAGGCGGTCACCAACCCCACGAATACACTCTTCGCCGTAAAGCGCCTCATCGGCCGCCGCTACGAAGATCCGACCGTCGAGAAGGACAAGCACCTCGTTCCCTTCACGATCGTCAAGGGCGACAATGGCGACGCCTGGGTCGAAGCCAACGGCAAGGGCTACTCGCCCGCACAGATTTCCGCGATGATCCTTCAGAAGATGAAGGAAACCGCCGAATCTTACCTCGGTGAAAAGGTCGAAAAGGCCGTTATCACCGTTCCTGCATATTTCAACGACGCACAGCGCCAGGCAACCAAGGATGCCGGCCGCATCGCCGGCCTTGAAGTGCTCCGCATCATCAATGAGCCGACCGCAGCCGCGCTCGCCTATGGCCTCGACAAGAAGGACGGCAAGACGATCGCCGTCTACGACCTTGGCGGCGGCACCTTCGATATCTCGATCCTCGAGATCGGCGACGGCGTCTTCGAAGTGAAGTCCACCAATGGCGATACCTTCCTCGGTGGTGAAGACTTCGACATGCGTCTCGTCGAATATCTCGTTGCCGAGTTCAAGAAGGACAACGGTATCGACCTGAAGAACGACAAGCTCGCCCTGCAGCGCCTCAAGGAAGCTGCTGAAAAGGCAAAGATCGAGCTGTCCTCTTCGCAGCAGACCGAAATCAACCTGCCGTTCATCACGGCTGATGCTTCCGGCCCGAAGCACCTGACGCTGAAGCTGACCCGCGCCAAGCTCGAAAGCCTGGTCGACGATCTCGTTCAGCGCACGATCGCTCCGTGCAAGGCAGCCCTCAAGGATGCCGGCGTTACCGCTGCCGAAATCGATGAAGTCGTTCTCGTAGGCGGCATGAGCCGCATGCCGAAGGTACAGGAAGTCGTCAAGCAGCTGTTCGGCAAGGAGCCGCACAAGGGCGTCAACCCGGATGAAGTCGTCGCTCTCGGCGCCGCCATCCAGGCCGGCGTTCTGCAGGGCGACGTCAAGGACGTTCTGCTTCTCGACGTCACCCCGCTGTCTCTCGGCATCGAAACGCTGGGCGGCGTCTTCACCCGTCTGATCGAACGCAACACGACGATCCCGACGAAGAAGAGCCAGACCTTCTCGACCGCCGACGACAACCAGCAGGCCGTCACCATCCGCGTCTCGCAGGGCGAGCGTGAAATGGCTGCCGACAACAAGCTGCTCGGCCAGTTCGACCTCGTTGGCCTGCCGCCGGCACCGCGCGGCGTTCCGCAGATCGAAGTCACCTTCGACATCGACGCGAACGGCATCGTGCAGGTTTCGGCCAAGGACAAGGGCACCGGCAAGGAACAGCAGATCCGCATCCAGGCCTCCGGTGGTCTTTCTGACGCCGACATCGAAAAGATGGTCAAGGATGCCGAATCGCATGCTGCCGAAGACAAGAAGCGCCGCGAAGGTGTGGAAGCCAAGAACCAGGCCGAAAGCCTTGTTCATTCCACGGAAAAGTCGCTTAAGGATTATGGTGACAAGGTTTCCGAAGCCGACCGCACCGCGATCTCCGATGCGATTGCCGCTCTGAAGTCCGCGACCGAAGCAACGGAAGCCGACGCCGAGGACATCAAGGCCAAGACCCAGACCCTCATGGAAGTTTCCATGAAGCTCGGCCAGGCGATCTATGAAGCCCAGCAGGCCGAAGGCGGCGCAACCGACGCTTCGGCCGAGGATGACAATGTCGTCGATGCCGACTACGAAGAAGTCAAGGACGACGACCGCAAGAAGTCCGCTTAATCAGCGGGCTGGCGGCCTAGCTAGACGATAGACATCCGGCTGCTCACCATGGCAGCCGGAAATCCATTTCCGGGGCTTAAATTGGCAAAAGCGGACTTCTACGAAACTCTGGGTGTAGCCAAGACGGCGGATGAAAAAGAGCTGAAAAGCGCCTTCCGCAAGCTGGCGATGAAATTCCATCCGGACAAGAACCCGGATGACAAAGACGCCGAACGCAAGTTCAAGGAAATCAACGAAGCCTACGAAACGCTGAAGGACCCGCAGAAGCGCGCGGCCTACGATCGTTATGGCCATGCGGCCTTTGAACATGGCGGCATGGGCGGCCCCGGCGGCTTCGGTGGCGGCGCAGGATTTGCCGGTGGCGGCTTCTCCGACATTTTCGAGGACATTTTCGGCGAGATGATGGGCGGCGGCCGCGGACGGCAGCGCTCTTCGGGTGGCCGCGAACGCGGCGCCGACCTTCGCTACAATATGGAAATCTCGCTGGAAGAGGCCTTCTCCGGCAAGACGGCGCAGATCCGTGTGCCGACATCGATTACCTGCGACGTCTGTTCCGGCTCCGGCGCAAAGCCGGGCACGCAGCCGAAGACCTGCGGCACCTGCCAGGGCTCGGGCCGTGTCCGCGCAGCACAGGGCTTCTTTTCGATCGAGCGCACCTGCCCGACCTGTCATGGCCGCGGCCAGATCATTCCCGATCCGTGCCCGAAGTGCCACGGCCAGGGCCGTGTGACCGAAGAGCGTTCGCTCTCGGTCAACATCCCTGCCGGCATCGAGGACGGCACCCGCATTCGCCTGCAGGGCGAAGGCGAGGCCGGTACGCGTGGCGGCCCGGCGGGCGATCTCTATATCTTCCTGTCGGTGAAGCCTCATGAGTTCTATCAGCGCGACGGAGCCGATCTCTATTGCGCCGTGCCGATCTCCATGACGACGGCAGCGCTCGGCGGTACCTTCGATGTGGCGACGCTCGACGGCACCAAGTCGCGCGTCACCGTTCCCGAAGGCACGCAGGCCGGCAAGCAATTCCGCCTGAAGGGCAAGGGCATGCCGGTGCTGCGTTCCAGCCAGACCGGCGATCTCTACATCCAGATCCAGATCGAGACGCCGCAGAAGCTTTCCAAGCGCCAGCGCGAGCTTCTGCAGGAATTCGAGCAGCTCTCCTCCAAGGAGAACAATCCGGAATCGACGGGCTTCTTTGCCCGGATGAAGGAATTCTTCGAGGGCTAAGCTCGATATCCCTCAAGGTTACAAAAGCCGGAGGTTCCGCCTCCGGCTTTTTTTATGCGCGCTCCAATTCGACACATCTGTTTCAAGCCGGGACGCAGATCGAAACGCAGATGTCTTGTGTTAACGCACAGATCCGATGACGCTTGCAAGTTCCTGAAATCCATACTGTCTTTAGCCCGCAGTCCGGGACTAACAGAGGGTATCTCCATGTCGGCAACGAGTTTTTCAAATTGTCTGTCCGAAGATGTCGATGCGTTGGCAGGTGCGCTCTATTCGTGGTGTGCCGAACGCAACATCAAGCTTCGCAGCCAGCAGGGCCTTTCGATCGCCAACATCGCGATCGACCTCTATCACGCCGGCCATCAGACGCAGGATGCCCTGCTCGTCGCGCTGCATGAGCGCGAGCTTCACTGAAATCCCGTCGATTAAGGATACGTGCGACGCATCAAGCGGCGTTTTCGGTTGCCTGACCGCACATGAGGTTGAGGATGGTCTTGACCGCCTGCTTGCCCGCAATCGAGCTCAACCTGTCAAAGCTGACCGCCAGTTCATAGGCCTCCGGGCTCAACTCGACGCGGTTGGTAAACTGGGAAATTCCCGTACCTTCAAATAGCTCGGAAATATCGACCCCCAGGAAGACCGCTATCTGATGCAGCTTGCTGGCAGAGACGCGGTTCGTCCCCTTCTCGTATTTCTGTATCTGCTGGAATGTAAGGCCAAGCGCTTCGCCGAGCTCCAGTTGAGAAACACGTCGGCGGGCGCGAAGCTGTCTCACGTTGCTGCCGACAATGATATCAATCGGATCTGGCACTGCTGCACTCTCTCCCGGTAAACCCTTCATTTACCATATAGCGTCAGCTGAATATCTCAACCCGGAAGTTGCAATTTTCAACCGACTTTTTTTGGGCATTAGGCCGCCAAAATAGCTATTCGCTTCGCTGATTTACAACTTCTAATCCTCACTTAATGACTTTGCGGCGATGTTGCGAAAAATTGAACACCCTGTAGTTGACTTCATTGCATGGGACGATAGTTACTCGCGCCGGAACCCCTATAGTACCGGTCAGATAAGAGGCTTCGAATACTGCATGACATCCGCTCCCACCGGGAAATCTGATGCCGACAGTATCGTCATCGATATGCGCCGCCAGAAACTGATGATGATGATCGATTCATTGAAATCGCTGCGCGGCTCGATCGAAGACCGGCCGGATCTCCGCTATTGGATCGAAAAGGCGATTGCGGAGGCCGAGGCACAGCTTGAGCCGCCCACCCCTCGCAGGCATTGACAGCCGAAACGGCTCTCAGCCTTGATATCCCGATAGCTTCGGCTTAGAGCCTTTCCTGGTCAGATTGAATCATTCTGACCAGGAAAGGCTCTCACTGTCAGCCTTGATGTTTCCGGATATCCGATGCCGCATAAGGTTGCCCTTGCCCGTCTGAAACTGACCGACTTTCGCAATTATGCGTCGGCCTCGCTTGCGCTCGACGGGCGGCACGTGGTGCTGACCGGGGACAACGGCGCCGGCAAGACCAACCTGATGGAGGCGGTCTCCTTCCTGTCGCCGGGACGCGGGCTGCGCCGCGCCGCCTATGGCGATATTACCCGCGTCGGTGCTGCGGGCGGATTTTCGATCTTTGCCGAGCTCGATGGCATGGAAGGCAATGTCGAGATCGGCACGGGGATCGATACCGGCGACGAGGCGATGGCGCGCCGGCTGCGCATCAACGGAACCACGGCCAAGACGGTTGACGAGCTGACGGACCATCTGCGCGTGCTCTGGCTGACACCGGCAATGGACGGGCTCTTTACCGGCGGCTCGTCCGATCGCAGACGGTTCCTCGACAGGCTGGTGCTATCGCTCGACCCTGAGCATGGCAGGCGGGCGAGCGATTTCGAGCGCGCCATGCGCAGCCGCAACAAGCTGCTCGATGAGAGCCGCTTCGACCCGTCCTGGCTTTCCGGCATCGAGGAGCAGATGGCAAGCCTCGGTATTGCCATGGCGCTCGCCCGGCAGGAAATGCTCGGCCTGCTGACACGCCTCATCGAGGAAAGTCGCGAGACTTCCCCCTTCCCATCAGCATCGCTGCAGCTCTCGGGCTTCATGGATGGCCAGTTCTCCCGCCCCTCGGTGGATCTGGAAGATGAGTATGCGGCAACGCTCGCCGCCAACCGTTACCGCGATGCCGGCGCCGGGCGCACGCTGGAGGGGCCGCATCGCGCCGATCTCATCGTGCATCATCGTGAGAAGCAGATGGAAGCGGCGCGCTGCTCCACCGGCGAGCAGAAAGCCCTGCTGGTGGGCCTTGTGCTTGCCCATGCGCGGCTCGTCGGCAACCTTACTGGCCATGCGCCGGTTCTGCTCCTGGACGAGATTGCCGCCCATCTCGACGAGGGACGACGAGCCGCACTGTTCGACCTCATAGACGGGCTTGGCGGCCAGGCCTTCATGACGGGAACGGACCATCAGATGTTTGCCGCACTTGCCGAGCGGGCACAGTTTTTCACGGTTGCCGATGGAAGGGTTTTCGAATGAGCGATAGCGCTTCTCCCAGCGGTTCGGGGCGTGTTAGCATCACGCCCATGGAACCCCTCAGCCCGGACGAAATCGCACGCTATCATCGCCATATCCTGCTGCCGGAAATCGGCGGCGCGGGCCAGCAGAAGCTGAAGGCCGCGCGCGTGCTTGTCATCGGCGCCGGAGGGCTCGGGGCGCCGATCCTGCAATATCTGGCGGCCGCAGGCGTCGGCACGCTCGGCATTGCCGATGACGACCGTGTTTCGCTCTCCAACCTGCAGCGACAAGTGATCCACGATTCCGGCACGATCGGCGAAATGAAGACGGAAAGCGCGGCCATTGCGATCGCTCGGCTGAACCCGCATATCAAGGTCATCCGTTTCACTGAGCGCCTTTCCGCCGATACGGCGCGTTTGCACCTCGCGGGTTTCGATCTCCTGATCGACGGCTCGGACAATTTCGATACGCGCTATATGGCCGCCGATGCAGCAGAAGAAGCGCGTATCCCGCTTGTGACAGGTGCCGTCGGCCGCTTCGACGGATCGCTGACGGTGCTGAAACCTTACGAGGCTGCCGAAGACGGCACGCTCAACCCCGGCTATCGCGATCTCTTTCCCGAAGCGCCGCCGGCCGGATTGATCCCCGCCTGCGCGGAAGCCGGTATCATTGGCGCATTGACGGGCGTAATCGGCACGATGATGGCCATGGAGGCGATCAAGCTCATTACCGGTGCCGGAGAGCCGTTGATCGGCCGCTTGCTGCTCTATGACGCCCTATCTGCCCGTTTCGATACGATCCGCTACAAGCGGCGGCGCGCGAGGCAGAGCAGGACCGCATGACGCCTTTTCGCATCGATGAGAGCTTTGCCCGCTGGAGCGAGCTGCTCGATCTCATTCGAGCATCCTTCGCCTATATGGAAGGCCGCATCGATCCGCCTTCCTCCGCAATCCGCCTGACAGTGGAATCGCTAGTGGAAAAGGCAAAGGCGGAAATCGCCTATTTCGTGGAGAATGCGGGGCAGCTCGCCGGCTGCATTTTCCTGCGCCCGGAGAAAGATTGCCTCTATGTCGGAAAACTCGCGGTTATGCCATCCGCGCAAGGCAAGGGCATCGGCCGGCGACTGCTTGATATCGCCGAAGAGACGGCGCTCGATCTCGGCCTTCCGGCATTGAGGCTCGAGACACGGATCGAGCTCGTCGGCAATCACTCGACCTTTGCTGCCTGGGGCTTTGAAAAGACCGCAGAGAAATCCCATCCGGGTTTTACGCGCGTGACGTTTATCGAAATGAAGAAAGCGCTGGCCGGCTAATCCGGCCGGCTAAAGATGGGAGCACTCCGGCCGTCACCGGCCCGGCAGCACCCGATTCGGCGGGCGATGGCCATCGATGAAGGCGCGGATGTTGATGATAACCTTGTCGCCCATCTCCGCACGTCCCTCGATCGTTGCCGAGCTCATATGCGGCAAGAGCACGACCTTGCCCTCATTGGCGAGCTTCACCAGCTTCGGATTGACGACAGGCTCGTTCTCGAAAACATCGAGCCCGGCGCCGGCGATCTTTCCTTCCCGCAGGCATTTGATGAGAGCAGCCTCGTCGATCACGTCGCCGCGGGCGGTGTTGACGAGATAGGCGGTCGGCTGAAGCAGCGCCAGGCGCCTTGCCGACAAGAGATGGAAGGTTGCAGGCGTCGAGGGGCAATTGACCGAGACGATGTCGACGCGGGCGAGCATCTGGTCGAGGCTTTCCCAATAGGTCGCCTCAAGCTCATCCTCGGTCGCCGGATTGACGCGCTTGCGGTTGTGATAATGGATCGACAGGCCGAAGGCCTTGGCGCGTCGCGCAACGGCCGTGCCGATACGGCCCATGCCGACGATGCCGATTCGCTTTCCATGGATGCGTCGCCCGAGCATCCATGTCGGAGACCAGCCTGCCCATTCGCCGGGCCTGTCGGTCAACACGCGCGCACCTTCGCCGATCCGTCGCGGCACGGCGAGGATCAGCGCCATGGTCATGTCGGCAGTGTCATCGGTCAGTACGTTCGGCGTGTTGGTGACGGTGATGCCTTTACGGGCGGCGGCTTCGACATCGATATGGTCAGTGCCGTTGGAAAAGCTGGCGATCAGCTTCATCTGCGGTCCGGCCTGTTCGATGAGGGCCGCATCGATGCGGTCGGTCACGGTCGGAACCAGCACGTCGCAGGTCCTGACGGCTTCGACGAGTTCGGGGACAGATCGCGGCGTATCGTCGATATTCAACTCGGCATCGAAAAGCTCGCGCATGCGGGTTTCGACGACATCAGGCAGCTTGCGGGTTATGTAGACCTTCGGTTTTTTCTTCGTCGTCATAGCGGCTTGCAGTGCCTTGTTTAGAGGTCTTTAACCAAGATGGGCGATCATTTTCCCGTTCCGGGCATTTTCTACCAGACCCGCACGCGAAGACAAACAAAACTCGTGTGGCGGCCGGGGAATCCCGGAAAGCGAGCAGGCGCGGCCTGCTGCGAATTCGAGCCAACGGAAGCTTCCATGCGTCGCACAGTTATGAAGTCCTGCCTCGTCCTGGCGGTTGCCTTTGCCGTATCGGCGGGCACCATCGAATTTGCGCAAGCACAGGCGGCCAAGGGGCCGAGCGGCCTGCCGCTGCCGCGCTTCGTGACGCTGAAGTCCAAACGCGTGAACCTGCGCATCGGGCCGGGAACGGATTACGCGGTTTCGTGGATGTATCTGAAGACGGGCTTGCCGGTCGAGATCATCCAGGAATACGACAACTGGCGCCGTATCCGCGATGCCGACGGCACGGAGGGCTGGGTCAATCAGTCGCTGCTGTCAGGCCAGCGGGCCGCAATCGCGGCACCGTGGATGAAGGGCAAGGGCAAAGGTGTCTATGTCAACCTGCGCCGTGAGTCACAGCCGTCCGCCAGCATCGTCGCCAAGCTGGAGCCTGGCGTGATGATCTCGATCGGTGAATGCAACGGCGACTGGTGCTTCGCTAAAACCGACGGCGCCGAAGGCTGGGTGGCGCAGTCGGAAATCTGGGGCGCCTATCCAGGCGAGGCCTTTAAATAAGGCCTGCCTCCTTTGCAGCTTCGGACAGAGACTTCATCGGCCGCGGGCCGATCTGCTGGATGACGATGCCGGCGGCAAGGCAGCCGAGCTTGCCGCAGTCTTCCAGCGTGCGGCCCTGCGTATAGCCGTAGAGGAAGCCTGAGGCGAAGAGGTCGCCGGCGCCGGTCGTATCGACCACTTCATTGATCTTGATCGCATCGACGTAATGGCGCTCGTTGCCCTTCAGGATCACGGCACCGTCCTCGCTCATGGTCACGGCGGCGATCTTGCAATCCTTGGCGATCTTGTTCAGCGCTTCCTCAAAATCGTCAGTCTCGTAAAGCGCCAGGATCTCCTGGCGGTTGGCAAAGACGATATCGACCTTGCCCGAGCGCATCAGGTCCAGGAATTCGCTGCGGTAGCGATCGACGCAGAAGCTGTCGGAGAGCGTCATCGACATTTCGCGGCCGTTCTCGTGGGCGATGCGGGCGCAATCGAGGATCGCTTCCTTGGCACGCGGCGGATCCCAGAGATAACCTTCGAAATACGTCACCTTGGCTTGCGCCACCACATCCGCTTCGACATCCTCAGGCCCGAGTTCGACGCAGGCGCCGAGATAGGTGTTCATCGAGCGTTCGCCGTCATCGGTGACGAAAATCATCGAGCGTGCGGTCGGCGGAAATTTGCCCTTGGCCTCGGTCCGGTAGTGAACGCCCTGAGCACGGATATCATGCGCGAAGATCTCGCCGAGCTGGTCTTCCGCGACCTTGCCGAAATAGGCGGCCTTGCCGCCGAGGCTTGCAACGCCTGCAGCCGTATTGCCGGCGCTGCCGCCGGAAGCTTCGAGTGCCGGCCCCATGCGAGAATAGAGCAGTCCGGCGCGGTCGGCATCGATGAGGTTCATCGCTGCCTTGGTGATCTTGTTGTCAATGAGGAACTGGTCGTCGCAACGGGCGATAATATCGACGATTGCGTTGCCGACTGTCAGAACATCGAATTTGGTCATGAAATGGGAAGTCCCGGATTTGTGATAGCCGGTAATGGGTCTTAGCGAAATTTGCCGGTATTGGAAGAATAAACAGCACATCGCCTTCCAAGTCTTCGCAAAACTGCCGTTTATTCGTCATGTCGCTGTCACCGTGCCTGCCTAAAAACAGCATCAGGAAGACCGGCATGCAGGTATCTCGTATGGCCGGGTATGGGAGGGATGATCCCTTCAACCTTACCGGACGACGCTGACCACGGATGAACTGGCAGTATCGCAACCGGCTATCCGGCAGGACCGGATGCGGAAAAGCGGGCCTAGCCCGCTTTTTTTGTTGCGCCGCGAAAGATATTATATCCAAGGCATTTGTCATGGCTGGCGATTAGCTGCTAGACCTCGGCGATCCCCGCGCAGAGCAGCAGTCTATGTCAGCCATCATCTTCGACGTTCTTCCGATCTTCCTTCTCATTCTCATCGGCTGGCTGATTGTCCGTATAGGGTTGCTGACGGCTGAGGTCGGCGATGCCTTGAGTGAGTTCGTCTTCAAGATCGCCGTGCCACTGCTGCTTTTCCGCACCATCGCCGAGGCCGATTTCCATGGCGCGTCGCCGTTCCGGCTCTGGATCGTCTATTTCGCCGGTGTCGCGGTGACATGGACGGCCGGGCACATCGTTGCCACGCGTTTCTTCGGGCGCGATGAGCGGATCGGCGTGCTTGCCGGCGTGTCCTCCGCTTTCGCCAACAACATCTTCATCGGCCTACCGCTGGTCGAGCGTACCGTGGGCAGCGAAGGGCTTGTTGCCCTTTCCATCCTGCTTGCCGTGCATCTGCCGATCATGATGGTGGCCGGCACGATCATGATGGAACATGCCGAACGCAAGATTTCCGGCAAGAGCGACCGTAGCATGACCTTGGTCCTGAAGCAGATCGGCCTGAACCTGCTACACAATCCGCTGGTCATCGGCATCGCGGCCGGCGCGGTCTTTCACGTCTCGGGCCTGACCATGCCGGCAACGGTCAGCTCCGTCGTTGGGCAGATCGCCGGCACGGCCGGTCCGGCGGCGCTGATTTCACTCGGTATGGCGCTGCAGAAATACGGCGTCTCCGGCAATGTCGGAATCGCCAGCGTGACCTCCGCCTTCAAGCTGCTGCTGCTGCCTGGCTGCGTGTGGGCTGCAAGCCATCTTTTCGGCCTCAGCAACGAATGGGCAGCGGCTCTGGTGCTGACCGCATCGGTGCCGACGGGGGTGAATGCCTGGCTGATCGCCAACCGCTTCGGGGTCGGTCACAGCCTTGCCGCCTCGACGATCACAGTGACCACGGCGCTCGGCGCGATCACCGTTTCCTTCTGGGCCTATATTCTCGGCGCTTAAAGCGTGTCGCGATCCTTCAGATTCGCTTGCAACGCTTTAAGTCTTTGTTTTCCGCATGTCGTTATCGCAAAACCGCTGCCCACTTTTGCTCGACATGCTTTAAGGCAACAAAAAAGCCCGGCTTGTGACCGGGCTTCTTCTGGAAAAAATTCGTCGCTTCTTACTGCGTTGCAGTCGGAGCATTCGGATCCGGCAGCGGAGCCGGTGAATCTGCCAGCGTGTGCAGATAGAGAATGACGTTGGCGCGGTCCTGATCCTTCGGCAGACCGGCAAAGCCCATGGCGGTGCCCGGGACATCTTTCTTCGGCGCCGTCAGGAACTTGTTGAGGTTTTCGAAGGTCCAATGTTCGCTGCTGCCCTTAGAGAAGTCCTTCATGGCAGCGGAATAGGCAAAGCCTTCATGCGAGGCGATCGGGCGATCTACGACACCAAAGAGATTCGGGCCGACTTTGTTCGGTCCGCCTTTGGTGCCGTCATGACAGGCCTGACACTTCTTGAATACGGTCTCGCCGGCCTTGGCGTCGGCGCTGGCAAGAAGCTGCGCGATCGGAACAGCAACGGCAGCAGGTGCGCCTTCACCGCCGGCGGCGGGTGCCTCCTCGGCGACGATGGCAAAACCTTCCTTCTCCGGCGCCTCGGAATGGAAGATCCCCTCGGACGCGATGGAGACAGACATCAGAACGAAGATCGTTCCTAGCAGCGCCCCCACGGCCGTATTGACGTATGAATTCATCTGCAATGCTCCCCTTGCAGCCGGCAGACCAGAAACCGGACCATCTTGAAATTGCGCGGAACCTATGTCTTTTGGCTATTCGTTGCAACTGTCTAAATGGTCTTGTGCGTGAGACTTTTTGCCACTTTTCAGCCCGGATTAGAAGGCCCGAACAATGACTGATTCAAAATTGGATGACGTGCTGGTGCTGATCCCCGCACGCATGGCCTCCACCCGCCTTCCCGGCAAGCCGCTGGCCGATATTTGCGGTTTGCCGATGATCGTGCAGGTAGCGAAACGAGCGCAGGAAGCGGCTATCGGGCGCGTCATCGTGGCGGTCGACGAGCAGGAAGTTTACGACGTCGTGGCTGCAGCCGGCTTCGAAGTCATCATGACAAGCAAGGATCATCAGGTCGGCTCGGACCGTATCTTCGAGGCGCTGACGATCGTCGATCCGAACAAAAAGGCGAAAATCGTCGTGAACGTCCAGGGCGATCTTCCGACGATCGATCCGGAAACCGTGCGCGCGGCATTGCGGCCCCTCGAGAATCCTGATGTTGATATCGGTACGTTGACGACCGAGATCGACAACGAGGAGGACAAGACTGCGCCGCACATCGTCAAGGTTGTGGGCACGCCTGTTTCTGAAAGCCGCCTGCGCGCGCTGTACTTCACCCGCACGACCGCCCCCCATGGCGAAGGCCCACTCTACCACCATATCGGCCTTTACGCCTATCGGCGCGCAGCACTCGAGCGCTTTGTTTCGCTCGAACGCGGTACGCTCGAAAAGCGCGAATCACTGGAGCAATTGCGGGCGCTCGAAGCGGGGATGCGCATCGATGTCGAGATCGTTGACACGGTTCCGCTTGGTGTCGATACTCCGGCCGACCTCGAAAAGGCGCGGCGCATTCTCTCCGCAAAGGCCAACTGACGGATTTTCCTCATGAACATCAAGACCAACAGGATCGCCTTCCAGGGCGATTTCGGCGCCAATTCCGACATGGCGAGCCGCGACATGTTTCCGACCATGGAACCGTTGCCCTGCCAGACCTTCGAGGATGCCTTCACGGCGGTCGACAATGGTGACGCAGATATCGGCATGATCCCGATCGAAAACACGATCGCGGGCCGCGTGGCTGACATCCACCACCTGCTGCCGGAATCGCGGCTGCACATTATCGGCGAATATTTCATGCCGATCCGCTTTCAGCTCATGGTGCTGCCGGGGGTGACGAAGGACGAGATCCGCACCGTGCACAGCCATATCCATGCGCTCGGCCAGTGCCGCAAGATCGTGCGCGCCAATGGCTGGAAGCCTGTGATCGCCGGCGACACGGCAGGGGCCGCCAAGCTCGTTAAGGAAACCGGCGACCGCTCGATGGCAGCACTCGCGCCGCGCCTTGCCGCCGACCTCTACGGCCTCGATATCATCGCCGAGAATGTCGAAGATACCGAAAACAATGTGACGCGCTTCGTTGTGCTGTCACGTGATGAGGAATGGGCAGAACGCGCTGCCAGTGACGAGAAGATCGTCACCACCTTCGTCTTCAACGTCCGCAATATTCCGGCAGCGCTCTACAAGGCGCTCGGCGGTTTTGCGACTAATAACATCAACATGACGAAGCTCGAAAGCTACCAGCTCGGCGGCAAGTTCGTGGCGACGCAGTTCTATGCCGATATCGAAGGCCACCCGAACGACGCACATGTGCGGCGGGCGCTGGAGGAGCTGCGTTTCTTCTCCGAGAAGGTGCGCATCCTCGGCGTCTACAAGGGCCATCCAATGCGGGGACTTCTGTAAGGACCACCCAAGGCCTCTCCGGCAGCTGACCGGAGAGGCTTTATACATATTCTAATTTATTTATCCGGCTCACAAACACGCAAGCGATGCCCGTCCGGATCCAGCACGACGAAGGTCGGACCGAAGTCGAGCTCGGTCAGATCCTGAGCGAAGGGCAGGCCGCGGCCGCGCCAGTCTTCGTAGTGCCTGGCGACGGCATTTTCTCCATCGACCATAAAGGCGACCTCACCGCGGTTGCCGATGGCAGAGGGCTGCGGTTCGACGTTGCTGCGGCGCCAGAGGCCGAGGGTGAAGCCGCCATCGAGCGGAAAGGCGACGAAATTCGGCGCCTCCACCGCCGGCTCGCGGCTCAGAATATTGCGATAGAAGGCGGCGCTTTCGGCGGGATCCTTGACATAGAGGATAATAAGATTGGGGCTGGCCATTTCAGTTCTCCACTGGGTTGAAAGATGCCCGGCCGGAAAGCTACTGCCATTTTATGGCAGTAGCTTTCCGATTGCGGCGCTGCAGACAGCAGCCGCCTCGTTACCGGGAGGAATATCAATGAGGCCGGCGTGCGGCCTTAACGGAAGAGATCGTCGCCGACGCGCCAATCCTGTCCGTCCATGATGCCGAGATCGCGCTTGTGCCATTGCGGCATCGTCTCGAGATCGAGGCGCGGACGGCGTGATGACGCTCCTGTGAACCTGTCGGCAAACAGGCGCACCAGACGCGAACGAAGGTTTTTTCCGGCTTCGACTGAAGTACGACGGCCGGCATATTGAACGACTTGAGGCATTCCCATGATCAGTACTCCTTCCTGCTGGACTGGTACTGACAATAGCGCTTCCTGCTGACAGTTTATGGCAGTAGCGTTAGTGCTCGATCGGAGTATCCTGCGTTTCCCGCCATTCCTTCAGAAGAATGGTGCGACGACGCGGATACCGCGCATCATGGATCGTCATATCGATGATGCGATCGGTGCGAAAATGACGGAAATCCTGGCGCAGTTCGCACCAGGCCATGATGATGCGCACATGCTCGAAATAGCCGAGCGCGAAAGGCCAGACACGGCGGCGGGAGATACGCCCCTTTTCGTCGCCATAATGCAGTTCAAGGATACGCTCCAAGCGGATCGCCTTGCGGATGGCCGAAACATCTGCCTTGTCCTCATCCTGCCGTTTGCGGCCGACAAAAAGTGTGGCCGAATCAACCATATCGCGCATGTCGGGCGGCAGCACGGCGGCGATCTTTGCCAGCGCATCAGCGCCGGCATTGGCCAGGCGCGGCTCGGCGGCGCGTGCCACCCAACGCGAGCCAAGCACCAGAGCTTCCAGCTCTTCCTCGGAAAACATCATCGGCGGCAGCATGAAGCCGGGTTTCAGCACATAGCCTATGCCGGCTTCACCCTCGATCATGGCGCCTTGCGCCTGAAGGCTCGCAATATCGCGGTAGAGCGTGCGAAGGCTGACACCCGTTTCTTCGGCCAACACGATGCCAGTGACCGGCCGCCGATAGCGCCGGAGCGTCTGAAGCAGGGTCAGCAGCCGTTCTGAGCGAGCGACCATGATTATGCCCTCATGCAGACAGGCCGGGCCGGCTGACGATCATCCGTGCTCTCCGACCCTTTGTTCAGCGTTTCCACTCGACCCAATCGCGCATCAAGCGATGGGCGATCGCGCCCTTCGGCGGCGACGCCTTGCCGTTGGCGCCAGGACGCTCCAGCATTTCGATGGTTTCCTCGCGGGTGAACCAGCGGCAATCCTCGAGCTCAGCCTCATCGCGGTGGATATCTCGCGACTTCGCCTCGGCATAACAGCCGATCATCAGCGAATGCGGCATCGGCCAAGGCTGGGAGGCATGATAGCGGATACGACCGGTCTTGATGCCGGATTCTTCCAGCGTTTCACGGCGAACGGCATTTTCGATCGTCTCGCCGGGCTCCAGGAAGCCCGCCAGACAGGAATACATACCGGGCGCGAAATGCGGGCTGCGGCCGAGCAGGCAGAGATCACGCTCCTCATCGATCGTCAGCATTATGACGACGGGATCGGTACGCGGGAAGATCATGTGCTCGCAGGCGGTGCAGACCCGCTTGTAACCGCCGATGCGGATTTCCATGACGGAGCCGCAGCGGCCGCAAAACTGGTTGTCACCGTTCCATCGGATAAGGCTTGCTGCCTGGGAGAACTCGCCGAGCAGCATCTCGTCGACGAGCTCGTCACGGAAGAGCGAGCGTCCGTCGACCGGCTTGTACTGGCTCGCCATATCCTCGACATCGATGCCGACGGGCACGGCCAGGCGCGGCTCGCCGGTTTTGCGATAGCCGAGCAGCACGGTTTCGTCCCAATTCGGTTTCAGCTCCTGCAGTTCATAGCGCGCAAAGAGCGGATCGAGCACCTGGCCGTCGTGCTTGAGCACCAGCTTGTCCCTGGCGAAGGCGAAAATATGCGTGCCTTCGCGGGCGAGCGCCTTTTCGACAGAGCCTTCATCGCGATGTTCGCTGTCGCGGCTCAGGTCGTTGGCGGCAAAGGCGGTGAGATTGCTGGGTTCCGGATGCGGCACGTCCGAATCGAAAAGCGAATAACTCATGGTGAAAGGGCTTCCCGCAGCTTTGCTATGAATTCGTCTCTTGCTGCGTCCTTGTAAGGCTCGGCCTTGCCGAAACCCCAGACGGGACCCGGCCAGTTCGCGTCACCTTCGGAACGCGCAATGACATGAACATGAAGCTGGCGGACGATATTGCCAAGAGCCCCGACATTGATTTTCGTGGCACCGGTGACCTTCTTGAGTGCTGCGGAGACGAGCTCGATCTCGAAGGTCAACAACACCTGATCGAGCGGCGTCAATTCGAAGATCTCCGTGATATCAGCCCGGCGCGGCACCAGGATCAGCCAGGGCCAGCGAGCGTCCTTCGATAGCCTCACGTCGCACAGGCCAGCCACCATGATACTGGTGCTGTCGTTTTCCAGCCTGGCGTCGATCACGAAATCGCTCAAAGGCATTCTCCTCATGTTTTCCAATGGACTAGCAGTTTTTTTGGAGCTTGGCTTGCTTTTGATGATGTTTTTGCCGATATGTGCATCCGGGAGGTTGGTGGTGGACGAGCCACTCGCCAACCGGGTCAGGTCCGGAAGGAAGCAGCCCTAACGAGCCCCGGCACGGGTCATCGTGCCAGCCTCCCACCTTCTCTTCCAAGAAGCCCGGCCTTCCGGGCGCAAGCAGGGCGATGAGCGACACCGAGCGACAATCACAAGATGCCGCCTCGACGGGCACCGGATACCGGGTGCTGGCACGCAAATACCGCCCCAAGGATTTCACGGACCTGATGGTCGGCCAGGAGCCGATGGTCCGCACGCTCACCAACGCCTTCGAGACCGGCCGTATCGCGCAGGCCTATATGCTGACCGGCGTTCGCGGGGTGGGCAAGACGACGACGGCGCGCATTCTGGCCCGCGCCTTAAACTACAAGACGGCTGAGATCGACAAGCCCACGATCGACCTGCGTGTGCCGGGCGAACATTGCCAGGCAATCATGGAAGGCCGCCATGTCGACGTGATCGAGATGGACGCCGCCTCACATACCGGCATCGACGATATCAGAGAGATCATCGAGCAGGTGCGCTACAGGCCGGTTTCGGCGCGTTACAAGGTCTATATCATCGACGAAGTGCACATGCTCTCGACGCAAGCCTTCAACGGGTTGTTGAAGACACTGGAAGAGCCGCCGGAGCATGTGAAATTCATCTTTGCGACGACGGAAATCCGCAAGGTTCCGATCACCGTTCTCTCGCGCTGCCAGCGCTTCGACCTGCGCCGCATCAGCGCTTCCGATCTCGTGGGCCTGTTTTCGACCATCGCTGCCAAGGAAGGCATCGAGGCGGAACCCGATGCGCTGGCGATGATCGCGCGCGCTGCGGAAGGTTCTGCCCGCGACGGCCTGTCGCTGATGGACCAGGCGATCGCCCATGGCGGTGGCGTGGTGCAGGCGGAAGCCGTACGCGGCATGCTCGGCCTTGCCGATCGCGCCCGCATCGTCGATCTCTTCCAGCATATCGTGCGCGGTGATGTTGCAAGCGCCCTCAATGAATTCCAGAGCCAGTACGAAGCAGGCGCCAACCCGGTCGTGGTGCTGACGGATCTCGCCGATTTCACGCATCTGGTGACGCGGCTGAAATATGTACCCGATGCCGCAAACGACCCTTCGCTCAGTGAAGTGGAGCGCACCAAGGCTGCGGAATTTGCGCAAGGTGTCGCGGTTACCACGCTCTCGCGCATCTGGCAGATGCTGCTGAAGGGCATTCCGGAGACGGAAAACTCTTCGCGCACGGCGGGTGCGGCCGAGATGGTGCTTATCCGGCTCGCGCACGCGGCACATCTGCCGGCACCTGAGGATGCGGCGCGGCGGCTTGCGGAATTTTCCAACGAAAACGGTGCGCCACGCCAGTCTTCTCCTATGCCTTCGGGCAATGGCGGCGGCACGCGTGTGCCCTACCAGACGAATGTGACGGCACGGGCTCCCGAGCCCGCCCCGCGGCCGCAGCCCTCGGGGCCAACCGCCATGCTGCGCGCCGTGCCCAATCCGGAGCCGCAGAGTATCGGCCGCGTCGAGACGAGGCCGGCGGAAGCGCCGAAGCCGCTCGTGCCGGTCAATTCGATCGGCGATATCGTTGATCTCGCTGCCGAAAAACGCGACGTCAAACTCAAGGCATTGGTGCGCAATTTCGTGCGGCCCGTACGGATCGAGCCCGGCCGTCTGGACGTGAATCTCACCGAGGGCGCTCCTGGCACATTGCTCAACGAGCTTGCCGTCAAGCTCAAGGAATGGACAGGCATCCACTGGATCGTCAGCACCAGCCGCGAAGAAGGCGGGCCGACGATGGTGGAGGCGGAAGCCAAGGCGCAGGAGCAGCGCGTCAGCGATGCACGTCAGGACCCTGACGTTGCGGCAATCCTCGCCCAGTTTCCAGGTGCCAAGATCATCGACGTGCGCGTGAGGGCGCCGACGCCGGAGGAAGAGGCGGAGGAGGTCAACCCGCCTGCTGCCGCCGAATCCGAAGAAGGCGATATCCTGCCCGGCGACGACATAGAATTCTAGTTTCAAGAAGGAGAAGACGATGCGCGACATCATGGGCATGATGGGCAAAGTCAAGGAAATGCAGGCCAAGATGGAGCAGATGCAGGCGGAAATCGCCGAGCTGACCGCCGAAGGCAAGGCAGGCGGCGGGCTCGTCACCGTCATTATCTCCGGCAAGGGCGAATTGAAGAGCCTGAAGATCGATCCTTCCCTCTTCAAGGAAGACGATGTCGAAATCCTCGAAGACCTTATCGTTGCCGCCCACAAGGATGCCAAGGACAAGGCCGAAGCCATCGCTGCGGAAAAGACCAAGGCGCTGACGGCCGGCCTGCCGATCCCGCCCGGCTTCAAGCTGCCTTTCTGATTTCGTCGACTGGTCCGGTAAAGACTGGTCCCGGAAGAGGAGACGGGAGATGATGACCCTGACGACGCTGCTGGTTTTCGCCGGCGCTCTTTTCATTGCCGCCGGGACACCTGGACCGAGCGTTGCGGCGCTTGTTGCCCGGGTCATCTCGAAAGGTGCACGCGACGTGCTGCCTTTCCTGTTCGGCATGTGGGCCGGGGATGCCATCTGGCTCACCTGCGCCATTGCCGGCCTCTCGGCGATCGCCGAAAGATTCTACCACGTCTTCGTCGTCATCAAATGGTTGGGCGTGCTCTATCTTCTTTATCTCGCCTGGCGGATGTGGTTCGCCAAAGCTGAGGTCGAGGAAGAGGATCTGCCGCAGGAGCGTTCGCGCGGCCGGTTGTTTTTCACCGGCCTGGCGATCGCGCTCGGCAATCCGAAGATCATGATGTTCTACGTGGCCCTTCTGCCGTCGATTATCGACATTCCCTCGGTGTCGCTTGCCGGCTGGGCCGAACTCGTCGTCACGCTGTTCGTCGTTCTGGCTGTCGTCGACTTCAGCTGGATGTTCCTCGCAGCAAAAGCGCGCGGTTTCCTGAAGAGCCGGCGTGCTGTGCGGATCGCCAACCGGGTGAGCGCGGGAACGATGGCGGGGGCTGCCGTCACCATCGCGATGCGCTGAGCTATGGCTGTGCTTCCAGTTCGGCTCGCAGCTTGTAGTGAACAGGCGCCGCCAGATAGCGCTCGCGGTCTGTTGCTGAAAGCCGGCGTCCGAAGGTTTCCATCATTTCCGGCATTGTGACTGCAACGCCCGGAAATGGCTTATACTCGACCGGCATTCCAGCTTCCACGATTCCATTTGATATCACGCGGCAATAGATGCCGGGGCGTGCTGCCCTGGTGTAGCGCTTGACGAATTTCGGATCATTCATCCTGGCGGCGAACGTGGCGCAAGGGATGCGGCAGGATGTGACTTCGAGGATCAGTTCGCCGGCGATGAAGCGGTCGCCGACAGCGACATCGCGGTTATCAAGCCCTTCGATGACGAGATTCTCGCCGAAGGTGCCGGGCTCGACGGGGTGGCCGAGTTCGCTCGCCCACCAGTCGAGGCTGACAGAACCTTCCAGATAGACGGCCTGATCGACGCCACCGTGATGTTTCCTGTTGCAGATCGCATCGCCGACGAGGCCTTCGGCATCGATCACGACGCCGCCGGTGACGGCATGTTTGAAGATACCGGTCTTGTAGCTCTTGCCCGGCAGCCTTTCGGCAGAGCCGCGGCAGACGGCGAGGATTTTCATGGTTTCAGCGATTCTTCCGTGATTCCGTTTTCGTTCCATATCAGCTAAGAACGGCGCATGGCAAAGCGAGTCACCGGCCCCGAAATTGAAAAACTGATCCAGCTTCTGGCGAAAGTGCCAGGCCTCGGGCCGCGCTCAGCGCGGCGGGCGGCACTGCATCTCATCAAGAAGAAGGACCAGCTGCTTGGTCCTCTCTCACATGCAATGGGCGAGGCCTATGACAAGGTGAAGATCTGCTCGCGCTGCGGCAATGTCGATACGGTTGATCCCTGCACGGTCTGCACCGATGCGCAGCGTGACCAATCCGTCATCATCGTCGTCGAGGATGTCTCGGATCTCTGGGCGCTGGAACGCGCCGGCGCGCTGAACGCCGCCTATCATGTGCTTGGCGGCACGCTCTCGCCGCTGGACGGAGTCGGCCCTGACGATCTCAATATCCGCGGGCTGATCAACCGTGTCGGCGAAGGCGGCATCAAAGAAATCATCATCGCCGTGAACGCGACCGTCGAGGGCCAGACGACGGCGCATTACATCACCGATCAGCTTGCGGATCTCAATGTGAAGATCACGCGGCTGGCGCATGGCGTACCCGTGGGGGGCGAGCTCGACTATCTCGACGAGGGTACGCTGACGGCTGCGCTTCGAGCGCGCACAGCAATATGAGGGAATTGAGGATGCGGCGAACCACCCCCCTCTGCCCTGCCGGGCATCTCCCCCACAAGGAGGGAGATCGCAAGCGGCTCTGGTTTCCCGCCTCACAAACGGTTTGCCCGGTTGAGACGTCGATAGCTGGCGAAAAACAGCGCGCCCAGCCAATCTCCCCACCTGTGGGGGAGATGCACGGCAGGGCAGAGGGGGGTATTTTACGGCGGCTGCGGATATTGACGCTCATGTTGGTGCCCGCACTTTTTCCCTTGCCCTCTTACGCCGCACCTTCGAAAGCCGATGTCGAAGCCCAATTCGAAAAATGGGTTCAGGCCGATCTCTGGCCGGATGCGAAAAAGAACGGCATTTCAGAGAAGACCTTCCGCGCCGCCTTTTCCAGTGTCGAACTGGATTGGACCCTGACCGATCTTGCTCCTCCTGGCTTTCCGCCGCCGAAGGAGCAGGCACAGACCCAAGCCGAATTTTCCTCCCCAGGCCCCTATTTCAACGAGGATCGACTGAAGCGGCTAGCGATGACCGGACGCGGCTTTGCCTCGCAATATGCCTCGACGCTCAGCCGCATTGAAAAGACCTATGGCGTGCCGGGCTCGATCGTGCTGGCAATCTGGGGACGCGAGACGGGTTTCGGCGCGGCGAAGATCCCGAACTCCGCCGTCGAGATTCTGGCGACCAAAGCCTTCATGTCGACGCGCAAGGAGATGTTCCGCATGGAGCTGATCGCTGCGCTGCATATTCTCGACGGCGGCGACGTAACACCTGCCGATTTCAAGGGATCGTCGGCAGGCGCGCTCGGTCAGCCGCAGTTCATGCCGACGAGCTACCTGAAATATGCCGTCGATTTCGACGGCGACGGACACCGCAATATCTGGACCTCGGTTCCCGACACGCTCGCTTCGATTGCCAATTTCCTCGTGAAAAAGGGCTGGCAGCGCGACCGCGACTGGGGCTTCGAGGTGACGATCCCGGACGCCGTCTCCTGCGCGCAGGAAGGGCCTGATCTTGCCAAGCCGCTCTCCCACTGGGCGTCGCTCGGCATCAAACGTATTTCCGGCAAGGGTTTTCCATCCGGCGAGTTAAAAGCGCAGGGCATGATGCTGGTGCCGGCCGGGCGTGACGGGCCGGAATTCATCGTCACGCCGAACTTCTATATCATCAAAGAATACAACAACTCCGACCTCTATGCCCTCTATATCGGCAACCTTGCCGACCGTATCGCCTCCGGTTCCGGCGCATTCCAGGGACAATGGGGCGATGTCGGCAAGATGCTGCGCTCGGATGTCGCCGCCATGCAGCGCGCGCTGGAACGGCAGGGTTACGATGTCGGTGGTTCGGATGGATTGCCCGGCTACAAGACACGCCGCGCGATCGGCCAGTGGCAGGAAAAGAACGGCATGAAACCGACTTGCTTTCCCGAGGCATCGATGAAGGGCAAGCTCAAGTGAGAGGCGCGCGCCAAGCGGGCTTTACAGGTTGCGCTTCAGCCCCTCATGGCTCGTCACAAAGCCGAGCTTTTCATAGAACCGGATCGAATCCGCGCGCGTCTTGTCGGATGTGAGCTGCACGAGACCGCAACCGCGTTCGGAGCAGCGGGCGATCGCCCATTCGATGAATTGCGAGCCGAACCCGGAGCCGCGATGGCCCTTCGCAATCCGCACGCTTTCGATCTGGCCCCGCCACATGCCCGTTCGAGAAAGGCCGGGAAGAAAGCTCAGCTGCAAGCAACCGACGACCCGGTCCGTCTCGTCGGTTGCAACAGCCAGCAACTGGTTGGGATCTGCCTCGATTGCGGCGAAGGCTGCGAGATAGCGTATATCGACGGGATCCGAGACGACCTCCCGCGTGCTGCCGAGATCATCATCGCCGAGCAGCCGGATGATGTCTGCGAGATCGGATTGTCGTGCGTTTCGGAAAATGAGCATGGCTGATCTCAATGATGCAGATCGATCGGTGCCTTGTGGAAGACGTCATCGACGGGCGGAATGGCCTGTCGTTCGATCATGCGATGAACGTTCGGCAGGCCCTCGCCGCGGTGCAGGGCGCGAAGCCGGTCAGTATTTTCGGCATCGGCCTGTGTGCGGCGCTGATTGTGCCTGATATATTCGACCCAGGTCGGCGTATGATAGGTTTCTGTCCAGAAGCCGGGATTTTCAAGGTCACGCATAAGCGCCCAGTTGCGGGCGCCATCACGGATGCGGATGCGGCGGCGCTCTTCCATCAGCATCATGAATTCGGCCAAGTCGTCATCGGCAATCTGGTAAGTGACCTGGACGACGATCGGGCCGCTGCGCGGCGTGATATCGAGACCGAGTGCGGGCTCGATAAAGCGGTTCAGCGGATCGAGATTGAGCGAGGCGAAAGCCGGCATGGAAAAGCGCAGGCCGATTACGGCTCCAAGCAGCAGGACCGCAGCCGACATCAGCAGTGCATTGGAAAGACCGTACCGGTCGGCAGCAACACCCCAGAGCCAGCTTCCGCCGGCAATGCCGCCGAAGGTGACGGTCTGGTAAAGCGACAAAGCGCGGCCGACCACCCAGCGCGGCGTCGAAAGCTGGACGATGATATTGAAGAGCGAAAGTGCCGAAACCCAGCAGGCACCGGCTACGAGCAGCCCGGCCGAGGTGAGCACGGCACTTGGGCTGAGAGCTGCAATCACGGCGCTGAGTGCAAAGCCTGAAAAGGCCAAGCGGATGATCGTCTCGCTGGAGAGGATCTCGCGCAGCCTGGTGCTCAGGATGGCACCACCGATCGCGCCGATGCCGAAGGCGCCGAGCATGAAACCATAGGTCAGCGGCCCGCCTGAGACGAGATCGAGCGCAACGACCGGCAACAGCGCCTGGATAGAACTCGCGCCGATACCGAATATCAGCCCTCTGAGGAGGATCTTTTCGAGGTTGGGCGACATGGAGACATAACGCAGGCCGGCAAAAATGGCGCTGCCGAGTGTTTCGCGCGGCAGTGTCGAGGCAGGCGTGCTCGGCCGCCAGCGGAACAGCACGTAGAGGAGCGCAACGTAGCTCAGCGCGTTCACTGCAAAGGCCGCCGCGGCACCGGCGGCCGCCACGATGGCGCCACCGATCGCCGGACCGACACTGCGGGTAATGTTGAAACCCATACTGTTCAGCGTAACCGCGCCCGGCAAATCGGCGCGCGGCACCATGTCGCCAACCGAGGCCTGCCAGGAAGGATTGTTGAGCGCTGTGCCGCAGCCAATGAGAAACGTGAAGAAGAGCAGCAGTCCGGGTGTAATCCAGCCGAGAAAGGCACAGGCCGTCAACACAATCGAAACCACGAGCATCGCGGATTGCGCCGTCAGCATGATCCGGCGCCGATCATAATTGTCGGCGAGAGCGCCCGAGATCAGCGAGAACAGCATGATCGGCAGCGCCGTCGAGGTCTGGACCAGCGCAACCATGTCCTCGGACGAGGTGATGAGCGTCATCATCCAGGCGGCACCGACGGCCTGAATCAGGCCGCCGAAGTTCGAGGCGAGGCTTGCAAACCAGATGGTGCGGTAGGTCTCATGCCGTAAAGGCGCAAATGTCGAAGACGTATGGGCCACGTTTCCCCCGCTTTTATCGTTGTGCCTCAATAGCAATATATGCGGAAGATAAGTGCCCGCCATAGGTTAGCTTGCACTTGCAGGGGTGGAAGAGGCGGAATCGGCGCCGACCTTGCAATTTCTAAAAAACGGGACTATATGGCACTCAAATTCTTGATCGTTCGATGAAGAGTGGGCCGCAAGGACCCGCTCTTTTTTATTAGCGCGATCACCCCGAATGCCAGAAATCGCAGGGAGCGCACCGCTTGTCGGATCTGACAAACGCAGACAATCAACATGAGCCGCGGCTGATCACCGAGACCGGGCTTGACCAGCGTCTTGCCGACATTATCGAACCCGTGCTTGTCGACATCGGCTTCCGCCTCATTCGCGTTCGTATGCTCAACCAGAATGGCATGACGATGCAGGTCATGGCCGAGAAGAACGATGGCACGATGAGCGTCGAAGACTGCGAGCAAGTCTCCATGGCGATTTCTCCGGTGCTCGATGTGGAAGATCCGATCGATAAAGAGTATCATCTCGAGGTGTCTTCGCCGGGTATCGACCGCCCTATGGTGCGGAAATCCGATTTCACTCGCTGGCAGGGCCATCTCGTAAAGTGCGAAACGTCGATCATGATCGGCAATCGCAAACGCTTCCGCGGCAAGATCGTCGAAGCGGACGCCGACGGGTTCACGATCGAACGCGATCAGGTTGCCTATGGCGAGGAGCAGAAGGTCGTCATTCCCTTCACGGCGCTCAGCGATGCCAAACTCATTCTGACCGACGATCTGATCCGCGATGCACTGCGCGCCGACAAGCTGGCAAAGGCGCAGGCTGCGAACCAGAACGAAGCGGACGACGAAGAATAACCGATCAACGTAAGCTCCAGGGACGGGAACCCGGGTAGTCAAGGACGGAGAGACAGAACAATGGCAGTCAGTGCAAACCGGCTCGAACTTCTGCAGATCGCAGATGCAGTGGCGCGCGAAAAGGTCATCGACCGCGAGATCGTGCTTGCCGCGATGGCCGATGCCATCCAGAAGGCGGCGCGTTCCCGTTACGGCACCGAATCCAATATCCGCGCCGACATCAACCCGAAGACCGGCGAAATCCGTCTGCAGCGCCTGCTCGAAGTCGTCGAGAAGGCCGAGGACTATTCCACGCAGATCCCGCTGGAACTGGCCCGCGACCGCAACCCGGACGCCGCCATCGGCGACTTCATCGCCGATCCGCTGCCGCCGATGGATTTCGGCCGCATCGCCGCACAGTCGGCCAAGCAGGTTATCGTGCAGAAGGTGCGCGAAGCCGAGCGTGACCGCCAGTTCGACGAATTCAAGGATCGCGTCGGCGAAATCGTCAACGGAACGGTCAAGCGCGTCGAATATGGCAACGTCATCGTCGACCTCGGCCGCGGTGAAGGCATCATCCGCCGCGACGAAATGATCCCGCGCGAGAATGTTCGCTATGGCGATCGCGTCCGTGCATACGTATATGATGTCCGTCGGGAGCAGCGCGGCCCGCAGATCTTCCTGTCGCGCACGCATCCGCAGTTCATGGTGAAGCTCTTCACCATGGAAGTGCCGGAAATTTACGACGGCATCATCCAGGTGAAGTCGGTTGCCCGCGACCCGGGTTCGCGCGCCAAGATCGCCGTGATCTCGAACGATAGCTCGATCGATCCGGTCGGCGCCTGCGTCGGTATGCGCGGTTCGCGCGTCCAGGCCGTCGTCGGCGAGCTTCAGGGCGAGAAGATCGACATCATTCCCTGGTCGCAGGACCCGGCGACCTTCGTCGTCAATGCCCTGCAGCCGGCCGAAGTCGCAAAGGTCGTTCTCGACGAAGATGCGGAACGCATCGAAGTGGTCGTTCCGGACGAGCAGCTTTCGCTCGCCATCGGCCGTCGCGGTCAGAACGTCCGTCTCGCGTCGCAGCTGACGGGCTGGGACATCGACATCATGACGGAAGCCGAAGAGTCCGAGCGCCGTCAGAAGGAATTCAACGAGCGCACCAACCTCTTCATGGACGCGCTCGACGTCGACGAGATGGTCGGCCAGGTTCTGGCTTCGGAAGGATTCGCCGCTGTCGAGGAGCTGGCTTATGTCGATCTCGACGAAATCTCGTCGATCGACGGTTTCGACGAAGACACCGCGCAGGAAATCCAGACCCGCGCCCGTGAATTCCTCGAGAAGCTCGAGGCGGAAATGGACGAGAAGCGCAAGGCTCTCGGCGTTGCCGACGAGCTGCGCCAGATCGACGGCATAACCGCCCAGATGATGGTCGCGCTCGGCGAAGACGGTATCAAGACGATCGAGGACTTCGCAGGCTGCGCAGCCGACGATCTCGTTGGCTGGACCGAACGCAAGAATGGCGAAACGAAGAAGTTCGAGGGCCTGTTCTCGAAGTTTGACATTTCGCGCGTCGAAGCCGAACAGATGGTTGTGCAGGCCCGCCTGCTCGCCGGCTGGATTACTGAGGAAGACCTTGCGAAGGACGCTGAGGCTGTCGAAGCCGATGCGACCGAGCAGGACGCATAATGACACTGACGCCGGACACATCTCCTGAGGACGATGATCTTGCAGGTTACGACGTGAACGGCCGCATGTGCATCGCAACACGCGAAAGCGGATCGCCGGATGAGCTGATCCGCTTCGTGGCCGCCCCTGACGGGACGGTGGTGCCGGATCTGAAGCGCGAGCTGCCGGGACGCGGCTGCTGGGTGAAGATCGACCGGTCGCTGGTCGAGAGGGCGGTGGCGAAGAAGCTCTTCGCCCGCGCGCTCAGGGCCGATGTGAAGGCAGCCGACGACCTCGGCGAGCGCGTGGAGCGGCTGTTTCTGCAGCAGCTTCTGCAGATGATGAACATGGCACGCAAGGCGGGCCAGCTCGTCACCGGCTCGGCCAAGGTGGATGCCGCAATCCGCAGCGGGGCTGCGATTGCAGTGTTCCATTCGACGGATGCCGCCGCCGATGGCATGAGAAAAATAGACCAGGCTCGCAAGGCCTGGCACCTCGGAATGGAAACCGAGGAAGAAATACCTTCCTTCCGTCTCTTCTCTGAGAGCGAAATGGAAGGGGTGATGGGCCAGAATGCTTTTATCCATGCCGCAGTGCTTGCAGGGCAGGCGGGTGAAGGTGTAGTGAAGCGCGCAAAGATGCTCGAACAGTACCGTAACGGCGGTCAGTCCCGGGCACCGGGCGGCGCTGGCCAGCAAAAACAATGATGCGGTCACCGGCGGAAGCCGGCAGCAATATCATTGATCGATTGTATGTGATTGACAGGGTCTGATGGCTTCATCGTTCCCTGTCCGAAGGAACGGGAACGAATGACCGACAGCAACGACGACAAGACAATCAGCGCAACGGGGAAGAAAACCCTCACCCTGAAACCATCAGGAATGAGCCAGGGTACCGTTCGCCAGGATATGGGTCGCGGTCGCACCAAGGCGGTCGTCGTCGAGACCCGCAAGCGGCGCCCGATGCGCCCTGAAGACGAAAAGCCGATGACACCTGCTCCCGTAGCTCCGGTGCGCGCGCCTGAACCGGCGCCGGCGCCTGTGCAGGCTCGTCCGCAGCAGTCGGCTCCCGCCCCGCGCATTCAACAGCCTGGCGGCCAGAACAACCAGCGCCCGCAGCAGACAAACCAGCGTCCGCAGCAATCCTACCAGCCGCAGCGTCAGCAGGATCGTCCACGTCCCGTGGTGCTGAACCACCTTTCGCCTGAGGAAATGGATGCCCGTCGCCGCGCGCTTGCCGACGCGCAGGCCCGCGACGCGCAGGACGCCGTCCGTCGTGCCGAGGAAGAAAAGCGCCGTGCCGTCGAAGAGGCTGCGCGTCAGGCTGCCGAAGCGGAAGAAGCCAAGCTGCGCGCTGCCGAAGAGGCTGCACGCCAGGCCGAGGCTGCGGCAGCAGCGGTGGCCGAAGCATCGGCGCCTGCTGCTCCTGTAGCGGAAGCACGTGCTGAAACGCCGCGTCCGCAGCAGCCGGCACCGGCATCCGCACCGGCCGCTCGCCGTCCGGAAACCGCTCCGTCGCCCTCAACCGCCCGGCCTGCGCCAGGCGCACCGGCAGGTGTGCGTGGTCGCCGTAATGAAGGCGAAGAGGAAGACCGCGGTGCTTCGCGCGGTGGTCCGGTCCGTGGCCGCCCGGTTCGTCCGGAGCCGGCAAAGCCGGTGACAACCCGCCCGAAGAGCGAGGAAGACCGCCGCCGCGGCAAGCTGACCGTTACCACCGCAAACGTCGATGACGACGGCAATGCACGCGGGCGTTCGCTTTCGGCCATGCGCCGCCGGCAGGAAAAATTCCGCCGCAGCCAGATGCAGGAGACGCGCGAGAAGATCACCCGCGAGGTCGTACTGCCCGAAACCATCACGATCCAGGAACTGTCGCAGCGCATGTCTGAACGTGCCGTTGACGTCATCAAGTACCTGATGAAGGAAGGCCAGATGATGAAGCCGGGCGACGTCATCGACGCCGACCTTGCTGAACTCATTGCCGGTGAATTCGGCCATACGGTCAGGCGCGTATCCGAATCCGACGTCGAACTCGGCATCTTCAATGTGTCCGACGAGCAGGGCGAACTGGTTTCGCGCCCGCCTGTCGTCACCATCATGGGCCACGTCGACCACGGCAAGACCTCGCTGCTCGACGCTATCCGCCATGCTAACGTGGTCTCCGGCGAAGCCGGTGGCATCACGCAGCATATCGGCGCCTATCAGGTGGAACAGAACGGCCAGAAGATCACCTTCATCGATACTCCCGGCCACGCAGCCTTTACGGCAATGCGTGCCCGCGGTGCGCAGGCTACCGATATCGCGATCCTGGTGGTTGCGGCTGACGATAGCGTGATGCCGCAGACGATCGAATCCATCAACCACGCCAAGGCGGCCGGTGTTCCGATCATCGTGGCGATCAACAAGGTCGACAAGCACGAGGCTGATCCGCAGAAGGTTCGCAATCAGCTTCTGCAGCACGAAGTCTTCGTGGAATCCATGGGCGGTGAAGTGCTCGACGTCGAAGTTTCGGCCAAGACCGGCAAGAACCTCGACAAGCTGCTCGAGGCGATCCTGCTGCAGGCCGAAATTCTCGACCTCAAGGCCAATCCGAACAGGACGGCTGAAGGTACTGTCATCGAAGCCCAGCTCGACCGCGGTCGTGGTGCGGTTGCGACAGTGCTTGTCCAGAAGGGCACGCTGCGTCCGGGTCAGATCATCGTGGCCGGCGACGTGTGGGGCCGCGTGCGCGCCCTGGTCACCGATAAGGGCGACCATGTGAAGGAAGCCAGTCCGGCGACCCCGGTCGAGGTTCTCGGTCTTTCCGGCACGCCGCAGGCAGGCGACAAGTTTGCCGTCGTCGAGAACGAAAGCCGTGCTCGCGAAATCTCGGAATATCGTCAGCGTCTCGCCCGCGACAAGGCGGCTGCCCGCCTGTCGGGACAGCGCGGTTCGCTGGAACAGATGATGACGCAGCTCCAGTCCACAGGCGTGAAGGAATTCCCGCTGGTCATCAAGGGCGACGTGCAGGGCTCGATCGAAGCGATTGCCGGCGCATTGGACAAGCTCGGCACCGACGAGGTTCGTGCCCGCATCGTTCATTCGGGCGCAGGCGGCATCACCGAGTCCGACATCTCGCTCGCGGAAGCATCGAACGCTGCCATCATCGGCTTCAACGTGCGTGCGAATGCGCAGGCACGCCAGTTCGCCGAACGTGAGGGGATCGAGATTCGCTACTACAACATCATCTACGACCTCGTGGATGACGTGAAGGCAGCGATGTCGGGTCTTCTTTCGCCGGAACGTCGCGAGACCTTCATCGGCAATGCCGAGATCCTCGAGGTGTTCAACATCACCAAGGTCGGCAAGGTCGCGGGTTGCCGCGTCGTCGAAGGCAAGGTCGAGCGTGGCGCGGGTGTCCGCCTCATCCGCGACAACGTCGTCGTGCACGAAGGCAAGCTCAAGACCCTCAAGCGCTTCAAGGACGAAGTCTCCGAAGTGCCGATGGGCCAGGAGTGCGGTATGGCGTTCGAGAACTACGAAGACATGCGTGTCGGCGACGTCATCGAGTGTTTCCGCGTCGAGCACATCACGCGCACGCTCTGATCGGGCGACGATTGAAATCTTGAACGGGCGCCGGATGATCCAGTCCGGCGCCCGATCCATTTGGGATAAAGAACAATGGCAACAAGACCCACAACCTCGGCACCCTCGCAGCGCATGCTGCGCGTCGGCGAGCAGGTTCGCGCAGCGATCACCCAGGTGCTGCAGCGCGGCGAAGTGCGTGACGACGTCATCGAGGCGACCGTGATCTCGATCTCCGAGGTGCGCATGTCGCCCGACCTGAAGATCGCGACGGCCTATGTGACGCCGCTCGGCGTTTCCGACCATAGCGTCGTCATCGATGCCTTGAACCGCAATGCGAAGTTCATTCGCGGCCGGCTCGGGCCGCAGCTGAGACAGATGAAATACATGCCGGAAGTACGCTTCCGCGACGATACCAGCTTCGACAATTACAAGAAGATCGACGAGCTGTTGCGCTCACCCGAGGTGAGCCGCGATCTCGAAAACGATGACGAATAACAGAAGAGACTGATGTCCAGACCACGCAAACCCAAAGGCCGCCCGATTTCCGGCTGGCTGATCCTCGACAAGCCGGTGGATTTTGGCTCGACGGAAGCCGTTTCCAAGATCAAGTGGCTCTTCAAGGCGCAGAAGTGCGGCCATGCCGGCACGCTCGATCCGCTTGCTTCGGGCATGCTGCCGATTGCGCTTGGCGACGCCACCAAAACCGTTCCCTATGTGATGGACGGCCGCAAGATTTACGAATTCACGGTGAGCTGGGGTGAGGAACGGGCGACCGACGACCTCGAGGGCGAGGTTACGCAGAACTCCGACAAGCGCCCGAGCGAACAGGAGATCCGCAATATCCTGCCGAAATATATCGGCACGATCAGCCAGGTTCCGCCGCAGTTTTCCGCGATCAAGATCGCCGGTGAACGCGCCTATGATCTGGCGCGCGACGGCGAAGTGGTCGAGATCCCCTCGCGCGAGGTGGAGGTTCATCGTCTGACGCTTCTCGCCTGCCCGGATGCCAACACGGCGCATTTCGAGGTGGAATGCGGCAAGGGCACCTATGTGCGGGCGCTTGCCCGCGATTTCGGCCGCGAACTCGGCTGCTACGGTCATATTTCCGGCCTGCGCCGCACCTTCGTAGCACCCTTCGCCGAAGAGACGATGGTGCCGCTTGCAAAGCTCACTGCGCTCGAAGAGATCGAGGACATGGATGAGCGCCTTGCCGCCCTCGACGCACTACTGATCGATACCTGCGAGGCGCTGTCAGCCCTGCCACACCTTGTTGTCAGCGATGATCAGGCGCACCGGCTGAAAATGGGCAACCCTATCCTGGTGCGCGGTCGCGATGCGCCCGTTGCCGAAAGCGAGGCCTACGCGACGGCCCGCGGCCGCCTGATCGCGATCGGCGAGATTGGGCAGGGCGAATTCCGGCCGAAGCGCGTTTTCGGCTGAGGTCGTCGGCCCGCCGCAACAATGGCGGCAATTGTCAGACGATCGCGATGCGATATGTTTTCCCGCGGGCCATGAAGGCCCGTCAAAGGGGAAGAGTATGCGCAGAATTACACTTGCAATACTGACGTTCTTTTCACTGTTTCTGACTGTTGCCAGCGCTCAATCTGGCGAGCGCTGGGCCGAACTTCCGGCCTTTCCTTCCATGCCGGAGCCGAAGGCGAGCGGCATGGCTGAAGTCAACGACATCAAGATGTATTACGCCGAATATGGCGAGGGCGACCCGATCCTCTTCATCCATGGCGGGCTTGGAAATGCCGATGTCTGGGGCCATCAGGTCGCCGATTTCGCTAGGGATCACCTTGTCATTGTCGCTGACAGCCGCGGGCATGGGCGCTCGACGCGCAGCCAGCAGCCTTTCGGCTATGATCTGATGACATCGGATTATGCAGCACTTCTCGACTATCTGAAAATCGGCAAGGTGACGCTGGTTGGCTGGTCGGACGGCGGCATCATCGGCATCGACATGGCGATGAAACATCCGGAGAAGCTCACGCGCGTCATCGCCCAGGCGGCAAATGTCACGACCGACGGCGTAAAGTCCGACGTCATGAGCAACAAGACCTTCAACAACTACATCAACGTCGCCGGCGAATATTACAAAAAACTGTCGCCGACGCCGAACGAATACGACGCCTTCGTCAAACAAATCTCGGAAATGTGGGCGACACAGCCCGCCTGGACGGCAGCGGATCTCGGAAAGATTACGGTGCCGGTCACGCTCGCCATCGGCGATCATGACGAGGCCGTAAAGCTCGATCATACAGAGATGATGGCGAAGGAAATTCCAGGCGCAAAACTCGTCATTCTGAAGGATGCCAGCCATTTCGCCATGCTGCAGGATCCCGAGGGATACGACGCGATGATCCGGGAGGCCATGGCGGGGCGCTGAAACCGCTACGGGTGTCCCCTCTTTCCATCGCTGCTTATTTGGTTTATAGGCAGCGCCAGCATCAGGGTATCCCCGATTGCATTCGCGGCCAAGGCTGGACGACATCCCGGCTTTTGGCGACTTAAACTCCTCTCAACGAAAGGATTGTCCGATGTCGATCACTGCTGAGCGCAAGGCTGCGCTGATCAAGGAATATGCGACCACCGAGGGCGACACCGGTTCGCCGGAAGTACAGGTTGCGATCCTCACCGAGCGCATCAACAACCTGACTGAACACTTCAAGGACCACAAGAAGGATAACCATTCCCGCCGTGGTCTGCTGACGCTCGTTTCCAGCCGCCGCTCGCTTCTTGACTATCTCAAGAAGAAGGACGAAGGCCGCTACACCAAGCTGATCAACGGCCTGGGTATCCGCCGCTAATGATTTTTCGGCGGGCGAAGTGCTTCGCCCGCCGAATGTTTTTCCGGGAGTGCGTCTCCCGATGACATTTTCCAGGCGCGCGCTATCTGTGTGAATGGAAAGACGGCAGCTCCGGATGGGCCGGATCTGCCAAACCAACCGTTGACCTGTCATGGGGCAGGATTGCCGGATGCTTTCGGCCAGAGTTTCGCAAGAGCTTTGGCCCGATTTCCCGAGGGAAATCGTCCGCTCGAAGCTTCCCGTTGTCTTGCCCGTGATGTGTCACACTGATTGCGGTCGACGCTGTGCTGCTCCTCACGGAGACGGCGCGTCGGCTGCATTGAAGGACAAGACATGTTCGATACACATAAAGTAGAAATCGAGTGGGCAGGCCGCCCGCTCAAGCTCGAGACCGGCAAGATCGCCCGTCAGGCTGACGGCGCTGTGCTCGCCACCTACGGCGAAACCGTGGTTCTCGCGACCGTCGTTTCCGCCAAGGCTCCGAAGCCCGGCCAGGACTTCTTCCCGCTGACGGTCAACTATCAGGAAAAGACCTATGCAGCCGGCAAGATCCCCGGCGGCTACTTCAAGCGCGAAGGTCGCCCGAGCGAAAACGAAACCCTCGTTTCCCGCCTGATCGACCGCCCGATCCGCCCGCTCTTCCCGGAAGGCTACAAGAACGACACGCAGGTCGTCGTCACCGTCATCCAGCACGACCTCGAGAACAACCCGGACATTCTGTCCATGGTCGCGACCTCCGCGGCGCTGACGCTGTCAGGCGTTCCCTTCATGGGCCCGGTCGGCGGCGCACGCGTCGGCTACATTAATGGCGAGTACGTTCTCAACCCGCATCTCGACGAGATGGATGAATCGAGCCTCGACCTCGTCGTGGCCGGCACCTACGATGCCGTCCTGATGGTCGAATCCGAAGCCAAGGAGCTTCCGGAAGACGTCATGCTCGGCGCCGTCATGTTCGGCCACAAGGGCTTCCAGCCGGTTCTCGACGCGATCATCAAGCTCGCCGAAGTTGCCGCCAAGGAGCCCCGCGACTTTCAGCCGGAAGACTACTCGGCTCTCGAGACCGAGATGCTCGGCCTTGCCGAAGGTGAACTTCGCGAAGCCTACAAGATCACCCAGAAGGCTGACCGTTACGCCGCCGTCGACGCCGTCAAGGCGAAGGTGAAGGCGCACTTCCTCCCCGAAGAGGGCGAAGCCCGCTACACGGCCGAAGAAGTCGGCGCGATCTTCAAGCACCTGCAGGCCAAGATCGTCCGCTGGAACATTCTCGACACCAAGAGCCGCATCGACGGTCGCGATCTTGAAACCGTTCGTCCGATCGTATCGGAAGTCGGCCTTCTGCCGCGCACGCATGGTTCGGCGCTCTTTACCCGCGGTGAAACGCAGGCGATCGTGGTTGCCACCCTCGGCACCGGCGAAGACGAGCAGTATGTCGACAGCCTGACGGGCATGTACAAGGAGCGCTTCCTGCTCCATTACAACTTCCCTCCCTACTCGGTTGGCGAAACCGGCCGTATGGGCTCCCCGGGTCGCCGTGAAATCGGTCATGGCAAGCTCGCATGGCGCGCAATTCGCCCGATGCTGCCGTCGGCCGAACAGTTCCCCTACACGCTGCGCGTCGTCTCCGAGATCACCGAGTCGAATGGCTCGTCCTCGATGGCCACCGTCTGCGGCACTTCGCTCGCCCTGATGGACGCAGGCGTTCCGCTCGCGAAGCCGGTTGCCGGTATCGCCATGGGCCTGATCCTCGAAGGCGATCGCTTCGCTGTCCTCTCCGACATTCTCGGTGACGAAGATCACCTCGGCGACATGGACTTCAAGGTCGCAGGTACTGCCGACGGCATCACCTCGCTGCAGATGGACATCAAGATCGCCGGTATCACCGAAGAGATCATGAAGGTCGCTCTCGGCCAGGCCCAGGGCGGTCGCGCTCACATTCTCGGCGAAATGGCGAAGGCCATCACCGAAAGCCGTGGCCAGCTCGGCGAATTCGCTCCGCGCATCGAAGTCATGAACATTCCGGTCGACAAGATCCGCGAAGTCATCGGCTCCGGCGGCAAGGTCATCCGCGAAATCGTCGAAAAGACCGGCGCGAAGATCAACATCGAGGACGACGGTACCGTCAAGATCGCCTCCTCTTCGGGCAAGGAAATCGAAGCCGCCCGCAAGTGGATCCACTCGATCGTTGCCGAGCCGGAAATTGGCCAGATCTACGAAGGTACGGTCGTCAAGACCGCCGACTTCGGCGCTTTCGTCAACTTCTTCGGCGCCCGTGACGGTCTCGTCCACATCTCGCAGCTCGCTTCCGAGCGCGTCGCGAAGACCCAGGATGTCGTCAAGGAAGGTGACAAGGTCTGGGTCAAGCTGCTTGGCTTCGACGAGCGCGGCAAGGTTCGCCTGTCCATGAAGGTTGTCGACCAGGCCACCGGCCAGGAAATCCCGGCTGCCGAAAAGGGCGACAAGAAGAAGGATGAAGCGGCCGAATAAGCCGCGCCTTCTCCGCTGATATCCGGGCGCGGGACTGTTTCCGCGCCCTTTTTGTATTCGACCTTTGCGCAATTGCGGACGAAAACCGCTGCGCAGTTTCCTGGAATTGCTCCAGATGACGGGACCAGATCATGAGCCGCGAGACGCTGAAGACCCTTTTCCATCCCTTTGCCAGCGAAACCGTTACGCCGCCCGGCGAAGGCAAGCGTGTGCTCTTTCTCGGCGCAGAGGCAGGCTTTGCCCTGCCCGAGGGCTTTACCGCGTCCCTGGGGGCCGTACAGGGCTTCAAGCCGCTCTACAGGCAGCTTCTGGCGCAGCGCATCGAGGCGAAACCGGAGATCGACGGTGAAGACTATGACGCGGCGCTGGTGCTCTGCACCAAGCACAAGGGCGAAAACGAAGCCAATATCGCCGCTGCCCTTTCCTGCGTGAAAGCCGGTGGGCTGATCGTCGTCGCCGGCGGCAAGGAGGACGGCATCCAGCCGCTGCGCAAGCGTGTGGAAGGTTTCGGCCTCGATACCGAGCATATGCCGAAATATCATGGCGTCGCCTTCTGGTTCGGTCGGCCGGCCGATGTCAGCGAAATCGTTGCGAAGTTCGGCAAGTCGCCGGTTCGCGTCGATGGCCGCTTCATTGCCTCGCCCGGCATGTTCTCGCATGACCGGCTCGACGCCGGTTCGCAGCTTCTCGCCTCGCGCCTGCCGACCGATTTTACCGGCGATGCGGCCGATTTCGGCGCCGGCTGGGGCTATCTCTCCGCCGAACTTGCACAGAAGTCTCCTAACCTTGCCCGCCTTGACCTCTACGAGGCCAACTACGAGGCCCTGGAGGCCGCCAAGGCCAATCTGGCGGAGAACTGCCCGGACGCGCCTGTGCGCTTCTTCTGGCACGATCTGGCGGGCGAGCAAGTGCGGGACAAATACGATCTCGTCATCATGAACCCGCCCTTCCATGAGGGCCACGCAGCCGAACCTTCGCTCGGACAGGCGATGATCAAGACGGCGGCGGCCTCGCTGCGCGGCGGCGGGCGGCTGATGCTGGTGGCCAATCGCGGCCTGCCTTATGAGCCGGTGCTTGCGGAGCATTTCAAGGATAGCGGCGAAACCTGCCGCAATGCCCGCTTCAAAGTGTTGTGGGCACGTAAATAAAAAAGGCGGCCAATGGCCGCCTTTTCTTTTTAAGCCCTGTCCGGCCTTACTCGACGTCTGCCTTGCGCAGCGTCTCCAGTGTCGGCATGGAGGTGATGTTGTAGCCGGCGTCTACGAAGTGGATTTCGCCTGTCACGCCCATCGAGAGATCCGAAAGCAGGTACAGCGCGGAGCTGCCGACGTGATCGATGGTCACGGTCTTGCGCAGCGGCGCATTGCGCTGGTTCCACGACAGGATGGCACGGGCATCGGAAATGCCGGCGCCGGCGAGCGTGCGGATCGGGCCTGCCGAGATAGCGTTGACGCGGATGCCACGCGGACCGTAATCGGCCGCCAGATAGCGCACGGAAGCTTCCAGAGCAGCCTTGGCGACGCCCATGACGTTGTAGTTCGGGATAACGCGCGTGGAACCGTTGTAAGTCAGCGTCAGCATGGTGCCGCCATCTTCCATCAGCGGCGCACAGCGCTTGGCGATCTCCGTGAAGGAGAAACAGGAGATGACCATAGTGCGGCTGAAATTCTCGCGCGTCGTATCGGCGTAGAGGCCCTTCAGCTCGTTCTTGTCGGAAAAGCCGATGGCATGGACGATGAAATCCAGCTTGCCCCAGCGCTCCTTGATCGTGTCGATGACCGTGTCGACCGAAGCGATGTCCTCAACATCACAGGGCAGAAGAAAATCGGAATTGAGTTCGGCAGCAAGCGGCTTGACGCGCTTGCCGAGCGCATCACCTTGGAAAGTGAAAGCCAGTTCCGCGCCCTGGGCAGCGAGCGCCTTCGAAATTCCCCAAGCGATAGAATGGTTGTTTGCGACGCCCATGATGAGGCCGCGCTTACCGTGCATGATTCCGGTCATTGTTATTATCCGTTATAGCGCTGGAACACGAGCGTGGCGTTGGTGCCGCCGAAGCCGAAGGAATTGGAGAGGGCAATGTCGATCTTGGCGTTGTCGATGCGCTTGCGGACGATCGGCACGCCTTCGAATTCCGGATCGAGTTCCTTGATGTGTGCGCTTTCGCCGATGAAACCTTCCTGCATCATCAGCAGCGAATAGATCGATTCCTGAACGCCGGCCGCACCGAGCGAATGGCCGGTCAGCGACTTGGTGGACTGGATATGCGGCAGCTTCTCGCCGAAAACCGCGCGGATCGCGCCGATTTCCTTGCTGTCGCCGACCGGCGTCGAGGTGCCGTGCGTGTTGATGTAATCGACATCACCCTTCACGGTCGCCAGCGCCTGACGCATGCAGCGGATGGCACCCTCGCCCGAGGGAGCCACCATGTCATAGCCATCGGAGGTTGCGCCGTAGCCGATGATTTCGGCATAGATCTTGGCGCCGCGCGCCTTGGCATGTTCCAGCTCCTCAAGGACGAGCACACCAGCGCCGCCGGCGATGACGAAGCCGTCACGGCTGACGTCATAGGCTCGGGAAGCGGTATCCGGCGTGTCGTTGTACTTGGAGGACATGGCGCCCATGGCGTCGAAGAGGTTCGACATGGTCCAGTCGAGATCTTCGTGGCCGCCGGCAAACATCATGTCCTGCTTGCCCCACTGGATCATTTCAACGGCGTTGCCGATGCAGTGCGCTGATGTGGAGCAGGCAGACGAGATCGAATAGTTGACGCCGTGGATCTTGAACCAGGTGGCGAGCGTCGCGGACGCGGTGGACGACATGGCCTTCGGCACGGCGAAGGGGCCGATGCGTTTCGGGCTGTTGTTCTTGACGGTAATCTCGGCTGCTTCGATGAGCGTGCGCGTGGACGGACCGCCCGAGCCCATGATGATGCCGACGCGTTCGTTTTCGCTGTAGTCCTTGTCTTCCAGGCCGGAATCGGCGATCGCCTGCTTCATGGCGACATGGTTCCAGGCGCCGCCCTGCGAGAGGAAGCGCATGGCGCGACGATCGACCAGTTCGGCGAGCTTGTCGGCGCCGAGCTTGGGGCTGCCCCAGACCTGGCACTTGAAGCCGTGTTCGGCGAAATCGCTGGAGAAGGAAATACCGGACTTTGCCTGGCGCAGGGATTCGGTGACTTCGGCCGCGTCGTTTCCGATCGAAGACACGACACCTAGACCCGTGACAACTACCCGTCTCATCTGATCAAACCCTTGTTGTTTTCGTGAGCCGCTCGAAACGCGGTTTTCAGGCCGTCTTGTCTTTCGAGAGACCGACGCGAAGATCGGTCGCCTGATAAATGGTTTCGCCATCCGCCTTCAGCCAGCCATCGGCAGTGCCGAGCACCAGACGGCCGCGCATGACGCGCTTGAAGTCGATACCGTATTCAATCAGCTTCGTGTGCGGGCGGACCATGCCCTTGAACTTCACTTCGCCGGTCGAGAGCGCCATGCCGCGGCCCGGCTCGCCGAGCCAGCCCAGATAGAAGCCGGTCAGCTGCCACATGCCGTCAAGGCCAAGGCAGCCGGGCATGATCGGGTTGCCTTCGAAATGGCAGGGGAAATACCAGTCGTCAGGGCGAACATCGTATTCGGCTCGCAGATAGCCCTTGTCGAAGGCGCCGCCCGTTTCAGAGATATCCGTGATGCGATGAACCATCAGCATAGGCGGCAAAGGCAGCTGCGCATTGCCAGGCCCGAACAGCTCGCCATGTGCGCAGGCGATAAGTTCTTCATACGAGTAGCTGGACTGTCTGGTCGTCATAAATCTCTGTTCCCCCCGCGTTCTTGGCGATGGATGTGTGTCTTTAGTCCAAGTTCACCAGAAAATGAAGCGCAAGCATGGCGGCTTCATTTCTTCGTTCCGGACCGGGCCTGAGCCAGTATTTGGTGGTCGCATACAGGAAGGCCAAGGCCGCGACCAGACCTAATTGCGTCAAAAGCCCGTTTTTGCGGCCTTTCGAAGGCTCTTGTCCCCATTGAACTATTGAAAGGCTTTTGCGCAAAAGTTATATCGCTTTGAACAAACATGATTGCTTTTCGCCAGAATAACCGGAGTTGGTGTTAATGACGGGTGAAGCCCCGATCGCCATAGAGGTCAGGCTGCGTAGCGCAGGCCTGCGTCCCACCCGCCAGCGCGTCGCGCTTGGCGACCTCCTGTTTGCCAAGGGCGACCGGCATTTGACCGTCGAGGAGTTGCACGAGGAAGCGGTTGCCGCTGGCGTGCCGGTTTCGCTCGCGACGGTCTACAATACGCTGCATCAGTTCACAGAAGCCGGCCTGATCCGCGTTCTCGCGGTCGAGAGCGCCAAGACCTATTTCGACACCAATGTCTCCGATCACCATCACTTTTTCGTCGAAGGCGAAAACGAGGTGCTCGATATTCCGATCAGTAATCTGACCATCGCCAATCTGCCGTCGCCGCCCGAGGGCATGGAAATCGCCCATGTCGACGTGGTGATCCGCCTGCGGCAGAAGCAGAGCTGATTTTCACATCACATCGTCAGGATGCCGGCCGGGCATGTGCTTGTAGGTCGGGAATGTCCAGCCGAACCACAGGGCGCCACCGCGTACTGCGAAGGCTGCGGCGACCCCGCAGGCCGACGCGATATAGAGCTCGGCGCCAAGCGCATTGACGCCGGTAAAGACGCCAGATCCTACCAGTGCCGCCGTCACATAGATTTCCGGGCGCAGCAGCACGGATGGTTCGTTTGCCAGGAGATCGCGCAGGATGCCGCCGAAGGTTGCCGTGAGCGCACCGGTGACAATGGCAATCGTCGGCGAGCCGGTCGCGGCCAGCCCCTTGGCGGCGCCGAGCACGCAATAGGCGGCAAGACCGACCGCATCGAGCCAGATCAGCAGACGATAGCGCGATTCCAGGAGATGGGCGGTAAAGAAGACGACGACACCTGCAATGCAGCAAATGACGATATAGAACGGGTTCAACACCCAGAAGACCGGCACGCGGCCGAGAATGATATCGCGCACGGTACCACCACCCGTCCCCGTCACAATCGCGAAAAACAGGAAGCCTATCAGGTCGAGCTGCTTGCGCGAGGCGGCCAGCGCGCCGGTTGCGGCAAAGAGGGCAATGCCGGCGTAATCGAGATAGACGAGCAATGACATCGAGGCCTCCAGACCGGCGGAACGAGGCACACTGAATCATTGCGGCAAGGGCGGCGCAAGGCGGCGCATACAGAATGGAAGGCCAGAGAGCCTTTATCCATAAGAGGAAAGCCGTGAAGCTGCTGCCCGTACTCCTGAACATCGTTCTGCTGCTGGTCATGCCGGTGGCGGCTTTCGCACAGCAATCGCTGATCTCCGACCCAGAAATCTACGAGAAGAAGCATTTCCAGGCACAATGCACGGAATCATCCTTCGGTGACGGTTTCCTCATCCGCCAGGATATCAACAATGACGGCCTCATGGACGTGGTCGTCAACGAGGGCGAACTCACCTGCGACGGCCAGAAGGGTCCGCAGTGCAACGAAGACGGCTGCACCTATAATTTTTACCTGCAGGTGGCCGAAGGCGGCTACTTCATGATCGCGACCGCGCAGATCTACGGCTACGACTTCGTCCAGCGTTTCGGCAATATGGTGCTCGCCATGAAAATGAACCCGCGCTTCTGCGATCGCACCGGCGGCGACCCTTGCGTCGTCACCACCCGCGTGCGGGGTACGAAATTCGTCACCATCTCCAAGAAATAGGCCTCAGTTCGGAAAGAGCGCCGGGGTGCGGCCGGCGAAGTAGTGGCCAGCGAGGCCGTAACATTCGCGAAGCGCGGTCCCCAGGTTCTCTGCGTTCAGGCTCGGCTGGGTGGTGACGGGCGGTTATCTGGCGCGCGCCGAATGCGGGCCGGAGGCCCCGATCTTTTGATTGAACCGACGCTGCAGTGGGCGGGGAATAAACAGGGCGACAATCGCCAGCGCCATCGCGAAGACGGAGACCAGCCACAACGCCTGCGCGCCCACAAGACGCGTCATGAGGGCCCCGCTGATGGCACCGAGCACCATGCCGCCCCATGGCACGATCTGGATCGTCCAGTCGAGGCGCCGGTCGCCTATGATCCAGCGGCCGATGCCGCGGCCGAAGCGCGACAGCGCGCCGGTGACATAGGTCAGGCCGATCGGCAGCCCTTCTATATGCTCGACCGCCGCGTTCACCATGCCCATAGCGAGAACGATCAAATAGAAACGCGCCATCAACAGATCCTGCAGCGTCATCATAGAGGCTAGTGCCAGCATGAGGCTGACGCAGCAGAGCACGACGAAGATGCGACGCTCTGCGCGATGCGCAACGACAATGCCGGCGGCATTGCCGAGCACGAAGACGATGATGGCCGACACGAGCACGGCGGCATGCCTGACATCGCCGCTGCTCAGGGCCAATGCCGCCCGTGTCGTATTGCCTGTCATGAAGGATACGAAGTCGCCGGTCAGAAGCAGCCCGGTCGCATCCGTCATGCCCGCAAGGAAGGAAATCGAGCCAACCAGCGCCAGTCCGGTCGCGGTCCTGCGGGTTCTGATGATGCGGCGGCGTCTTGCTCGTGTCATGGGTTCGGGTCCGGGAAGCGCCGAATCGGCTGGCCTCGACGCACGATATAAGAACCTGATTTCAGCCGTCTGCAAAAGTGGTAACCAGACAGCTTTTGACAAATGTCAGTTATGCTGACCTGAAGTGCTTACTGAACTGCATCTGGAAAGATTTGGTGGAGCTAAGCGGGATCGAACCGCTGACCTCTTGCATGCCATGCAAGCGCTCTCCCAGCTGAGCTATAGCCCCATCAGGGTGGTCCGGCTTGCGCCGGTCCTGGGATACTCCGAAGGCGTTCCCTCTGGAGTGGCGGCTTATTACTTGCGGTTTTCGCAGATGGCAAGCCTAAAAAATCCGGCCCGGGAAATTTTTGTCATCCGGGCCGGTATTCGTTCGCTCAGACTTCGTCGTCGTCACCGGTGACGCCGATGATGTCGCTCATGTCGTCATCCTCGTCATCTTCATCAACTTCGAGGAAGGTATCGTCGTCATCGCCTTCGACTTCGACGTCGTCGTCGCCGATATCAGGGATATCGTCGCCGGAAGCACTATCATCGGCGTCTTCGAGCGAAACCAGTTCGACTTCGGTGTTTTCGGTATCGACTTCGGCAACCTCGTCCTCATCCTGAACTTCGGCGAGTGCCGAGGTTTCTTGGAAGAAGGACAAAGGATAGGATTTGCCGGTATAAGGGGAGACGATCGGATCCCGGTTCAGATCGTAGAACTTCTTGCCGGTTTCCGGATCAGTGCGCTTGGTACCAAGTTCCGCTTTCGCCACTATAAGCCTCGTGAGAATGGCCGAATGCGAGATTCGGCAAATGCCGTCAAACCGGCGTTCTATTCGGAATTTATAAGCCGGTCCCCATAATCGCTACGGCTTCTCATGTCAAAGCTAAACTTCACGGGGCACTTCAGGCTTTTCACCGCCATTCCGGATGACCGTTCGGCAAGTTTGTGCTAACCAGCCGCGATTGCTGCAAGGCCCGCTGGAAAAACATGCCGGCGCCGAGCTGTGAGCGGCGCGAATACATTGCCTTTGCAAGGGATTAACCCATGTCGCAGGGTTCCGCATCAAAGCCGGCCATCGCCCGCAGATCCTCCGGGCTTTCCGGAACCGTCCGTATTCCCGGCGACAAGTCGATCTCGCATCGCGCACTGATACTCGGCGGGCTGGCATCGGGGGAAACGCGCGTTACCGGGCTCCTCGAAGGCGAGGATGTGCTCAATACCGGCAAGGCGATGCGGGCCATGGGTGCCGTGATCCGCAAAGAGGGCGACGCGTGGATCATCAACGGAACGGGCAACGGCGCATTGCTTGCGCCGGAGGTTCCGCTCGATTTTGGCAATTCCGGCACCGGCGCGCGCCTGATCATGGGCCTTGCCGGCGTCTATGATTTCGACACTGTCTTTACCGGCGACGCCTCGCTTTCCCGGCGGCCGATGGGCCGCGTGCTCGATCCGTTGCGCCGCATGGGCGTGCAGGTCAAGGCCGTGGAGGGCGACCGCCTGCCTGTCATGCTGCGCGGGCCGGAAACGCCGGCCCCGATCCGCTACACCCTGCCCGTCGCCTCGGCGCAGGTGAAATCGGCGGTGCTGCTGGCCGGTCTCAATATACCGGGTGTGACGACGGTTATCGAGCCGGCAATTACGCGTGACCATACGGAAAAGATGCTGGCTGGTTTCGGCGCGGAACTTTCGATCAAGACCGACAAGGACGGCACGCGGACGATCCGGCTGCAAGGCCGAGGCAGGTTGACCGGCCAGACCCTCGACGTGCCTAGCGACCCCTCCTCCGCGGCTTTCCCGCTGGTGGCGGCTTTGCTGGTGCCGGGCTCGGACGTCACCATTTCCAATGTGCTGATGAACCCGACGCGGATAGGACTGATCCTGACGCTGCAGGAGATGGGCGCCGATATCGATATCCTCGATCCGCGGCTTGCGGGCGGCGAGAATGTCGCGGACCTGCGCGTGCGCTATTCGGAATTGACCGGTGTCACCGTTCCGACAGAGCGAGCACCGTCTATGATCGATGAATATCCGGTACTTGCCGTCGCCGCCGCCTTTGCCAAGGGCCGAACGGTGATGAACGGCCTGCAGGAACTGCGGGTCAAGGAGTCGGATCGGCTCTCAGCCGTCGCGGAAGGACTGAAGCTCAACGGCGTCGACTGCGAGGAAGGCAAGGACTGGCTTTCCGTTACCGGCCGGCCGGATGGCTTGGGGCTTGGCAATACTGCTGGCGAGCAGGTCGTCACGCATCTCGACCATCGTATCGCCATGAGCTTCCTTGTCATGGGGCTGGCTTCGGAGCATCCTGTTGGTATCAACGACGGCAGTATGATTGCAACCAGCTTTCCGCAGTTCATGGACCTGATGGAGAGCCTTGGGGCGAAAATCGAGCAGGCTTGATATGTACCAGCCACCACATTTCCGCGAAGACGATCTCAATGTGCAGCATGCGCTGATCCGTGCGCATCCGCTTGGCCTGCTGATCACGGCGGGGGCTTCCGGGCTGATCGCCAATTCCGTGCCCTTCCATCTCGACGCCGGCGCATCAGAGAAGGGAACGCTGCGGCTGCATCTGGCGCGGGCAAATGGGCAGTGGCGGGACATTGCCGCAGGTGCGCCGGTGCTTGCCGTCTTCCAGGGCGCGGATTCCTATGTCACGCCGTCCTGGTACCAGACCAAGGCCGAGACCGGCAAAGTGGTGCCGACCTGGAATTATGCGATCGTGCAAGCGCGCGGGCCGGCACGGGTGATTGAGGATGCCGGCTGGCTGCTTGCGCAGATCAATGCAATTACCGGCGAACATGAGGGCCAGCGTGAGAAACCATGGTCGGTCGGCGATGCACCAGAGGACTTCATCCGTGCGCAGCTCAAAGGCATCATTGGTGTCGAAATCGAAATCGCCGAGATCGAGGGTAAGTGGAAGGTGAGCCAGAACCGGCCGGTCGCCGACCGCGAGGGTGTTGCCAAGGGCCTCGACGAGATGGCAGAGCAAGCCGAAATGCAGGAACTGGCGCGCCGTTACGGCGGCCTCGGCACGGAATGACTTCATGACCGGCAGCTTCATCATCGCCATCGACGGCCCCGCCGCGGCAGGCAAGGGCACGCTTTCGCGCAGGATCGCGGAGCAGTACGGCTTTCACCATCTCGACACCGGCCTCACCTACCGGGCGACCGCCAAGGCGCTGATCGATGCCGGGCTGCCGCTCGATGACGAGACGGTCGCTGAAAAGATGGCGCTCGAGGTTGAACTCGCGGGTCTCGATCGCGATATACTGTCGAGACATGAGATCGGCGAAGCCGCCTCGAAAATTGCCGTGATGCCGGCGGTTCGCCGGGCGCTGGTCGAGGCGCAGCGGCGGTTTTCCGAGAAGCTGCCGGGGACAGTTCTCGACGGGCGCGACATCGGCACCGTCGTCTGCCCCGCAGCACCTGTGAAGCTCTATGTGACGGCGTCGCCAGAAGTGCGCGCGACACGCCGTTACGACGAGATCATCAGCAGGGGCGGCGAAGCAGATTTCGAGGCGATTTTCGAAGACGTCAAGCGACGCGACGATCGCGACATGAACAGGGCGGACAGCCCGATGAAACCGGCAGTCGATGCGCACTTGCTTGACACGTCGGAAATGAGTATAGAGGCCGCGTTTCAAGCTGCTAAGTCGTTTATCGACGCTGCCTTGAGCCGAAATGCCTAATCAAGCGGTTTTCCGCGCTTCGTGCGCGGGACGCTCATGCGAAAGCAAGCCTGAAATTCCGTCCACGCGCCGGATTGCCTTCCTGAAAGAAGGCGGACTGGGTTCAGGCCCATTCAACTCGAACCAACCGGCGCATACGTGAGCCTTGAAGCTATCGAAGGCCACGCAGGAGATTTTATGTCAGTAGCTACTCCCTCTCGCGAGGATTTCGCGGCCCTTCTCGAAGAGTCCTTTGCCAAGAACGATCTGGCTGAAGGCTATGTTACCAAGGGTATCGTCACGGGCATCGAAAAGGATGTCGCCGTTGTTGACGTTGGCCTGAAGGTCGAAGGCCGCATCGCGCTCAAGGAATTCGGCGCACGTGCCAAGGACGGTTCGCTGAAGGTCGGCGACGAAGTCGAAGTATACGTCGAGCGCATCGAAAACGCGCTCGGCGAAGCTGTTCTGTCGCGCGAGAAGGCTCGCCGCGAAGAAAGCTGGATCAAGCTCGAAGCCAAGTTCGAAGCTGGCGAGCGTGTCGAAGGCGTTATCTTCAACCAGGTCAAGGGTGGCTTCACGGTCGACCTCGACGGTGCGATCGCCTTCCTGCCGCGTTCTCAGGTCGACATCCGTCCGATCCGCGACGTTACGCCCCTCATGCACAACCCGCAGCCCTTCGAAATCCTCAAGATGGACAAGCGTCGCGGTAACATCGTGGTTTCGCGCCGTACGGTTCTGGAAGAATCCCGTGCCGAACAGCGTTCTGAAATCGTTCAGAACCTCGAAGAAGGCCAGGTTGTTGACGGCGTCGTCAAGAACATCACCGATTACGGTGCGTTCGTTGACCTCGGCGGCATCGACGGCCTGCTGCACGTCACTGACATGGCATGGCGCCGTGTGAACCATCCGTCGGAAATCCTGAACATCGGCCAGCAGGTCAAGGTTCAGATCATCCGCATCAACCAGGAAACCCACCGTATCTCGCTCGGCATGAAGCAGCTCGAGTCCGATCCGTGGGATGGCATCCAGGCCAAGTATCCGGAAGGCAAGAAGATTTCCGGTACCGTTACGAACATCACCGACTACGGTGCGTTCGTCGAACTGGAGCCGGGCATCGAAGGCCTGATCCACATCTCGGAAATGTCCTGGACCAAGAAGAACGTTCACCCCGGCAAGATCCTGTCCACGAGCCAGGAAGTCGAAGTCGTCGTTCTCGAAGTCGATCCGTCCAAGCGCCGTATTTCGCTCGGCCTCAAGCAGACGCTGGAAAACCCGTGGGCAGCATTCGCCCGCAGCCATCCGGCCGGCACTGAAGTCGAAGGCGAAGTCAAGAACAAGACCGAATTCGGCCTGTTCATCGGCCTCGACGGCGATGTCGACGGCATGGTTCACCTCTCCGACCTCGACTGGAACCGTCCGGGCGAACAGGTCATCGAGGAGTTCAACAAGGGTGACGTCGTCAAGGCAGTCGTTCTCGACGTCGACGTCGAGAAGGAACGCATCTCGCTCGGCATCAAGCAGCTCGGCAAGGATGCAGTCGGCGAAGCAGCAGCTTCCGGCGACCTGCGCAAGAATGCAGTCGTTTCCTGCGAAGTCATCGCGATCAACGACGGCGGTATCGAAGTGAAGCTCGTCAACCACGAAGACATCACTTCCTTCATCCGTCGCGCCGACCTCGCCCGCGACCGCGACGAGCAGCGTCCGGAACGCTTCTCGGTCGGCCAGACGGTTGACGCCCGCGTTACAAACTTCTCCAAGAAGGACCGCAAGATCATGTTGTCCATCAAGGCTCTGGAGATCGCGGAAGAGAAGGAAGCCGTTGCTCAGTTCGGTTCGTCCGACTCGGGCGCTTCGCTCGGCGACATCCTCGGCGCGGCTCTGAAGAACCGCGGCGGCGAATAATCCTTCGCTGATCCATTGAAATGAAGAACCCGCCGGATCGCTCCGGCGGGTTCTTTCGTTTTGGGAGATTGTCTGAATTCCCGGTTGGGTTATTCCCAGCCGACCATGCGCTGATAGAGGGCATAGACCGGGTCGGCGACCGTTGCCGGAGCAGTAGACGGATCGGGATCAAACATTTTCGGCTGGCGCCGCTCCTCCCGCGGGGCTTCCTCCCCGCCGGCCTGCTGCTCGTCGCCGCCCGGACCGGATTGCGCCTGCTGTTGCTGCTGATCCTGCGAGCTGCCGTTTTCGTGGTGGCGACGAGGCGGTTCATCGGCCTTTGTCGCCTTATATTCATCGCGGGCGAACTGGTAAGGCGTTTGCGCGTAGGGAAGCCCTTCCGGCATGCGGGCCGCAAGCGGAACATAGGAAGGCGTCTCGACGACCGGGATGGGAACCGGCTGCGGCTGTGTAGCGATTTCTCTGATGGGACGCGTCGTCTGGGCAGCCGCAGCAATTTCTGCCTGAGATGGGCGAGAAGCCTGCGCGGCCTGGGCAGATGCGGGCTCGACCACATCCTCCGGGGTTGTGCGAACCAGGCTCTCCGTCGCCTCGCTGATGACGGCCTCGTCCAGCATAGCATCGATTTCGACGGCGGCTTCGACAGGCGTATCCGTCAACAGGACAGTTGCCTCCTGCTCGCGGATGATCGTTGCGATCATCTGCGAAACCTGTTCGGTCATGGAGCTGGCGATACCGGTCCAGTTGCGCGGGATAACCGGATCAGCCTTGGCGGAGATTGTCTGCTGCTCGAGAGCGGGTCCGGCCTGTTCCGGCTCGACCACCTCCTGCTCTACCGGTGCGGTCTGGATTTCTTCTGTCTCTCTCAGCGCGGCTGCCGGCGATGAAGCTTCATGTACCGCAGCCGCGGGCTGACGGCCGGTCTGCTGATCCTCAACGGTTGGATCGGTCGTCACGACAACAGCTGCTTCAGCCGGAACGATTTCTTCGGCAGCAGGCATCGCTGCATTTTCGGCCAGTTTTGCTGCGGACTGACGTGCAGCGGGCAGGTTTTCTCCCTGAAGCTTGATTTCCGGCCGCGGTTCGGTGCGCGGCAGCGGAGCGGCATCGTTCTGGCGATAAGAGCGGACAACGGCGCGGGCTGCGAGATCCCTGTCCTTGTAGCTGACAATCTCGAGATAGGCGATGACACGGGTGGCCTCGGGCCCGGTCGGGTCCTTGAGGGCTGCGGCGATCACTCTCAGCGGCAGGCTATGTCCGTCATCGGAAAGCTGGCGCTCGACCGCATCGATCTCGGCGTCGGGCATACGGCGGATGGCATCGGCGACACGGGTGGCAAAGGCCTGATCGGACTCCCCCTCGCGGCGCTGGAGCGCGATGGTGCGTCCCGTCGCGTTGATGATGTCGAGAAGTGCTTCAATCATGCGCTGGCGCGCGGCAATGAGCAGAATATTGAGCTTGCCGGCAATCGCGGCATTGAGGTCGGCTGCTTCAACTGCATTCACCGGGGTGGGGGCGACCACCGACCGGCCGAGGCCACCGGCAACGATTGCCGCCGTCTGACCCTGAGAAGAAAGGCTTGCATTGGACGCTGAACGAATGGGAGACAACACAGGCACGCTCCTTTCGCAAAGTGGCTATGAAAGCAGGTCGTACAACGAGACCGCGCTCATCCGGCCCCTTGCATCCCGGCAGATCCTCCTGTCCGCATCGGCGCATTTCGCGCCGTCGAGTGCATAAAAATTAAGGATAATGTTACTGAAAATGCCTTAACGAATAGCTAACGGCCGCAGACACCCGGTCTACGGCCGTGCCGGCATATCCGACAAGAGCCCGATGTCAGCTATGGGCGAAGATATCCGCCTCTTCCCAGCCGAGAAGATCAAGCTTGGCGCGTGTCGGCAGGAATTCGAAACAGGCCGTCGCATGTTCCAGGCGGCCGTCACGAATCAGGCGCTCGTTCAGCTTGTCGCGCAACGCATGCAGGTAGAGTACATCGGAGGCGGCATATTCGAGCTGCGCCTGCGAGAGTGTTTCGGCAGCCCAGTCGGAAGATTGCTGGGCTTTGGAGATATCGACTTCCAGCATCTCCTTCAGATTATCCTTCAGGCCGTGGCGATCCGTGTAGGTGCGCGTGAGGCGTGAGGCGATCTTCGTACAGAAGACCGGCGTTGCAGTGACACCGAACGTATGGAAGAGCACGGCGATATCGAAGCGGCCGTAATGGAATATCTTCTGGCGCGACGGATCGGCGAGCAGAGCGGTAAGGTTCGGCGCTTCCTTCTGGCCGGCCGCAATGCGGATCACATCGGCAGAGCCGTCGCCCGGCGAAAGCTGGACGACGCAGAGGCGGTCCCGGCGCGGCACAAGGCCCAGCGTTTCGGTATCGATCGCGATCGCGCCGGTGTAACGGGCGGCATCCGCCGCGGAAATATCGCCCTGGTGATAACGGATGGTGGCCGCCATGGGATGTCTCTCGTTCAGCTTCGTCTTTCCGGGCTATATCGTAAAGGGCGAAAGCGCGAAACCGCTTTCCTGCTGCAGGCCAGCCAGCTATCAGACGGCCCCGCTGCGTCGTCCGTTCAATAGTGCGGCGGCTTGGTGATCGCCGGCACCTCCAGCGACTGTTCTTCCAAGCTCAAAAAGCGCTCGGTCAATCGGTCGAGCTTGGCGCGCGTCTGCTCCATGACCTTCCATTGTTCGGCAAGCTGATCGGAAAGCTCATCGATCGTCTTTGCCTGGTGGGCCAGCATTTCTTCCAGTCTGGTGATGCGGGCTGCCTCGTCGGACATCGGTTTTCTCCCCTGATATCAGGTGGCATTCCAAAGCCGAAATAGGCCGGAGCGTCAATGGTTTCGAGTCCTCAAGAAAACGATTCTGAAAGTGAACCGTCTGGTTACTAAAAGGCCTTGCCGCGTCTGATGATGTGGGGTAGGCCCTTATCCATTAGGGAGGATAACTGATGGATGTAGGCAATGGCTTTCTTCATCCGGACCGGCTCTTTCCCGCCGATCCGGCAACGCGAACAATAGCGCGCGATCTCTACGAGACGGTGCGCGGTCTTCCGATCGTTAGCCCGCACGGGCACACCGAACCATCCTGGTTCGCAGACGACAAAGCCTTCGAAGACGCCGCCTCGCTGCTTGTCATTCCCGACCATTATCTCTTCCGCATGCTGCACAGCACCGGCACCAAGCTTGACGAGCTCGGTGTACCACGTCTCGACGGCAAGACGGTTTCGAGCGGCCGCGATATCTGGCGCGCTTTCGCCGCCAAATACCATCTTTTCCGCGGAACACCGTCGAGCCTTTGGGTCGATCATGCCATGTCAGCAGTGCTCGGCTGCACCGAGCCGCTGACGACCGAGAACGCCGATGCGCTCTACGACCACATCAATGCGCAGCTCAAGCTTCCGGAGTTCCGGCCGCGGGCGCTGCATCAGCGTTTCGGCATCGAAACAATTGCCACGACCGAAGGCGCACTCGATCCGCTGCCGCATCACCAGAAGATGGCGTCGGACGGCTGGATCGGCAAAGTACGCACGACCTACCGGCCTGACGGCGTCACCGATCCCGATGCCGTCGGTTTCCGCGACAATCTGATCAAGTTCGGAGAGATCACCGGCTGCGACATCACCAAATGGGATGGCCTCATCGAGGCACATCGCAAGCGACGCGCCTATTTCCGCCAGTTCGGAGCGACGGCGACCGACCACGGCGTGCCAACCGCCTTTACCGCCGATCTGCCGCTTGCCGAGAAGCAAGCGCTGCTCGACAAGGCGCTGAAGGGGCCGCTTTCAGCCGCCGATGCGGAACTTTTCCGCGGGCAGATGATGACGGAAATGGCCGGTCTTTCTGCCGAAGACGGCATGGTGATGCAGATCCACGCCGGCTCGCGCCGCAATACCGACCGCGAGCTTTTCGAAACGCGTGGACCGAATATGGGCGCCGATATTCCGACGCGCACCGACTGGGTCGGCGGCCTCAACGCACTGCTTTCGAAGTACGGTCATGCGCCTGGGCTGCGCATCCTGCTCTTCACGCTCGACGAGACGACTTATGCTCGCGAGCTCGCGCCGATGGCCGGCCACTGGGCCTGTCTGATGATCGGCCCGCCCTGGTGGTTCCACGACAGCCCGCTCGGCATCCGCCGTTATCTCGACCAGGTGGTGGAGACGGCCGGTTTCGCTAATCTCGCCGGCTTCAACGACGATACGCGCGCCTTGCTGTCGATCCCCGCCCGTCACGACGTCTGGCGCCGCGAGATCTGCCGCTTCCTGGCGCAACTTGCGGCCGAGCACCGGATTTCCAAGAAGGAAGCCGAGATCGTCGCGCGCGAACTTTCCTATGACAATGCGAAGAAGGCCTACAAACTGTGAGCGACAGACTGCAGAACGTGACCGGCCTTGCGCCGACGGCGAAGCTTCCTGCCTATGACCGGAATGCGCTGAAGGCCGGCATCCTGCATCTTGGCCCTGGCGCCTTCTTCCGTGCGCATTTCGCGCCTTTCACGGATGGCGCGCTGGCAGCTGCCGGCGGTGACTGGGGCATCGAGGTGGCAAGCCTGCGCACGCCTGATGTCGCGGACAATCTCTCCGCCCAGAACGGGCTCTATACGGTGCTGATCCGCGACACCTCGGGCACGACGGCTCACGTCATCGGCTCGATCCTTGGGGCGTATGTGGCGCCGCGCGATCCGGCGGGCCTGCTGGCACGGCTCGAAGACCCTGATATCCGCATGGTCAGCATGACGGTGACGGAAAAGGCCTATGGCTTCGACCCGGCAACAGGCGGGCTCGATCTCAAGCATCCCGATATCATTGCCGACCTTGCCAACCGGCACGCGCCGCGCGGCGTCATCGGTTACCTCGTCGAGGGTCTGGCACGGCGCCGTGAGAAGGGCATAACGCCCTTTACGCCGCTCAGCTGCGACAACCTGCCGAGCAATGGCGCGGTGCTGAAGCGTCTGGTGCTGGAATTCACTGCTCGTATCGATCCGGAGCTGCACGGCTGGATCGAGGCGAATGTGCCCTTCCCTTCGACAATGGTCGATCGCATCACGCCGGCAAGCACCGATGCGACCTATGCCGATGCCAAGCGGCTGACGGGCCGCACGGACCTGGCTGCAATCGAGACGGAACCCTTTACCCAATGGGTGATCGAGGACCATTTCGTCAACGGTCGTCCGGCCTGGGAAAAGGTTCACGGTGCGCTGATGGTCGAGGAAGTCTCGGCCTATGAAAAGATGAAGCTGCGCATGTTGAATGGCGCGCATTCGCTGCTCGCCTATCTAGGCTATATAGCAGGCTATGAATTCATCCGCGACGTCATGGATGATGCAGGACTTGTAGCACTTGCGCGCCGGCACATGAATGCGGCGGCGGCTACGCTCGACCCCGTTCCAGGCATCGATCTCGACGCCTATGCGGACGAATTGATAGCACGCTTTGCAAACAAGGCGATTGCCCACCGGACCTACCAGATCGCCATGGACGGCACGCAGAAGCTGCCGCAGCGCCTGCTGGAGCCGGCAACCGAAGCTCTTGCCAAAGGCAGCAAGGCGGAGACCTATGCAATCGCCGTCGCCGCCTGGATGCGCTATGCCATCGGCACCGACCGCAACGGCGAAAGCTACGAACTGCGTGATCCACGGGCGGGAGAGATTGCTGCACTTCTCGCCGGTGTACCGCGCAACGGCGTGGCAGTTTCGACGGCGCTATTCAGCCTGCCGGGCTTGTTCCCGAAGGCGCTTACCAGGAATGTCGCCTGGACGGACGATGTGGCGAACAAGCTGGAGATCCTGATCCAGGACAACAGATTGCCACTCTATTGAAGGGTTAGCGAAGCTTCCTCATCCCTGTGCCAGCCACAGGGATGAGAAAACACCAGAGGAATCGGCTCCCGTCGCGAGTCGTTTTAAGCCTTTATCCGTTTCATTTCGGGGTCATAGAGAGGCTTCAGCGAAACCTTACAGGGCACGCGTTCGCGGGCGACATCCAGCTCATAGTTACCGGACAGGACGAAATCCTCCGTCACGCCGTCAGGATTACGGACATAGCCGTAACCGATCGGCTTGCTGATGGTGTAGCCGAAGCCGCCGCTGGAGAGCCAGCCGACGCGCTTGCCGTTACGATAGATGGTTTCGCGGCCGAGCAGAACGATATCGGGATCGTCAGGCACGAAGCAGGCGAGCATTTTCTTCACTCCGCCTTCGAGCTGGCGCTCGATCGCCTCGCGCCCCTTGAAGGGCGTGTTCTTCCGCATCTTCACAGCCCAGCCGAGCCCGGCTTCAACAGGCGTGTGGTCGGGGCCGATATCGGAGCCCCAGGCGCGGTAGCCCTTTTCCAGGCGGCAGCTTTCAATGGCGCGGTAACCGGCATTGACGAGGCCGAACTGCCCGTCCGCCGCCATAAGCGCGTCATAGACGGTCGTCGCGTATTCGATCGGCACATGCAGTTCGTAGCCGAGCTCGCCGACATAGGTGATGCGCAGAGCCCGCACGGGGCAACCGGCAATGCCGATGGTCCTAACGCGACCGAAGGGGAAGGCAGCGTTGGAGACGTCGCTGGTCGTGACCTTTTCCAGGATGACACGGGAATTCGGCCCCATCAGCGACAGCACGGTGTAGGCCGAGGTGACATCGACGAGCTCAGCGTGAAGGCCATCCGGAATGGTGCGCGAGATCCAGTCGAAATCATGCGTGGCAAAGCCGGTGCCGGTGACGATGTAATATTCGTTCTCAGCGATGCGGGCGCAGGTAACGTCGCATTCAATGCCGCCCTTGTCGTTCAGCATCTGCGTGTAAATCAGCGATCCGACGGGCTTTGCGACATCGTTGGCGGCAATCCATGACAATGCTGCTTCTGCATCCCTGCCCTTCAGCACGAATTTGGCGAACGAGGTCTGGTCGAAGATGACCGCTGCCTCGCGCACGGCCTTGTGCTCGCGGCCAACGGCATCGAACCAGTTCTGGCGGCCGTAGGTATAGATATCCTTCGGCTCTTCATTAGCGAAGAGATCGGCAAACCAGTTCGGCCGCTCCCAGCCGAGCTTTTCGCCGAAGCACGCGCCCTGCGCCTTCAACCGTTCATAAAGCGGCGACTTCCGGCAAGGGCGACCGCTCGAGTATTCTTCGAAGGGGAAGGCCAGCGTGTAGTGTTTGCCGTAGGCTTCCAGCGTTCTCGTGCGCACCCAGTCCGTATCGAAATGCGGGCGGCCGAAGCGACGGATATCGACCGGCCAGAGATCGTAGGGCGGCTCGCCCTTCGTCACCCATTCGGCAAGCGCCATACCGGCGCCACCGGCAGATGCAATGCCAAAAGCGTTGAAGCCGGCGCCGACGAAGATATTCTTCAGTTCCGGCGCCTCGCCGAGAATGAAGTTGCCGTCGGGTGTAAAACTCTCCGGCCCGTTCAGAAGCTGTTTGATGCCGGCATTTTCGAGCGCCGGCACGCGGCCGAGCGCCTGCTCCATGATCTGTTCGAAATGATCGAAATTGCTGTCGAGCAGCGTATAGTGGAAACCATCAGGAATGCCGTCCAGAGCCCAACCGATGGGGTTCGGCTCGTAGCCGCCCATGACCATGCCGCCGACCTCCTCCTTGTAGTAGGTGAGGCGATCGGGATCGCGCAGGGTCGGAAGATTGGAAGGCACGCCGAAGGATTCGGTGATGATGTATTGATGCTCGACGGAGACAAGCGGCACGTTGACGCCGAAGCGGGCGGCGAAACTGCGGGTCCATTGGCCGGCGCAGATCACAACCCGCTCGCATTCGATGCGGCCTTGTCCGGTGATGACGGCGCGGATCCTGCCCCTGTCGATTTCCAGATCGAGAACTTCGGTATCCTCGAAGATCGAGACGCCGGCCATGCGGGCGCCTTTTGCCAGCGCCTGCGTGATATCGGAGGGATTGGCCTGACCATCCGTCGGCAGATAGGCGGCGCCGACGAGATCGTCTGTCGTCATCAGCGGCCAGAGATCAAAGGCCTCCTGCGGGTTCAGGAGATGCATTTCGAGGCCAAAGGACTGGGCCGTGGTTGCCTGACGCTTGACCTCCGTCCAGCGCTCCTCGTTACAGGCAAGCCGTAGGCCGCCATTCATCTTCCAGCCGGTGCCGAGACCTGTCTCGGCTTCGAGCTTCTTGTAGAGATCGACGGAATAACCCAGAAGCTGAGTGATGTTGGCGCTGGTGCGCAATTGGCCGACGAGGCCGGCGGCGTGGAATGTCGTGCCTGACGTGAGCTTCTTGCGCTCCAGCAGCACCGTATCGGTCCAGCCGAGCTTGGCCAGATGATAGGCGGTCGAGCAGCCGATGATGCCGCCGCCGATGACCACGGCCTTTGCCGTCTTCGGTAATTCCTTCGTCATTCAATGATCCTGTTCAAATGCCCGATAGGCACGTTCGAAACGGGCGAGATTTTCGGCGGTATAGGCAGCGTAGTCGAAATCGATGGTCGAATGGATCTCGGAGATCATGCTCCAGAGCGTCTCGCGCAGCAGTGAGGCGCATTTCATGGCCTGGTAGCGGCGGCTGAGATCATCCGTCAGCGGTCGATCGAAATAGGTTTCCAACATGAGGCGCTCCGCCTCTTCGGAAAACTCGCTGTTGGAGGCAAGACCGCCGAGATCGAAGAGCGGCGTGTTGAAGCCGGCATAATCCCAGTCGATCAACCAGAGCCGCTTTCCGTCATCGAGGAAATTGGAGGCGAGCAGATCGTTATGGCCGAAGGCAATCTCGAAAGGGCCGGCCGCCGCCTCGAGACGCTCGGCCTTCTCAAGCAAGCCATCCAGCAATGGCGCATAAGCGCTGTTTGCGGCCTTCAGGTTCGCGACGTAATCGCGGATCACATGAAACACCCAGAAGATCATCGCCTGACCACGGAAATGGCGAGCCATGTCGTGATGGCAGGCACGGATCAACGGAATGACACGGGCAAGCGTTTCCGGCTTGCGGATGTCTTCGGGCGACAGCGGCGCGGCATCGATGAAATCGAGAACCAGCACACCTGGAACGTGATGGATAACGGCGGGCGAGATGCCAGCAGCATGGGCGGCGCGGCTTGCCGCAAGCTCGTTCTGCCTGCTGATATGATGGACCGGAATATCATCGCCCAGACGGACGACGCGCCGCAGCGCGCCATCTCTCACCAAGTAGTTCCGGTTGGTGAGGCCGCCGGTGATCGGGGTTATGTCGATCGGACCTTGCCAGATGCCAAGCGCATGAATCCTCTCTTCAGGCGTCACGCGTATCCCCCTCTTAGCCCTCAAGGAAATGATGGGCTTGAGAGGGATCGGCTGTCAAGCCGGGCTAATTAGATCGTCTTGCCAGCGTCATCAAAGACGTGACAGCGCGCCGGATCGAAGGAGGCCTTCACATTGGTGCCGCGTTCGACCTTCTGCTGGCCATCGAGCGCGATGGTGAGCGGCTGATTGTCCGGCGTCGTTGCGTATAGCATCGTGGCACCGCCGAGGTTTTCAACGAGATCGACGTTGACGGTCGAAAGGATAGCACCGCCCTCCGCCAAGGAGAGATGCTCGGGGCGGATGCCGAAGGTGACGTTCTGGCCAGCCTGACCGGCAAGCCTGCGACCGAGCTGAATGGAATTGCCGCAGACATTGACCGTCGAGCCCGTGTCTGTGACGCTCTCGATCTTTGCACTCAGGAAATTCATCTTCGGGCTGCCGATAAAGCCGGCGACGAAGCGGTTGGCGGGGTTGTTGTAGAGATCGAGCGGAGCGCCGACCTGTTCGATGCGGCCGGAATTCAGGACGACAATCTTGTCGGCCATGGTCATGGCCTCCACCTGGTCGTGGGTGACGTAGATCATCGTATTGCCGAGGCTGCGGTGCAGGCGGGAAATCTCCACGCGCATCTGCACGCGCAGTTCAGCATCGAGGTTGGACAGCGGCTCATCGAAGAGGAAGATGCGCGGCTCGCGCACGATAGCGCGGCCGATCGCGACGCGCTGGCGCTGGCCGCCTGACAGTGCCTTCGGCTTGCGTTCGAGCAGCTTCTCGATCTGCAGGATCTGCGCGGCACGGCGCACCTTCGGTTCGATCTCGGTCTTCTTGTAGCCGGCGGTTTCGAGGCCGAAGGCAAGGTTCTTGTAAACAGACATATGCGGATAGAGCGCATAGGACTGGAAGACCATGGCAATGCCGCGCTTGGCGGGCGTCACTTCGTTCATGCGCTCATTGTCGAGCAGCAGCGCGCCGCCGGAGATTTCCTCGAGGCCGGCGATCATGCGCAGCAGCGTGGACTTGCCGCAGCCCGAAGGGCCGACGAAGACGGCGAATTCGCCGGGATCGATCGTCAGGTCGATGCCGTGAATAACGTCGAGCTGGCCATAGCGCTTCTCGACCTTCTGAAGAACGACACTCGTTGCCATGTTCCGAAATCCCCTCTTATTTGGTTCTTGCACGCCATTCGGCGTATTTCGGGCTGTCAGGACCGATCGGCAGGGCGACATCGGCGCCGCTATCGGAAGATTGGTAGATGGCGGTGACCAGTTCCAGCGCGCGCCTTGCATCCGCGCTCGTCACCGGAAGCGAGCCCTTACCCATCAGGTAATCGTGGAAGCGCAGCATCTGCGTGTTGAAGCGCAGCGGCACGGGCTGCCAGTCGGCGATGACGGCATCGATCTTCGCTTGCACTTCATCGTCGGAGGCGATGATCTGCCAGGGATCCTGGCCGGGCGCATAGGCCTCATGATTGCTTTCGAAGGTGATGTTTTCGAAATGAAGCCTGAGCCGGCTGATTTCGTTCTGCGAGCCGAGCGTGCAGGACAGCGAGACGAAAGCGCCGTTCTGCATCTGCAGGCTGACGGAGGCGCAATCTTCCACCTCGATCTCGTTGACACGGGTTGCGACGCGGCCGAAGACGCGGGTTGCCGGGCCAGCGAGATAAAAAAGCATGTCGTGCAGATGGAGCGCATGGGTGACGAGTACGCCACCGAGTTCGGTTGCCCATTTGCCGCGCCAGGGCACGGCATAATATTCCGGTTTGCGGCGCCAGAAGGTCTCGACCGAGCCCATGTAAAACTTGCCGGCAAGGCCGGCGTCGATGATGCGCTTGGCCTTCTCGACGCCATCGCCATAGCGATACTGGAAGATCGGCATCAGCTTGCCCTTGGCGGTCTTTTCGGCCGCGATGATTTCGTCGGCACCGGCGAGCGAGCCGGTGAGCGGCTTTTCACAGACCACATGCTTGCCGGCGGCCAGAGCGGCGATGACCTGCTCCTTATGGATGCCCGGCGGCGTGCAGATATCGATGATGTCGATGCTGTCATCGGCAAGCAGCTCATCGAAGGAGGTTGTGCGCCGCGCGATGCCGAATTCGTCGCCGATCGTCTTCAGGCGCTCCTCGTTCAGGTCGCAGATCGCTGCGACCTTGAACTTGTCCGGATGCGGCAGATAACCTTCGACGATGTGAGAGCGGCCGATACCGCAGCCGATGATCGCGACTGTCTTGATGCTCATGTCATTCTTCCTGTCTGGCTTTCCTGCCCGATCCATCAACGCTTCATGCCGGTCGTGGCGATGCCTTCGATCAGCAGGCGCTGGAAGAACAGGAAGAAGAAGAACACGGGCACGAGCGTGAGCGTCGACATGGCGAACAGTCCGCCCCAATCCGATGCGCTTGTGGAGTCCACGAAAGTGCGCAGTCCGAGCTGGATCGTGTAGGTGTTCATGTCGTTGAGGTAGATCAGCGGACCGAAGAAATCGTCCCAGGTCCAGATGAATGAGAAGATCGCAGCCGTTGCCAAAACTGGCAGCGACAGCGGCAGCATGATCTTCCAATAGATGCGCCAGGCGCTGCAGCCATCCATCATTGCGGCTTCATCGAGCTCACGCGGGATGCCGCGGAAGAACTGCACCATGAGGAAGATGAAGAAGGCGTCACTTGCCAGAAACTTCGGCACGACCAGCGGCAATATGGTGTTGACCCAGCCGAGATTGAGGAAGAGCACATATTGCGGGATGAGCGTCACGTGATAGGGGATCATCAGCGTGCCGAGCATGATCGCGAACCAGAAGTTCCGGCCGGCAAAACGCAGCCGAGCGAAGGCAAACGCCGTCAGCGAACAGGCGATGACATTGCCCGCCACAACCAGCAGCGAGATGACGAGCGAATTCCAGAAGAAGCGGCCGAAGGTGATGTCGAGGCCGGTCCAGCCGCGCACATAGGAAGAGAAATCGATCGACGACGGAATGAGCGACGTCGACGAGAAGATTTCGTTTTCCGGCCTGACCGATGCAGACACCATCCAAAGGAGCGGATAGAGCATCAGCAGCGAGGCGGCGATCAGCAGCGCGTGGATGACGAGCGTTGCCGGCAGGCTGCGTTTGGTGATGTCCGATGGCGGCCTGGCCGCGGTGACGGAAGCGGTCATCTCAGTCATCGTAGTGCACCCAGTAGCGCGAGGTCAGGAAGGAGAAGGCGGTGAAGATCGCGATGATCACCACGAGGATCCAGGCGAGCGCCGAGGCGTAGCCCATGCGGAAATTGCCGAAGGCTTCCTGATAGAGATAGAGCGTATAGAAGAGCGTCGAATTGATCGGGCCGCCCGTGCCGCCGGAGATGATGAAAGCCGGCGTAAAGGCCTTGAAGGCATCGATCGTCTGCACGACCGCGTTGAAGAAGATCACCGGCGTCAGCAGCGGCAGCGTGATCTTGTAGAACTGGCGAAATTTCGAGGCGCCATCTAGGCTTGCAGCCTCATACATATCCTGCGGGATCTGACGCAGACCGGCCAGGAAAATGATCATCGGCGAGCCGAACTGCCAGACGGAGAGAGCCACGAGCGTATAGATCGAATAACTCGGATGCGAGATCCAGCTCGGGCCGACGATACCGAATTGCGCGAGCGCGGCATTGACGAGGCCATCGCTGGCGAAGAGCTGGCGCCACAGCACGGCGATCGCGACGCTGCCGCCGAGAAGAGACGGAAGGTAGAAAATCGCACGGTAGATCGGCAGGCCGCGTAGACCCCTGTTCAATGCCAGAGCGACGAGCAGGGCGAAGGTCAGCTTGAACGGAACCGACAGCACGACATAGGTCAGCGTGACGGACATGGCCGATGCGAATTTCGGATCGGCCGTCGCGATGCGCACGTAATTTGCGGCCCCTACCCAACCCGGTGCCCTCAACATGTCGAAGTCGGTGAATGAGAGGTAGAGCGAAATCAGGGCCGGGCCGAGTGTCAGGCCAAAGAAGCCTACCAGCCAGGGAAGCAGAAAGAGATAGCCGGGAGCATTGGCATTCCAAAGGCGCCGGAAGCGTCCGTCAGCCTTTACTCCCTGATATCTTTCCACTGTTACCGTCCCTGCGGACGTGCGCATCGCATTGGTCATATAAGATCAACCCCGCGCGAGAATTCGCGTGATTTCATCCACGAGCTGCTTGCCGGCATCGGCAGGCTTGACCTGGCCGAAAGCGACCTGCTCCGAGATGGTGCGCAACACGACCTGGCCTTCGCCGGCGCCGGTCGGCGGCGGGGGCGGAAGCGGGCCGGCGAGATCACCAAGGCCGCTGACATATTCGAGCGGGACCTTGCCGGTTTCGTCGAGCGTGCCGGCAACGACCTCACGCATCGCCTTCGATTCCGGAATGCCGCGCTCGACGTCGAGGATCTTGGCAGCATCGGGATTCTTGACGAAGAAGTTGACGTAGTCGACAGCCTGATCGATTACCTTCGACTGGGCGGAGACCGAGAAGAACATCGAAGGCTTGCGGTAGTGGCCGCCCTTCGAGTCCGGCTTGATTCTCATGTAGTTGCTGAGCATCAGCTTGTCCTTGACCATCGCCTGATAACCAACGAACTGGTTGGAGTGGGCGTAATCGCAGGCAGCCTTGCCGACGGTGAGCGGGCTGGTATCGATCGTATCCTTGTAGAGCGCCTGAATGTCGGGCGTTACGCAGGCACCGGCTTCACGGAATTTGGCCCACATGTCGAACCATTCCGAAGCGTCCTCAGCACCGAAAGCAATCTTCGAATCCGCCGTGTACAGCGCCTTGCCACGCTGGCGCAGATAGTTTTCGAAGAGCGGCTCGCCGCCGCTGCCATCGGCAAAGCCGAAATAGCCCTTGCGCTTGCCGGCTTTGGTGATTTCGGCGCCGATCTTGCCGAATTCTTCCCAAGTCGTCTTGTTCGTCGGCACGTCGATGCCGGCTTCTTTGAAAGCAACAGTGTTGATGACGGTCGCCGCCGAATTCGCGCCCAGGCTGATGCCGTACAGGTGGCCGTCGACCTTGCCGCCTTCGATCTGTGCCGGATCGAAATCATCGATCTGCAGCTTCGACGGCATATAGGATTCCAGCGGGGCGAGAGCGCCGCGCCGAGCGTATTCGACGATATAGCGGTAGTCCATCTGGATGACGTCGGGCGCGTTGCGGCCAGCCACCTGCGTGGCGAGACGCGGCCAGTAATCGGCCCATCCGAGGAATTCGCCGGTGATCGAAACACCGCTGTTCTTGGCCTTGAAAAGGTCGGAGACCTTGTTGGTGCGGTCAGCACGCGGCTGAGAGCCCCACCAGATGAGGCGCAAGCGGTTTTCCTGTGCGAAAGCGCTGTTTCCGAGCGCCGAAAGCGAAAGGAGCGTTGCTCCGCCCGCCATGAAATTACGTCTGCTTACACGAAAAGTCATTTGGTTTTCCTCCTCCCAATAGGAAGCGCCTCCACACGCTTCCTAACTAGCTATCTTGCAACAAATAACTAATTGGTTACAAGCTATGTTCAAAGCCTCCGGGCTGTCAAGCGGTGTTGGTGGCCCGGTTGCGTTTGCAAATTCGGGTTTTTACATTCTTCCGCTTAAGCCTTATGAGCGCAACATGGGAAAATAGGGGAAATCTGATGAACGACACCGGGGAGAGCGCAAAAAAGAAAATCAAGCGCCCGTCCGCCGAGCGAACCGCCCAACGCGACCCGGAACGTACCCGTGCGGCCATTCTTGAAGCCGCGACGCGGGAATTTGCCGAAAACGGCATGGGCGGTGCGCGTGTCGATTCCATCGCCGTGCGCGCCGGCACCAACAAGCGCATGCTCTACCACTATTTCGGCGACAAGGAGCAGCTTTATCTTCGTGTACTCGAGGAAGCCTATGTCAGCATCCGCACCGCCGAACGCGCACTGAACATCGGCACCCGCAGCCCCGAGGAAGGCATTGGGGAACTCGCCCTTTTCACCTGGCGCTACTTCCTACAGCATCCGGAGTTCCTCAGCCTGCTTGGCACGGAAAACCTGCACCGCGCCCGCTGGCTGCGCCAGTCCGTGCGGCTCAAGGAGCTGCATTCGCATCTGATCGGCGAGCTTTCGCAGGTGCTGGAAGAAGGTAAGAAGGCGGGTGTCTTCATCGAGACCGCCGACCCGCTGCATGTCTATCTGACAATCGCCTCGCTCGGCTATTTCTACCTCTCCAACCAGTACACGCTTTCGACGATCTTCGGCCGCGATCTCATTACGCCTGCCAATCTCGAAGCCTGGGAACGACATATCGTTCACGTCACGCTCGCCTCGATAAAGCGCTGATTTTCAAAAAACCGAATTGGCTATTGACAGCAATATTCCTCTTCTGCCATCAAGTAACTGTTTAGTTACCGGCTCGGGAGGGTCGGGCCCGACTGCCCGCTCCCGACGCATAAAAGCTTCCAGGGAGGGAAAAATGGCACGTTTGGGGATCATTTTGCACGGCGTTACCGGCCGTATGGGCTACAACCAGCACCTCGTTCGTTCGATTCTCGCCTTCCGCGATCAAGGCGGCATCACGCTGAAATCAGGCGAAAAACTGGAAATCGATCCAATCATCGTCGGCCGCAACGGCGCGAAGATGGAGGAGCTTGCCCGCAAGCATAACATCAAGCGCTGGTCGACCGATCTCGATGCTGCGCTCGCCAATCCCGACGATGCCATCTTCTTCGACGCCGGCACGACGCTGATGCGCGCCGAACTGCTTTCCAAGGCGCTCGACGCCGGCAAGCATGTCTATTGCGAAAAGCCGATCTCCGACGACCTGCAGGTCGCGATCGACCTCGCCCGCAAGGCCCGCGCCTCCGGACTCAAGCACGGCGTGGTGCAGGACAAGCTGTTCCTGCCCGGCCTGCGCAAGCTGGCGCTGCTGCGCGATTCCGGCTTCTTCGGCAAAATCCTCTCGGTGCGCGGCGAATTCGGCTACTGGGTCTTCGAAGGCGACTGGGGCGTTCCGGCCCAGCGCCCGTCCTGGAACTACCGCAAGGCCGATGGCGGCGGCATCATTCTCGATATGCTGTGCCACTGGCGCTATGTGCTCGACAATCTCTTCGGTGAGGTGAAGGCCGTTTCCTGCCTGGGCGCAACCCATATTCCCAGCCGTATCGATGAACAGGGCAAGCCCTATAACTGCGACACCGATGATGCCGCCTATGCCACTTTCGAGCTGGAAGGCGGCGCGATCGCGCAGATCAACTCCTCCTGGGCCGTACGTGTTCGCCGTGACGACCTCGTGACTTTCCAGGTGGATGGCACGCATGGTTCAGCCGTTGCCGGCCTCACCAAATGCTGGAGCCAACACCGCGTCAACACGCCGAAGCCGGTCTGGAATCCTGACCAGCCGCAGACCATCGACTTCTACAAGACCTGGGACGAAGTGCCGGATACGCAGGTTTTCGACAACGGCTTCAAGGCGCAGTGGGAAATGTTCATCCGCCATGTCGTTGAAGATGCTCCCTGGCCCTACGGCCTGGAAGCCGGCGCCAAGGGCGTGCAACTGGCCGAACTCGGCCTGAAATCCTGGGCCGAGCGCCGCTGGCTCGATGTTCCCACCCTGGAGTTCTGAGCCGTGACGGTGATCAATCTTCCCCTCGACGGCGAGATCGCTTCTTATACGCTGACCGGCACGCCGATCGAACTCAAGAAGCGGGACGCCAAGAGCTTCCCGCGTATCGCCTTTGCCGCCGCCCATGTGGTCGCCGATCCGCTTGCCGACAATGATCCGTGGCTGACACCGGCGATCGACTGGGAACGGACGCTTGCCTTCCGCCATCGACTTTGGGACCTCGGACTTGGCGTGGCCGAAGCGATGGATACAGCACAGCGCGGCATGGGTCTCGGCTGGCCGGAAGCGCAAGAGCTGATCCGCCGCGCGCTTGCCGAAGCAGCCGGACGCAAGGACGCGCTGATTGCCTGCGGCGCCGGCACCGACCATCTGACGCCCGGCCCAGACGTGACCGTCGATACGATCATTAGGGCTTATGAAGAGCAGATCGAAACGGTGGAAGCTGCCGGCGGTCGCATCATCCTGATGGCGAGCCGGGCGCTGGCCGCCGCCGCCAAGGGGCCGGACGACTATGTCAGGGTCTACGACCGCATTCTTCGCCAGGTAAAAGAACCTGTCGTCATCCATTGGCTCGGCGAAATGTTCGACCCGGCGCTTCAGGGATATTGGGGCAATGGCGACCATCTGAAGGCGATGGAAACCTGCCTGCAGGTAATCGAAGCCAATGCCGGGAAGGTTGACGGCATCAAGATCTCGCTTCTTTCCAAGGAGAAGGAAGTGACGATGCGCCGGCAGCTGCCGAAGGGCGTGCGCATGTATACGGGCGACGACTTCAACTATGCCGAACTCATCGCCGGCGACGAGCAGGGCCATTCGGATGCGCTGCTCGGCATCTTTGACGCCATCGCGCCGGCCGCTTCCGCCGCCCTCGATGCGCTCGGCCGCAAAAGCAACCACGAATTCTTTGATCTGCTTGAGCCAACCGTTCCCCTGTCCCGCTACATCTTCAAGGCGCCGACACGCTTCTACAAGACCGGTGTCGTCTTCCTCGCCTATCTCAACGGTCTGCAGGATCACTTCACGATGATCGGCGGCCAGCAGAGCACGCGCTCGCTGACGCATCTGGCGGAGCTTTTCCGCCTCGCCGACAAGGCTCGCGTGCTTGCCGATCCGGAGCTTGCAACTGATCGCATGAAGCAGGTGCTTGCCGTCCACGGCGTTCACTGAGCGCCAGCGTGGCAATGGGAGGGGAATGACATGCAGGTCGAAGGACTTTCGATCAACCTGGCGACGATCCGCGAGCAATGCGGCTTTGCCGAAGCCGTCGATATCTGCCTGAAACACGGCATCACCTCGATCGCGCCCTGGCGCGATCAAGTCGCCAAAGCCGGCCTCGACGAGGCAGTGCGCATCGTCAGGTCGAACGGTATCAAGCTGACCGGGCTCTGCCGCGGCGGCTTCTTTCCCGCGGCAAACGCAGCTGACTGGCAGAAGAACCTCGACGACAACAGACGCGCCATCGACGAGGCGGCGGCGTTTTCAGCCGATTGCCTGGTGCTCGTCGTTGGCGGCTTGCCTGATAGTTCGAAGGATATCGTTGCGGCCCGCCAGATGGTGTTCGACGGCATTGCTGCCGTGCTGCCGCATGCGCAGGCCTCGGGCGTGAAGCTCGCGATCGAGCCATTGCATCCGATGTATGCCGCGGACCGCGCCTGCGTGAACACGCTTGGCCAGGCGCTCGATATGTGCGAGCAACTCGGCGAGGATGTCGGCGTCGCCGTCGATGTCTATCACGTCTGGTGGGACCCTGACCTCGCCAACCAGATTGCCCGCGCCGGACGGATGAAGCGCATCTTTGCCCACCATATCTGCGACTGGCTGGTGCCGACCAAGGACATGTTGCTCGACCGCGGCATGATGGGCGATGGCGTCATCGATCTCAAAGGCATAAGACGAATGGTGGAAGCCGCCGGCTTCTTCGGCGCGCAGGAGGTCGAAATCTTCTCTGCCGACAACTGGTGGAAGCGTCCGGCCGACGAGGTGATCGCCACCTGCGTCGAGCGCTTCAGGAGCTGCTGCCAGATCTGATTCTAGAGCATGTCCGTTTTTCTTCGAAACACGGACATGCTCTATCTCTTTGTTTTCACGCAATTCCGGACGCAAAACCGCTGCACACTTTTGCTGGAATTGCTCTAAAGTCCAATCGTTTCATCACGTATGAAGGAGGAATCATTCGATGGAGAAACGCCGTTTCGCCCTGATCGGCACCGGTAACCGCGGCACCACAATGTGGGGCAAGGATCTCTTGGCCGGCTGGCGAGAGCATGTCGACCTGACTGCGATCGTCGAGAAGAATTCGCTGCGCGGCGAGCGCGCCCGTACCATGATCGGCAGCAATGCGCCGATTTACGAAAACATCGATTCGATGCTTTCGGAGCAGAAGCCGGATCTGGTGATCGTCTGCACGCCCGACCATACGCATGACGATATCGTCGTGCGGGCGCTGGAATCCGGCATCGACGTCATCACCGAAAAGCCGATGACCACGTCAGTGGAGAAGATTCGCCGGATTCTGGATGCCGAAAAGCGCACCGGCCGCCGGGTCGACGTCTCCTTCAACTATCGCTACGCGCCGACGGCTGCGAAGATCAAGGAACTCCTGAATTCCGGCGAGATCGGCCGTGTCACCTCGGTTGATTTCCACTGGTATCTCAACACCAAGCATGGTGCTGATTATTTTCGCCGCTGGCATGCCTATACGGAAAATTCCGGCAGCCTCTTCGTTCACAAGGCGACACACCATTTCGACCTTCTGAACTGGTATCTGGACAGCGATCCCGATGCCGTGACCTCCTTTGCCGACCTGCAGAACTACGGCCGCAAAGGCCCCTTCCGCGGCCCGCGCTGCAAGCTCTGTCCGCACACGCAGGAATGCGACTACTATCTCGATCTCGAAAAGGATCCCTTCCTCGACACGCTCTATGAGGATCCCTCGAAGATCGACGGCTATTTCCGCGACGGCTGTGTCTTCCGCGAAGACATCGACATTCCCGATACGATGGTCACTTCGATCCGCTACCGAAACAATGTCCATGTCTCCTATTCACTGAACACGTTCCAGCCGATCGAGGGCCATCACCTCGCCTTCAACGGCACCAAGGGGCGTATCGAGATCCGCCAATATGAAGCACAGCCGTGGGAAGAGCCGAAGGAAGATACGATCCTGCTGATCCGCAGCTTCCCGCATGGCAAGGAGGCCGTCGAGCGCATCACGGTGCCGCATTTCTCCGGCGGCCATTACGGCGGTGACGATCGGATGCGCAACATGATCTTCAAGCCCGACATGCAGGACAAGCTCGCGCAGAGGGCCGGCACACGCGCCGGCGCCATGTCGGTGCTTTGTGGTATTGCGGCGCTGACGAGTTCGCGCACCGGCAAGGTCGTCAATATTTCCGACCTGATGCCGGAGCTTGCCAATGACGGTTCGCCGAACTCGCTAAAGGCATCGTAAGACACCTCAGGCGGTATTTTCCAGGTTTTCGAGGGTGAGCCGATAAAGCAGGGGCTCGCCCTTGATGAAGCGTTCAGCCTCATCCGCTGCCATTTCACCGAGACGCGTACGCTCGAGGCCGACGGCGCCGGCGATATGCGGTGTCAGGAAGACGTTTGGCAGATCGTAAAATGCCGATTCCGGTCCCGGTATTTCGGGATCGGTCACATCGATGATGGCGTCGATACGACCGGTCTTCAGCACATCAAGCAAAGCGTCCTCATCGATAAGCGCGCCGCGCGCGGTATTGATCAGCGTCGCGCCATCCTTCATCAGCGCGAGTTTTGCTGCATCGATCATATGATAGGTCGACGGCAGTGATGGCGCGTGGAGGGAGATGATATCCGAATGACGCATGAGATCGTCGAGCTCCACCTTGTGGACGCCCATTCCGCGCGCCTGACCGGTATCGATGGTCGGATCGAAGAGCAGTATCTTGTAATCGAAGGGCTTCAGCAGATCGATGACGCGGCGACCGATGCGTGACGCACCGATGATGCCAACCGTGCGGCGATAGTTGCCGATGGCCTCACGTTGCATCGGATGGGTGCGATGACGATGGCGGTTGCCGACATAGAGGTCGCGGAAACGGAAGACATGTTTGCCGGCAAAGATGATTGCCGCGAGTGTGAATTCGGCGACCGGCACGGCATTGGCCTCGGCTGCATGGCTGACGACGATGCCAGCCTCGAAAATGCCGGCATCGACAAGGCCCTTCACCGTTCCCGCCGCATGAACGACGAGCTTCAATTTCGGCGCAAACGCCAGAACCTCGCGGCCGACATAGGGGGCACCCCAACCGGTGATGAGGATTTCCGCTTCAGACAGCAGACGCTTCGCCCGCTCGTCATCGAAGTGCTCGAGCGGTTCGGCATCGAGCAGGCGCCCGATGCCGTCCAGCCGGCGAAGGACCGCCTCGGGCAACACATGCTCCGTGCGGGAAGGCTGCATGGCGAGGACGATGGCAGCACGGCTCATGGCATATGTCCTGGCGCTTCGATGGCGCTGACGGTCACGCCCTTCTCGCTGACTAGCTTCTGAAGCGCAGCGATATCGGGTGCTTTCGGCGGCGTGGTCCATGCCCCCGATACGGCAGCCGGATCGTTCAACGCGAGTACAGCCGTGACCAGAACTGTTTCGCCAGCCGGAATCTCACCACGGAGCTGGGGCACGAGCGTCTTGGAAACGATCAAGTTGGTATTCGGCAGCGCCTTCTGGGCAAGTCCGTTTCGCTTGATCGACGAGCCCAAGTCGACGATGCCGGTGAAATCCCCTTCGCCGATCGCATGAGCCGAGCCTTCGGCCGCCGAAAGCGTGTCCGCGTCAAGATCGCGTTTGGCAATCGCAAAACCGCCTTCCGCAGTCTGCAGCGGGCGTGGTGTTGTGATGCGGTGAACGCGGATATGCCACGGGGCCGATGGTACGAGCCAGGTTTCGACCTTCACATCCTTGAAGGCCGACCATCTGGAGTAAAGGATGTTGCCGGCGATCTTCGCTTCTTCATTGGTTTCGCGGACGCGGTAATGCAGGCCGTCATCGCTGAAGGCGAGCGCGGAATCGAAGGCGCCAAGTGCGAAGGCTCGCTCATCAGCCTCGACGCTGAAGCCGTAGCGGGCAGAATAGGCGAATTTTGCATATTTCTCCGTGCCGAAACGCATCTGCAGGTTTTCCTGACCAGACGAGAGCGCCACGACATCATTGCCGGCACGCATGACCACCATGCCCGGATGACGCTGCGGAACGACCTCGCGGGCTTGTTCAGGCACCTTTTCCTCTGCGGTCCAGAAGGGATGATCCTCGGCAATGGCGAGCGGCAGGAAGGCCTTGAAGGCCCAATAGGGTGAGCCGGCAGAATTATAACTCTCCGACATGAAGAGGTTCGGATAGCCGAAACCAATGGAGAGAACGCCATCGTGGCTGGCGATTGGCTTGTCCCGCCACCAGCGCAGATGCTCGAGGCAGAGATGCTTGACCTCGCCCCAGGGCAACGCCTCCAGATCGGCGAAGGCGAGCGCCGACCAGAAACCGGCACAGGCGAAACGATAAGTAAGGCTGCGGCCGAAGGGGATTGTCGCGCCATCGGGCGCAAACCAGTGACGGAAATCCTTGGCGAAGAGCACGGCGCGCTCGCGATAGCGCTTGGCATAGTCGTCATCGACCAGCTTGGAATAGATCAAGCCGTAGAAATGCATGGCGAAGGGAATGTAGTGGTCGATGCGGCGGATATTGCCGTCACGGTACCAGCCGTCGCCAATGTAGAAGCCTTCGAGTTCCTCAAGATATTGCTTGGTGAGGCTGCGGTCGAAATCGGCGCCGAGACGGTCGAGAGCGATATCGACGAAGATCCGGAAGAATTTCCAGTTGTTATCGGCATAGTCGAACTGCCGAACATGCTTGAAGTAGGCGACGATATTGTCACGAGCGCGCTTGTCGAGCGGCTCCCAAATCTTATCGGGTACCAGCGCCAGGGCAAAACCGAGGGCGGCGAGTTCCACCATGCGCTGGTCGCGTGCATTGACCGTGCCCCAATATTCGGGATGGGACGGATCGCAGCCATTCGCAAGCCCCTCGGCAAAGCGGTGCCAATGGGCGAAATCATTCTTGCCGGCGCCGAGCGGTGCAAGACCCCAGAGCGGACGGGCGAAACCTTCGAGATCGGCAGCGGCCCGGTCGAAATGAGCGCCGGCGCCATCGAGGCGAACACGGGCATTGCCATCAGAGAAGAAGGGCAGCAGCGGATTGAAGAGATCGTTGACGGCGCGGATCATATCGGTGCGCGTCTTCAGCGGATTGCCTGCAAGCGGATTGGCGCTGGCGGGATCATAGGTCATCGGCATCACTCACAGCTTGTCGGTATCAGGAACAGTGCCTCCGGCAACGGGAACGACCGCCTGGCAGATATGGCGGGCGGGAGCGGTCCTGTCGCGGTAGCGGGATATCAAAAGAGAGACGGCCTCGCGGCCAAGCGCTGCGCGGTCGACGCGCATGGTGGAAAGCCGGGGATTGGTCATGACGGCACAGGGCAGGTCATCGAAGCCGACGATCGCAAAATCGTCGGGAACGCGAAGACCTGCTTCGGTCACGGCTTCGAGCACGCCGACGGCAATGAAATCATTCATGCAGAAGGCCGCCGTATATCCGGGATCTTCCGCGAGCATCGCGACCGTGCGCTCATGCGCCTCGCGGCTGGCGCTGCCCTGGAAGGTGAGCGGAACGAGCCGGCCTTCGGCACCGGGAACCGCGGCAATCGCCGCCTCGAAGCCTCGCACACGTTCGCGGATCGTGTGGCGATGCGAGCCGGTGAGATGCAGGATACGGCGATGGCCGGCTTTCGTTAGCCGGCTTGTCGCCTCGTAGGCGCCGAAAAAATTGGAGGGCGAGACGCCATCGAGGCGCAGGCGCGGATCGGTACCGTTGACGAGAACGGTCGGTGTTCCCGTCTCTTCCAGCCAGGCCCGCAGCGTATCGCTGGGATCGATGCCGACGAGGAAAAGCCCTTCGGCTTCCGCTGTCTGCATGTACTCGCCAACGACATCAGGCGTAGTGCGATCCTCGCGCACGAGCCGCACTTCGAAAGGCATGCCGGCATCGGCGGCACCGGCGCGAAGGCCCTCAACGATCGATTCGTAGAAGACGCTGAGGCCTCCGGTTGCCCCGTCGCTGGCAATCAGGGCAAGCCCACCCGGAACGCTTTCCGAAACAGTCTTCACCGGATAGCCATGTTCGGCAGCGACCTTCAAAATGTGTCGCCGCACGCTTTCGCTGATACCGGGCTCGTTGGCGAGCACCCGCGAGACCGTGGAAACGGAAACGCCAGCCAGACTGGCGATATCGGCCTGGCGCGGCCTTTTGCTCTTGGTCTCGTTCATTTTGATCTCGTTCATGTGGCAAAGATTATGCAAATTATGCAAATTTGCAAGATAATCATAAATTCTTGCAAAGAGAAATTTTTTGCGTACTCTAGCCTCCGGAACGCCTGGAAAGACCATTGGAGGATGGCACCGGGCATCGGACACAGGAGGAAATCAATGCAGGTCAATCGCCGTTCATTCTTGATGGGAACCGCGGGTGCCGCGGCCGGCCTTGCCTTTGGCGCCGGCAGCTCGATCCCCGCTTTTGCCGAGGACGCTTCGCTTCGCGCCATGTGGTGGGGCTCCAACGACCGTGCCAAGCGCACGCTGGACGTTGCCAAGCTCTATCAGTCGAAGACACCGGGCGTCACTATTGTCGGCGAATCGCTTTCGGGCGATGGCTACTGGACGAAGCTGGCCACGCAAATGGCCGGCCGCGCGATCGCCGACGTCTTCCAGCTCGAGCCGGGCACAATTTCCGACTATTCCAAGCGCGGTGCCTGCCTGCCGCTCGATGAATTCGTGCCTTCAACGCTGAAGGTCGACAACTTCGGCGCCGACATGCTGAAACTGACCACGGTTGACGGCAAGCTCTATGGCGTTGGCCTCGGCCTCAATTCCTTCGCGATGTTCTTCGACACCGTCGAATTCGAAAAGGCGGGTATTCCGCTACCGACGCCCGATCTCACCTGGGAGGAGTATGCCAAGCTCGCCGTGGAACTCGGCAAAGCCTCCGGCAAGGGTGGCGGCCCTTATGCGGCGCGCTACAATTATGTCTTCGACGCCTGGTTGCGGCAGCGCGGCAAGAGCGTCTTTGCCAAGGAGAGCGTCGGCCTCGGCTTCACGGTCGACGATGCCAAGGAATGGTTCGACTACTGGGAAAAGCTGCGCAAGGCAGGCGGCACCGTTGCCGCCGACGTTCAGACGCTGGACCAGAACACGATCGACACCAACTGCCTCGGCCTCGGGAAATCGGTGATCGGCATGGCCTATTCCAACCAGATGGTCGGCTACCAGCTCATCATCAAGAACAAGCTCGGCATCACCATGCTACCGCGCGAGAAGAAGGGCGGCCCGTCAGGCCATTATTACCGCCCGGCACTGATCTGGAGCGTGGGTGCCACGACCAAGCAGGGCGAAGCCGCCGCAAAGTTCATCAGTTTCTTCGTCAACGATCCGGAAGCGGGCAAGATTCTCGGTGTGGAACGTGGCGTGCCGATGTCGCCAGCGGTTCGTGAAGCTATCCTGCCACAGCTCAACCCGACGGAGCAGGAAACAGTCAAGTACGTCAATCTGCTCAAGGATCAGGTCGGCGAATATCCGCGGCCAGTACCGATGGGCGCGACCGAATTCGACCAGCGTGTTCTTCGTCCGACCTGCGACGAGCTCGCCTTCGAGCGCATCTCGGTAGCCGATGCAGCAGCCAAGCTCGTCGAAATCGGCAAGGGCACCCTCAAGGGTTAATCATACCCCGCATATACCGACAAAGGCCCGCCATCAGCGGGCCTTTCTTTTTGACCCCAGCCTAGTTGCTTGCGTCTTCAATAACCCGCCAATCGGGCCGGCCGAGATTGAACGGCCAGGTGTGTACGTCGCGGTCATTGAAGTAGACGACTTCCTGCAGCTCCGGAAAATCACTCTGCTTGAGCGTCGCCGTTTCCATCCACGGCTTGATGTATCCATCACTGCCCTCATAGCCGAGCTCAGCCACCCAGACCGGCTTGTGATACTGGGCGACGAGGTCGTAACCCGGCCTCAGCGCCTCGGAAAAAGTCCGCGGCCCGTTGTGAACGATCCGGTCGTAAGGTTCCAGACCGAAGACCGAGAGGCCGACGAAATCGACATAGGTGTCGCCGGGGTAATAGGCATTGAGGCCCGCTTGTCCCTTCGGCGACCACATGAGTTTGGTACCGGGCGCCTCCTCCCGCACGATATCCATCATGCGCTTGTAGGCGGCTATGTAATCAGCAGGATTCCAGCCGGACCACGAAAAGCGGCCGGATCTGTCTTCCATTTCCTGCCCCCAGCGGACGATGACCGGGCTTTTCAACTGGGCGATCATACTGGCAATCGCTCGCATGTTCACATCGTAATCGCCGCGAAACAGCTTCCGGCGAAGTTCATCTGACGTCAGCCGCCAGTCCACATCCCATGACCAGGGCTCCACCGTGATCAACAGGTTGCGGCCTCTCGCCAGCGCATAGGCATCCGCCACACGCAATGTTTCGAGATCGACGTCTTCCCATGGAAGGAAGAGGTGCTCCGTCGTCACGCCCTGCTGTGCACCGAAATCGCCATGCGGGTCGTAGGCACCAAATTTGATGCCATCGGCATGAATGGCGGGCCGCTTGTCGGTGATGGTCTTGTCGGTGATCATCTGGGCACCCGCATTCATAACGGCGGTGGCGTTCTGCGCCTCGCTCCGGTGCGACAGGTCGGCAACGCCGAGCAGAAGCATCGCGATTGTTGCCGTCGAGATTTTCTTCGCCAGGGTTTTCATAGTCTTTTCCTCCCCTTCGGCTATTTATTGGTCGCGAGAACCTGCTTCAGCTCTTTGGCTTTCAGGCTCACGGTGTCTGCCGGAACCAGCTTCCGGAACTCATCGTCGGCTTTGGTGGAAGCGTGCCGGAACACGTACCAGTCCCCACTCGGCTGACGCCGCTGATAGATCGTATTGCCGATCTTGCGGTGGCCGAAGCAGGTACTGGCACGTGCCGCCCCCTCGTTATTGGTCCAGGTCGCGCGCATGCACATCTGACCGAGATCATCGACAACCCAGCGGCCCTCGGCGAAAGACTGTTTGCCGCCATTGTCGACCCAGGCGACGAAATGCCTGCCCTCGCCAATGAAACGGCCGCCACCCGTATTCCAGGTCCAGGTCTTGTCTGCGTAGATCACGTAGAGTTCGCCGGCGCTCAGCGGCGTCGGTATCGGTGCTTTCGTCTTTTCTGCTGCGAGTGCACCCGTCGGGAGGATGAGGCCAAGGCACACGGCCAGCGCTCCTCCCTTCAATCGTATTGTCATGCTCATTTTGTCCTCCTCACGCATTTCTGCTCTCCCCAACATCCCTTCGTTCACGGCCGGCTTCGGCAAAGCCGTGCCATCTGAGACGGAATTTCACGATCCTGGTCTTGCCACCACCGAGCCCTGCACCCGCCACAGCAAATTGCGACTGGGTAAAGGTGACGAAGGGCTGGCCGTGCGAAAGCGCTTCCATGGCAGCCAGCCCGTGGTTGCCGAGTTGCACCCCGCCGACCAGGCAGGCGACGAGACCGCCGGCGGCGGCAAACCGCAGGCCGTATACTTGCGGCAAAAGGGACTGACCGTTCTCGACGGCGTGACGGACGACAACCAGGATTACGAGCGATACATAGATCAACAGGTTGATCGTCGCGAAGATCTGGAAGCCACGCGCACCATCGCCATCGGCAGCAAAAGCCATGGCCGCAGCACAAATGCCCAATAGTGCGATGTATGGTGCCATTATCCGCGCCGGCAGTTTGCGCTGTCCCTGATCGCCCTTCGGGGTGATGCGGAAATCCACGAAGGAACCGGTCACGTGATCGCGTGCGGCAGCGAGGCTGCCGGCAAGCGACCAGGGCCAGCGCAGCAGGATGAAGACCACCCCTTCCCAGCCAAAGAGCTTCGCATCATATGGCCGGAACGTGCCTGACGCGCGCCAGAAGATGGCGAATACCGTCAGCACGATCGAAAGCGGCAGAGAATGCAGCAGGAATGCCGGATAGGTGACGTTGACGAAGACATGGCCCGTGAGCAGGGCTGCGACCGGCAACAGGAACATCACTGCCATGAAAGTCGAAAACAACGGATACCAGAGCTGCGAAAACAGAAACTGGAACTTCAGCTTCAGCGGCAGCCGGGCGACATGCCGGCGAGAATGCTGCAGGAGGATGGTGACCAGGCTGCGCGACCACTGGAACTCCTGCACTACGAGATCAGCAAAGGTCGCCGGCCCGTCGCCATGGGCGATGGCATTGACCGCATGGACCCCGCGCCAGCCGCCGGCATTCATCATCAGCGTGGTCGAATGATCTTCCGCGAGCTCGGGACCGAGCCCGCCGATCTTCCTCAAGGCCGCCGTGCGAACGGCATAGTGCGAGCCGATGCAGAGCGGCGCCCAACCATTATTGTATCCTGCCTGCAGCGAACCATGCAGGCTCGCTTCGGCATAGAGCCTGCCGCGGGCGGCCCAGCTTTCGGCCGCATTGGCATCGCAGATGCTGGGTGCGGAGACATAGCCGACTTCGGGATCGGAGAAGGGTCGCAGGACCTCGCGAAGATAAGTCGGCGTCGGCACATGATCGGCATCGAACTGGGCGACGAAATCATAGCGCTCATAGCCGAAATGATCATAGAAATAGGCGAGATTGCCTTCCTTGCAGCGCGTGCGGCGCGGCCAGACTGGACGGTGATATTCGCTGACGCCCTTGCGCGTGGAGATCATGACGCCGTGTTGCCCACACCATCTCTTGGTCTCCTCGGACGGATCTTCATCGGCGAGCCAGACATCGAACTCGACACCCTTCTGATCGAGCATCGCAAGAAGCGTCTTGCGCACGACGGCGAAAGGTTCTGATGGAGCCTTGGTGACCACCATCGCAACGCGACCCTTTGGCAGGTCGGCGGATGATCTGACCTGCCTCGCATCGAGAAAGATCAGGATGAAATAGGCTGGTATCAGGGTGACCCAGGCAAGGATGAGGGTTACGAGCAGGAATGCCGGCCATGAAACGACATGAGTGGGCTCAGCCCACCAGAACCAGAAGTAGGCGAGTGCTGCCAGCCAGCAGATGATGCCAAGACCGTAGGCGGCTCGATTCCAGCCGGTAAAGACGGGCTCGAACATCTCGGATTTGGCGGCAGAAGGCTGATATGCGCGATCGATTTCGGCTCTGGTGCTCATGCGATCACCTCCAGTCCGAAGGTCGGGCCAGCCGTGCGGATGATTGTGTCAATATCCGAAAGCGTCGGCATGAAGTCGAGCTCCAGGTGAGCTCTTTTCGTATCGGCGAAAAGCACAGGCGGATCGCCAGCGCGGCGCGGCTGACAACGGATCGGCACCCTGTGGCCGGTCTTTCGTTTGACGGCATTAAGGATCTCGCCGACCGACGTGCCGCGGCCGGAACCCAGATTGAGGCTCAGGGAATTACCGCCAACCAGAAGGTGACGAACCGCGGCAAGATGCGCCTGGGCAAGATCGCTGACATGGATGTAATCCCTGACGCAGGTGCCGTCTTCCGTCGAATAGTCGGTGCCGAAAATATCGAGGCTCTCGATCCGGCCACTTGCGGCAAGAAGAGCGCGCGGGATCAGATGGGTTTCGGGATAGTGCCGCTCGGCAAGCTGGCCTTCCGGATCGGCGCCGGCCGCATTGAAGTAGCGAAGTGCGGCGAAGCGGGTGCCATAAGCAGCCGCATAATCCTCCAGTGCCATTTCGAAGATCAGCTTGGTCCTGCCATAAGGATTGACCGGCTGTTGCGGCGTTTTTTCGCCGATCGGCAGCATCTCGGGAATGCCGTAGGTCGCGCAGCTGCTGGAAAAGACGATCCTGTCGATACCGCAATCGAGACAGGCATCCAGCAGCGACAAGCTGCCGATGACATTGTTGCGATAATAGATGCTCGGCTTTTCGACGGATTCACCGACATAGGCGTTGGCACCGCAATGGATGACACAATCCGGCGAGTATTCGGCCATGACATGCCGCAACCTTGCGCCATCGGCGATATCCGCCTGGATCAGCGGCCCCCACCGGACGCTGTCGATATGTCCGGTGGAAAGATTATCATAGGTGACCGGAACCATGCCGGCACGCGCAAGCGCCTTGCAGATGTGGCTGCCAATGAAGCCGGCGCCACCCGTAACCAGGATGTAGCGGGGCATCTCATACGGCCTCCACCACTTCCTTGCGGGCAAGCAGCGCATCGAAATAGGCTATCGTACGCTTCAGCCCGGTCTTCAGCTCCGTCGTCGGCCACCAGTTCAGCTCTTCTCTGGCTCTGGAAATATCCGGACGGCGCTGCTGCGGATCGTCTGCCACGGCCGGCAGGTAGATGATGCGCGAGCGCGAATTGGTCAGATCAAGGACAATTTCTGCCAGATCCCGCACGGTGATCTCCGCCGGATTGCCGAGATTGATCGGACCGACGCAGTGTTCGCCGGCATCGGCGAAACGCAGGAAACCAGCGACGAGATCGTCGACATAGCAGAAGGAGCGGGTCTGCCGGCCATCACCGTAGATCGTTATGTCCGCGTTGGAGAGCGCCTGGACGATGAAATTGGATACGACGCGTCCATCATCAAGGCGCATACGCGGGCCATAGGTATTGAAGATCCGGCCAACCTTGATATCGACGCCATACTTACGGTGATAATCGAAGAACAGGGTTTCGGCTGACCGCTTGCCCTCGTCGTAGCAGCCGCGCGGGCCGATCGGATTGACATTGCCGAAATAGGTTTCGCGCTGCGGATTCTCGTGCGGATCCCCATAGACTTCCGAAGTCGAGGATTGGACGACCGTTGCGCCGCTGCGGCGGGCTGCATCGAGCGTATTGACGGCTCCAAGCACATTGGTCAGTAAGGTGCCGACGGGATCACGCTGATAGTCCGGCGGCGAGGCTGGTGAAGCAAAGTTGAAGATGACGGAAGCCTCGATGTCATAGGGTTGGCGCACGTCATGTTCCAAAAGCCGAAAACGGGCATTCTGCAGCAGATGCTCGATATTGACGTGGCGGCCGGTGTAGAAATTGTCGAGACAAATGACCTGATGGCCGCGCTCGAGAAGTCGCTCGCAAAGATGGGAACCCAGGAAACCGGCGCCTCCGTTGACCAGCACGGTTTTTGACTGCTGTCGTGGCGATGCGAATGCAGATCCTGAATATCCTTCGGTGGGAATACTACGCATTACAAATTCCTTCCCATGTCGTGGCCTTCTTAGACCCTTCTATACTTTAGGCTCCCTCTTCATCCGCCTCGATAACTTCAACGTGAAGTAGTATCTATGAAATAACCAGCTCGGTTATTCTTCGGATAATTGTACCTATGCTCAAAATGATAAGAGGATATCAGTGAAGGTCAACTTCAAAACACGGGAGCAATTCTAAATAGCTATAGTATTAAACTTCGGAATTTGCTTGATTAATCCCTCTCAATGACTAAGGTGCCATGCTTTCCGTCCGGCCGCTCCAGCTTCAGTCAACGAAGCCAGTATAAGGAGTGGCCAGCCACCGGTGTGCGAGGGCGCGTCGCTATTGCCCTGATGATAGAGAGGGTTTTTCAATGACGACTCATGGTCGCATGCATGGCAGAGCGCCATGCAGCTTCAGCTCTCTGGCTTTGGCTGCGACGATCGTTCTCTCGGCCATCGGACCGATCTCATGTGCGGTCATCGATACCGCGATCGTGGGAAGCACGGAGAAGAATGTCGTTGTGGCAAGCGTACCACATGCCGCGAAGGACTTCGCCTATGCTGCCGAACCGAAGACCGCTTCGGCTAAAGTGAGCGCTGCGGTCTATCCCGGTTCCGCGCCTTACATCTGTTCGCCGAGCGGTTTCGGCCAGAAATCACGCTGCTTTGCCCGCTCGTCCCGGATGGATTGATGGCCTAGTGCGGCCACCTGCCGGAGAGATCGCCACTGTCCGACGTATCGTTGAAGAAACGTGAGGCCGCTTCGGTGCGATTTCTCACATTCATCTTCTTATAGATATTGCGGACGTGAACCTTCACCGTGTTTTCAGACAGGTGAAGCTTGTCGGCGATGATCTTGTTCTGCGTGCCCTTACAGATGAGATCGAGAATCTGTACCTCGCGCGTGGTCAGAGCCGCCATGCTGTTGCGGCGAAGCTTCAGCGCATTGGCGCGCGCTGCGTCGACTGACTTCGTCTGGTACAGCGAGGGCTCAAGCTGCGCCGTTGCCCGGTTGGACAGACGGCCTAGAAGCGCGGATGGAAAATGTTCGCCGCCCTTCATCAGCAGATCGATTGCCGCCATGAAGACATCCAGACGCAGATTGAGCGGCAGGACACCATCGACGACACGCGCCTCGACAAGACGGCTGATATAGGGCTCCATCATATCGATAGCTTCGACGACAAGGCCGATGGATGCGTCCGGACGGTTTTCACGAACGACCTGCAGCGCATCGTGCAACTCGGCGCCGGCGACATGATAGAATAGGACAAGCCGCATGTCGTGAATATCCTTCTCGGATATGGACTGCGCGCTCGATACGCTTACGACATCAAAATTCGGGAATTTCTTTGCCAGTGCCTCAACCATGCACTCGGAGAACAAGTCCGCCTTGGCGATTACCAGGACTGTTTCTCCATTCGGGCTCAGTCTTCTTGCCTGATCCGAATCTCCTACTTCCGACCCAACCATGAACATATACGCCTCCCCTAGCGCTACACTATACTCAAACTCGGAGCTTCTACTCCCATTGGCGCGATGGCGGGTATTACATGCCGACGAACATTGCCCCTAGGCATGTGACCGCCTTATCTTTTAGGCATTTCTTAATTATGGTAATATGGATTTCAAAGGAAAGAAATGGCCCAAATGGGTTAGTTGTCACGAAGTTATATTTATTTTTTGCCACTTTATGGTTGCATTTCCGACAAGAAACATACTGGCGGGCGGTATTTCGACTAGATCACGGTATAAAGCAGCATGTATTAGTTCGAGACATACAAAACCAACGTGGTAATGGGCAGACGATATTTCAAAATAAGACGGAGAACCTTTCCAGCTTAACTTCGCGATACCGCAATCCGTCGAACCCTCCGGATTCCGAGGTACGGGACGCCGTCCCGAATGCGCACACAGCCTTCTCCGAGCCCGCGATCCGGTATTGGCTTAACTGGAGTATTGAAACGGACTTCAGATGCCTTAGCCCGAATTGATATCTATCGGGACCCATTTTTTTCCATCAATCTGTAAGGGTTGCCAAAGTGGCGACGTGAAAATCAAGTATCAGCATGTGTTTTTGATACTTGGTCTTCTTTCGAGGGAACTCAAAAAGAAGTTCGACTGCCTTGCTCGCGCTCATATCGAGTCCGGGACCGGATTTGTGCGTCTTTGTACTGAATAGGCACAATCCCAATACAGAATTTGGCCAACAAATCGCGATGAAGCTGCAGGTGAAAAGGTATCGAGTCCATCTGCCGATGTTAACACATTGGAGCAAGCGCGAGCAAAGATCCCATTTGAGATGAGAGGGACTTCGAAAGCTGCTCCAGTTTTTTTCTGGAGGAAACGTAATGCCTTATGATCCGAAGCCCGGTCCACAGGGCTCAGACGACGACACCGTCAAGGTGGGCGCCTTGGCCGATGGCCTTTCCAGCGCTATCAATTCAACCGAAATCGATGATAATTCAACAGGTTACGTCGGCGGCATCGCCAATGGTGACAATCGCAACAACACCGACAACAGCACGGACGTTGACGTCAAAGCCAATGTCGATCTCGATGTGAAGACCGACAACGGCGACAACCGCGATAACGACTACGACTGGAGCTACAAGTCGGACGACGACACGAACACCAAGACGACCACCATCAACGACAACGACACGACCACCACCACGAAGTCGGACTACGACTGGAGCTACGATGCCAAGTCGTACAGCGACGACGACGTTGACATCAAGACGATCACCGATAACAACACGACCACCAAGACCGATATCGACACCGACATCAAGACGGTCACGGATACCGATACCAAGACGACCACCAATAGCCACAATACGAGCGACAGCTTCAACAAGACGGACACGGACTTCGCCGTTATTGATGATGTCAAGGACTTCGGGAACCTCGGCGTAGCCGGCCACGACCTCACCTTCGACATCGGGGATGACTTCTCCTTCACCCTCAATATCGACAATATCCTCAACGGTTCACTGTCCGGCGAAGGCGCCGACTCGGTCTTCAGCACTGTCCAGGCAAACCATCTCGCAGACCAGGATCAGGCCTGGAACATCACGATGGAGAACGGCGGCGCTCAGAACCACCTGAGTGCGAATGCCGGCACCGCCCATGGTGCTGATGGCGTCGATATGGACGGCAAGGGTTGGGATCTCAAGGCAGGCGACGACGTCACAGGCACTTCGACGGCAGATGCTTCCGCAATACTCGCAAATTCGGGCTTCCATATGGAACTCGTTCAGGGTGCGAACATGCTCAGCAATGCTGTGGACTCTAGTGTCATCGGCGGCGACTCACATGTTTCCAATGTCGGCGAAGATACAAGCGGACACTAACCTCCAAGACAAGAAAGGGCTGCACCGGCTTCTGCCGGTGCAGTTTGAATGCTTGCGTGCGAATTGACGAACAGCGCGGCTCCCGCAGAAGGATGTCGCATGGCCGGTCGTCTCTTCGATAAGGGAGGCCAAGGCAATGCAAATCGAGAAATTCTCAGAAATCATCGCCCATTTCATCGGCATATTCGAAACGACGACCGATGAGATGAGGCTGCGTGCGGGGCTGACGGAGGGTACAAGCCCTGCCGAAGATAATCCGGCGCTTGACGATCTGGTCGCCAATACGCCCACCTTCGCCTCCGATCTCGCGCTCCAGGACTATGATCCTGATGTCAACTACAGAAGCGTCAGCTATGAGATCGTTTATGGGGGCGCCCGCCGCTTCGGCCGCCCCTTTGAAGAAAGCATCGAAAAGCTCTCCGAGATTGCCCACCGCGATGTGTCGTCGCTACCCCGGTTCGGCAGCCCACAGGACATTAATATCGAGGACGAAGAACAACTGCAGGTTTTCAATGGTCCCGGATCGGTGATCGGATACGCTACGCAGGTCAACGTTCTCTATGATGACGACTATCTCGATATGACGGGTGGCCACCATGCCCCGCGCGATACGAGCTTCGTCGTCGAGAAACTGGCGGAATTCAGCGCCAAGGCCGAGATTTTCTCTCCCTTTTCCGACCTGCATCGGACCGACACCCTGGAGGGGGTCAAGCAGATCGCCGGGGATATGGAAACCTACATCCAGGGAGTAAGGGATTCGGGCCAGACATCTATCGGAACGGGCGAGCCGCCGGCGGACAATCCAAACGATCAGGCACATGATTTCGTGCTGGCGGGTGACGAGATCACCGGAGCCTATATGAACGGCAAGCACGTTTCCGAAATTCCGGCGCTCGACGACCTGCTGCCGGATCGGGGGCTCGCCAAACTGCCTGAAGAACCTGACGAAACCCAGACATCCGTCGAACATCATGACGCGGCTGGAAACAGCCTGGAGGTCACCACGGGCGCAAACCTCGTCGCCAACATTGCCTCCGTCGTCAACACGGCAGTGATCTCTTCCGTGACGGCCGTCATGGGCGACTACCATCAGGTCGATGCGATCACCCAGGTCTATGTCTACAGCGACAATGACAATATCGCTTCGGTCTTCCATTCAGCCGACTCCGCCGAGAGCGCGGGTGTGACCGCCTACAATATTGCAAGCTTCGAGCGCGACACGTTCCAGTCGACACAGCCACAGACAACGGTCGATGCACATGGCGACCCCATCTTTCCGATGGCCTGGCGCGTCAGCGTCATCGAGGGCGACGTTTCCTTCGTGAGCTGGATCGAACAGTATCATTTCGTGACCGACAACGACACCATGACCGTCACGACGAACGGGTCGGAAGCGACAGTTCTGACGGGCGGCAACACGGCGCTGAATTTCTCGTCCTTCTTCCAAATGGGCCTGCAGTACGATCTGGTGATCGTCGCCGGAAATATATACGATATCAATAGCATAACGCAGATTTCGCTTCTCTATGACAACGACTGGGCCCGCACCGAGGACGGTGTAGACAATGGTGCCACCATCCAGTCCGGCAACAATCTCATCTGGAATCTTGCGGCGATCCACAATGTCGGCGCCGACGACCGGTTCGAGACCATGCCCGACTATATGCACGAGGCAGAAAAGGGTATCCAGGAGCGCGATCCGACAATGCCCGAGGGCTTGTCCACCGATTCCAATTTCCAGGGCTACATCGGCCTGAATGTTCTCTACATCACAGGCAATCTCTACGACATGACGATCATCAAGCAGGTCGCGGTGCTCGGAGATTCCGACGACGTTACCCAGGCCGCAGCCGAGCTTCTGAAGAACAACCAGGACGCTGTGGTCACGATCGATACCGGCAGCAATACCGTCGCCAATATCGCTGAAATCGTCGATTACGACAGCTTCGGCAACACCACCTATGTTGCCGGCCAGCTCTATTCCGACGCCATTCTCATCCAGGGCGGTATCATAGAACACGATAACACCCAGCCCGCGACGGTAGGCGAAAAGCTTGCCAATGAAGTCATCGCCTTTCTCGATGACGATACCCCCCAAGGCGCGGACGGCGGCGATGGCATCATCAACGGCGGGCATGATCTTTCATGGTCCTCCGCTCACCCCTTGGATGTAATGCAAGCCGTGGTCGCGTGACCTGCGTATCTTGGGAGAGACCGCGATGAACCAAATCTCAAAACAGATTTTTGCAAATGGCAGCGCGCTCGATCTGCGTGGCGAAAAGCCATCCTCTACGGCGGCAAATCCTCAGGATTTTCTGACGGAGGCCTGCGTTTCGGCGATCGACGATGCGGTGGACCATCTTCGCGAGCTGACGCGCAAAGTGTCTTCCTATCCCCATGAAGTCGAGGCTGTCGCCGAAGAGAAGGTGGATGACGTGCAAACCGTGATGCCGACCGAACAACCTACAAGACAGCTTTCCAACCATGACATACCCGTCGTCAATGTCGTGGAGCCGGAAACAAAGCCGCAGCTGGCTGAAGAACTGGTGGCGGCGCCCGGTATCGAGGCCCGGCGGATGCCCGGTGAAACCGACGAACTCAAGGCCAAGCCGGATATTCCCTTTGCCAGGACGATCGATGGCGACACCGGCCCGGTGAAGGAAAATGAGCTCCGCCTGCGCACTGGCGGTGGGGGCGGGGGCGGCAAGGAACCTGATTTCGGCGGCGGCGGAGGGGGAG
>UCKU01000019.1 GCA_900473185.1 Hyphomicrobiales bacterium | reverse complement strand
ACAAATCTCGGGGCTATTCAAACATTTCTTATCGACATGCCGACACTGACCTCTTTCTGGGTAACCGCGCCAAGTGAAGAAGACGCTATCGCTGCCTTGTACGCGGCGACAGATGACTTGGAACTGCGGCTGCAAATCGGGAAACCGTCGCGCCCCATCGAACTCATCAACACGACTTGTCGTCACAAAGAGTTTGGGGACTACGAGGTGATCTCAGAGGACCCAGAGGATGATGACGATGAGCACGGGGAAGCGTGAGCAGGCGCGGACCTTCAGCTGGCGTCAGCACCCACGTCGATGCTTCCCGTATCCCGAAAACGCGTCAGCCACCCAGGCGACGTACCATCATGACGTCATCGATCTCCCTGCCGTCGTGCAGAAAACCACCGGGAATCCTGCCAACTTCGGAAAAGCCTTCCCGCAGATAGAATCGTATCGCCGCCGGATTCTCTGCGCTGACGGCTAGTTCTAACTGAAGAACCCCGATTCCACGCGCGTAGTCGGCTACAGTGTCCAGAAGATTCATGGCAAGGCCAGTTCCCCGCTGGTTTTGCGCACATTAACCATGATAATCGAGGCACGATGAGCCATTTTGCTCGCAGAAGATCAGTTTCGAAACAACGCAGGATCGACGCGCAGGCAAAACAGCGGCTGAAGACCTTCGGGTACTGTGATCAAAGGCCGCCACGCGGTAGCTCCTGCTGTTCTTACTAGACGACGCTGCGCTTCAGCAGGTAGTCCAGTCCCCCAGCCCGGTACCAACGGAGGCCATAGGGTTCCAACACCATGTGATGCTTTCCCTCGCCATCAGCCCGGCTATCGTGACCATCCAGGATGTCGACAAGTGACTTTGCGTCGTCGTCCTCCTTGAGAGCGAACGTGATCTCGACGGGCTTATCGTGGAAGCTGTGTATGATCATCACAACGTTTTTCCGCCACTCGTAGCGCATGATCAGTACGCCGGGATCGCCGCTATCGATGACGTTGAAGGTCCCCCAGCCGATCTCGGGTGCCTCCTTGCGCATGCGGATCATCCGCTCGGTCCAATTCAGCATAGATTCACTGTCACGACGCTGAAAGGCGACGTTCAAATGTTCGAATCCATACGGTCCCTCCGAAATGACCGGAAGCACCGGATTATCGCTCTTGGTGAAGCCTCCTTGAGGCTCATCGGACCACTGCATTGGAGTTCGTGCACAGTTTCGTTCGGGTAGCGAGAGATCGTCTCCCATTCCGATCTCATCGCCGTAGCGAAGAACCGGCGTGCCGGGGAGCGAATACATCAAACTGTAGGCGAGCTTCAGCCGACGGATGTCACCACCGAGCATGGGAGCAAGTCGGCGCCGGATTCCTCGATCATATAGCTGCATAGTCTTGTCAGGCCCAAAGGCAGAGAAGACAGCCTGCCGCTGGCTCTCGGTAAGCCGACCGAGATCAAGTTCGTCGTGGTTTCGCAGAAATACACCCCATTGACCGGTCATCGGACGCTGCTCTGTATCTTGCATGGCCCTTACAAGCGGTCGGCTGTCCGCACTGGCCATCGCATAGAATAGCGCTTGGTTGACGTGGAAGTTGAACATCATCTGCATACGGTCGCCGTCATCTCCAAAGTATTCCAAATTCTCCTTCGGAACGACGTTGGCTTCGGCCAGGATGATGCTATCGCCCTTGCGCCACTGCAGGAATTCCCGAAACGTTCGCAGCATGTCGAACTGTTCCTTAGGCTTCTTCACTTGAATACCCTTCTCCGCGATTACGAAAGGAACAGCGTCCATGCGGAAGCCGGATACACCGAGCTGGATCCAGAAGCCCATGATCTTGAGGATTTCGGCCTGAACAAGCGGGTTTGCCGTGTTGAGATCGGGCTGGAATTCGTAGAAGCGGTGGAAAAAGTACTCCCCGGATTCCTTGTCGCGCGTCCACGTCGACTTCTGGACGCCGGGAAACACCATACCCTCGTTTGCGTTTTCAGGCTTCGTCTTCGACCAAACGTACCAGTCTCTATAACGAGAGTTTCTATTCGCTCTCGCCTCCTTGAACCACGGGTGCTCGTCCGAGGTATGGTTCACGACGAGATCGATGAGAACTCGGATCCCCCGCTGCTTGGCGCCGTGCGTGAACTCGACGAAGTCGCCCAGCGAGCCGTAACGCGGATCTACATTGTAGTAGTCGGAGACGTCATAGCCATCATCGCGCCCGGGCGAAGTCTGAAACGGCATCAGCCATATCGCGGTGACGCCGAGCCCGGCCAAATAGTCTAGTCGTCGCTGCAATCCTTGGAAATCACCGATGCCATCACCGTTGGAATCCATGAATGTCTCTACCGACAGACAGTAGACAACGGCATTCTTATACCAAAGGTCGTTAATCAAGGTGTAGCTCCCGTCAGAGTAAGATGCTGGCGGAAGGCGTATCCGAACGAAAGGTTCCGATCGCGAGTAAGGAATGGGCCTGGAGGCCGCCGACATCGGCTGTTACGGCGATAGGTTTTTTATCCCGGCGTCGGAAGATCGAGTTCAACGTTCATGTTGATCAAATGCCCGCAACGCAACGAAAGCCTCATATGCGCTCGGTCCCGCCACGCCGCCGGATCCGACCGATTATTTTGCGGCCAACGACCGCCGTTTGAGAAGCGCCGCGCGGATCAGCTCGTTCTTTGTCGGCTCAGGATCAGCAGCAACGTGCGGCACCGCAGCCAACGCGTCGGCCTGCATGCGGGTCCGCTTCATTTCCAGAAAGCGCCGCTGCGCCTGCAGTCTGTCCGCAGCGGAAACCGGTTCGACCGGCGCGCCGGCAAGATCGTGGCGCATGGAGTCAGGCTGGGCGCTTGCGAAATAATAGCGCTTCAGGCGGACATAAACGGCAGTCGCACGTCTGAGCTTGGTCACCCCGACGTCCGGCTTCAACAGCGCCCGGATCTCGCTGAAGATCCCAACCGCCAATGGGCGGATGGGATCGCCTGCCTTTTGCGGCAGAACGTCGATCGGTCGCACGAGAAGCGCGTTGATCGCGCTTGCCTTTTGAACATCGCGCTCGGTCGCCGCGACCGGGCCGCAGTTCTCAGACCAGGGTTTGTCCATCATTCCTCCGAAATGCCGTTCTAGCCGCTCGGGTGGCATATGATCTTGACGAGCGCATGAATAACCCGGGCTCGCGTCGCGACATATTGACTATGCGTGCGCGAGCCAGAGTCAATTGCGTCAAAGCGAACAATATTTGCTGTCATGTCCAGGGGGCGATCCTTCGATCCCTGCCGGTCTTCAGACGTTCGGTGGCCGTAAGCAGGACGACCGCGGCGCCAAGTCACTGGGTACGGCAACTGCTCATCGATCCGCTTTCAAGCGCCGGCTGGTTACAGGGTCAAACAAAAAGCGTCTGCGAAGAATGCAATTACGACCTTTTGCCGCGGCACTTACTCCTGATTGCATAATTGATAATTTGTTAACCTTTCGTTAACCATGACCCCTTAGCGTCGGGATAGCGATGCAATACTATCCGGCTATTTTCGAGGAGGGTGCCATGTCGCTCGTAACCTTGCCTGGTAAAATTCGCCTCTATGGCGGTCACGCTCTCCTGGTCATGACTGAAGGAAACCTCCATCAGGCCGTGTGCATCACCGACGATGCCATGCCATCCGGCGAAGGCGACGTCATGGAAGGGCTCCTTCAGTGTCTTCATGTTTACGAGGGTATTGCCGATCGCAAATTCTCAGACGGCGAACTGGCCTATGATGGACGGGTTTGGATTACATCCTCTGACATTAACCCGCACTGAGCAAAGGAACCGATTTCGATCTCGCAATCGAACCCCAAGGGGCATCGAAAAGACGGTGGCACGCGAGCCGATCGCGTAGCGGTCCCCGGTCGCAAGATCATCTTTGGCTGATCGACCGATCATCCCGTCCGCGCCAGGAAACAACCTTGCGACAGGTATCGATTCCGGCACCAGGAGAGGAAACTTCATTAACATCTGAGATTTGGAAATCAGAATCGGCGGCGATGATGATCGAAATCGATCATGCGCCGGTGATGGTTTTTCGTCGAAAGCATCGACGCCATTCCGCCGCCATGCTCATTTCGACTTTGAGTGGACATCAAATCGAGGGAGACCGATCGGGACTTTCCCTCACTGCGGCCTCAGGAAGACCGCAGGTCCATGCGCAAGCTGGGGCAGTCGATCTTCATGTAGCTCTGCCCGTTCAAGGAATCTGGGCCAGCTCGCTGCGGAATTGAATCTTCGACAACCGCATTTTCATTTCCACCATGATCCCGGCCGGGTCATACTCGAGCCCGACGTCGCCGTAGCTCTTCAAACTCGAGAGAATGAGACGCGTTCCGAATCCTTTGCGAGACGGATTCGTCACCTTAGGACCGCCGAACTCGCGCCAGGAGCATACGAGCATGTCCTCGCCATCAATCCGTTCGATCTTCCAAGTGGTGTCGATGTGACCGGCCGAATTTGACAGCGCGCCATATTTTGTTGCGTTGGTGAGAAGCTCATGAAGAACAAGAGAGATGGAAAGCGCGGCCTGTGGGCCGAGTTCGACGTCGGGACCGCGAATGAGGATTCGCTCGCTTCCCTCCATGCCGATATTGACCTTTGCCGCCTCGACAATGTTTCGAAGCGTTGCGCCGGTCCAGTTTTTCTGAAGGAGGATGTCATGTGCCGTAGAATAGGCGGCTATGCGGGAGCGCAGCTTTTCTGAGGCGTCTTCAAGTGATGTGGCATTACGGAGTGATTGCGTCGCGATCGATTGAACGACCGAAAGGGTGTTTTTGAGACGATGTCCGAGTTCGTGCATCAGGAGTCGCTGCCTGTCGGCCTGATCGCGCTCGCTCGTCCGGTCACGCAGAATCTTGACGAAACCGATGACTGTCTCGTCGTCTGCGCGCAGTGCCATCATCTCGCCAGACGCCCAGAAAGTCGTCCCATCCTTTTTTAGGTGCCAGCGTTCATCGCTACCCCTGCCCGCGCTCAAAGCCGCCGTCATCTCGCGTTGCGGCACGCCCTGCTCGCGGTCGGTCTGCACGAAGAAGACGCTCGCGGGTTTGCCAACCATTTCCTCGGCACTCCAGCCGAGGATTCGACGTGCACCCTCGTTCCAGCTCGTCACGAGGCCGTCAAGGTCCAACGAAATGATCGCGTAGTCGATCGCACTCTGAACGATCGCCTCGAGAAAGCGCTCTCGCGTGGAAATCTTGGGAGTATCTATCTCGATTTTCATGAGCCTTATCCCTCGCTGGTCGAGACCATATGGCATTTGGCAAACGCTGTCTGAGAAAAGAGCGCACCACCGTATCAACAGGCTGCCCGGTACTCGCTCAGCGCTTTGACACGGCATTGAGACGAGCAACTCTGAGACTGAGATCGTAGGGCTTGGAGAAGAATTCGGCGTCGGGCGGCAGCTCCAAATCTTGCGACGCCAGCCTTCCTGAAGCGACGACGATACTGCATCGGGGAACCGCCGTGCGACATTGTGGGCAAGATCGTACCCTTTCAGGTTGCCTGGCATCTGGATGTCGGTGAAGATGACGTGGATGGAATGATCACCGAGGAGATCAAACGCTTCATCGCCATAGGCTGCTTCGATGACATCGAATCCAGCCTCCTCCAGGAAATCGATAACCTTGAGACGGATGAGCGGCTCGACTTCGACCACAAGGACCGTGCCCATCACACCCGTCTTGAAGGCGCACGCCAATACGCCGGACGAGGTTATGTTCTGTATCTTCTGAAAGACCTCTCAACTGTGTGGTTCCTGGAGCTCGACAGGCTGAACATGCCGGCTTTAAATGTCTGACCCCCTCCCCTCGATCGCGCCTGCTTGCGAACCGTGGCTGCTATCGGCTCAAACCACGTCAGAGGTGTCGTCTGGCGAATGAAGACCTAGCAATCCCGCGATAGAAGTCAAATCTTGAGCCATGGCTGGAGCCATCGGACAAATCGGCTGGTGAACTTCAGAGGTGCGTCTGTGATAGCCAGGCATATGCAATCCTTTCCCGGATCTGCGCGCGGTGTATGAAGGATTTCCGCGTCCGCCATTTCGACGTCACCTCGCTTGAAGCTTGATAGTTCATCGCTGAAGCTACCGTCCAGGACAAGCGTCAGTTCCGTTCCGCCATGCGAATGTTCCGGTACAGGTTTTCCTGCAGGGATTTTTAGCAGCCTGACGGTGGTCGTGGAATCGTCCGTCGGTACGATCATCTGCGCCGCCCCGCCGCCAAGGCGGCGCCATTTCAAGCCGCCCGCTCTGTCCACATACGCTTGCAAGGGCTCTGGAATGAGGCCGTCGCCATGTCGTTTGGGCTTGAGTTGGACGACAGTGCCCGTTTCGTCAGCAGATATCAGTCTTCTCATCTTTTGCCACTCATCGTCACTCACATCTTCAACAATTTCGCTTTCAAGGAAATGGCCACCCAATGCTTCAAACATCTGCAGGCGACCACGGCATTCGGGGCAAAGGGCCAAATGTGTCGCCACGCCTATGCTCCAGCCCTCTTCGAGAGAGCCTGCTGCGTATCGCACTAGAATATCATCATCCAAATGATGCCGGATCATCTGAGGTCTCCAAGTGCCTGGCGGAGTTTGCCACAGGCCATTCTAATCCTTGATTTCACTGTGCCGAGAGGTATTCCCAACGTTTGCGCGATCGCCGAATGAGGGATCTCCTCGAAATACGACATCTTGAGGATCTCAACCTGATCCGGCCGTAATGACATAAGTGCCTTGCCAAGCGTTCTCGCTTCCTGCTCCCTTATCATGAGGATATCCGCCGAGGGGCCTTCATCGGGGACAAAGGCCGGATCGTTCTCGTCGAATTCGGGGTGTGATCCGCGACGATATTTGTCAATGTGAAGGTTTCGCGCGATCCGAAAGATCCAGGTTGACGCCTGCCCTTTGGCGGGATCGAATTGTCCGGCCTTGCGCCAGACCGCAACGAGCGTCTCTTGGGAGAGTTCTTCAGCGAGCGCAGTGTCTTTGGTCAACCTCTTCATGTAGGAACGAAGTCTCGGGATGAAGTGGCGATACAATTGCTCGAAAGCGTCCTTGTCCCGTTCGTCCCCCACCGCCACCAGCAGGCGGCTCAAGAGAATTGGGCTGGGTGCATCGTCATTCATCGGTCGATTGACCTTCTCCAATGAAAAGCGCGGTCTCTGCAGGCTTTGCGCGGCGAAAGGCATTTTGATGATCCGTGGTTTCGACGACGCTGTCTACGCAGCAATGCGCCTGTGGATCTTCAAATTTTCAGTATCCTCGTTTCGATCGCCTCGCTCGCAAGCAGGAGCGAAAATCGGGAGATAACAAAATGGATCAGCTTGTCGAGGAGGCAGCTTCTGGCGCCAAACGACCGAGCCGCGGAAAAGCAGAGGCGGCGGTCAGGGTCCTCATATCCTTGGCAGGCGACAATCCTGATCGCGAGGGCCTTCTCGATACGCCGGCCCACGTCGTTGAGGCTTTCAGAGAAATATTTGCCGGATATGATGAAACACTGCGGCGATACTGGCACAGACGTTCGCAGACGTAGGCGGCTACGACGATCTGATCGTCGTGCGAGACATAGCCTTCTTCTCCCATTGCGAACACATATGGTCCCATTCGTCGGCAAAGCGCACGTCGGGTACCTGCCAGGTTCAGGCGTCGTTGGGCTATCAAAGATCGCCAGGCTTGCTCACGGATCGGCGCTTGCCCTCGATATTGAGGGGCAGCTTTGATCCATTGGGCCGGCGAAACACTGGCCGCTCCTTCGACTCCGAAAAAGCCGGTACGTCAACGTGCGGGGTTTCGGTGAGGGATCAATGTCCACGTCGCAGGACGCGGCTGGATCTGTGTATCTGGAACTCACCTGGATCGGAATCACTTGGTGAGTTCGCAAGAAGCTGTGCGGGGATGATCAGTCGACGTGGACGATGCGAATAGCAAACGTTTCCCCATCGAAATCCGCTTGGCCGAAGCGCCTGCTGCGATGAGCAACGCTAACCTTTGAATTCCGCCTGGCACTTTGTTCGTCGGGGTGTCGCGTAGAGGAAGCGCCGCCGAGCGCGAGGTGAAGGGACTGGAACAGCTCTGTTCGAGCGCCGCCGATATCGATAGTGCGGCCTACGCCACGCAAGATCTGGGCGGATAAGCCTAGTTTGGCGACGGCACGTTATCAAAGGACTGCAGTAACTGCCTCTCCCACTCGCATGTCATCTCGGGGTGACTCAATAACATAGCGTGCGTAACATTCCCTCGTAGTTGGGCTTACTCGTGCAATTCCTCGCGTTCGCCGGACGTGTTGGCTGATGTTTTTGGTAGGCAGCGCTCTGAGACAGGGCGCGCGGTGACGTGGAACATCCCGTGAAGAAAACCCCGCTTGCCACCGCCAGGACGAATAACAGTTTCATTCTTCAATCTCCATGACGTTTGACGTGACAACCACGCTCTTCATATCTTGCCAAGAGTTCCGACAAGGCGCTGGGTTATCCAAACGCTTGCGCCGGCTGAGACTGCCGAAAGCGCGCAACCCCAGAGCAAGTCCGCTATGGTCAGAGTCGTCGACCAATTCTTGAGCGTTGACTGATTGGTCAAGTCGTAGGTGGCGTAGGCGGTCAAGCCGACGACGGCGCCGTAAACGGCGGCTGCTGCGAGCGAACCAGATGTCAGGCCTGGTTTGACGGCAAGAAACGTCAATCCGGCCGCGTAGAGTAGATAAAACGCCACGGCCGGAGCCAGCCGGAATTCGGGTGTCAGCATGTCGCCCAAGGTCGGGCGATAAAGACGATCAGCCATGGTACTCAGCCAGACGAAATCGATCGCCACGAAGACGATCAGCGTGGCAAGGTACGAGACGACATTCGTTTTCACATAGGTCTCCTCGAGGTTTTTGATGCAAGCGTCAGTTGACGCGTGTCCAATCGACGCCTTTGCAAAGCAGACCAGCGACCACGCAACCTTTCGTGGTCATCTTGTTCCCGCTCACGGTCACCGTCAGCCTGTAACTCATGTCACGCTGCGGATCGAAAGCGGTGCCGGAATAGCGACCCTCGGCATCCTGTTTGATCGACATCACAAGCTTGTCGCCTTCCTTCTCCTTCGGCGTGCCCGGCTTGATCCAGGTGTTGACCGCGCAGATATCCGACCCGCATGGCGCAATCTGAACCCTTGCATTTCCGTCTCCTCGTGCCCACTGACCACTAATGTCCCCAGCTTCGGCCACGCCGGCTAGCACAAGAGCAACGACCGCGAACGTCGGCATCAAAGGTCTCATTCCGCTTCTCCTTTTGAAGCAAATTTACGCATGCTCGAGCGTGTAAAATCCAACATTGATGCTTCCCTCCTCAAAGCCCGCCTCGCAGTAACAGAGGTAATAGTGCCAAAGCCGTTTGAAGCGCTCGTCGAACCCTTGGGCGGCGATCGCGGGCCAACGCGCGTGAAAGCGTGCCCTCCATTCGCGGAGCGTTCGAGCATAGGATTTGCCGAAGTGCTCTACCCCGGTAAGCTTCAGGCCAGCTGTAGTTATTGCGCGCCCAAGCGCTGCGTCCGATGGCAGAAATCCGCCTGGAAAGACATATTTCTGAATGAAGTCGATGCTGCCGCGATAGGCCTCGAACCGACCTTCCTCAATGGAGATGATCTGCAGCACGGTACGGCCGTCATCCTTCATGCAGCGCTTCAGCATGTCGAAATAGCTCGGCCAATAGGCTTCGCCGACGGCCTCGAACATCTCGATCGACACGATACGATCGAACTGACCGTCCGTGTCGCGATAGTCCAGAAGGCGCAGATCGACTTGGCCGGTCTTGCCGGAGGCGGCGACCACATCTTTCGCCCAAGCGAATTGGGAAGGCGACAGCGTGATGGTGACGACCCTGGCATCCGAATTCGCTGCAAGATCGAGCGCCAACGCGCCCCAACCGCAACCGATCTCCAAAACACGTTCGCCACCTGAAAGCACAAGCTTTCCCCGAATTTGATTCAGACGGTTCTGCTGTGCAGCCTCAAGTGTCGGCGTGGTCTTGTCGAAGATAGCCGAGGAATACAGCATCTTATGGTCGAGCCATTCCTTGTAGAAATCGTTGCCGAGATCGTAATGCGCTTCGATATTTCGACGACTACCGCGCCTCGTGTTGGCGTTGAGAAGGTGGCGTGTGCGGTTCAAAAGCCGCATGAGCTGGCTGCCCTCGATCGCCGGAGACAGGGCGTCGCCATTTCTGGCCGCCAGCCGTATCAATGCGGTCAAATCCGGGGTCGTCCAATCCTCCTCCAGGAAGCCCTCCGCAAAGCCGATATCGCCGGCTGTGACCATGCGTCGGAGAGCGCGCCAGCGCCACATAACAATAGTCGCGTCAGGCCCGGGTTCAGCTCCCACCTCGTGGATCACCGCCCCGGAGGGCAACACGATTTTAAGCGTGCCAATTCGAATGTTGCGGACCATATGCGCCATGAGGCGACCGCCGAGGCCAGGCTTTCGGGTCGCGGTGGTCACGAATGGTCCGTCGGAAAATTCCCCAAGCTGGCTCATGCATTTCGCCCGATAGATGAGGCCGACTGGTGTCGCTGAACGACATGCGAACAAACAGTATCGGCGCTTGCGGCAGGCCAAGAAGCACACAAACGCGAATCCCTTTCAGGCTTCGGCAGCGCACTGATCGTCAGATGACCGCAAAACGGGGTCGCGCGAGGTTCAGCTGTCACGCCAGCACCTCCTGTCCGATCTGCGCTTCGATCGGTCGTGCGATAGGCCTGCGAACGATGCGGGCACTTTCCTGCCCCACCTGCCATGGACGACGGATGCCTGCTAGATCTTCGGCCACCGCGAGCCCGGCCTGGATTCCGTCCTCATGGAAGCCCGAGCCGAAATGGGCGCCGCAGAACCAGGTATTCTGCGCGCCCTGAAGAGACCATATCTCCTGCTGCGCCCTGTCTGTTGCAAGGTCGAAGACCGGGTGTTCGTAGATATCGGTTCTGATGATAGTGTCTTCGCGCGGAGCTCGGTTGGGATTGAGCGTGACGAAGGTCGGCGGTGCGCCACCGAGAGGCTGAAGCCGGTTCATCCAATAGGTGATCGAGGGCTGCGTTTGTCCCTCTTTTGAAAGGGTTCGCGTATCTGCCGAATAGTTCCAGCTCGACCAGGCGGCTCGACGCCTGGGCATCAAGGCCGCATCGCGATGCAGCACCGCCACGTTGCGGGAATAGCGGAAACCACCAAGAATGCGGCGCTCGTCGTCGGTGGCGTCCGCCAGCATACGAAGCGCCTGATCCGCATGCGTTGCGACAACGACATGGTCAAACAGCTGCCGTCCGCCGAGAGCATCACGGATCTCAATATCCCCGCCCAGCCGACGCACCGTCCTTACTGGTGTCGAAAGGCGTATCCTGTCGGCAAAGCCGACCGTCATACGCGCCACATATTCGCGGCTGCCACCTTTGACCGTGCGCCACTTCGGACGATCCCAAATCTCGAGGAGGCCGTGATTGCAGCAGAATTTCACAAAACTGGCGGCCGGATAGGCACCTACCTCCATGGAGGGCGTGGACCAGATTGCCGCGGCCATCGGATAAAGGTGATCGTCACGAAAAGCACGCCCATAGCGGTTGCGCGAAAGATAGTCATCGAGCGAAATGCCCGCCATGACTGCCAGATCGCGCGGCGCCTTGCGATAGAACCGCAAAAGATCACACATCATGGACCAGAATCGCGGGCTGACGACGTTGGACCACTGGGCAAACAAGCCGAGACCATTGCCTCCCGAATATTCCAATGCGCCGTCGTTTAACGATACCGCAAAGGACATGTCGGATGCGGCGGTCGGCACGTTGAGAGTGTGGAAGAGGGCCGTGAGGTTGGGATAGGTAACTTGGTTGTAGACGATGAAGCCGGTGTCGACTGCCACGTCGCCGCCAGTTGTCTGAAAAGTCACCGTATTGCTGTGACCGCCGATCCTGTCCGACGCTTCAAATACGGTAACGTCATGGCGTTGCGACAACAGCCAGGCCGCCGAAAGGCCTGAAATGCCACTTCCGACCACTGCGATATTAAGGCGCCGTGTACCCGCAACCCGATCATGAAATGCCATAAGGTCCTCTCGTTTCGAGCAATTGTCGGATCTCAATACGATTGCTTCCAACCTGTCTCTACGAAGGGAATTCGGTCCGGTTTCATAGGCGGCACAAATTTTCCGAATTTTTTCATGCTCGACGCGAGAACTGAAACGCGCCGACTAGCGTAAGACCCGTCGTGACCATTCAAGGCCGACGGGAAATACGATGGACGCGCATCTTCCAGTCATCATCGCAATCGGACTGTCGCTGGCAATGGCAGGCGCCTGGGCCATTCAGCGTGCCACGGGGCTCAGCGGCTGGATCGACACGATCTGGTCCTTTGCCGTTGGGCTCGGCGGGATCATCGCGGCGCTCTTTGCCGGTGGTAGCTTTGATCGCCGCATGACCGTCCTCGTCCTCATCAGCCTTTGGGCCTTGCGGCTCGGCAGCCACATTGGATCGCGCACCAAGGGGGGCACCGAGGATCCGCGCTATGCGAAATTCATCGAGGATTGGGGCGATCGCGCCGCCACGCGGTTATTTGTTTTCCTGCAGATCCAGGCGATCGTCGCCTTCGTTCTCGTGCTCGCCGTCTACCTCGCGGCAGGCAATGACGCGGCCTTCCCCCGCCTTGTCGATGTCGTCGCAATCATCGTTGGCATTGTGGCGATCGGCGGCGAGGCACTATCCGACGCCCAACTTGCCCGCTTTCGCAAGACACCGCAGGCAGAGACGGAGGTCTGCGAAGTCGGTTTGTGGCGCTATTCCCGCCATCCCAATTATTTTTTCGAATGGCTCTTCTGGTGCTGCTTTCCGCTTTTTGCGCTGGCCCAGCCGATTTGGAGCTGGCTTTCGCTACTTGCGCCGCTGCTGATGTATTGGCTCCTGGTGCATATCTCCGGCATTCCGCCGCTCGAAGAGCATATGCTTCGTTCCCGTGGCGAAAAGTTCCGAGCCTTGCAAAGACGCGTCAACGCCTTCTTTCCAGGCCCCCGTAAATCCACATCCCCTCTTCCTGGAGAGCCCTGATGAACATGCTCGCCTTCGCCATCAATGCTGCCGAGCGCGCACCGATCACCGACGGCCTGTCGCTCGCAGGCATCAATCTGCTCTGCGGCCGTATGCAACGACGATTGGCTACCCTGCCGCAGGAGGTCGAACAGAGATTTGTCGAGACGATGGACGGGTTTCCTGTCGCCACCCATACGGAGGACGCCAACCGCCAGCATTACGAGGTGCCGGCCGACTTTTTTGCGCAGACGCTCGGCCCGCAGCGGAAATACTCCTCTTGCCTCTATCCGACGACCGAAACGACGCTTGTAGAAGCGGAAACCGTAGCACTTGTTGAAACCGTCAAACATGCAGGGATCGAAGACGGCATGAGCATCCTAGAACTTGGCTGCGGTTGGGGCTCGCTCTCGCTTCATCTCGCCCAGCATTTCCCGAACGCGCGTATCATTTCTGTCTCGAACTCTGCCTCTCAACGCGCCTACATCCTGGGCGTTGCAGAAGCGCGCGAGCTGACCAATCTCACTGTGATCACCGCGGATATGAACGATTTTTCGACTGATGTGCGCTATGATCGTGTCGTCTCAGTGGAAATGTTCGAGCATATGTCGAACTGGCGCGTGCTCCTCCAGCGCATCAGCGGCTGGATGAAACCGGGGGGCAGGCTGTTCCTGCATGTCTTCACTCACAAGAATCGATCCTATCGATTCGACCGCGCCGACCCCGCCGACTGGATCGCGCAGCACTTCTTCACCGGTGGCATAATGCCGGCCCATGATCTGCCGCATCGTTTTGGCGATCTGTTCCGGGTCGAGGACGAATGGCGGTGGTCCGGCATCCATTATCGCCGCACCGCGCTCGACTGGCTTGCCAACTTCGATCGCGAGATCGATCGAATCCAGCCGATCTTAAGGCAGGTTTACGGCCGGCACGCACCGCTGTGGCAACGCCGATGGCGGCTATTCTTTCTCTCGACGGCCGGCATGTTCGGTTATGATGAAGGCGAGGTTTGGGGCGTCGGCCACTATCTGTTGGCACCGGCAGCGTGATGAACGAAAAAACGCGACCCTCGCTCGATCCTCTGACCCAAGCTACGGTAGCTGTTGCCTTGGTCATTGTCGTCAACAAGCCGTTCTATCCGGTCTATGTCTGGTACTTCGTCGGAAATGGTGTGGCGGCTTCGCTTGGTACTCTGATCGCTGCCCCTTTCTTCCTGGCGATCCCGTTACTGGCCCAAAGTTCTCCACTGGCAGCTCGCATCGCCCTGCCACTGGCCGGCACCGTCGATACTTTTTTTGAGACGAAACTATTCGGCCAGAGCTCTGGTACAGAACTGTTTTTCGCCGCCTGCATGCTGCTGGTTTCATTGTCGTTCCGCGAAAACGAGAAACGGTGGCAACGTGGCATGGCCGTTGTGGTCTTTGCCCTATTCATCTTATCGCGCCGCTATATCGGTTCGCCGCTGCACATCTGGGCGGATGCTGATCTGGCAATCCTCTTCAATCTAAATGCATTCGCGGTCGCCAGCCTGATGGCCTTCGTAACGCTGCGATATGCAGGAGTTTCGCGGCATCCCGGAAATTGAAAACACAGCCTCTTCCAACGCACCGAACAAACGGAGGTATTCATGGAAATCTATCACAATCGCACGGGTCCTTCCCTGCTCATCGCGCTGTTCCTCTTTGGCGGCACCGCCACTGCATGGCCGGCGCCCAAGGTGGTGAAAGTCGAGCGGGATCATTATAGCGGGACATGGCTCGAGATCGGGCGCACGCCGATGTTCCTGACCGACGGCTGCGTTGCGGGATATTCGACCTATCGACGAGGCAAATCGCCAGATGAAATCTCCGTCGAAGACGGCTGCCGCCTCGATACGCCTAAGGGTCGCCTGAAAACTGTCCGCGGTACCGGGACGATCCAGGATTTCGGAACGACAAATGCGAAGATGCGGGTGCGCTACCCCTTTCTCATCACTTTCAACTACTGGATATTATACAAATCGCCCGATAGATCATGGTTTATAAGCGCGGACCCGTCGATGAAGGACCTGTGGATCTATTCCCGGACCGTTCCCTCCACGGCCAAGCTCCGGCGCATGATAAGGATGGCGAGCGAACTCGGCTACGACGTACGCAAACTCGAATTTCCACCACAGTGACTTATTAGAACAAGTTAACCGCTCAACTGAGCAGTAACAGGCGCCAATGCGCTGATTCCGCTATTCTACTCGCCGTCGTGGAAGGGACGAAACTCGTTCCGAAGGAGTTCAAACCAAACACGCCTTGCGCAGATGGGGGGCCAACACACGAGCACTATCAGCGTGTGGGCGAAACGACCCAACGCGAGCCGCGATGTCGCGGATGTCGCTTCGCACGTACACCGCTCGGGCAAACCGCCGCATCGGACGAGGCCGAAACCGAACTCGAAGTCGTCCAAGGCGAGGCCTTTGCAACGCCTTAGTTGAACGCGGTGATGTCGCGAGGGACTCTGATCGGCAGAAGTCACTGGTCGACCCAAGGATCCCTATCATGACAGAAACTTCAGCGCGTTCGCTGATGGCGCGGCAAGCGTATTGCATCCTCCGCAAGCACGAGGTTTGGTGGAGGTAGGCCATTGTTGTCGCCTGCAACGACCGCCGACAGATAGGCTAGCGCATTCGCCATACCGTTCATTGTGTACGGCTTTTCTATCGCACCGATGGCTCCCGCAAAATCGTTCGGAAGCTTCTTGATGTTACCGCTGACGAACACATAGGGGATATTCTGTGCGGCGAGAGACCGGCCGACGTCTATCCCGGTCGGACCGTCCTGCAGGTGAATGTCGACGAATGCAAATTCCGGTTTCTCTTCACGGGCGAGTTCCAGGGCTTGGTCGCTGGTGGCCGCAAGACCAACGACCGCATGGCCGGCTGTTTCTACTTCGCTCTCGAGTGCCATCGCGAGCAACATCTCGTGTTCGACAATCATGACCTTCAATAGCGTAGATCCTTCTCGTTTTCGATGAGCAGCGTGACGTCCACGACCGTCCGCCTTCCGTTTTGAGTTCGTTCGATTTTTGCATCAAGCTGCCGGGCGGACGCCTCCAGCAGCATCCGGCCAAGCTCGGCACTTGTCTCGTCTGGTTCGACCGGCTTAGAGGTATCCTCCACCCTGATCAGGAAGTAGCCGTTGAGCCCTTTGACGACAATATGGATTGCGCCTCCGCCGGCGCCGAGACCTCGGCGAACTGCGTCGGCGACGAGCTCATTGACGATCAGTGACAGTGGCGAGGCTTTCACCGCCGGTACGTAGACTGGCTCGAGATCAAGGGTCAGACGGATGTCGTCCCGCTTAATGGCGCCGACCAGTTCGGTAGCAAATTCGCGCGCGAAGTCAGCAATGTCGAACCGGGCGACATCGTTCGTCGTGAACAGTTTTCGCTGTACCGTGCTGAGCGCCTCGATCCGATTGAGCACGGAGGTCAAGGCCTGCCGCTGGCCCTCATCTTTGGTTAGTCTTGCCTGCATTTTGACGATAGACGCCATGGTCAGAAGGTTGTTCTTCACGCGATGGTCGACCTCGTGGATCAGCAGGCTCCTGGCAGCAAGCGCGGCCCGCAGGTCGCTGGTGCGTTCCGCCACAGCTTCTTCGGCCAGATGACGGGCAGCAGCGAGCTCGGCTTCCCTGCTCTTAACGTTGGTGAAGTCGAGTTGCGATGCGAAGAAGTAGACGATCCGGCCGTCATCGTCCCGCACGGGGCTGATGAACAACGCGTTCCAGAAGGTGCTGCCGTCCTTTCTATAGTTGAGGATATCGGCAGCGATGTCGCGGCCCGCAGCGATGGCGTCGCGGATGCTAGCGACTGTGGCCGGGCTCGTGTCCGGCCCCTGCAGTAACCTGCAGTTAACGCCGATCATTTCATCTTTTGAGTACCCGGTTAGCCGTTCGAAGGCGGCGTTGCAGAAGATGACGGGATTGTCGGGCTGGTTGGGGTCGGTAACGATCATCGGCATGCGCGTGGCCTTGAAAGCCGCCGCGAAAGGGTCTTCGCGCACGTGCTCAGCAACGAGGCGCTCTCCCGCCCTGCGCGCATCCGTATGATGTTGATCGTCTTTTGTCATTATCCGTCCCGTCAGTCACGTTGGGAAATGGGTTATTGCCCGGTTGGTTCCGGTAGATGAACTCATTTGTCGAAGAACATGAAGGGAGCGTGCCGTCGGCAGTAGATCATCCCGTCCCCGTCGTCGGGCTATTGGCCCGCGTATCCGCGTCCATGCCGACTTCGTGGGATGGACAAGGCGCAAAAGCCCTTGAAGGCGGTTAGAGTGGTACCGGTTGTGTCCATTCTCGTCGCCGATCATCCGGGCCAGCTGATGTAGGGGCACGTCGATTTCATGCTGGATCATCGCGGTACTGGCGGTGCTGCGTCCACGAACGGGATCCCGGCGATCGTCCATGAGGACCCTCAGGCCTTTGCCGGCGAGGCCTGCGCGATCAAGGCGCCGGAAACACCGGCGCCGACAATCAAGACGTCATAGCTGCCTGCGGACGCCCTGTCCTTCGTCGCGACACCTATTCTGGGTGCCGCAAGCAACAAGGGCTGGCTGTGGCGCAGCTTCTGTATTGCGCGTCATTTGCGTGGTGACTTCCAATGTTGGGGCCGCAGGCTTGAGGACGTGGCGAGCACCTCCTCGCATGCCTAGAACGACTTTTCTCCAGCATGGTTCCGTTTGATTGGTCGCGCAATCGGGCGATCGAGCAGGAGCGAAGAACTAGCTGCTGCTTTGGCTCCGGACTGTTTTTACCGCTCTCGAACGCGCCGCCCTTCTTGCAGGCCGAAGCTCATCGATCGTCGGTGTCCACCACTGCGCGCGTTCCGGCCGCGCCGTCTTCGATGGCCAAGTGCGCACGAGTTCGTCGAAAGTGGGCTTCCGCCACAATCCCCACACATGATCTTCGGTGACGCCGGGATAGAATTCCGCGACCGCCGCGGGCTCGACGAGCTCGCCGGTAATGTCGGTGAACACGACGAGACCGTAGGAGATGGCGACAACACGGCCGATAGGCGGCAGGTCGCCGCTCACAAGAGGATAGCGTCGACGCCTCCGTTCCATCGAGCGAAGCTTCGACCTCATGTCCTCTTCGCTACCCTTTCGTTCTGCGGCACGACGTCGCCGTTCCTCCGGCTCGTTGCGGCGAGCTGCCGCTTCGATCTGTGGCCAGCGTTGGCGCAGTTCCTCGAAGGATCGGTAGGGGACATGCCAGATCTTCAAGTCACGGTCCCACCGCGAGAACGGAACCTCGCGTAGCGTGTCGACCACCGCCTTCGAGTACGGTGTCTTGATCCGGAAGCCTGCCTTGCCAAGCTCCAAATAGCTGCTGTCGATCGGATCGAAATCGAAGGCGTCCCTCCCCTTCGCATCGGCATGGGCGTCGGCTTCTGCCTCCCGTTCGGCCAGCCATTTTCCGAACCGACGGGACGCAGTCCGACCGGGAATGAACCATGCCTTGCGAATATCGCTCCACCGTGCGCGGGGGAACTTGCGGCGAAACTGTTCGACGGTCATCCGGTCGAAAGGAAAGTTGACGTTCGCGCCCGGCTTGGCCTCGTCCGGTTCGTTTGCATTGCCCGAGATTGCCGAAATTTCGTCTTGCATCTCGCGATAACGTTTCTCGAGACCGGCAGTTCATGGCAGACGTTTCAAGAGTGCACGCAATCCTGATTGCGAAACGTCGCGGATCGCAACCTCTATCGGAAACCACTTCTGTTTTCGGATCGTCTTTTCGGGAAAGTCCGCGGCGATCCCTGAGACTTCGAGAAGATGGACAGCGACATGGTAACGATGAGGCGTGCTGTCCTTCTGATAGGAAAATGACCCGAAGACTTCCGGGTCGATCTCTCCCACCACGCGAGCCTCTTCGAACGCTTCCCGCAAAGCAGCGACAGAGCTGGTTTCACCCGGATCGAGATGCCCTTTTGGGACACCCCATCGGCCGTTCCGCAGGCTTCCGACCAGAAGCACCCGCAGCCGGCCACTTTCGTTGCGACGATAGCAGATGGCTCCTGCCTGCTGCAGGTCGTGGCCGGCATGGCCGGAACGCGATGATTTGAGGTCCTTGGCAAGCATAAAGGTTGTCGATTTTCGATTCTGTTTCATCGCACTATGACAGCACGCTCAGCGTTGAGGACCGCCTTCTCACAGCCGGAGTTCACCTTGTCGTCGGAAATCGAAGTCAAGCTCGATCTGTCAACCGAAGCCGCGAACGCTGTTCTTGGTTCCGATCTTCTTGGGAAACCCGACAAAGTTTTAAATCAAAAGTCGACTTACCTCGATACGGTCGATCGCACCCTATGGCGGAACGGATACACGCTGCGCATCCGGCAGGTTGGGGCGGCGCGGACCCAGACGGTAAAGGCCAGAGGCCCTAGCAGATCGCTGTTTGCGCGTTCGGAATGGGAAACGCCCGTCGAGGAAGAAGAACCCATCCTTGATCACACGAGCCCGCTGATTGGAGAGTTCGGCTGCGACCTGAGCCTCGAACCCGTGTTCGACGTCACAGTCGAGCGGCGATTGTGGAACGTCGAGGAGAACGGTTCCCGGATCGAGGTCGTCATCGATGCCGGCGAGGCGAATTCCGGCGACCGGAGTTCGCCGATCCGCGAAGCCGAGCTGGAACTGAACGACGGTGATCCAAGCGACCTTTTCGTCTTTGCCCGCAGGGTCGATGGGGTCGCCGCATTTAGGTTCGGCATCCTCTGAAAGGCTGAAAGCGGCTTCGTTCTCATCGAAGCCCAGAAGCCGGCTTACAAGGCCGAGAGTCTTCATCTTGACCGCGACATGACGGCCATTGCAGCTTTCCAGACCATCGCGACTTCCTGCCTCCGGCATTTCCGTCTGAACGAAGATGCGCACCTTGTAAAAGCGCAGGCCCGAAGCCCTGCAGGTTCGGGTGGCCCGGCGGCGTCTGCGCTCGGCGTTCTCCCTCTTCAAGTCGATCGCTCCGGCGACGAACCGGTGCGTCTCAACGGCGAACTGCGCTGGCTGGTTCCGGTGCTGGGCGAGGCCCGCACCGACCATCTCGCAAATAGCGGGCTACTTGCGTCGGCACTGCCGCGTGCGCAAAATTTTGCTGCACGGGTGCTGGAGAAGAAACGCAAACGGCTGAAAAAGGACGGAAAGGCGCTTCGACGATTGACGGCGACCATCGGCACGAAGTTTCGCAAGGACACCAATTCAGGTATGCGGCGGAGTTCTCCCGCTCGCTCTTCGCTGACACGCGCGGAGCACGCCGGCACAAGAAACTTCTGAACGCGATGGAGACGCTCCAGGACGATTTGGGTGGTCTGAACGACCTGGGCAACTGGTGCTTGCGCCCTGGAAAAGCACGGTCTGGCCGGACATCCGGCTAGAGAAGTGTCATTCCGCAAGCGGACATGCAATTTCTCGTCGAAAAGGCTCAGGGATTCGCTCGATGTCGTGCTGGACACGAGGTGCTTATGGCGATGATCCGCATCCAGCCGCCATCAATTTGTGGAACGTCGCCCGTCGTTTCGAGAACGCGACCGCATCGCACTCGAACTGAGGCATGTTCATATTCGAGGCTTCTGTTATGATAGCGGAATCGAGTTGGAGTAACGTACATGTCAAATACGTGTCTAGTGCCGGGCGCCCTTTACTGGGCGAGGTCCCCGAAACATTTTGACGGGAACGTTACCGTCGTGCAAGTCTCCACCATATTCGGCGACGATCCGGATTATTGGACATTGGCCGTCATAGGATCAGACCAGCATTTCATGCCAAGCGAGTTCGAGATCCTGACCGTCGCGGAATTTTCCGTGGATGATTCTCTACGCCAAGCCGCGGAATGAGCAAACCAAAGAGCGGAGCCGCCACATCTGTGGTCGCGGACATGGTCCCAGTCGACAGATAAGGCTTCAAATGCAGGCCTTCTACTAGTTCGCCGGAGGCGAATGCCGCGGCATGTCCCCTGTCGCGTCGTTTCTGGCTCCTTGCATCATCGGGCCGGGTTGATCGTCGGGTTCCGGCAGTGGTTGGTCGTCAGGAACGCGATCGGGATCCTGTGGCGGGCTATCGACCGGCGGTACGGGCGCCGGCGGCACGATGGGTTCGTTTGGAACTGACATTTGAAATCCTCCTCATCGTTCCAAAACGTCGGAGGCACCATCAAGTTCCTGCCCAGGTGCGCACTCCGTCATGTCGGTTTCGGCCCGCTGCGGCAGCGGGTGCGGAGTCACGGCCGGCCATGCAGCAAGTTGCGCGACATCTCTCCCAGGCCTTCATCCATCATCACCCTCTCTGATCCCCCGACGCGACAACGTCGGCGTCGCCATCCTTTCCTTCGACCTTGAAGGTCGTCATCACGCGTAACGTCGCGAACGTTGCGATCGAAAGCACGATCGCAGTCTCATATGCTCCGAGACCGTCTGCCGTTCCAATCGGGCCTGTCGCCCAAAGGCTTGCAGCCGCGGCTGACCCGCGGATGCTCGCCTTGCCGACGAGGATCGCACCGCCCCGATCCTCGCCTCGAGCGGGTCCTTGTCAGCCGTGCCGGCTGCCATCATCATTTTACTATCGCTCTTCCCCTGGATATTGAGCATGCTTCAGAAGCCTGGCGAGATGGGCGGTATTTCGGGCAAGCGGGGAAATCATCGTCTGAACCGCCTTCGGGGTCTTTTTCAGATCAACGAAGTTTGTAGATCCCATGGCCTCACCGACCCAATAGGCGACGGCGTTAGCAGGGATTGTAAAACCGACGTCGTCAAGGGCCTGGAAGACCTCCCCCGAAACGTGGTGAGCCCCGTCTTCGTTTCCTACCACCGCAACCGCGGCGACCTTGCCATACGAGACCATGCGGCCCTGTTCATCGGTCTCTTCCAAAAACGCGTCCATCCGCTCCAGTGCCCGTTTGCAAACACTTCCTGGCTGCCCGAGCCAAATTGGCGTTCCGACAAGAAGGATATCGGCGTCAAGCACCATCTTGCGAATATTGGGCCAAGCGTCGCCTTCGCCCTCATCAGACGTCACGCCTGGCTTGACGTTGTGATCAGCAAGCCGGATGGTTTTGGTTTCGACGCCATGCTTCTTGAATTCTTCGGTGATGAGCTCGAGCAATTTGCCGGTGGAGGACGCCTCAGAGGAATCGGAGGACTTGAGGGTGCCGTTCAAGGCAAGGGCTTTAAGAGACACGATAACTCCTGTTGTGCGGGGCTCGGGATGATACGGGTAGCGGTTGGCGACTTGCGGCAGCGCCAAGTGTCCAAGACGTTTGAGCTTTCTCGATCGTCAACCGAAAACGGGCGTTCAAGCACTGCGCGTGACCGCGAATTACCACTGCCTCAGCTAAGATATCGCCTTGTTGCACACGAAACCGATCATCGGCCGAGTTGTTCCCTCCAGGCCGCCTACAGGAAGCAATCGCTTCACGGTGCTGTTTTCAATGAGCGCAAGGCAGGCGCCTTCAGCATGGAGGAGTTTCACTATGCGAGCTATCGGATAGATATAACCGACGAGCGATCGCGGCAAATATCCCTAAGAGAAGGGCCCGCAGAAAAGTCTATCCAAACTGACGTATGGGGAAGCCGAATCGAGGAGATTTCAGGTGCGGCTCGTCGCCCGTCGTGGGCTTGGCTGAGCCTCATCAGCTTCGATAACTTCGCCGCTGGCGCGGAGTTCCAGGATCCCAAGTTGGACGACCTTGATTAGATCCGCCATCCGTTTGCCGTGGCTATTCTGGTACTCTTCCAAGGTAGGCGTGCTAAGCGTCACGTTTCTGAGCGCAGATATACGATTGTCTTTCACTGCTTTGGCGCCAAGAGCCCAAACCCGGTCAAACAATTTTCGATCTGATTCTTTAATCACCATGACAATTTACCAAGGCTGGTCGGATCCCACGGTGAGATCGGGCCCGGGGAAGGGTGGAGCTCCATCTTCACTCGGATCAAGGGCCAGAAATCCGCGATTTGCTAACGGCCTCCGGCTGTTGGATCTGCACAAAAACCCTGGCCTGCCGATGGCTCCCGGCGTTCGACATCAGAAGCAAGACAATCCCGACCATCGCCAGCAGAATGGCGATGATTGGCAAGGCAAGACGGCTGGTCCTTGGTTCTTCGTAGACCATGCATCACTCCATCGATAACCGCCCGATCCGGCCGTGATAACGTAGACGATCGGGTATTCGTTCGGATCCACCATCACCATCTGGCCATCTTATGAAGCCATAATGAAAGTGATGACTTCTCTTCTTTGAGGCCGCACCGTTGTGGCGGCATATGGGTGCGGCCGCCTTCATTTCTCCAAGAGCTGACGCCGTCAAAAGGCGGCGTCTTAACCCCGTCAGTTGATGACCTGGATCACCTTTCGCGACGACGGTTCGACGATGACGCGCTCGTCGTTCACGATCGCATACGAGTATTTCGGATTTTCCGGAACGGGCGTCACAACGACGGTTTCGGGGAGCGGCTGACCGACGACCACCTTCTCCTTTACCACGACGCGGGTCGACGGCGCAGGCGCTTCACGAACATAAGTAACGACCTTTTCCGGCGGCGGATCGATCGCCGTACCGACGATGGCGCCGGCAACGCCACCAACGGCCGCGCCAACCGGGCCGCCCACGATGGCGCCAGTGACTGCGCCGCCTGCAGCGCCGTTAACCGTTGAAGACTGGGCAAACGCTATGCCCGACATCAGGGCGGCGGCGGCGGCCGTACCTAGAATAAGCTTGGCAAACATCTGATTTTCCTTTTGTTCGACGCGGCCTTCCTGACCGCTGCCCAACCAACGACGGAAATGCTTTGCTGTTCCCAGGATGCGACCTCAGTCCGGGTGTGCCTCGGACCAAAGTCCGAAATCAAAGGAGGAGGCTGCGCATTGGAAAATGGCAAGGCACTCAGGTCGCAGACGCCTCGCCATGCGCTTACCTTCATGAGCTGCACTTCCCATCGACCTTATCAACGACCCCATTGGATCGGTGCTTTTCGACTTCAGAAAGATTTCCGGACGGCTTCGGTACTCCGGAACCTGCTGACTGCACCCGCGTTTTATGGCGAAGGCAACCGCTGAGCCGAACTGACATGAACAGTCCGAATTTAGTGAAAATCAGCGTAAGCGTTCTTTGCTTGGTCGCGGCAGGTTGCTCCTCTTCCGACGCGGATCAGATAAAGGAGCACTCCAGGATTGTTTCGTCATGCTCGAATTCGGCGCGCATGGCGCTTAATGGCTGGCGCATGAATCAACTCCCGGCGCCTTTTGTACAGCAGACCCTGCGGTCGACGCAGCGCAATGTCCAAAATGCAGCCTCTAAAATTGAAGCCCTTCGCCACGCCGACAGGACGCAGCGCGAATTGGTGAGCAGGTCGCTAAGCGAGATCATCGATCTTCTCGCACAAGCGCAAAACCAGGTCGCGCTTGGAGATCACGACACCGTGCAAACGGCAACGAAGCTAAGTGATGCGATAGAGCGTCTCAACCTAACGTCAGGTATGCGACGATCCACATGAAAAAAATATTGGAAATATCGCTCGGAATTGTCACAAGCGTTGGCGGTTTTCTTGAAATCGGATCGCTGGCGACGGCCGCCCAAGCGGGATCAGCATTTGGCTTTCAACTCATCTGGGCGATCGTGCTCGGCACTATATGCATCATTTTCCTTGTCGAAATGGCTGGCCGTTTCGCCGCGGTAAGTGGCCACACGATTTCGGACGGCATCCGAGAGCGGTTCGGTTTGACATTTTTCTTGCTGCCTTTTCTCTCCACGCTGTTGCTCAATCTGATGGTTCTTGCCGCGGAAATAGGAGGAGGTGCCATTGCTCTCGAGCTCGCGACAGGTATTACCTTTCAGTGGTGGGCACCGGCGGTTGCCTTTCTAGCCTGGTTATTACTATGGAAGGGCACTTTCGGCTTCATCGAGAAAGGCGTTTCCATCCTCGGATTGGTGACCTTTTGTTTCGTCATTGCGGCGGTATTGCTTAAACCTAATATGAAGTCGCTCGCCCTCGGTGCTTTGCCAAGTATGCCGCAGCACGACCATGCCAGCTACTGGTTTACGGCCGTGAGCATTCTCGGCGCATCGATATCGCCATACCTATTCTTGTTCTATTCTTCTGGCGCGGTCGAGGATGCGTGGGATGAAACCTATCTTGGAACTAATCGTGCAATCGCGGGGCTGGGCATGAGTTTCGGCGGCACGATATCAATCGCAGTGTTGATCGTGGCCGCTCTTGTGCTCGCTCGGAATGGGGTCGATCAGGTCACGGATTATCACCAGTTGCCGACCATGCTCGTCCCTGTATTCGGTCGCTCGGGATACTGGTTGTTTGTTGCTTCCCTAGGGATCGCCTGTTTCGGCGCGATCCTGGAACTCGGGTTGCAGCAAGCCTACCTGATTGCTCAAGGACTGGGTTGGAACTGGGGCGAAGACCGCAAACCAAGTGAAGACCCGGGTTTTAGCGCCGCCTATACGCTGGCACTTTTGTTCGCGGCCATTCCGATCGTTTTAGGCTTCGATCCGCTAAAGCTGACGATCCTGTCCATGGCATTGACCGCAGCAACCCTCCCGCTAACTGTCGTCCCTTTTCTATTCCTGATGAATGATGAGCGATATGTCGGAAAACATGGCAACGGAACCGTATCCAATTCGGCAGTCGTCTTGATCATCCTGCTGGGTTCTATCTTGGCGATTGTGACGATCCCGCTCGAGTTATTTGGAGGTACGTGATGGATCTGCTGCGTGATGTTCTCGATAAGCAACTGGTCGATCGAAATGGCGTAAAGATGGGCAAGGTTGACGGCATCGTCGCCGAACTTGGGCGCGACGGCCCGCCACGGGTCATCGCGATAGAGGTCGGCGCTATCGTAATGGCCCGGCGGCTTGGTCGACAGCCACAGCAATGGATGACTTGGGTCGCGTCCCAGCTCGGTGGAGACCGACACTCCCGACCCCATCGCGTCGCATGGAGGGCCGTGCGCCGCATTGGGGTTGACATCGAGGTGGACGTGGCGGTGAGCGACACCACCATATTTGCTTGGCAAGATTGGTTGAGAGACCATGTGGTGAACAAAATTCCCGGAGCATAAATTGGTTGAGATTAATGTCGAATTGTTGGTGGGGCGAGCCGTCTTATCGAGGGCAGGCAAAACAATTGGCCATATTGAAGAGGTACGGGCGCAACAAGACGGGCCAGATCTTATAATCACCGAATTCCATGTGGGCCTGTACGCAGCCATGGAGAGAATATCTGCATCGCCAATCGGAACAGAGCTCTTAGGTCTTTTCCGCCTGCGCCGCAGACACCGCGGCTATCGCATACGCTCGAACCAAATCGAACTCGGCAAGAGCGAGCTCCAACTCCTCTGCGACGAAAAGGAACTCGCTCCGCTGTTTGCAAACCATTTGGAGCGTTAGCCCGTGCCGTGTCGGCGCGGACCTTTGCGCAACAAATTGATGCTTGCAGGCCAACGGCGTCCTCCAATGGCAGGTCTTAAACGAACGTTGTGCCGGCGCCTTAGGTTGTCCTTATATCAATGGTGCGGGGAACTAAAGACAGCCAGGTCCATTTTCCTTCTGAACAATCTTAAAGGACATGGTCATGCGCAGGTGCATTGCAGCAACGACATCGATCATTCTTCTCGGACTTAGCGTTCCCGCTTTATCGCAGGCTCTCGGCGACATGGATTCCAGTGGCCGGTTTGGCGGCATGCCTCCCGGCACGGATCGTTATCGCCAGGACTATGACCAGGGCGGGGTTACCATCCCGCTTGATGTCGCCACCGGCAGCATTACTGTCGACCGGCGTTCGACGCCGGTCTGCCCGAAGCCCGGTACGCGCGAGTGGCGCGCTGACGCGCGGGACGGCACGTTGAGAGAAGATTGTCGCTGACGATATGGCGCGATCGACTATGACTTACGGAAAACTTGATGGTATCAGGTGACAAGCATTGCATATGGCCGGAATACTCGCGTCACCCCCAGGCAGGCGAAAATATGTCGGAAGTGAGAGAAATTCCGTGTAACGTCCGGAGGGATCTTCTCGGCCACCCTATTTCTTTTTGACCGTTCGGTTCGTGAAATGTGCATTGCCGAGACCAGTGCCGATCGTCAGCGCCGCCCAGCTCGAAACGTCCCTCACCTGCGGCATCTGCGAAAGCCCCTGCACCACTGCGTCATTATGCATAATGATGAAAATGTCATCGCCACCGATATTTGGGATGGCCTTTTTCAGCTCGCGCGGAAGGTTAAAATGGTCGCTTTCCCAGTTTCCGCCCGGCAGATTTTGTCCGCCACGTGTGATTGAGCCATCGGCTTCAATGACACCTGGGCATCCGATACCGATGAGGGGGGCAAGCCTAAGACGAGCGGCCTTTGCCTTTTCGACAAGTTCCCCAAGCATGGCGGCAAGCCTGGAAATCGTTGCAGTGCGACTCGGCTCGTCGTCGGCATGGCGCCAGAGTATAGAATCGGTGACACGTGTCTCATCAAGGTTTCGCTTCTTCCCCTTGCCGAATTCGACAATGCCCGCCCTGACGTTGGTACCGCCGATGTCAACCGCCAAGATCGCTTCATGGCCATTGAGCATCCAGTCGGGCATGAGATAGACCGCCCCAATCAAGCCGGCCTCATCAGCGTGATGAATCGTGGGCAGCAGCTTGATGTCCATCCCCGACGCGTTCAGCAAAATTTGTGTCCGGGCAATTGTGAGCTCTCCCACACGCCCCTGTCTGAACCCTCCGCCGATGACAATGCGCTCGGTCTTAGACCATACGCTGTCTTGAACAAATTTCTCGATTACCCCAGCAAAATCGTGAGCGAAACCTTCGATCGCTCCCATCACAACGGCGACCGCCTCCACATCTTCGCCCACCAGCAGGGCATCGATCTTTTTCTTCGAAAGTTTGTCAGCTGGCATGTCTTTCAACGGATCCATTCCGTGCGTCCGCTGGACCTTTCTCAGCTCCTCGAGCTTCGAGATGAATGTCGCTTTGTTCGCGTCATCGCCAAGAAAGCCATTCCTGCCACGTAGTTTGCTGCTGTAATCGTCAACGGTCACAGACGACAGTTCCGCTGCGCCATGGATTAGAGGAGCGGTCTCAAGCTGCTTTTGCGATTTTGTTTTTGCCATCGAAGCCTCAAATGTCGGCAGCAAGCCGTGGAATGGGAGGAGGTAACGCAGTGCGAAGACGAGATGTTCCATGAATAAACGTCCTTGCAACTCAAGTCCCAGCGGCTGATCACGACATGCAAAAGCGGACCACTTCTGGAACCCTATCGTCATTTATGGATTTCCCATCACCAAGTGTGAAACGGAGTGGACAACAATGACCGTGAGCCATGCTGACACAGACAAATCGGGATCCTTGTCATTGCTCTCATTCTTTGATGATCGCACTCGCGCCGAGCAAGCGGCCGAATTGCTGGTGGCGGCTGGCATTCAACGTGCGAACATTAGTCTCATTGCCGATGTGCAGAACTCACGAACAGACATAGATGAACACGACGGCCTCTGGAGTAAGATCGAAGATTTCCTATTTTCCAAAGAGGATCAGGCCGTCTACAGCGAGGGTATTCGGCGGGGCGGCCATGTGCTCGCGGTCTCCGGCCTTTCAGAGCGCAATTACGAGCTGGCGCTCAGCATTCTCGATGAGGCGGGATCCGTGGATCTTGATGAGCGGATCGTGACGTGGCGCTCCGAAGGCTGGAATGATACCCAAGGATTTCTGGATCAGCTGCAGCACCCACCCGCCGTCATCGATCGCGACGTCGCTGCCTCGCTCATCGGGAAGGGCCGAGGCGACGAGGTCGCCCCGGTGATCACCGAGAAGATCAAATTCGGGCAGAAGAGCGATCGGAGCCGACCCCGCGTTCGGGTCTACACTGTTGAGTACATTTTGAAGGATGCCGGCAAAGATCCAACCGGCCCTCCTCGATGACCGCACGACCTTTCTCCCAGGTCGTGGCACATTTTCAAGCAGAGTTCAAAGCGTGGGTCCTTTGACTGGGCTTTACCCAGGCGTCAGCACGATCACAGGCGGAGCCGTCGGCCGTTGCCTGAACATAGGTCGCTCACCCGTTGAGTGCATATGGCGGGCTCTGCCCAGAGGTCATAGATCAAAACGCGCCGCGCCTTAACTCAACGACACTTTATGTCGCAGCGCCCTTGTTCTTTAAACCATCCACTTCATCGATGATGCGGCCCTTTGCTGCATCGTGGAGATCCGCCGTCACCGAGAGTGCTTTGTCGAACACAGCGGAAGCTGCATCCTTGCCGTATTCGAGTGCGTCTTCCGCTTCCGAAGCAGCCTTGGCCCTGACCGCGTCGGCTGCCTCGCCAAGGATCTCATCCTCCTGTTCTGAGTGCGGAAGTGCTGCCCCGATCGCCGCTCCGACTGCGAAGGCGAGAGCACCACCAACCAGCGGCTGGTCACGGAAATGCGACAGAATAGCTTCATTCAACCGGTTCGACTGATTCATGAGGGTCGCTCCGGTCGAGCCGGCAGCGCTGGAAACGGATCCCGCGGCCTCGCCGATCTTCTGTGTCGCGCCGCCGACCGCACCCTTGACACTGTCCCAAGTGTCGGATGCCCACCCCAGCGAAGCATCGAGAGCAGCGCCCGCTTCGTCGCTGATGGAAGAGATGCGCTGGCCGGCCGCGTCCGAAAAGCCGCGATAGGCTTTGCCGGTTGAATCAAGGAAATCGCCGGCCCGACGTCCCGTCTCATCGGTAAGAGCCTTGAAGCGTTCGCCAGCCTCGTCCGCAAAGTGGCTGTAACGAAGACCGCCGATGTCTTCTGGCGGGCCAACGCGCTTGATTGTCCCCCGCGCGGGATAGAACGGAAGAACGTCCCGCCCGTCCGGCGCCGGCAAGCCTTGAGACCCGGAGGCGCCCTGTTTGGCCACCAGCCACGCAAGGCTCGCGCCCATTAACGCTACCGGCAGTGGGTTGGCCTTCACGGCTCTTCCAAGGTTGGTCAAATAATCAGCGCCGCCACTTCCCTTGGCATAGGCAAGGACCTCATCAACGAGCTGCCCGGGGGACATCCGTTCCTGGATAGCATCGATCCGCGCTTCGATCCTCTGGCGATCGTCGTCGATCTCGCGCTGTAAATCGGCGGAGGATTTTTCAGAAGATTGCGTCATCACATTTTCTCCTTGACAACGTCCACATCACGGCGAAGCGACGCGGTCGTTCGATTAAGTTTGAATCGCGTACCCCGCAAGGCAGCAATTCCTCTCGACACAAGCGCCCAGGCAATGGCGGCAATGACGACACCGACAATCACGGCTGCTAGCGCCTGCGCGCTGGTTTCGCTCATGCCGTTCTGCACAAGCGCGGCCGCAAGTCCGCCGACCAAGGCACTGAGGAGCACGCCGACCGCGCCGATCGCGAGCACGACACCAATTAAAAGAACCTCCACGCCGCTCAGGGCGCTACTGAGTTTTTCCGAAGCCTCAGTCTTGGCGAGATCGATTTCCTTGCGCAGCAGCCCTGTAACGTCCGCGAGAAGCCCACCGACCAATTCAGCCAAAGGCGTGTTGTCTCCTAGCTTAGCCATTGTTCGTTCCTCCGGTGCGATCGGACGAATCCTGTGCATGTGATGTCTCGTCAGGCGACCCCTGTGAGGGGCGCGACGCCGGGCGTTTTGCCGAGGCGGTTAGGAACCGGCTTGCTACCAGACCGGCCAGTGCCGCGGCACCGAGAAAAGCGACAGGCTGACGACGGCCGAATGCCTCCGCCATGCCGGCGATTTCGCCGAGATCGCGCCCCTCCATATCCTTTGCAATTGCCTGAATGTCGTGACCTATGCGTCGGGCAAGTCTGCCCACGTCCCGCTGGTCACCGGCTTCCAGTTCGCTGCCGACCTTTTCGAGGGCAGTAGCCACACCGCCGACCTGGCGTGCCGCGAAATTCTTTTGCTCGGCGGCTTTGTCCTGGACCTTGGTCATAACAGTTGCAGCACTTGCCTCGACGGCATCCGCAGCCTGTGTGAGGTCGTCTGAAACCCTGTCCTTGAGATCGCTGAGCGTGGGGGCCGGGTGTGCGGACGGTGAAGCATCATTGCTCGTTGACGACAAGCCGGATGGACTGAATGGTCCCGGGCGGAATTCTTCGGGCATCTCTGCCTCCCTGAGGTTGACGAATCTGTTCAGATGCCTCCCAACTTCGCTGCAGCGGGTTTGTTCCTGGGACAACCGGTCCTGTTGCGGCAAAAACTTGCTAGGACATGTTCCCCAGGTTCGCCCTTGACTAAAGCAATCGATTTTCCGGTTCCTGGCCGGGTCCCTTGTTACCTGCGGCCGAACGGCCACGCTTCGGAAGCGACAATGCGAAGATGGCCGAGAGAGCTGCTGATGACAGAAAGCGTAGAAGCGCTGGATCGGACCCCTAAGGGCGGGTGGTGGAACACGATTGTGATCTCAGCGCATCCGGATAGTCACCACCAGGAAATTGGTCGACTGGTTTAATTTCGCTAGTGAGTTGTCGCGGCCTTTGCGAGATGATTATCCATCGGGATTTGATCGAGCGCAGAATGAGCGCTTACTTGGCGGACCAGAGAGACACGGCTTCAGACCGGCCAACCGGGCCGTCGAGCAAGAATTTGACAAAGCGACTTAGCGTTCTTGGTTGCATTTGCGTCTCTGTCATTGTTGAAATACGCCCATACGCGCTTGGCTCCACTCCTTCTTATACGATCAGCCCAATGTTCCAGCTCGTCGTCGCTGTAGTCGTGACGATACCATTGTGACGTGCCATGGAAGCGCACGTATATGTCGTCTGTCGTTTTGATGAGATCATCGGGAAGACGTGGTCCACTGGTCGAACAGAAGGTAATTCCTGCTGCTTTGAATTTCTCGAAAACGTCCTCTTCCCACCAACTCTTATGACGAAATTCGACGACATTTCGACGGCTCGGATCAAGCTGGCACAAGATCAGGTCTAAAGTCCGGGGCGAGTAGCGGACGCTCGGGGGTAGCTGAAACAGGAAGCATCCCATGCGATTTCCCAGCAAATCCGGAATATAGTAGAAATCCTGGATCAGCCCCTCGGTACCTTCGAAGCGCTTGATATGGGTTATCAGTTCACAGACCTTGACAGTGTAAATGAATTCTTCCTCGGCTTGGCGAAGCCAGGTCTTTACCGAGGCGACCGTTGGCCAAGAATAAAACGGGGCGTTTAGTTCGACGGTTTGAAATTGCGTTTGATAAAAAGAAAACCATTTGTTCCGCGGTAGATCCCTGGCGTAGAAGCGACCGTTCCAGTGCCAATAGTACCACCCAGAACAACCGACATGGACGCTGGCATCACGCGGGATATCGGCGAGCCTTGGCTGTTGCTGTTCCAATCTAGCATCGTGCATCTTGGAAGCACGCACTTCGTTTGCAGCGCGCTGCAATTGGCGCCGTTCGGCCCGCCGGGCTTTGCGCATAGCAAGTTCTTCTGTTGTTTTGACCGGCAAATGACACCTGCAGATTAAGATGCTACGCCAACGGAATCTTGACAGCTTCGAGGAACGTCGATGGGAGCGCTCTTGATTGCCTCGGGACGTCTTCCCCTGTCCCTCGACGACACCCCCGTGCCGACGCGGCTCGGATTGATCACGGCCCCATGAAAGTATGCGCAGTCGTTCAAATGGAGACGACGCGCTCGCCAGAAGTGGTCGACTTCACCGAACCTTCTCTGTCCCGCTGGGAGTGGTAATCATCGTGGGGCCACCGCCGTTACCCGTCGGTGTGGGGTCACGGTCAGTCGCTTCCGGCGGCCTGCTTGCACCGCTTGCCGGATCGTTATCAAACGCTGTCGGACTGGAAGGTTGTGCGTTGATAGGATCCGGTTTCGTCGACGCCGTAGCCTGCGGATCTTTATCGATGCTTTCACCCCAGAATTCCGAAGCTCCCCAGGCGACCGCAGCAAGCACCAGCCCGCTTAAGAGTACCAGTAGGACCGGCCTGCCACGGCTTCCCTGTCTCGCCTCGGTCGCGCTTTCCGTTACCTGCTCCGTGCGATTATTCAAGCGTACCATCGTGTCAACTCCATCCAATCTGATGTGTGACCAACTTTCGTCAAGCCTACATGTTCCATCCGCGTGGTCCGTCGCCTCTGCTCCTGTTCCAGACGCATTTTCGCTGCGGGCGGTTATGAAGTTTTGGGCGAACTCCCCAATGTCTTGAGCTTAATCCTCGGCAAGCCAGCTCGTGTCTCGTCCACCGCAAGATCGGCACTCTGTCCTCGGCATGCCGGAAAGGATGGCCGCTCGCAGCCGACGGCGTGGTTGTTTTGGCGGTCGCAGCCGGGACGATCTGATGCGTCGCCATCCTTGGGCCGCTCTCAGAATGGTTCCTGCTGCCGAAAAGATTCGGCAAATTCATCGGTTCTGCTGGTGATGCAGCATTTTCAGAAACGAGAGATCCACGTGTTTCAGGGGCGGTCGACGTCCTATCGGTTCAAGCGGCGTCGGCAACCACAGACCGGTACCGAGATAGCGACACAGACGAGTTGATGGGCCTGACCCGGGATCAGAATTCACTACTTTGATGGTTCTAAATTCTCGACCTTCTCGTCCGCCATGACTTCGACGCACTCGGCCTTTTCCGCTAGTCGCTCGCTCATCTCGCGCAGCTGGCGCTCGTCGAGCTTTTCGATGCCGACGAACTTATTCTGGGCTTGAGAGGTAAGAATGAGTTCGTCGAGCTTGGCTTGAAGCGCCCTGCCGTCGCGGTTCTGGGAGTTCTGCAGGACGAAGACCATAAGGAAGGTGATGATCGTCGTGCCGGTGTTTATGACAAGCTGCCAAGTCTCGGAGTAGTCGAAGAATGGCCCCGACGCTCCCCATATGATCACGAGCGCGACCGCGGAGGCGAAGGCCACAGGTCGCCCGGACCAGTCGGCGATCGTGGTGGCGAATTTCGAAAAGAAGTTGGACGTCGCATTTTTCATGATGATGACCTATCCTTCCCGGCTCATTGGAACGCAAACACTTGGCGCGAGGTTCCTTGCCACGGACTTAGGTCTGATGGTCGTACTCGGGCCGGAGAGCGGCGGCTTATCGCAGAAACCAGAACATAATCCTGACGTACTCGAAATTCCTCCTCCTGACTGATGACATTTTGGACGGCAGTTCCTTTAAAAGGGGGGCTCCTGTCAGTGCACTGAAGCCGAGCTTAGGGCATTCACGCCTGTCGCCCCCACAGACCGACATAGTTTCCGATCAGCATCGTGGCGATATCGTCGGCGCTACGATATCCGTTATTGAACAGGTCAGTGGCCGCGCTAAAGAATGGGGTGGAGGCACACCCGTCAGTGGGCACATCATAGAACGCGAACCACTATTGCGCGACTTGAGGCAAGATGCGGTAATAAGGGCCTTGCATAGCGATTTCCTCCGCATGCGAGACAGCGTAGATGCTTGGGGTCAAGAACGCCCGCTCTATCCAATGCCGCTACCATCGAGTGATTTGGTTTGCTCAGACTGAGCCTGAGATCGAGCAGCGAGATCCGGCAACCCAAAAATTGCGGAATTGTCCACCAACCGTATACGCTCTTTCCTCCGCGCTTGAGTGCGCCGGTTTCCATCGCACGAAGTCGCAATCACGAGTTACACGAGACTGCCGGCTCCAGGCGGCCAGCTATTTAAGATTTCGATCTTGCCGATGGTCGAACCGCACTTGATTCTATCGCCGCGCTTCATTTCGCGCGCTCGACACGAGGCGCCTGAAGTTTTCGAGATAGCGACTAATACGAGCGCCGGAACGCGCTATCGCCACACGCCTCGCAATGAAGAGGCGAGCTCGTCCCCTGATAATCGCGCAAATTTTTGTCACTTCCTCCGCGGGTCCCCCAGGTTTCCAGCCGACGCGATTTCTGCGGCGGAACGAATCTCGCAGTCGCGCCGCGGACCCTCGTATGGCTGATAAGTGTTGTCCTGCTCCCTATAAGACTGATAGTGGGCGGCACACCACGCGGCCTTGGAATTTCCACCGCGGGCTTCTGAGACCACAGTCACATCCGCCTCAGTCGGCTGTGGCGTAGTATATGGCGATACGCAAGTGCGGATCTGTCCGCTGTAGGTGCGGTAGTTGTTGGTCGCGCGATCGAATGAGCGATAGCGCCCCGCGCACCAGTTCAGATGCGCCGCCGATAAAACCGGGAGTTTGCCAGCCGTCGCCTCGGGATTGCGGTTCGGCTTGCGGGTGGCAAGCGCTACTTTCGGTGCATCGGTGACATAGCTCGAATAGGCGGGTGGTAGACGCTGGTAGTCCTGCTTGCTGCGATCGATGCGAACCGGGTTTGTGGTCCAGAGGTCCGGGGCCGACAGCCGATCGAACGAGTGGCCCTCAGAGTGGGCCATGACGATAGAGGCGACTGAGGCGGCGCTGATGCAGGCGCCGAGGGAGCTCACGATACCGAATGCCAGCGTTGCAATGGCCTTCATGTCAACGTCCTGTTTTTCTTGAGGAGGCGGGCGCTTCGGGCATGCTCCCGTCCGTCACTTGAAGATCTGGATGACTTTTCTGGATGAGCGCTCGACGATCGCCCGCCCGCCGGGCACCAGCGGATGGCGTTGGCCGGATGTGCCGGATCGTAACCTTGCGAGGCATTTGGTCTTCCTTCTCAATCGAACGAGCATCTCAGCCGCCGGGACAACGGACAAATTCACAGCGCGTTCCATTGGGTAGGACCTTGGTCGGACATGCCCCGGACCAAGGTTGTAGCCCTGGAACAATCGCCATCGACCTTCATTCGCGAGACAGTCGCCGCCCCGCAGTTACAAAGATTTGGAGAAATTACACGATGGAATCCGCGCGCATCGCATTCGCGTTAAGAACGGCCGCGACGGCGCTCGCCCAGTCGTTCAAGGACGGTCTGCACAGAGGCTCGGCAGAGGTGGCGCAACTCCGAGCAGTGAGGCCTCGCGCAGTTCACCAGCGCCGTCGAAAACCGGCGCGAGCCCTGCCGACTCCTCACAGGAGAACCCATGGAAAGACGGGCAGCGTTCGCGGCAGATTAAGAAGAGTGGGTGGCGGCTGCAGCCGTCCCTGCTGAAGCGACAGGCCGGCGTCGCGAGCCATTAGAACGATGCGTGGGCACTACCTTACCTGCGCAAACCGATAGGGCTCCGGAATGTCGCGCCCTTCAAATGCTGGTAGCGCGTAGGTCGCCGCAGTGGCGAGCAGGACAACGGCAAGCGAGGTCGAAATCAATGCGATCTTCATCTGATACCTCCTTAATTCCCAAAAACACAACCTGCTAGGCGACGGATGGTTCCGCGACCCGTTTGTCTGCGCGGCAAGGAAATTTCAGATCGAGTCGCGAGTGACCCAAAGGGACGCTGCTTTCAGTAATGTCTGAAAGAGCAATATTTGTATTGCCCTGAGCGTCGGATGAAGCGCAAATGCGATATCGCGTTTACCGGGGCCTCCTCCTTTTGGGCCTCCGTGGTCAGAATTTCGGGCCGATCGAGCCACACCGCATAGCGATTGATTGTAGTTGGAGGTTCTTCCGAAACTCCTCCGTGGGCATGAAAGCAGACGGGTCCGTTCCAACCCAGCATTCACTGTTCCAATTATTGAACACCGTCTCCTGAACGCCACCGAGAGTGGGACTTCGTAGGCGTGTTCGGCTATAAAAGGAACCAAATGCCGACGAGGATCAGGAACCCGGCCAGCAAAGCAACCGCCCATGCGGATTTGGCAACCCCTCCTTTGGTGGGGGATTGTGCTGTCCTTCGTAGGGCGTGCCAGGATCGGTGGAACCGTAGGAATCGCTGCCATCATCTGCCATTGGACCCTCTCCACTATGCAGATCCAACCTCAATCGCGGATACTTGTTCCGGCTTCCTGTGAAGCAATTCTCAAGGTCTGCGTCATCCTACCAGTCGCTACTGCGCATCAAATCGCCGTCCAGCCCGACCGTCGCTTGTTGCCGCATGGATAAGACGTCAGCTCTCTTGCCGGGCTACTTCTGTTTGCCGCATCGTCAAAGCAAAATCATGCAGTCGGCCCACTTGGCAAGCGTTCACGAACTTGATCGACACGCATTTCTGGACAGCGAAAGCGCCCATCGGCGATAAAGGACGCCACTATGATCCTGCTGGAAGGTGCCGGTCAGACCGCCGGGAAGGGCTATAGAATTAGCGCGAGCCAAGCGCTGTACGCGATCTGATGTGGAGGGTGTCGCGTCCAACGGTAAGCTAAGCCTTTCGAACGCACACGGGTCGCCATCGGGCCTGCCCTTGGCCGAACTCTTGTACAGAGACTTCGATTAAAACTTGTACCCGACCTGCAGCCCTGCGCGTGTCATCCCATCGTTGGGGCTGCAGAGGTTTGCGTTCGATGAATGCGCGATTTGAGCCAGCAAGTTCCAGTGTTCTGTGAAACGATAGCCGGCACCAATATATTCGTGGAACAGGACACGACAGCCGAGATTGGGGCCGTCCTCGTTGCCATCCAGATTCCCCGTATGGATAACGCCGCCGAATCCAGCTTCGGCAAAGACCTTGCTGGTCAAATCAATCGTCCAACTAAATCCCGTGAAAAATTGCGTTGCTTCACCCGCGGTTCCGATGGACGTCCCAAGGTGCACGCGCGGACGCATGAGCTGATCTCTCCAGTTCGAGGCAGATTCATACCCGAATGGATCGAAAAAAGCAGTTATTTCGGGAAAGACGCCATCTTCGGCAGAGCCGCCGCCTTGGACGGACGTTGATGTGCCGAAACGCAGTTCATCAAAGACCTGATCCCCCGCTGACGCATGACCACCAAGGAAGGTCGCCGCTATGAGAAAAAGTACAAATGACAGCTGAGCGTTCAGTCGATTTCTACTCATTGCACGTTGATTCCCTCGCAAACCGATTGGCCAATTGCTAGCATGCCCGGGAACAATGGAAAGTATTTGTTTCGACGCTTCCGATAAAGGCGCAAGACAGACGCGTTTGGATCACACATCACGAGTGCAACAGGAGTCGACGGATCGTCGTACCAACTCGTTTTGGGGCCGTGGCCACACACGCTCGACCCGGGTGTCGCCCACCTATCGCCCATTTCGAGCGCATTTCGGACGTGGCGGCCTATAGTCGCCTAATGCGATGAATAGGTTTTCTCCGACGGAATGCCATTCCTGACGACGCGACTTGAAGAAGGACGTGCTCAAGCTTCCTGTGAAGCGCGTTGCATGCAAGAAATGATTAGCGCATCCGTCCTTCGTTCGAGCTGTCGGGATCGTAGTTAATGTCCCAATCCTTCGCCGGCTCTTGACCGGGAGGGATCTTGTGTACGGTCGCGTCTGCGGAACCGGTGATCACCGTCGGCTTGGCACTATGAACGCCGGACGCTTTTCGATCGGCTTTCGATTTGGCGAACTGACCCTCGGCATCCTTTTCGACGTCTGCCATTTTACTCGCCTTTCTGCTTGTAACCGTCCGATACGGTCTTGACCTTGGGATCGGCATTCGTCTCCCCATTTGCATCCTCCGCGTGATCCGGATTGTCCTTGGCGCGCAGATAGCCACGCGGCGTGTTCTCCTGCGGGCCCTCCCAGCGGGGTGACTGATCGGGAGTGCCGGCGGCGCCATCTTTCGGTTTATTCATTCCCATGACAAATCTCCTTTCACTGGGAGCTTAACTTTTGCTGCAGCTCAAGGTTCCCCGTGGATGCGCCGCTTTCTCGGTAAACCATTCCATTTGCTCGGCAGCGCAGTCGTGCCGCAGCGCGCGCGACGGGGATGGGTCATCTGACTTGTCAAACGGTCGCATACCGGGCCCGAGCTTGCGGAACCCGCGACAAGGATTATTCGTTGCTACCGCGAGAAAAGAGACAGCGCTGGTTGGAGCGTGATGAACGAAGAGAGCGAGTTTGCCGCCCAATTAACATTATCCGCCGATGGCAGCCGCCCTTGGCCGATATTGGCGTGTCTGGGAACAGCAATCGTCTTGTCCGGTCTGTTGATCGGTTGGAAGGTTACCGAGGCTGTTCCCGCATTTCGGCAGAATGATGAGCGCCTCGAAGGCGGCAACGCGGCGCGTGGCAAGGCGGTATTTGACGCAAGCGACTGCGCATCGTGCCATGCAAGCCCTGGCCAGCCTGACCGGCTTCACTTGGGAGGCGGGCTGCTGCTGGCGTCTCCCTTCGGCTCCTTTCGCGTACCCAACATCTCGCCCGATCGCAGCGACGGCATTGGCGCTTGGTCGGCATCTGATCTGGCGAACGCATTGGTTGCCGGCATCTCACCCCAACGCCAGCATTATTATCCGGCCTTCCCATATCCGAGCTATACGGCGATATCCGTCGACGACATCAGTGACCTCTACGCATACCTTAAGACATTGCAACCTGTTGCCGGCAAACAGCCGCCGCACGAAGTTCCCCTGATCTTCAGATACCGCCGTATGCTTGCCTTCTGGAAGATGCTGTTTTTCAGGCAGGGGCAGTCCGAAGCCACCCTCAACAGCGACGCGCTTCACGATCGCGGCGGCTATCTCGTGGAGACCCTCGGCCACTGCGCCGACTGTCATTCCACACGAAACAGGCTGGGTGCCATCAAATCATCGACCCGATTTGCCGGCGGGCGCGACCCGGAAGGGACAGGCTTTGTGCCGAACATCACGCCGGAGCGCATCGGCACCTGGAGCGAAGCCGACATCGTTGTAATGCTGGAGACCGGGGAAACCCCGCAACATGGACGGGTGGGCTCATCAATGGTGGACGTGGTAACGAACACCAGGCAACTGCCACCGGGTGACCGTCAAGCCATAGCCCGTTATATCAAATCGCTACCGCCGCGACCGACGCCGGAGCCTTGATCAGTGAGAATAAAGATAGGCCGCAACGTCACGCGCTTCTGCTTCGGAAATACCGGTAGCAGGCATTGCCGAAGTCGGTGAAAATAGCTGTGGCGCCACGATCCAAGCCGTGAGGTTCTGCGGCGTGTTTGTCACCACACCTCCGATGTAGACCTGTTGGCGAAGATCTGACAGGCGCCCACCCACTTTTCCGTCAGCACCAGCTATTCCAGCGATCGTGTGGCATCCGCCGCAACCGTATCGGCGAAGCGCGGCTGGAGCTCGTGTCACATCTCCCCCAGTAAGCGCTTCGGCGACGTCTCGTGCCATGGCCCTTTGCCTGATCAGATCAGCAGCGAAAGCGACCGCTCCAGCCGCCAGCAAAAATAGCATGAAGCCAAGGACAGGTTTAGACAGTGTGGAAGCGGTCGGCACGCTTGCCTCCCTGGCTGGAGGAAAGGATCCAGGTAGCCACTGAACAGAGTGCTGCGGCCGCATAAATGACCCCGCCCGGTACCCACATGATGAGACCAGCCATTTGCTGGTCTTCCAGCGGTGTCAGGCCCCATTGATCGGAATAGCGGGTTTGGTCCGGGAAGATGACGTTTGGTGCGAGCGTGATCAACGCTCCGAGAACGCCAGTATGAATCATTGTTACGAAAAGATGCCAGGCAGCGGTCCCGTAGTCGCAACGCCAGGTAATCGCCCACCAGAAGAGGAGACCCGTCAGGAAAAAGCTTAGGTGTTGGAGCCTGTGCAACAGGACGTCCGTCACGCTCGCGTCGAAGAGGGTCGGCGCGTGCCAGACCCAAATTGCCAGACCGTGCAAAAGCGTCGCCACAAGGGGAAGCGAAACAACACCCCAAGCCACACGTGCGGCACGGTGCCTTATCGCAGCCGCAACTTGATGCCTCGCTTTTTTCGGCAGACCCCAAAGAAGCAGGCCGACCGGGCGTGCCAACGCAAGAAGCGGCGCCGCCACGATCATGACCAGTTCATGCTCGATCATGTGCACCGTAAATATGTGCTCGCCGAGTTCGTGCAAAGGTGAGACAAGGGCGATCACCATCACCGCCACGCCCAACCAGAACAGGCCGACCGAAGCGATCAAGCGAGCGCTGAACCGCTTGCGCCGTTGCCACAGTCGAAGCGTGCCGGCACCGTGCAGAACGGCAGTGATGAGGATTGGCGTGACGATCCACGGATCGATCGTCCAATCAAGCTCGGCATGAGGTTCCCCGCCATGAGCGGCGGCCGGCCCGACACGGAGGAGCAAGAGCAGCAAAGCTATCAGCGTGCGCATGGGTTCACCAAGATTGTCGCCGCAACCTGCAGAATGAGCGCGAAAGAAACCGCCAGGCCGAATAGGAGCGAAAGCTTGCCGACAAACGACCCGGTTTGAGACGGCTTCGCGGTTAACGCATTGTAGCAGAAAAGGACCCCGGCAGCGGCGATCGCAGCGGCGGCGAATGCTCCGATCAACGTCCAGGATACACCACCGTTGCAATCCGCGTAGGGCAGGATCTGCCCCAACTGCGTGTTGATTGCCCAGGCTGTCGGCGGCAGCACTAGGCCGGTATATCGTCCAAGCAGAAAGCTCATAAGCGTGGGACCCAATAGATGCAGATGTAGAGCGGCAACCATGTGATGATCACAAAATGCCAATAAAGGGCATTGTCCTCGACATCCCCGAAACGCCTGGGGTTGTCGGCATGACGGGAAAACATCAGGGCGGTCAAAACGAGCGTTTCCACCACGTCGGTCAGGATATGCGTAGTGTGGAGCCCGAGAAGGGTCCAGACAATCGAGCCATATGCATTTGCGTCCCAATTGATGTGCAGAGCCGCAAACTCGAAAGCGCGAAATGCCATGGGAATGACACCGCAGACCGTCATGACGACAAGCCCGAGCCGGACCTTGCGAAGGTCTTTCTGACGTGCCCATCTGGAGACAAGAATGTTGGGAATAGCGCTGGCAACGAGGACTGCGGTCAGCCAGGTGCCGGCCCACAAGTCGGGCGGGGGAGCCTCGATTGGCCATGCGGGCGCCAGGCTCATCAGATAGAAGTAGACAGCAATCGCCAGGCCAAATCCGCTGCCCTCGATCAACATGAAGGCCAATGTCGCCCACCAGGTTGGGCTTTTGGAGCCTCTGCCATGAAGCGGCAGCGCGGCGACGTCCAGAACGACGCGGTCTTTCACGATTCGTCCTCCGGCGTGCCCTTCGGCCAGAACCAGCCGATCAAGGCGATAGCGACTGGAATAGATCCCCAGATCACGGCCCAGGGCGAGAAAATCGACCAGATCAGCATGATCGAGGTAGCGATCGCCGACCAGAATGGCCAGACCGAGTCCCGTGGTGAGGATTCCCTCGCCTCAGGTAAGGCTTCGACGACACTTGTCACCAAAAGCTCCCGGCGATCCGTGCGCAAGCCTGCAGCGGTCGAAAGATCCTTAACATCGTCCGACAGCGGATTTCGCGAGCGAACGACCGGGATGCGCCTGAAGTTGTATGATGGCGGGGGTGAGGCTGTCGCCCATTCGAGTGTCGAGGCACCCCAGGGGTTCGGTCCGGCCGCCGGTCCAGACCGAAAACTGCGCAGGGCATCAATGAAGAAGACCACAAAGCCCAATGCCAATATGATCGAACTCAAGCTGACAAGAAGGTTCAAGCCGCTCCACGGCAATTCCGGCTGGTAGGTATAGATCCTGCGTGGCATGCCCCACAGGCCTAGAATGTGCATTGGAAAGAACGTCAGGTGAAAGCCTACGAAAATCAGCCAGAACGCCAGTTGTCCGAGCCGCTCGCTCATCATTCGCCCGGTCATTTTGGGAAACCAATAATAGATCGCGCCGACCAATGGAAAGACTGCCCCGCCGATCAGGACATAGTGAAAATGCGCAACAACGAAATAGGTATCGTGAACCTGTGTATCGAAGGGGACCGACGCGACCATGACACCGGTTAAGCCTCCCATCACAAAAGTGACGATGAATCCGAGTACGAAGAGAAGTGGCGTCTTGAACACCGGCCGCCCGGACCAAAGTGTCGCCAGCCAACAAAAAATCTGGATGCCGGCCGGCACGGCGATCGACATGCTGGATGCGGTGAAGAAGCTCTCGCCTACGCGGGGAAGGCCGACCACAAACATGTGATGGACCCACAGTCCGAAGGAGAGCACGCCGGTTGTGATCAGCGCCATCACCAGCCACAAATAGCCGAAAAGCGGGCGCCCGACAAATGTTGGCAAGATGGTTGACACCATGCCTACGGCAGGCAGGAAGATGATGTAAACCTCCGGGTGGCCAAAAAACCAGAACAAGTGCTGCCACAAAAGCGCGTCACCACCTTTCGCCGGGTTATAAAATTGGGTGCCGACCAGCCGGTCGAGGATCAGCGTCGAGCTACCAAACATGACCGCTGGCATTGCCAGGATGACAAGGAACGACATGACCAACATCGCCCACACAAGCACGGGGATACGGTCGAGTGACATGCCGGGTGCCCTTTGCTTGAAGACGGTCACAACAACTTCCACTGCTACGGCGAGGGCTGCGACCTCCGTAAACGTGATCATCTGGGCCCAGAGATCAGTCCGCTTGCCTGGGCCGTATTGCGGTCCGGCAAGGGGGACATAGGCGAACCAGCCCACATCCGGAGCGGTATCTAGCGCGAAGGCCAGCCAGAGAAGGATGCCGCCGAACAGGTAAATCCAGTAGGAGAACGCATTGAGACGCGGGAATGCGATGTTGCGTGTTCCCACCATCAGCGGCACGAGATAGACAGCCATTGCTTCCATGACCGGCACCGCAAACAGGAACATCATGTTTGTGCCGTGCATTGTGAAAATCTGATTGTAGCGATCGGCACTGATGAAACGTGCTTCCGGCTGGGAAAGCTGCAGGCGCATCGCCAGCGCGAGCACGCCGCCGAGGACGAGAAAGATGAAAGCTGTGGAGATGTAGCGTTGCGCAATCGTCTTGTGATCGACGGTGGCGACGCCACCCCAGAACCCCGATCGCGCGCACCAGGTGACTGCCAGCCGCCGCTCGATCTCTCCATCGGCAAAATCGCTATCGATGGGCCGGTGCGCCTGTCGATCCATGGTCATTTCAGGCCTTCCATATAGGCTGAGATCTGCCGGAGCTCGTCGCTCGTCAGCGGTATCAGCGGCATATTGTTGCCAGGCTTCAAGGTCTGAGGATCGGCAATCCAGGCCGCCAGCGAGCCGCGGGTCCGATCAAAAAGTCCTGCTGCAATCGTTGCGCGGCTGCCGACATGCGTCAGATCCGGGCCCGAGGTCCCGCCTGCCATTGTTCCGCGGATGGTATGGCAGGCCGCGCAAGGCTTGCTCATGAATGCTGTCTTTCCAAGGGCTGCCTCGGGATTGGGAGGCTCAATCGCGCTCTGGTGTTGCGCGAACTGCCAACTTCGATAGTCCCGCTCCTCCTGTGCCACCACCAGAAACGCCATATGGCTGTGCTGGAGCCCACAAAACTCGGCACACTGCCCTCGATAAATGCCGGGGTTCTTTGCGTTCAGCGTCAGGGTGTTCAACCGGCCCGGGATCATGTCGAGTTTGCCGGCAAGGCTCGGGACCCAAAATGAATGGATGACGTCGATCGATTCCAGTTGCAGGCGCACATTCTGACCAACCGGGATGTGGAGTTCGTTTGCGGTCTGAAAGATTTGCGTTCCATCCGGATATTCGTAGATGAACTGCCACCACCATTGCTGCGCCTTCACCCGGACGGTGACAGCTGCATCTAAGCTGGTGTAGAGCACCCGGGTCGTGTAAAAACTTGCCACGGTCAGTGCGCTTATGACCAGGACGGTTCCTGTCACCGCGGCGCTGACGATCCTCGTTATGTTCTGCTCCGATCGATCATGCTCGACAATCGGCCGGTTTCTCCCATGCAACAGCGACCAGGCCATGAAAGCGACAATAAGCAGCCAGACAGCCGTACATACGACGACGACAAGGATGATCAAATCCTTCAGCGCGCCGGCTGACGTGCCATGGGTATCAAGTGCCGACTGAGGACCAGTGCATCCCGCAAGCACGGACAAAAGCGATATGGCCAGGCAGTTTCTCATCAGGGCGACGGCCCCTGTTCCGCATGGATAGGATTTGGTCCTTCGTCAAAGAGTATCGACGCCGGACCGCGATTTTCGGCCGGTCGATCAGTTTTATCATCATTGCGACTTGGTGCCACCACGCTCGTCGAGTAAGCGCCGAGTGACTTGACGTAGCCGGCCAACTGCCAGATCTCGTCACTGGTCATCCTGTCCTTGAAGGCAGGCATTCCGTGGGGTCGCCCATCTCTGATCGAGGCGACGATCGACACCATGGATGGCCCGTAATACCACCAGCCATCAATGAAAGATGGGCCGGTCCCGCCCCGCCCGTCACCGTGGCAGGCCGAACAGCCGAACCAGGAATATAGCCGCTTGCCCTGGCTGAGATCATAACCGGTTCTTTCGTAGGACTGGCCAAGCGCAAAATATACCTCCGTGGGGGCCCCGCTGATGCGGTTTGGCATCAGCCGAAACTGGTCAAGCGCGGCAGATACCGGAGGATCGGTCCGGTAAACTCGCGGCTCCCTGAAATAGCCGATCGCCGCGGCTGACATGAGACCAAGCGACACGAGCAGGACCTTCGCAATCGAGCACCGGAACACGAGGCCTCACTCTACGGACAATTGATCGGATCGACGGAACCGGACCGGCAAGAGCTTATAGGATGGTGTCTTGGCTTTCGGGTCATGATGGCTCAAAGGAAAGAGCCGGTTCACCTCCGGATAATATGCTGCGCAGCAGCCCCTCGGAATATTGTAGGCGACGAGGCGGAAGCCTCGCACATTGCGGTCGGTTTGACCGTCGATCGCCGTGATTACGTCGACCAGGTCACCGGCAGCGAACCCGAGCGCGGCAATGTCATCCCGGTTGACGAAGAGGACATGCCTCGTACCGTCGACGCCCCTGAAACGGTCGCTGTAACCATAGATCGTCGTGTTGAACTGATCATTCGAGCGCAGACTTGCGAGATTGAGCACGTCGGGACGAACCGCAGCCTCGCCAAAGTCGGGAAACAGTCGAGCCGGAGTGATGAAGTTTGCCTTTTGATTGGCCGTTACCCATTTGCGCTCGCGCGCCGGAACCGCCCGGGTCAGCCCGCCCGGCTGAAAAAGACGTGCGTTAAAATCCTTAAAGGTCTCGGGATAGGTCTCCTCGATTGCCGCCCTGATAAGCGAGTAGTCCGCAACCCATGCATCCCATGGCACCTGCCCTTTGGTTAATGTCGCCTTGGCCATTCCCGCAATAATCGCCGGCTCGGAAAGAAGATGGGGACTTGCAGGCTCCACTCTGCCCCGGGAGCCATGGAAATGGGCAACCGAGCTTTCGATCGAGACCGCCTGCGGCCCGCTTGCCTGCCGGTCGATCTCCAGGCGGCCGAGGCATGGCAGGAGATAGGCGATCTCCCCGTGAATAAGGTGACTGCGGTTGAGCTTCGTTGCGATCTGGACAGTGAGGCGCAGCTTCGGCCAGGCGGCCTCCATAGCAGCCGTTTCCGGGATCGCGCGAATGAAATTGCCGCCGAGGCTTAGGAAAGCACGTGTCTGGCCCGATAGGATGGACCGGCAGGTGTCGACCGTGGAATGCCCCTCCCACCTCGGCGGTTCGAACTTGTAGAGTTCCGCAAGCTTGTCGAGGGGAACGAGGGCGGGTTTTTCGGTAATGCCAACAGTTCTTTGTCCCTGAACATTGGAGTGACCACGCACGGCACAGATATTGGCCCCTGGTTTGCCGATATTGCCCCGCAAGAGCGCAAGGTTAGCCACCATGTGAACGTTGTCGACACCCATTAGCTGCTGGGTCAGTCCCATACCGTAGACAAGCAGAACCGCATTCGCGTCGGCGTAGGTGCGCGCGGCCTGTGTCATCTGCTCGCGGCTCAGGCCGGAAACTCTCTCCAGCTCCTCCCACGTATGTTTGCGCGCCACCGCCGCAAACTCTTGGAAACCGGCGGTGTGCTCGGCGATGAAGTCGTGATCAAGCACATGCTTCTTATCGACAGCTCCAACGGAGGCGGCAAACGCAACCGCTGCAGCGCTATCGCTTCTCGGCTCCGCGTCGGCTCCTGAGACCTTGCTGACATGCAGTTCGTTTTTGGCGTCATCGGCCTCGATCAATGCTTTGCATACGCCAAAAAGCGCAGCGACGTCTCCGCCGTTCCGCACCTGATAATATTCGCTGGAGATCTGCGTCTCCTTCCCGCTCAACATTTCTCCCGGTGCCTGCGGATTGACGAAACGCTCTAGGCCCGGCTCTTTCAGGAGGTTGAAGGTAACAATCTTGACGCCACGATCGACGGCATCCTGTAGATCGTGAAGCATTCGCGGCGACGACGTCGACACGTTCTGCGCGATATAGAAAATGCAGTCGCAGTTTTGAAAATCCGAAAGGATCGCAGTCCCGACGGTCGCTCCGATGCTTTCCGGAAGGCCAACGGAAGTGCTCTCATGGCACATGTTCGACGAATCTGGGAGGTTATTGGTGCCGAAGATGCGGGCAAATAGCTGATACATATAGGACGTTTCGAGCGATGCACGCCCTGAAGTATAAAACTCAGCCTGCTCTGGAGCGACCTGTCGCAGTTCGCGCCCGATCTCGTCGAAGGCAGCCTCCCAACTGACGGGGAGGTATTTGTCGGATCGAGGATCCCAGCGCATGGGGTGGGTCAAACGGCCCTGTTCTTCCAGGTCATGGTCCAACCAATTCGCAAGTTCCGTCAGCGTGTGGTTTGCAAAGAACGCCTCGTCGGCACGACGTTTTGTGATTTCCCAAGCCGTTGCTTTTGCGCCATTTTCACAAAACTCCAATGGGTGCGTTTTCGCCGGCTTTGCCCAGGCACAGCTGACGCACATATATCCGTCTGGCTTGTTCTGGTGGGAAAGCAGAGAGGGCCCGGTCAGCGGAATGTGTTCGCGCAATATGATTTCGCCAACAGACTTCGCCGACCCCCAGCCTCCGGCGGGGCCGCTATCAAATCCAATCTTTGGTTTTTTCGGTCTCGAGGACATCTGGCTGACCTTGGGGGGAAACGGAAATGGTGCCCACTGGGCGGCAATCGAGCCCGAGTGCTTGCTAGAAACCAAAGCGGTTCGGGCAACGAAGAAGTGACAAAGACTATGGCAAATGCCAGCTCTGCCAGCTACCGACTGCACGCCAGCCAATGGTGTTCGAGGACGGATGGTCGATCGAGTTTGCGGACCCAACAACCTGCCGGCCTATGTGAGTCTGTATGAACGTCATCGGGCGAAGATCTGTCTCTGGATTGCCCGAGCGCCTGCTCTTGGTTATCTGATGATGGTTGTCTTGCATCTAAGGTCTGCCAGGCATGGCTGGTTATCTGTAGTCGGCGTGCAAATAAGCCACAACAGGTCTAGAACGACGTTGGGCCCGCCGAGTTCCTCCGTCATGCATTGTGTCCGCTACCGTACAGCTACCGGGTGGAAGGACTGGAGAGCGGGTTCCACTTTGTCTCGTGGGTCAGTTTTCATCAACATCGCAACACACTCTCTTCTCTGCGCAAAACGGGACCCGGGTTTCTTCGGCGCAGCGGAGGCTATGAAGAGAGTGGCTGCTGATCCATGGCGCTCATCCTCCTCGTCGCCATCGCGGCAACTGTTCCCCTGAGCGCGGCTGCCTTTAACTCGAAAAAGCAGCGGATCCCAGGCACGACCAATGTCTCCTTTCAAAAGTAGTCACCCAGACCAAGACGTTGAGGGTCATCAATCACGTAAGGAGCGACAGACCGCCAATAGCACTCCACGCCATCGCATTTCTGCCGCCAGCCAGCGCGACCATGTCGCCGACGACCCGATTGGTCCATTCCGGTCCCGCAAAAACGCCGATCCGATTCCTCGATCAAGCGGTTCGCCTAACCATGCGTACAAGCGCGATAAGAATGCAGGCCCCGATAAAACCAGCGACGAGATAGCCCAGCCACCCGCCGAGGACGACCCCGAAAAGAGACAGGAGGAAATTCGCGACGATAGCGCCGACAATTCCGAGCAGGATGTTCATCAAAACGCCCATGTTGCTCTTCATGAACATTTCGGCGAGCCAACCTGCAATGCCGCCGATAATGATTGCGGCGATCCAGCCGATACCTGCGCCTTCCATGAGAATTCTCCCTACTGTGTTGAAGCTGAATTGTGACGCGGTGGCCGCCCGAATGATTCACATTCCGTTGAAATCTTTGCGAACGATCAAGGCCGTAACACCGGTACGAGCAATTGGTTCCTTTCGTCACCTATGCGGTGATCCATCTCGCGGGATGAGGTCAGCTCTGAGCGCCGCGGACGGCCGGTTGTAGAAGGCGTCTCTCGCCCCTCCTTACGAAGTCACGGCAATTGCCCGCTGAAATCGGGACCCTGTTCGTCATGTCTAGCAAGCATCTGCCACATGTCAAAAACGTGGACGTGAAATCCTCGTTCCATGCCCTCACCTTAATAAAGCAATTCCACATGTCGCCTTTGGATTTATGAAGGGCCTTTGCGGTCTAGCGATCAAAAATGGCACCACTCCGGAACGAAGTCGTCACCAGGAAGTTCAACAGGCTCCACCACCGGCCAATGGAGTTCCCTCATGAAAACCACCTATGTTCTCGCGAGCCTCGCCGTCATGCTTACCTCCCCTGCTCTAGCGCAGTCTGCCGCCGAAAAGACCGGTGTCAACTCGGTGATGGGCGTTGCACCCAAGACAGAGGATTTCGTCACCGAAGCGGCTACAAGCGACATATTCGAGATCGAATCGAGCAAGCTTGCGCTGGAGCGTTCTGCGGACCCCGCGACGAAAACCTTCGCCCAGCAGATGATCACCGACCACACCAAGACGTCTGAAGAATTGAAGGCATTCGTGTCGGGCGGCAAGGTCAAGGCGACCATTCCAGCTGCCATGAGCTCCTCTCAGCAAAGCATGCTCGATGACCTCAAGAAGCTGCAAGGCGATGATTTTACCAAGAAGTATCGTTCGGATCAGGAGGACGTGCACGAGGATGCGGTCGATCTCTTCAAACGATACGGCGACGAGGGTGACGATGCCGGACTGAAGGCTTGGGCAGCAGAGACCAGGCCCGCGCTCGAGCATCATTTGAAGATGGCGACAGAAATGAACAAGTAGAAGATCGGGACGCCTTCTTAGATCATGATCTCGCCGCCGGTGACAGGAACGATGGCGCCGGTCATGAAGCTTCCGAGATCAGACGCCAGTAATACATAGGCGCCCGCCAGCTCCGCCGGTTGCCCGGCTCGCCCGATCAAAGTCTGCTGTCCGAACTTCGCGGCCTTTTCTGCGGGCATGGTCGAGGGTATAAGAGGCGTCCAAATGGGGCCTGGCGCTACAGCATTCACGCGGATGCCTTTCTCGGCGACCATTTCTGCAAGTCCTGCCGTAAAATTGGAGATAGCGCCTTTCGTCGACGCGTAAGCAAGGAGCTGAGGCGATGGTTGACGCGACTGTATGGACGTTGTGTTGATGATCGAGCTGCCAGGTCGCATGTGCGGGATCGCAGCCTTCGACAGGAAGAAAGGTGCATAGATATTTGTGCGGAAGGTTTTATCCCACTCTTCCACCGGAATGTCGGAAATGTCCGCGTAGGTGCGCTGGAAGGCAGCATTATTGACGAGAATGTCGATCGCCCCGAGCTCTCGAATTGCCCGCTGAACCAGGTTCTCGCAATGACCTTCGGAGGTGATATCGCCCGGCGCGACGATAGCTTTTTGACCTGCTTCTTTCACCCATCGAGCGGTATCTTCCGCGTCGTCAATTTCATCAAGAAACGATATAAGAATATCAGCGCCTTCGCGAGCAAAGGCGATCGCGACTGCCTTGCCGATTCCGGAATCTGCGCCGGTGATGAGAGCCACCTTGCCCTTCAATCTGCCGTTTCCTTCATATGAATGCTCCCCGTGATCGGGGATGGGCTCCATCCTAGCTGTCTTGCCAGGCGGCTCCTGCTTTTGCTTCGGGTACGGCGGGATCGGGCGTCGTTCTTCGCTCATTGGAACCTCCTGTTCTTAGCGTCGACTCAACCTCCACGAGGCGTAACGGTTCCGTTGCCTCGGTGACTTCTGCAGCCTTAAAGTTTCGGGCCGGCGCGCGCGGCGATAGGGAAGCACTGTGGCCATGCGATCATTGCAGATCGTTCTGAAAGATCCGTCCTGCGCGCAGCGGCAAGAAACAATTTAAGCACTTTGTCGCTCAAGCCACCGAATTCGGAGAGGAAAGTGATGCGGTTGTCGGTGACGTATCTTCCAGCCCTTCAACGCGAACTTCTGCGAGCCCTTCGACTGACGATCCAGCGTCTTCGACTGCGTCGTTTGCAACGCTGAAGGTCGCAACCTGAACCATCATTTCCTTCGCGCGCCGCACGGCTGCAGCGTCCTCCAATCCATCGGAGGCGAGCACGACGGAAATGAGCTCGCCGCCTTCGCCTTTGAATTCAACTGTGGTCTTGCCGTCGGATTGACCGACGACATTCGTTCCAATGATCTGCATATCAATCTCCTTCACGTCCGGTGAATGCGGCCACCAGCGATTGGTTCCGCCACAGTTGGATTTCATACGCGACCCGCTACCCTCAAACGCAGGCAAAACAAGGCAAAACCCCTTTCGCCACTCGCGGACGGGCGCCGTAAGAAAGCTGAAACGCCTGACGCGCAGGTTGCCTGCACCTGATGCGCGCGGTCTGATGAATGCGGATTGAAGTCATTCGCTGGGGCGCGCGACCCTCGCCAGGAAGGATTACGTCTATCATGAACCGAGGTGCCGAGGGATATCGCCTTCGTTTTTAACAACGCATCATCGACTGCACGGCCTTGCCGACAGTTGGCAAGGCCGCTTTGCAGGGATGACACCGAGTTTGGTCCACCCTTTATTTTAGGCGCCGGCGACCATGCTTGTCGACGATCAGGAAAATTCATCCACTGCGATGGCGTACCCTGCCGTATAGAGTGCCAAGATCATCCAGCATGCGCTCGTAGCGCGACCGAGGCGGGGGCGACCTCAGCCCAGCAATGGCGAAAGCGACCGCACCGACAAGCACAGCGACGGTCATCAGGCTGGAGACAGGATAGAGCTTCACGGTGGCTTCAGTCTGTCGCGCCGCCTGACGGGCTCCCCCTTTGATCTTACCGGAGGCCTCCGCGACCTGTTTGCGAAGGGCGTCCAATTGCTTGCGCAGTGCTCCGATTTCCTCCTCGGCATTGAACCCAGGCTGCGGCGGGATGCCGACCGATCCCACATTCGTATCGATGATAGCACGCGGCACGGGCTCGCCGAGTTTCGCGCCCCCCGAGATAAGCGAGGCCGTTTGGTTTTTTTGGGCTGGCATAATGTCTCTCCGTACTTGCGGGTGCAATCGATTAGCGCACCCTTGCATCGAACAAAGACGCCGCTTCACAGCTGTTTGTTCCATCGTCCGCGATTGCGGGTGCGAACAGTCCTGGGGCCCTGTCACCGGCTCGTCTTTGTCGAGGCCGCGACAGCACTTCATGCCAGGCGTCCACCCGGCATCGGAGAACAGCGTTTATCTGCGAGAGAAATGACAAAAGCCCCCGCAAGGGCGTGCGGGGGCTTTTAGGTCTTTATGACCTGTCACCCTCGTACAGATTGGGGGCGTGCGTTTGAGTGACGGATATCAACTTTCTCCGCCGCGGTCGGTTCCACGCCTTGCAGATATTTTGGTGAGGGTAGTGTCGAAAGGGCGGTAGTAAGGGATGAAGGTCATCGGGTGGCGCGTCGTGGTCAGCCTTGCTTGCGTGGAAAACATGAACTCGACGCCAGCCGGATCCCAACCCGCCAATGCAGAGATCGCCTGCCGACGATCGCTAAAATCGCATATTGATACGATTTTTTCCTCCTAAAGGGGCATGTCGGCTGCGGTGCCATGAAACACCACCTCGATGTTATTGCCATCAGGATCAAAGACGAAGGCTGCAAAATATCCTTGATGGTAATGCCGAAAGCCTGGACCTCCGTTGTCCTTGCCACCGGCTTCGAGCACGATCGAATGGAAACGAACAACACTTGCCATATCTGTTGCACGAAATGCGAGATGCAACCGCGAAACGTGGGTATTGGCCTTGTCCACCCACAGTTCTTCACAGGCAAAATGTGTCTTGCTCTCAGAACTGAAGCTTCGCCCCAATGCAGCAAGCGCTGCGCGATAGAAACGGCGGCTCGCTTCAAGGTCCGCGACCCGTATATGGACATGGTCGATCAGGGGGATTTGCTGGGTTTGCATCGGCGCGGCCTCCTTTGCAGGACATGGGCCACAATTCCGTTTCGTCAATCGCGGTTCCCTTATCCCGCGATCGGTCCGGGGCAACGCTGGATCATAGATCGGTATCAGCTTCGAGATCGGAACGACTATCGGGCAATGGCGTTCATGTTTACCGACAGGGATGGAACCAGATGACGACATATTACTTCGCGGTGCAGGACCTCGATGAGGAATTCGACGCCGACATAGGGTTGGATCTGCCCGACCTTCCCTGCGCAATCAACTATGCACGGCGGGCGCTGTCCGACATGGCACTGGACGGTATTCCTACCGTCCCCGGAGCTCGGCAGGCCGTGACGGTTCTCGGTCCGGATCGAATTCCCATTGCCATCGTCAGCTTGCGCATTTCAATTGATTGGTGCGATGCAAAGGGTGCTGTGATGCGAGGCCCAGAGTGAATTCTTGCGCCAACGAACGCTCAAGCCGTGGTGGAGACCCTAGAGCTGCCGTTCGTCTAGCCCGCACGCAACTATCGCTGACCGATTTCAATAGGAAGATTGCGCCCCGTGCGGAAATGCGCAGGAATCGATTCAAAGTGCTTACAGCGACGGTCTAACAGCAAGCGACGTTGTTCATCTTTTCCCCTACGCGAAATTAGGATTTTGCTCCGTTCGGTCGCGTTCTCGGACCCACGCAAACCGAGCCGGTGCCTGCGGTACCAACAGGCATAGCCGGCGTCTTGGCCCGACAGGATGCAGTTTTCAGGCCACGGCGGCCCTGTCCATGAACGCTCTTTCAATCGCCGTCTGGAGTTGTTCTTGGGTAAATGGTTTGGTCATCCGTATCATGCCATGATATGCGGAATCCTCTGGAAGATCGGCGTAGCCTGACGCAAGAATGACCGGGATTCCGGGATAGGACGTAAAAATGCGACGCGCCAAATCGGCCCCTGTCATTCCGGGCATAGCGTGATCGGTAACTATTAAATCGCACCCGTCCCCTCTTTCCAGCACGAGCATTGCCTGTGAAGCTGAAGCTGCCTCGACAGTGACGTGACCCAGGTCCTCCAGCATCGCGACGGTGCCCATCCTGACCAGCATGTCGTCGTCGACCACAAGAACCCTGTGCTGTGCGAAGGTGGAGTGGGCCGTATCAGACATAACGTCTTCAGGCGCTCGGGCACCCTCCTCGATCTGCTCTGCCACGGGCAGCCAAAGAGAAACGGTTGTTCCTGATCCTTTGCTGCTGAAGATCTGGAGGACACCCCCCGACTGCGCAGCCAGTCCATGCACCATCGATAGGCCGAGCCCGGTACCCTTGCCGATTCCTTTGGTTGTGAAGAAAGGTTCTGCGGCGCGGGCAAGCGTCGCCTCGTCCATGCCCTCACCGGTATCGACGACGGAAATGCGCAGAAACCGGCCGCCTTTAAGTGTCGCGGGTGGGTCTTCGTCCGCTACGGCTTCTATTGTGACGCTCCCACCATCTTCCATGGCATCTCGGGCATTGACGAACAGGTTGAGCAAAGCAAGCTCAAGCTGATTTCGATCAATCAGGACCGGCGGAAGACCTGCCGGAATTTTTGTTTCAAAGGAGATCCGCGGTCCCACTGCCTTACCCAACAGATCTTCGACGTCATCGAACAGCCTTGCAAAATCGATTGCCTGGGGTTTCAGATCCTGGCGCCGGGCGAACGCCAGTAGCCTTTGTGTCAAAGCCGATCCCCGCTCCGCGGCCTGCAGGGCATTCATGATGAGACGTTCGCTCCGCTCATCGTCCGGCAAGCGTTTCTTCAACAAGTTCAGGCTGCCGAGGATCGCCATAAGCAGATTGTTGAAATCATGTGCAACCCCACCTGTCAACTGTCCAATCGTGTCAAGCTTCTGGGCTTCAAAAAGCTGCGCGAGGGCGTCTTCCCGCTCGCGGGTCTTTTGCTCGATGCGCTGCTCTAGCTCTTCATTGAGTTGACGCAGCTGTGCCGACGATGCTTCGAGTTCGGCCGTCCTTTGAAGGACCCGCGCCTCGAGGTCGGAATTCAGCCCTTCCAGCTCCCGGGTTTTGCGATGGAGATCGGCAAATACCCGGACCTTGGCGCGCAGCACTTCAGGAACGATTGGAACCGACACATAATCGACCGCTCCAGCCTCGTATCCACGCAGACGGTCCGGCTCCGCCATCATTACGGCCGAGACGAATATGATAGCGGTGTTTTGATAGCGAGGATGTTCCCTGATCATGGTGACCAGCTCGAAACCGTCCTGTTCAGGCATGCAGACATCGACTAGGATCACGGCGATTTCGGATCGCAACAGATGTTCGAGCGCCTCGCGGCCCGATTGCGCCTTAATAAGGTTCTCGCCGAGGTCCTGGAGGATGACCTCGTAGCTGAGTAGTTTCGCGGGCTGATCATCCACCAAAAGGATGTTCACGGGCTTCATGGCGAACTCCTCAACGGTGTAGCCACATGCGGAGCGCCGAGAGGAGCTGCTCCGTATTGACCGGCTTGGCCAGATAGTCCGATGCACCAGCCTCAAGACATTTCTCACGGTCCCCCTTCATTGCCTTTGCCGTTAAGGCCACAATTGGAAGTCGCCGGAAAGTGGGGTCCGCGCGGATGACCTGCATTGTCTCATAACCATCCATACCCGGCATCATGATGTCCATCAGCACGATGGCCACTGACGGCTCGCCATTGATCACCTCGATCGCCTCGCTGCCGGTGGTCGCCGTCAGGACCCTCATGCCACGGCGCTCAAGCACGCTACTGAGCGCAAAGATATTGCGCGCGTCATCGTCGACGAGCAAAACGGTTTCACCAAATAGGTCCTCATCGGAACTATGCAGGTCTTCCAGCATGACCTGTTTGGATGCCGGCATGTCCGCAACGACGCGGTGAAGGAAGAGCGCCGTTTCATCCAGAAGCCGCTCGGGCGATTCAACGCCCTTGACGACCACGCTTCGGGCCATGCTGTGAAGCCGAGCGTCCTCCTCGGGAGAGAGTTCGCGGCCCGTGAAGACAACGACAGGAATTTCGCCAATGTCGGTATCGTCACGCATTTTTTCCAGCACTTCGAAGCCCGACATATCGGGAAGCGTCAAATCGAGGACGACACAATCGGCAGGGTCGTTCCTAAGCGCGGCAAGAGCCTCCGATCCCGAGCCGACGCTGGAGATGTCTATGTCGTCATGGCCAAGGAGCGCCATCACACTGATCCGCTCAGCCTCGTTGTCTTCCACCAAAAGCAGGCGCTTGCGCCTCGGCTCCGTATAGGATCGCAGCCGCGATAGAGCCTTGACTAGTCCGTCGGGCGTTGTCGGCTTGCTCATGAACGCGAAGGCGCCCCGGGTCAATCCGTGTTGGCGATCCTCATCGAGACTGATGATCTGCACCGGAATGTGGCGGGTCTGGGCGTTCTGTTTGAGCTGGCTCAACACCGTCCATCCCAGCATGTCGGGAAGGAAGATATCAAGGGATATCGCAGCCGGCTTGTATTCCTGCGCCAGAGCCAGGGCATCGGCGCCGCGCATCGCCACCAGAACCTTGAAGCCGGTGTCGTGCGCCAAGTCCAGCAGAACTCGGGCGTAATGGGGATCATCCTCCACGACAAGCAGAACCGTGTCGCCAGATGCGATGCGATCCCGGTCATCCTCGACATGTTCGGTCGGCTTGTCCGCCCGCCGACTCGCTGCTGCATCCGCGAGTTGCACGATATTGTTCGATTTTGGAACCTCCTGTGGCGCCATGGTACCCGCACCAACATAGGTCAGTGGAAGATAAAGGACGAAGGTGCTGCCCGCGCCCGGAGTGCTTCGAAGCTGAATTTCCCCGCCGAGCAGGTTCGCGAGTTCGCGGCTGATGGCGAGGCCGAGGCCTGTGCCCCCATATTTTCGGCTTGTTGACGCGTCAGCCTGCTGGAAGGCTTCGAAAATGATGCGCTGCTTTTCCGGAGGAATACCGATGCCGGTGTCGGCAACCTCGAACGCGATGACGGACGGCGCGTGCTTTAGCGAAGAATGATCCGGAGACCATCCGCCGGCCACTGCATTCACACGAAGCGTGACCCCGCCCTCAGCCGTGAACTTGAAGGCGTTCGACAACAGGTTCTTTAAAATCTGCTGAAGCCGTTTGGAATCGGTGATGATGCTCCTGGCGACGTCGCCCCCGATTTCCACCCCGAATGTCAGGCCGCGGTTCTCCGCCTCGTGTCTGAACGGCCGGGCCATCACTTCAAGCAGGTTGTTGATGAAGATTTCCTCAGCGTCCACCGATACGGTTCCGGATTCGATCTTGGACAGGTCGAGGATGTCGCTGATGAGGTTGAGAAGATCCGTCCCCGCCCCATGGATCGTTTTGGCGAATTCGACCTGCTTACCCGAAAGATTTCCTTCCGGATTTTCCCCGAGCTGTTGACCGAGGATCAGGATGGAATTGAGCGGCGTGCGTAGCTCATGCGACATGTTTGCAAGAAATTCAGACTTGTATTTCGACGTCAGCGCGAGCTCGGCGGCCTGTTCTTCAAGAGCGCGACGGGCCTGCTCGATCTCCTGGTTCTTCGCCTCGACCTCGACATTGCGCTCCTCGAGCTGCTGCGCTTTCTGTTCGAGCTGCTCGTTGGTCTGCTGCAGTTCGCGCTGCTGGGTCTGAAGCTCCGCCGCAAGCTGCTGCGACTGCTTGAGCAGGCCTTCGGTCTGCATCGTTGCTTCAATGGAGTTGAGGACAATGCCGATGGACGTGGTCAACTGGTCCAGGAAGGAGATCTGCAGTTCCGTGAAATTGCCTGCCGAGGCAAGTTCGATAACCGCCTTGACCTGTCCTTCGAAATGGACCGGCAGGACTATGGCACTCCTTGGCAAGGCCGAGAATACGCCCGAGCTGATCGGGACGACATTGACGGGGAGGTCGGTGATCAGGATCCGCCGAGCGTCGCTGGCGCACTGGCCGACAAGGCCCTGACCGAACTCAAGTCGCGTGGGATGGGCAGTCTCCATCCCCTGCGCATAGACCGACAGCAGGGAAAGCATCCGCTGAGGGCCGTCATCGACCTGATAGATAACCCCTTGATGGGCTCCGACGAGCGGAGCAAGCTCCGAAAGCAGCATCTTTCCCACAAGTGTCAGGTCGCGTTGCCCCTGCAGCATGTTGGTGAAGCGGGCAAGGTTGGTTTTCAGCCAGTCCTGTTCTGTGTTGCGCTCGGTCGTCAGGCGCAGGTTTCCGATCATCGTATTGATATTGTCTTTCAGTTCCGCGACCTCGCCGCGCGCTTCGACCTGGATCGAACGGGTCAGGTCGCCCTTGGTGACCGCAGTGGCGACTTCCGCAATCGCGCGTACCTGGGTCGTCAGGTTCGCGGCAAGCAGGTTTACGTTGCCGGTCAGGTCCTTCCAGGTGCCGGCCGTGCCTGGCACGTTCGCCTGCCCGCCAAGTCGGCCTTCGACGCCGACTTCACGCGCCACGGTCGTCACCTGGTCGGCGAAGGTGGCGAGAGTATTGGTCATATTGTTGATGGTCTCGGCCAAAGCGGCGACTTCGCCCTTGGAGGCGACGGTGAGGTTCTGCTTGAGGTCGCCGTTTGCCACCGCCGTCACGACCTTGACGATGCCGCGCACCTGTTCGGTCAGGTTTGCGGCCATGACATTGACGGTATCGGTGAGGTCCTTCCAGGTGCCGGCGACACCCGGCACTTGCGCCTGACCACCGAGCTTGCCTTCAGTGCCGACTTCGCGTGCGACACGCGTCACTTCGCCGGCAAAAGCGTTCAACTGGTCCACCATCGTGTTGATGGTGTTCTTCAGTTCGAGAATTTCACCCTTCACATCGACCGTGATCTTTCGGGATAGGTCGCCGCGCGCGACGGCCGTCGTCACTTCCGCGATGTTACGAACCTGGGTTGTCAAGTTTGCGGCAAGCAGATTGACGTTGTCGGTCAAGTCCTTCCATGTGCCAGCGACACCCGGAACGACGGCCTGTCCACCAAGGCGTCCGTCGGTGCCGACTTCTCGCGCTACGCGCGTCACCTCGCCCGCAAACGAGCGCAGCTGATCGACCATCGTGTTGAGGGTATCCTTCAGGAGCAGGATTTCTCCGCGCACGTCGACGGTGATCTTGCGCGACAGGTCACCATTGGCGATCGCGGTGGCGACCTCGGCGATATTGCGCACTTGTGCCGTCAGGTTGCCGGCCATGGAATTGACGCTGTCGGTCAGGTCCTTCCAGGTGCCGGCGACACCCGGCACTTGCGCCTGACCGCCTAGCTTGCCTTCGGTACCCACTTCGCGTGCAACGCGCGTCACTTCGCCGGCAAAGGCGTTCAACTGGTCCACCATCGTATTGATGGTATTCTTCAGTTCGAGGATTTCCCCCTTCACGTCGACGGTGATCTTTCGGGAGAGGTCACCACGCGCCACGGCCGTCGTGACTTCGGCAATATTGCGCACCTGGCCGGTGAGGTTGGAGGCCATGGAGTTGACGTTTTCGGTGAGATCCTTCCAGGTACCGGCGACCCCCGGCACCTGCGCCTGACCGCCGAGTTTGCCCTCCGTTCCCACCTCACGCGCCACGCGGGTCACTTCGGAGGCGAACCGGTTCAACTGGTCCACCATCGTGTTCAAGGTTTCCTTGAGCTCAAGGATTTCGCCCGAGACCGAAACAGTGATCTTCTTTGACAGGTCACCATTGGCAATTGCGGTTGAGACCTCCGCAATATTTCGCACCTGGGCCGTGAGGTTTCCGGCCATGGAATTGACCGAGTCCGTTAAATCCTTCCACGTACCGGCAACGCCGAGCACGTTCGCCTGGCCCCCCAGCCGCCCCTCCGTACCGACCTCGCGTGCGACACGCGTCACTTCGCCGGCAAAGCCATTCAACTGGTCAACCATCGTGTTGATGGTTTCCTTCAGCTCGAGGATCTCGCCCGAAACAGTGACCGTGATCTTCTTCGACAGGTCGCCCTGGGCGACGGCGGTTGCGACCTCGGCAATATTGCGCACCTGGGCGGTAAGGTTTGAGGCCATCGAATTGACCGAGTCGGTCAAATCTTTCCACGTGCCGGCAACGCCGCGAACATTCGCCTGCCCGCCGAGCTGTCCTTCCGTGCCAACCTCGCGCGCCACGCGCGTCACTTCGGAGGCAAAGGCATTGAGCTGATCGACCATCGTGTTGATGGTCTCCTTCAGTTCGAGTATCTCGCCCTTGACGTCGACGGTGATCTTCTTCGACAGATCGCCACTAGCGATCGCAGTGGAAACTTCAGCAATGTTACGCACCTGGGCGGTCAGGTTGCCGGCCATCGAGTTGACGTTTTCGGTCAAGTCCTTCCAGGTGCCAGCGACGCCCGTGACGTTGGCTTGCCCGCCAAGCCGGCCTTCCGTTCCAACCTCACGAGCGACACGGGTCACTTCCGACGCAAACGCGTTCAACTGGTCAACCATCGTGTTGATGGTTTCCTTCAGCTCAAGGATTTCCCCCGACACCGTGACGGTGATCTTCTTCGACAGGTCGCCGTTGGCAATTGCGGTCGACACGTCAGCGATATTGCGGACCTGGGCGGTGAGGTTCGACGCCATCGAATTGACGTTGTCGGTCAAATCTTTCCAGGTGCCGGCCACACCGGGGACCTGGGCCTGCCCGCCAAGCCGGCCTTCGGTTCCGACTTCGCGCGCAACGCGCGTTACCTCGCCGGCAAATCCGTTCAGCTGATCGACCATCGTATTGATGGTCTCCTTCAGTTCCAGGATTTCGCCGGAGACATCAACAGTGATCTTGCGCGACAGGTCGCCACGCGCCACGGCGGTCGTTACCTGGGCGATATTTCGAACCTGAGCCGTCAGGTTCCCGCACATGGCATTGACCGAGTCGGTCAAATCCTTCCATGTTCCGGCGACGCCCGGCACCAGCGCCTGCCCCCCCAGTTTGCCTTCAGTTCCCACCTCACGGGCAACGCGTGTCACTTCGGACGCGAAGGAGCGAAGTTGGTCCACCATGGTGTTGATGGCTTCCTTGAGTTGTAGGATTTCGCCTCGCACGTCGACCGTAATCTTCTTGGAAAGGTCGCCATTGGCCACCGCGATTGTGACGTCGGCAATGTTTCGCACCTGAGCGGTCAAGTTCGAGGCCATGGAATTGACACTTTCGGTCAGATCCTTCCAGACACCCGTCACCTCCGACACTTGGGCCTGTCCACCAAGCTTGCCGTCAGTGCCGACTTCGCGTGCAACACGGGTGACTTCCGAGGTGAAGACGCTAAGCTGCTTGATCATCGTGTTGACGATGTCAGCAGAGCGCAAGAATTCCCCTTTCAGCGGTCGGCCGTCGACATCAAGCGGCACCGTCTGCAAAAGGTCGCCTTTGGCGACGGCGGTGATCGTTCGGGTGACCGCCGTCGTCGGCCAGAGAAGGTCTCCGATCAGCTGATTGATCGATCCTTCCATGTCCGACCACGATCCGTCCGAGAGACCAAATCGGACCCGTGTGCTCGTCTGCCCTTCCCGACCCACGACCTGGCCGACATGTTCGAGTTGCTGAGACATTCGCTGATTGGCTGCAATGATGTCGTTGAGTGCGTCGGCAACCTTGCCCGTAACACCCGTCAGATCCGAGGGCATCCGAACGGAGAAATCGCCCCGTCTGACTGCGGTGAGGATTTCCAAGAGCGCGCTTGCGGAACGCTCGGAAATGCCATTCACCTCACGCTCGCTCCCACCGACGCTTCCAACCTCTTGACGCCCAATCCCAACGTTTTGATTGACCATGGAATCCCCCATTCATCGATGGGCAAAATGTAGCGCGCAGGTGGAAAATTGGTATGGGGTTCCTCGCCCATCGCTGGACAGTAGGCTTTCGACATCTGGCCGATGTTTACGCGCCGTCCTGGGACGGAGGGCTTGAACGCGCAGCAACGATTGAACTGGTCTCGCTCAAAGGGCTGTCAATCGCAGGTTCGAAGTTTACGCCTTTACCCCGGCAGACGGCGCTCGGAACGATAGTTTCGCTCGGAGTGCTACGACAGGTGCCGTCATCTGGGGTCAAAACGAACGGCGATGCCGGCTGGCACCGGGTCACCCTCATGGAACGTGCGCCGGCCGGTCTTCCCTTGTGCCACCATATCCGTCGCTGAGGGCGGCTCGATGGCAGCTACTGATCGCTTAGTGAGCCGCCGCATTGCCGACGCGATGGCCGGCGCTCTGCGTCGCATTCACAGTGTTTGCGGTATCTTTCCCCATGCCACGGATTGTATTGGCGCAGGCGCTAAGCGAAAGCATCATGCAGACGGTGGCAGCGATTACGGAAGCGGTCTTCATTGGGATTCCCCTGTTGGTTGAACAGGGTCATAACCGTTGAAGAGCAGATGGGTTCCACAAGCTTGACGCAACCAAGACGCGGTAAGCCGCCATAATACTGCCTCCCAAGATTTTATCACGGTCAGCCTCGCCTTCGGGCGAGGCTTTTTTCTTGAGCGCCTCCAGGTCGATGCGAAGCCTTTGAACGATCGGGTTCAAGGCTTGGAACGCACCATCACGCCGTTAGAACCCACGGATTTCAACGGCTGGCGTGGAGACATCGCGCGCAGCTGACCGTGCCTGATCGGCGACGTTGCGAAAATGGAACGTCGTGCGCTTCAGACCTCGTAGCACCTTCCAAGCTGGTAGGACTGCCCTGTCGCAAAGGCCTATTTTAATCGCCGCTCGCACGCATGCAGGTTGCGCCCCGCAGCGCGAGCAACGGTCGGCTGGAGATAGGGGAAGACGAAGGACAGATCGAAGTGCGCGAGCAATCGACCGGCGCCTGAAAACTTTTCGAGTGATGGCGCGTTAGCTGGTACGAACGTAAAGGACCCATCCGCCATGATCCGCCAATCTCGGTTCGATATGCTTGCCAAGTGCGGCTATGTTGCACGGGGTATCGTTTTCCTTCTTGTCGCCGGGCTAGCCCTATTTTCCGGTGTGGCCCCTGAAACGAAATCGGCCCTCGCGACCCTTCTGGAACAGCCTCTGGGCCGGGTCTGGGTGGCATTGATCGGTCTGGGTCTTTTGGGGTTTGTGGCCTGGAGATTGGCCCAGTCCGTCGCCGACACAGATGGTCATGGGTTCGGCGCGAAAGCCGTGGCCATCCGGCTCGCCTTGCTTGGCAGCGCCGTGACCTATCTCGCCCTGGCAAGCTACGCGCTCGGACATGCCCTTTTTCCTTCTGGCGGGCGTGAGGGCGCTGGTGAGAAGGGGCTTGCCCACTGGATCATGTCACAGCCGTTCGGTTTTTATCTTGCAATAGCGGTGGGCCTCGGCTTCGTCGGCGGCGGCGCTATAACGGCTTCAAAGGGCATTACGGGGAAATTCGAGCGGTATCTGCGCCTTCCAGCCGCCAGCAAGGGTTTTCTTAGAGCCGTCTGCATCTATGGTCTCGTCTCTCGCGGCGTCGTTTTCGCTGTGACAGGCATGCTTTTCGTTTATGCCGGATTTCGGGTCGATCCGGAACAGGCTGGAAGTATGGGCGACGCGATGGCCTGGGTCCGGCAGCTCCCGTACGGGGCCATTCTTTATTTCGCTGCCGCAGCAGGTCTGGCCGCGTTTGGCATCTACAACCTTGTTGAGGCTCGATACCGGGTGATCCATACAGCTTCACTGGCAACGACAAAGCGGTCAATGCCGGCAATTCGATGAGTGCCACGGCCGTCTGTGACCTCAAGGGTTCGAAAATTCCGGAGTAGCGTCGATATTGATAAAACGCGCACGAAATGGCCTTTCGACAGGCAAGAGGCGGGGCAACGCCCTCTGCTTGCGTCCAGGGAATGCGTTGCCACGCCGGCCCAGATGTGTCGGTGCAGGCCGCATCCTATCTTCCGACGAGAGTTCCAACCACCTGGCATGCGGAAACACCGCGGCCACCCGGTCTGTGTAGGCAATCGCGTGTCCGCCGGCGCGCATGTCACGGGCGAGCGGAGCGCCTATGTTTCCGGAGATAGGACGTCGCGGCTGTCGGTGGCAAACATCGCTCGTAAAGATTGAAGGCGGCCTGCCGGTCGGCCCGGTCCGGTGGCTCACTTGTCGTCATAGCGTTCGAGCAGGCGACGCAAATGCGCGTTCTGCTCAAGCAGTTTTGCGGAGAGCTGCGATCGGAGATCCTTAATTTCGAGTTCCAGCTCAATGGCCTCGTCGAGGAACGTTTTTTTCTCCGCCGCTGGCTCTCCGGCCGCTTGTGTGACGCCAGATTGTTCCCGGCGATTTTCCCGCGTCCGAGCAGCCTTTGCCCTTTTCTTTTTTGTACCGCCCGGCGGAACTCCCCCGCCGTTTTCACCTGCGATGACGGTTACGGTCGGCGAAGGTTGGTCATAAACCTTTAAAGCGCTGGCTTCTGACTGCTCGCCAACCAGAGGATCGGATTGGTGCACCCGAGCGGGTGGCTCGGCCGCCGCACCAGCTGAATCCGACAGTTCACGCGCATCGTTCTCATAAACGGTCGACTTAGATTCGATTGCGGCTTCTATTTCCGTCCGCAGAGTTGGATCTTGCCGGTATTCCTCTGCTCGTGGATCGGGTATCGCCACGATTTCATCGGCCGGCGCACTCGCGTCTGTCGCCTTATGGCGCGACGCAAAGTCCTTGATTAGCTTCCACGGTGATCTCATCACCACCTCCCGACTCGTTTTCTTAGTGCCATAGTACTGAGCCGGAGACCGGGCTTGCAATGCGAGCCCGGTCCTTCGTCATAAAACAAGATCAAGCCCTGTGGACCGGTTTGTTGATGATCAAACCAATCCGAGCTTTTTGCGCAGATCGGCGTTCTCGGCGCGGAGCTTGTCGGAGAGCGCCTTGCGCAGCTTCTGGTTCTCTTCTTCGAGCTTCAGAAGATCCGCAAAACCGTCGGTTTCCGGCGGGGTGGCCTCGACAGCCTGCGGCGCAGGCTTGGCAGGCTGAGCCTTCGAAACCCTAGGCTTCTTTGCAGGAACAGATGCCTTGGTGACGGTTGCGGTCGCCGCCGGGGCAACGGACGCCGTGGGCGCCGCGTTCTTTTTCGCCGGGCCGCGGGTCTTTTTGACCGGAGCGCTCACCGACGTATCGGCAACCGCCTCAGCGGCGGTCTTGGGCTTACGCGGCGCTCGCGTCTTCTTTTCTCTTGTCTTCGAAGACGCATCTGCGGACGCGGTCTCGACTGCAGGGGTTGGGTTCGGATCATCTGCCATCGGTAAATCCTTGCGGTTAGTAAAGTCGCTCGACCATATCAGTCGCCGTCAATAATCGTTGAAGATTATTTCGAACTTATTGACGATGGTTCAGCTGTTTGCCAACCCCCTCGCCCTGTCAGTCCGAGGAACTGCGGACCCTATCACTGAAAATTACTGCCGTCCGGTTGGATGAGATAAGCGGACGGGTTCGATGGAGGAATGAACGAAAATCAGGAGCTGGCGGATCGATGGACTGAAGGATGACGCGAGAAGCTCGGCTATTTGCCTCATTTTCTGAAATTGGCACGAATAAGCACGCCAGGGGCGACAGATCGACTGGAAACTGTGGAAATCTCGCTGAACGAGCGCCATCGCCGGTGTCGCCTCCATGACAATGGACGCGGTCGGTGTCAGGGATTGCGCATCAACGACGATGCGGAGAACGACATGACGACGACCAACGAAATCGCAGACAGGATTGCTGGCGAACACGGTCTGACGAAGGTACAGGGCAAGGCGATCGTCGAGGCGGTCCTCGCTTCGATCACCGAGGCAGCTCTTGCCGGCAACGAAACCTCGCTGCCGGGCTTTGGCAAGTTCAAAGTCAAGGCGACGCCGGAGCGCGAAGCACGCAATCCCTCGACCGGCGCGACGATCAAGGTTGCGGCCGCAAAGAAGCTGACCTTCCAGCCGGCCAAGGCGCTCAAGGATGCGATGAACAAGTGATACGCGAAGAGCCTCGTCCGGTCAGGAGAGGCTCTAACGCTACGCATTTGATAACGCTGGGTTCGACGTTGCTTTCACCTGCCAAGAAAGCCGTTCTCAGGTGGTCAACTCCGCCGTTGGGATTTCAATGTCGATAAGCAGCCCTTCATCGAGCCAGTTTCTCTCAAGGCGTCCCTTGAGCTGTTTTTCGACCATCGCACCGACAATCACGGTACCAAATCCTCGTTTGGTCCATTTAGACGGAGCGTCGGCGCCGGTCTCCTGCCACCGGATGCTGAGGCCCTTGCCCGACTGCCCCGGCCTCCAACGGATGGAAAGTGTGCCCTGCTCGACGGCAAGGGCGCCATGACGGGCTGCGTTGACAGCGAGTTCGTGGAAAACGAGCGCAAGTGGCTGGACGATCGATGCCGGCAACCTGATGTCCGGCCCACTAAATGAAGCGCGGGCCGCTGCGAACGGCGCGACTTGTTGACGAATGAGTTCCTCAACGGAAATGCTTGTCCATCTTCGCTCAGCAAGCAAGGCGTGGGCACGGGCAAGCGCCTGCACGCGATGTTGGATCGCGGCGGCATAAAGTGCCGGGTTATCTGCATTGCTGAGGCGGACGATGCTATCGACTATCGCCAGGACATTCTTCGCGCGGTGATCGACCTCCCTCAGCAAGCGGTGTTCGGAGGCCTCCAGGGCTTCGACGCGGCGATACTCTGTCATGTCGATTTGAGATCCAAAATAATACAGGATCCGTCCATCGTCGCCGCGGATTGGACTTAGGTGCAGGCGATTCCAGAACGGTTCGCCGTTTTTCTTGTAGTTGAGGATCTCGACATTGACCTCCCGCTCGTCGGCTATGCCTGCACGAATTTCTGCAACAGCTATAGGAGATGTCGCAGGCCCTTGCAGGAAACGACAGTTGCGGCCGAGCACCTCCTCGGCGCTGTAGCCTGTCAGTTCGAGAAATGATTTGTTTGCCAGTACAATCGGCAGATCGGGTGTGCGCGCGTCTGTGACGACCATCGGCATCCTGGTGCGCTCGAAGGCGATGGCTGCCAGTTCTTTGCGATCGCCGTAAGCCGCCTCTGACGATGCGGAAGGCAAATCACCTTGGAGTTTTTTCGTTGAATGGCTTTTCATGCGTCCAGGCTTGCGAAGAGATGGACCAATAACGCGGCGCGAGCTCCTTTGTTTCCGACACGGTCATTCAATGGGATTGCGGCGCGGGTCCTCCGAGACGTGTCTGACAACGTGTCACGTCCACGAAAACGTTCGGCCGCGCCGCTTTCCCACATCCGCTGTCCGGAAACCGCGCTGAGGACGGTGATTGGAACGCGAGAGGATCCCGGCAATGAGAAGGCGGATGAGCCCAATCGGGTCGCGACACTCGGTTTGGCTATGTCAGCTTTCGCGAGTTTGTGAACGGACCCGACTTCCAGGAGCCGCAGCAAGTTCATGGAGGTCGCAGGTTGCGTAAATGAGCGACGATAGTGCAGTGAATAATGGAAACGTGCAGCACGTCTTATCGGCAAGGCGGCGCGCCGGAACTGAGACGACTACCTGTTTTCGCAGGCAAGTTCGGCCGGTTGAAACATCGTGCTCGCGAACTCGTTTTCCACCGCAGGAAGGATTGCGCCTTGGAGCAGGCTAGACCTCCGCGGTTGCTTCATCTCCTTCTTGTTCGCGCTCCGCCCTGTACTCCAACGCCGCTCGTGCCCGTTGTTGCACCAACACGCCGGGTCGGAACCATCTCCCGTCGACGTAGTTTGATAAGCATCTCAAAGCTCTCATTCTACGGAGCATCCATGGCAATATTTTCTCCGACTGATCGAGACGCAGCCGCCTATCCGATACAGTCGCTCTTTGTGCCATTTCCATTCGTGTGCTTCACGCTTGCACCAGCCACCGATATCGCCTTCTGGCAGAGCGGCAACCTGATGTGGCAGAACTTCTCCGCATGGCTGCTGCTGACGGGCCTGGTCTTCGGCGCGCTTGCGATCCTCGCCGGGTTGATGGATCTGATGCGTCCCCGCACCCGTCCGCTGCGGCCTCCCGTCCTGTCCTGCCTGCTCTACCTGATCATACTGGCGCTCGCTTTTGCCAACAGCCTTGTGCATGCCGGCGATGGCTGGACGGCAGTGGTTCCCTATGGACTGGCGCTTTCAGCTGCGACATTTCTGTTGTGCCTGATTTGCGTAGCACTGTCCGCCCGCAAATATGGCAGACTGGCTTGGAGGATATGATGAAGAAATCCCAAATCCTCGGCGGGTCCGTTTTGACGCTATTTGTTGTGGTCGGCCCCGCAGCTTACGCCGAAAGTGGAAGATTTGACGTTTCGAAGCAGATCGGCCCAAACCCGATCCTTCCGGATCCGGCGCCATCGCTGCTTCCGCAATTGAAAGTGGCGAAGGTCGTTGGGTGGCAGGATGGCGAGGCACCGGCTGCGCCGAATGGCTTGACTGTTACAGCCTATGCAAAGGACCTGGCTAATCCCCGGACAGTCCATACCTTGCCGAACGGCGATGTGCTGGTGATTCAGTCGCGCGGACCATCTGGGGAAACGACCTCACGACCGAAGGATTTCATCCGGGGCTGGATCATGTCGATGGCCCATGGGAACATGGGCGAGCAGAAAGAAAGCAACATCATCACATTGCTGCGTGACACGAACCGCGATGGGACAGTGGATGAGAAGCACGAGCTTCTGACGAAACTGGATTCGCCGTTCGGCGTCGCTTGGATCGACGACACGCTCTACGTCGCCTCCACCTCCGCCATCCTCGCCTATCCCTATAAGCTTGGGCAGAATGAGATCACCACCCGGCCAAAGGTTCTGACCCCGTTGCCCGGGGGTCCGATAAACCACCATTGGACAAAAGATCTGGCGCTCAGCCCGGATGGGAAGCTGCTCTACGTCTCGGTCGGCTCGAATTCCAACATTGTCGAGAACGGGCTTGAAGCGGAAAAAGGCCGCGCAGCGATCTGGCAGGTCGATCGCCAGACCGGTGCCGCGCGCGTTTTCGCATCGGGTCTGCGCAATCCGAATGGGCTCGCCTTCAACCCTGAGACGGGTATGCTCTGGACGGTGGTGAACGAACGCGACGAACTCGGCCCGAACCTCGTTCCTGATTACATGACCTCGGTGAGGGAAGGTGGTTTCTACGGGTGGCCCTGGAGCTACTATGGCAATCACGTCGACGCGCGCGTGCATCCGCAACGTCCCGATCTGGTCGAAAGGGCGATCCCACCCGATTATGGCTTGTCGAGCCATGTCGCAGCGCTCGGTCTGACTTTTTCGATGAACTCCGCGCTTCCAACCGCCTACGCCAACGGCGCCTTCGTTGGCGAGCACGGCAGTTGGAACCGCGACAGCTTCAACGGCTACAAGGTGGTGTACGTGCCATTCGAGCATGGCAAGCCATCCGGCAAAGCGCAGGATGTCGTCACGGGCTTTATCCAAGGCGACCAGGCGAAAGGACGCCCGGTCGGCCTGGGGATCGACGGTACGGGTGCGCTCCTTATTGCTGATGATGCCGGCAATATGGTCTGGCGCGTTGCTTCGTCTGACGGCAAGGTCACGCCCCAGCCAATCGGCACGGACCAGGTTTTGGTAAACACGCAAGCCTCGACGGATACGAAGGTCGATCGGACTATCGACGTGGACCCGGGTATCGGAGAGGACACGACGGGTTCGACTGCACAACCCCGGGCGCCGACGGCCTCTAACAACGAGCATCCGACCGACCTGAAATCAGATGCCGGACAATCGGACAGGTCCGCACCTTCGCAAATGCAGGTCGCCCCGGCAGCCGATCCCTAGGCAAGTCGCAATCCTGACTTGCTGTCGAAGACGCGGTACGTTCGGTGGGGCTGATGGCGTGCAGTCAGCCAATGTGAAGCGCGGCGTCTATCCAACGACGATGGGAGACACGGGTATCCGTCTCCGACACCGGCGACATTGCCGAAGTCCCAACACAACTGATCGAATTCGTCGTAGCCAAGTCGCCGGCACGCAAGAACATGCCTGAGCGGCAGCTTCGAAAGGCCGACGCTCAGACAGCGAGAATTGTCCGCTTGTCCTCGACGAAAAGGTCGGATGCCATTACTACCTCGCCTGGCGGCCGAAACGGACCTTCTTTTCGCGCCAGAACGGATGGTGCAGTCACGGTCCCACTCGCTGGCATGCGCCAAGGTACTGTCACCCATCGGTCGACATCAATGCACGTGCGGATCACTCTCGCACTGGATCTGGGACGCGACAATGGGGTCGGTTTCCGACGCAAACATATCATGTTTTTCGGCAAAGGCGGCAAACAGGCCGCGCGCGGTCTCTGCTTCTGTCTCGCCTCGGAGCGCGGAACTGCAGGCCTTGAGTGCGACGGAATGCGCAGTGTCCCTCAACGACACCGGCCATTCGACGAGATGCCGGTAGGCGTCCATCACGCTACGAACTTCTGCCGGAAAGCCGAGGCCGACAAGAATGCACACAGGCTTTTTGAACATATCGGGTTTCATCGCTCTCTCCTTCCCAACCCGGAATGTTGATGGATGGACGCCGTCTCGACGGCGCCCTGTTCTGCGGATAACGCAGTTTACGCGGCCTTTTGCGCTTCGATCTGCGCTGGAGCAGCAGACGTCAGTGCGGGAGCGCTCTGGATGGAGATCTTGCGCGGCTTCAGTGCCTCGGGGATCTCGCGAACCAGATCGATCGACAAGAGACCGTTCCTGAGGTCCGCCCCGTTCACCCGGACATGATCGGCAAGCTCGA
>UCKU01000008.1:370048-370201 GCA_900473185.1 Hyphomicrobiales bacterium | reverse complement strand
CTTCCAAGACAGTCGCTCTGCCCTGCCGGGCATCTCCCCCACAAGGGTGGAGATCGACAAGCGGCCTGACCTTCTCACCCATCTATCGTTTACCGAGCTGAAACATCAGTTATTTGGGGAAGCCGGCGCCCCAGCCAATCTCCACCCTTGTGG
>UCKU01000008.1:0-370016 GCA_900473185.1 Hyphomicrobiales bacterium | reverse complement strand
GTCCCACCCTCGACCTCAACTCAAAAACCCCGCCCCCCCGCACCAACAGCAAAATCCCACCGTCACAACGCCTCTTGCGAATCGCATAAGTGTGTGCTTATGTGTCATCATGATGGAACACGACATTTTTCGAGCCCTGGCCGACCCGACCCGCCGCACGATCTTCGAGAAGCTGGCGAATGGCAGCATGAATGCCAGTGCCCTGCGCCAGGGCATGGATATCAGCCAGCCGGCCATGTCCCAGCATCTCGCGGTGCTGCGGTCGGCGCGGCTGGTGCGCGAACAGAGAGAAGGACGCTTCGTGAATTATGAAGTCGATCCGGATGGGCTGACCCTCATCGCCCAATGGCTGGCGAAATATCGCGCCTACTGGCCGGCTCGCATCGATGCTCTCAAGCTCTTGCTGAAGGATATGGATCAATGAACGAGGTGAAGGCCCAAGCGAAGGCTAGGCAACAGCAGACCGGCTTCGAACAGAGATACGAGCTGGATGCGCCGCCGGAAAAGGTCTGGCGTGCGATCAGCATTGCCGAATTTCGCGAGAGATGGCTGCCGAAGGAAGCGCTTGCCGATCCGCAATCGCTCTCGGAGACGCCGGGCAAGGAGGTTCGCTACAGATTGCGCGACGACAGCCCGCCGTTCCTCGAAAGCATCGTCACCTTCGCGATCGCGCCCAATGCATCGGGCGGAACCAGCCTGCGGATCATCCACGAGCTGACCGGCGCGACATCAGAGCGTCTCACGAGATCGGTCGCCAACAGCAACAGCCCGACCCTCATGCTCGCCGCCTGACGCGGCAAGCCTTACCCGTCACAGTCCCAAACGATTGGAGTTCGCCGATGCGCGAAGCGATGCAACTCGTCCCTATGGTCGTCGAACAATCCTCGAGAGGGGAGCGATCCTTCGACATCTATTCCCGCCTCCTGCGTGAACGGATCATCTTTCTGAACGGCGAGATCAACGATGCCGTTTCGGCCCTCGTCTGCGCCCAGCTTCTGTTCCTAGAAGCCGAAAACCCCAAGAAACCGATCAATCTTTATATCAACTCGCCGGGCGGCGTCGTCACCAGCGGTTTTGCCATGTACGACACGATGCGCTTCATCCGCGCGCCGGTGCACACGCTCTGCATGGGAACGGCCCGCTCGATGGGCTCCTTCCTGCTGATGGCCGGCCAGCCGGGAGAGCGATATGCCCTTCCGAATGCCAGCATCCTCATCCACCAGCCCCTCGGCGGCTTCCAGGGCCAGGCGTCTGACATGCTGATCCATGCCGAGGAAATCAGGAAGACGAAGCAGCTCATGACGCGGCTCTACGCCGAACATTGCGGCCGATCCTATGATGAATTCGAGCAGGCCATGGATCGCGATCGCTTCATGACGGCGCAGGAAGCCCTGGAATGGGGCCTGATCGACCGCATCCTGCAGGATCGCGAAGAGATGGCGGAGGCAGCACCGCAATAGTCATCGGCCGCCACCCCGCCAGCCTGCGTCTCAGCCACCGGCCTTGAGCGCCGTGTTGCACAGGCTCCAGTAGCCGCCGCCCTTCTGGATCCATTTCAGATCGTTGAGCGTGCCGGCATCCTTGTTGGCATGATAGCTGTCGACGCAGGTATGCAGCCGGCCCTTGGCGGGCGTCTCGCTGGCATATTTCTTGTCGATCGCCTTCGGCATGGTCACACCCTTGGGGGCCTTGACCGTCGGCTTTGCGGGCTCTTTGTCCGTCGTTGCGGCCACTGCCTTGTCATCGGCGGCATCTTCGGCGGCGGCGTCCGCGCCGCAGAACTTCGCCCGGAAATCGTTCCACTTCATGTCCTTGGCCGAACCGTCGGCCTTGGCCGTCTGATATTTGGCGCTGCATTCCTTCATGGTCAGCGCGGAGGCCGGAGAAACGGAGAAGGGCGAAACGAAGAAGGCGGCGGCAATCAACGCTCCGGCGGAAGCGGGCACAAGCAATCTCGCAATCATGGGATATCCTCGTGTTGGGGGCAGTTCACGGCATGCACGTCTTTGAGGCCCCAGGTCTTGAGGCCCCAAGTCTTCGAGGCCCCAAGTCTTCGAGACCCTAAAGTCTTTGAAGCCTATGAAACGGTTCCATTGGGCGTTGCCGCATCGACAGCCTTCGGCAGATGCTCGGCCAGCAGCTTGGACACATCGTCGGCATTGACGCCGAACTTGGCGGCGAGATCGCGCAGCTGATCGGACGACAGGGCCGCCTGGATCTGTTCTGCCGATACGGGAAGGTTGTGGCCGGTGCCGATCCAGGATGAGACCTGCTCACCGAGACCCGCCGAATTGAGCTGGGAAACGATGCCCTGCAGTCCGCCGGCATTGTCGAATATTCTGGTTGCAACCGCGGCGTAATCGACTTGCCTGCCGGCAAGCACATCAGAGAGAACACCGCCTAAGCCGTCGAAAATACTCATGGTTGCTCCTCCACCAATCAGTGGATTCTACATTAGCATGAGGTAAAATCTCTGTCATTCCGGATTTGCGAAACCGACGGCCTTCCCAGCGTAAACAATACTTCTCGCTGGCCGTGCTTGACGTAGCCCATGCTGGCGTCCTAAGTCGAGGGAGACGGTTCCCCGAGGAGAACTTCGAGGGGATTAATAGGGAACACGGTGCGGACGACCCAAAAGGGACCAAGACCGTGGCTGCCCCCGCAACTGTAAGCGGATTGCCGGTTATATCCAGAATGAATGCCTCGTCGTTCATTCCCGGAAATCACCGGCGAGCTGGTCACTCCAAGTGCCACTGCGCGAAAGCGCGGGAAGGCAGATGACCGGCTGACATCCGCGAGCCAGGAGACCTGCCGTCAATCACGATCCAATCAGCCGGGCGGGGATGCCTGGACAAGGAGCAGATATGATTGACCTTATTTCCTGCCGCTTGCCGCACGCGATCCGTCCCGATTGGACCACCCGCCGCTAGCCCTCCCTCCACGCTTGGCTCACGCATCTGCGCGCGCCGGCGTCCGCTAGCCCTTTTCCTTCCGATCGAGAGTTTCCAATGCGCCAGATCATTTCAGGCTTTTCCCTTACGCTCGGGCTCGCCAGCCTGTGCCTGGTCGGCCTTGCAGCACCCGCCTTCGCAGTCACCCAATATCCCCTCACCCTCAGCAATTGCGGCCAGCAGGTCACTTTCGAAAAAACGCCGGCCAGGATCGTTTCGATCGGCCAGGGCATGACCGAAGTGCTCTTCTCGCTCGGCCTTGCCGACAAGATCGCCGGCACGGCCGTCTGGGTCGACCCGGTCCTGCCGCAATATGCCGAGGTCAACAGCAAGATCAGACGGCTCGCCGATAACGATCCGAGCTTCGAATCCGTCGTCGGTGCCGAGCCCGATCTGGTGGCTGCCGAATTCGAATGGCATGTCGGCGCGCAAGGCTCCGTCGGCAAGCGCGAGCAATTCAAAGACCTCGGCATCAGCACCTATATCGCGCCGGCCGATTGCGTCGCCAAGATCAACACCGATGGCGGCGATGGCGTGCGCAAGGAGCTGTTCACGATGGACCTGATCTATCAGGAAATTGCCGAACTCTCCGAAATCTTCGACGTGAAGGACCGCGGCAATGCGCTGATCGCCGACCTCAAGAAGCGCGAGGCCGCAGCCGTTGCCTCCGTTTCAAGCGCGGCCGCCAAGAACCTGCCTGTCGTCTTCTGGTTCTCCAGCAAGGAGGTCAAGGGCGATGCCTTCATCGCCGGCAAGAACAGCGCGCCGGCCTATATCCTGAAGACGCTCGGCGCCAAGAACGTCGTGACGACTGAAGAGGAATGGCCCCTCGTCGGCTGGGAAACGATTGCGCAAGCCAATCCGGCCGTCATCGTCATTGCCACCATGGACCGCCGTCGCTATGCCGCCGACGATCCCAAGGTGAAGGTCGATTTCCTGGAGAATGATCCAGTGACCAAAGAGCTGGACGCCGTCAGGAACAAGCGCTTCATCATGATGGACGCGCAGTCTATGAACCCGACGATCCGAACGATCGACGGCATCGAAACCCTGGCAAAGGGCATCACCGCCGCCGGTCTGGCGCAGTGAGCCAGGCAACCTTGCCACCGAGGAAATGGTGGGCGCTTGCCGCGCTCACCATCACCGCCTTCCTCCTGCTCGGCCTGATGGTCAGCCTTGCCGTCTCGATCGGAGAGATATCGATCCCGCTCGCCACCACGGCAAAGGCGGTCTCCAACCGCCTGTTCGGCACGGCATTCGAACTCAGCCGCATCCATCAGGGCATCGTCTGGGATTATCGCCTCAGCCGCGCGCTGGTGGCGGCGAGCGTCGGCGCGTCGCTGGCGCTTTGCGGCGCGGTGCTGCAGGCCCTGCTGCGCAATCCGCTCGCCGAACCCTATGTGCTCGGCATTTCGGCCGGCGCCTCCACCGGGGCGGTCTGCGTCATGATCCTGGGCCTCGGTTCTGGCGTGCTCAGCCTCTCCGGCGGCGCCTTCATCGGCGCCGTGATCGCCTTTCTCCTGGTCGGCATTCTGGCGGCCGGTGCCGGCGGCACCAGCGAGCGCATCATTCTCTGCGGCGTGGCGGGCTCGCAGCTCTTCAATGCGCTGACCTCCTATATCGTCACCACCTCGGCCAATGCCGAACAGGCGCGCGGCGTGCTCTTTTGGCTGCTCGGATCGCTCTCCGGCGTGCGCTGGCCGGATGTCTATCTCTCCGTGCCGGTCGCACTGACAGGCTTCGTCATCTGCCTCGCCCATGTGCGGGCGCTGGATGCCTTCGCCTTCGGCACGGATGCCGCAGCCTCCCTTGGCATCGCCGTGCGCCGTGTGCAGTTCACCCTGCTCGGCGTCACCGCGGCGATGACGGCAGGCGTGGTCAGCATGGTCGGTTCCATCGGCTTTGTCGGCCTCGTCATTCCCCATGCCGCCCGCTTCCTCGTCGGCCCCGCACATGGCCGCCTGCTGCCGGCGGCAGCGCTTGGCGGGGCGATCTTCATGGTCGGTGCCGATGTCGTCTCGCGCATCATCATTCCCCAGCAGATCCTGCCGATCGGCGTTGTCACCGCGCTCTTCGGCGCACCGGCCTTCGCCATCATCCTCTATCGCGTGCGGAGAAGCGCATGAGCATATCCGTCGACAAGGTCACCTATGCCGCCGGCAATACCGTCATCGTCAATGGCATCAGCATATCGGTCGAAAGGGGCAAGGTGCTCGGCCTGCTCGGGCCGAACGGTTCCGGCAAGTCCAGCCTGCTGCGCCTGATCTGCCGGCTGCGACAGGTCAAAAGCGGCGTCATCCGCCTCGGCGACGACGATGTCTCCGGCCTCTCGCGGGCAGCACTCGCCCGCCGCATCGCCTTCGTCGAGCAGCAATCGACGACCGATACGCAGCTCACCGTGCGCGATATCGTGCGCCTCGGCCGCACCCCGCATCGCGGCCTCATCTCTTCCTGGGCAGCCGATGACGATGCCGCCGTCGAGGAAGCGCTCGCCCGCGTCGACATGCGCGAGCGCGCCGGCCAGCTGTGGCAGACACTATCAGGCGGCGAACGCCAGCGCGTGCATATCGCCAGAGCGCTCGCCCAGACCCCGAGCGAACTCCTGCTCGACGAGCCGACCAACCACCTCGATATCCAGCACCAGCTCGATATCCTGGCGCTGGTCGCCAGACTCGGCCTCACCTCCATCATCGCGCTGCACGATCTCAATCTGGCAGCGATGTTCTGCGATCACCTGGCCGTGCTGCAGAAGGGCGAAGTCGTGGCCGCAGGCACGCCCGAGGAAGTGCTGACCGAAGATCTGATCGCCCGCGTCTTCGGCGTGCGCGCCCATATCGAAAGATCGGCCGTGCATGGCCGTGCACATATCCAGTACAGGATGGGTTGAGGCATGGACGGCGTGAATTTCGATCTGAAGGAAGAGATCCGCGACTACTGGTCGAAACGCTCTGAGACCTTCGACCTCGCCTTCGGCCACAAGATCGCACCCGGCCCGGAGGCCGATGCCTGGCAGAAGCCGATCCGCGATGCCCTCGGCCCTGAGCCCAAGCGCGTGCTGGAACTTGCCTGCGGCACTGGCGAAGTGACCCGCCTGATCCACGATCTCGGCCATGACGTCACCGCACTCGATTTCTCCGAAGCGATGCTGAAGGTTGCCCGCGCCAAGCACGCCGGCAAGGAGCGCCTGCGCTTCATTCTGGCGGATGCCGAAAACACCCTGGAGCCGGATGCGCATTACGACGCGATCATCTGCCGCCACCTCGTCTGGACGCTGACACGGCCGCAGGAAAGTTTCGCCGAATGGTTCCGCATCCTCAAACCCGGCGGCCTGCTGCTCTTCTTCGACGGTGACTGGGCAAGCCCGAAACCGACCGGCCGCATCGCCAGCCTGCTGATCTCCTGGATCGACCGCCTCATCGGCGCCGACAGCAATTATGACGGCGCACTCAGCACCCGCCACGCCCGCATCATGTCAGCCCTGCCCTTCGGCTCCGGCCTGCGCCCCGACATGCTGCCGCCGCTTCTGACGTCGGCGGGCTTTACGGGCATCGAACTACACTCCCACGCCCCGATCGCGAGGGCGCAGCGCAAGAATGCCAACCTCAGAAACAAACTCAGAACCCTGGTCTATCGCCGCTTCATCCTGACCTGCCGGCGGCCTTGACGGCCGCGCTTGCGGCACACCCATTCTCCATGCGTCGCCATTTCGCCGAGATCTAAAGCCAGGCTGGGCCTAATGCCTGCCACCGTAAATGATTGTTGCATTTACCGTTGCGTACTTGCCGGATGCTGTCAGCCGTTCAGGATGATCCGCAATCGCGGCGGCAATTCGCCTGATGCAGGAGGGGAAAGGTGTTATGGCAAAGACCACCACGCCCTTACCCGGCATAAGCAAGTATCGCGCTCTGCCGGTCGCCATGCTGGCGTTTTTCCTTTGCCTGGCCGGATGTCCGCCCCATCAGGCACTTGCCGCCTCGCCCGAATTTCCGAACCGCGAACTGGTGGTCGGCACCAAGGAAGCCCCACCCTTCGCGATGAAGGCGCCGGATGGCACCTGGACCGGCCTCTCGATCGATCTCTGGCAGCAGGTCGCCGAAAAGCTTGGCGTCAAATACCGGCTGGTCGAGGAACCCTCGGTGCAGAGCCTGCTGGAGGCGACGAAGCGTGGCGATTACGATCTCTCCGTCGCGGCCATCACCATCACGGCCGACCGGGAGCGCAATGTCGATTTCACCCAGCCGTTCTATAATACCGGCCTCGGCATCGCCGTTTCCGTCCGCAACGCCTCCGTCTGGTACGAGATCACCCAGACGATGACCTCCCTCGGCTTCCTGCAGGCCGTCGGCGCGCTCATCGGCATTTCGCTGGCCGTTGGAGCCCTGATCTGGCTGTTCGAACACCGTCACAACGAAGATTTCGGCGGCGGCGCGGCCAGGGGGCTCGGCGCCAGCATCTGGTGGTCGGCCGAAGCGATGACGCAGGCGAGTACCGGTCATCGCGGCCCGAAAACGCTCGGAGGACGAACCCTCGCGATCCTCTGGATGGTCATGTCGATCATCACTATCGCCGTCTTCACCGCAAGTGTCACCTCCGCACTCACCACGCGCCAGATCAGAGGACTGGTCAATGGTTCAGAAGACCTGCCGCGGGTGCGCGTCGGCGCCGTATCGGGATCGGCGACGACAGGATTTCTCGATGAAGAACGCATCAGGCACCGGGATTTCGCCAATGTGCAGGACGGCTTCCGGGCACTGACGTCAGGCGCTATCGATGCCTTCGTCTATGACAAGCCGCTGCTGGCCTGGACGGCCGAACAGCAGTTTCCCACCAGTGTGCAGGTGCTGGACACGGTCTTCGAACCGCAGAATTACGGCATGGCGATGCCGGCCGGCAGCCGCTATCGCAAACCCATCGATGTCGCCATTCTCGAAGCAATCCACGACGAGGCATGGAAAGAGACACTGTTTCGCTATCTCGGCGAGAAAAAATGATCCACCCGGCCAAGCTGTTTCAGGCTGGTGTCCGGCGCGGTTCAGCCCCTGCCATCACGCCTACCAGTTACCCGGATCGGCAGTATGATCGACAGCGGCGAATTCGTCCGCCTTTGCCCGATCCAGTGTCACGGTCCTCGTCCTCTTCGTCTCGTCCGCAACCAGATAACGAAGCGGTGCCGCATCCCTGGCTAGCTCCTGATAGAGGAGAAGCGCGGCCTCCTCGGCGCTATCGGCCTCGATTTCTCGCGTGATGGTTACGGTGAACTTCTGCATGGCATCTAGCCTTCTCGATCGTCGCGGGCATGGGCGCAATGTCCGCAGGCTGAGAATAAGCGCCGGGCCAGATAGTTCAAGCTGTCGATCTATCGAGTTCTGAGCCGGACGACCTGAAATCAGTGGGCATCAAGCCTGTTCAGCTCACCTTTTGCACCGTCAAATTCGAGGTAGGTCGTCGGGCAGGAGGACAGGGCAGTCTGGAACAATTGCCGCGCTTCCCTGGTGTCCCCGCTCATCAGATACCATTCACCATTATAGAATGCGGCCTCGCAGCGCTGATTGCTGTCAGCCGCCTTCGCCATCACCTCAACCGGTCTCAACTCGCCCAGAAAAAGGCTGTAAACCGGATAAGGCCACGTTCCCTGATCCATTTGCCGGGCCGCGACTGCGAGATCATCGTTCGCCTTGGTATCATTGCCTCGCTTCTGAGCGAGATAACGCCAGAGATTGAAATAAGGCGCCGTCGCCGGATCCTCGACGGCCCTGCCGGCAAACCCTGTCGCGGCCCGCTGATAGTTTCCCGCGAAATAGTTGATCATCGGATTATCAACAATGAATTGGCGCGTGTAGATAATGGGCAGCAGCGATACAAGCGTTACGATGACGAAGAGAGCGCTGAGGCCGATCGCCGCCGCGCCGAAACGCGGGGTCGGGCGTTTCCGCGGCCAGAGACGCAGAAGCAGCAATGTGAGCACCGCTCCCGTCACGGCGCCGCCGAGATGCGCGGCATAATCGACAGTGTCACCGCCCTTTGCTGCACCGAACAACGGCAGCAATGAGGGAATGAGAATCCGGATTGCGCCCGCCTGCAGGGCATACGCGATCTGACCTGAGCGAAAACGAATGCTGCCGACGATGACAGCCGCAAACAGTCCGATAATCCCGCCGGAGGCACCGACGCCGACGATACCGGGTGGATTGATCCATACGGATGCGACAGATCCGCCAAGAGCACTTACGAAGAAAATCGCCGCAAACCAGCGCCAGCCGATCAGCCGCTCGAAAAGCCGCCCTGCGAACCATAGGGCGATGCAATTGAAAACGAGATGAAGGATGTTTCCGTGCAGGAATGGCGCCGTAAACAGCCGCCACCACTCGCCATCGCCAATGATGCTCTGTCGAAATGTCCCGCCAAGAATGTAGAGGGTCCGAACGCTGGGAGCGCCGTCCTGCGGCTCATCGACCCCGAAAGCAAGTTCGCAGGCATAGACTGCGACCAGAATGGCAATAAGAACGTAGGTGAAGACCGGATAGCGGGCATCGTGGAGAACCGGCTCCAGCACTTCACTCCCGCCCTCCTGCGGGGCCTGAGCTTCGGCTTCGCGCGCAGCGGATGCCAATTCCGAGAACTCATAGTATATCTGGGCCGGGTGGCCATTGAGATTTGACAGAACGACATTGATCTTGCTGCGGGAGCCGAAGAACCGCCCTCGCTTGATCAAGGTTCTTGCAAACAGGGGATCAAGCTGAAGAGCAATGGAATCCACGTGCTTGCTCTGGATTCTATCGAAGCTTCGAATGGCGGACCATGGCACGATCTGGCCCGGAAAATCCCATAGGCGGAGTCCCGCCGTCGATACCACCATCCCCGGCCTCTTCGACAAGAGCTTGCGTGATACACTCAATGCAACATAGCCGAACAATGCCGTCGTTATGAGCATCAGAACGATGATCAAACGGAGGTCTGCCCCTGCCGGCGGATGGAAGCTAAGCCAGATCGCTCCCGCGACAAAGGCACAGCTTAGCAGAAATATTCGTAGAAGTTTTCCTTTGTCGTGAGCGTATTCCGACATGCGCAATTCTTCGAAACTCATTCAAAATTCTCGCTTGAAAATATCGGCTGCGCCTCACTGCTTGCACAAACCGCAAGCGCATGATTCCCCGCAGATAAGAAAAGACAGCACGGGAATTTTATCTACCTGAAATAGTATTTTGCAAGATCTATCTGGACGATGCGAAGAATTGAGAGCCTGATAATTCGCCGAAACACCGGAGATGGTGATGCTATTGCCGGTGCCGGCTTCATCAATTCGTCAGCGGATCGATTTGGGAGCAGCCGTCCGTTTTCGGCCGGCGCCATTCCACATCAGCTTCAATCAGCGGTCCGCCGTCGAGCGCAAGCTGCGTCCCGACGGTCAAGGCCGCATCATCCGGCAGGCGCCATGTCAAACCGACCGCATCAACCCGCCATCCACCTTCAGGCTCTGGCCGGTAATATACCCCGCCCCATCGGACACCAGAAAGGCGATGGTCGCAGCCACTTCCGCACTCGTGCCATAGCGCTGCATCGGCACGGTCTCGCGCCGCGCCTCGGTGGCCGGCAGGCTGTCGATCCAGCCGGGCAGCACATTGTTCATGCGGATATTTTCGGCCGCATAGGTATCGGCAAAGAGCTTGGTATAGGCGGCAAGACCGGCGCGGAAGACCGCCGAGGTCGGGAACATCGTCGACGGCTCGAAGACCCAGGCCGTCGAGATATTGACGATCGCACCCTTCTTCTGCGCCTGCATGATCGGCGTCACCAGCCGCACCGGGCGAATGACGTTCATCAGGTAGACGTCCATGCCGGTATGCCACTGCTCGTCGGTGATCTCGTTGAGCGCTGCGCGCGGCCCATGTCCGGCGCTGTTGACGAGAACGTCGATGCGCCCCCACGCCGCCATCGCCGCATCAACGAGCCGCTTGAGATCGTCGTTCGACTGGTTGGAGCCGGTCACGCCGACACCGCCGAGCTCCTTGGCGAGCGTCTCGCCCTTGCCAGAGGAAGACAGGATCGCGACCTTGTATCCATCGGCCGCAAGACGTCTCGCGCTCTCGGCCCCCATGCCGCTGCCGCCTGCCGTGATAACAGCCACTTTTTCTACTGACATGCCGATGCCCTCCTGAAGTGATATCGTCGATTGATCGATGTGTGCACACACGATACCATGTCCGCAACGCGAGCGCGAAACAGTTCTCCTCTTTTATGGCAGTAGAAAAACTACTCGATGAGCGATATCCCGGGGAAACTTCCCTCCCTCAATGGCCTCAGAGCCTTCGAAGTCGCGGCGCGCCACCTGAACTTCAGGCTCGCCGCCGAAGAACTCGGCGTCACGCAGGGCGCCGTCGCCCAGCAGGTTCGCGGGCTCGAAGCGCAGCTCGGCATGGCCCTGTTCGAGCGGCTTCCCCGCACGCTGGCGCTGACGGCCGAGGGCCGACGCTACATCGCCGATATCCGGCGCGCCTTCGAGATCATCGGCCGCGCAACGGACGAGCTGAAGCCGCAGGCGATCAAGCTCACCATCAGCACGACGCCGACCTTCGCATCCAAATGGCTGATCCCGCGCCTGCCTGACTTCACCGCTCTGCACCCCGATCTCGATCTGCATATTCTGGCGACCGAGCGCATCTCGAATTTCGTGGCCGATGGCGTCGATCTCGCCGTCCGCTATGGCCGCCCGCCCTTCGGGCCGGGCCTGAATGCCGAACTCCTGTTCGAACAGGAGGTCATTGCCGTCTGCAGCCCGCTACTGCTTGCCGGCCGGGATGCGCCGCGTACGGCCGAGGATCTCTCGGCCTATCCGCTGCTGCACGATGCCCACAATCTCTGGCCGGAATTCGTCGAGCGCCATCTCACCAACAGCCGCAGCCCCTCCTTCAAGGGCATCAGCTTTTCGCAGACCTCGCACGCCATCGAGGCGGCAATTGCCGGACAGGGCATCGTTCTCGCCAATGGCGGCTTCGTCACCGACGATCTGGCCAAGGGCCGGCTGGTGCGTGTCTTCGAAGCCAGGCTGCGCGGCCCTTCGGACATCTACCTCGTCTGGCCCCGCTACCGGAAATCTCCTGCGCGGGAAACCGTAATCGGCTGGTTGTTCACTGAGGCGCAGAAGACAGGCTGAGTACTCTCGCATGGGGCCGGCGTCGGGCTGGCGGACATGAAGTACGACGAGCCCCTTGTGCAGGACGCCGGAGACACCAGATTCAATCTCTTCATTCCCTCCGATAAGCATTGATAATCACAGGCCTATTTAATGTTCCATTTCATTCTCGGGCTTCCCTGGCTGGTCGTCCTCCTCCGCTTCATCCTGCCTTTGCCGTGGATATGGCCTGCCAAGGCCCTGCTTGCCGGCGTGCTCCTGGTCGCCTCCCAGCAAGTGCTGCTGAACCGTATCTCGTCAGGCTCCGTCTTCGCGCCCGAATATCCGCGCCCGCTGATTATCGTGCTGAATTTCCTCTTCGGTGCGACGCTCCTGCTGGCAGTCTTCCAGATCGCGCTCGATGCCGTCTCGCTTGTCCTTGCTCTTGTCGAGGGAGAATTTCCGGCCGTGCCCCCTGAGGTCCGCTATATTATCGGGCTCGCGGCCTTCGGCCTGGCCGCATTCGGCGTCGCTGGAGCCGTGCGTATTCCACCCGTGAAGAATGTCGAGATAGCAATCCGGGATCTTCCCGACGCCTTCGACGGCTACCGCCTGCTGCAATTGACCGACCTGCATCTCAGCCGCCTCTTTCCGGCGTCCTGGGCCGAAGCGCTCGTGAAGAAGGCCAATGATCTGAAAACCGATCTGATCGTCGTGACGGGCGATTTCATCGACGGCCGCCTCGAAAAACGCCGTGCGGATGTCGCCCCCCTGGCGAAACTCAAGGCGCCCGATGGCATCTTCGCCATCCCCGGCAATCACGAATATTATTTCGGCTACGACGATTGGATGCAGCACGACGCCAGTCTTGGCATGCGCATGCTGATGAACGAGCACGCCGTCATCGAGCGCGAGGCGGGCCGCATCGTCATTGCCGGCGTGACGGATCTTGCGGCTTTCGGCAGATCGATGCCCAATCCCGATCTTGCCGCGGCCCTGAAAGACGCGCCCTCTGAGGCCCCGATCATTCTTCTCGACCATCAGCCTAGAATGGCAGCCGAGACGGCCAAGGCGGGGATCGCGCTGCAGCTGTCAGGGCATACCCATGGCGGCATGGTGCTCGGCCTCGACCGGCTGGTCGCCCGCGCCAACGGCGGCTTCGTCTCCGGCCACTACCAGGTCGGCGGCATGCAGCTCTATGTCAACAACGGCACCGCACTCTGGCCGGGCTTCGCGCTCAGGCTGGGGCGGCCCTCGGAACTGACGGTGTTTACGCTGCGCAGGAATAATTCCTGAAATCACTGCGCCTCGGTCAGGGACGGCCGTTCTTCTCCCGTAGCAGCCTGCGAATACGCTCGGCGACATCGGGATCGACGGGATTGTAGACGACCATGTTGAGATCGGGCCTGCCGTCGATGGCAAAGCCCGAATATTCCAGCTCGATATCGCCGAGAACAGGATGTCTCAGCCGCTTGGTGCCTTCGCCATGGGCGATCACCTCGTTCTCCTGCCAGATCGCTTTGAACTCCGGGCTGGCGAGGCAGAGTTCCTCGACCAGTTCGGCAATCTCCGAAGTAGCCCCTGCGCGCGCCGCATCCGCCCGGAAGGCGCCGACGACGAAGCGGGCCACTGTTTCCCAGTCATGCTGGACGTTCCGGACACCGGGGTTGCAGAACAGCATACGCAGGACATTCCGGTCCTCAGGTGCGAGCTTGCCGTAATCGGTCATGACAACGGTGGCCGCGCGGTTCCAGGCAACGATGTCCCAGGCCGCGGTGCGCACCAGCGCCGGGCTGACTTCAAGCGTGTCGAGAAGACGCTGCAGGCGCGGGCTGATGCCTTCGACGGCGCGGTAGCGAACCTCGGGCGGGCGGCCGAGGCCGAGCATGAAGAGATGCTCGCGTTCCGGTTCGGTCAGCATCAGCCCATTTGCGATCCGGTTGAGAACATCGGACGACGGTGCGCCGCCGCGCCCCTGCTCCAGCCATGTGTACCAGGTCGGGCTGATATTGGCGCGCTGCGCCACCTCCTCGCGTCGCAGCCCCGGCGTGCGCCTGCGGCCCGAGAATCCGAACACGGCCGGATCGAGGCGCGAGCGGCGGTCGCGAAGGAAGGTGCCAAGGGGGTTGCCGTCGGTGCTCATACTGTCCCTGTTAGCAATTATAATAGGATAACGTCACTACTTTAACAGCATAAAACATAGCGCAATATTGGGGCCTGTAAAGCCTGTCGCGCAAAAGTGTGAAGCGGTTTGCGATAACGACATGCGAAAAAACAAGGACTTAGAGCGTGCAACGGCGCGCTTTGAAACAAGGAGATACCCATGCGCATTTTCCTCACCGGCGCCACCGGCTTCATCGGCTCGGCCATCATCCCCGAACTCCTGAAGGCGGGCCATCATGTCATCGGCATGACCCGCTCGGACGCCGGCGCAAAAGCGCTCGAAGAGGCAGGCGTCGAAGCTCACAAGGGGACGCTGGAAGAGCCTGAAAGCGTCCGGAGCGGCGCCGAAAAGGCCGATGCCGTCATCCACACGGCCTTCGATCATGATTTTTCGCGTTTCGTCGAGAATTGCCAGAAGGACAGCCGCGTCATTGCCGCAATGGGCGAGGCTCTCAAGGGATCGAACCGCCCGCTGCTCATCACATCAGGCACCGGCATCGGCAATGCCCATCTCGGAGAGCTCGCGAGCGAGGATGTCTTCAATATCGAGCATCCCAACCCGCGCATCGCTTCCGAACTTGCCGGCAACGCGCTGCTGGATGCCGGCGTCAACGTGTCTGTCATGCGCCTTCCCCAGGTCCATAACACGTTCAAGCAGGGCCTCGTCTCGCCACTCATCGAAATCTCAAGGGCAAAGGGCGTCTCCGCCTATGTCGGCGAAGGTCGCAACCGCTTCCCAGCCGGCCACCTGCTGGACGTCGCCCTGCTGTACCGGCTGGCGATCGAACGGGGAGAACCGGGCGCCCGCTACAATGCCGTCGATGAGGAAGGTGTCTCAATGCGCGAGATCGCCGAGGCGTTGGGCCGCGGCCTGAAACTGCCCGTCGTCTCCATCGCGCCGGACAAGGCGTCCGAGCATTTCGGCTGGATGGGCATGTTCGCCGGCCTGGACTTCCCCGCCTCCAGCGAAAAGACCCGCCGGATCCTTGGATGGAATCCGACAGGTCCCGGCCTGATCGCCGATCTCGATGCGATGGATTACGGCGCTCTGGCGGCCTGAGCTTCAAAGAGCGAGGCGTATCCACTCCTCGCTCTTCGCCCAGAGCTGCTTGGCTTTCTCGGCATCGAGCGCATAAGACCTGACACTATCGGCAAACGGGCTCTCGACGTCATTGACCGGCGCGACCGCGCAATCTTCGAGATAGCGGCCGCCAATCTGGTCCTTGTCGGCGACAACAGCCGCCCAGACCGACGTTGCCGCCGCCTGCGGGATTTCCTTGAGTTCCGCAGGCGGAAGCCCCGCATCGGCGCGCGCCTTGCCAACCACCTCGAAAAGCCCCTGCAACGCCTCCGGCGAGAAATGCCGGGGAAGATCCGTCAGGCTGTTGCCGGGCATCACCGAAACGGCCCGGATGCCGCGATTGCGATGCCGCCGGTCGAATTCCACCGCGAAGAGCGCGTTCGCCGTCTTCGATCGCCCATAGGCCACGAACGGCTCATAGGCCTGCTTTTCGAAATTCGGATCGTCGAGATCGACATCGGCGACACGATGCGCCTGCGACGACAGCACCACCAGCCGCCCACCGTCGGCAATCAGCGGCTCGATCCTGGTGATCAGGGCGAAATGCCCAATATGATTGGTCCCGAACTGCGTTTCGAAACCGTCGACCGTCTTGCCGAACGGCGTTGCCATGACACCGGCATTGGCGATGACGGCATCGAACCGCCTGATGTCAGCCAGCAGCCTGTCCGCGCTGGCCCGAACGCTCTGCAGGGATGCCAGATCGAGCTCGATCAGCTCCAGGCTGCCACCGCCTTTCGACGCGGCGTCACGCGCCGATGCAACGGCCGGCTCGGCCTTGGCGAGGTCTCTCACGGCGCCAACGACGCTGGCGCCGTGAGAGACCAGTGAGCGGGCGGTTTCGAGCCCGATGCCGGAGGCTGCACCGGTAACCAGAAATCGCTTTCCCTTGAGATCGACGCCGGAAAGCACCTTGTCGGCAGTCGACTTCGCACCAAATGTCCTTGTCATCTTCTTTTCCTTCAATTGCGTGAGTAGAGTTTCGTCCTGATCGGCGCCGTTAGATTGCCAAACCGCCGGCCACATCGATCACGCTGCCGGTCATGTAGCCGCCGTTTGGCCCCGCCAGATGGCAGATGAGCGCCGAGACTTCCTCGAGCGTCGCGATTCGGCGAATGGTGTGCAGGTTCATGAGTGCTTCGGGCACGCCATCACCCAGCACCGAGGCCGACATATCGGTCGGCATCACGCCGGGCTGGATGACATTGACGGTGATACTGCGTCCGCCGAGATCACGGGCGACGCCCTTCGCATAGCCGACGACGGCAGCCTTGGTCCCCGCATAGTCGGCAGCACCGCTGAACGGTACATGCGTGCCAAGCAGCGAGCCGATGAAGATAATCCGCCCACCGTCAGACAGCACCGGTGCCGCCGCCCGCGTCGCCGCCACCGGACCCAGCACATTGATCTGCCACTGGCGATCGAGATTGACCACGTCGAGTTCGGGATCATCGACCGTCTTGCCCTGCACGGCAATCGCCGCATTGTTGACGAGGATGTCGAGCTTGCCGAAATAGGCCACGACCTTTTCGACCAGCGGTTTGGCCGCCGCCATGTCGGCCTGATCGCTCTTTATCGCCAGAGCCCGCACACCCTTCGCCCTGAGCTTCTCAACCACCGCTTCGGCCTTCTCGGCCGACACGACATAGCTGATGGCAACATCAGCACCCTGATCGGCCAGCGCCTCCGCCGTTGCGGCACCGAGCCCGCGAGAACCACCGGTCACCAGCGCAACCTTGCCCTTCAGAATATTCGACATGGGAATCCCTTCTACACACTATCGGGGCGCTGCCTGCCCTCATCGAGCGGCAGCGCTATTTTTCGTAACGATCGTTACCATAATGATTGGTATGAAATGTAGACAAAGCCTGTCAAGTGGTTTAATAACGACCATTATGAAATTGGCTGAGTTGATCTGATGGGACGCCATCGCGAATTCGACGTGGAGAAAGTGCTCGATGCAGCGCTATGCGTTTTCTGGCGCAAGGGCTATGAGGGCACATCCTATGCTGACCTGACGGAGGCTGCCGGCGTCGAAAGACCTGCCCTCTATTCCGCCTTCGGCAACAAGGAGGCCCTCTTCCGCAAAGCCCTTGATCGCTATTCCGAGCGCTACCTGGATTATATTCCGGAGGCGCTCAAGCTTCCCACATCGCGCCAGGTTGCCGCGCACATCCTCTACAATGCGGTCGACCTCAATACGCGTCACCCCGATCATACGGGCTGTCTCGGCATCAATGGCGCTGTGGCCGGATCGGATGAAACCGAACCTGTGAGACAAGCCTTGATCGACTTTCGCGCCGCTGGCCAGGCACAGCTTCACGAGCGCTTCGAGCGGGCAAAGGCAGAAGGCGATTTGCCGGAAACGGCCAACACGGAAGCCCTTGCGGCATTCGTGATGGCGATGACCCACGGCATGGCGGTACAGGCGAAGGCAGGCTTCAGCCGCGACATGTTGAATGCCGTTGCCGATCAGGCGCTTTCCACCTGGCCGACAAAATCATCCTGAACCTCGGCGGCCGGAAACCTACCCTGCGGCCGTATCCATCCTGGCGCGCACTTCCAGAAAGGCCGCCGTCAGCCGCGCCAGAACCGGTGATTTGACTGACCCATTCGCCCCGCCGATCGGGTCCTCGACATGGATCCGCCTGAGATCCTCCATGAACTCGTCCCAGAGCGGCTGCCCCCCCTCTTCCAGCAGCTCGGCGCGAATGCTCAGATCTTCGCTGACCGGCAGATGCCGCCGTCCCCAGGCGCCGATCATCGCAAACATGGGCACCAGTTGGATGGAGGCTTCCGTCAGGCTGTAGATGGATTTCTGGCTATGGGAGGGATCGTCGAGCTTGCTGATCAATCCATAGGACAGGAGCCGCTTCAGGCGCGCCGCGAGGATATTGGAGGCGATCCCCTCCTCCGACTGGGTCAGTATCTCGCGGAAATGCCGGCGATTGCCAAACATGATATCTCTGATGATGACGAGGCTCCAGCGATCGCCCAGCACTTCCATCGTCAGGTTGATCGGGCAGCCCGACCGTATTTCGATATCCATATTCCGCTCCTGAAAAACCAGTTGCAACATAGGATCGGACATGCAATAACACAACCAGTTTCAAAATGCAATCAGATGGAGGCTGACATGACACGTGTACGTGTTGCTGCATTTTCCCTTTCTATCGATGGCTTCGGCGCCGGCCCGGATCAGAGCCTTGAAAATCCCCTCGGCAGGGGCGGCATGGCGGTGCACCAATGGTTTTTCCCCACCCGCACCTTCCGCACCATGATCGGCAAGCACGACGGCACGACTGGCGTTGATGACCAGTATGGTGCGGCAGGCATGGCCGGCTTTGGCGCCTTCATCCTCGGGCGCAACATGTTCGGCCCTGTCAGGGGCGAATGGCCGGATGAAGAGTGGAAAGGCTGGTGGGGTCCAAACCCGCCCTATCACGCGCCGACCTTCATCCTCACCCACTATGCCCGCGAGCCGATCGTCATGGAAGGCGGCACCACCTTCCATTTCATCACCGGCGGCATCGAGGAAGCACTTGAAAAAGCCAAGGCCGCAGCCGGCGACAAGGACGTCAAGATCGGCGGCGGCGTCAGCACCGTCAGGCAATGTCTGAAAGCTGGCCTGATCGACGATATGCATTTCGCCATCTCCCCGGTCGTCCTCGGCAAGGGTGAAGCCATGTTCGAGGGTATCGACCTGCCCTCTCTCGGCTTCTCCGTCAAATCCCACGAGACGACGGAACTCGCCACCCATGTCGTGCTGTCGAAATAAGGCGCGAGAGACTACCCCCGGAGCACCTGCCGGCCGCGATCGAGCGTCCGGTTTTTACAAGACGGCGGCAGGCATCACAGGCGCGAAGCCGCCATTGCCGGGCATTTACCGTAACGTACTTCCGCAGCCCGCTGTTTTTCCCTACCGATCGATCCGCGCAGTCAACACGGCACACGATCAACCCGGCCGGGAGAGCAGCAATGACATTTGCGGACTTTGTCACGCTCACTCTGAAGGCCAGCCTGTTCCTGATCGTCTTTGCGCTCGGGCTGCGGGCAACATTCAGCGACGTCACGTATTTGCTCGCCCGCCCGGTGCTGCTGTTCAAATCCATCCTGTCGATGAATATCGTGATGCTGGGTTTCGCCCTCGCGGCAGCGTCCTTCTTTCCGCTGCCCCTGCCGCTCAAGATTGCTCTCATCGGCCTTGCAATGGCGCCGGTTCCACCGATCCTGACGATAAGGCAGAGGAAAGCGGCCGGGACGTCTTCCTACGCGATCAGCCTGTGCGTCACGGCGTCTTTTCTGGCCGTCGTCCTCGTTCCCCTCGCCATCGCACTGGCGGACGTCGTCCTTGGCGAGCGCTACCAGATGCCCGCCATCCGTGTCGCGCCGATCGTCCTCGTCTCTGTCATCCTGCCGCTCGTGCTCGGGATGCTGGTCGAGCGCTTTTCCCCCGCCGTTGCGCGGCAGTTCGTACAACCGATCGCAAGGCTCGGAACTGGCCTGCTCATCCTGGCGGCTGTGCCGGTCCTCATCGTGACGCTGCCTGCGACCTGGGTACTTATCGGCAACGGGCTCATCCTGTCTCTTGCGCTTTTTACCGCTTTCGGTCTGCTGGTCGGCCACATCATGGGCGGGCCGCATGCCCATGATCGCGTGGTTCTGGCGCTGGCGACGGGCGCGCGCCATCCCGGCGTCGCAATGGCAATCGCCGCCTACAATTTCCCGGACGAGAAGGCAGCGGTGGCCGTGGTGCTGCTGCATGTTTTCATCGGCGCGCTGGTCGCGATACCCTATCTGAAATTCGCCCGCGTCAACGCCGCGCCGACAGAAAGCCTCGACACGTAATATCGTCCGTCAGGCGCATCGGCCGATGCTCTCAACACCGGCCGATGCAGCGGAACGGCTCAAACCAGCCCCTGGCTGAAGCCGAATTCGCCCTCAGCTTCCGCCGCCTGCACATCCTCGCCAAACAGCATGTCATTATGCGGCTGGCCGCTGCGGACCATCGGATAGACGTTTTCGAGCGCCGCGACCCGGCAGTCGAACAGAACAGGCCGGTTAATGGCGATCATCTCCCTGATCTTCGCATCCAGCTCATCTGGCCTCTCGCAGCGCAAGCCCACTGCGCCATAGGCTTCCGCCAGCTTGACGAAATCCGGCAGCGAAGCGGAGTAGGATCGATCCCGTCGGTTGCCGTGCAGGATCTGCTGCCACTGCCGGATCATGCCGAGCTGCGCGTTGTTCAAGATGAAGATCTTCACCGGTGCCTGATGCTGCATCGCCGCCGAAAGCTCCTTCAGCGTCATCTGCACCGAGCCATCGCCGACAATGCCGAGAACCAGCCGCCCGGGATGGGCAATCTGCGCCCCGATGGCCGCCGGCAACCCGTATCCCATCGTGCCGAGCCCGCCCGAAGTGAGCCAGCAGTTCGGCCCTTCGATACCGAAAAGCTGTGCCGCCCACATCTGATGCTGGCCGACGTCAGTCGTCACGATCGGGTCGAGATCGGTGGTCAGCGCATGCAGCCGCTCCAGCGCATATTGCGGCATGATCTCGTCCCGGCGCCTCTCATAGGCAAAGGATTTTCGCGCCCGCCACTCTTCGATCTCGGCCCACCAGCCCGCGAGCCGCCGTCGCTCAGGCGCTTCGGGAAGCGCCCGCCAGGCTTCAATCATCTCCGAAAGTATGGCGGCCGCATCGCCCGCGATCCCGATATCAACTGATACATTCTTGTTGATCGAGGACGGATCGATATCGATATGGATCTTCTTCGAACCGGGCGAGAACTTGTCGACGCGCGAGGTGACGCGATCGTCGAAGCGCGCGCCGATGGCAATCATCAGGTCGCAATCATGCATCGCCATATTGGCCTCGTAGGAACCATGCATGCCCGGCATCTTCAGCCAGTTCGGCCCCGACGCGGGATAGGCGCCAAGCCCCATCAGCGTCGAGGTGATGGGAAAGCCCGTCAGCTCCACCAGTTCCCGCAGCAGGCGCGAGGCCTCCGGCCCGGAATTGATGACGCCGCCGCCGGTATAGAGGAGCGGCCGCTCAGCCTGCGCCATCAGCCTGACCGCGGCCGCGATCGCCTCACGATCGCCGCCCGTCCGCGGCTCGTAGCGCGCCGGCACCGATATCTCCTCCGGGCCGACATAAAGTCCGCTCGCAAACAGCACGTCTTTCGGCATATCGACCAGGACCGGCCCAGGCCGGCCCGATGTCGCGATCCTGAAGGCGAGATGGATCGTCTTCGCGAGATCATCGATGTGATCGACGAGGAAATTATGCTTGGTGCAGGGCCGCGTGATACCAACCGTATCACATTCCTGAAAGGCGTCCGTGCCGATCAGCGTCGTCGGCACCTGCCCCGTCAGGCAGACGAGCGGAATGGAATCCATCAGCGCATCCTGCAGCGCCGTCACCGCATTGGTGACACCTGGTCCAGAGGTCACCAGCATGACGCCGACCTTGCCGGTCGAGCGCGCATAGCCTTCGGCGGCATGGCCCGCACCCTGCTCATGGCGCACGAGCAGATGCTTGATCTCGTCCTGCTGAAAGATCTCGTCATAGATCGGCAGCACGGCAGCGCCGGGATACCCAAAGATGTGCTCGACGCCATTGTCGCGCAGCGCCTGCAGAACGATTTCGCCGCCGTTCATCAGGCGGCCGATTGGAGTGTTCGCGGAAGTCTCGGGAGAGTTTTGGGTAAAGCTAGCCTTATCGCCGGTCATAGCAATTGTTCCGTCGTTGATGGGGTGATTGGGGTGCGACGGGGCATAAAAAAAGGCCCCGTCAGGGACCTTGTGTTCGGCGCATGGGTGGCTAATGCCGGACGGTTACACCGTCCTGCCCATGCGCGATATCACCACTGCAAGAACCATTGCGATTTTCATGGGCGTAAGAGCTAACCGCAATTTTGCGGTCCGTCAATCGCATCTGTGCGTGCGGCCCCACCCGTTGTTCGTCCTGTCAGATGTTGATGGCTGATGAGTTATCGATCCGGCTTGGCTGCCGGGGCGTCCCCGGCCCGCAGGCGAAACATGCCGCGCGGGACCGTCAGATCGTCTCCCGTCCAGAGAGCACCTCGATCGAAAGGCTGAAGAAGATCGGCGCGTCCAGCGGCTCATCTGTATCGGCGCCGAAATTGAAAGATCCGGGCTCCCACCAGAAGGCACGCTTTTCCAGAAGCGACCATGCATGGATGCGTTCATCTCGGCGCGCTGACGTATCCGTCAGCTCCTCGAAACGACCGTGAACGAGGACGCTTTTCCACTTCCTGTCCTGGCCGAGCTCTTCGGCATGGAAACTGGCCAGGGGGTTTGCCCTGAGACGGTCGATCTTCAGGCCGGGCATGGAAAACATGAACAGCTGGCGTCCTTCATAGGCGTAGTGAATGGGAACGATATAGGGATATTGCTCACCGCTGCACCCGAGATGGCCAAACATGTGGCTCGCCAGAAACTCGATGCAGGCATTATCGGTCATTTCTCGCAGCTGCATGCTAGCCTCCGGTACTTTAAAGGCCCTGCCGTTGCTGACCCGGCGGGCCGAGCATCAATTTCGTCAGAAGCGCGATCTGCTCCTGCTGCTGGGCGACGAGCGATTTCAGATCGGTATTTCTGAGCTCGTCGAGCTTGTCATGCAGCGCCATGATTTCGATCTCAGCCTTCAGATTGACCTCGTAGTCGTGCGCAGCATCGACCCGGTCTTTGGCGGCATGCCTATTCTGGCTCATCATGATGACCGGCGCCTGCACGGCTGCCAGCATGGAAAGGATGAGATTGAGGAATATGAAGGGATAGGGGTCGAAGGCGCGCGTTGCGGCCAGCAGATTGCTGGCGACCCATACTGCAAGGGCGATCCCGAAGAGGATGATGAAGGTCCACGAACCGCCGAATTCCGCCACCTTGTCGGCCAGCCGCTGCGACGGTGTCAGCTTTGCATCGAAGGACTGATTGGAATCATGGGCAATCGCGTGCCGGGAGATCAGTCGCCGGAAGACTGCCCGTTCGCGCTCGGTTAAGAGCTCGAAAGGTTTGCCGAGGTACCTGTTCGCGCCGGAACCGATTGCCTCGTCGGAGATTTCAGCAACAGTGCCGGCCGACATGATATTCTCCCGTCGAATGCACCGGCCGGCACCGGACCACGACATATGGCCGATCAGCCGCCGGCATTGATCCCAGATTACGGTGTCACTTCGGATTGCGATGTCACATCGAGGGAATCTTCGATACGCTTCAAGTGGTAGATAACGCGTCTCTTGCGATCGTAGAGCCTGCCCAACAGCGCATTTTCGACATCCAGCGGCCTCCCCGTCAGCCGCAGCCTTTTAACGACGCTTTCCTGGCCGGTGATGCGCTGCTCCGCCTTCACGGCGTGAAGCCTTGCGAACCTCAGATCCTTTTTTCCATATCGTGCCGATTGCATATCTATCTCGCCAATCATTTTCGTTATCCGCGCCTGGCCGAGACGCTGTTCTTTGCGGCCATTGCCCCCTGGGGGGTCGACGGCACGAACGTTATGATCCGCGCTTCTGCAGCAGGTTCCCCGCCTGTTCGATGGGGGCCGGCCGAAAGTCAAATTCATAGATAGAAAAACAAATCATAGCACGTTCTTCGATTATTTTCATAAAATAAATATTATATATCGAAATTAGAGACTTTTCTAAAATCAGAAAATAAAATAGCGAAGAAAATCGTATCACATTATACGAACAATCTTCCTTTTGTCTCTGCACGCTCCGGAGACTGCGCAACAATTCTACGTTACAGCGCCTGTTATCTTCGACGAAAAACGCCATGAAGCCCGTCACCTGGAATTGGGGTGACGTGTGTTGGACTTTCATGGCCGCTAGAGCTATCGCAGACAGGCAGACCACCAATCGCGTCTCTGCACCCCCTATTGCTTATGGCATCGGCTGAGCAATATCCGTTGCTGTCGCTACCGGCATGCCGTGCAAACGTTGACGACAAGATCATCCGATGCCTGCATTCGTCTCATGCATATCGCACGGCGCGTCTATCCATTCCCCAGACTGAACCAGAAGACTGAACCGGAACATTGCCCCCAGAAACTCACAGGCCAGAAACTCACAGGAAGGAAGAATGTCATGACCATAAAGACAGTCGTTCTCGTGCATGGTGCTTTCGCCGACGGCTCTTGCTGGGTGAAGGTCATCCCTTTGCTTGCAGCGCGCGGGCTGAAGGCAATCGCAGTTCAAAATCCGCTCAGCTCGCTTGCGGATGATGTGAAAGCAGCCCATCGCGTAATTGAAATGCAGGAGGGTCCCGTTCTGCTCGTCGGCCATTCCTGGGGCGGCGCCGTCATTACCGAGGCGGGCAATCATCAGCAGGTCAAGGGCCTCGTCTATATCGCAGCCGGCGCACCCGACACCGGCCAGTCCTTCAAGGACTGGTGGAAGGACTATGAACCCGCACCCGGCGCCGCCGAGATCAAGCCATATGGCGAAGGCTATGTGGCGCTGACGCATGATGGTGTTCGCAAGCACTTCGTTCAGGACCTGCCGGCAGCCGAAGCCGATATCGTTTATGCCACCCAGGGCCCGCTCGCCGTCGCCTGCTTTGGCGCCAAGATCAGCCGGGCCGCATGGCGTTCCAAGCCCTCTTGGTACCTCGTTGCGGCCAAAGACGAAACCATCCCGCCGGCCGTGGAACGCGATTCCGCCGCGCACATGAAGGGCGAGACGCTTGTCCTGCAAAGCGGCCACGTCCCCATGCTGTCCCAGCCCGAAGCGGTCGCAGACTTTATCGCCAGTGCCGCGGCCGCGATCGATGCCTGACATTTCCCGAGGGCGTGGCGCCAGCCGCGCCCTCGCGCAGAAATTCGGCTGTTAAACATCCGGGAGCCATGCAGCTTGAAACTTAGGTCTTGCTGATAGACCCGGTCACGCGATCGCAAGCTCTTCGCCCTTACTCCGCCAGTTCCCGCATGACCTTGATGAGATCGGACTTGCCCTCGAAACCGATGCCGGGCAGCTCCGGCATGGTGATGTGACCGTCGATCACCTGAACGCCATCAGGGAATCCGCCATAGGGCTGGAAGAGATCGGGATAGCTCTCATTGCCGCCAAGGCCGAGACCAGCCGCGATATTGAGCGACATCTGGTGGCCGCCATGCGGAATGCAGCGCGAGGGCGACCAGCCGAACTGGCGCAGCACGTCGAGTGTGCGCAGATATTCGACAAGCCCGTAGGACAGTGCGCAATCGAACTGCAGGTAATCGCGATCCGCACGCATGCCGCCATAGCGCAGCAGGTTGCGGGCGTCCTGATGCGAGAACAGGTTCTCGCCGGTTGCCATCGGCGCATCGTAGAATTCGGAGACGGCCGCCTGCAGCGCATAATCGAGCGGGTCGCCGATTTCCTCGTACCAGAAGAGCGGATAGTCGCGCAGCATCTTGGCATAGGCGATGCCGGTCTCCAGATCGAAGCGGCCGTTCGCATCGACGGCAAGCTGCGCCTGCCAGCCGATCTCTTCGAGAACGGATTCGATGCGGCCGCGGTCTTCCTCGATCGAAGCACCGCCGATCTTCATCTTGACCACGGTGTAGCCGCGGTCGAGATAGCCGCGCATCTCCCTGCGCAAGGCGCTGTTGTCCTTGCCGGGATAGTAATATCCGCCGGCGGCATAGACGAAGACCCTCGGGTCAGCCTCCCTGCCCTTCATATCGGCCAGCAGCCGGAAGAGCGGCTTGCCCTCGATCTTGGCAACGGCATCCCACACCGCCATGTCGATGGTGCCGACCGCGACCGAACGCTCGCCGTGGCCGCCGGGCTTCTCGTTTTTCATCATCGCCGCCCAGATCCTGTGCGGATCGAGATTGGTGCCGGCATCGTTCACGAGGCTTTCCGGTGCGGCTTCCAGAATGCGATCCCTAAAGCGTTCGCGGATAAGCCCGCCCTGCCCATAACGGCCATTTGAGTTGAAACCGTAGCCGACCACGCGCCGTCCGTCTTTCACGACATCGGTGACAACAGCCACCAGGCTCGCCGTCATCTTGCTGAAGTCGATATAGGCGTTGCGGATCGGCGAAGCGATCGGCTTCGTCACTTCGCGGACATCGATGATACGCATGGCAGTCTCCGTTCCGGATCTGAGGGCCGCGGCCCTCGCATAGGAATACTTTAGGAGAAACCGCGCTCACCAGCCAATGCCGATCCGGGTTCCTTTAATGCCGAATCGGCACTATAACTTTCTCGAAGTATCCATGAATTGGCTCGAAATCGTCGGAACGATGCCGTTCAGTCAATGCTTCCTAGGCATCAGAAAAACGGATGGATCATCGTGGAAACCGCCTGGCTCGCCGATCTCCAGGCTCTTGCCGAAACGCTGAACTTTTCGAGAGCAGCAGAGAAGCGCCACATCACGCAGCCGGCTTTTGGGCGCCGCATCAAATCCCTCGAGGACTGGTGCGGGTCCGAACTCGTCGACCGCTCGACGCACAGGTTGAAGCTGACCCCTGCGGGCGAAGCCATGCTGGAGGCGGCAAACGATATCGCCGCACGGCTGGAACGCGTTATCAGTGATCTCGAGCAGATGCGTGCGGCGACCTCGGCCGTGACCTTCGCCGCCACCCACGCCCTCTCCTTCATCTTCTTCCCCGGTTGGATTCAGGCCCTCGGCCACGAGGCATCGACGATGCCGATCCGCCTTCTCTCGGACAACATGAACGAGTGCGAGCGGATCATGACGGAAGGCCGCGCCCAATTCCTGCTCTGTCACGACCACCGGAACAGCAGGATCCGTCTCGATATGAATGCCTACAGGCATGTGGAGCTTGCGACCGACCGCCTGATCCCCGTCAGCGGGCGAGACCGAGATGGCCAGCCACTCCACACCCTTTCGCAAGCAGCAGATCGCGCAATCCCCCATCTCGCCTTCGAAGAAACATCAGGCATGGGCCGCATCCTCTCGTCCGCCCTCTCCGCCCACACAGATCGGCTGCACCTCTCGACAGTCTTCACATCCCATCTGGCCATGGCGCTGAAGGCGCTTGCCATCGAAGGAAAAGGTGTCGCCTGGATACCGGAGAGCTTGGCAGCCGACGAGATGGGACCCGTTGGAAGACTGACCTCAGCCGGATCGTACGACTGGGCTGTCGATGTAAGCATCGTCCTTATCAGACCACACGCGCGCATGACTGACATTGCCGAGAGCTTCTGGACCCTGGTTCAGGGCAAGGATTGGCGTTCTCCCCGCCAGCCGCTGTCTGCAATTGTACCGCCCGGCCAGCAGATCATTTCATGAGCGCAGCCTGCCTCAGCGCCGCGTGAATATCGCTGACGACGGCAGCCCCCTCGCCGACGGCTGCGGCAACCCGCTTCGTCGACCCGGCCCGGACATCGCCGATCGCAAAGACGTTCGGCAGACTGGTTTCCAGTTGCAGGGAGCGCCTTCCCAGTTCCTCTTCGACATCAGGGCTGAAGGTCGTACCGGTCCTGATGAAGCCCCTGTCATCCGTCTTGATACGGCATTTGATCCAATCGGTATTCGGGTCGGCGCCGATGAACATGAAGACGCGGCGAAGATTGTAGTTCTTCCCGGACTGCGCCCTGAGATCCGTGATGGTTGCGGCCAGGCGACCATGCAGATCTTCCGACAGCGCCGTCAGCTCGCAGCCGAGATGCATCTCCACATTTGGCAGCGCCGCTATGCGATCGATCAGATAAGTGGACATGGTTTCGGCCAAGCTTCGGCGGATCACCAGGTGGAGACGCCGGACCCGCGGCGCCAGGAATGCGATTGCCTGGCCGGCCGAATTGCCGCCGCCAACGAGCGCAATATCGTCGTTTTCGCACAGTTTCGCTTCGATTGCGGATGCCCAATAGGAAATGCCCGCACCCTCGAAGCGCGAGATATCAGGAATATCAGGCCTGCGGTATCGCGCACCTGACGCAATGACCACGGTACGCGCCTTGACCGTCCTGTCTCCGCCAATCCGTAATACCATAGGGTCGGTTCTGCGTTTGCCGGCCGGGGCCGGAACGAGCTCGTTGACATCGAGCGGCAAGGCGATTTCCGCTCCGAATTTGAGCGCCTGATTGAAGGCGCGGCCCGCAAGCGCCTGGCCTGAAATTCCGGTCGGAAAACCGAGATAGTTTTCGATACGGGAGGAACTGCCGGCCTGTCCGCCGATCGAACGTGCGTCGATGACGATGACGCTGAGCCCCTCCGATGCCGCGTAGACCGCAGCAGCCAGACCCGATGGACCTGCTCCGACGATCGCCACATCATAGACGATTGCCGGATCGAGCTCCGGCGTGATGCCGAGGCAGCAGGCAGCTTCAGCGTCTGTCGGATGTTTGAGTACCGTTCCGTTGGGGCAGACCATGAGCGGCAATTCGCTCGCCAGAATCCCAAGCCTTTCCACAAGGCCCCGGCCTTCATGGTCCGACGCCGCATCGAGCACGACATGCGGGTAGCCGCTTCGGGTCAGAAAGCCCTGCAGGCGAACCAGATTGGGCTCTCCGGGATTGCCGATCAGAACCGAACCGGCGCCGCCGAAATTGATCAGCTCCACGCGCCGCAGGATATAGGCGCGCATGATGATCTCACCGATATCGGCCGATCCTATGATGAGAGCCTTCAGATGCGCGGCATCGAATGCCAGCGCCACACATCCTTCCGGTCCGGCACGTCCGCCTGCAAGCACGGGCCGTCCGGAGAGCTGACTGACCTCTCCTGAAAACTGCCCTGTGCCATGGCTCGTGATCAGCGCTTCCGGCATCGACAGCCCGTCGTGCCTGAAGACATCGAGGCGGCCGGAGAGGATCAGCCATGCGGGCGAATGCCTGTCACCGATCTGGGAGACTATCTCGCCGGGGGCAAAGGAATGCGGGCCACTGCTGGCAAAGCGTGTCGCCATTTGAACTTGTGCGGCACTCAGCACCGGAAACATCTGGTGACGGCGGGTTTCGAGGCTGTCGGAGCTCATGTCGGCACGCTCAATAATAATAGCGCGGGATCGGGCCGCGCTGCGGCGTCTGATCCGGCAGTTCTACCATCGTCTCGTCGAGATAGCACCAGCCCCAGCCCTCAGGCGGATCATAGCCCTCGATAATGGGATGTCCCGTAGCATGGAAATGCGCCGTCGCATGCTTTCCGATGGACTGGTCGCAGCACCCGACATGGCCGCATTCCCGGCAAAGCCGAAGATGGACCCATTCCTGTCCGTCCTCCAGGCATTCCTCGCAGCCAAGCGTTCTGGGCTCGACGGATCGAACGGCTGCAACATGCTTACATCCCGACATCTGGTTCTCCTGTGGTTATGAAAGTCCGCGACTGCCGGAAGGAAGATAGATCAGGAGACGATTTTCTCTATCATACGCAGGTGTAGAACCATATTTTCGTCGACCGGTATCCGGGGCGAGACGGCGTCCTCAATGCACGCGAAGCAGGTTAGTTCAGCTTCCACTAGAAAATATTGCCATGCTGTGACCGCGGTCACTATCGAAAACAGCCGCTGCTTGTATTTTGCCCCCGCTGGATGCTGCACCTACCAGCTGGAGAAGGGTCTCCGGGCCCCACTTGGCGGCCCTTCTCATTTTTCTCGCTGACGATAGTGGCGTAGCGCCCTCCCTATCACCGAAACATCTCGCTCTGACTGCCGAGCCTGCCGCCTTTTCGCACGGCGCTTGCTGCATCCGGCCGTGTGTCGGACGGCTGGTCGCTGAACCACGATACCGTGAACAGAAGAAGCGCAGCTGCCATCAACGGCGGGCCAAGATAAACGATCAGGAGGGAATGCAGCGGTCTCACAGTGGTATGTTTTCAGGTTTCTTGGTTGTTGTGGAAGCTATCAAGGCCATCGCGGCCGGTGGCGGTTGTTGTCATCGGGCGTTTCCGGAGATCGCCGTGATGTCAGTTGAAGCAAGAGAAATAGTCCGGGAGTGCGAAGCATTCAACGTGAGATAAAGTCCCTGGGCGCTATAGTAGGCTCCAACCCACATCAGCAGGCCGAGCTGAAGCGCAATGATAAAGCAGTAAATCCTCATGGCCCCCTTCGGAATCAGCTTGAATAAAGCCAAAACTTCGGATTTATTCTGCGCCCACTGGCACATAATAACTTCCTTATTTTTTCTGTTATCGCAAAGTTAGCCGATTTACTATTGCCACCCACATAGCAAAAAGGTGGAAAAATAGGTCGAATGGATAAAACGGGTAACATCGAAAGAATTATACTTGCCGCTCCGCCAGCAGCGCATTGGTCCTCACGAGCCCGCATCATCGACCAACCTGCTTCCGCATCCCCGGTGGCAGCGGCATCGCGGTTTAATTGTTCGGGGCTTGCCACGCGAAGGCGCCGTCGCGGCGGCACTGAGCTGTATGGCCGTCGATCGAATCAATCAAAGGTAGCAATTTACTTCATTACGTGATCGGATGCCGGCCGGAAGGGACGAGGGACGAGCGCCCCTCGCATCTGCAAACGGCTGGTTTCACCGGCTGTTTTCGCTGGGTATGGCGCATCCGCCGGAAGGTGATTGAACCTTTGGCGATCTGCCCAAATCACGCGAACGAGCGCATGGTACCCTTGAGCCTGGCAAATAAGATTCAGGCCGGATGCTTGGGGGGCATGAAATGCGCGATTTGCTGTCAAATTTCGAAGAAGACCATCGTAGTCTCGGCTATGGTGCAGAGGCTCCGACCCATGGACATGGTTTTTCCCGAGTCCATGCGGTCGCCGCGATCTTGATCCTGTGCGCGGCGATCTTCTTTATCGGAGGCCATGGACTGGTCTAGAGCAATTCCGTCAAACGCGTGCAGCGGCATTTCCCGATTTGAGGAAGATCGGGACATCGGCAGCCTGCAATCATCCCGAACCGTCAGAACCAGAGATCGCGCACGCACCGCCCCTTGGAGGGTAGGTCGTCAAATGTTTCCAGCCCGTCGAAATGATCGATCAGCAGATCGGAAACGAGATCCGGCGGCGCCAGCCGCAGATTGACCGCCATGCGCCGGCGCCCATCCCTGTTGAGCCTCAAGCCGCGCCAGCTGAGCACGCAGGCGCAAGTCGGGCAGAACAATATTTCCAGCGATGACGTCTCCCGGCCGGCCCGCGTATAGGAGCCGGTCTCGCCATTCACGCTGATCCGCTCGCCCTCGTAATCATAGGCCCAGAGCGCTCCATAGCGCCGGCAGAGCGTGCAGTTGCACGCCGTAATCGAGCCGGGATCGCCTTCCAGCGTCCAGCCCGTCTTGCCGCAATGACATGAGCCGATCAGCATCAGCGCACCGTTTCATCCTGCCTGTTTCGATGGCCGTATCCTGCCTCAATCACGTGATGTCTGCAAACCGCGCCCGATCCAATTTTCTTCTCCGCGCCCAGCCTGACCGCAGCCCTTGACTCCCGCCAGAATGAGAACATAATAAGAACGTTCCTGGCGCTGCGGTCGCCATCCCGACAATCCTGAACTGAAATGCTCTGCAAGGAGAATGAGAACATGCGTCCGCAATTGGCCCCAAAAACCGATGGTGATGTGATCCGAAACGAAGATCTGAGCTGGGAGGTCGAGGCCGTGCTCTCCTGGCACGACGAGGATGCCAAGGCTGCCATCGCCACGCTTCTGCAGGACTGCCGTCACCTGCGCAAACAGCTTGCGCTTGCCGAAGGCGCCATGAGCCGGGGCATGACCCGCGGCTGGCGGCCCACCTTCGACAGGTCCTCCTTTGACCGGACATGAAACACCGCCGCAGCATCGATCTCGTCGCCAGCCATGAGGAGGTCGCAACCGACAGGGAGACGCTCGCCACCCTGCCGCAATGGTATGTCCTCCATGCCCGCTGCCCGGCCTGCCAGCACGAGACGAGGATCGACCGGCGCATGCTCGCCTACCGCTATGGCAAGGACATATCGCTGGCGAGGATCGGCCCTCGCCTGAAATGCATCGGTTGCGGCAACCGCACGGGAAACCAGCTGCTGCTCGGCAGACTGCCGCGCGATTGACCGCGATCCCCGTTTATGCGCCGGACGAGGCAAGCAGCAGCCTTGCCGCCACCATCGCCCCGTCGGTTCGGATCGTGGGGGCGACGGCCACAGCGCGCTGGCGCATATCAGGCTGCAACGCCGCCGAAAGCGCGGCGGAGAAGGTCTCAGGCGTCGGTATCGTCCCCTCATGCGCCACGCCGATGCCGAGTGCTGCAACGCGGCCCGCCCAATAGGGCTGGTCGGCAATCTGCGCCACGACCACCTGTGGCACGCCCGCCCGGCTTGCCGCTGCCGTCGTCCCTGCTCCGCCATGATGGACGATCGCCGCAGTCAGCGGAAAGAGCGCCTGATGATTGGCCTCGTCAATGACGAAACAGTCGCTTGCGTCCTCATCAGGCACCAGCCCGGCCCAGCCGCGCGACAGTACCGCACGCCGCCCCTGAGCGCGGATCGCCGCAAGGATCATCCCGGCGGCATCCTTCAGCGCATGCATCGGCATACTGCCGAAGCCGACATAGACGGGCGGCGCACCTGCATCGAGAAAAGCCTGCAGCGCCGCCGGCAGCTGCCGGTCGTCATCGAGCATCCAGGCGCCCATCTGCACCGCGTCGATCAGATCCGTCGCAAGCAGCGGCCCGATCACCGGATCGGCCGCAAGCAACGGCCGGCGGGTCAGAACGGGATCGCGCACATTGTCCAGCGGCGCCATGCCCATCGATACGCGCAGCCGATTATAGGCGCCGCCAAAGATTACATTCTTCGTTTCGATATCATAGTCCCAGAGAACCCGGTTGTCGGTCACGCCGGGCGGATGCGGCCGGCCCTTGAATTCATGCGGCTTGTGATGATGCGACGGCAGGAAGATCGGGCAGAATGTCGCCCCGAAATAGCCGATGCCGGCCCGCTCAGCCACCAGCTGCGCCGCCGCCATTGCCGGAAACAGCCCAGCTGCGACGATGAGATCGCACCCTTCCGCAGCCGCTGACAACGCCTCGAACTGTCCCGCCAATATCCCGGCCGCCCGTTCGGAAATGCCATCGGCCAAACGCTCTCGCGTATTGCGCTCTGCGGTCTTCATCACCTCGCTCACCCATTGCCGCACAGGCGCGTTGGCCGGCGCCAGCGGCACGCCGAGCCGATCAAGCAGCCCGGCAAATTCCGCATCCGGCGGCGCGCAGACCACTGCCTCGACGCCTGTTGTCCGCAAGGCAATCGCCAGCGCCGCCAATGGCTGCACATCTCCTCGTGATCCGTATGTGGATAGCAATACACGCATGCTCATCTCCCGATGCTGTTGATCAGGTTGAGCGTTCTACGCCCTCTTCAGGGTCTTGCCGCAAGTCCCCCTTGCGCCATATCTAAAGGCATAGCAAAGATATGATTGTTCCCGGCCGCATCCCTTCCCCACATTTCCAGCGATCAGCGGCGGGCAAAGGCCAACGTTCTAACTCACAAACCGGCTGAGATAGGCATAGCTGCGCGCCGCAAATTCGAAGGGCAGCCGCGGATTGTCGTGCTCGACGACGAAGAGCCGCGCCCCGCTTGCGACAGCCGCCTGCCACAGCGACGGCCAGACGAGCACGCCGGAGCCGACATTGGCCCAACCGCCCTCCTCCGGATCGACATTATCGGGCGCCTGATCCTTCACATGCACTGAGACCAGCACGCTGGCATAGCGCCTGATCCATTCGACCGCATTCGGCTGGGCGCGCGCCAGCCACGCAATATCCGCCTGCCAGGTGAGCGGGCTACCCTTGGCCGCCTCGAACATCAGCTCGAACCCGTAGCGCCCGCCAATGGTGCGGTCGAAGCCTGCCATCTTGTTGTGATAGCCGAGCACGATGCCCGCTGCCTTCATCTGCTCCGCAAGCACGCCCAGCTCATGGCCGATCCGCTGCCATGCCGCCCTCGTTTCTTTCATCGCAGACGGTGCCGGATGCGGGACGAAGAGTTGCCCGATGCCGCATTGCTGGCAGGCATCGACAAAGCGCTGCCGCTCGCTGCGCAGCGCCTCCAGTCCGACATGAGCTGATGGTGCCGTCAGCCCGTTCCTGACAAGCCCGGCCTGAAGATTATTCGCGTCACGCAAATGTCCTTCGAGCGGCTCGACGGCGCCAAAGCCGGCGCTCGCCGCCTTGTCGAGCTGCGTGCCGAGATCTCCGAGGCCGCGCATCGAATAGAGCTGCAACGACAGCATCGGCTTCGTCATCGCTCATCTCCAGACCATTGTCGCCCTTGCCGGCAAGGCATCCCGACCGTTCCTCCGCGTCGAATCCGCTGGGTCCAGTTTCGCCCGTGTCGGCGCAGATTGCGAGGGCAAAACGGCCGATATCACCCCAATGCGGACAAGGCGGGCTTCGGCAGCAGCTTACGCTTCAGGTTGACGATATGGCGGCCGAAGGATCTGTCGATACGCTTCACATCGATCAGCGTCAGCTCTCCGCAGGCAGAAAATGTGTGCAAGCCGTCGGGGCAATCGGCAGTGGCGAGACCGCCCGTCAACTGCGCCGGCAGATGCGCGCAGGTCACATGCGTCTCGCTGAGCAGGCTGAAGCGCAGGAAGCGCAGGCCGCCGCCATAGCTGACGCTGCAGTCCTGAACCGGCAGGATGATCTGCCCATCGGCGCCGACAAAGGGCGTACCGCCCGGCCGGGCGCCGGAGCGATCCACCAGAACCGGATTTTGCGGATGGGTCTTCCACGGGCCGGTCAGGCTGTCAGCAAAGGCGATATGCAGCTCGCGCTGGTCGCGCGCCCCGGCCCCGACAAGCGTGTAGAACATCCACCACTTGCCCTCATACTCGATCAGGCAGGCCTCGGCAGCGGGCAAACCGGCCAGGAGCACCGTTTCCCGCACCCAGTCATCGGGGAACGAACGGGCGCGGTAAAGCGCAACCTCCCCCGCCTTATGGCTTTCCGGCATCATCAGCACCTCGCCATCCTGCTCGATCAGGAAGGGATAGGAGAGATGAAAAGGTTTGGTGAGAACCACCGCCCTGCCGCGCCATTTGAGGTCCGGCCCCGCCAGTTCGTGGCGCTCGATGAAGCCATGCTTGGTGTGGTAGTCATAGGCCTCCACGAAGACGTGCAGGCTGTCGCCCTTCTTCACGGCGAAGGGATCGGCAAGATATCGCCATGGCCCCGGATCGGGCAGCCATGTAATTCGATCGGAACAATCAGCCAAAGTCTTGGCATCGAGCAGCGCCTCGGCGGCTGCAGGCACGATGCCGACCTGCCAGAAATCACTCTTGGGCTTCAGACGCATAGATCAACCGAGGCTGATCGATGTCGGGGCCAGCTTGGACCGCTCCGCGGGCAACCCGGGAATAGAAATCGAGAACATTCGCAATACCTGCCGAACGAGAGAAAGGAACCAAGTCGTAGCCTACGCGCGACAGGCGGACAACAGGCTGTTCCCGCAGCACATCGGCAAGCGCCTCGGCGAGCCCCTCGACGGAGCCGGGTGCGATCAGCGTCACCGGATGGTCGCGCAGATATTCCGCCGGGCCCTCGGCGGCCGTCGCGATAATCGGCAGCCCCTCATGCATGGCTTCGAGGATCGCAAGCCCTGCCGATTCCTCTCGCGACGGCGAGACGAAGAGATCCAGATTGCGCAGGAACCCCGGCACATTGTTGCAATGGCCGGGCAGATGGATGCGGCTATCGCCCTTGGCGAGCTTTTCCAGCGCGGCGCGATGCGGCCCCTCGCCGACGATGACGAGGGCGGCATTGTCGGGTGCCGACTGCCGGAAGGCCGACACCAGCACATCATATCCCTTGCTGAGATGCAGACGGCCGACGCTGCCGACGAGCCGTGTTTCGCGCGGCAAATTCAGCTGCGCACGCAGGTCGAAGCTCTCGGCGGATTTGACATCGGGCAGCCAGTTGGAAATCAGCGTCGACTGGCCGTCAAATGTGCCGAGCCGCGTCGACTGGGCGGTGTTGACGCAGATCACCCCGTCGAGGCAGGCGTGCTGCCTGGCCTTGTAGCCGACATGCAGGGTCGCGATCCTGACGACACTGTCGGGCGCTGCGGCAAGAGCCTTGCAGCCATGGCTGAGATGCCCGTGCGCGATCTCGATCCCTGTCCTGTCCATCAGCCGCCGCAGCCTCAGGCCCCGCAGAAACGGGATTGCGAAGCCGTGGAAAACAACCTCTTTCGAGAGCAGGCCAGCGATCGGCGAGCCGTATCGTCCGGCAACGTGAACCTCGTGTCCAAGAGCAGCCTGCCCGTTGGCGAGGTCGGCACAGTATCGTTCCGATCCAGCAACTCTGGAGGAGAACAAGACATGCATGATTTTCAACCTTGGAGATGCCGCCTTATTGGCAGCCTCGTAGGCACGCGGGTGCAACTCACCCACGAAATCATTTCGAGCGTTCAATATACACCTCAGACCAATGGCCGATCGAGTTGAGATGTTGCGGAACACTACTCGATAGCTTCGGGCGAAGGTCTACATTGCCGAATTGTAATAAACAAGACTCGGTAAACATACGGATTCGTAAGCTTTTCCGTCACAGAATGACCATTTTTGGGGTAACCTGCTGACGTATCTCTTGAAAATTATGACAGTACTATGAAGTACAGTAATTATATCCAAGTAACCCGATAAACTGCCCAAAAAGCCTTGAGCCGGACCGTGAAACAACAGTAAAGCCGCCACGATCACAACCAGGCATTCCGCCTGAACGCCTTACTTCTTCTTCAATGCGTAGCTGAATCGGCGGGCAGTCTCCGCGATGCGAATCGCATAGGTCGGCAACCGCCTCCACCAGGGAAATTTGGTGGCCCTGTAGACAGATCGTGTCCCGATATTCGAGCCGCCCTCTTTGACGACAGTCACATTCCGGCGGGTCGTATAGATCCGCGCTCGGGATGCCCAACCCCGCTCCAATTCGATATCCCAAGGAAACCGCATGACGGCGATCGTCTTGAGGAGCTTCAGCGCACCCATCCGCGTCACCGCGTAGCAGGCGGCCGATCCCTGCGGACCATGCGTCGCCCGGCCGATCTCGTCGCCCGCCGCCGAGGTGGCAACAGGCCTGAAACCAACGATGCGGTGATTGAAGAGCTTGATCACATCGGCACCGGGCACCGCCGCAAGTGCCGCTTCGGCGCGCGCAACGAGGTCGGCAGACAAAATGATATCGTCCTCGACGATGATGCAGGCGGCCTCGCCCGTTTCCAGAAAAGCTGCGAGCACCTTCAGGTGGCTCCGGTAGCAGCCATATTCGCCCGGCAGCATGGTCCGGCCATTGTTGCGCTGAAAGGCACGTTCATCACAGGCCGTGCGCTGATCTGCAGCAACCTCCCGCCCATCGACGCCGGCAATGCGAACAAGGTCGAACTCCAGGGCCCTGGCCTGATCTGACAATGCATTCCACCGATCCGTGGACCGGTCGAGATTGATCACATAAATGCAGGTCGTCATCGTCCAACCGTGGTTCTGCAGCTCAAAGCAGCCAGGCCTCCCCCTGAGGCCAAGCTTCCCAGCAAAAAGGCTCGCCTAGCACTTCCCCCGCCGGCTGTGCAACCTGTCGTCGCGGCATGGCAGCAATGTCGGTGACGAATTTCTCCTTAATCGGCTAAGAGCAAGCCCACGACCGCGATGACATCAGCTTGAATTGCGGGCTTAGAGCGCCGTGCGTCCAACGGGACGCACAAAGGACGCTCTAATTCTTTGAATCACGCATCAGGCTTTCCGAAAATCGATTCCGATTTTCGGGCCGATGCTGTAGAGCCTCTAGCACTCGTACCCTATCGATCAGCCCTTCAGGACGCATAGCTTGCCAGCCTTCCCCTTCTCCCTAAACGATCCCATTCAGCATCATGGCCCGCTTCCAAAAACCTCCGACGTCGTGATCATCGGCGGCGGCGTCATCGGTGTCACGACGGCGCTGTTTCTGGCCAAGCGCAATATCTCCGTGACGCTCATCGAGAAGGGGCGCATCGCCGCCGAACAGTCCTCCCGCAACTGGGGCTGGATCCGCAAGCAGGGCCGCGATGCCGACGAACTGCCCATCGTCATCGAAGCCTGCCGCCTGTGGAAGGAGCTCGCGGCAGAATGCGGCGAGGATATCGGCCTCACCGAGACCGGCGTCACCTATCTCGCAAACTCCGACAAGCAGATGGCCGGCTTCGAAACCTTCATGAAGCTCGCGAGCGCCTACGACCTCGATACCCGACTGCTCGACAGCGGGAAGACGGCCGCCCTCTTCAAGGGCATGTCCCGCAAATTTGCCGGCTCGATGACGACGCCATCGGACCTGCGCGCCGAGCCATGGCTCGCCGTGCCTGCCCTTGCCGGGCTCGCCGCCCGTCTGGGTGTGACGATCATCGAAAACTGCGCGGCGCGAACTCTTGATATCTCCGCCGGCAAGGTAAGCGGTGTCTGGACCGAGGCCGGCCGCATCGAGACCTCGACAGTGCTCGTCGCCGGCGGCGCCTGGTCGTCGCTCTTCCTCAGAAACCACGGCGTCTCCATCCCGCAGCTTGCCGTCCGCGCCACGGTCGCCGCGACCGAGCCCCTGGCCGAAATTCACGCAGGTGCCGCAGCCGGAGCAGACGTCGCCTTCCGCCGCAGACAGGATGGCGGCTACACGCTGGCGCCGGCAAGCCACCGCCTCTATCTCGGTCCCGACGCTTTCCGCCACGCCACGAAATATATACCGGCGCTCATGGCCCACCCCTTCGGCACCCGCTATTCGACTGCAGCGCCCGAAGGTTACCCGGACAGCTGGTCGACCCCGCGCAACTGGACCGCAGATGCCGAGAGCCCCTTCGAACGGATGCGCGTGCTGAACCCCGCCCCCGAACAATCCAGCCTCAAAGCGATCAGCCGCAATTTCCAGCGCCTCTTCCCACAATTCGAAACCGTCCGCCTGAAGACGACCTGGGCCGGCATGATCGACGCTATGCCCGACATCGTGCCGATCGTCGACCGCGTGCAGGCGATCACCGGCCTCTTCGTCGCAACGGGCATGAGCGGCCACGGCTTCGGCATCGGCCCCGGCATCGGCCGCGTGGTCTCCGACCTGATCCAAGGCAACGCGGCCGGCCACGATCTCAATCGCTTCCGGCTCTCGCGCTTCACCGACGGCAGCCGCATACGGCCGGGGCCGGCGATTTGAGCCGCACCTCCAATATGACGCCGATAAGTCGTGAACGATCTACGGTAGCTGCTGCTTCGCTGGCCTTTGGATGACCGCATTCGGCCGAATTCGGCCACTTGAGTTTCAGCTAAAAATTACGCTCAGGTCAGCGTCCCGATCAAATCTGGCACCATCGGGCTTCGATGGAAAAAGCAACAGGATCGTCAGCACCAATCCACCGATGTAAGGGATAAGCGCGATCAGGACCCACCATCCTCGAAAATTCGCATCGTGTAACCGACGCACAATTGCGCTGATACTCGGTATCAGAAAGAATACCGCATAAACGACCAACCAGGAGTAGATCGGTGCCGATTCAGGTAATCTGAGAACTCCGCAAATGACACCCAGTGTAAAACCAATGACCAGAGAGATCACAAAGCTTATGAGGACAAAAAGCCAATAGGCTTTTCGACCAAGTCGTCCAGAAAACTGCAGACCATTTTTGTAAACGTCAGTGAAGTAATGCATTTATGTTCCCCATATCGCTATTTGCAACTTATGCATTTATTTTGTTCAGAAGCAATTGTGCAATCGAATACAAGCTGGTGCCACGGTCGATCGGGTAGAAGACGAAACAGCGGCTTGCACAATCCTGTTGCTTAGGGGTGGTCTATGAATGCGAGACACTGGCTTTTCCGTCTCTGGCTTTTGATCAGCTTTCTCTGGATTGTGGTTCTCGGAGTGATCAGTTGGCCAATGGTCATGATGGATTACGGATGGGCAGACAGCAGTCAGCTGGAACAGTATCGATCAGCTGGATTGCCGGTGCGATGCGAGGAAGCTCGTGGAACGGTCCATATTGACTATTGGACGCGTGAGGCCGCCGAACCATGGAACCGCGACAATTACGAAACACCTTCACAAGCGTGCTGGTATAACGAACAGCATTTCAGAGCACTCTGGCCCGAATACAAGGATATGCCGCTCGCTGACCTGTCCGCCGAATTGTACCAGTCGCTGGAGTGGTCGCAGCAGTTCAACGGCGATCCTTATCTTCACACGAAATTAGCAGCGCTTGTCGCTTTCGTTCCACCGTTAGTGCTGTTTGCGATTGGGTGGCTGCTTGTGCGGGCGTTTGTCGGTGCCGCTCGCCTGGTCAGGCTTTCAAGGAGCTTGCCCTGAGTATGATGAGGTTGCAGGGCAATAAGCACTGCCGGCGTCGGCGTCAAACGCGAGCCCGGCCAGTTCGGCAGGCTTGGCACCGAGAGATGGAGCCGCTTGCGGCCCCCCTAGCCGACGACGACGCTTCAGCCCTATTTCCGCCTGGCGGCGAAAACCGACGTCGTCATGTTCCTCGTGACGACGCCGCCAAAATCGCTCCGTGCCGAATCCTCCAGCGCGTCCAGCAGCTCTTCGCGCTTCCCCTCTTCCAAGGCCACGACATTCGAATAGGTCGCGTAAAGCCGCCGCACTGCGGCCGGATCGAGCGTCAGCGTCCACTCGAACATGACAGGCGGTTCGCAGTGGAATGAGGCCTCCTCGAAATCCCTAAGCCGGGCCTCGCTGTCGAGCCCATAAGGCGTCTGCGTCGTTCCCCCACCAGACGGGCTTGGGCGATGCCCGGCAAAGAGATGCGCACTCGCCTCGTGAAAGGGATCGGGCCTGATACTGTCACCAAAGACATTCCAGATCAGAGCGACGGCGCCGCCATCGCCAAGCAAAGCATGGATACGCCGGAGCGCCGGAACGGCATCGAGCCAATGAAATGCCGTCGCACTGACCACGAGGTCGTAGGATTGCGGCGCCTCGTTCAGTTCTTCGAAGGCTTGCTCGACTACCTCGAGTTCGGGGCGATGCAGCCGCGCACGCAGGAATTCCGCAAGCCTCCCGTCCGGCTCGACGGCCAGAAGCCGCCGCGGCTCGTTGTCCAGAAGATGTTCCGTGGCAAGCCCGGTTCCCGCGCCGATCTCCAGTATCGAGATACCGGATCGCAATCCGGCCCGCTGCCGCAACACATCCCACACCGCCGGCGGATAAGGTGGCCGCGCTGAGTGATAGTTTTCAGGGCTAAGGCCAAAGGCTTGCCGGCCGAATGAACGGGCAAGGGTGTCACCGGACATGACGATCTCCGCGCTAACAGGCGTAGACCTACCCCATTCCGCAGGAAAGCGCACCCACTAACCAAGCAGCGAAACCACGCCGCTGGCGACATCGTAGCGCGCCGCCACGACCTTGAGTTTGCCCTCCTTGGCAGCCCCTGCGATGACGGTCGAGCTTCGGCTGATCAGCGTCGCCTGCATCCTGGCATTGGCATCGATGGCCGCCCCAAGATCGTTGCCTGCGGCATTCACCGCCGGCCAGATCGGCGCATAGAGGGCGCCGATCTGGCCGGGCACGGCCTTGCCGTCGATGGTCGCCTTCACCGCACCGCAGTTGGTATGGCCGAGGACCATCAGAAGCCGTGCGCCAAGAACGGCAACGCCATATTCGAGGCTGGCGATGATCTCGGGCGTGGCGATATTTCCCGCAACACGCACGACGAAAAGCTGGCCGATGCTCTGGTCGAAGACAAACTCCACAGGCACGCGTGAATCGGCGCAGGAGAGCACCGCCGCGAAAGGCTCCTGCTTTTCCGCCGTCTTCGCCTTGAGGATCGAAAGGTCTTCATTGAGAGACTGGAGACGCCCCTCGATGAAGCGCCTGTTTCCGTCCATCATCGTCTTCAGCGCATCATCGGGTGCCAGGGTGCTCTGTGCCGACGCCGGCCCGGCGGATGAGACGACAGCCCCGGCCGCTACTGCCGCCACGCTTCCCAATGCACTGCACAGGAACTGCCGGCGCGCCCGATCATCAGGCACATCGGAACAGCCGCCACAACTGCAAGCCACACCGGAGTGCTGCGTAAGATCATGCATCTTCCCCTCCCAAGGTTGGTCACACGATTGATATGCCGAAAATCGAGCTCCCGCTTCCGCATGGCAACGCGAGCGCCCACCGTGCGCAAGTCGCCCAAACGGGTGAGGCACGACCGGCCGTTATCAGCACATAGCAAGCCCCCAGGAATATTTCACGGGCGCGAACGCATTGGGGCTATCGGCGGCTTGTTCCAGCAAAGCCCCTGATGCATCGAAAGACACATTGGGTCATAGGGAGCAAACCAATGACATCGGGGATCGTCTTACTGCTGCTTGTATCAGGCATAGCCGGTGGCGTGATCAATGCGCTCGCCGGCGGCGCCACGCTGCTCACCTTCCCCGCCATGCTCGCAGCCGGCCTGCCGCCCGTCACGGCCAATGCCTCGAATGCGGTGGCGATCGTGCCGGGCCATCTGCTCGCCGTCCTCGCCGACCGCCGCAAGGTACTGCCGCTGGATGCCAAACTGTGGTCGTCCGTCCTCATCTGCCTCATCGGCGGCGCCATCGGTGCGCTGCTGCTGCTTGCCTTGCCCGAGCGGCTCTTCGTTCTCCCGGTTCCAGCTCTGATCGGCATTGCCACCCTGCTCTTCCTCTTCTCGCCCCATATCGCCGCCTGGGCCGAGGCAAGGCGCGGCGATGCCGAGCCCTCGCGCGGTCTCGGCCTTTCCGTCCTCGGCCTCTCCTCGATCTATGGCGGCTTCTTCGGCGCCGGCCTCGGCGTCATCCTGACGGCGGTGCTCTCGATAGCTGATCCCAACGACATTCGCCGCGTCAAGGCGCTGAAAAACCTGCTCGCCACCTCGGTCAGCATGGCAGCCGTTGTCATCTTCATCGTCCAGCGCGCCGTCCACTGGCCCGAAACGTTGACGATGCTGTCAGGCGCCTTGGTGGGCGGTTATCTCGGCGGTTACCTCGTGCGTGTGCTGCCCGCCACCATCGTCCGCTGGTTCGTCATCCTCACCGGGACAGTCATGACGGTCGTCTACGCGGTGAAATACTGGAGCTGAGGCTCGCCCCTATCTTCACTTCCGCAGCCACAGCCGCTTCAACCCTTGCCACCGTTTCACGAGACGGATCACGACAGGCGGCGGGATCTTCCTGGTGTCGGCCATCGTCCCCTGCCTCGTGACGGGAGACCGGGGATCGAGCAGGAAGGCCACCATCACGCAGGCGCTCGTCGCCTCCACGGTCAACACCTCGTCCGACAGCAGCAGCCCCTGCTCGCCTTCGCCAAACATCTGCCCGCCGGCGAGAACCGCGCCGCTGAACACATAGAAATAGAGGTCACACCCCTGCTTATGCGGGAAGTCCACCCGCACGCCTGCCTCCAGCCGGATATCGAAGAAATCGATCCGGTTGCGCACGAAAAAGGGCGCATCGCCCCCTTCCGGCCCGACAAGGTGCCGCCAGCGATTGGGCATGATTTCGGGCATTACCCCATACTGGATGCCGGGTTCGAGATCGACAGCATCGGGCCGAACGAGGATCTGCAGCATGCGCAGCGGCGGATCGGAGGCCAGCGTTTCCTCGGAGTGCCAGAAGCTGCGCCCGGCATTCATCACCATCAGATGCCCGCTGTCGCAAACCAGCTGGCCACGGGCTCTGTCTTCATGGCGCATCACGCCTTCAGGCACCCACGAGATGATCTCGTCATTGCGGTGCTCGTGCATGGCGATCAGCCGCCCCGGATGCAGAATGGATTCGACCACCATCGCCAGCGGCCCATGCCCATGATCCCCAGGCTTCGGCTTTATCCATCCCGGCATGTTGACATGCACGACAAACCCTCCCGTGTCGCGCACGACGAAGGTACGTTCCCCCTTGAGCAGCATCGCGTCCTCCTTGCCTGCAAGCAGTGACGATACCGCTCCATTAGCGCCCCGATGCGGCTCAAGGTCAATCAAGCAGACCCTCGGCAGTTCATGTCCCGCCGTTGTTACTGACGCCGGCCGGCTCCTAGCTTTGACATCAATTCGGCAACGGCTTGATCCACGCTTTGCTTCGCAGTGTCGACTACGATGGGCCTCTGCCCCCAGTCGTCATAGTCGCGCGTGACGATCTCTTCCCAGCTCGGCTTTCTCAGCCCCGGAACATCGCTTGCCCGCGTCTCTACCCGGCGGCGATGCTCATCCTGATCCGAGCAGGTGATTTCGACCTCGACGGCCTGCACACCCGATCGCGCTGCGACCGACAGCCAGGCATCCCGGGTCACTTTCAAGGGATTGACGGAGTCCGCTACGACGATGTTGCCGAGCGTGAGATTGTCTTCGGCAATCCCGTATCCGACCATATAGCCTGCCGGGCCGACCTCCGAGCTCAACATGCCCGAAGCCCGTATGTTCTGCTCGATCGTATCGATACGCAGATGGACGGCCCCAAGCTCTCTCGCCAGGGCACGCGCAATCGTCGTCTTCCCCGAGCCCGGCAAACCGCCGAAAATGATCAGCATGAATTGGCACCTCCCACGTGCTGATGGACTTCATGAATTCGATTTTTGCGCATCCGTTGCCTCGCCCGAGGCAGCAAGAATATCGTCCAGCGCCTGACGACGGTTCGCGGCGTGGGACAATCGCCAGCGAACTGCCTCATCCGCGCCATCCCCTTCCCTGATGTCGAGATCGACCGGGCTCACCGGTTCGCCGGTCTTCTGATCGATGAACCCCCAGCGTATCTCCGCCCCTGTTTTGCGATTGACGAAGGTCATGGGTGGTCCCGAAGCACCTGACATGCCGAGGCTGTCGCCGATCTGGGCGAGCATCGGCATGATGGGTGCGATCTGCCAACCCTTCCGGGTCAGGAGATATTCGAACCTTTCCGTGTTCACCTGATAGCGCCGCCGCTCGATGAGGCCATTGGCTTCCAGATGCTTCAGCCGGTCACTGAGCGTCGCATTGGTCACGCCTGACGATTGGCGAAAATCCTCATAGCGGCTGAGGCCGCAGACGAGATCGCGCAAGATAAGCAAACCCCACCGATCGCCGATCGCCGCCATGACACCGGCGATCGAGCATACCATTCCATCGAAACCCTTCGAACGCATCGAACCCTTTCTGGGAGCCCGAGGAATTGCCGGGCTCCTCTCATCATGAGAGCCACATTAGTTTGCCGGAGAGGCCGTTTCAAGAAAGCCTGGCAAACAACCGCCCTGCGACAAACTGGGCGGATAAATCGCTTGCCTGATTAACAACTCTTATAATAAGAGTTACTGTGTCTTTGGAGCGTGACACGCCTCCGAATGAAGGCAGCGCTGGCCTGAAGCTCGATCTGGATCGAGCACCGATCGTTGCAACGCATCACCGGTTTTGCCAAAACGGGAGGATCTGACATTGGCGCCGAACATCACCGCAAACTTCACCAGCCCGACACTTGCATTCGCCGGCAGCGCAGTCGCAACGGGCCTCTGGTTCGCTGCACTCGTCACAATACCGGAGCTTCAACGCTCGGACCTGTCCATCATCGTCGCGCGTATCGCCGTGCATCTCATCGTACTTGGCGGAACCTGGGCGGGATTGTCGCGCACCTCCCTCACCGCGTCGGAGCGGACATGGACCTGGCTGGCGATCGCCATTCCGCTCACCCTCTGGCACGGTGCGGCCTGGATCATTGTCGCCGATGGCCTTCTCCTGCCGGGAGCCGTTTCAATCCCGTTGCTGCCGCTGATGATCGTGGTGCCGACGGCCGTCGTGATCACGCTTCTGTCGCGCTCGGACCGGATCGGCATGCTGCTCGATGTCATGCCCGCCAGCTGGCTAATCGGCCTCCAGGCCTACAGGGTGATCGGTGGTGTGTTCTTCGCCAACTGGCTGGCCGGGACGACGCCGGGCGTGTTTGCCCTTCCTGCCGGCACAGGTGACATGATCACCGGGCTGATGGCCTTGCCGACGGCCGTACTGCTTGCAAGCGGCCGGCCAGGCAGCGCCCGGGCGGCTCTGTTCTGGAACCTCTTCGGCATGGCCGATCTCCTCGTCGCAGTCACGCTCGGCGCCCTTACGACGCCCGGCCCCCTGCAGCAACTCGCCCTCGATCATCCCAACCTGACGACCGGGACCTACCCCACCGCCATCATTCCGGCCTTCACCGTCCCCACCTCTCTCGTCCTGCATGCCCTTTCACTGCGCCAATTGCTGAGGCGTACGCGGCGTGCGGCGGCAATTGCCGTGTGACGGCGAAATACTCCGGGCCGCGGCCCGGAGCCTCCTCAGACAGGAACGCTGAGGCCCACCTTGATCCTGTCCATGGCGACAAAGGTGCGGAAGCGCTTCATATTGTTGTTGCCGAAGAACAGACGCCGCGTCAGCGCCTCGTAATCGGCCATAGAGGGCACGACGATGACGAGCACGAAGTCGGCCTCCCCGGTCACATAGTAACACTGCTGGATTTCCGGAGCGGCGGCGAACTCCCGCTTCGCCGCTTCGATCTGCTCGGCCGTTTCGCTGATGACCTCAACTTCGACGAAAATGGTGATCGCCTGCCCGACGGCCGAGGGATCGAGCACGGCAATATTGGCCTTGATCACGCCTTCCTCCGTCATCCGCTTGATGCGCCTCTGCACTGACGGCGCCGACAGGTTGACGGCCTCGCCGATCGTCCTTTGCGGCGTGGTATTGTCGCGCTGGAGGATCTCGAGGATCTTGCGGTCGAAGGCATCGAGCGCTGATATCGAAGAGGCAGGCATGGGCAGCCCTCATGAAACAAACTTGCAAAAACTGCCCTCAATATCAGCGCAATTTTCGCCCGCTCTGCAATATGTTTCCATGAAAGAGCAAGCGAGGCCTTCATGTTCATCCTCAACACGACAAGCGATTATCGACATCAGCTCGAAGCGGCAGACGCAGAGACACTCGGCATTGCCGCTGCCGCAGGCGTGGAAGACCACCTGCGCTACCGCGACGACAATGCCGAAACTCCGCTCGTCTCCCTGCCGGCGCTGGCAGCCGCGTCAGGCGTTGCCGCCATCCATGTCAAGGACGAAGGAAAACGCCTCGGGCTCGGCAGCTTCAAGGCACTCGGCGGCGCCTATGCCGTCATCCGCCTCGTTCTGGAGGCCGCCGAGGCAAGGCTCGGACGCAAGTTCGACATGGCCGAACTGCACTCTCCGGACATGCGAAAACTCGCGGAAGCCATGACCTTCGCCTGCGCCACCGATGGAAATCATGGCCGCTCGGTCGCCCAGGGCGCATCCCTTGTCGGGGCAAAGGCGGCGATCTTCGTCCATGCCGGCGTGAGCGACGAACGCGTCGCCGCAATTGCCAGCTTTGGTGCCGAGATAATCCGGGTGGCGGGAAGCTACGACGACTCCGTGAAGGAAGCCGCCCGCGTAGCGAAAGAACGCGGCTGGACCATCGTGTCCGACACCTCCTGGCCCGGCTACGAGCGCATCCCCGGCCTCGTCATGCAGGGTTATACGGCGCTGGTGCGCGAGGCGCTGAGGCAAATGCTGCAGCCGCCCACCCATGTCTTCATCCAGTCCGGCGTCGGCGGCATCGCCGCTGCCGTCGCCGGCCATCTGGCGATTGTGCTGGGCGAGAAGCGCCCGGTCTTCACCGTCGTCGATCCCGCCCATGCCGCCTGTCTGTTCGAAACCGCGCGCGCCGGCCATCCGGTCACCGTTGCCCATGGCGAACCGACCGTCATGGCGATGCTGGAATGCTACGAGCCCTCCCTCGTCGCCTGGCGCATCCTGTCGCGTACCGCCGATGCCTTCATGACCGTCGAAGAGGAGGATGCGGTCTCCGTCATGCGGCAGCTTGCCAATCCCTTGGGCAGCGATCCCGCCATCATCTCCGGCGAAAGCGGCGGCGTCGGCCTCGCCGGGCTCCTGAAGGCTCTCGCCGATCCCGAGGCGAAGGCTGCCCTTTCCCTCGGCGCTGATTCGCGCATCTTCGTGGTGAACACGGAGGGTGCCACCGACCCCGGCCGATATCAGGAAATCGTCGGGCGCTCGCCTGACGCGGTTCTATCTCGAGGTGCAGCATGAGCGACATGTCAATCGATGCATCGCGCCATCAGCCATGATCTTCGTACCGAGCAAGGGCGGCATCAGCCATAATCCCAAGGAGTACACCTGTCACGACGATCTCATCGCCGGTGCCAACATCCTGCTCGATGTCGTCAGCATACTGGCGCAGGAGGAATAGTGATGGATCTCGATCAATTGGTCGCGGACATGTGCGCCTGGAGACACCATCTCCACGCCCACCCGGAATTCGGCTTCGAGGAAAAGCAGACCTCGGCTTTCGTCGCTGAAAAGCTCCGAGAATTCGGCCTCGATGATGTCGCAGAAGGCATCGGCAGCACGGGTGTCGTCGGCACACTGAAGCGCGGCAGCGGCAACCGCTCGATTGCGCTGAGAGCCGATATGGACGCCCTGCGCATTCCCGAGCAGGCCGACCGGCCCTATGCCTCGCGCAACCCGGGCGTCATGCATGCCTGCGGCCATGACGGCCACACCGCCATGCTGCTCGGTGCGGCCAAGATGCTTGCCGAAGACGGCGGTTTTGACGGCACCGTGCGCTTCATCTTCCAGCCCGCCGAAGAATGGGGCAAGGGCGCGCTTGCCATGATCGAGGACGGCATTTTCGAGCGCTTCCCCTTCGACGAGATCTACGGCATCCACAACCTGCCGGGCCTTCCCGTCGGCCATTTCCAGACCCGCCTCGGCGCCTTCATGTCGGCGGAGGACAATTTCGAGATCGTGCTCAAGGGCACCGGCGGCCATGCCGCCCGTCCGCATGCAACGAACGAAGTCCTCGTCGCCGCCTGCGCCCTGGTCATGAACCTGCAAACCATCGTCGCCCGCCGCCTCGACCCAACCGATATCGGCGTCGTCTCCGTCACCGAACTCCTGACCGATGGCACCCGCAACGCCCTGCCCGGCCTCGCCCGCATTCTCGGCGATGCCCGAAGTTTCCACCCTGACGTCAGCGCCGAAATCGAAAGGCAGATGCGCATCATCGCCGAGGGCACCGCAGCGACCTACAATCTCTCGGCCGAAGTCACCTACACCAGGGAATTCATTCCCCTGCTGAACGACCCTGCCCTTACCGAAGAGGCTTTCGCTGCCGCCCGCGACATCTTCGAGCCCGCCAGCATCGAGATCCGAAAGGAACCGATGACGGCCTCGGAAGATTTCGCCCGTTTCCTCGATGTCGTTCCCGGCTGCTTCGTCTTCCTCGGCAATGGCGAGGCCTCAGCCCCGCTGCACAATCCGACCTTCGATTTCAACGATGACGGCCTTCTCCACGGCGTGAAGTTCCACGCGAGCATCGTCCGCCGGCGCCTTTCACATGCTGACCGGAAATAATTGTCGGCGTCGGATCTAAAAGTGGATTGCAGAACTCTTCTTTAACGCCTAAAGCGACCTCGCCTAGTCTTTGGAGGATACGCAATGGCGACCAACGTCCAGAAATTCGCAACTCTCATCAGCCTCTTGTCCGCAATGGTGAGCGCCCCCGTGTTCGCTGAGGATGGCAAGACTTTCTCCGTCACCGACGACCGCGGCGTCACGGTCGAGGTTCCCGTCCAGCCCAAGCGGATTGCAGCAATTTCCTATTTCGCGGATGATGTCGCCCTTGCTCTCGGCATCAAGCCCGTGGCCAGCACCTACATGACAAAAGGGCGCGAGCCGGACTTTCTTCTCGGCCTGACTGCCGGCATGAAGCAGATCGGCCAGCGGGCAAAACCCAATCTCGAACTTCTGTCCGAAGCAAAGCCCGACCTGATCGTGGCTATCCGCCGCTACACAGTGGGCAACGCGCCGCAGCTTGAGAAGATCGCCCCCTATGTCGCCTACAATATGGAACTGCTTGACGGTAGCGACCGCGAGATCGCCGAGCTTTCGAAAATCCTCGGCAACCCGGAGCGCGGCGTTCAATTGAACAAGGAATTCCGCGAGCATCTCGCGGACTATGCCGCCAAAGCCCCCAAGGATGTCCATCCTCGTTTCGCGATCATGTGGGGCGGCGAAACGCCGTTCGCATTCCACACAGAAAACACCTCCGCTTCGATCCTGGCAGCCATTGGAGGCGACAATATCGCCGGCAACATGACGCCGGGTGGCGAGTTCGGCATCGATCTCAGTCTGGAAACCATGCTGGAGAAGAACCCGGAAGTCCTCTTCATCTACGATTCAGGTCCCGACCGGCCGCATGAAAACAACCCGATCTGGCAGGAATTGGCTGCCGTGAAGAACAAGCGGGTGTTCTATGTCGGCGACCAGTGGGTCGAAACGAACGGCCCCATCGCCCGCGAGATCGTCCTGCGCGAAGCGGCTCACTACCTCTATCCGGAGGTGTTCCCAGCAGTAGACGTGCGGGCGGAAGCCGCCAAGATCATTCCGGCCGAAGCACTGAGATAACGAATTGATCGCGACGACGATGAACGCTCGCAAATCCTCTGTTGCCATTGGGTTCGTCGTCGCCGCGACACTGCTGATTGTCCTGGTGGGCTTGCTGCCGGGCGCAAAGATGCTCTCCTTCGAAACCGTGCTGCGCGTGCTCTTTGCCCCGGATGCAAAGATCGACTCGATCCTCGTCTGGACCTTGAGATTGCCGCGAAGCCTCGCGGCCGCCGTCGCAGGCGCAGGTCTTGCCGTGTCGGGCTATCTTCTGCAGTCGTTGACGCGCAATCCGCTCGCCGATCCCGGCATCACCGGCGTCACCGCCGGCGCTGTCGCTCCGATCGTCGGATGCTTCGTTCTCCTGCCCTGGATCTCGTCCGCTTATTACCCCTTGGTTGGCCTCGCCGGCGGGGTCGCTGCTGCCTCGGTCACCTTCTGGGTGGCCAGAGGCGGCAACGGACGCCCCCTGCACCTGGCACTTGGCGGCGTCAGCGTTTCGCTCTTCCTTGGCGCCACTACGATCTATGTGCTGCTGCTCGCAGGGCCGCAGTCGACCGCCCTTCTCTTCTGGTTATCCGGAGGCTTCCAGGGCCGCACATGGTCGCACCTGGTCCATATGCTGCCATGGACCGGCGCCGGCGTCATTGGAGCGCTGTTGCTGCACCGGGTCATCGCCATGTTTGCGCTGAGCGAGCACGCGGCCGCGGCCATGGGCCTGCAACTCAACGTCTGGAAGCCGGTTCTGCTTATCCTCGCAATTTGTCCTGTGGCCGGCGTCGCTCCGGTGGCCGGCCCGATCGCCTTCGTCGGCCTTGCCGCCCCGCATATCGCTCGTCTTCTCAAGCCGCAGGGCACTGTCTTGGAGATCGCGCTCACGGCGGCAACAGGAGCATTTATCGTCACCTGTGCGGATCTGGTTGCCCGAACGATCGCCATTCCCAAGGAATTGCCGGTCGGCATCATCACCGCGCTCCTTGGCGGGCCGGTCTTCGTCTACCTGATCCAGCGCGGCCGCCTCGATTTCCAGCGGGACGCCACATGACGATGGCGTCCCCGACACAGACGCGATCAACCGCCTGGCTGCTGCCGGCAGGCCTTGCGCTCGTCGTCCTGTCTCTTGTCTCCGCGGTCTTTCTGGGCGTGGTGGATATTCCCGTCGCAGATATCGTCGCGGCCCTGAGCGGACACGGGTCCCCGGAAGCCCGTTCGATCATCATCGATATCCGTCTGCCGCGGATCGTCACCGGCATATTGGCGGGCATTCAATTCGCCGTCGCAGGCCTTCTGCTGCAAACCATCACCCGGAACCCTCTTGCCGACCCTTCCCTGATGGGTGTCTCGCAGGGCGCGACGCTGACGGTGACGATATTCCTGCTGTTCACCGTCTATATCTTCAACCCGGGCTCGAACACGCTGGCCGAACTGCCGATCGCATGGCTGCCGACGGCCGGCCTGGCCGGCGGTCTGGCGGCAGGCGGGATCATTTATCTGCTGGCCTTCCGGCTCGATCTCAGCCCCCTCCGGATCACCCTCTGCGGCATTGCGATCGGAGCGGTTCTGCATGCGCTCGCCATCGGATTGATCGCTGGCTGGGGCTCGGCGCGGATAGAAATCATTCTCGAATGGCTCTCGGGCAGCCTCTATGCCCGCACCTGGGATCACGCGCTCTTTCTCCTGCCGTTCACGATATCAGGCATTGCCGTCCTGCCGTTCATCTATCGCCCATTGGTCCTGCTGCAACTGGACGCCTCTGTCGCCGCATCCTTTGGTCTTTCGTACCGCAGGCAATTCTCCCTGGTGCTTCTGGTGTCCTGCGCCCTTGCGGCAAGCGCGGTCGGCGCGGTCGGCCCCATCATCTTCATCGGGCTTGTCGTTCCCCACCTCGCCCGCTTCCTGGCCGGACGCCACTTCCAGCGGGTCATTCCCCTGACGATCGTTCTCGGCGCAGTTCTCGTCACGCTCGGTGATCTCGTTGGCCGCCTCGTCGGGCGCGCCGAAGAAATCCCGATCGGCGTGGTCACCGCAATCCTCGGGGTGCCTGTTCTTCTTGCCCTTCTCCGCAAAGTTCCTTGAGATCGCCCATGCCGCTCAGCTGTTCGCAACTATCTGTTCTCTATGGTAGCCGAAAGGCGCTCAGCGGGTTTCGGCTATCCATGGAAAAAGGCGAAATCCGCGCGCTGATCGGCCCCAATGGCTCAGGCAAGAGCACCGCGCTGCAGGCGCTTGCCGGGCTGATCAAACCGGCAGAAGGATCTGCCACGATCGAGGATGTGTCCGTCGCTTCGATGTCGAGGCGCGCCATCGCCAGGAAGCTTGCCTTCCTGCCGCAGCAGCCTTCCGCCCCGGATGAGATGACCATTGCACAGCTCGTGCGCCAGGGCCGGTTTTCCCATGTCGGCCTGTTTCGCTCCTATGACGGCAAGGACGAAAAAGCCATCGAATGGGCGCTCGACAGCACCGGTCTTACGGGCCTGGCAGACAGGGCGCTGCGAGAGCTGTCCGGCGGAGAGCGCCAGCGGGCGTGGATATCGGCCGCCCTTGCGCAGGAGGCCGGCATCCTGCTTCTCGATGAGCCAACCTCCTTCCTCGACATCGGCTATCAGGTGGAGATCCTCGATCTCATCCACCGCCTCAGCCGGGAAAAGGGCGTCACGATCGTCATGGCGATCCACGACATCAATCAGGCCATCGCCGTCAGCGACCGCATTTCACTTCTCGAGCGGGGAGAATTGCGTTTCGATGGTGAGCCGAGAGCGCTCGCAGAAAGCGGCCTGATCGAAAAAACGTTCCGCGTCAAAGGGCGGTTCGTCGAGGTTGATCCCGACAAGCCGCCTCATTTCGACGTCGAACTTACGCGGCTCGCCCGTCCGGGCGCTTGACGAGCCGGAAGACGATCTTGGTCTGGGTGTAATAATCCAGCGCATCGGCAAAATCGGGTGTCCAGCCATCCTCGACGAAGGGGATGAAACCGTCATATTCCAGCTTCCTGCCGGAGACCTGGAAGCCTGCCTTCGCAAACGCGCGTCCGTAGTCGGTGATCGAGCGATCCTGCACCACCGTGTTCGTCCGCTTGGCGACAAGCTCACGCCATTTCGGCCAAAGTGGATTATCGGTATGGCACCCGGTCACCGCATAATAGACGCCGCCCGGCTTGAGCGACTTCCAGATATCGGCAGCGTGCGCATCGATATCTTCGACGAGGTAGATGACCTCGTGGCTGATTGCCAGATCGAACTCCTCCGCCCATCCGTCAAGTGTCCCGCCGACCGCATGCTGCACAGGAAGGTTGCCCTTGAGCGCTTCGGCCTTGGCGACCGACTGCTCGGCGATATCGATGCCCAGCGCCTTGCGAAACGGCCGGATGGCATAGAGGTGCCGCAGGAGACCGCCCTGATTGCAGCCGAAATCGAGAACGCTTTTTTCCGAAAGGTCACGCTCGGTGATGATGTCGATGAGGTGTCGCCAGATCGGCGCATGCCCATCCGCCATCCGGTCTTCGGCGTCGGGATCGACATACCAGGTAGTTATGGTTTTGCGGGCATCATTGCTCATTGTTTCTCCGACGCGTTTCATTCGAATGGGAGGTTCATAAAGCGGCGAAGACGGTGTGAAAAGGTAGTTGCTTCCCGCTCCGACTCGAATGACGTTTCGCAAATCAACGTCGTCAGCAGACTTGCTCCCTGAGCCTCCTGCCCTAACTCCTTGGCTGATATAGGAGACAGCATGGACCAAGTTGTGAGCAAGAAGGCAGAGACCGGCGTCGAAGGACTGGACGATGTATTATTCGGCGGATTTACACGTCGTCATGTATTCCTGCTGGAAGGCTCGCCCGGCACCGGAAAAACAACCATCGCCTTGCAGTTTTTACTTGAAGGCGCCGACCTCGGCGAACGCTGCCTTTACATAAGTCTTTCCGAAACCGAGGAAGAGTTGCGCGACAGCGCCGCCTCGCATGGAATGGAACTCGGCGACGGCATGGAGATCTTCGAACTCGTGCCGCCTGAGAGCCTTCTCGACGCCGATCAACAGCAGAGCCTCCTCTATTCGTCGGACCTGGAACTGGGCGAAACCACCAAGCTGATCTTCGAGGCCTTCGAGCGCATAAAGCCGCAGAGGGTCGTCATCGACAGCCTCTCGGAAATCAGGCTGCTCGCCCAAAGCTCGCTACGCTATCGCCGCCAGATCCTGGCGCTGAAACATTTCTTCTCCCGGTCGGATGCCACCGTCTTGCTTCTCGACGACATGACGGCTGACAATCTCGACAAGACCGTTCACAGCGTCGTTCATGGCGTGATCCACCTGGAACAGCTTGCACCCGATTACGGCTCGGAGCGCCGGCGGCTGCGGGTCATCAAATATCGCGGCCAGTCCTTCCGCGGTGGCTACCACGACTTTGTCATCAAGACCGGCGGCGTGGCGGTATTTCCGCGGCTGCGCGCTATCGAGCACAAGACGAGCTTCGATCGGACGACGCTCTCGAGCGGTATCAAGGAATTTGATGATCTCCTGGGCGGCGGCATCGAACGAGGTTCCAGCACGCTGCTGATCGGCCCCGCCGGTACCGGCAAAAGCCTGTTTACCCTGCAATTCGTCGATGCAGCCGTCAGGCGTGGTGAAAAAGCGGCTGTTTTTATCTTCGATGAAGAGCTTGGGCTGCTGTTTTCGCGCACGAGATCGATGGGTATCGATCTGGAGAAGATGCACGACGACGGGCTGATCCATATCGAGCAACTGGATGCCGCCGAGCTGTCACCTGGAGAGTTTGCGCAGCGTGTCAGGGATCGGGTCGCCAGCTACGATGCCAAGACCGTGGTCATCGACAGCATCAACGGCTATCAGGCATCGATGCCGGAGGAAAATGCGCTTATCCTGCACATGCACGAGCTTCTCCAATATCTGAACCGTCAAGGCGCCAACACCTTCCTCACCGTTGCCCAGCACGGCCTCGTCGGCGACATGAAATCACCGGTCGATGTTACCTATCTCGCCGACAGTGTGGTCCTGCTGCGCTATTTCGAGGCGCTCGGAAAAGTGCGCCGCGCGGTTTCCGTCATCAAGAAACGCACCGGCAGGCATGAGGAGACGATCAGGGAATTCCGCATCACCAATGAAGGGCTGACCCTCGGCGGCCCGCTTTCCGGTTTCCAGGGCGTGCTTCGCGGTGTTCCGACATTCGTCGGGGAAAGACAGCCGCTTCTTGAAACCTCAGACGAGGACGGCGACAATTCCTAACAGTGATGCCATCGGCCTGATCCACGCTCCAATCGGGCGTGATGCGCAGATTGCAGCGTCGCTCCTGCAGGAAGCGGGCGTACAACCAAAAGCGACTGCCGATCTATCCTCTTTCGTCGAAAGCCTTGATGATGACGTCGCCTTTGCCGTCGTCACCGAAGAGGCTTTGCGTTCCGCCGATCTGCGCGCCATCTCCGCCTGGATCGAGCAGCAGCCGAGCTGGTCCGACCTGCCCTTCATCATCCTGACAAACAGGGGCGGCGGTCCCGAGCGCAATCCCGCGGCCGCCAGGCTGTCCGAGGTTCTTGGCAATGTCAGCTTCGTCGAACGCCCGTTCCACGCAACCACCTTCATCAGCGTTGCCCGCTCTGCCATGCGCGGACGCCGGCGGCAGTACGATGCGCGCTTGCGCATGGAGGCCCTCGACGAAGGCGAGCGCCGGCTTCAGACGGCACTGGAAGCCGGGCGGCTTGGCGCATGGGAACTCGATCTTGCGTCAGGCGTGCTGACGACCTCATCGACCTGCAAGGCCATTTTCGGCCGCCTTCCCGAAGACCCGTTTACCTATAGGGATCTGCTGAGCGCGGTTCATCCTGATGACCGGGAGCGTATGCAGGCCGCCGTGAGCAGGACCGTCGAAACCGGCGCGGATTACTCCATCGAATACCGGACCATCTGGAGCGATGGTTCCGTTCACTGGGCCGAAATCCGCGCGCAGCTCTACAAGGATCGCTCCGGCAAGGCGATCAAGATGGTGGGTGTCTCTGCCGACATCACGGCGCGGCTGAAGGCCGAGGAGCACCAGCGGCAACTCAATGAAATACTGGAGGAAAAGGTCGCCGAGCGCACGCGCGAGCTGGAACGAGCGCATGCCGTGGTGATGGCGGAGGTTAGCCAGCGCGAGCGCGCCGAAGAGCAGCTTCGCCAGGCCCAGAAAATGGAGGCGATCGGCCAGCTCACAGGCGGCGTGGCGCACGACTTCAACAATCTCCTGATGGCCGTCCTCGGCAATCTCGAACTGCTGCGCAAATATGTCGGAAACGATATCAGGGCCGCTCGCCTGATCGACGGCGCCCTGCAGGGGGCAAAGCGTGGCGCCTCCCTCACCCAGAGACTGCTGGCCTTCGCGCGGCGACAGGACCTGCGCATCGACCCGGTCGACATGCGCGCCCTCGTGCTCGGCATGGCGGACCTGCTGAAGCGCTCCGTCGGTTCCACCGTCCTGATCGAAACCACCGTTCCCGAGAATCTTCCTCTCGTCTCGGCCGATGCCAACCAGATCGAGCTGGCCCTGCTCAATCTTGCCGTCAACGCCCGCGACGCGATGCCAGACGGAGGCACGATCCGCATCGAGCTGAAGGAGGCGGAGCAGATTGCACCGACCGATGAGCTTGCCGCCGGCAGCTACGTCGTCCTGACTGTCGCCGACCACGGCTACGGCATGGACAAGGAAACGCTGCAAAAGGCGATCGAGCCATTCTTTTCGACAAAGGAGCTCGGGAAGGGAACTGGCCTCGGGCTCTCCATGATCCATGGTCTGGCCCTGCAGTTGAAGGGCGACCTGAAGCTGGAAAGCATGCCCGGCAAAGGCACGACCGCCGAACTGTGGATCCCCGTCTCTACATCGGCCAGCGTCCATACCGAGCCTGATGACGCGATGCCGGCGGACCCAGACAAGGTCTCGGGCCCGAAGCGCATATTGCTCGTCGACGACGACATCCTGATCGCCATGAGCTCTGCCGATATGCTCACCGATCTCGGCCATGAAGTGGTCGAGGCCCATTCGGGGAAAGAAGCTCTCGAGTGCCTGGGCAGCGGCGCGGACTTCGATCTGATGATCACCGATTACTCCATGCCCGGCATGACGGGCGGAGACCTCGCCAAAGCCGCCCGCACCATAGCCCCCGGCTTGCCGATCCTCATTGCATCGGGATATGCCGAACTCCCGCCCGGGCTGGACCTTGACGTCGCCAAGCTCGGAAAGCCCTACACCCAGGATCAACTGGCTCAGGAGATCGGCAAGCTGATGGTCGCGCCCTGAGCAGGCCCGCAAACCGGTTGCCGATACGCAAATGCCTGCTGCGTCACCATGCCGGCCATTTTGCAGAAGACGGCCCACCGCTTTCGCGCTATGAAGATTATCGATAATCCCGCCCCATCCGACACGGAGATCCCTTATGGCTTTGAAGATCCTTTTCATTGGCGGCACCGGCCAGATTTCCTATCCCTGCGTCGAGCGCGCCGTGGCTCAAGGCCACGATGTCAGCGTGTTTAACCGCGGCCTGAGGGGCGACCCCCTGCCCGCAGGCGTCACCTCCATCGTCGGCGAGTTGGCATCATCAGCCTATGCCGATCTCGCCAAGGCCAATTACGACGTCGTCGCCCAGTTCATCGCCTTCACACCGGATCAGATCGCCCGCGATATCCACATCTTCTCCGGCCATTGCGGCCAGTACATCTTCATCTCGTCGGCCTCGGTCTATGAAAAGCCGGCCCGCCACTATGTGATCACAGAAGAGAAAACACCGGCAATCAACCCCTACTGGCCCTATAGCCAGGCCAAGATCGCCTGCGAGGAACTGCTGAAGAAGGCCGACAAGCTCGCCTGGACGATCGTGCGCCCCAGCCACACCGTTCGCACCGGCCTGCCCATCATGATGGGCGACAGCGACGTCATGGCCCGGCGCATGCTGGACGGCGAGCCGACCATCGTTGCCGGCGACGGCCATACGCCCTGGACGCTGACCCGCTCGGTCGATTTCGCCGTGCCCTTCGTCGGCCTGTTCGGCAAGCAGAAGGCGCTGCGCGATATCTTCCACATCACCAACGACCACGCCCATATCTGGGATCACATCCAGAAGGCGATCGCCAGGTTGCTGGGCGTCGAGGCGAAGATCGTCCATGTGCCGACAGACACGCTCGTCAAGTATAATCCGGAATGGATCGGCCCGCTGACCGGCGACAAGGCCTGGACTGCGATTTTCGATAATTCCAAGGTCAAGAGCGTGGCCGGCGACTTCACCTGCGCCCAAAGCCTCGATGAAATCCTGGCCGAACCGATCATGCACCTCAAGCAGCGTTTCGCGAAGGGCCGTCCACCGAAGGGCGATTTCGATGCCCTGATCGACCGCATCTGCGCCGAACAGAGCGCTCTCGGCCAGGCGTAACTCTCTCTGGACCCGGCGCTCGCCAGACACGAGCTTCTGCACCGTGAAGAATGTGCCCTTCAGGTTGGTATCGACGCCGAAGTCGAATTCGTCTTCCGACACCTGCTCGAAGGGGGGCCGGATTTTGCCATATTGACGGCTTGAGCCCCGTTACGCCTCGAATGCGCGAAGGCACTTCATCACCTCGCGCAGTCCCCGCGTCAGATGTTTGTCGCGCCGGATGACCATGCCGAGCTGGCGCACGAGCGGCGGCTGAACGGGTGACGTCACGAACCGGCCCCGGTCACGCTTCAGGGCAAGCCCAGGAAGTATCGACCATCCGAGCCCCGCGGCGATCAGTTCCTTGATCGCCTCGACGCTGCCGAACTCCATGGTGGGCTGGCTCCTGATGCCGGCGGCCTCGAACCATTCGTCGGTGGCGCGGCGCGTATTGCCGCCCTCGTAGAGCATCGTGATCTTGTCCGTGAAGAAATCAGGCGTCGGTCCACCCTCCGGCATCGCGCTCCCCTTGGGAGCCACGGCGACGAGCTCGTCCTCGTAAAAGGATTCCATCTCGATGGAGCGGCCGGACGCCGGCAGCGTCACGACCGCGATATCGAGCGCATTGGTTTCGAGATCGCGGATCATCTCGTCGGTGTTGCCGACACGAACCACGATTTCCAGACCGGGCATGCGTTTCTTGACGGCAGCGATCGCGCGGGGAAGCAGATGGATCGAGGCGGTGCCGCCGCTGCCGATCCGCACGCGCCCGACCGCACCTTGCCTGTAAGGCGTCATCGCCTCCTCGGCCGCCGCGCATTCGCCGAGGATCCGGCGCGCATGGGCCAGCAGTTCGACGCCCGCCGCAGATGGCTGCGCCCGGCGGCCGACCCGCTCGATCAGCCGAACGCCCATCCTCTGTTCCAGAAGCTTCACCTGCAGGCTGACGGCCGGCTGCGTCAGCCCCGCTCGTTCGGCGGCAGCCGTAAAGCTGCCGAGATCGATGACGCTGACGAAGGCGGCAAGCTGATCGAGATTCAGCATCAGAAAAATTCCTTATGGATTGCATAAGAACCATAAGCTTCCTTGCGGGCATGCGCCAGTCCATCTTGAGCGTCCAAGACGAGTGCTGGAGATGCCTGATGACGACTGACGTGGAAATATCGAGAACTGTAGATCGTGCCCCAACCGGCGGTTTCGCGCGCCGCTGCCTGATGGGCATCCGCCTTTATCTGAACAAGCGCCGCGAAAGGCTGACGCTCTCCGGCCTGTCCGACGACGCGCTTCGCGATATCGGCCTCACCCCATCAGAGGCGAGGACGGAGGTCAACAAATCATGGTTCTGGGGATAGCAGCCACAATTTTAAAATGGCGCGCTTGGACTGGAGAAAACCGCTTTCTCCCTTATGTCACTGCCATCAGGGGAGAACACCAAAGGACCGCGCGATGCACAAGAACACGATCTGTGTCTGGTATGACAAGCACGCCGAAGAGGCCGCCCGCTTTTACGCCGGAATCTTTCCGGATAGCAAAGTCGGCGCCGTCCACCGCGCCCCCGGCGATTATCCCGCCGGTCAGCAGGGAGACGTGCTGGTCGTGGAATTCACGGTTGCCGGCATTCCCTGCATCGGCCTGAATGGCGGCCCCTCGATCAAGCATAGCGAGGCCTTTTCCTTTCAGATCTCGACGGAAAATCAGGAAGAGACCGACCGCTACTGGAACGCCATCGTCGGCAATGGCGGCCAGGAAAGCGAATGCGGCTGGTGCAAGGATAAATGGGGCGTCTCCTGGCAGATCACCCCGCGCGCCCTGATGGAAGCAATGCAGGCAGGCGGAGCCGAGGCAACGCGCGCTTTCGACGCGATGATGACCATGCGCAAGATCAACGTCGCGGCAATAGAAGCAGCTCGGCGCGGCTGAGACAGCAGGTCCTGCAATAGTAAGATCACGATGCCAGGGTGGCCGACTGGTCTGATCTCTCGAACAGCCGGCCCCGTTCTCGGCGTGTTCGGCTTGATCTTTCGCTTATGGCACTTTCGAAAAAGTGTCGCCGCTGATGGCAACCGCCGTCATTTCAAGACGCGTGAATTCAGCTCGGCGCCCCGGAATCTTCCGACCCCCCGAAATCTTCCCTAACTTCGCGAAAACAGGAGCTTCCCGATGGCAAATGCCCAATGCAGCTGCGGCGCGCTCAGACTGGCGCTGCCGGAGAAACCAAATGTGGTGATCGCCTGTCACTGCATTGAATGCCAGAGACGAACAGGCGCCCCCTTCGGCGCCGGCGCCTTCTACCCGGCCGAAGCCGTCATCGTGTCCGGTTTCGGCAAGCAGTACACCCGCGATGCCGTAAGCGGCGGAAAGGTGCATTCCTATTTCTGCCCGAACTGCGGTTCATCGGTCTACTGGAAGGCCGACAACCTGCCCTCGATGATCGGCGTCGCCCTGGGGGCCATATCAGACATCAGCCAACTCCCGGCTCCGGCCAAATCGATCTTCGAACGGTCCCAGCACCATTGGATGCAGATCGACGCTGCCGGCGAGCACTTCCAGCAAGGCAGCGTTGCGCGGCCGTCGAGCTGATACTTCGCCCTGCGATCTCAAGATTTCCAAAATTTCTAATTGAGATTGCAGCCGGAAGATGATTCCATGCAGCCCGCGTCGCCTGACACGCCACCTCTTCCCGATGTTGCACCCGAGAGACCTAAGTCGATTATGTCGATTTCAGATGCGATCTACCGCCCCTTCGAAAACCTGATCCGGCCGCTCGAAATCCCCTACCGTCCGCTGCCGTCGAAGGGGCCGGTGACGGTGCTCCTGCACTTCATCTCGATGTTTCGCGGCGTGCTGATCGTGCTCGCCCTTTGCACCATGGCGATCGAGGCCATGAATCTGACGATCGTCTGGGGCCTGTCGGTCATCGTCGATGGCGTCACGCAGCAGGGTGCCTCCGCCTTCCTGCACAATCACCGGCCGCTGCTGATCTTGCTCGGCCTGATGCTCTTCCCCGGCATCCCTATTGCCTCCTTCCTCGTCAATACGCTGAATTCGCATACGCTCGGCATCGGCATGCCGGCTGCCATTCAGTGGCAGGGCCACCGAGCTGTGGAGCGGCAGGATCTCGCCTTCTTCCACGATCTCTATGCCGGCCAAGTCGCTTCGCGCCTGCAGCAGGTGGCCTCCGCCGTCCAGCAGCAGGTTATATCGGCCTTCCAGTCCATCCCGCGCTTCATCATGCAGATGGTCGGCTCCGTCATCCTTCTGAGCGCACTCTCCTGGCAGCTCGCGCTGCCGACCATCATATGGATAACGCTCAACGTGCTGCTCGCCGTCAGGCTGGCGCCTGTCTTCACCGAACGAGCACGCCGCTCCGCCAAGCGCCGCAGCCTGATTTCCGGCGCCATTACCGATCTCTACGCCAATATGCAGATGGTGAAACAATTCGCCGCCGAAGACAGCGAGGCGGGCGCTATCCGAGGCATCATCGGCAAGGCGATCAAGGCCCAGCAAAGCGAACAGCGTATCTATCGGACCGCAGAGGTCATCGTCGTCGTCCTCAACGTGACGCACTGGCTGGCCATCCTGTCGATCGGTTTTACGGGGCTCGTTGATGGCTTCGTCACGATTGGCGAATTCACCGCCGCCGTTTATGTTCTCAACCGGCTATCCGGTCACACATTTACATTCCTGCAAATGGGCCAGCAGATTTTCCAGGCGATCGGCACGATCAAGGACGCCATGCCGGTCATGACGACACCGCCCACCGTCACCGACCAGCCGGATGCGCAGGACCTTGTCGTCCCGAACGGCGAAATCCGCTTCGACGACGTTCGTTTCGCCTACAAATCCGGCAAGCCCGTCATCGACAACCTGTCATTGACCGTCCGTCCCGGCGAAAAAGTCGGCCTCGTCGGCCTCTCAGGCGCCGGCAAGACGACGCTCGCCAACCTGCTCCTGCGCTTTTACGACATCAAGGACGGAGCGATCCTCATCGACGGCCAGGATATCCGCTCGGTTACCCAGTCGAGCCTGCGCCGCGCCATCGGCGTCATCGCCCAGGATGTGGCGCTGCTGCACCGCTCGGTCGGCGACAACATCCGCTATGGCCGGCCGGAGGCAACACAGGAGGAGATCGAAGGCGTAGCGAAAATGGCGAGCGCCGATCTCTTCATCGCCGATCTCGCCGACAGCGAGGGCCGCAAGGGCTACGAGGCTTATGTCGGCGATCGTGGCATCAAGCTCTCGGGCGGCCAGCGCCAGCGCGTGGCGATCGCCCGCGTACTCCTCAAGAACGCCCCGATCCTGGTGCTCGACGAAGCCACCTCGGCCCTCGACAGCGAATCCGAAGCCGCCATTCAGGAGCGTCTGAACCTCGTGATGGAAGGCAAAACCGTCATCGCCATCGCCCACCGGCTGTCGACCATATCGAGCATGGACCGCATCGTCGTGCTCGACCACGGCCGCATCATCGAGGAAGGCCGGCCGGAGGATCTGATCGAGGGCGATGGCCTGTTTGCGCGGCTGTGGCGGCGTCAGACGGGTGGGTTTATTCCGGAGGAGATTGAAGAGATGACGTCGGAATAATTGGCTCCTCTGGGGGCGGCTGAGCTCAGTCCGGCTTCGTCGCACAGATCGCAAAACGGTCCTGCACCATGCGCTCCAGCCCGCGCAGGAAGGGCATCTTGCGTGCCTGTGCCCAGTGGATATCGGAGAGCTTGCGGTCGACGACGATATTGTCGAAGCCCGCCTGGCGCAGCAGCTCGACGATCGCTTCAGCCGGCATCTCATCGGAGAAATGGACGCGCGAGCGGATGGCCTGATGGCGGGCCATCATCTCGGGCTTCATGTGGCTCGCCGGCGCCTTGCCGGTCAGCCTCGTCCAGACTTTCTGCAGGCCCTTGACCCAGGTCTCCTTGCCCATATTGCCGTCGACGATCAGCACCTTGCCGCCGGGCTTCAGCACGGAGAACCACTCGCGGAAGGCCGAGGGCGGATCGACCAGCGTCCAGACGAGATGGCGGTTGGTGATCACGTCGTAGCTTTCCTTCGGCTCCATGGTGTTTTCCGCATCCCCCGAGACGAAGCGGATATCGGTGCCCCGCTTCTTCGCCTTGGCGCGTGCCTGCGCCAGCATCGCATCCGACCAGTCGAGCCCAGTCACCTTGAAGCCCGCCCCATGCATGAGGTGGGAAATGACCGCCGTGCCGCAGGCAAGGTCGAGTGCGGCCCGCCCCTGCCCCTCGCCGAGATGCTTGCGGATCAGCCGCTGCCAGCCCTTTCGCTCAGCTTCGGAAAAGATTTCGTGGCCGACACTCTCGTCGAACGTCGCTGCGCGTTCCGACCAGAAGTCCCGGATTTCATCGCGAATAGAGTAATTTGTGTTCATCGTGTTCATCATCTTAACCCCGGCACCGCACTACTTTGGAAATGCTCTAAAACATAAAACTTGATTCCAAAAGTCAGTTTTTCTATGCCTCGGGACATTACCAAGGACGGGGAGAGTTTCCAGATGAATTTTATGAAATTGCTTGCGCTATCCGCAGTTGCAGTTGCGGGGCTGTTATCGTCATCGGCTTTGGCCGATACCTTCACCATCAAGGATGTGGCGGGCCGCGAGGTCACCTTCGACAAGCCTGTCGAGCGCGTCATCCTTGGCGAAGGCCGCATGCTCTATGCCGTTGCCCCTATCGAGAAGGACGATCCCTTCGCCAAGATCGTCGGCTGGCGTAACGACCTCTGGACGACTGACAAGGATGGCTTCAACGCCTATGTCGAGAAATTCCCCAAGGGCAAAGACGTGCCCTTCCTTGGCAACCTGACGGATGGCACGCTGCAGACCGAGACGGTCGTGGCGCTCCACCCCGATGTCATGCTGCTGCCGATCGGCAACAAGAAGGCCGCCGACGAGGTGAAGCTCGAGGACACGCTGAACAAGATCGGCGTGAAGATCGTCTATATCGATTTCCGCGAGCACATCCTCGACAATACCGAGCCGAGCCTGGAGATCCTCGGCAAGCTCTTCGGCCATGAGGATCGCGCCCAGGCCGTCGCCGCCTATTGGAAGCAGCAGATGGCGCGCGTTACCGACAAGCTGAAGGAAGCCAACCCCAAGAAGCCCAACGTCTTCATGTATCGAGCCGCCGGCCTCGTCGAATGCTGCGGCACCTTCGGCCCTGACAATTTCGGTCTGATGGTCGATTGGGCCGGTGGCCACAATCTCGGTTCCGATTTCCTGCCCGGCTATACCGGCTCGATCAATGCCGAACAGGTCGTCGCCTCCAATCCTGACGTCGTCGTCGTCACCGGCTCGAACTGGAGCCAGACCAAGGATGCCAAGGATTACGTCAATGTCGGCCCGGCCGCTGCCGCCACGATCGACGATAGCCGCAAGGCGCTGGATGCCCTCGTGCAGAACCCGGCCTTCACTGGCTCCAAGGCCGTTGCGGATGGCAATGTCCATGCGATCTGGCACCAGTTCTACACGAGCCCCTACCAGTTCGTTGCCGTGCAGCAGATGGCCAAGTGGTTCCATCCGGACCTCTTTGCCGATCTCGACCCGGATGCGACTTTCAAGGAATTCCACGAGAAGTTCCTGCCGGTCGCCTATCAGCCGGGCTACTGGGTCGACGCCAAGGCCGGAAAGTAAGCGCCATGGCAGAGATCGCCGCCATGCCGATCGAAACCGAAGCAGGCAGGGCGCGTTACCGCGCCCTCGCCCGCCGCAAGCTTTTGATCCTCGTTGCCATGACGGCAGCGCTCTGCCTGTCCTTCGCCGTCGATCTCGCCTGGGGGCCGGCCCGCTACGGCCTTGGCGAAGTGGTCACCGCACTCTTCAATCCGGACGCCGTTTCCGCACAGGTCCGCGCCGTCGTCTGGGATATCCGCATGCCGGTCGCCGTCATGGCGATCGTCGTCGGCGCCTCGCTCTCGGTTGCCGGCGCGCAGATGCAGACGATCCTGGCCAATCCGCTGGCAAGCCCCTTCACCCTTGGCATTTCCGCCGCCGCAAGCTTCGGCGCCGCACTCGCGATCGTCACCAGCGTACCGATCCTGCCGGTTGCGGCTGGCCTGCTGGTGCCGGTCAATGCCTTCATCATGGCGCTCGTCGCCACGCTCTTCATCCATTTCATCTCGCAGGCGCGCGGCGTCTCGGTACAAACAGTCGTGCTGCTCGGCATCGCGCTCGTCTTCACCTTCAATGCGGCTCTCGCCTTCCTGCAATATCTCGCCTCCGAACAGGCGCTGTCGGCCGTCGTCTTCTGGACCATGGGCAGCCTCACAAAGGCCACCTGGCCGAAGATCTGGATCACGCTTGCCGTGCTGCTCTTCGCCCTGCCGCTCTTTGCCCGCCATGCCTGGGCGCTGACGGCGATCCGCCTCGGTGAGGACAAGGCGGCAAGCTTCGGCGTCAATGTGCGCCGCATCCGGCTGGAGACGATGCTCATCGTCTCGCTGCTGGCCGCCGTGCCCGTCAGCTTCGTCGGTACGATCGGCTTCGTCGGCCTCGTCGGCCCGCATATCGCCCGCATGATCCTCGGCGAAGACCAGCGCTTCTTCCTGCCAGGCTCGATCCTTTCAGGCGCACTGCTGCTCTCGCTGACCTCCGTCGTCTCGAAGTCGATCATTCCGGGCGTCGTCTTCCCGATCGGCATCATCACGGCACTGGTCGGCGTGCCCTTCTTTTTCTCGCTCATCCTCTCGAACAGGAGCCGCTCATGGTAGCGCTTCAGCTGCAATCGGTCGGCGCCTACCACGGCCGCAAGCTCTTCGTCGAAAACGTGACGACGCCCAAAATGACGGCCGGTGAGCTCGTTGCCGTGATCGGCCCAAATGCCGCCGGCAAGTCGACGCTCTTCAAGCGCATCACCGGCCTGCTGAAAGGCCCGGGAAACGTGCTGGTCGAAGGCTCGAAAAGCAAAAACGCCATCAGCTACATGCCACAGGATACCTCGGCCAATGCGGTGCTGACGGTCTATGAATCGATCCTTCTGGCCCGCAAACAGGGCCAGTCCTGGGGCGTCAGCGATCAGGATCTGAGGCTCATCGACGACATCATGAAGGCGCTGAACATCGAGGCGATCGCCTTCCGCGATCTCGGCGCCTTGTCAGGCGGCCAGCGCCAGCTCGTCTCCATCGCCCAGGCGCTCGTGCGCGAGCCGGAGATCATGCTGATGGACGAGCCGACCAGCGCGCTCGATCTTCATCGCCAGGTGGAAGTGCTCGATTTCATGCAGCGCCAGGCCCGCAAACGCGGCATGATCGTGCTGATCGCCATCCACGACCTGAACCAGGCGCTGCGCTTCGCAGATAAGGTACTGATAATCCAGAACGGCCGCATGCGCGCCTGCGGCGAGCCGCGCGAGGTCGTCACCGTCGACATGCTGCGCGAAGTCTACAAGATCCACGCCCGCATCGAGAAATGCTCCAGGGATCATGACCACGTCATCGTCGACGGCACCGCGCATTAAAGCATGTCGCGCAAAAGCCGGAAGCGGTTTTCGGATAATCCGATGCTTGAACAAAAACCTTAAAACGGCGGAGATGATTCCGTTTTCCTTCCGCCACTGTAAGGGCGCGCCGGAAATCCGGCACGCCCATGTTTCAGACTATTATCGACCGCGTGGCAGCGTCTGCTCCTGCCGCATCCCGTCCATGTCCTGAGCCTGGCGAAGCTCGCGCTCGGCATCTTCGTTGGATTCGTCCACCGTGCGGTGGTGCCCGGTCGGCAGGATATCGTCACGCAGTTCCGGATCGAGCAGCGGCTCCGCATCGAGATCATAGGCGCGGACGCGCGGGGAATTCGGATCGAGCCGGCGGGTATGACGTCCGATCGGTGTGGCCGGGCCGGCCATACCGGCCGCACCGGCTGCAAAGACGTCATCCTGCACAGCACTTGCCTGCCGGGCACGCTCTGCATCATCAGCTTCACGAGCCTGGCTTGCATCATATTTCGATGCTGCAAGAGCCTCGTTCGACTTGCTGATATTCCAGCCCTCTGCGCGCCAGAGGTCCGCACGTTCGTCCATGTCGATGGAGCCTTCGTCATCGAGAATGTCGTATGCGATACCGTAGGTGGCATCATCGACCTCGACGGAGATCAGAAAGCCGCCCCGGCGCAGGCCTTCGGCATAGACCGACCGGTCTTCATCCGGAAACAGCCAGTCCTCCAGCTTCGACCAGAAACCGCTGCGGTCGTCGCCGGCAACGCCGGCCTTGTCGCCATCCGCTTCATATCCCCGCATCATTCTGACACCGGTAATACCCAGGTTCTTCAGCCGGTCGATCGCCCTGTCGGCGTCATCGCGGCTGTCGAAGAAAGCGGTCAGCGTACTGCGGCCCCCGCCGCCTGAGAATTCGGGGCCGCTGTCATTATGGAGATTACTCATTGGAATTCCTCCTCCAGGTCTTTCCTCTTCGCAAACGGGCGAAAAAGCTCGATGTTCCCACACGCTCGCGGAAATGCGATCTGCCTATGAGCGCAATGTCCTGAATCCGGCTCGGACCTCCTGGGCGAAGAGTTCCGGCTCCTCCCAAGCTGCGAAATGTCCGCCTTTTGCAGCCACATTGTAATAGATCAACTGCGGATAGGCTCTGCCGAGCCAGTGCCGCGGCGGGCGGTAAACCTCGCCGGGAAAGACCGTGACCGCGACCGGAACCTTGACCGGCTCCAGCTTTGCGCTGGCCGCCACATTCTCCCAATAGATGCGCCCGCTCGAAGGCCCGGTGTTGGTCAGCCAGTAGAGCGTGATATTGTCGAGAATGGCCTGGCTGCCGAGCGCCTGTTCAGGATCTCCCGGGGTAAACACCCAGTCGGCGATCTTGTCATAGAGCCAGGCCGCAAGCCCCACGGGAGAATCGGCAAGCCCGTAGCCGATCGTTTCCGGCCGGGTTCCCATGATCGCCGCGTAGCCAAAGCCATTGGCGAGGAAATCCCGGGCTTCCATGAAGATTACCTTCTCCTCCGGTGACAAACTGTCGGGCGCGGCCGCCCCGCTCATCAGCGCCTGCGCCGCATCCGGCGGAAAGGTGGTCGCGCGCTCGACCCTGTTGACGTGAATGCCGAGCAGCCCCTCCGGCGCCTGGCGCCCCAGCGCATCGCTGATGATCGCGCCCCAGTCGCCGCCCTGCGAAACATAGCTGGTATAACCGAGCCCTTTCATCAGCATGTCCCAGGCGGCCGCAATACGCTGCGGGTTCCAGCCCGTTTCCTTGGGCTTGCCGGAAAAGCCGAAGCCGGGGATCGAGGGGATCACCAGATGGAAGGCATCGTCAGCCGTGCCGCCATGCGCGGTCGGGTCGGTCAGCGGGCCGATCACGTTGAGCAGCTCGAAGACCGATCCCGGCCAGCCATGCGTCATGATCAGCGGCAGGGCATTCTCGTGGCGGGAGCGGACATGGATGAAATGGATATCGATGCCGTCGATCTCGGTCACGAATTGCGGAAAACCGTTAAGCTTCGCCTCGGCTTTGCGCCAGTCGTAGGAAGACTGCCACTCATCCACCAGCGCCCTCAGCCTCTCCGCCCGCACCCCCTGCGAACGGTCGCGCACGGTCTCGCCATCCGGCCAGCGGGTGGCGGCAAGCCGACGTCGGAGATCGGCAAGCGCGGCCTCGGGAATATCGGCCCGGAACGGCCGGATTTCGCCAGCGAGCGCCTCTGCCTCGACGGGATCGGCCGCGCCCGCAGGCGACGAAACCATCGCCGTCAGCCCGGCCGCCGCGCCCGCAAACAACAGCGAACGCCGTGACACCCTTAGCCTTGCGATTGATTGCCCTGATTCCATGACTTGCCTCCATTCCATCGGAAGGTTCGCAGCCGCATTTCAGACGCCCGACATCATGCGCCTGAAATGCGCCGGAAGCGATCTCAGGCTTCGTCCGGCCCGGCGCGGTAGACCAGGAACTTGTTGCCTTCGGGGTCGCGGAAATAGGCGCAGTAAGGCCCTTCGCCATTCTCCCCGCGCGGGCCTGGCGCTCCCTCATCCGTTCCGCCGGCCTGCAGCGCCGTTGCATGAGCCTCGCGCACCTTTGCGCGGGAGCGCGCCTCGAAGGCCACCATGCTGCCATTGCCGGCACGTGCCGGCCTGCCGTCGAAGGGCTTCACCACGCCGAATTCCAGCGTGCGCTCGCCGTAATAGACGGCCCGGCCCGGCTGGACCAGAAAACGGCCGATGCCGAAGACGGCCATGAGCTTGTCGTAGAATTCCCCTGCAGCCTCGAGATTGTCGGTGCCAACAGTCGAGTGACCCGGCAGACCGCGCACCCGTTCGGGCTGAGCGATTGTCAGATTTACGGTCATATCATTCATGTCTCATCATCCTTTCTTGGGGACGCGGGGCGATCCCCCGGCGTCGCTGATGGCGATGATGTACGGCGCGGGCCGGTCGCCCGGTACTGGAGGAAAATGAGAGGCAGACTCTCATGGCCGCGGTCTACCGACGGCAGGCGCGATGCACGATCCTTGTCAACGAGAATTCACCCCGATCGCGGCCATGAGGCTTTTGAGCGAGCATGGCCGCCGGAGAGGAAGGACAACGGATATGCTGACATCATCACTTGGACCATTGCTCGTAGCCGCTGCAATCACGGGCGCCACACTCACCCCCGTAAGCGCCGGCAAGACCGAAGCCGCAAAGCCCGAAATCGGCACCATTGCCATCAGCGGGGAGATCACCCTGCGGCGGCTCGTGGTGCACAATCCGGCGCCGAAAGGCACCGTGCTTTTCCTGCATGGCTTCCCCGAAACCTTACTCGTCTGGCGCGACATTGCAGCCGCGCTCGGCGACGAATTCGAAGTGCACGCCTTCGACTGGCCGGGATACGGCCTGTCATCTCGGCCCGCAGCCGAAAACTTCTCTTACTCGCCGCGTGATTATGCCGGCGTGCTGAAGGCCTATATCGACAAAGCCGGCATCGACCGATCGAAACTGACGATCTATGCCACCGATATCGGAGCCCTACCTGCCCTGCTCCTGGCGCTCGACGAACCCGATATCGCAAAACGCATCATCGTCGGCGACTTCGCCCCCTTCAACCGGCCGGCCTATATGCATGAGCGCCTTCAGAACCTGAAAGCCGAGCCGGCGGCTTCCAGGACCCGCGCCGCCATGAACCAGACGAGCGACGAAATCCTCGAGAACGTCTACCGGCGTGGCCTGCCTAACGACAGGCAGTTCGATCTCGCCGCCGGCGTGAAGGAAGACATGGTCCAAGGCTGGAGCCACGGCGCCCTCACCTCCGCCGATGCCTTCTACTATTATTATGCGGCCTTCACCCGCGATCAGGATCTGCTTGAAGCAAACCTCGGAAGGCTCAAAACACCGGTAAAGGTGATCTGGGGCGAAAAGGATATCTATATCGACAGCCGTATGGGCGCGGAATTTGCAGAGAGGACCGGCGCACCACTCGATATCCTGCCCGGTATCGGCCACTATCCGCACCTGCAGGCACCGGAGCGGGTTGTCGCCGAAATCCGCGCCCTACTGGATTGAGCCATAGGTCCGGCAGGCCTCCCGCAGCCGCGGCAGCGTCCAGTCGATGAAGGAGCGCACCTTGAGCGCCAGAAAGCCCTGGCGCGAGTAGACGATATGGATCGGCTGCGGCGCCCCGGCGTAATCATCAAGGATCGGCACCAGAGCCCCCGAGGCAAGTTCGCCGGGAACCTGGTAGTCGAAAAGCCTGGCAATACCGGCTCCACCGACAGCGGCGGCAACGCAGTTCGCCGCCGTATTGACCTCGATACGATGGCGCGGCACGACCTCCACCGGCCGGCCATCGATATCGAAGGTCCAGAAGAAGGTCCTGCTATTGAAGATGATCCCGTCATGACCGGGCAGCTCGTCCGGATGCTGCGGACATCCGCAACGCCTGAGATAATCCGGGCTCGCGCAGGTCAGAACCCGAAATTCGGCAACCTTGACGGCATAGAGGGAGCTATCCGCCAGCGCCCCCAGCCTGATGGCGACATCCACCTGCTCGCTGACGAGATGAACTGTGCGATCAAGCGACAGGAGATTCAGCGAAACCTCCGGATGCTCAGCCAGAAAACCAAGCGCGATCGGCAGCACATAGCGATTGCCGAATTCCACCGGCATGGTGATCGTCAGCACGCCCCGCGGCTGCTGATATTCGCCGGACGCCCGGCGCTCCGCCTCCTCCAGTTCTGCAATGATCTTGCGCGCTGCTTCCACATAGTCGCGCCCGGCATCGGTGAGCTGCAGGTTCCGGCTTGTACGGATGATGAGATTGGCGCCGAGCAGCCGCTCCAGCTCGGCCACCTTGCGGCTGACGCTCGGCAGCGGCGCATTCAGCCGCTTGCTCCCCGCCGACAGGCTGCCGGCATCGACAACGGCAAGCAACACGCGCATGGCATCCAGCCGATCCATCCCCGCAGCCTTCATCCCGCCTTCTCCGCGGAAAATCTTAAACCTTCGAAACTCCGACCGATAGATAGGTTCCTTTCCATCGATCAGGCCATCCGCTTCGCTCGACGCCGCGGAAACGATCTCCTCGGCCTCTGCATGGGAAGTGGCGATCGTAGTGGACGGATGTTCGTCTGCTCGGATACGGATAATTGCGAGAGCAACCGGAACCCTGAATGAAAACCGTCCGCATCGCCGCCGCCCAAACCTTGGAATATCGCGAAAATGTCGAGGCCGCGCTGACATGCGCGCTCGATATGATCCGTCAGGCCGAAGCAGAAGGCGTCCGCCTCCTCATCTTTCCCGAAGGTTTTCTGCAGGGCTATCTGACGGAGCCCGAAACGGCACGACGCGCCGCCATGGATCTCGGATCCCCGGCATTTGCCGCCGTCATGAGCCGGCTCGCCGATGCCGACCCCATGATCGTCATGGGCATGATCGAGGCTGAAGGCGAAGCGCTGTTCAACACCGCCGTCGTCATCGAAAAAGGCAAGCTGATCGGCCGATATCGCAAGGCGCATCTGCTCAAGGGAGAAAGCTTCTTCCAGCCGGGCACCGAGACGCCCGTCTTCACGGTCGATGGCCTGCGCTTCGGCATCAACATCTGCTACGACACCGGCTTCCCCGAGGCCGCCCGCAAGGTCGCACTCACGGGCGCATCCCTCCTCGTATGCTGCGCCAACAACATGATGCCGCCCGCCAATGCGGAGAAATTCAGGCACGTGCATAACGCCGCCAAAGGCGAGCGCTGCCGAGAAACCGGTCTGTGGCTCATCTCCGCCGACGTGACGGGGGAACGCGAGGAACGCATTTCCTGGGGCCCGACGGCGGTGTTGAACCCCGCGGGGGACGTGGTCGCACAGCTCCCTCTCGAAGCTCCCGGTCTGCTCGTGTTCGATAGCCCCGGCGATCGGTAGAGTGTAGCAGCACGGCCGAATGTCCGACCGGATCAGTTGGATCTCTTGATCTCTTTCGCGGCAACTTCTATTTTGACCACATATGGTCATATAAACAGGAGGCCGCGATGTCGACAATAAGTGTGGCTGATGCCAAGTCCGGGTTTGCCGGTCTGGTCGATGAAGCAGCAAACGGGGCATTCGTGACGATCACGCGCCACGGCAAACCCGCTGCGGTGCTTGTCTCGGTCGAAGCCGCTGAGGCAGCAAAGAAAGCTTTGAATAGGCCTAGGCCAAATTTCGGAGATTTCCTGCTCACCTTTCCCGGCGGCGTTGAGCTGGAACGGAATCCCTCGAAAATGCGAGATGCTGATCTGTGACCGCGTATCTTCTCGATACGAATATCATCAGCAGGTTCGCACCGGACAAGACCCCGCCCTCCGATCCGGTGCGGGCATGGTTCCATGAGCAAGGCGAGGCTGACGCGCTCTTTCTGTCCGCCATGTCGGTCTCGGAGATCGAAAAGGGAATGCGAAGCCTTCACCGTCACGGCGGGATCGAGCGGGCAAAGCGCCTCGCCTCATGGCTGGACTTCGTCACCGAGAGTTTCGGTGATCGTATTCTGCCAATGGATACCGTGGTCGCGCGCATCGCCGGGGCACTGGAAGATGAGGCCGCGAGTAAAGGCCACAATCCTGGCCTTGGCGATATCATCATCGCGGCCACCGCACGCGCCTATGACCTCACCGTAATCACCGAAAACGCCAGGCATTTCCGGCCGCTCAATGTTGCTGTCGATCTTCCGGCCGAATGATCACAAAGCCCCTCACGCCTTCGTTACCGCCACGTCTGTAACAACCCGCTTTCCCGTTGCGAATACCCCGACGTGCCCCGCTGAAACAGGGGCGTTTCAAGCAACGGAGACTACCAATGTTGAAGACTTCCATCAGCACCGCCCTTCTTGCCGGCGCGATCACGTCAGCTCTTGCCACGATGGCCAGTGCCGCCCCGCTGACCAAGGCTGAGGCCGCTGCTGCAACCGCAGCTCACAAGGAGAAGTGCTACGGCGTTGCGCTGAAGGGCCAGAACGATTGCGCTGCCGGTCCGGGCACTACATGCCAGGGCACCTCGGTCAAGGATTTCCAGGGCAATTCGTGGAAATTCGTCCAGGGCGGTACCTGTGCCTCGCTCGATATTCCGGGCGACCGTCATGGCTCGCTGAAGCCGCTGACGCGCGACATCTAAGCCGTCGGAAGCAGACGAAGATCAAGGAAAGCGGAGGCGAACATGGCAAACGTCAGCATGACGAACAACCTTCCCATGGAGACGGAAAGCACCCTCCGCTTTCCGACACTTTCACTCGCCGGCCAGGCCGGTACCAGCTTCAAGCCAGAGCATCTCGCGGCGATCTCGGCCGTATCAGGCCCACAGGGTTTCTTCGAAGTCCATGCCGAAAATTACATGGGCGCCGGCGGCCCGCCGCATCGCGCGCTCGAAAGGGTGCGCCGCGACCACCCGATTTCACTGCATGGCGTCTGCATGTCGCTCGGCGGCCCGCAGCCGCTCGACAAGGATCATCTCAAGCGCTTCAAGACCCTCGTCGACCGCTGCGAGCCGGCGCTGGTGTCCGAGCATCTCGCCTGGTCGACGCATGTCGATACCTATCTGAACGATCTGCTGCCGCTGCCCTATACGGCCACAACGCTTGCCCATGTCTGCGATCACGTCGATCAGATGCAGAACGCCATCGGACGGCCGATCCTGCTCGAAAACCCGTCCACCTACGTGCTCTTTGCGGAATCCTCCATGAGCGAGACGGATTTCATTCGCGAGATCGCCCGGCGCACCGGCTGCGGCCTGCTGCTCGATATCAACAATGTCTTCGTCTCCGCCACCAATCACGGCTTTTCAGCACTGGAATACCTGCGCGATTTTCCGCTGTCCGGTGTCGGCGAGATCCACCTCGCCGGCCATGCCGAACAGGAGGATGACGAAGGCGAGTTGCTCCTGATCGACAGTCATGACGGGCCGGTGGCCGATGCCGTCTGGCAGCTCTATGAAATCGTCATAAACAGCTGTGGACCGATCCCGACGCTGATCGAATGGGACAGCAAGATCCCCGACTGGCCGGTGCTGCGCGCCGAGGCGCTGGCCGCACAGGCGATCCTTGATCGGCACGCCGGCGACCGGGAGACCTTCCATGCCCTCGGCTGATATCCTGCCCATGCGCCGATCCGCGCCTGACTTCGCGGGACAGTTTTCCGCAGCCCTGCTTGCCCCCGATGCGCCGGCCCCTGACCTGGTAACAGGTCCGCGCGGCAAGCGGGCGGAGAAGCGCTACAATGTCTACCGCAACAACGTGACCGTCAGCCTGATTGCCGCATTGTCGTCGATCTTCCCGGCAGTCGAACGCATCACCGGGGCGGATTTCTTCCGCGCAATGGCCCGCTTTCATGTGCGCGCAACACCGCCCAACTCGCCGCTGCTCTTCGAATACGGCCGGGATTTCCCCGATTTCATCGACCGCTACGAACACGCGCAGGACATGCCCTGGCTGTCGGATGTAGCACGCATCGAGCGCGCCTGGCTGGATGCCTATCACGCCGCCGATGCGCCAGCGCTCAAACCGGAAGCCCTTGCGGCCGTACCGCCGGAAGAACTGGGTGCCGTAACCTTCCAGCCGCATCCGTCGACGCGGCTGATCGCATCGGCCTATCCCGCCGTGACCATCTTCGCCATGAACCGCGGCGCCGGGCCGATCGGCCGCGTCGAGAACCGGCCCGAGGAAGGTTTGATCACGCGCATCGACGACGAGGTGACGGTTCGCCACCTGCCGCCGGGCGGAGCCGCCTTCCTCGGCGCGCTGCTCTCAGGCGAATGCCTTGCGGCAGCCGTCGCGGCGGGGCTCGAGGCGGAGCCGGCCTTCGATCTCTCCGGCATGATCGGCGAGATGATCGTAGCCCATGCCTTTTCCACTATCCGGGCCCTCTCCCATGTCGAAATGGAGATTTTCAATGTCTGATATGCTTGATTCCATGCCTCGCAATGGGCCTCGCCACGGCGCTCTCTCCCCGCTGGCAAGGTTGGTAGTGACGGCTGGCGGACTTGTCCGCGCCGTCGCCCAGCCCGACATCGTCCAGGCTGTCATCCGCGTGGCGCTCGCCGTTCCCTTCTGGCGCTCCGGCATCCTGAAATGGGATGGCTTCCTGCAGCTGAACGATACGGCAATCGACCTCTTCACCCAGGAATTCATGCTGCATCTGCCGGGCGGGCCTTACCCCTTCCCCATGCCATCAGTCATGGCCTTCCTGTCCGGCTGCGGCGAGATCATCTTCCCGACGCTTCTCGTCTTCGGTCTCGCCACCCGCTTTGCGGGCCTCGGCCTGCTGTTCATGACTTGCATCGTGGAGCTGACCGTTCCCGATGGCTGGCCCATCCACATCACCTGGGCGGCGATGGCGCTTGCCGTCATGCGCTACGGCCCGGGCCGCCTGTCGCTCGACTATCTGATCGCGCGGATCTCAGGCGCTGCCAACGGCTAGAATTCACCGCAGCAGCGATCCACATAAACACCCGCCCGGCTCCTTATCGCGCCGGGCGGCTTTTATGCTTTGTTGCCGCACTACTCTTGCCGTTTGCCCGCCGATGCGCTCAATAGGCACCGACGCTGGCTCTGCCTCACGTGCCGCGTCATCAAAATTTTCAGGATGACGGTAACAAACACGTGGCCCCGTGCGTAGAGGTGAGTGGCGGATGAAATATTCGGCCCGCGAAGAGGAATGGGCGGCCTGGATGCGCGCGGCGATCGCCGGCGACGCAACGGCCTATGACCGTTTCCTGAAGGCCGTGACACCCTATCTGCGTTCGATTGCGCGCAGGCGCTGCGACCAGTTCGGTGCCCCGCCGAGCGAGGTGGAAGACGTGGTGCAGGAAGTTCTGCTGGCAGTACACCTGAAGCGCGGAACCTGGGATATCTCCCGGCCGATCGGCCCGTGGCTGTCCACTATCGTGCGCAACAAGCTGATCGACAGCCTGCGCCGGCGCGGCCGCCATGTCAGCGTGCCGATCGAGGATGTGATGGAAACGCTTGAAGCCGACCATCAGGAGGATGGCGCCGACCGCATCGATGTCGACCGCATGCTGGAAGGCCTGCGCGACCCGCAGCGCGAAATCGTACGATCCATTTCGCTCGATGGCGCCGGTATTCGCGAAACGGCCGAGCGGCTACAGATGACGGAAGGCGCCGTGCGAGTGGCGCTGCACAGGGCGCTCAAAGGATTGGCGGCCCTCTATCGGAGCAACACGCGTGAAAACGGATGACCTGATCAACATGCTGGCTAAGGATGCGCGCGTTCGCATCCGCTTCGGCCGCGTCTTCATGATCGCACTGGTCATCGGCGTGGTGATTTCAGCCGCACTTCTCATCTCCACCATCGGCATCCGCAGGAACATGGCCGAGATGATCGAGACGCCGCGCGTCCTTTTCAAGCTCGGCACCACCCTGCTGATCGCCGTGACAGCCACCCGCCTCGCCTTCCGGATCGGCAAACCGGGCGTCTCGCTGCGCTCGGCGGCCCTGACACTCATCCTGCCGCTGGCGGTTCTGATCGCCGGCATCGTGACCGAACTCCTCGTCGTGCCGCAGGCGGACTGGGCAAGCAGCATGGAGGGGCGTTTCTCCGCCTTCTGCCTGTTCTACGTCCCGACCCTTTCGATCGCGCCGCTTGCCGCCATCCTTTATTCGGTCCGCCAAGGCGCCCCTGAAAATCCGGGCACGGCGGGTGCGGTAGCAGGTCTTGCCGCCGGCGGCATTGCGGCTGCCATCTATGCCTGGCACTGCCCCGACGACAGCCCGCTGTTTCTGGCGACATGGTATTCGATCGGCATCCTGGTGGCGACGGCAGCCGGATTCCTGCTGGGCCGAAAAATCCTCCGCTGGTAGCGACGCATGACGCTCTAACGCGTCCGCTTGCCCGTCAGCGCCTGCCAGGCGAGCCGCAGCGTATCGAGGCGGGAGCGAATGCGCTCCTGTTGCGGGATGGCCAGCCGGTTGCGAAAATCGGCAAGCGCCTGGGCTTCAAGCCTGCTTCCGAGTTTTTCCGGCAGATGCGGCACGGGTGCGCCCGTCAGCCGGTCGATGACAGTCCAGTCGTCGTCGTTCCGGCGCTCGATGTCGTAACGGTTCATTGCGGTCAGGATATCTCTAAATTAGGGATGTGGATCACAAGAAAAGCGGCTTTCCCATCGACATGCAACCGGCAAAATGTGAGCGAACGTCAGAAAATACGTTCATGGTCAAAATTGCGTTGCCAAAGCCTGATGTCATGCGTTCGGTTTCGCCGTTCTCGTCTTGCCGAGGCGCTTGCGCACCTTTGCCGGCCTGGCCTTCCATTCGGCCTCCGCATATTTCAAATCCATGCGAGGCAGGGGCTCGGCGTTGATCGTGGCGATCTCGGCCTCGAGCGTGGTCAGACCCACGATGATCTCGTCGAACATTTTTGCTTGCCCGTGCCTGGCTTCCATGCGCCCGTCCTCCCCTACGGTTCACTTCGCAGGCGCTACGGTAGCATCCGATAAAATGGCGGGCCAATCCCACATTGGAGCTAACCCGAATGAACCTCATTTACCGTCTTTTCGCCATCGTCGCGACATGCATTGATAGCAATACGGACTTAAGATGCTTTGAGCGTTGGGAAACCAATTCCTGGAGGATACCATGCACGAGATGACCCCATCGGAAATGCTGAGAGATCCGCTGATCCGCCAGATGCTTCGCGCCGACAAGATCAGCCTGGCATCCTTTGCGGCCCTGCTCGACGCTGCCGCCCGTCAGCACGCCCGTCCCGCAAATGACAGCGCCTTTGCGACGTCGAAAATGCCGGATACCTGGAGCGTCGATGCTGCGGCCTATATCTGATCGACCGTTTTTTGCCGATGCCCGTCCGACTCCGGGCACCCCTGAGGCCCGCTCCCAAGTGAGCGGGTCCTTTTTATTTGCAAAGGCGCGCGCCTCGAAAGTCTCCTTGAAGTCCGCCGATTTGTCTCGAACCCCTAGCGATGAAGGCGGCAGGCCCTCATGCACGCCTGCCGCCTCCCACCTCCGAGCGTCCGCCGCCAAGCGCTCCAGGAGGGAGGGCCACCATAGCCTGGCATTGTGGCCTTTCGGGCAGTTTGCCCGGAAGATATTCCCGGTGTCGTCTGGCGGTCACATCACCCATCTGGAGCAGGTCGATCGCTTTCGGGCATATGTCGTTGAAAGCGTTGGAGGAGATCGGACCGCACCTGTGGATAAGCTGTGGAAACCCTGTGGATTGCAGGCCGTATGCGGGCGCCGACCGGCGCCGGGCGTTGCCATTTCGTTCCAAATGCGGTCTTCTGAACTGGCCTGCCATCGGCCTCCGCCGCAACTGACGCCGATGCAGCCACAGGGCGCTCCGACATCAGGTCGTAGAGCGCCCTTTCTTTTGCCCGCGGCAAATAAGTCACGTGCTCAACATTCACGCATTCCGCAATTCCGAATTTCATAATTCACGCGTATAGTGTGTTGGAGGGTCTCAATCTCCATGCCTTGAGGGGTCGAGGACAATGAACTGGAACACGTCATCGGCATTCGCGCCGGTCGGGCTGGTTTTGCGCGGTCGGGAGACGCACACTGTCGTGCGTACGCTCGGCGACGCCGCATACCTGCTGATCCGGGACTGGCCTTTCGATGATGGCGAGGAATATATGATCGCCGTCAAAGCCTGCATCGACGCCATCTGTGGAGACGTTGCCCCGGAACAATTCCGGGAAGCGTTTTTGCGCGCCGCGGACGAGGCGGGCATCGCCGCGCTGACCATTGTCCATTGATGGGCGTCATTCGATAAGTTTCCATTGAGCCTTTGGCATAGGCTCCATTGATTTTCTCGGCAAAACCGTCATCTGCTGCCGGCGGCGCTATGGTGCGCGCAGGCTCGAAGACCCGAGAGGCAATGAAGACATCAGCAATTATCGGCGCAATCGCCTGCGTGGCCTTCGCGGGGCCAACTGTTGCGCAGTCGAGTGTTACCGCCTCCCCGCCACGACCGGATTACGTCGCCGTCATGCAGGCACTCGACAAGGACGGCAAGAAAGTCGATCCGATCGTCACGATTGTCCATCACGACGGCATGTTTCTGAGCGAGACGCTGCGAGGTGGACGGGCCAGCATCGGCTTCGGACCGGATGAGACGAAGCCGGTCCTGCGCTGGAGCAGGCAGGCGGATGGTGAGATCACGTATCTCGAGCTTCTTCTTCGCGACCGCAAACCGGATGCCACGACGACAGAAGTGCCTCAACCACTCCAGGAAGTCTCGACCATTGCCGGCGAGCACTGCACATGGCTCCAAACGGCGAGCAAGCCGCCCGCGCCCGGAACATTCATCGCCCGCGAGCAGAACTGCGCCACCGAGGACGGCATCGTCATCGAAACAAGGCTGCTGACCCCGAATGACGTGCCGCTCTACCACACCCGGCTTGCAAGGCTCGACCGCCGCCCCGTCACTCCCGCGGAGATCTATCCGCCATCGGAAATCCTCACTCCGGAATTCTGGCTCAAACCGATCCGAAGCGACAATACCGATCCCTCCCAGCCCGATTTCGACATCACGCTGGAGAGCATGGGCGGCTCAACCATGCGGTTGTTGCGGCATTATCCCTGGTACTATCGGGAACAGCGGGACCGCGGCGGCTCCGTCAGCATCAGGATCTGGAGCAAGCGCGAAGATCGGGGCATCTCCTATCGGCAGGCAAGCGGCTATCGCAGGCTCATGGCCGGACGTCCGGCAGACGACGGCTCCCCGCCTTTGAAATTCGATGAGGCAACCGGAAAGGCCGCGCTCGGCAAAAGCGAAACAGTCCTCGGCGAGACCTGCGAATGGTTTGACCTGATGCCGGGAGTTCAGGACGCCGGAAACAGCCAGTGCCTCACAGGCGATGGGCTGCCGCTCAAGCTTGAAATCAGCGGAATGAATCTGGCCTTCCCCTACACCGCCACATCATTCCGCCGCCGCCCTGTCGCTCTCTCGGAGATGCGCTTGCCAGCAGAAGCCTTTTCGCTGGAAGAATGGGGATTGCCTGCGGCGCATTGAAGCCGAGGTTCTGCGTGTCGTGCCGTGTGGTACCCCCCTCTGACCTGCCGGCCATCTCCCCCACAAGGGGAGAGATTGGCTGGGGGCGCCGGTTTCCAAAAAAATGAACGTTGCAAACTGCGCGACGTTAGGTGATGTGCGAAGGTCAGGCCACTTGTCGATCTCCCCACCTGTGGGGGAGATGCCCGGCAGGGCAGAGGAGGGTGTCCCGCGGCACACCCTATCGAAGCCGAGACCGCCTCGCCCAGACGCCCTTCCCTTACAAAACACACCCGAATTCCACGCACCCCGCCAAAAATCGCCTTGCATCCCAGCGACAGCATAAAGACATAGGAATTACGCATACCCGGTGTCGCAATCAGCCCGGTATTTTCGTCTTAAGGCAGAACTCCTTCTTTCAGATATGGATATAGGAACGCCATGACCAGTGAACCCTTGCTTTCAGAGATCGAAGAACAGGCCGAACTGCCGGTCGAAGACCATAGTGCCCGCAACAGGCTGGTTATCGGCCTGCTGCTCGTCTCCGCCTTCGTGGTCATCCTCAATGAGACCATCATGGGTGTGGCGATCCCACACCTGATGGCCGATCTGAAGATTCCGGCAAGCTCCGCCCAATGGCTGACCTCGGCCTTCATGCTGACCATGGCCACCGTCATCCCCGTGACAGGCTATCTCCTGCAGCGGCTGAACACGCGGCCGGTCTTCATCCTCGCCATGTCGCTCTTTTCCGCCGGCACGCTGGTCTCCGCGCTTGCCCCCGGCTTCGCCATGCTGGTCGTCGGCCGCATCGTCCAGGCCTCGGGCACCGCGATCATGATGCCGCTCTTGATGACCACGATCATGAACCTCGTGCCGCCGCATTCGCGCGGCAAGACGATGGGCAATATCTCGATCGTCATATCCGTGGCGCCCGCCATCGGCCCGACGATTTCGGGCCTCATCCTCTCCTCGCTCGACTGGCGCTGGCTCTTCCTGCTGGTGCTGCCGATCGCGCTTGCGGCTCTCGCGCTCGGCGCCTCGAAAATCGAAAACGTCACAGTGCCGTCGAAGGCGCCGCTCGATGTCATCTCGGTCGTACTCTCGGCCATCGGCTTCGGCAGTTTCGTCTTCGGCATCAGCGAGCTCGGTGCGCCCGAAGCGGGTGCGACGCCGCTCGATCCGCGCCTCATGCTTGTCGCCGGTGCCGCCGTCATCGCCATCTTCATGTGGCGGCAGCTTTATCTCCAGAAGCACGAACGGGCGCTTCTCGACCTGCGCACTTTGCAGACAAAGACCTTCACGATCGCCGCGGGCATGATGGCGATCCTGATGATGTCAATGTTCGGCGTCTTCATCCTGTTGCCGATCTATCTTCTGTCCGTGCTCGGCCAGACGACGCTCACGACCGGCCTGCTGCTTCTGCCCGGCGGCCTGATCATGGGCCTCTGTGCCCCCTTCGTCGGCAGGCTGTTCGACCGCTACGGCCCTGCCCGCCTCGTCATCCCCGGCGCCATCCTGTTCAGCGGCGTCATGTGGAGCCTGACCTTCATCTCCGCGACGACCCCGGTCTGGGTGGTGCTGGCCATCCATATCGTGCTCAGCATCGGCCTTGCCCTGATGTTCACGCCGCTATTCACCGTCAGCCTCGGCTCGCTACCGCCGAAACTCTATTCCCACGGCAGCGCCATCATCGGCACTACCCAGCAGGTCGCCGGCGCCGCAGGCACCACGCTCTATGTCGCCATCATGACCTGGCGCGCCGGCATCCTGACTCAAGGGGAAGCAGATGCCGCCACGGCAACCGTCGGCGGCATGCAGTCCGCCTTCTTCGTCGGTGCGCTGATTTCGCTGGCGGCCGTGGTGGCTTCCCTCTACGTGAGACGCCCACCCAACCAGCCCGAGGGACAGCCGATGGGCGGGCATTGAACGCTTCTGACGAGCCTAGCGCGCGTAGTAGCCAGGCTGGTCGAGATCATCGATGAGGCTTCGGCAGGTCGGCTGCCAGCCGAGCAACCAGCGCGTATGGGCGCTGGAGGCTGCCATGTTCGTCGACGCCATATTGGCAAACCAGCCGAAATGTTCGCGGGGGCGAGACTCCACCGGCAGGCCGAGCTGGCGTCCGATCACCTCGGCGATCCGCCGGAACGGCACCGCCTCATCGGCGACGGCATGATAGGCGGCTTCGGTCACGCCGCTTTCCAGCGCCAGGCGGTAAAGACGCGCCGCGTCCAGCCGGTGCACGCCCGACCAGCAATTCCCTCCATCGTCAGGATAGGCGGATACGCCTGTTTCCCGGGCGATGCCTGCGAGGATCGGGACGAAGCCATAATCACCGATGCCGTGCACGCTCGGGGCGAGACGTATCGTCGCTGCACGGATCCCCTGCCCGGCAAGTGCCCGGGCGGCGGCCTCCGATTTTCGAGGAGATGCCGGGTTCGGCAGGTCCGCTTCCGTGGCACCCTGCGGAAAGCCCAACAGGCCTGACGTGACGATGAGCGGACGGTCCGATCCGGCAAGCGCATTCCCGAGCGCCTGGATCGCGCGCTCATCCTGCGCCGCATTGTCGAGGAATTTCGAGAAGTCGTGGTTGAAGGCGGTATGGATCACCGCATCGGCCTTGGACGCAGCCTCGCCAAGAAGGTCGAGGTCATCGAGCGATCCCGGAACGAGCTTTGCGCCGATGACCGCAATGGCCTTTGCTTTTGCGATCGAGCGGACCAGCCCGCTGACCTTGTGACCGGCGCGGATCAGTTCCTCGACGATGGCGGTGCCGACCCAGCCGGTCGCACCCGTTACGAATACGTGCATTGAAAATCTCCATGACCGGGCGCCCCATCGGGCAGCCCTGTTTGAGGTTAGGGTGGTTGTGCGGGAAATAGTCGAAGTCAGGCCACGCGCATCGACAGCTCGATGTCGTCGGCAAACGGCGTGGACATGTATCCGCCTGCAGGCAAGCGGACATGGTCGAGATATTGGGGGCAGTAATCGGCATCGTCGGCAATGACGAGCGCACCGGGCCGAAGCCGGCCTTCGACCAGCGCCAGCACCTCCGGATAGAGCGACTTCGCCCCGTCAAGCAGAAGCAGGTCGATACTATCAGGAAGATCGGTGCTTAATGTCTGGAGCGCATCGCCTTCGCGGATCTCGACGAGATCGGCAAGGCCGCCTTCGGCAAGGTTCCGTCGCGCCCGCGCAACCTTCGAAACCTCGAATTCGCTGCTGATCAGCCGCCCGCCGCCATTGTCGCGAAGGGCAGCGGCAAGATAGAGCGTCGAAATGCCGAAGGACGTGCCGAATTCGACGATGGTCCTGGCATTGGTGCTGCGCGCCAGCATGTAGAGCAGCTCTCCGGTCTGGCGCGAAACGGGCAGCCACAGGTCTTTCATGCGTCCGTAGAAATCGAGATATTCTGTCTTGCTGTGCATGAGCCGTTCCCGCTCATCGCGGGAGAGCGCGGCCATGGCCGGGCTGGTGGCCTTGTCGGCCTCGGCAAACAGCTGATCGAGAAGCGGCGCGAGCGGTGCGCTTGCGAGGGTATTCATCAGGGAAATCCTTCATTTCGGATGGCTTGCTTTCGAAATGAAAATACGAATAATCCGTCGCATTCGCTAATCGCATTTGCGGAATGCCGGTATGGTTGATCGTCCAAGCCCTGGAATTTCTTCAAGAAAAGCGCCGAGACAGGCGCGCTCGAACGAGCTCGTAAACGCCATTCTGCAGGCCGCTGTTCAGGTTTTGGCGCAGGAAGGCGCGCAGCGTTTTACGACCGCTCGTGTGGCCGAAAGAGCCGGCGTCAGCGTCGGCTCGCTCTATCAATATTTCCCCAACAAGGCCGCCATCCTGTTCCGGCTGCAGAGCGACGAATGGCGGCAAACCTCGAATCTGCTGGGCGAAGTCCTTGGCGACGAGGCCCGTCCGCCGCTCGACCGGCTGCGATCGTTGGTCCACGCCTTCATTCGCTCCGAGTGCGAGGAAGCCGCCGTCCGCGTCGCGCTGAACGATGCCGCACCCCTCTATCGCGACGCCCCCGAAGCGCAGGAGGCACGGGGCGCCGCCGATGCCATTATCGAGCAGTTCATGCGGGAAGCACTGCCCGATGCATCCGATGCAATCCGGACCATGGCCGGAGACCTCGTCATGACGACGATGAGCACGGTCGGAAAGGAATTTTCCGAGGCAGCGCATGACGAGAGCGAGATCTCAGCCTTCGCAGACGCGATGGCCGACATGTTCTGCGCCTATCTCGGCAGCCTGAGGTAGATGGTTAGGTGATATCACGGGCGGCCGCCGCGAGAACTCTCGCTTCCGATCCGATGTCCAGCGGCGTTTTCGCGCTATACGCTCACGGCTGAAGTTCGGCATCGTGCGCCTTTTTGAGTGCGTCGCATCCTCCGAGCTCTTTTGCGGCAGTCGATGCCCATTCTCGTACCTGTTTCTCGGACATCTTGAGCGTCGTGTCTCCGTCCTGCGCGAGGAGCTTCAAGCTGGCACCCTCCATATGGGCGATGGCTTTCTCTGTATCCGCATAAATCTCTGTTCCCGGACCACAGCCCTGCTTCTCGATATATCCCAGGAATCGCTGCCGCATCGGCGTCGACTTTGCCCCGCAATACTTCTCTGCGAGAACATGCATCATCAGTGCGTAGTTGAACCCCATGAAGCGTGTCTCGATTGGCTCATTGGGCTTGAAGCTGTTTCTGCAGAAATTCGGCGATTGAGCATGAGCGGAAGCGACCGGCACCACCGCCAATATCGCGACGCAGAGATAACGAAACAAGCCACTTTCCTCCCATTGCCGTAGCCGGATCGCCGGTACCGGCCTGAAACACTTTCGCTCCCGCGTCAGGAGCCAGCCCGGCCATACCTGCTCAATGGTACGTCACAACCGGATCGAACATCCTTTGAAGAAAGGAGCGCTGCGCCTCCTGCGCATATTCCCGGGGAATGTTGTGCCCACATTCGAAGACGTGGAGCATGACCGACACTCCTGCGTCGGACAGCGCATCGGAGAACAGCTCGGCCTGGGCAACGGGAGCACGCTCATCGAGCCTTCCATGCAGCAATAAGGTTTCCGCCCGGATTTTCGGCGCGTGATGCAGGGCCGAGCGGGCCAGGAAGGCTTCGTTCGACAGGCCGGACTCCTGCTCGATCGCCCATCGCAAGCCTTTCGAACTGGCCTCGTAGGCAGCCTTGAGGTCATAGACCCCACTGCGCAGGATCACGGCTCTGAGATCTGAAACCTGGGCTGCCACCATGGCCGAGGCGACCGCGCCCCGGCTGTTGCCGTAGAGAACGATGCGATCAGGGTCGACGCAAGGCTGCTCCCGCAGGAAGGAAAGCGCGGCCATGATCGCCCGCTGGGTGTTCGGCCCGCAGAAATCCGCGGGTCCATCGGACGCCCCGAAGCCCGGCTGCGAGACCGCCGCCGCGATGATATTCAAACGGGAACAGAACCGAAGCAGCGTGCCCGTATCGACGGCCTCTTTCGCGCCGACGAGGCGGCCGCCCTGATTGCCGTGGACGAAAAGGATTGCCCCTGCAGGCGCTTGGCTGTCGGGTCGAGCTTGAAAAAGCTCCACACTTGCCCCGTCACCCCTGTCGATGAGATGTCGTGTCACATCAGGCATGTTCACCCTCACCTTCGCATCCCGGACGGGAGGCAGACCTTACTGCCGAAGCAGCTGCCCTCCCTGCGTGGCGAAACTCGCACGCGCAGACCAGCAAGTCTCCCATAAATTTCCCCGCGATTTGTCGGCATGCTGTCGCTTGCTTCGTCCTCAGGCCGAGATCCGGCCTAATGGCGCCGACCACCAAGAGGAGAGACACCCATGAGAAAGATCATCGCTTCCACATTCGTCAGCCTCGACGGCATCATGCAGGCACCCGGCGGCCCTGACGAGGACCCCGTCAACGGTTTCAGGTTTGGTGGCTGGGTATTCCCCTATGCAGACGACACGATGGGATCCGTGATCGGCGAGCTCTTCGCAAAGCCCTTCGCGCTGCTGCTCGGCCGCAGGACCTACGACATCTTCGCCGCCTACTGGCCCTATCAGGACGACGACATCGCCAAGGCCTTCAATCCCGCTGTGAAATATGTCGCGACGCATCGGCCCGAAACCCTCACCTGGCAGAATTCGCAATCGCTTGGACCCGACATCGTCGCGGCGCTGCGCAAGATCAAACAGGAGAACGGGCCGGTCCTGCTCATTCAGGGATCGGGCAATCTCATCAAGACCCTGCTTGCCAACGAGCTGATCGACGAAATGACCGTGCTGACCTTCCCGCTGCTCCTCGGCAAGGGCAAACGGCTGTTCGAGGGCGGCGCGACCCCGGGCGCCCTGAAGCTCACGAGATCGCTGATCTCCAACAACGGCGTCATCGTTGCCACCTATGAGCGGAACGGCGAAATCCAGGCGGGCTCATTCGTGTCGGATCAGCCCTCTGAGGCCGAGCTCGAACGCCGCCGGAACTGGCAATAGCCGTGCTGCCAGAGGCAACAAGAATGCAAAAGGCCACGGGGTCAGGTCCACACTGTCTCATGACCGTCAGCAGGCGCTCTGCCGATGACGGTCATGCGCGCACGCGGCGGCATTGTCTTCAAGGAACCCGATTTGTTCGATCAGACGTCCCGCCTTCGCGAAAAACGAGTTCCAGCAGAATGCCGCCTGGTGTGCGCACGAAGAGACGCCGTTCGCCGAGTTCGGCGAGATCCATGGTGGAATAGGGAATTTCGTTCCTGTCGAGCTTCTGCCGGAAGGCCTCATAGCCTTCGAGGCGGAAGCCGATATGGTCGATCGTCTCTGCGTCCCGGCCGACGGCCCTGCCGCCGCCGGGAATAAGGTGAACGACCGGCCCATCACCACTGTAAAGCCAGTAGCCGGCAAAGCCGAAATCCGGACGATAGCCGACCGTCAGCCCCAGCAGATCCTGCAAAAACTGCCTTGTTCCTTCCAGATCCGCCGTGCGTAAGGTCACATGGTCGAGCTGCATGGCATCACCCGATCGCCCCGCCGCCATCGACACGCACCGTCGAGCCGGTGGCAAAGGGCGTCACCATCAGGAAGAGCACGGCATTGGCAATATCGGAGGGCTGGCCGACCGTCTTTGCCGGCAGGCTGCCCGCGACGCGCTCGAACATCGCATTGCGGTTGCCCTCATCCATCTTCGACCAGAGCGGCGTATCGATCAGTCCGGGCGAAACCGCATTGACCCTGACCGGTGACAATTCCAACGCCAACCCCCGCGCCAGCGATTCCAGCGCCGCATTGATCGCCCCCTGCAGCACTGAGGAGGCCGATGGACGCTCGCTGAGGAAGCCCGAAATGAAGGTCAGCGTGCCGCGCTCGGCAAGACGCGCTGCCCGTGCAATGCGATAAGCGCCCCAGAATTTGCTGTCCACGGCGCGGGCCGCATCATCGAGCGGCAGCTTGCGCACGGGCCCGCTCGCCGTCTGGGCAGCGGAGACGACGATATGATCCCAGGCGGCGTGAGCGGCAAAGAATGCCTCGACGCTGGCATTGTCGCCCGTGTCCAGAACTGCCGTCTCGATCTTCTCACTGATCGACCGGGCGGCTTCAGCAAGCTTGTCGGCAGAGCGCGAGGCAATCGTCACCTCAGCTCCCGCAGCGGCAGCCTGTTGCGCAACGGCAAGGCCGATGCCGGAGCTTCCGCCGACGACGAGAACGCGGTGTTTGGCCAGGGATATCATCTGCTCTCTCCAGTTTGCGGCGATCCCGCGTGGTTTCGATGAGGAGAAGCTAGCGCGACAACGCTCTTGCCAGAATAGGTGTTGTTGTCGACTATCTCTTGCGATATCAGCAAGAATATGAGCGACAATTTCCTCGACATGCTCGTCTTCGTGCGCGTGGTTCAGGCCGGCAGTCTCTCGGGCGCGGCCCGCGAGCTGAACTTCTCGCTGACCGTCGTCAGCCGCAAGCTGTCACGACTGGAAGAGAGGCTGGGTGTCCGCCTCGTCAACAGGACGACGCGGTCTCTCTCCCTGACGGAAGAAGGCGCGCGCTTCTACGAACGCTGCTCGAAGATCCTGACCGAGATCGACGATGCCGAAACCGAGGTGACGAGCGGCAGGGATACGGCAAGTGGCCTTTTGAAAGTAACCGCCACCTATGCCTTCGGCCGCCGCTGGCTGGCGCCGATCCTGCATGAATTCCAGCAGGCCCATCCCGATCTTACCGTCCATCTCGATACCGAGGATGGCCTGGTGAATATCGTCGAGGCCGGCTACGATCTCGCGGTTCGTTTCGGCGCGCTGTCCGACTCCAGCCTGATCGCCCGACAGATCGCACCCAACCGTCGTGTCATCTGCGCCTCCCCCGTCTATCTCGATCGCCGAGGCCGTCCCGAGACGATCGACGATCTGCTCACCCACGACGTCATCGCCTTCGGAGACCCGCCCAACACGCACTGGACCTTTGCCGATGGGCGCAGCGCCAATGTCACAGCCAAACTCACCACCAACAATGGCGAACTCGCCCATCGCTGGGCGCTGCTCGGCGCGGGGCTCGTGCTGAAGTCGATCTGGGATATCAAGGACGATATCGACAGTGGCGCGCTGGAGGTCGTCTTGCCGAAGGCAAAACTGGCCGCCGCCCCGATCCATGTCGTCTTCCCTCACAGCCGGCTTGCCGCAGCCAAGGTGAGGCTCTGCATCGACTTCCTCTCGCAGCGGCTGCGCAAGGCATCGCTGGCGGAAGTGTCGACGGATCACGGCTGATCTGTCGAAAAAGTGATTTCGTTCCAACGACTTCTGGCTTATGTGGGCTTGCCAGACGCAAGCAATGCCCATCTTCTGCCCGATTGTTGGCGCTTTAGTCAGCCAATGCCCCCACTCAGACTGCCCGCACGCGCTGGCCCCAAGACTGCGCGCGCCGAGACAGTGTTTCAATCAGCTTTCAAGGACGTCAGAATGTCGCTGAAAACATCTTCCCGCTGGATTGCACCGCTCGCCGGTCTTCTGGTGCTCTCGGGGAGTGCAATTGCCGTGCGCGCCGAGCCACTGCCGGCGCCGCCCCTCGCGCAGACCAGCCAGAAGCCCGCCTATACGGTTCCGGCGCGCCGCCCCGTCCATATCGTCCGACAGGATACGGGCGCTTCGCTGTCGGCGCTCTTTGATTCAGCCAGCGGCAATCAGGCCAAGGTCCTGAACGAAATGGACGGCCTCCAGATCCTGATGAACAATGACATCGCCGAGGCGGTCGAGGCCTATTACGCCCAGCCGAAGGCAAAGCTCATCTGGGTCGATGGCAAGGGACCGACCCCCAAGGCCGCGCAGGCGCTCAGCCTTCTGAAGCAGGCTGAGGACTGGGGATTGAATGCCGGCGATTATGCCGTTGCTCCTCCTCAAGGAGGCGACCGCGCGAGAGCACTGGCCGAATTCGAAGCCTCCCTCTCGGCCAAGATGCTGATGTTCCTGCAGGATAATTTCCGCGGCCGCATCGATCCCAACAAGCTGTCCAACTATTATGATTTCAAGCGCAAGCCGGTCGATCTGAAGGCGACGATCGCCCAGCTCTCGGCCACGCCGGACCTGATGGTGGTCTTCGACCGCCTTCTGCCGAGCAATCCGAAATTCGCCCAGCTTGCCGCCGAACTCCATTACCTGCGCACCTCAGGCCAGGGCGGTGATACTGCCGCCAACATCAACAAGGTGATCGTGGCGATGGAGGAAATGCGCTGGCTGCCGCAGGAATTCCCGGAGCGCTACGTCTTCATCAACCAGCCGGCCTACATGGCCTATTATTACGAAAACAGCACGCTGACGCTCTCGATGAAGGCGGTGATCGGCCAGCAGGATCACCAGACCAACTTCTTCGACGCCTCGATCAAGACGGTCGAATTCAACCCCGACTGGGGCGTGCCGCAATCGATCATCCGCAACGAGATGCTGCCGCATCTGAAGCGCGACCCCGCCTATCTGGACAAGGAAGGCTATGTGGTCTCGGTCAAGGGCAAGACGATGCCATCAGCCAAGGTCGACTGGTCGCAGCCGCTCGAAAATATCGGCGTCGTCCAGCCGCCGGGTGCTGACAACGCGCTCGGCCAGCTGAAGATCCTCTTCCCGAACTCGCACGACATCTACATGCACGACACCCCTGCCCGCGGTAAATTCGCCTCGCAGGACCGCATGTTCAGCCACGGCTGCGTGCGCCTGGAAAACCCGAAAGCCATGGCCGCCGCTGTCCTGAAGACCTCGGTCGAGTTCGTCGACCAGCAGATCGCCGATGGCGCCAAGAAGGACATGCCGGTTCCGGAACAGGTTCCGGTCTACGTCTCCTATTTCACCGCATGGCCGACGGATGATGGCGTCATCCACTATTTCGACGACATCTATGGCCGCGATGCGGAAACCTTGACGGCGATTTCAGCGACGACCGCGAGCCGCGCTCAATCGTAACTCGGCCGGGGCTGTGCCAGCCCCGCCCCTCCATCGGCTACCTGCCCCTCTGCCAATTCCTCTCGTCGTCACCGCCGACAATCGTCGGCGGATGAATATATGTGCATTTTACACATATTTATTGACAACCCGCTCCACTCTTGATATATGTGCATTATACACACAATGGAGCGGATATGGCACAGCAGATCTTAACCGGCGCACGGAGGTGCGGCGCCGGCGCAGCAGAACCGCGCGCGGCAATCAGGCCGATCGACGCAATCATCGGGAGCAGCTCCAATGGCCGGTAGGATCACGACACGCAGCTGGGCGACACCCCTGACGATCGGCTCCTTCCTGCTGATGGCAGGCACGGGCGTCATGATGTTCTTCGAATGGGAACGAGGCCTCATGACCGTCGTCCACCAATGGTTCTCCTGGTTCTTCGTCACAGGCGCCATCGGCCACATCGTCGCCAACATCAAGCCCTTCCAGTCGCATCTGAAGGCGCGCTGGGGCCGCTACGGCATTGCGGTTTTCGCGACCGTGCTTGCCGCTTCCGTCTTCAGCTGGGGGCAGATCACCGGGCCGCAGCTGGAGCGGCCAATCGAACAGGCGCTGGTCTATGCCCCGCTTTCGGCCCTTGCCGATGTCACCGGCCAGTCACAGGCCGATCTCCTGGCGAAGCTCAGGCAGCGCGGCATAGAGGCCGAGGCGGATCAATCCGTCGAAGATCTCGCCCACCTGCACGGCATCGATGAGAACCGCGCCCTCGCGATCATCTTCGGCGTGGAAGGATAGGCCTGCTTCCTACCGCTTATTGCCGACAGCGCCTTCACCTGTGCGGCGCCCGGAAATTGTGGCATAACTAGCCGATGGCGATACATGTCTTGGCAGTCCATCGTGATACTGTCGGGACGGAACGGGCGGCAGGCGGCTCGCTTGCAGGCGCCTATTCCGTGGGCGTTCTCTGCTGGCTCGTGTCAGCCGGCGTCTATATCGCCGCCAAATGGGTCTCCACCGAAATGCCGCCCTGGGCGCTCTGCTTCTGGCGCGTGCTGATCGCCTTCGCGATCCTGCTGCCGATCGTCCACCGCCACTTTTCAGAGATGCTCGCGCTGGTGCGGACGCGTGGCCTTGAGTTGCTTTTCATCGGCGGCATGGGGCTTGCCATCTGCCAGGGCCTGATCTTCGTCGGCCTCCAACATGCCGATGCCACCACCGCCGGCATCATCATCGCGCTGATCCCGATCATTACCATGATCCTTGCCCGCCTGATGCTGTCCGAGCCGATGGGAAGCTGGCAGGTGGCCGGCTCCGTCCTCGCCTTCCTCGGCATCCTTCTCATCATCGTCAAAGGCAGCCCGGATGCGCTGTTGCGCCTCGACTTCAATCCCGGCGAACTCTGGATCGTCGCCGGCGCCTTCTGCTTCAGCCTCTACACTGTGCTGCTGCGCCGCGCGAAATTCGACCTGAACCGCCTTGCCCTGCTCGTCCTGCTGCTCGGTGCCGCAGCGCTGACCGCACTGCCCTTCTACCTCTACGAACTCGCCGCCGACGAACGCACGACGCTCAATACGAGCGGCCTCATCGCGCTCGCCTATGTCGCAATCCCCGGCGGCGCGTTGATGTATTATCTCTTCAATCGCAGCATCGAGGCGCTGGGCGCCGCCCGCGCCGGCGTGCTCCTCTACATCCAGACGATCTTCATCGCCGTGCTCGCCTATCTGATCCTCGGCGAAAAGCTGCAGACCTATCACCTCGAAGGTGCGGCGCTGATCATTGCCGGGCTGCTGCTGATCATTCTCTTGAAGCCGAAGACCGCCCCAACGTCAGGATAAGCGTGACGCTTACTGATAAGTGTCCTGCCTGTAAAAGTGGCCATAGAGGTGCTTCTTTATCGCATCTGGTGCTTCGACATCCGCCCCTTCGTTTTCATCATAGATCAGAGCGACGAAGTGATTGGGGCTTACGCCCGCGAAGCCGGTTGATACGTCCCAGTCGCCGATGGTCACAGACTTTGGCTTCGTCCCGCTGACTTGATGTGCTGCAACGACAGCCTCAAGCCGCGACCGGTTGATGACGACATACCAAAACCAAGGATCGAAAATCGGCACGATCATCACCGTCGCAAAGCAACCAAAAGCGAGTGCAAGGGCAATCACGTTGCTCGCTACAAGGCGAAAACGTCGTCGGAACAATGCGACTATCGCGCTAACAAGCCAAATGAAAACCGAGATATATGTGGGCAGAAACAGCACCAGAGAACCCGGAAAATCGAGCAGGAAACGCAATTCGCCAGCAAGACCGCCCCCATCTAAAGGCCAAAAGTCGAAGGCTTGAATATAGACTGCGCAAGCGGTGCTAAGCAGGCAAGCAGCTACCATTCGATAGAGATGCCATGCGTCCCGCGGCAAACTTAATATAGCCGAAACATTGCCCGTCATCATCGACATCTCCGATGGAACGGACACGCTGCATAGCAACCCTTTTTAGCGACGCCGAACGACCTCACCCCTTGAACTCCGCCCGATAACGCAGCCCATCCACCAGGAGCGTGATCATCCGCCGCGTCGTCGCCGGATCATTCCCCTGCCCGAGATTGGAAAGCTGCGCGCCGGCGCGCAGGAGTTCGCTCGCCTCGACATCGCCGCGTGCAGCTCCGGCGGCAACGGCCCTGTCCAGCAGGCCCTGCAATGCCGGGATCATGCGCTGCTCGAAATAGACAGGCAGCGCCTGATAGGCCGGGTCGCCGGAATGGAGCGCTGCGGCAAGGCCGCGCTTGGCCATGATGAAATCGGTAAAGCGCTGCATCCAGCGCGACAGCGCCTCGCCCGGCTCATACTCGACAGCCAGTGTCACCGCAGCATCGGCGCAGGCATCCACTTCGTTGCGCATGACCGCCTTGATGAGATCGGAGCGCTGCGGAAAATGGCGATAGACCGTGCCGACGCCGACACCGGCCTTTTCCGCGATCTCGCGTACCGGCGCATCCACGCCGGAAGTGGCAAATACATCCAAGGCGGCTTTCAGCAGCGAATCCAGGTTACGCCGCGCATCCGCTCTTACAGGCCTTTCATGGCCACCATCAGCCTCACGCGGCACGCCCGGGCTGTCCGTCCCGTAAGTCACATCAACACCTCTTGCAAAACGGAACATTGTTCCGTATAAACGGAACAGCGTTCCGGATGCGCGCTTATAACCTGTTCAACAGGACCTTGCCAGATTCCAATCATGCCCGCGAGGGCATGGCCAGATTAAAGGAAACGAAGATGCAATACCGTCCCCTTGGCCGCACCGGCATCAAGGTCAGCCCCTACTGCCTTGGCGCCATGATGTTCGGCGCCATCGGCAATGCCGATCACGACGACTCCATCCGCATCATCCACAAGGCACTCGATACCGGCATCAACTTCATCGATACCGCCGACATGTACAGCCACGGCGAATCCGAAGAGATCGTCGGCAAGGCGCTGAAGGGCCGGCGTGATAACGTCGTGCTCGCCACCAAATGCTTCATCCCGATGGGGCAGGATCCGAACCAGCAGGGCAGCTCGCGCCGCTGGATCTATCGGGCCGTCGAAGATTCTCTCCGCCGCCTGCAGACCGATTATATCGATCTCTTCCAGATGCACCGCCCCGCCCCGGATACCGATGTCGAGGAAACCCTGTCTGCGATGACCGACCTGATGCGCGCAGGCAAGATCCGCGCCATCGGCTCCTCCACCTTTCCCGCCTCCGACATCATCGAGGCGCAATGGGTTTCCGAAAAGCGCGGCCTCGCCCGCTTCCGCACTGAGCAGCCGCCCTACTCCATCCTGCATCGCGGCATCGAGCGCGAAGTCCTGCCGACCCTCGAACGCTACGGCATGGGTGCTCTCGTCTGGAGCCCGCTCGCGATGGGCATGCTGACCGGCCGCTACCGCCGGGGTGCGGCCCAACCCGCCAGCACTCGCGTTGCGTACTTCCCCAAGCAGATGTCGAACGAGAACAGCCTCGATGCCGTCGAGCAACTCATTCCGCTCGCTGAAGGTGCCGGCATCTCGCTCACCCACATGGCGCTTGCCTTCGTCATCGCCCATCCGGGTGTCACTTCGGCGATCCTCGGCCCGCGCACCATGGAACAGCTCGATGATCTCCTTGCCGGCGCGCAAGTACGTCTGAGCGACGAACTGCTCGATGCCATCGACGCCATCGTACCACCAGGCACCGAAACCGGCCCGCTGGAAGCCAACTACCAGCCCCCGGCGATCCAGACCGCGAGCTTGCGCCGCCGTCCGCCCGCCGAACGCGCCGCCGGCTGATCGGCAAAACCGCGTCGAAGGCTCCGCTATTCCAGCGGAGCCTTCGGCACAACAGCGGATCGAAATTCCTCGACAGGCAATTGCTGTAGCCTGCGTTGCGCCTCTTCCACCTCGACGGCAAGCTCTTCCAAGAGCTCGTCCCACATATCGAGCGCCCGCAGCCCGTCACGCGTGCGGAACAGATAGTCGGCCGAGCTGCCGATGCTGCCTGCGGCCGTCGCAAGCCGCTGAACGGTCGCCTCCCTGGAAAGACCACCGGCATAGGTGTTTGCCTGCGGGTTCATGGTGAAGGCGATGCCGCTTCCAAAACGGGCGCCCTCTTCATCAAGCAGATCGACCCAGCGCGGAATATAGGCCTCGGCCACCATCTCCCGCCGCCACAACAGCTCGAGTTCGTGCACGACATCGTCTTCCTCCAGACGCAAAGCCACGCCGTCGCAGGCGCCGCCCGCATCCAGCCCGAGCACGAGGCCGGGATTGTCGGGCGAGCCGCGCCCGGAGACGGTGGCAAGACAGAAGGACCGGCGCCAACCCTCGATGCGGGCTTTCCGGCTTTCGACGCTCAGAATGATCGGATTCCAGATCAGCGAGCCATAGGCGAAAATCCAGACATCGCCCTCCGGCCGCGCAGCAAGCATCGATGCCAGCGATGCCCGCCGCTCCTCGTCGCTCAAAAGCCGGAGCGACGGCGCCTCCCCGGCAATCAGGTCGGCGAAAGTACCGCTTAGCAGCAGTTCGCGCGACAGGATTTCCTCGCCGCAGCAGGCGACCGCTTCCGAGCGTTTATTGTTGATGGTCATAACACCCCCAATGACAGGCCATGGATATCAGGATGGCCCTATTTCGCGGCCATCATCCACGCCTGGCGCGTCGGATAAAGCCTGCCAGCACAGACACAGTGTCTCCACAGCCGCAACAATCGATCCTCTTTCCTCCCCTTCCCGCCACAAAGATCAGCACCACATCGCTCTGGAATACACGCAATGAACGGGAGCCCGACATGAGCGAAATCGGCCGTCTGCTCGGCGCCGGCAAGGAAGCGGAAGTCTTTGAGCATGGCACGCTGGCGCTGAAGCTCTACAGGCCCGGCCGCCCGAAAGCCCCGGCCTTCCGCGAGGCTGCCAATCTGGCGATCGCGGAAAAGCTTTCACTGCCAGCGCCCAGGGTCCACGTCGTCGGCGATTATCACGGTCGCTGGGGCCTGCTGATGGATCGCGTGACCGGCACGAGCCTTGCCGATGAGATGACGCCGGAGCCGCCGCTGTCGGACATCAAGCAGATGGCAGCACTCCACCAGCGCCTGCACCGCGAACCCGGCACCGGTCTGCCATCGCTGAAAGCAAGGCTGTCAATCCACATCCGACAGGCGAAAGACCTGCAACACGCCCTGCGGGACCGCCTGCTCGCCGATCTCCAGGCCCTGCCCGATGGCGACCGCCTCTGCCATTTCGATTTCCATCCCTGGAATATCCTCGGCGCCGGCGGTGACATGACGATCATCGACTGGCTGGACGCCTGCAGCGGCAACCCGGCCGCCGATGTCTGCCGCACCTATCTGCTCTTGCGCCGCGCCCTGCCCTCGATCGCCGAAGCCTATGTCGTGACCTACGCCAAGGGCAGCGACATCAGTTCCGAAAAGATATTCGCCTGGCTGCCCGTCATATCAGCCGCGCGTCTGGCGGAGAACGTGCCGGAGGAAAATGAGGATCTGCTGCATCTCGCAGCACTTGCGCCCGTCAAGGAATAGAACTCAGCGGACACCACCTTTCGCCGCCTGCACCTGCTCCTTGCCGAGCTGCTTCAGCCTGGACAGGAAATAGGCAAGCGTCGGCGAAGCATTCGACCTGTTATAGCCGACGGCGAGATCGATGGTCGGCGGCTCGCCCCTCAGCGGCCGACTGGTCACAGACCAGGGCAGGAAGTTTTCGGCATAAGCGGGCAGCAGCGCCACGCCGCGCGTCGAGGCGATCAGCGACATGGCCATGGTGAGATTGTGGACGCGATGCGCCGGCTCGATGTTGAGGCCGCTCGCCGCCAGATAATCCTCGATCGCCCGGCGCATCGGCCCGGCAATGTCGGAGCCGCCGATGAAGGTCTCCTTGGCGAGCTCACCCACATCGATGCTTTGCTCGCGGGCAAGGCGATGGTCGCTCGGCATCAGCACGACGAAATGTTCCGTCGCCACCGTCACATAGTCGAGTTCGGGATGATTGGGCTCGTGCCGCAGGAAGGCCACATCGAGACGGCCGCTGGAAAGACCATCCGCCAATTCAGGCGAATTCTCGCTCGACACCGTCATCTCGATATTGCGCAGTTCCGGCCCTAGAAGCCGCGTGGTCTCCGTCAGCCAGTTGACCTCCTGGCCGCTCAGGAAGCCGACGGCAAATCCGGGCTTGGCCGGCCGCGCCGCCCGCCGGGCCGCCTCGCGCCCCGCCTCCACCTGCGCGATGGCAAGCCGCGCATGATCGAGAAACACCTTGCCCGCTTCGGTCAGTTCCACGCCGCGGGCGCTGCGCATCAGCAGCGCCACACCGATTTCCTGTTCGAGATCGCGGATCTGCCGGCTGAGCGACGGCTGCGCCGTATGCAGCCGCCGCTCGGCGGCGACGGTCAGGCTGCCTTCCTCGGCGACGGCGATGAAATAGCGCAGATGTCGGAGTTCCATGTGAGCACCCCATACTTTTCAGGCATGACACTACACTTACAAAGTCTTTTTCTTATGCGCAAGCAGCGCCTAAATCATTGCTCAACGGAAGCGAAACAATCTTCGGCAGGAACCCTGGGAAAGAGGGAGAAAACGAAGGGATCATTCCGTAAGACAAGCGATGTCAAAGGATTAACACCATGCCTGCGATCGTCATACGCATCACATCGGCCTATGCCGCCGCAGGCCAGGCAGCCGCCATCGCCATCGGCGGCAGCCATGCCACTTAAAGCATGACTGCCGACTAAACCCGAAACCGACGTCAACCCGAGAACCGGCGCAACGCGGCCCAAACCCGCGAACTCGTAACCGCGCCCGAAATTCAACCAAGGACAAGGAAACCAGACAATGACCAAGCTCAATGGAAAGACCGCCCTCGTCACGGGCGCCTCGCGTGGCATCGGTGCCGGCATCGCAAGACGGCTGGCAGCCGAAGGCGCCAGCGTCGCCATCACCTACACCAAGGGCGCAGATGCCGCCGCAGCCGTCGTCGGCGAGATCGAAAAGGCCGGCGGCAAGGCAATCGCCATCCAGGCGGATGCCGCCGACGCCAGGGCTGTCACCGCTGCAGTCGAGCAGACGGTCGCCGCTTTCGGTCGCCTCGATATCCTCGTCAACAATGCCGGCACAGCCATTCCCAAGACCTTCGAAGAGACGACGATCGAAGAGATGGACCGCGTCATCGACATCAACCTGCGCGGCGTCCTCGTCACCACGCAAGCGGCGCTGAAGCACCTGCCGGATGGCGGACGCATCATCACCATCGGCTCTGTTATCGGCGAACGCATGATGACACCAGGTCTCGTCGCCTATGCTGCAACCAAGGGTGCAGTGAAGATGTTCACGCAGGGCCTCGCTCGTGAAGTCGGCCCGCGCGGCATCACCGTCAACAATGTCCAGCCGGGTCCGATCGATACCGATCTCAACCCTGCCGCCGGCGACTGGGCCGAACCGCAGATCGCCAATACGGCCCTGAAGCGCTACGGCCACGTCGATGATATCGCCGCCATGGTCGCCTTCGTCGCCGGCCCCGAGGCCAGCTACATCACCGGCGCCAATCTGAGCATCGATGGCGGCACCAACGCTTAAGGAGAGCACCGTGACCAACTGCAACGGAAAAACTGCCCTGGTCACGGGCGCATCGCGCGGCATCGGCCGCGCGGCTGCGCTCGCCCTCGCCAAGGCCGGCGCCCAGGTGCTCGTGCACTACTCGAGCGGCAAACAGGAAGCTGAAGTGGTCGTTGAGGATATCCGCCTCGCCGGCGGCCGCGCCGAAGCGGTCGGCGCCGATCTCTCGCTCCCCGACGGGCCGCATAAGCTCGCTGCCCGCGTGCGCGAAATCGTCGGCGACCGGCTGGATATCCTCGTCGCCAATGCCGGTATCTCCAAAGCCGCTCCGATCGAGGAAACGACGGTGGAGGATTTCGATCGACTTTTCGCCGTCAATGTCCGCGCACCCTTCTTCCTCGTGCAGCAGCTGCTGCCGATCCTGCATGAGGGCAGCAGCATCGTGCTCGTCTCCTCGCTCGCCGCCCGCGCCTCTGTCGGAACGATCTATGCCTATGCCGCGACCAAAGGAGCGATTGACACACTCGTCACCCACTTCGCCGCCGCCCTCGGCCCGCGCGGCATCCGCGTCAATGCGGTGGCCCCCGGCGTGGTGCAGACGGATATGTCCAACTTCACCAAGACCGATGCCGGCCGCGATTTCGCCCTCGGCATGCAATCCCTGAAACGCCTCGCTGTGCCCGAGGATATCGGCGACGCTATCGCCTTCCTCGCTTCGGATCAGGCCCGCTGGATCACCGGCGACATCATCCATGCCGACGGCGGATCGAAGCTCTAAAACCTCACATTCGAGAAGGATAAAACCATGAAACTCCATCACGCCAGCGGCTCGCCCAATTCCCGCCGCGTGCGCATGCTGATCGCCGAAAAGGGCCTCGATATCGCGCTGGTGGCTGTCGATCTCAGCACCCGAGAGCAATTGTCGGACGCCTACCGGGCAATCAATCCGCGCGCCGTCGTTCCCGCACTTGAACTCGACGACGGCAGCGTCATCGCCGAAGCGCCCGTCATCATGCGCTATCTCGATGACGCCTATTCCGACGTACCGCTCTTTGGCACAACACCGGAGGAAAAGGCCGTCACCGCCATGTGGGAGCGCCGCGCCGAACTGGAAGGCTTCGCCGCCGTCATGCAAGGCGTGCGCAACGCCGCAGCCGGCCTCAAGGGCCGCGCCATTTCAGGCCCGCACGGCTACGAGCAGATCCCCGATCTCGTGGAGCGCAGCAGGCAGCGAGTGGCGAATTTCTACAGTGACCTCGACGCCAGGCTGAAGTCGGTGGACTTCGTCGCCGGCGACCGATTCTCGGCGGCCGATATCACCGCGCTCGTCACCGTCGACTTTGCGACACGGGCGTTCAACATGCCCGTACCGGAGGATGCCAATGCCGTCAGGCGATGGTACACGGCAGTCTCCGCCCGCGGCAGTGCCGGCGCATGACTTGAAAAGATCGGACGGAGACACGGTTTCCGTCCGGCCTAAGCCGCACATGCCTCGCAGGTGCCGCGGATTTCGATCGTCGTCTTCGCCGGCTTGAATTTCTGGCTGCGCACCCAGCCCATCAGGCGGTGATCCACCTCATGGTCGTGGAACTCGATCACCTGCCCGCAGCTTTCGCAGATCGCAAAGGCAACGATGCCGTGGCTGTGGCAGTCCTCGCCGGGATGGGCGCAGGCGACGAAGGAGTTGATGCTTTCCAGCCGATGCACGACGCCATATTCGAGCAGCTTTTCCAGCGCCCGGTAGACCTGCAGCGGCGCACGAAAGCCCTGGTCGCGCAGCTTGTCGAGGATCGTATAGGCGCTGAGCGGCCCCTCAGCCTTTTCGAGCACGTCGAAGACGAGTGATTGGTTGCGGGTGAGCTGAGGTGCGTTCATGAGCCTTGTCCTTGCAGGTCCCTGCGCCCGCGCCAGGCGGGAAGCAGGCTCAGAATGAAGAGGATGAGGGCTGCCACCACGATCGACGGGCCGGATGGCGTGTCGTAGGTCAGCGAGCCGAAGAGCCCGCCGACGACGGCGACCGCGCCGATCAGCGAAGCGAGAATGGCCATCAGTTCCGGCGTCGAGGAGAAGCGCCGCGCCGTTGCTGCCGGAATGATCAACAGCGAAGTGATCAGCATGATGCCGACGATCTTCATGGCAATGGCGATGACGACGGCCATCAACAGCATGAAGAACAGCCGCGCCCGCTCCGGCTGCAGGCCCTCGGCTTCCGCCAGTTCCGGATTCACGGTGGCTGCAAGCAACGGCCGCCACAGCCAGGCGATAGCCGCCAGCACGAAGATGCCGCCGCCCCAGATGAGAGCGATATCCGTGGTCGAAACCGCCAGAATATCGCCAAACAGGAAGGCGATGAGATCGATGCGCACCCAGCTCATGAAGGCGACCATGACGAGGCCGATCGCAAGGGTGGCATGCGAGAGAATGCCGAGCAGCGCATCGGCCGACAGCGCCTGACGCTTCTGCAGGAAGAGCAGCAGGATCGAGACGACGGCGGCAACGACGAAGACGGCAAGCGTCAGGTTGAAATCGAAGAGCAGCGACAGCGCCACGCCAAGCAGCGCCGAATGGGCGATCGTGTCGCCGAAATAGGCCATGCGCCGCCAGATGATGAAGCAGCCGAGCGGCCCCGTCGTCAGCGCCAGACCGACGCCGGCGAGAATGGCGCGCACGAAGAAATCGTCAAGCATGACGGTTCTCCCCGTTCTTGGCCCCGCTCTGAGAATGGGTATGTGCGTGGGCATGAGCCTCCGCATGCGCATGCCCGTGGGCATGATCCCCGTCAGCGTGCGCATGGGCATGGGCTTCCGCGTGATCGTGCGAATGCGCATGATCATGCCCGTGATCATGGTGATGCCCATCCTCGGGATGGCAGTGATCCGTCACCGAACCGTCTTCATGCAGCACGCGCCCATCGGGCAGATGCGTATGGTCGTGATGATGGCTGTAGACGGCAAGCGTCGGCGCCGCGCGGCTGCCGAACAGGCGCACATATTCTGGGCTCTGGCTCACCGCCTGCGGCGTGCCGCGGCAGCAGACATGGCCGTTGAGGCAGATTACCGTATCCGTTTCCGCCATGACGACATGCAGATCGTGCGAGATCAGCAGGATGCCGCAGCCGGTCGTATTGCGGATCGATTTGATGAGCTCGTAGAGCGCGATCTCGCCGGCGAAATCCACCCCCTGCACCGGCTCGTCGAGCACGAGAAGATCGGGCTTGCGGGCGATGGCGCGCGCCATCAGCGCCCGCTGGAATTCGCCACCGGAGAGATGCTGTACCTGCGCATCCAGCATATGGGCCATGCCAGCGGCTTCGAGCGCGGCCATGATATCGGCCTCGGGCAGTGGCCCGGTCAGCGTCATCAGCCGGCGCACGGAAAGCGGCAATGTCCAGTCAACCGCGAGCTTCTGCGGCACATAGCCGACCCTGAGGCCGGTAATGCGCGTCACCCTGCCCTCGTCCGGCTTCAGCACGCCGATCGCCGCCTTGGCGCTCGTCGATTTGCCGGAACCGTTCGGGCCGATCAGCGTGACGATCTCGCCGCGCGAAACGGAGAAATCCACACCGCGCACCAGCCACCGGCCGCCGCGGCGAATGCCGACATTCTCAAGCGAAACCAGCGGTTCGCCCCGGATACCGGCTGCGCTGCCACCGGGGTTATTTGCGGGAGAGAGCATCAAATTTTCCGAAAGTGCTGTTGCGTCCTGCTATTGCACACGTTATAGCATAACGCAATTGATGTAATAACATAACAATTGCAATTCAAGCGGAGCATGCTGATGAAACTGGCGGTGGGCATTACCCTCGCAATCCCGGCCTTCCTCATCGCCGGGTCCCTCCAGGCGGCTGATGCACCCGTCGTCGTCACCTCGATCAAGCCGGTCCATTCGCTGGTTTCGGCCATCATGCAGGGCGTCGGCAAGCCGGAGCTGATCGTCGATGGCGCCGCCTCCCCGCACACCTATAATCTGAAACCCTCCAACGCCCGCGCCCTGCAGGAAGCCAAGGTGATCTTCTGGGTCGGCCCCGGCCTCGAAGCCTTTCTCGAAAAGCCGCTGGAATCGCTGGGCTCCGATGCCATCGTTGCGCGGCTCGACAACGCGCCCGGTCTCGTGAAGCTGCCCTTCCGCGAGGGCGGTGCCTTTGAGGCGCACGATGACGGCGACGAGCACCAGCATGCGGAGGCTGATCACGATCATGCCGAGGCAGATCATGACCACGACCACGGTGACCACGGCGCCTTCGACACCCATCTCTGGCTCGACCCCATGAATGCCAAGGCGATGGCCACCGAGATCACCACCACGCTGGTCGCCGCCGACCCCGCCAATGCGCTGACCTACGAGGCCAATGCCAAGGCGCTGGATGACAAGCTCGACGCGCTGGACAAGGAAATCACCGCGACGGTGTCACCGGTGAAGGATAAGCCCTTCATCGTCTTCCACGATGCCTATCAATATTTCGAGCACCGCTACCATATCCGCGTCGCTGGCTCGATCACCGTCAGCCCGGAGACCATTCCGGGTGCAGAGCGCGTCTCGGAGATCCACAAGAAGGTCGGCGATCTCGGCGCCACCTGCGTCTTCGCCGAGCCGCAATTCGAACCGCGCCTCGTCAACGTCGTCATCGAGGGCACCAAGGCGAAATCAGGCGTGCTGGACCCCGAAGCCGCCACGCTGCCCGCCGGCCCCGATCTCTACTTCACCCTCATGCGCGGCATTGCCGATAGCATGAGGAACTGCCTTGCCAGCGCATGACCTGAAAATCGGAAACGATTTTCAGGTCATGCGCCACTCGGAATGCATGGGCCTGGCGGAAGATCGGCGCCGATCTTACCACCGGGATGCGCTAGGGAACAGTGACAGTGCGCCTCCGCGCCCTGCCGGACTTGCAGCTCTCCCCGTGAGCGCTGCGGCGAAAGAAGGCGGCGACACCCCCGTTCCGCCTTTTTTTGTTAAATACATATGTTACGTTATAACATAATATGAGGTTGCAATGGACAAGAAGCTTCCCGTCACCGTGCTCTCTGGCTTCCTGGGTGCAGGCAAGACGACGCTGCTCAATCATGTACTCGGGAATCGCGAGGACATGCGCGTCGCCGTCATCGTCAACGACATGAGCGAGGTGAATATCGATGCGGCACTTGTGCGCGATGGCGGCGCCAATCTCTCCCGCACCGAGGAGCAGCTGGTGGAAATGACCAATGGCTGCATCTGCTGCACGCTGCGCGACGATCTCCTGAAGGAAGTCCGCCAGCTCGCCGACCAGGGCCGCTTCGATTACCTGCTGATTGAATCCACAGGCATTGCCGAGCCCCTGCCCGTCGCCACCACCTTCGAATTCCGCGACGAGAATGGCGCAAGCCTCTCGGATGTCGCCCGCCTCGATACGATGGTGACCGTCGTCGATGCCGCCAACCTGCTCGCCGACTACGCCTCGGCCGATTTCCTCGCCGACCGCGGCGAAACCGCCGGCGACGGCGACACAAGGACGATCGTCGACTTGCTCGTCGAGCAGATCGAATTTGCCGATATTGTCGTGCTGAACAAGATCGGCACGGCGAGCGAAGAGCAACGCGATGCGGCCCGGAAGATCATCACCGGCCTCAACCCGGATGCCCGTATCATCGAGACGGATTTCGGCAAGGTATCGCTGAAGGATGTGCTCGGCACCGGCCGCTTCGATATCGACAAAGCCGAGACCCATCCGCTCTGGTACAAGGAGCTGCACGGCTTTAGGGATCATGTGCCGGAAACCGAGGAATACGGCATCCGCTCCTTCGTCTACCGCGAAAAGCGCCCTTTCCACCCCGCAAAACTGCAAGCCTTCCTCGACCGCACCTGGCCGGGCGTGGTCCGTGCCAAGGGCTTCTTCTGGCTGGCGACCCGCCCACACTATGTTGGCGAACTCAGCCAGGCGGGCGCCATCGTCCGCACCGGCAAGATGGGCCTCTGGTGGGCGGCTGTCCCGCGCGAACAATGGCCGCAAGAGCCAGCCTTCCTGCGCGCCATCGGCCCCTATCTCGATCCCATCTGGGGCGACCGCCGCCAGGAAATCGTCTTCATCGGCGCCGACCCGATGGACGAGGCCTGGATCAGGCGAGAGCTCGATGCTTGTCTGGTGGAAAGCGATGCCTTCACGCCGGAGCGCTGGCGCAATCTGCCGGATCCGTTCGCGAGCTGGAGCCGGCAGGCAGCATGAGGGCAACGGCAATCAAACCCTACCGGTGCCTGTGCATCGAATGCGAACCGCTGCCGCCGATCGAGGGGCTGCATCCGCTGACCTATGGCGATGCGGCAGAGAGTGAGGCGCGGACGCCGAAGGGATTGCTCGGTATGATCGCCGAGCGCGTGATTTCGTCGCGGCGACAAGAATAGTGCATTGAACGGCATGCCGCGTAGCACCCCCACAAAAAAGGGCGGCCGAAGCCGCCCCTTTTTCGATACCGCCCAATCTCAACGACCCACAGCAATGATGCTGGTGATCACACCGGTGGCGACGCCGACGAGAAGGTAGTCGTTATCGGCCCTCACCCAGTGATACCCGCGCGGCGGCGGTGCCAGGCGGTAGCGGCGGTAGTCGCGCACTTCGCCGTAGCGGCCACGCTCGGCAGCCGACATACGGTAACCCTTGGACCAGTGATGCCGGCGGACGACCTTTTTCTCGACAACGACCTTCTTGTGGACGACGACCGGCGGACGGCGGTGATCGGCCGCACTTGCTTCCGATGCGACGATCGGCGAGAGCAGGAAAGAGGCGGAAAGAAGAGCTGCAAAAATCTTTTTCATGGGGCTTCCTCGTGTTGAACACACCCCGAAACTACGTCTTCGAAAATGAACGAAATCTGAAAATTAAATTAAAGATCCGTAATGAAATCGGTAGTTTATAGCGAATTCCTAATATCCTAATTTCAGACTAATGCGCGATGGCGAGATCATGCCACCGGGGATCACGACTATGTAATCGGGCGTGATGAAAATGGCATTGGAGGTGGTGTTTTCGTCGATGGCGCCGGCCTTTCATGGGCCTGTTGCCAGCTCGTTGTGAGCCTGCGCTCAGGAGAGTGGAACGAGGCGTTGCGACACGTGTCTTCTCCCCAGCGGGGAGGAGAGGGAGCAAGCCCCTCCGGCCGCGCTTACCTTAAAATCAGCGCCATGTTGATGACATCCGTGTACGCGCCATCGACGCAGAAGGCATCGCGGCTCACCCCTTCCCGCACGAAGCCAACCCTCTCATAAAGCCGGATAGCTCGCGCATTGTCGGCATGCACGCCGAATTCGATGCGGATCATGCCTGCTTCACGCGCTACCCCTATCGCCGCCTCGATGAGGCGACGACCAAGCCCCTGCCCGCGATATCCCGGCAGCAGGCCCATGCCGAGCGAGCCGCAATGGGCATGCGAGGGAAAGAAATGCCGGCGGATATCGCACCAGCCGACCAGCTCGTCGCCATGGAGAGCGACGAGATGCACATTTCCCGTCGTAATCGATGACAGCGCGAATTTGCGCGTGTCCTCAAGCGGTGGAGCCTCGAGCAGAGTCAGATATTTCCGCTCGCGCGCCACCGTATCGAGAACCCGGTGAAAGCTCTCGATATGTGTTTCACCCATCGGCTCGATGCGGATATCGCCTGCCATCGCCGCCCTCACAGTTCCTCGTAGTTGAACCAGTCGAAATCGGCCGTCTTTGCCCGGCCCGACGTATCGAAAGTGAAGACGCCTGCGAAGGCGCCGGTAAACGAGCCGTGCTCGCCGCGCCCGCCTTCATCCGAGACGACGCCCGCGTCGAGAACCGGGCCGATCGGCTGCCAGGCACCCTTGCCTTCCGTCTGCCAGAAGAACTGCAGGTCGTTGTCGCGGATTTCCATGGAAAGCTGCACGCGGCCATCGGCCGGGATCGCCACGCCCGCATCGGCCGGGAACGTCATGCGCCCGTTCGGATAGTCACCATCGCAAGAGAAGATCGTGACACAACGGCCGAGCTTCTCATGCAGCGTCACGACGACGGCATGGAACTTGTGGCGGTTATAGTAGTGCGTCAGGCCCGCCACCTGCTGATAGGTATCCGGCGCAAACTCCACCACCGTTTCGGCGCGGAAACTGTGATGCTCCTGCCGGCGGGCGACAAGCGCCTGCTCGAACCAGGAACCGACGCTTTCGCGGCCGATGAGGCGCAGATGGCCGGGGCGTTCCGTAAGGTTGAAGATGCGCTCCGGCTGTGGCGTGCGCAGCCATTGGAAATCATCTGGCAGCTTGCCGCCATCGAAGGAATATTCGCTGCGAACAGGCTTTTCCGCCCGCACAGCACCGCCAAGGCCCGGCACCTCGACATCAGGAACCGTGGTGCCGTTTTCGAGGTAGAGCCAGCCATCCTCATGCCAGACGCATTTCTGCAGCGCTGTCTCGCGCCCCAGCGTGCAGCGGCGCTTCGGCGGCAGCGGCCGGCCGCAGAGATGCGTGTGATAGACCTGGCCATCTGATGTTTCGACATACTGCCCGTGCCCTGCCCTTTGCAGCGCCGCTTCCGGATTGTCCTTCGAGGTGATCAGGTGCCGGTTCGGATGCAGTTCATAGGGGCCGTCGATATTGCGCGAGCGCGCCATCGTTACCGCATGGTCATAGCCAGTGCCGCCCTCGGCCGTCGTCAGATAGTACCAGCCGTTCTTCCGGAAGAGATGCGGTCCCTCGACGAGGCCGAGCGGGCTGCCGGCAAAGATATTCTTGATCGGGCCTTTCAGCGCCTTCGTCTGCGGGTCCCATTCCTGCAGCAGAATGCCATCGAAGGCCGGCGACTTCGGCGAGCCACCATAGCTTTCGGTACGGTGGTTCCACTGCATGTTGATGAACCACTTGCGGCCGTCCTCGTCATGGAAGAGCGACGGGTCGAAGCCCGAGGAATTGACATAGACAGGCTCGGACCATTCGCCCTCGATGGTGGGCGAAGTCACGATGTAATTATGCGCATCCTTGAAATTGCCGTCGAAACGCTTGACGTCGGTATAGACGAGCCAGAACTGCCCGTCCGCATAGGAAAGGCACGGCGCCCAGATGCCGCAACTATCAGGGTTGCCGCGCATGTCGAGCTGCGAGGCCCGCTCCAGCGGCCGCCGCACCAGTTTCCAGTTCACCAGATCGCGCGAATGGTGGATCTGCACACCCGGATACCATTCGAAGGTGGAGGTCGCGATGTAATAGTCGTCGCCGACGCGGCAAATGGACGGATCGGGATTGAATCCGGGCAAGATGGGATTGCGGATCATGGCGGCTCCTCCGTTGAGCAACAATTTTTGCTGCACGTACATCAAATTATAACAGAAAAACGCCCGGGGTTTTGCCCCGGGCGATCAAAACTATTCCAGCTCTGCCGACTTGGCCCAGAGGTTGATGTCGGCCTCCTTGGCATAGGCATCGATCTGCTTCAGCTCCTCGGCCGAGAACTCGAGATTGTCGAGCGCGGCAACGCAATCGACAATCTGCGAGGAGCGGCTGGCGCCGATCAGGGCCGAGGTCACGCGACCGCCGCGCAGCACCCAGGCGATCGCCATCTGCGCCAGCGTCTGGCCGCGCTTCTCGGCGATCTCGTTGAGCTTCCTGATATTGTCGATGATCGAAGAGCGGATGAAGTCCTTCTTGAGGAAGTGGTTCTGCGCCGCGCGGCTGTCGGCGGGAATGCCGCCGAGATATTTCGTCGTCAGCATGCCCTGGGCGAGCGGCGAGAACACGATCGAACCCATGCCGACCTCGTCGAGCGTATCGAGCAGCTTGTCATCCTCGACCCAGCGGTTGAGCATGGAATAGCTCGGCTGATGGATGAGGCACGGCGTGCCCAAATCCTTCAGGATCGCGGCCGCTTCGCGGGTGCGCTGCGAATTATACGAGGAAATGCCGACATAGAGCGCGCGGCCGGAGCGAACGATGTAGTCCAGCGCGCCGCAGGTCTCTTCCAGCGGGGTGTCCGGATCAAAACGGTGCGAATAGAAGATATCGACATAGTCGAGGCCCATGCGCTGAAGGCTCTGGTCGCAGGAGGCGATCAGATATTTGCGGCTGCCCCACTCGCCGTAAGGGCCTGGCCACATATCGTAACCGGCCTTGGACGAGATGATCAGTTCGTCGCGCAGGCCCGCAAAATCGGTGCGCAGGATCTCGCCGAAAGCGGTCTCGGCGCTGCCGGGAGGCGGGCCGTAATTGTTGGCGAGGTCGAAATGGGTGATGCCGAGATCGAAGGCCGTGCGGCACATATCGACCTTGCGGTCATGCGGGGTATCGCCGCCGAAATTGTGCCAGAGGCCGAGTGAAACGGCCGGCAGCTTCAGGCCGGAACGGCCCGTGCGGTTATACTTCATCTTCGAATAGCGGTTTTCGGCCGGTTGCCAGCTCATCTGAGGTCTCCTCAACCTGTAAAAGTGCTTCTCTTTCGTGTCCGCATGCGGCGGCAGTCGAAAGCTGAAAACGTCGCTGCCCCTCGTGTGGGGCCGGGCGCGACGGCACTATTGGATCAAGCACGCCGATACGGCAAGCGCGTGGCGCGTGTTCTCGACAACTTCGACGGAGCCAGCTTTGGGGCAGGCCCTCCCCGCCTGTCGTCACCCTCGGGCTTGTCCCGAGGANNTCCTCGGGACAAGCCCGAGGATGACGGAAGCGTGCGCCGCACGACAAGCGTACGGCGCACCCTCCCCTTACTTCAAGAGCGCCTGCGCCTCTTCGATACCGAGCGCCGCCGGCTGCGTGCAGGTCGTGGTGAGATCCACGAACCGGCCTTCTGCACCCGACTTCAGGATCGAAGTCATGATGTCGACACCGTGCAGCGTGCGGTCGAGCGAGCAGCGTGCATCGCGGCCCTCGATCAGCGCCATGGCCATGTCGGCAAGGCCGGCCGTGCGGTAATTGGCGCGCGGGCCGTTCGGGCTCTCCTGGTTGAACTTGCCGAAGGGATGATCCCAGGCTTCCAGCGCCTTGATGTCCTTGTCGCGGCCGCTGGCCTCTACAACGCCACCGAAGAAGTTCGGGTCCGGCACATAGAGCGAACCGTCCGTACCATAGAGCTCCATATTAGCATGGCGGTGAGACCAGACATCCCAGCTTGCCGTCAGCGTGATGGTGGCACCGGAAACGAACTCCAGGAGCGCCTGGATCGTCGTCGGCGTCTTCACCGGGATGATCTCGCCATTGCGCGGCTGGCTGGTAATGGTGCGGGTTTCCGACGCCTTCGAAGTCAGGCCGGCAACGCGCTTCACCGGTCCGACCAGGTTGATCAGGTTGGCGATGTAATACGGCCCCATGTCGAGGATCGGGCCGCCGCCCGGCAGGAAGAAGAAGTCCGGGTTCGGGTGCCACATTTCCATGCCCGGGCCCATGACGTAGCAAGCACCCGACGTGATGCGGCCGATACCGCCATCATCGACAAATTTGCGCGCAAGCTGATGCGCGCCGCCGAGGAATGTGTCGGGTGCGCAGCCGACGGCGAGACCCTTTTCCTTGGCGATGCGGCGGAGCTCTTCGCCCTGCTCCAGCGAGAGCACGAGCGGCTTTTCCGAATAGACATGCTTGCCGGCTTCGAGCGCTGCCTTGGACACCGGATAATGCGCATCCGGGATCGTCAGGTTGACGACGACGTCGATCTCGTCATTGGCGAGAAGCTCTTCGATCGTCTGCGCGACAACGCCATATTCTTCGGCGCGCTGCTTTGCCGCCTGCGCGTTGATATCGGCGCAAGCCAGCACCTTCAGCCCCTTGAAGAGCGGTGACAGCGAAAAGTAGGTGGTGGAGATATTGCCGCATCCGATGATGCCGACGCCAAGTTCCTTGGTCATGGTCTGCCTCAGTAGGTCTTGAAGGAAGCGATCGAGCGCGTGATGTTGCGATCGATATCATTCGGATTGTCGTGCTCGACGACGAAATGCTTGGCCTTGGTCTTCGCCTTGACGACCGGAAGCAGCTTTGCCCAGCCGATCGTGCCGTGGCCGACATCGGCCCAGCCACCTTCGTCGGTGGCTTCGCCAGCCGGTGCAATGTCCTTGACGTGGACGGCGCTGATGCGGTCCCCAAGCTTCTCGACCCAGGCATAGGGATCAGCACCACCGCGAACGACCCAGGCGATATCCGCTTCCCAGGTGATGCTGGGGGCGCCTTCGAAAATGCGCTCGATCGGCAGCGAACCATCGGAGAGCTTCACGAATTCGAAGTCGTGATTGTGCCAGCCGAATTCATAGCCCGCATCCTTGTAGGGCTTGCTCATTTCCTGCAGGCGCTTGCCGAAGGCGAGCCAGCCGGCTGCATCCGTCGGGCGCTGGTCCGGCATCAGGTGCGGCGCATAGATGGAATCCATGCCGAGGATCTTGGCGATCTGCAGCGACTTCTCGACATTGCCATCAAGGAAATCCGGGCTGAAATGGCCGGTCGCCATGACAAGGCCGTTCTTGTCGAGATCGGCGCGCAGGCTCTTCAGGCCGGCTTCGTCGAGTTCCGCATAGATGCCGCCGAAACCTTCGACTTCGCCGTAGCCGGCCTTGCCGAGCTTTTCGAAGATCGCCGAGAGCGGCGGGAAATTGCGGGCGCTATAGAGCTGATAGCTGAGCTTGGTCATGTCATCCTCCTCGGGCCTCGTGCCCGTTCTCACGTAAGATCAATCTGCCGACTGGCAGGAATGCAGGTCGTAGAAGCGGAATTCCGGCAGCTTGCCCTTTTCGAGCGGCTTTGCCGGGGTAAAGGTGATGCGGCGGCTTTCGCCGGCAGCCAGGTCGAACGCATTGTCGGAATATTTGCCGTCCGTATCCGTCTCGATCATCACGAAGAGCGCCAGCCCCTTGGCCGTGATGGTAATATCGATGGAGCCATTCTCTTCGACGAATTCATGCGTGACGGAAAGGCCAGCCGGCTCCAGTTCCAGCGCCTTGTAGGTGCCGTTGACGAAGTGCCCCTCGCCGCCCATGCCGTTGGAGGCCGTGAAGTGCCAGGCCAGCAGCGTGCCCTCGGGGATATCGGATATATCGAGCGTCGCGGCCGTAACCGCCGCATCCGGAGCGCATATGGACTGGACGTTCTTGAGGTGCTTGCGCTCGCCCTTCATCGTCAGGATGGAGATGGAGAGATCGACGCTGACATCGGCAAGCGTATCATTGACCAGTGAGAAGCGGATCGACTTGCCATCATCAGATGGTATCGCGGCCACTGCCACCGGTTGGAAGAAGCGCTTGACGAGATAGTGCATCGCCTTCCAGCGGCCGCCATAGTCGAGGCTCGACCAGGAGGCGACGGGCCAGGTATCGTTGAGCTGCCAGTAGATCGTGCCCATGCAATGGGGTTTCAGCGAGCGCCAATATTCCACTGCCGTCTTGATCGCCAGACCCTGCTGGATCTGGCTGAGATAGACGAAATTCGGGAAATCCTTCGGGAAGCGGAAATAGCGGAACATCGTGCCGGCAATACGCTCGTTGCCGCCGGCATTCTTCTGATGCAGCTCCATGACGGGCGATGCGACATTCATGTCCTTGGCGTCGGCATAGGTCTTGATAACAGGCAGCGATGTATAGGACTGGAAACCAAATTCCGAGCAGAAGCGCGGCCGCACCGAGCGGTAATTGTCGAACGACTTGTTCTCGTGCCAGACCGACCAGTAGTGCATGTCGCCGGAACCATCGGCATGCCAGGCATCGCCGAAATCGAGATAACCGGATGCGGGGCTCGACGGCCACCAGAGGGCGCCGGGCAGCGCCTTCTTCACCGCCACTTCGATGGTGCGGTTCAGGCGGTCGTAGGAAACGAGATAGCGGTCACGGTCCTTGCGGGACTCCTCGAACCAGGTAAGCGCGCCGACGAGCTCGTTATCGCCGCACCAGAGCGCGATCGAGGCATGCGAGGAGAGCCGGCGGACCTGATAGTCCACTTCGACCGCGACATTTTCGAGGAAATCGTCAGTCGAGGGATAGAGGTTGCAGGCGAACATGAAATCCTGCCAGACCATCAGGCCGAGCCGGTCGCAGATATCATAGAACCAGTCGTGTTCGTAAAAACCGCCGCCCCATACACGGATCATGTTCATGTTGGCAGCCTTGGCCGACTGCAGCAGGTCCTCGGTCTTCTCTTGCGACGACAGCGAGAACAACGCATCGGCCGGGATCCAGTTGGCGCCACGGCAGAAGATCTCGCGGCCATTGACCTTGAAGGCGAAACGGCTGCCGGCGGCATCAGGCGTGGTGATCAGCTCGATGGTGCGCAGGCCGATCTGCTTCGTCACGCTGTCGGAGCCGAGCTCGACGGTGAGCGTATAAAGCGCCTGCTCGCCGCTGCCGGAGGGCCACCAGAGGCGCGGATTGTCGATCTGGAAGACGTGGTTGATGTCAGCCTCGCCAGGGTTGACGCCGACATCGAGCCGCACGCGCTCGCCGTCCAGATCGAAATAGACCTGGGCGATGCCGGGGTCCTTGGCAAAGAGCGTCGCCGTGACCTGCAGTTCCACCGAACCGTCGGCATTATGCGTCTGGCGCGTCAGCACATGCTCGATGCGCGCCGTCTCCAGCTTCTTCAGCGCAATCGTGCCGTAAAGGCCGAGCGGGGCAATGGCGATGTTCCAGTCCCAGCCGAAATGGCACTGCGCCTTGCGCAGCATGTTGCCGTCAGGGATCGGCGAGTTGCCGGTGCTATAGGGAATGTAGAAGGGCTGTTGCTTCTGCCGCGCGGCACCGACGGCGACGTTGGAGGCGAAGACGATGCTGATCGTGTTCTCGCCGGTCTTCAGCATACTCGACACATCCGGCCGGTAGCGGCGGAAGCTGTTATCGGCTTCGAGCGCCAGGAAGCCGTTGACGTGAACGCTGGCGACCGTGTCGAGATAGTCGATGTCGAGATACCAGTCGCCCTCGGCATCAGGAAGCGTGAAGCTGCGCTCGACCACCCATTCGCGCTCGGCGACCCACTGCACCTTTTCCTCGTTTCGGCCGAAATAGGGATCCGGGATCAGTCCCGCGCGGTGAAGCGCGGTGTGCACGTCGCCCGGCAGCGTGATGACGCTGCGGATCTCGCCATCGGCGGAGGCAAGCTGCCACGAGCCCGAAAGTTCGATGTTGAAACCGTTCTTCGGCAAGGATGTCATAGTCTTATCCTGATGGGCCGCTCCTGGGAGTGCCGGACAAGCCGGACTGCGGCCGAATTTTGGCTGGCCTGACGGCCGATTGGAGGATCGGGCAGCACTGTTTCCAGCGCCGCCCGCAGAACTTTCTAGAGGCGCAACTCGCTTTCGGCATCGAAGACCGAGGCGAGCGACATGTCGAAGCTGAGCTTCACCTTGGCTCCGACGTTGAAGCGGCGCGCACCGTTGATGCGTACCGACATCGTGTGACCGGCATGTTTCAGCCACAGAAGATTGTCCGCGCCCATCGGTTCCTCGATGTCGACGGTGGCGTCATGCTCTTCGCCACCGGTATTCTCGTTGACCTTGATGTGTTCGGGGCGAACGCCAAGCACCACCTTGCGGCCGGGCTGCAGCTTGTCGTAGCCGTCATAGGCGGCGAGCGAGAAATTGACGCCATTGGCGGTAAAGGCGATGCCGTCACCCGATTTGATCAGTTCGCCGCGCAGGAAGTTCATCGACGGTGAGCCGATGAAGCCGGCGACGAAAAGATTGCGCGGCTTGTTGTAGATCGTCGTCGGATCGTCGAGCTGCTGGATGATGCCGCTCTTCATTATGGCGATACGGTCGGCCAGCGTCAGTGCCTCGATCTGGTCATGCGTGACGTAGATCATCGTATTCTTCAGCGACTGGTGCAGGCGCTTGATTTCGACGCGCAGTTCCGAGCGCAGCTTGGCGTCGAGGTTCGACAAAGGCTCGTCGAAGAGGAAGACATCGACATCGCGCACCAGGGCACGGCCGATCGCCACGCGCTGGCGCTGGCCACCGGAAAGCTCGGCCGGCTTGCGCTTCAACAACGGCTGGATCTGCAGGATCTCGGAGGCACGCGCCACGCGCTTGTCGATCTCGACCTGCGGCACCTTGGCGACGCGAAGGCCGAAGGAGAGGTTCTTTTCGACCGTCATCTGCGGATAAAGGGCATAGGACTGGAAGACCATGCCGATGCCGCGGTCCTTCGGCTCTTCCCAGGTGACGTTTTTGCCCTTGATGAAGATCTGCCCTTCCGAGGCGTCGAGCAGCCCCGCAATGCAGTTCAGCAAAGTCGACTTGCCGCAGCCGGAAGATCCGAGCAGCACCAGGAATTCGCCGTCGTTGATGTCGAGGTTCAGATCCTTGAGCACGCTGACCGCACCGAAGTTCAGCGACAGGTCCTTGATGGAAACACTTGCATTCATGTTCATGGGATCAACCCTTCACTGCGCCAGCGGCGATGCCACGGACGAAAAGCCGCCCCGACACGAAATAGACGACGAGCGGAACAAGTCCTGTAAGGATCGTTGCCGCCATGTTGACGTTGTATTCCTTCACGCCCTGGACGGAATTGACGATGTTGTTGAGCTGCACGGTCATCGGATAGGTATCCGGCCGGGTGAAGACCACGCCGAACAGGAAGTCGTTCCAGATGCCGGTCACCTGCAGGATCATCGCAACGACGAAGATCGGCAGCGACATCGGCAGCATGATCTGCAGGAAGATCTGCCAGAAGCCTGCCCCGTCGACACGCGCCGCCTTGAAGAGTTCCTCAGGCAGCGACACGAAGTAGTTGCGGAAGAGCAGCGTCAGGATCGGCATGCCGAAGATCGAATGCACGATGACGAGACCGGTGAGCGACCCGTAGATGCCGATTTCGCGCAGGATGATGACGATCGGATAGATCATCACCTGATAGGGAATGAAGGCGCCGATGATGAGGACCGAGAAGAAGAATTCCGATCCCTTGAAGCGCCAGTTCGCCAGCGCATAACCATTGACCGAGGCGATCGCGATCGAAACGATGACCGAGGGAACGGTGATGCGTACCGAGTTCCAGAAACCGCGCGAAAGACCGTCGCAGTTCAGGCCGGTGCAGGCCGTCGCCCAGGCCTTGACCCAGGGTTCGAAGGTGATTTCCATCGGCGGCGCGAAGATGTTGCCGAGCCGGATCTCCGGCATCCCCTTGAGCGAGGTGACGACCATCACGTAGAGCGGAATCAAATAGTAGACGGCAGCCACGAACAGCGTGCCGTAGACGATGATGTTGCGGCCCGAAACCACCGGCCGCGGCTTTGGTCCGGTCGGACCGGAAACCGACTTCTTCTCGAAGGGAGTGTCGCCGCCATTGACGGCCTTGAGAGCGATATTGTCAGCCACGTTTGCGCCCTCCGCCAAATTCCAGATATGCCCAGGGAATGACGATGATCGCCACTGTCAGCAGCATCATGGTCGAAGCTGCAAAGCCCTGACCGAGATTCTGCGCCTGGAACATGTAGTCGTAGACGTATTTCGCCGGCACTTCCGACGAGATGCCCGGACCGCCGCTGGTCTGGGCGACGACGAGGTCGTAGACCTTGACGATGCCGCTGGCGATGATGACGAGCGTGGTGATGAAGACCGGCCGCATCATCGGAATGATGACGAAAAGATAGGTCCGCCACATCGGAATGCCGTCGACGCGGGAAGCCTTCCAGATATCCTCGTCAATACCGCGAAGCCCTGCGAGCATCAGGCACATCACGAGGCCGGTACCCTGCCAGAGGGCGGCGATCAGCACCCCGTAGATGACGATTTCAGACGTATAGAGCGGATCGAAACTGAAGCTCGTCCATCCCAGCGACCGCACGACCGCCTGGACACCGAATTCCGGGTTCAGGATCCACTGCCACACGAGACCGGTGACGATGAAGGACAGCGCGAAGGGGTAGAGGAAGATCGTGCGGAACGTGTTCTCGAAACGGATCTTCTGATCCATGAGAGCCGCCAGCATGAAACCGATGACCAGACTGAAGATCAGCGACAGAATGCCGTAGATCGCCAGGTTCTCGATGGACACGACCCAGCGCGGGGCGGCCCAGAGACGCTGATATTGCTCGATGCCCACGAAATTCAATCGCGGCAGAAGCTTGGAATTGGTGAAGGAATAAACCACTGTCCAGATCGTGCCACCGAGAAAGATGACCATGGCGGTGAGGATCATGGGAATGGAAGCAATCTTGGAATTCAGATTGCGGAATAATTTAAACGGTCGGCCGGCTTTCGCTTGACCTGTCATTGAGTTTCCTCCTGAAGCACAGTCGCTTCGGTGATCGGGGCTCCATCCGAAGACGGCCGCCCTTCCCGTCCCTGTCGCAACCGCCATGCGGTCTTGGCGCGACCGCAGCCGGGTGTGACCTGCCGTCGCCGCAAGGATCAGAGATCCGGCGGCGCGATCCGGCCCTGCGACATGCAGGACCGGACCTGATGGGCTTGAGGACCGAGGATCAGTCGGCGGCGGCGATGATGTCGGCGAAGCGCTTCTGCGCTGCGTCGGGCGTCATCGTGTTATTGGCGAAGAACTCGGCGAAGAGGTCTTCGATCTGTTTTGTCGTATCGGGCGAAACGAGCTGATCGGAGCTGGTGACGATATTACCCTTGGAGAGGATATCGAGACCCTTCTTCATGCAGTCGTTTGCGGCCGAGATGTCGACGTCGCCGCGAACCGGAAGCGAGCCCTTCTTCAGATTGAAGGCAACCTGGGTCTTGGGGTCGAGAAGTGTGGCGGCAAGCACGTCCTGAGCCTTGGCCTTCTCGGCATCCTTCTGGAGCGGGAAGTAGAAGGCGTCGCCGCTAGTCGAGATGATCTCGTTCACGCCGAGGCCCGGAAGGCAGGTATAGTCCTTGCCGGCAACCTGCTTGGCAACCTGGAATTCGCCCTGCGCCCAGTCACCCATGATCTGGCCGCCGGCCTTGCCGGTGATGACGAGGTTGGTGGCCTGGTTCCAGTCCTGCACGTTGCTGCCCTTGGACATGCGCCGTGCATCATCGGCAGCCTTGAAGACCTTGGCGATCTCGGGGCCGGCCGCCACTTTGGCATCCTTATCCTTGAAGACCTTCAGGTAGTTGTCCTTGCCGCCGATGGCGATCATCAGAACGTTGAAGGCGCCGCTTGCCTGCCAGCCCTGGCCGCCGACTGCAAGAGGAACGATCCCGGCCTTTTCCAGAGCCGGAGCGGCAGCGACGAATTCATCCCAGTTCTTCGGAACCGAAACGCCGGCCTTCTGGAAGGCGGCATTCGACAGCCACAGCCACTGCCAGGAGTGGATGTTGACGGGTGCGCAATAGATCTTGCCGTCGATCGTGCAGGAATCGAGCAGGGTCGACGGACGGATGATGTCCTTCCATTTGCCTGCGGTCGCCACATCGGTCAGATCCTTCATGAGGCCGGCCTGAACGAGTTCCTCGGCCTGACGGCCGTGGTTGAACTGGGTGGCACCCATCGGGTCACCGCCGGTGATACGGCTGATCATGATCGGGCGCGCCGTGCTGCCGGAACCGGCGATTGCGCCGTCCACCCAGTGGTTGCCGGTGGCATCGAATGCCTTTGCCAGCTCAGCCACAGCGGCAGCTTCACCGCCCGAGGTCCACCAATGGGTGACTTCGAGATCGGTTGCCTTGGCAGCACCAAACGGAATGGCCACGGAAGCGGCAAGCACAGCCGCCATCATACGGATTTTCATGAGTTCTCCTCCCTCACTGAAACGTTGCCGGAAAAACTTAGAGCAATCGATTTATCCGCGCAACCGCCCGCTCGCAAAATTTTCTGTGAAAGGCGCCATTACAGCCTATGCGGGCAATCATCGGTTCCGTCTTTGCTCCATAAGAAAAGCATAAGCAAGCGATCTCGCAATTGCGGCATAAACTTATATAACTGATTTCACAGTTTAATTTTTGATTAATCTGACAATTTCTACCATTTCGGATTTCGCGGATGCAAAAAATCGCGCGCCGGACACGCGATTCAACCAGAGAGGACCACTATGCAACGCTGATCAGAAAAAAGGCTCGACATTTCTACTGTATCGTTACAGATTGTGTCGCTCAGGGAGGAGAGCTTTTTCAGCGCCGACGTACTTACAGCGCAGCAAAAAGCCTCTATAAGGCGAAGCAAATCGCGTGAGGCGGGCCTAAAGGGATGGAAAACAACGGAAATTTCGGCGGAGCGGCATCCGGTTCCGTTCCGCGCGAGCGCCCGACATTGAAGACGATCGCCTTCATGACGGGCCTTGGCGTGACGACCGTATCGCGGGCACTGAAAGATGCACCGGATATTGGCGCTGAAACGAAGGAACGGGTGCGGATGGTCGCCCGCCAGCTCGGCTACCAGCCGAACAGGGCCGGCGTGCGCCTGAGAACCGGCAAGACCAACGTGATTGCCCTCGTCCTCAGCATCGATGAGGAGATCATGGGCTTTTCCAGCCAGATGGTCTTCGGCATTTCCGAAGTGCTGACCGGCACGCCCTACCACATCGTCGTCACCCCGCATTCGCACAGCAAGGACCCCATGCTGCCGGTGCGCTACATCCTCGACACGGGCTCCGCAGACGGCGTCATCATCTCGCGCGTCGAGCCTGACGATCCGCGCGTGCGCCTGCTCGCCGATAGCGGCATGCCCTTTACCACACACGGCCGCACCGATGCCGGCCTCGTCCACCCCTACCACGATTTCGACAACGAGGCTTACGCCCATCAGGCGGTGCAGAAGCTCGTCAACCGCGGCCGCAAGCGCATCGCCCTGCTGCAGCCACCGAGCAAGCTCACCTATTACACCCATACCCGCATCGGCTTTCAGACCGGCCTGCACGACTACGGCGCCGAGGAAGTGCCGCTGCGCGTCAATATCGATGCCCCGCTCGCCGAAATCCGAGACGCCGTGGAGCAACTGATGCGCTCCCCCGGCGCACCCGATGGCATCGTCTCGTCAGCCGGCAGCGCCACCATAGCCCTCAACGCCGGCATCGAAGCCGCCGGCAAACGCCTCGGCCACGACGTCGACCTCGTCTCCAAACAATCCGCCCCGATCCTCAACTGGATCCGCCCCGAGATCATCACCGCCTACGAAGACGTCCGCCACGCCGGCCGCGAGATGGCAAAGCAGGTGATTGCGCGGATCGATGGCGTGGATGCGGAGCTGTTGCAGAGTATCAGCAAGCCGGAATGGCCGAACGGGCGGTAGGGTGATCCAAGCACAAACCCGCTGAACCACCCGCCAATGGTTCTCCTGGGCCTACTGGCTCGCCATCCCGCGCCTGACCTTCGCCGCAGCCCTCGGCTCAGTGGCCGCCCCGCGCCATTCATCGGCAAGATGCCGAAAAATCCGTCTCCAGCAGCCCCATCATTATGTCGTCATGCCACACGCCGTTCACGAAAGCGGTCTCCCGCTCCCTGCCTTCGATCACGAAGCCGCATTTCTCATAAGCCCGGATTGCCCGTGTATTGTACGCAAGCACCCTTATCCCGATCCGATGCAGCCGCAACTCGTTGAAAGCATGGTGCAGGAGGAGACGAATAGCCTCGCTCCCGAGCCCTTTTCCCAATAATTGCGGATCGTAGATGCCGATCGCCATGGAGGCGCGGCGATCCATGGCAACGAGCCTGTCCAGCCGGATTTCTCCGATCAGCCGCCCCTGAAATTCGATGATCCAGGCATGCGGATGAACGACGAGGCCCTGGATCCACTGAACAGCCCCCTCTCTCGTGAGCGGCGTCACATCATCACGGCCAATGCCGAACATCTCGACGATCTCGGCCGGGTTGCCGAGAGACAGCCGGGCATCCACGTCGTCGAAAGACGCCGGCCGCAGCACGATAGTCTCACCCTTCAAACGCACCATGCTCGCCGCCAACATCCGGTTTTCTTTGCCGTCGGCAGTCTAGTCGCTATCACACCGGCCGCAACAGGCGCCTGCCGGAAGCCCGAAAGGCATCCGGCTACCGCGCGTTCTCCAGATCGGCCCGTGTCAACACCGGATACACAGCAAGCCCCGGCACGCCCTCGATGCGCGCAGCCCCCTCGCCGCGCCAGATCGCGCAGACGACGCCGAGCACCTCGGCCTTCTCGCCAACGGCCATCCGATAGGCGTCGGCCACCGCCCCGCCCGTGCTGATCACATCCTCGATGAAGGTCACGCGCCGGCCGGCCACGTCCTGCCCTTCGATCGCCCGGCAGGTGCCGTAGGTCTTGGCTTCCTTTCGGATGAAGGCGGCGGGCAGGCCTGTTTCCAGCGAAATGGCGGTCACGAGTGGTACGCCGCCGAGCTCCAGCCCGGCGATGATTTCGGTACCGGCGGGCAGAAGGGCCGCCATTGCCTGCGCCAGCGGCTTCAGAAGGGCCGGTGCGCCTTCGAAGCGGTATTTGTCGAAATAGTGGTTGGAAACCTGGCCCGAGCGGAGGACGAATTCGCCCTCCAATGTTGCGATTTCGGAGATTTGCCGGGCCAATGCCGCATGGTCGACGGATGCCTTGATCATTTCTACCCCTTCAGAAAATGCTGGCTCAGAACGCTGCTTCGCACAGAGGAATGCCCTATGCCTGCGCACTCCCGCAACAGTGTCACTGCGATTTGTGATGGTGTGATCAGGGCATAGGCCATGGGCGCGACGATGCTGGCATAGAGGCAGCAGGCCTGCGATGGCGGGATAAGCGATTGCGCTCGGCAGGCCGACAGCGGCAATTGACAGGCCTGCCTAAATATCGCTCCGCAGCCAATTCGAGCGAAACCCGCTCAGCCTCCTCGATATCGGCACGTGAATGCTTGCCATCTGCTCCCAACGTCGACGGCTCGCAAACGGCGATCGGAGCGTGTCAAACTACCGGAAAGGCAAGCTCATATGCCGGGAGCACCACGCCCCCAGGAAACGGCTGGTGAACTATGCTCTCGGCAGGGCGAGGCTGTCGATGGCCCGTCTGCTTACAGCTTGGGCTTGTCGGGTTCCCAATTGAGAAAGAAGCCGACATCGCCCGGCATACCGCTCGGAAAATTGACGACGACAGCTTTCAGCTTATAGCCCTGCGGCCGCCCGTATTTCTCGTAGCGCTCGTAGAATTCCTTGGCTTTTCCCTGCAGCGTTTCCGGCCAGTTATCGGCGCCGTTATTGATGGCGCGGCCGCTGTCGGTGCAGAAGTCGGACGAGAACTGATAGACCAGCGCTTCCGTCTTTCCGTCCCTCAGGGCATTATCGACCAGTCGCCGCACGATCTGGATTTCGTTTTCGGTGACATGCTTGAACATAAAATCATTGACGAGGTCGAAATGACTTTTCTCCTTCGCCTCCGTCGCTCGCGTCGCCTTCTGCTTCATCGCCTCCTGAAGATCGCGCAGATCCTGCGCGCTCGGCGGCATCTCGTTTGGGTCAGAGCCTTTCCTGTCCGACATTCCGTGTCTCCCTCTCGGTTCAAAGGAACAACGCAACGCCCCGCAGATAGTCCTTCATGGAACTAGTCAAACGTCGGGAATAACAGCCGACTCTTGAGCAGTTCCCCGCCTGAACAAGAGGATTACCTGATAAGGACCATGTGCAAGCGCCTGATGGTGAGATCAGCGCCTTGTGACATTGCTGCCAAAGCCTGTACGCACTGCTATATAGTTCTAACACCTAATATTAGTGCCAATTCGAATCGGCAGCAATTAGGGCGATTGCGTACACACTTGCAGCGCGAGGTAACGGATAACACGGTGGCACCTCTCAGCCGAGCAACCGTCACTCAGCCTGATTGAAAACCGCCTCCACACGATACCCGTCGGGATCGATCACGAAGGCCGCAAAGTAATTCGGCCCATAATGCTGCCTGAGCCCCGGCGCACCATTATCGACGCCACCATTGGCAAGGGCTGCTGCATAAAAGGCGATGACCGACTGCCGGTCGGGTGCCGCAAAGGCGAGATGGAAACCGGCACCTGGCGCGCCCTGCCCCGCTTCCACCGATTTGAGTGCCAGCTTGTCGCCACCACCGGGCACGCCATAACCGACAGCCTGCCCGACCTCACCGGGACGCAAGTCCTCCCAGACCCGGATATAGCCGAGCGCGCCGAGCGCAGCATCGTAAAACCGCGCGGCTCTCTCGATATTGCCAACCCCGAAGGATGCATGGTGAAGCATGTCGAAAACCTCCCGTCCGTCATCTGCCTTATAAAAAAAGCCCGACACTATGGTCGGGCTCTTCATCTTTATCCTGACAAACCTCAGAAGGTCGACGCACCGCTGCCCCAGGGGCCGTGGTGGAAGTCCTTGCCGTCGAGGCGGTCGAAGCCGTGGGCGCCGAAGAAGTCGCGCTGCGCCTGGATCAGGTTGGCAGTGCCGCGGCCCTGGCGATAGGCGTCGAAATAGCTGAGCGCCGAGGCAAGTGCCGGAACCGGCAGGCCGGCGGCAAGTGCTGCGGTCACGACGCGGCGGAGCGCCGGGATCGATTCCTTGACCATACCGGAGAAGGCCGGCGTAACGATAAGGTTTGCCGCGTCAGGCGCATCGGTAAACGCCTTGGTGATCTCGTCGAGGAACTGCGAGCGGATGATGCAGCCGGCGCGCCAGATACGGGCGATCGTCGGCATTGGCAGCGACCAGTTGAACTCCTTCGAGGCTTCCGCCATGACGGCAAAGCCCTGCGCATAGGCGCCGATCTTGCCGGCAAACAGCGCCAGTTCCAGATCCTTGTTGAACTCAGGACCGTAAGCGATCGGGAAGGCAGCACCGAGATCACCAAAGATCTTTTCGGCGGCGACGCGCTGTTCCTTCATCGAGGACAGGCTGCGGGCAGCAACGGCGGCTTCGATGCCGGTTGCCGGGATACCCATGTTCTGCGCTTCGATCGCCGACCACTTGCCTGTGCCCTTCTGGCCGGCCTTGTCGAGGATCATGTCGACCATCGGCGTCTTGGAGATCGGATCGGTGGCAGCCAGAACCTTCTCGGAGATTTCGATCAGGTAGGAGTTCAGGCGGCCCTTGTTCCACTCGCCGAAGATGCCGGAGATTTCCGCAGCGCTCTTGCCGAGACCGTCGCGCAGGATGCCGTAGATTTCGGCGATCATCTGCATGTCGGCATATTCGATGCCGTTGTGGATCGTCTTGACGAAATGCCCCGCGCCGTCATTGCCGAGCCATGCGACGCAGGGGTCGCCATCATACTTCGCGGCAATCGAGGTCAGCACCTTCTCGACGCGCTTCCACGAATCTTCCGTGCCACCGACCATGATCGACGGACCGTGGCGGGCACCTTCCTCACCGCCGGAAACGCCCATGCCGATGAAGGTCAGGCCCGTATCCTTGAGGCGGTCGAAGCGGGCGACCGTATCGCGGAAGTTGGCGTTCCCGGCATCGATCATGATGTCGTTCTTCTGCAGATGCGGGCGGAGCGCCTCCATCTGCTGGTCCACGGCATCGCCTGCCTTGATCATGATGATGATAGGACGCGGCGGGCGGATCGCCTCGACGAACTCCTCGATCGTCTTGCAGGGAATGATCTGCTTCTTGAGATCGCCGGCGCTCTCGTAGAATTCATCCGTTTTTTCAGGCGTGCGGTTGAAAACCGCGATCTTGTTGCCTTTTTCCGCAATGTTGAGAGCCAGGTTGGAACCCATGACGGCGAGGCCGATCAGTCCGATTTCTGCCTTTTCCACGACAAACCTCCGATGAGTGAAATGGTGCGATGTTGTGGCACTCTCTCGGCCAAACGGCAAGGTCGAAGACCACGATTCGGGTCGAAAAAAGGCTGTCGGAACAGGCTTTTCGAATGGCCAGGGAAGCACCATATGCATGTGTTTGGGAGGCTGAAATGACTGCTGCTGCAGCAAGGCAAAGCGATATCGGACCACAGCTCGCAAAGAGAGCCGGCCGCTACCGCGAATATGCGCCCTCGCCTGCCCTTGCGCCGCATTTCCGCTGCCTCTGGTCGCATGAGATTCGAACCGCGAGCCCTGTCGCCGTCGTGCCTGATGGTTATTGCGACCTGCTTTTCGCAGACGGCCACCTCTTCGTTGTCGGGCCGGACCGCACCGCCGCCTTCCCGCCGATGACGCCTGGCATGCGCATTATCGGCGCGCGTTTTGCACCGGGCGCCGGCGCCGCCTGGCTGAAGCTGCCTCTGTCGGAGATCACCGGCCTCTCCATTCCCCTGAGCAATCTCGCGCCTGAGAAGGCCGCCCTCCTCGAACAGCGCCTGTCCGACTGTCCGGATGGGGCTACCGTCCTCTCGCTCTTCGCCACCCTGTTGAGTGAACTGGCAAAGGAAGAAGCGGAGCCAGACCCCGAGGCTCGCCTGATCTTTGCCGCCGCAGACCATGGATCGGGCCGTATCGGCGACCTGCAGCAGAGGCTCGATATTGGCGAACGGCAGTTGCGCCGCCGCGCCCACCACCATTTCGGCTACGGGATCAAGACGCTGGAGCGCATCCGCCGGCTGCAGCGCTTCATGGCCCTGTGCCGCGCAAGTGAGACCCTGTCCCTTGCCGCCCTCGCCCTCGAAGCCGGCTTTTCCGATCAGGCCCATATGACGCGCGAAATCGGCGACCTGACGACACTGACACCATCCGCCATGCTCGCTCAATTGACGACCCGCTGACCGTTTTGTTCAAGACGGTCCGTGCCGACCTGCTAGTCTGACGCACAGCAAAAGGACAGACCGATGAACACAATGCCCGCCCGTATCGTCCACATCACGATCAAAAGAGACTGGCGCGATGTCTATGATTTCGCCGGCAGGCCGGAGAACATGCCGCTCTGGGCTTCGGGCCTTGCGAGCGGCCTGGAACCCGATGGCGAGGACTGGATCGCCCACGGCCCGCTCGGCAGCGTCCGGGTAAGCTTCGTGCCGCCGAACGAATTCGGCGTCATCGACCATACCGTCACCATCGAATCCGGCCTGCGCGTCTATAACGCGCTGCGCATCGTGCCGAATGGCGATGGCTGCGAGGCGATGTTCACGCTGCTGCGCCTGCCCGGCATGACCGACAAACAATTTGCCGCCGATGCCGCCCATGTCCAGAAGGATCTGGCGGCGCTGAAATCGATGATGGAGAAATAAGATGGCCAGCAACGACGCTCACAATGACCGCCGCATCGACTATGTCGAATTCAATGTCGCCGATATCGGTGCGGCAAAAACCTTCTACGGCGCGGCCTTCGGCTGGCGCTTCACCGATTACGGGGAAAACTACTGCGAGTTCGACGACGGAAGATTGAAAGGCGGCTTCACCAATCTCAGCCCGGTGCGTGCCGCAGGCGGCCCGCTCGTCATCCTCTATGCCGAAAAGCTGGAAGACGCGCTCGCTAGCGTCGAAAAGGCCGGCGGCACCATAGCAAAACCGATCACGCCCTTCCCCGGCGGCCGGCGCTTCCATTTTGTCGACAAGGACGGTTATGAACTCGCCGTCTGGAGCAAGAACTGAAGTTCAGGCGTCCGCCGTTGCCGTGGTGCCGAGATTCTGGATGGTGATGAGCGCCCCGATCACCTTCTTCGCTGCGTCGTGCAGCGGCACCATGCGGCAGCGATTGTGCCGCTCATCCCGCGCGTAGGTGTAATCCGCCGACATGCCGTCGAAGCAGGCGTCGAGCTTTTCCTTCACCTCGCTGGCAAAGCGCTCCTCACCGATGAACTCGACGATATGGCGGCCGATGAGCTGCATGGCATTCTTGCCAAGGTGGGCGCAATTGACGGGATTGGAATAGAGGTAGCGGTAATCCTTCGTCAGCACCGCCACGCGGTCCGGCAGTGTTTGCAGGATCGCCGCATTGAGGAACTGGCCGTTATCGGTATCGGGAATATAGGCGGGCGGTTGCCTGAGCTTCACGTCCGCCGGCAGCGGCACGCGCCAGTCCGGCGCATGGGCGCCGAAATAGCGGTCGAGCAGATAAGAGAGAACGGCGGCATATTGCGTCACGAAAGCCGCGTCATCGGCATCCTGCGCGATGAGGTAGCTTACAAACTGAAGTTGCATATAGACTTCGATGAGGCTGGACGCCCTGCATGAGAGGATCGCCTCGACCAGCGGTTGGATATCGCGGTCGAGCGCCTCCACGCGCCCATCATCCCCTAGCCTTATCGCTTCCTCTATCTGCGCGCAGCGCAAGGAAAAGGCCCTGAACAGCTCAAGCAAGATACCCCCAATATCCATTTCCTGAGAAACGTTCCGAAACCGGTCGAGGCCTATGCTTAATGAAAGACTACGCCCTGCGGTAGGTGCTTTTCGCGCCCTAGTAGAGACGCGTAACATGAACCGTACTCATTTTCAACCGAACCGGACCTGTCGCTTTTCACTGATTATAAATCAGGAGCAAAATCTTACAGGCAGAATCTTACAGACTGACGGAACGCTTGATATCCCAGCGGTCGTGATACCACAGCCATTGGGCCGGATTTTCGCGCACCCAGCTCTCCACCTTGTCGTTCATCATCTGTGCCGTGGCGGGAAGATCCAGATTGCCCTTCTCGTCGCGCGGCATCTCCATCTTCGGCTCGATCTCCAGACGGTAGCGATTGCCGGGCAGGCGGATGCAGCGGGCCGGATAGACCTCGCAATTGAACTGGCGCACCAGCTTCGGCAGCAGCGGATTGGTCTTGGTTTCTAGGCCGAAGAACGTCGTCTTCAACCCGCGGCTGAACTTCTGGTCGACGAGTACCCCCACGCCCTGCCCTGCTTCCAGCTGACGGGCGAGCGCAAAGGACGAGCCGGCATGCGAAGGCACGAGCTTGCCCATGCGGCCGCTGCGGAAATCGAAGACCTTCTGCGCCACATAAGGATTGTTCGGCGGGCGGAATAGCACGGTCACGCTGAGACCAAAGGCATTACCCGCAACCGGCAGCAGCTCAAAATTTCCGGTATGGCCGGTAAAGACGATGAACGGGCGCGGATTGTCGCGCAGCTCCAGGAAGATCGGAATGCCGGATACCTCCACCCTGCCCGGTTCGGCACTTTCAGGGTCGAAATCGAAGAGCTGGTCGAGGAAAACGTACTCCGCCGCAAGCCGGCCCATATTGCCCCAGCTTTCGAGCGCGATTTCCTCCAGCTCCGCATTGCTCTTTTCCGGGAAAGCCCGGCGCAGATTGTAGAGCATCAGCTTGTGGCGCTTCAGCCGCTTGCCGATCTGGCGCGTCATCCAGTCGGCAAAGCGCATGGCGCCATCGGCCGGAAAAAGCTTCAGAAAGTTCAGGAAACCGAACATCAGCTGCGCCACCAGCCATTGCTGGAAACGCCTGAGCGCCAGAACGATCCTGGTGATGAAAAGCTTCACTCGGTCAGTCCATCTTCAGGATGATCTTGCCGAAGATCTGACGGGTTTCCATGCGCTCCAGTGCGCGGTCGATATCGTCGAAGCTGACTTCGGTATCGATGACGGGATGAACGAGGCCGCGGCCCATCTTCTGCATGGCATCAGCCATGTTCTCCATGCGGCAGCCGAAGGAGCCGAGCAGCTTCAGCTGTTGCTGGAAGAGCATCATCAGGTTCATCTCGGTAGAGACACCTGAGGTCGAGCCGCAGGTGACGAGACGCCCGCCGCGCTTCATGCAGAGCATGGAGCCGGCCCATGTATCCTTGCCCACATGTTCGAAGACGACGTCGACGCCCTTCTTCTTGGTGAGCTTGCGCACAACGCCTTCGAAGCGGTCGGTGCGGTAATTGATGACGTGATCGGCGCCGAGCGCCTTCGCCTTCTCGATCTTGTCGTCGGAGCCGACGGTGGTGATCACGGTGCAGCCGATCTTCTTGGCAAGCTGGATCGCCGCCGTGCCGATGCCGGAGCCGCCAGCATGAACAAGGATCGTCTCGCCGGGCTCGAGCTTGGCATTGTCGAAGAGCATGTGCTCGACCGTGCCGAAGGTGACGGGCGCAAGCGCTGCACCGATCGCATCGACACCGGGAGGAGCCGGAACCAGGAGACGCGCCGGCAGGTTCACCTTCTCCTGCGCGAAGCCGTCCAGATGGAAGCCGTGTACGCCGGAAACGTGTTCGCAGAGATTGTCGCGGCCTTCGCGGCACGGGCGGCAGAGGCCGCAGGTGCGCGCGCCGTAGATCGACACGAGCTGGCCGGGCAGAACGTTGGCGACACCGGGACCGATCGCTTCGACCACGCCGGAGGCTTCCGCGCCGATGACGAGCGGCATCTTGCGCTTGGCGAATGCCATACCGCGCCAGCCCCAGACATCGATATGGTTCAGCGCAACCGCCTTGACGCGCAGCGTCACTTCGCCGGCGGCCGGTGCTTCCGGTTCCGGCAGGTCGGTGATCTCAAGCTTGCGGTCATCGATCAGTTGCAAAGCGCGCATGGCAAAACCTCTCGCCTCTGGGGCGTTATTTTTGTCGGTTGATTTATCGGGAACCGCTTATGCCGGTTCGAGCGCCATGACAAGGCTGGCATTCTGTCCGCCGAAGCCGAAAGAGTTGGAAAGCACGGCCGAAACCTGGGCTTCCCGCTTCTTGTTCGGCACGACATCGAGAACGATGGACGGGTCCGGGTTGTTGTAGTTGATCGTCGGCGGCAGCGTGCCTGATAGCATCGTCTGCAGCGAGAAGACCGCCTCGACCGCACCGGCCGCCGTCAGCGTATGGCCGATCATCGACTTGTTGGACGACACCGGAATGCCGACCAACTTCTCGCCGAAGACGGCGGACATCGAGCCATATTCCATCTTGTCGTTTTCAGGCGTCGAGGTGCCGTGGGCATTGATATAGCCGATATCATCCTCGCTCATGCCGGCATCGGCAAGCGCTGCGCGGATCGTCGCAATTGCCGGGCCGCCATCGGGCGACGAGCGCGTGCGGTGGAAGCTGTCGGCCTTGTCGCCGGCGCCCTTCATGATGCCGAGCACCTTGGCGCCGCGGGCAATGGCCGATTCCAGGGACTCCAGCACCAGCGTCGCGGAACCTTCGGCGATGACGAAACCATCGCGGTCCTTGCTGAATGGCTTGGACGCCTTGGTCGGTGGATCGTTCTGGGTGGAGAGAGCAGACAGCAGCGAGAAGCGGATCAGCGCTTCCGCACTCAGCGAACCGTCGGTCGCAACCGTCAGCGCCCGGTCCGTGCGGCCCTGGCGGATCGCCTCGATGCCGAGCTGGATCGCCGTGACACCCGATGCACAGGCCGTCGACAGCGTCACCGGCAAGCCGCGCGTGCCGAAACGATCGGAGAGCCGCTCGGAGATCGCACCGAAGAGAGCCGCCTCATGGAAAGCCGGATCGGGGCGCTGGCGCATGGCGGCTAAAAACCGCTCATAGGCGTCGCCCGGATGATCGGCGGCCGGCGAACGGTCGGCAAGCTCGAAACGGGCGCTCCATTCCGGCTCGATCGGCGGAGCGGCGAGGAACAGCGGACCATTGAAATCGCCGGAGATGCCGGCATCGGCAAGCGCTTCGATGGTCGTTTCACGCGCAAAGGCATAGGAACGCTCGACGGCGTTCGGCACCGGGATGTCGATGAAATCGACCGTGCCGGCAATGCGCGTCGAAAGGCCGTCCGTCGGGAAGCGGGTAATGTCGTGAATGCCCGATGTGCCGGACGAAAGGGCTGCCCAGTTATCCCTAAGGCCTTGGCCGAGCGAGGTGATGATGCCCATGCCGGTGACCGCAACGATCGGACGGCCGAGATGATCCCTGTAAGCGGACGCTGTCATTTCAGTCACTCCTCACGCTTCTGCGGAAAGAACGGCAACACCTTCGCCGCGCTGATGTCCGACGGTGGTTACGACGGCAGCCTTGGTGCCTGATTTCATCGGCGCTTCGTTCGCGGTATCAAAAGGCGGAACCTTGGCCTTGGCGTCGATCGCGAGTGCCGCAAGCGCAAGGCCGAGCGTGAACTGCGCCTCGATCGTGTGGCCGGAAACGCCGCCGAAGCCGCGGATGGCAGCACCCGGAAGCTGATGTTCCAGCACTGCCTTTTCACGGGCGGCAAGCTCATGCATGCCGGTCGAGCCGGAGAAAACAGCCGTGGTTTCGGGGGCCAGATCGGCAGCGGGTTTCAGCAGCCGCTCCATGCGCACTTCGAAATTGCCCGCAGCGCGATTGCCGCGGTCGCCTTCGACAGCACCGATTGTCGCATAGATATGCGCGCCGCGCGCTTCGGCATGTTTACGCGATTCCAGCACCAGGAAGGCACCGGCAGAACCCGTGATCATGCCGCCGCCTTCGAGGCCGGAGCGTGACCAGAGCGGCGCCCATTCGCCGCGCGTATTGGCGCCGATCGCTTCGGTCAGCAGGATCATGTCCTGGCGCTCGGCAGCAAAGGCACCGCCGACGAGCGCATGGGTGGATTCACCCGACTTGATGCGCCAGAAAGCCGTCTCGACAGCGGAAACGCCGGATGCTTCCTCACCCATGAAGGTGCGCGAGGAACCGGTGACCTTGTGAACGATGGAAATATTGCCGGCAAGCAGGTTGGAAAGCTGCGCGAGAAACAGCGTCGGACGCAGTTCCGTCGTCAGTTTCTCGTTGAGCAGCAGCTCGCGGTCGTTGCGCTTCAGGCCCTCGTCGACGATCAGCGTATCGACATTGATGTCGCGCTCACCGCCGCCGGCCGCCACGATCATGTCCATCGTGCCGCATGCTTCCAGATCATCCTTGAAACCGGCATCGTCGAGCGCAAGACCGGCGGTGAAGACGCCGATGCGCTGCCAGTTTTCCATCTGGCGCTGGTCGCCACGCTTGGCGATCTGCTGTGACCAGTCGATCTCCGGCAGCGGATGCACGGGATAGGGCTTGAACTTCTCGGTCTCGATAACAGTGTCGGGCGCGGCATCGGCGGTCAGCAGCGCGATATGCGCGTCCTTGCCGACCCCCTGACAGGTCACGATGCCGATGCCGGTGATGACGACGTCATTGGCGGCCTTGCTCATCTATTCACTCCCCTGGGCCTTCGCCCCCTGCGCAGCGATGGCGTCCATCAGGCCCACCTCTTCAGCACGTTTCTTCACGATATCGCCGAGCGGAATTTCGCTGAAAGGCATGGTGCGCAGTTTCAACTGCGCATCGCAGACCTTCTTGCCGCCGCTGGTGATCTTTGCCTTGGTGACGGCAAAACCGGAGCCGTCATGTTCGAGGAAAGCCTCGATGTCGAGCACCGCTTCCGGTTCGACGAAGGTGCGCATCTTGGCGCCATCGACCGACATCAGGAAGGGCATGGAGGAAAAATCGGTGGCGGCCAGCACCAGCATGCCGGATGCCTGCGCCATGGTTTCGATGAGAAGCACGCCAGGGACGAGCGGCATGCCTGGAAAATGCCCCTCGAAAACGGGGCTCTTGGCCGGCACGACCGAGCGCGCAACGAGCGTGCGCTTCTCAAGGTCTACCGCCTCGACGCGGTCAATCATCTGGAAATATTCCAGCAGCATCAGACTTCTCCGGCGCGACGCGCAATAAGCTCGTCGGAAGGCCTACTTAGGAACAAAACCGCCCGGCCGCCATATCAATGGCGGCAGGGCGTGAAAAAAAGATGATGATGTTGCTTCAAGCCTTGGCGGCGCGCAGCTCGTCGATCTTGGCACAGAGGTTCTTCAGCACGAAGTATTCTTCGGTGGAAACCTTGCCTTCGTTGACTTCCTGCGTCCACTTTTCGAGCGGAATCTTGATGCCGAATTCCTTGTCGATGGCGAAAACGATATCGAGGAAGTCGAGGCTGTCGATACCGAGGTCGTCGATCGTGTGGCTTTCCGGCGTGATCGTTGCGCGGTCGATCTCGCTGGTTTCAGCAATGATGTCGGCAACTTTATCGAATGTAGCGGTCACTCGCTCTACCTCTTGGAAATGAAGATTCCCCTCCTCATAGGCAAATCCATTTCAAAAGCCAATGCTTTCGTCCCGGTTGCAAGCCAATTTGGCGGGTAGGTGTTGCCTAAACAGCAATGGAATAGCGCCTTTTGCCCTGTCCAAGAGAAGTATCGAAGCGTAAAGCGGCCACCCGGCTAAAGACTTTTCCAGTCTCCGTGACGTCAAAACCGCCGTCTCTACGGCACAGAGACCGTTCTGATCCATGGCCGCAATGGGGACTGCGCACACAGAGCGACGCCTCCGCGTCCTAAACTTGCGTTCAATTGCGGCACCCCTGGATAGCTCGTATAACGCGAAACAAAGCCGGATATTTCCACAGCAGGGTGATTTTTAAGGCGGGAAATAAACCCGCTGAAAAAGGAAACTTTGATCTGGATCAAATCGGAATCAGGGCGGAATTGATAAAGATCAAGACGCAGACACAAGAAATCGAGATAGATGACTTTGGGGCCGAAGCGTAACACAACGCAGGCACATGGTCGGATCGGGGCATCGGAACATGGACATCGCGCGCAGTGAAGATCCTGACATAGGTATTCCGGCAACCTGCCGCGTCTGCGAGGCGCGCCACGGCGTCGTCTGCGGGGCGCTGGCGGCTGCGCAACTGCGCGAGCTCTGCAAGCACTCGACTCGCCGCAAACTCGATGCCGGCTGCGAGATCGTCGCCCAGGGCGAAGAAGTCTCGTCCTATTCCAACATCATGAATGGCGTGGTGAAGCTCTGCAAGGTCATGCCCGATGGGCGCCAGCAGATCGTCGGCCTGCAATTCGCCCCCGATTTCATCGGCCGCCCCTTCGTGCCGGAAAGCACGCTATCGGCCGAAGCGGCCACGCCGACGGAAATCTGCGTCTTTCCCCGCGGCCTGCTCGACCGCATGATCGCGGATACGCCGGAACTGCAGCATAACCTGCATGCCCAGGCGCTGAAGGAGCTGGATGCGGCGCGAGAGTGGATGCTGACACTCGGCCGTCGCACGGCCCAGGAAAAGGTCGCAAGCCTCCTCTATCTCGTCGCCACGCATGCAGAGCCGGAAACGACCAGCAGCGCGGCCTTCGACCTGCCGCTCTCACGCAGCGAGATTGCCGATTTCCTGGGGCTGACGATTGAAACCGTCAGCCGCCAGATGACGAAGCTGCGCAAGCGGGGCGTCATCCGCATCGAAAACAACCGTCATATCGTCGTTCCCGATATGGATGAGCTGGAGCGCCTGGTTAGCGCCTGATTTGCTTACTGCGTGATCACTACGCGGGTATTGGCAAGGCCGTTTTCCTGCGTCATCGAGAAGAACTGGGCCGCATTGTTGGGGTCGAGACGCACGCAACCATGCGAGGCCGGCGTGCCGAGCCGCTTGCGTTCGAAAGTGGCATGAACGGCATAACCGCCATTGAAGAACACGGCGAACGGCATCGGCGCGTTGTCGTATTTCTTGGAGCGGTGATCGCGAGACAGCCACTTGGCGCTCCAGGAACCGGTCGGCGTGGTATAACCCTTGCGTGCCGTCGAAACCTTCCAGCGATACTTCACCCAACCGTCCTCAGTGACGGTCATCGTCTGCTTGCTGAGGCTGATATTGGCAACCAGCGTAGCAGCCTGAGCCGCAACTGGAGAAAACTGCAATAACAACACTGCGGTAGCAGCCGCAAAAAACGTCTTCATGGTCGTCCCTCTATCGAACCTTTAAAGGCTTATTTTCGCCCAACGAGAGAAGAGACTACGGCAATACTTGTTATTTTGCTTTAACTCGAATGGTAATCACATTTCTAACAAGCCAGGGCCGGCTGCGGCAGCGGCGTCACTCGGGAAGGCCGGCCTTGCGATAGCCGTCGACAAAATGCGCGAGCGTCGCTGCATCGCGGAATGGTTCCATCGCGACCCAGTGGCTGATCGTGAAATCCGGATTTGCGACGAGGAACAGCTCCGCCTCTGCACGGGCCTCTTCGAGCCGGCCGAGCTGGGCAAGACCCGCCGCCAGAAAACGGCGTGAGCTCGTACGATAGGTTTCCTCCCGGCGCAGCGTTTCGACGACGGCTTCGTAGTTGCTATCAGCATATTGCGCCTGGCCGAGTGTCAGATAATACCAGCTGGCCGGAAACGGGTTCAGCCGAAACGCCTTGCCGATATGCTCCAAGCCCTCGCCGATCCGCCCGGCGAGAACGGAAATATCCGACAGAGCCGCCCACGTGTCGGCCTCATTCGGGTCGAGCGCGATGGCCTTTTCGAATTCCGCATCGGCTTCCGCGAAGCTGCGCTCATAGGCAAGCAGGTAAGCGAGCACCCAGCGGCCGGCATCATTGGGATCGAGCGCGACGGCCTTGCGCGCCAGTTCCAGGGCAGTGTTGCGATCGGCCTCCGTCGGACCGCCGCTATGCACCCATCCCATCCAATGGTTCAGCGCAAGCCAGCGATGGGCCTCGGCATAGTCAGGGTCGAGCGCAATTGCCCGTGTCAGCATCAGCTGTGTTTCCCGTGCGCTTTGTGGCGCATCATCCATCAGCGCGCGCGCCCGCACGCAAAGATCATAGGCTTCGAGGCTCTTCGGCCGATTGCGTGGCGGCGGCGGACGCAGCCGGCCGAGCAGCGCCTCGACGATCTTGCCGGTGACCTCATCCTGAACAGCAAAAATATCGTCCAGGCCGCGGTCGAAACGCTCCGCCCAGAGATGATCGCCGCTCTCGGCATCGACGAGCCGGGCATTGATGCGCACGCGCCCGGCCGCCCGTCTTGCGCTGCCGTTTAGCAGGTAACGCACCCCAAGCTCTCCGGCGATATCACGCACATCCATCGCCTTTCCCTTATAAGCAAAGCTCGAATTGCGGGCGATGACGAAGAGGCCCGAGGTCCGGGAAAGATCGGTGATCAGGTCTTCGGTCAGGCCATCCGCAAACCCCTCCTGCTCCGGATCACCGCTGACGGTGACGAAAGGCAGTACGGCAATCGAGGGTTTGTCGGGCAGCGCCAGAGCTTTTCGCTTCCCGCTGTCGAGCTGTTTTATGGCGCCGGTGAAGCGATAGCCGATGCGCGGAACCGTCGAGATCCATTCACTGCCGTCTGCGGCAGGACCCAGCAGCTTGCGCAGCTGCGCAATCTGGACGGTGAGATTGCCCTCCTCGACGGCCGTGCCCGGCCAGGCCGCGTCCATCAGTTCGGTCTTGGCCAGAATTTCGCCGGGCCGCCCGACGAGCGCGGCGAGCAGCATTACGCCGCGGTGCCCGACGGCAACGGGATCGTCGTTCCGAAGAAGCGTCCCCGCCTCCGGATCAAGCACGAACGGACCAAAGGCAAAACGCGCTCCCTGCATGGCGGGCATCCTAGAGGCTTTCATGCCGGGTTGGAACCATCCTGCCCGATGCCATTCGATCTCGGCACCCCCACGGACAATTTCGTCCGCTCAGGCGCGTGGCATCCTGGGCGCGACTGGTTTAATCGTGTTCGATCAGATAATTACCGGCTGAAAATAGAGCGTCGAGGTACACCCATGGTTTTCTGGATAGCAAGTCTGGTGGGACTGGCGGCCGCCTATCTCTTCGGCTCCCTGCCCACGGGTTATCTGGCCGGTAAGCTGCTCAAGGGCATCGATATCCGGGGGCATGGTTCCAGATCCACCGGAGCAACGAATGTGTTGCGAACCCTGGGCAAATGGCCTGCATTGGCGGTTCTCCTGATCGACGTGCTGAAAGGTGTCGCAGCAGTCGTCTTTGCCCGCTGGTTTTATCTCTGGTTCTCGACAGTCCCATCGGGCACGCCGCCGACGGCACCTGACCTGCAAAGTTCTGAGCCCTGGATTGTTTGCCTGGCCGGCCTTGGCGTGCTGTTGGGGCATGGCCGTTCGATCTGGCTGAACTTTACCGGAGGCAAGTCGGCTGCGACGGGGCTCGGCGTGTTGCTGGCAATGTCCTGGCCCGTTGGTTTGGGTGCTGCGGCGGTTTTCTGCCTTGCGCTGGCCGCCTTCCGCATTGTTTCCCTGAGTTCGATGCTGGCAGCGTTGACGGCCATCGCTCTCGTCTGCGGCCTGGAGCAACCGTTGCCCTATAGGCTGCTGGTGATATCAGGCGGCATCTACGTGATTGTGCGCCATCGCGCCAATATCAGGCGGCTGCTGGCTGGGACGGAGCCACGTCTGGGCAAAGTCGCCTAGAATCAAAAGCACCGATACCAATTGCTGCTAGAGCTGGAAGCGTTTCAATCCTGCCTGACGATGACGCCGACCGCATTGACGAGCACGCGTGATGCAGTCAGCGCCGACAGGCCGTCGATATCAGCCGGAGGATAAAACTCGACCAGGTCGAACCCGGCGATTCTCGCCCGCCTGCCAAGGCAGGCGATCAGGTCGATCACCTGCGTGTAGGTAAGGCCGCCAGGGGTACGCGCCGCCACACCCGGCATGATGCCGGGATCGATGCTGTCGCAATCGAGCGTGACGACGACCCGTGCGCCCTCGGGAATATGCCGGAGAGCGGCTTCGACACCCGCGGCATGGATCTCGCGGGCAGTGACGAAGCGGCTGCCATAAAGCTGCGCCGCTTCCACCTCGGCGATGCGCGCGCTGCCGACGCTGCGCAGACCGACTTGCACCATACCGGCGACATGCGGCATCTCGCTCGCCCGACGCATCGGACTTGAATAGCCGTAGCGCTCGCCATGCACCTCGTCGCGCCAGTCGATATGAGCGTCGATCTGCAGCACCCAGACCGGCCCTTGATCCGCAAAGCCCGCGAGGAAGGGAAAGGTCACGGAACAGTCGCCCCCGAGCAGGATCGGTACGGCCGACAGTGCCAGGATCTCGCGCGTCTTCGTCTCGATCCGGGCGCGATTGCCGGCATTGTCATGCATGGTGGTCTCGATGTCGCCGGCGTCGATACAAGAGATCGGCTTGCCGGCAAACAGCGGGCCGCCGAGATCGAAATCCCAGTGCTCGATGAGCCCGGCATCCTCCTGGCTCGCAGCGCGGATGGCGCCGGCGGCCAGCGCATAACCGCTGCTGTCCTTGCCGGGATAGGTGCTGCCATGCGCGGCTGCGAAGATCACCGCACGGGGAAGACGGCCATCGGCCAGGCGATCGGGAAGGCCGAGAAAGGAAGATGAGGCGGTCATGTCCTTATTGTCCTGATCAGGCGAAATCCTGTTTTGACCTGTTTAGTCCCTTTGGAAGTTTTTGCGAACTTTTTGGAAGCGCTTAATTACGCCCCGCGCCGCATCCTCCAGACTCCAGCATCCTTTGAAATCGAAGGTCCGAGGTGAAATCCAAGTTCCCCGACCTTCAAACCCATGGAGCTCATCATGAGCGATTGCTGCACCCTTGCATCCGCCCCGCATCACAAGTCGTGGCGCAGGCACAAGAGCCTGATCATCCTGCGAAGCGTGATCACACGCTGGTTCTGGCGCATCCGCATCCGTCGCGAACGGAAGCGGCGGTCGAAAATCAGCCCCGTTCTGATCGACGATATCGGCCTGACGGAACAACAGGCAGGCTCCGAGACCACCGGCTTTTTCTGGCACGTGTGAGGCGAATGTCCGATGACAGACGATGGCCAGTTTCCTCCAGCCGCAACGATCGACCGGCGCCGCCCGATATCGCCACGCGAAGATCGCATTCAATGGGCCGCGATGGCAGGCATCATCGCCACCGTCACGGTGTTCGCCATGGCGCAGGGCGTGACCTATCCGCTCCTGAGCTTCATTCTGGAGCGGCAGGGAACACCATCAGGCCTGATCGGCCTGTCGGCCGCCATGACGCCAACAGGCTTCACCGTCTCCGCACCCTTCATTCCTGCCCTGTCACGCCGCGTGGGTGCCGGGCGGCTTGCCATCCTCTGCTCGATCCTCGCAGCACTCAGCCTGATCGCCATTGCCTGGACGCAGGAGATTTGGGCCTGGATGCCGCTGCGCTTCCTGCTCGGCGTCTTCGCCAATCCGCTCTGCGTGATCAGCGAAACCTGGCTGCTCGCCATCACGCCCGCCGCGCGCCGCGGCCGCATCATGGGCCTCTATTCGTCCGTCGTATCAGGCGGCTTCGCCCTCGGCCCGCTATCCCTCGGCCTTGCCGGTACGGAGGGCTGGCCACCCTTCCTGATCGGTATTTTCGCCTTCCTCATCTGCGGCCTGATCGTGCTCGCCGTCGCAAGACGACTGCCCGACATGCCGCAGGAAGGCGAAGCCATATCTGTCGGCGGCTTCGTCATGCTGGCGCCGCTCCTGCTCGTCGCCGTCTTCGTCGCCGCCGGTTTCGAGCAGATCCTGCTTGCCCTCTTCGCCGTCTATGGCGCAGCCCTCGGCAGCCCCGAACCGCGCATCACCGCGCTGATCACCTGCTTCATCACAGGCAATGCCGTGCTGCAGATCGTCCTCGGCCGCCTCGCCGAACAATTCGGCTCACGCCCTACCCTGCTCTTCTGCGTACTCGCCTCGCTCGCCGGCTGCCTACTCCTGCCGCTGCTCTTCGATACGTGGCTCATCTGGCCACTGTTCTTCGCCTGGGGCGGCGCCTCCTTCGGCATCTACACCCTGTCGCTGATCCAGCTCGGCGAACGATTCACCGGCCAATCCCTCATCGCCGGCAATGCCGCCTTCGCCCTCGTCTGGGGCCTCAGCGGCATCGCAGGCTCGCCCGCGACGGGCGTGGCGATGCAGCTGATCGGGCATCAGGGCCTGCCATTGTCGCTTGGCTTGCTGAGCTGTGTCTTGGCGGTACTTTTGATGGCGGAGAAATGGCGAGGCTAAAGCAGGCAGACGAAGGCCACGAAGGTAAGCAGCGTCAGCGCCATGCAGCTGGCCTGGAAGACCGAAATCCCGTCCTCCACATCGCCTGCCGTCGCCACATCCCGGCCCGTGCCGTTGATCATCGGCTCGCGCACGACGACGCCCGAATAGACGCGCGGTCCGGCAAGCTGGAGATCGAGCGCGCCGGCCATCGCCGCTTCCGGGCGGCCTGAATTCGGCGAGCGGTGCAGCTTGCCGTCGCGGATGCCGACACGGAAGGCTTCGCGGAAGGCGGTTGTGCCGCGGCGGATGCCGGCGCCGACGGCGATCAACAGGATCGACAGGCGTGCCGCCGGCCAATTGGCGATATCGTCCAGCCGCGCCGAGGCCCAGCCGAAATCGACGTATTTTTCCGAGCGGTGGCCGATCATCGAATCCGCCGTATTGAGCATCTTGTAGAAGAACAGGCCCGGCAGGCCGAAGATCGCAAACCAGAGGGCCGGCGCGACCACGCCATCGGAAAAGTTCTCGGCGAGGCTCTCGATCGCCGCACGGCAGACACCCGGCTCATCCAGCGTTTCCGGATCGCGCCCGACGATGCGCGACACCGCCTTGCGCCCGCCGACGAGGCCGTCGTTCTTCAGCGCCGATGCGACCGCCGCGACATGATCCGACAGGCTCTTCTGCGCCAGGAAGATCGCCACGCAGAAGACTTCGAGCAGGATGCCGACGGGGCCGAAGAGCATGAAGAACCAGTGCAACACCAGGCCGGTGACGACGGCGAGCCCCGACAGAGCCAGAATCGCCACCACGCCATTGTGCCGGCGCTGTGCCTTGCTCAGGCTCTCGCGGTTGAAATGCTGGTCGAAATAGCCGATCGCCCGGCCGAAGATGGCGACCGGATGCGGCACGCGCATCCACAGCCATTGCGGATCGCCGATGATGCGGTCGAGCAGCAGGGCCAGAACCAGCACGAGAAAATGTTCATCCAGATTCATCGGTTAAAGCTCCGAAGGGCCGCGGCAAGTCGTCCATCCGCCGCAGCATCCGGCGCAAGGCCGAAGCGCAGCCAGTCCGGTGCATAATCGAACCGGCGAACGAGAATATGATGGCGGCAGAGAGTCGTGTAAATGTCCCCGGCTTTCGCGTCGGCAACGAGGGTGAAAAGCGGCGTGCCGCCGGCAACGGCAAGCCCTGCTCCGGCAAGCACGGCATGCAGGCCTGCCTGGCGCTCGGCAATCGAGCGGGCGATAGCGGAGACATCCGAATTCAACAACGAGCCCGCCAGCAACAGCGCCGGCCCCGACACCGCCCAGGGACCGAGCCAGTCCTCGAAATGCTGGAGGATATCGCCCCGTGCAATGGCAAAGCCGAGCCTCAGCCCTGCAAGGCCGAAGAACTTGCCGAAGGAACGGAAGATGATGAGGTTCGAAAGACCTGCTGCACGCGGCGCGAGGCTCGCCTCCGGGCTCGTATCCCCGAAAGCCTCATCGATAACAAGAAAACCGCCTGCTGCCTTCAGCCGATCATGCAGCGCTTCCAGCCTGTCGGACGAGTGTATGCGACCATCCGGATTGTTCGGATTGACGACGACTGCCAGCCCGTGCTGCGCACCGATGTCATCGATATCGCTGACCGCATCGACCACAAAACCACCAGAGCTGAAAGCGCGGGCATATTCCCCATAGGTCGGCGACAGGATCGCCACCCGCTTGCCCCCGGCGGCTGACAGCCTGCCGACCTCTATCAACCGCGGCAGAAGCTGAATGACAGATTGCGTGCCGGGAACCGGCAGCGGCAGGATCGCGCCGCTGCGATAATGATCTCGCGCGGCGAAGCGCGCCGTCTCGACCAGATGACGGTCCGGCAGCCGATGCCACACCCTTGCAGGGATTTCCGGCAGCGCCACCGGATTGGGATTGATGCCGGTCGAAAGATCCAGCCAATCCTCCGGCCGGCCGCCGAAGCTTGCTGCCGCTGCGGTAATGCCGCCGCCATGCACGATCGGCGCATTCATCCGGCAGCTCCCGCAAGATCGATCAGATGCATGTAGGAACCGGCCACCTGCCCGCGCCGCAAGCCGGTCAGGCCGAGATCGTTGCCGAGCGCATCCTGCGTGGCAAACATCCGGTCGGCATCCCCTTCGGAGACGATCGTCGAATAGTGGAATTCATGCGCCGTCATCGGCCTGTCGAAAAAGGCGCCGTCGAGTGGCGTGACGCGGCGATAGCCGAGATGCCGCTTGCGCGTCTCATAGCTGGTGACGAGAGGCAGCAGGCCGAGCATTTCATGGCGCGCGCCTTCCCCGTCGATCAGCCCGTCGCCGAGCACCATGTAACCGCCGCATTCGCCATAGATGCACACGCCGCGCGCTGCCGCAGCCTTCATGCCGGCTGCAAAATTCTGCGAAGCCGCGAGCCTGCCCGCATGCAGTTCGGGATAACCGCCCGGAAGATAGATTGCATCGGCAGCCTCGGACGGGCCTTCGTCGGCGAGCGGCGAGAAGAAGGAAATCTCCGCCCCGCGCCGCCGCCAGCCGAGCAGCATATGCTCGTAACAGAAGGCAAAGGCGATATCGCGGGCAACGGCAATGTGCCTGCCGAAAGGCATCAGCCGGGCAATATTGGCAGCCGACGGCCGATTCATGCCCTGCCGCGCGATGCGCATGAGGAATTCGAAATTGCACTCTTCGGAAACGGCATTGGCCGCATAGTCGATGAATTCCTCGAGCGCCCCATGCTCGCCCGCCTGCACAAGCCCCAGATGCCGCTCCGGCAGGGCCAGCATCGCATCCTTGCGGATGACGGCAACGATGGGCATGCGGATCTTCTCCAGCGCCTGACGCAGCATCATTTCATGCCGATCGCTGCCGACCTTGTTCAAAATGACGCCAGCGATGCGCACATCGGCGCGGAAACCGGCAAAGCCGCTGACGAGCGGCGCCACCGATTGCGACAACCGCGAAGCATCGACGACGAGCACAACCGAAAGTCCGAGCTGCGCCGCAAGATCCGCCGCCGTGCCGCGCCCGTCTGCCGCACCATCGAACAGACCCATCATGCCCTCGATCAGCAGCACCCGGTCGCCGGAGCGATGCAGTGTCGCATTGGCGGAAATCAGTTCCGGCCGCATTCCCCAGGGATCGAAATTCAGGCAGAGCGTGCCGCTTGCTGCCGCGTGAAAGGCCGGATCGATATAATCAGGGCCGGCCTTGCCGGGTGCGACGGCGACACCGCGATTGCGCAGCGCCCGCAGCAATCCAAGTGTCACTGTGGTCTTGCCGGAACCGGAGGATGGTGCAGCGATCAGCAACCCGCTCATGCTGTCTCCTTCCCCTGCCCGCCGGCATGCCTGAAGGGATCGGGCTGCAGCCGCCGACCGCCAAGCGCGCCAAGCCAGTCGAGCGAGGCGCGCAGCCGCACCACCTCGCCAACGACGACGATCGCCGGCGGTTCCAGCCCGGAGGCGGCGACTACATCGGGCGCTTCGCCGAGCGTCGTCTCCAGCACCTGCTGGTCGCCGGTCGCCGCATTGCAGACGAAGGCCACTGGCTCGAAAGCCGAACGGCCCGAAGCAATCAGATTGGCGCTGATCTGGGCAATATGTTTCATCGCCATATACATGACGATGACAGGCGAGCCCTTGCCGATCGCTTCCCAATTGATCGCGTCAGGTACGATGCCGGAGGAATCATGGCCGGTGAGGAAGGTCACGGCATGGTTGATGTCGCGATGCGTCACCGGAATGCCGGCATAGGCAAGCCCGCCGATGCCTGCGGTAATGCCCGGCACGATGCGAAACGGGATATTGTGCTCGACCAGCGTCAGCGCCTCTTCCCCACCCCGCCCGAAGACGAAGGGATCGCCGCCCTTCAGCCGCAGCACGCGCTTTCCGGCTCGAGCCAACTCCACCAGTCTCAGAGAAATATCCCGCTGCTTGGCCGAGGGCTTGCCGCCGCGTTTCCCCGCATATTCCAGCTCCGCTCCTGACCGCGCGAGCTTCAGACAGTCCTCGTTGACCAGCGCGTCATGGACGATCACATCCGCCTCGGAAAGCCCCTTGGCGGCAAGCAGCGTCAGCAGGCCCGGATCGCCGGGACCGGCCCCAACGAGCCAGACGCTGCCCGGCTCCAGCGCCGGCAGATGTGAGAATGCGCGATCTATCATCCCGCTGATCTAGGCCCGGCAGCAGAAGAGGTCAACGGCGTCAGGAGCCGCGCACTTGAAGTTGACGAAACGAAGTTGAATCAACTCCGAAAGAAGCGGAATCAATTCCAAAAGAAATCCAGACAAGCGATTGATTGGATTCCGAATTCGAAAACGGGCTGACCGCAGGGCGCGCAGCCCGCCCGTTCAAAAGCCATCAGGCGCGCAGCAGCGTCTCGCGGATCAGGGAGAGCACCTTGTCCGACTCGATGCCAGTTGCAACGATCTGACTCGGCAGGCCATCCCAGTCGCCCGGCGGGAAGCGGCGGCCATCCTGCTTGATGATCGTCTGGCCATCGGCAATGCCGCCGCAGACGACGCGCACTGCGCCCGTGATCGTCGAAAACAATTCAGGCGCCACGACATAGACGCTGGCGCAGCTGTCATGCACCATCATGCCGTCTTCGACAGCGTGCTTGTAGAAGTCGATATAGGACTGCGAAAGCGCGTCGAGCTGCTTCACCGCCTTGTCGCCCCTGGCGGCCATGTCGCCGAGATAGCTGCGGCTCATCGTGGTGATCGCGGTGACATCGAGACCGATGACGACGACCTTCCACGGCGCGGTCATGACGATATCGGCCGCTTCCGGATCGCCATGAATATTGGCTTCGGCCACCGGCGAGACATTGCCCGGCACATAGAAGTTGCCGCCCATGATGACGACGTCCTTCACAAGCTTCGCAATCTCGGGATCTTCCTTCAGCGCCAGCGCCAGGTTGGTCATGCGGCCAACGGCAACCAGCGTCACCTCGCCCGGATTGGCGCGCACAGTCTCGATGATGAAGCGATACGCAGGACGCGGATCGAGCGGCAGGTCGATCATATCAGGCACCGGCATATCACCGAGGCCATTCTCGCCATGCACCATGGTCGGCCACGGACGCTCGTGGCGCGAAGGATCGATGGTGACACTTGCGCCCTTGGCAACGGGCGCTGCGATATTCCATTCCCGCTTCAGGAACAGCGCATTGCGCGTCGTCGTCTCGATCGATGCATTGCCGAAGACAGTGGTGATGCCGATCAGATCGATCTCGGGATGGCGATGCAGGAAAAGCAGCGCCATTGCGTCATCGACGCCCGGATCCGTGTCATAAATGACTTTGTGCATATGTATCCTCCAGAGCAATTCCAGCAAAAATCTGCAGCGGTTTTGCGCCCGGAATTGCGTGAAAACAAAGGGATAGAGCACATTCGTGATTCAAAAAACGAAGATGCTCCGGATTCGAATCGCCGGCAGCCGGACGGCGCCGCGAAGTGCCGCCACCATAACGCCCGTCAGGCTTTCTGCAACCCGATGCGGGCGACGGCTGCTGTCGCATGCTGAGATTTGATCTTGCCGAGCACCAGCTCCGCATCCATGCCAAGAGCCGCAAGGGCCGCCGCTTCCGCCACCCCATGACAGCCGACACGAGCAAAGACGGTCTCGGAGGGATTCTTGAGCCGCGGCGTCTCCTCCTCCAGCCGCGCCGCATCGAAGAACACGGCAGGCACGGAAAAATGCGCAGCAACGGCGAGGATCGCCGGCTCTTGCCCGCGGCTATCAATCGAGGCAACAGCCGCAAGCTCAGCCCCGCTGATACCGGCCGCCCTCAACGCCTCGACGGCAAGCGCCATCACCTCGCCATCAGGCGTCCCGCGCTCGCAGCCGAGCCCGAGCACATACCGCCTTGCCTCATCAATGGTGATTTCGCTCATTCCCATCAGCCGATTGCGCCCTGCTGTGTCCCCGGAGCCATTGCAGCTCAAGGCGGGAAATGCAACAAGGCCGCCCGAAAGCCCCGCCCCCGCATACCTCCCCCGGAATAGCATCTTGCCTGACATTGCCATCCATCTGCTTCTGCTGCTCTGCGCGGCCGCCTTCTTTGCCGGTTTCGTCGATTCCATTGCCGGCGGCGGCGGATTGATCACCGTTCCCGCCATGCTGATCGCAGGCATCCCGCCGCTGCAGACGCTTGGCACCAACAAGGTGCAATCCCTCTTCGGCGCAGCCTCGGCAACCATCGCTTATGCGCGCAAGGGCCATGTGAAGCTTTCGGAACAATTGCCGATGGCGCTGATGGCCGTCATGGGCGGCGCGCTTGGTGCAGCCCTCGCGACACTCGTCCCCGGCCAGGTGCTGCGGGCCGTCATGCCGGTACTGCTCGTGGCAATCGCCATCTTTTTCGCCGTCAAGCCGAACCTCAATGACATCGATACTCACCGCCGCATGACGCCCTTCCTCTTCGGCCTGACGCTGGTGCCGCTCATCGGCTTCTACGACGGTGTCTTCGGCCCCGGCACCGGCTCCTTCTTCATGCTCGCCTTCGTCACGCTTGCCGGCTTCGGCATGCTGAAGGCGACCGCCCATACCAAGCTTCTCAATCTCGGCTCGAATTTCGGCGCTCTCATCGTCTTCGCAAGCTTCGGCGCGACGCTCTGGAAGATCGGCCTTCTGATGGGTGTCTGCCAGTTTCTCGGAGCACAGCTGGGTTCGCGGCTCGCCATGCGCATCGGCGCAAAGCTCATCAAGCCGCTGCTCGTCATCGTCTGCATCGCCTTCGCGATCAAGCTTCTGTCCGACTCGGCAAACCCGCTGCGCGTCTGGCTCGGCCTGTAGGATCCCGTTAAGCCGCCGCTACGAGTGGGTTTCCTGAAGGATAGCCAGAGCCTCGCCGGCCTTCGACTGCTGCGTTGCGAACCAGCGGTCTTCCTCGGCACCTGCCGCCCGTGCCAGCCGGGCCGATCCCTGTTCTTCAGGCGGCGTTTCAGCGGCACTCTCGAGCGCGGTAATATAATCCTGGTTGCTGAGGGCCAGAACCTCGGCAAGCGTCATGCCCTGCGGAATGATCGTCCGCTCGCTCGCATTCCCGGCTTCATCGCCCGATGCCGCCTCTTCGTCCTCCGCCCCGCCAGACCGCGCACTCGTCAGAATTCCGCTCCGCGTATCCCCGACACCCTTGTCGCGCCCGCCTGAGGATGCTTCGAACGTAGCGCCCATGTTCGAGAAGAATTTCATCACCTGGGCCATGCGAAAATCGGTCAGTTCATCTTCGGTCATGGTCGACTCGAGGCCTTCGCTTAAGGGGCCGATCTTAAGGGCCGAAAGATTGAAACCATCGTCGACGATGGTGCCGCCGCCCTCGTAGACCCGGGCAACGACCTTGTCGCCGATCCTGACCTCGAGTTTGACCGGCAACGGGTTGCCATTCTCATCGGTAAAGCACTTGTCACCAAGCGCCGCAATACCGCCAGTCGACGCCGCGCCCCTCCTCGCGGTGTCAGAAGATCGCCCCGAAGCATCATAGGTGTGATCATCATCATCCTCGTCAGGGCCTGATGACAGCAAGGCAAGGAGAGGATTGGGACCGCCGGCAGCATCCGCGCTTTTCGTTTCATCCTTAGACTTGCCTGCCAGAATACTCATGGCCGTGGGAGAGCCCACAAGCCGACCGAAGATCTCAGTGTTGATCAATGACACGTTACGCTCCTCGCGATGGAAGGAAGATGCCGCGTCGAAACCTTCGACCCGGACCAGACGACCATCCAGGTGGTATCCAGCGCACAGCCAATATCTGTGATTGCTTGTTCCGGGCTGACTAACCGCAAGCCTGGATTGCAGAACAGGAAATAGGAAAGTGGAAATGGAATAAAAGAGATGGAAAAGACGAGTGCGCAGGTGCCCGCTCCGCCTCATCCCCAGACGAGCTAGCCGCCGAACTTGATCTCGTCGATTGTCGTTAGCGTCGTCTTGGCCGAAACACCCGGCGCATTGGCGAAATGCCAGGCGACATATTGCTCCGCATAAGGATCGGTCGATGACATGCCGTCGACGGGCAGGATGATGTTCATGCCCTTCAGTGCCGCATAGGATGCCGTATTCAGCACCGCCCCTTCGGATGCCGTGCCGGCGACGATGATGGTTTTGATGTGCTTTTCGGTCAGGATCTTTTCGAGATCGGTGTTGATGAACTTGTTGGCGCCGCCTTGCACCACCGGATCGCCCTCTCTCGGCGCCAATAGGCTGGCGATATCGCCCTTCGTGGCGCCGCCGGTGATGCTGTAGATGACGGGCACGCCGCTTTTGCGCGCCTCATTCAGCAGCTTTTCCACCCTAGGAAGCGAGGCGATGCAGCGCGGCTTGCTCTTCGCGTTGCACGGCCCCTTGGACGGGTCCTGCGCGCCGTTGAAATCGAGCAGCAGCAGCGCCGTATCCGACCTATTCACGCTGACCGGCTTCAGCGCCGGTGCTGCCGGCACCTTGATCGTATTCCAGTCATCGATAACAGTCGCCTGCGTCGCGGATGCGCCGAGAAGCGCGATGGCGAATAGAGCTAAGGCTTTGTACGAACGGGTTTTCACTGCTGTCTCCTCCGGGGCAAAAGGGGTCGCCGCAAATCTCCGGACTGCCTCCACGCCTGTCAAATCACCAAGCCGCGAGATCAACAATTCCCTCAAAAATGTGCCGCGGTTTTACGTCCGCAATTGTGTGAAACCCGATTGTTGATCAGCCTTCCATTACCTCCCGCGTAATTGATAGGCTGCACCGCTTTCGCCGATGATCGCCCTGCCTGAACATGACACCTGCCTGAATATGAAAGGCGATCAAAAGGAGATGACCCGATGCCCAACGCCCCGACAAACGACGCAAACACCAACGCCGAGCGCTACCTCGCCATCTGGAACGAGACGGACGCCGCTCGCCGCCGCGCTCTCATCGCCGAGAGCTGGACAGAGGCCGCGACCTATATCGATCCGCTGATGCGCGGCGAAGGCCATGAGCAGATCAATTCGCTGGTCGAAGCCGTCCAAAGCCGCTTCCCCGGCTTTCGTTTCGAGCTGATCGGCACGGCCGATGGCTATGGAAACAACCTGCGCTTCTCCTGGGGCCTCGGCCCGGAAAATGGCGAAGCGCTGATCAAGGGCACGGATTTCGCCGAGCTTGAGGACGGCAGGCTGAAATCCGTCCGCGGCTTCATCGATCTCTTGCCGGAAGCCGCCTGATGACCCCGACCGCCCGCTCTCTCGGAGATCACCTGCGCGAGTGGCGCCAGCGCCGGCGCATGAGCCAGCTGGACCTGGCGCTGGAGGCCGATATCTCGCAACGGCATTTGAGCTTCATCGAGAGCGGGCGCTCGACCCCGAGCCGCGAAATGCTGCTCCATCTCGCCGAACGCCTCGGCGTGCCGCTCCGCGACCGGAACCCGCTGCTGCTGGCTGCGGGTTTCGCTCCGGTCTTTGCCGAACGCAGACTGGATGATCCCGCCCTTGAGCCCGCGCGCCGCGCCATCGATAGAGTGCTGAAAGGCCACGAGCCCTTCCCGGCGATCGCCATCGACCGCCACTGGACGCTGGTTGCCGCCAACGCCGCCATCGGACCACTGCTCGAAGCCGTTGCCGATCCATCCCTGCTGGAACCGCCGGTCAACGTGCTGCGCCTCAGCCTGCATCCACAGGGGCTGGCACCGCACATCATCAATCTCTCGGAATGGCGCGCCCATCTGCTTGATCGGCTGCGTCAGCAGATTTCGGTCTCGGGCGATCCGGTGCTGGAAAAGCTGTTGAAGGAACTGCTGTCCTATCCGGCTCCCAAAGATCCCAGCGAGACCCACACCGACCTTGCCGGCATCGCCGTGCCCTTGCAGCTCTCGACCAAAGCCGGCCTGCTTTCCTTCATCTCGACAACGACCGTCTTCGGCACGCCTGTCGATATCACCCTGTCTGAACTGGCGATCGAAACGCTCTTCCCGGCCGATGAAGAAACGGCCGCGATATTGCGCGGCCATCTCGCCAACTAAGGATCAGAACTCGACGCCTGGCTGCCCCTTGATGCCCGAGCGGAAGGGATGTTTGACGAGTTCCATCTCGGTGACGAGATCGGCGATCTCGATCAGTTCGTCCTTGGCGTTGCGCCCGGTCAGCACGACGTGTGTCATGTGTGGCTTCTCGTTTTTCAGGAACTCCACCACCTCGTTGATATCGAGATAGTCGTAGCGCAGCGCGATATTGATCTCGTCGAGCAGCACCATGGAATTGCGCTCGTCGCGGATCAGTTCCTTGGCCTTTTCCCAGGCAGCACCGGCCGCCGCCACATCCCGCGCCCGATCCTGCGTCTCCCAGGTAAAGCCCTCGCCCATCGTGTGGAATTGGCAGACATCGGAGAAATGCCTTTCGATTAGATCCCGCTCGCCCGTCCACATGGCGCCCTTGATGAACTGCACGACGGCAGACGGCTTGCCATGGGCGATATGGCGAAAGATCATGCCGAAAGCGGCCGAGGATTTGCCCTTGCCCTTGCCGGTATGGACGATGATCAGGCCCTTCTCATCCGTCTTGCTGGCCATGATCTTGTCACGGGCGGCCTTCTTCTTCGCCATCTTCTCGGCGTGACGGGCATCGTCCTTTTCGGCTGGTACGACTGGCTCTTCGGTCATGGCTGGCTGCCTGCTCTTTTCTTGGTTTCGTTGGATTCAGTGAGGTTGAATTGCGCCGAGTTGCTGCGCGGCGTCCAGAGCTTTCGCTCGATCGCCTCCATGAGCCGCTCCTTCATTTCGGAAAGGGCAGCCGGGTTCTTCTCGGCCATGAAATCGCGCACTTTGGGGTCGGCGACGAAGGCCTGATAGACCGCCTCGAAATGATGATTGCCGACCGCACCCGTCGTTGCCGCGAACGCGAAGAGATAATCGACTGTCGCCGCAATCTCGAAGGCACCCTTGTAGCCGTGGCGCATGACGCCCTCGATCCACTTCGGATTGACGACGCGCGCGCGTACCACCCGCCCGATCTCTTCCTCGAGCGAGCGGATTACAGGCTTTTCCGGCCGTGAATGATCATTGTGATAGATCGCCGGCCGCGCGCCGCCAAGCGCCTCGGCCGCCGCCGCCATGCCGCCTTCGAACTGGTAATAATCATCGCTGTCGAGCAGGTCGTGCTCGCGATTGTCCTGGTTCTGCACGACGGCCTGGATGGAGCGCAGCCGCTCCTCGAAGACCCCGCGCTCGGCCCGGCCCTCTTCGCCAGCGCCATAGGCATAGCTGCCCCAGACCAGATAGGCTTCGGCAAGATCGGCCCGCCGCTCCCAGCCCTTCTCGTCGATCAACGCCTGCAAGCCGGCCCCATAGGCACCCGGCTTCGATCCGAAGATGCGATAGCCCGCCCGCTTTGCCGCGGCCTTCTCATCAAGCCCGGCAGCGATCAGCCGCGCCGCCTCGCCGCGCATGCGCCCGGCAATCGGGTTGTCGGTTGCATCCTCCTCCAGAGCGCCGACTGCGCGGATCGCCTTGTCGAAGAGCGCGATCTGCTCGGGAAAGGCATCGCGGAAAAAACCGGAAATACGCAGCGTCACGTCGACCCGCGGCCGGTGTAGCATGGCCTGCGGAATGATCTCGTAGCCGGTGACGCGGCGGGACGCCATGTCCCACACGGGCTTGACCCCGATCAGCGCCAGGGCTTGCGCGATATCGTCACCGCCGGTGCGCATGTTGGACGTGCCCCAGGCCGTCAGCCCGAAGGAGACGGGCCATTCGCCGTGATCCTGCACATAGCGGCGGATCAGGAGTTCGGCAGATTTCTTGCCGAGCTCGTAGGCGGCGGGCGTCGGCACAGCACGACTGTCCACCGAGTAAAAATTCCGCCCCGTCGGCAACACATCCGGCCGCCCGCGCGTCGGCGCGCCGGATGGCCCGGGCGGCACGAAACGGCCGTCGAGGCCGCGCAGCAGACTGGCGATCTCGGCCGGGCCGCAGGCGAGGATCGAGGGTTTGAGGCGGGCTTCGATTTCGTCGAGCACGGCTCTGGTTTGGGACCAGAGGGTTGGGCAGGTGATTTCACCGGAGACAAGCTTGGCGGCTAGCAGTTCAATGCGCTCGACCGTATCGCCGTTCGTGCGCCAGGGGGCGTCGGTGATATCGGCAAGGATCGCCGGCCGTGGACCAGTCCAGGTGGCGGCCATGTCGCAATCGAGAGGGTCGAAGGTAGAGCTACCCCCCTCTGTCCTGCCGGACATCTCCCCCACAAGGGGGGAGATCGACAAGACGCCAGACCGTCGCCCTACATCAGTTGTTTGGGGAGATGGTTGCCGCGATTCGATCTCCCCCCTTGTGGGGGAGATGTCCGGCAGGACAGAGGGGGGTGTCACACCCTCAGCAGCCGAGGACGGCACAGCCAAAACAAGCCGCCGCCACTCTTCAACCCCGACAAGCCCCCGCCCTGGCCACCAGATCCCCGCCTTCATCAGCGGCACGGCTGGCGCCGGCTTCTCCGCCCCCGAAAGCATCGCCGAGGCATAGGCAAGAAAACCCCGCGCATTGGCGTCACCGCCCTCGATCAGATAGCCCCAGAGCGCATTGAGATCCTCAAGCGCCACATTCGAAAACGGCGTCAGCCCCGCATCCGGCTTGGAATCCCCCGGCAGCACCGCAATCAGCGCCCCGCTCCGAGCCGCCACCGCATGCAGCGCCTCGAGCGCATAGTGAAAATAGCTCGCCCCACCCAGCGCCCGCACGATGATCAGCTTCGCATGTCGCGCCGTGCGTTCGACGTAGGTATCGACCGACATCGGATGCTTCAGGCTCATCAGGCTCGCAAGCCTGAGCGTATGCCCGCTCGCCCCGCTGGAATGAGCCGCAGCGATCGCCGCAAGCTCGGTGTCGGCGGCCGACAGGAACAGGATATCGCCCGGCGATTGGCCGAGGTCGATGGCCTCGTCCCCGTCGCTGATCGTTCCCTGTTGAGCCAGAAGCAGATGCATCGAAACCCCTTAGACCAGTGCCACGATCGCCTTGCGCACCGCATCCTGATCCATCTCGTGCAGACCAATGACGACGAGGCGCGTTGTGCGGGCTTCGCCCGGTGCCCAAGCGCGGTCGAAATACTGATCGATGCGGGCACCCACGGCCTGCAACTGCAGGCGCATCGGCTTGCCGGAGACATCGATGAAGCCCTTGAGGCGCAGCACGTCATGCTCGCCGATGATGCCCTTGAGCTTCTCGACGAAACCTGATGTATCGGCGATAGCGCCAAGCTCGACGACGAAACTGTCGAATTCGTCATGGTCGTGCGGCTCGCCATCTTCATGCTCCAGCTCGTGATGGGACTTGCGGTTGCCGATATCGTCTTCCGTGCCGATGCCGAGGCCAAGCAGCACGCTTGCCGGCACTTCGCCATTCTTCGCCTCGATCATCACGGGTTTGCGGGCGATGCGCGAGGCAACTTCGCTCTTCACGCGACCGAGACCCTCGGCGTCGATCAGATCGGTCTTGTTGAGCACGATCAGGTCGGCGCAGGTCAGCTGGTCCTCGAACAGTTCCTCGATCGGGCTTTCGTGATCGAGCGATTCATCCTCGGCGCGGCGCGCATCGACGGCATCGTGATCATCGGCAAAACGCCCGGCCGCGACAGCGGCGCTGTCGACCACGGTGATGACGCCATCGACGGTCACCTCGCTTCTGATGTCAGGCCAGTTGAAGGCGGCGACCAGAGGCTGCGGCAGGGCAAGGCCCGAGGTTTCGATGACGATATGGTCGGGGCGCTGGTCGCGCTCCAGAAGCTTGGTCATGGTCGGAATGAAATCGTCGGCCACCGTGCAGCAGATGCAGCCATTGGTGAGCTCGATAATATCGTCCTCTGTGCAGTTCTCCGCCCCGCAGCCCTTCAGCACATCGCCGTCGACGCCGAGATCGCCGAACTCGTTGATGATGAGCGCGATCTTCTTGCCGCCGGCATTGGTGAGCAGGTTGCGGATCATCGTCGTCTTGCCGGCGCCGAGGAAGCCGGTGATGACGGTTGCGGGGATTTTCTGCTGCATGGAACTAACCCTTCATTTTCAGCGGCAGACCTGCCGCGATAAAATAGACGTCGTCGGCGGATGCCGCGATCATTTGGTGCAACCGGCCGGCATGGTCGCGAAACTCCCGCGCCATTCGGTTCTCGGGCACGATGCCGAGGCCGACTTCATTGGAAACAATGACGAGCCGCGCCCTTGCCTGCGGTAGAAAGGCGGCAAGGGCGGCGGATAGGGCGGCGATATCGCGGCCCTCCATCATCAGATTGGTAAGCCACAGCGTCAGGCAATCGACGAGGATCGCCCTGCCCTCGCCATCGATGGCGGCAAGGCGTTCGGTAAGGTCGAGCGGCTCTTCATGTGTGGTCCAGGAAGGGCCGCGGTCGGCCTTGTGCTGGTTGATGCGCGCCTGCATTTCGTCGTCCCAGGCGCGGCCTGTGGCAATGTAGTGGCGGTCGAGGCCGCTTGTGGTGACGAGGTTTTCGGCGAAGCGGGATTTGCCCGAGCGGGCGCCGCCGAGGACGAAGGTGGCGGTCATGCTCGGACGCCCCTCGGAGAGAAGGCAAGGCTTATTACGCGCATGCCTTTCTCGGTGGTGGAGGGTGTGGCACCCCCCTCTGTCCTGCCGGACATCTCCCCCACAAGGGGGGAGATCGACAAGGAGCGAGACCACCACCCTACATTAGTTGTTTCGGGAGAAGCTCTCCGCGATTCAATCTCCCCCCTTGTGGGGGAGATGTCCGGCAGGACAGAGGGGGGTACCGCATATTCTGCGTAGGAGGCCGAACGCACCATGCCGGCGCCTCGCATACGCACCGCCAGAGGCAGCGCTGAATAAAATCCTTCAGCCAAGACAACCTCCGTGCTGGCAGCGGGCAAACGGCCCAGTATGGGCACAATGCCCGGCACGGATGGCAGGTCTCCTGGCTCGCAGTTATCGGCCGCGACAGGGGCAGACCGTTTCCGGTCGCCCCTGATCGTGCCAGCGGATCTGCCTCGCCTTCCCGGCTGCTTCTCGTGAAAAGGCGGACGATTCGTAGAAAAAGAGGCGTCCTGCCCCGGCTGATCACGATGCATTCCAGTGGCTTTTCCGGCATCCATACCGCCTTGCCCGCCTGCAGAATGCGAGGCTGTCAGCGCAACGGCTAAAATGCCGGACGGAAGACCCTGACTGCTCTACAGTCGCGGGGTCGGCTGTGATGAAGGCGCCCGGCTTGGGTCCACCCCGTCACATTCCCTTTTCATCCGGAAGGCTTAAGGCCGATCCGGAACCATCCATTATGTCAATTCATGGTTAGGCTTCCGCCCCGGGCATGTCAATCGCTGCACGGGGCGTACACAGAGCTCATCTCGACTTACACTACCGATATTATCGTCTTTAATCAAAGGCTTACGTCACAAAAACTTTACAGCCCAGTCGGTATTTTGCCGCAATTGCCGCTCATGCGGATGCCGGCCCCGCCCTTGACCCCCACTCCTGCCGCCTAGTTTCCCCATGATGCTCTCCCGAATGGATATTCGCCGCCTCGGCCCTCTTGGCACCGTCTTCGATCCGGGACGCATGCGCGCGCTCATCCGCCACACCGAAATGGGCATGGTCTTTGCCGGCGCGCTCGTCGGTATCGCCTCGGGCCTTGCGGTCACCGCCATGAGCTATGTCTCGGAAGAGATGCACAGGCTGATCTTTGGCATAGACGGCACAACGAGGCTCAGCGCCTCGCAGATCGACAGCAAGTTCCTGCTGATGACGGCCCCGGTTGCCGGCGGCGTGCTGCTCGGCCTGTTGATCTTCATTCTCGCCAGATGGCGCAAGAAGCCGATGGTCGACCCAATCGAGGCCAATGCCTTGCATGGCGGCCGCCTGTCGCTGACGGACAGCATCCTTGTCGCCATCCAGAATCTCGTTTCCAACGGCTTCGGCGCATCCGTCGGTCTGGAGGCCGGCTATACGCAGCTTGCCGCCGGCATCGCCTCGAAATTCGGCCTGAAGCTGCAGCTTCGCCGCGCCGACATGCGAGTGCTCGTCGGCTGCGGCGCGGCCGGCGCCATCGCCGCCGCCTTCAATGCGCCGCTGACCGGCGCCTTCTATGCCTTCGAGCTGATCATTGGCACCTACACCATCGTCTCGCTGACGCCTGTCGTCGTTGCCGCCCTCGTCGCTACACTGGTCGCCCGGCTGCTCTCCGGCAGCGACTTCATCATCGATGTCGGCAGCTTCGGCGCTGTCCAGCCCGCCGATTACGTGCCGGCGATCGCCCTCGGCGCTTTCTGCGCCGGCATCGGCATCCTGCTGATGCAGGGTGTCTCCTTCGTCGAGGAGCTGGCGCGCAAAAGCTCCATCGCGCTGCCCTTCCGCCCCGCACTCGGCGGCATTGTTGTCGGCCTCCTGGCACTGATCTCACCGCAGGTGCTTGCCGCCGGCCATGGCGCGCTGCACCTGAACCTCGCCCATGAGATCACCATTCCCGCGCTGATCGGCCTCTTTCTTCTGAAGTCGGTGGCATCGGCCGTGTCCATCGGCTCCGGCTTCCGCGGCGGCCTGTTCTTCGCCTCGCTCTTCATGGGCGCCCTACTCGGCAAGCTCTTTGCCTATTCCGCCCCCTATTTCGCCGATGCGACACTGACGCCCGTGATCTATGCCGTGGTCGGCATGAGTTCGCTCGCCGTCGCCGTCATCGGCGGGCCGCTGACCATGACCTTCCTGGCGTTGGAGATTACCGGCGACTTTCCGATTACCGTTCTGGTGCTCGCTGCCGTCATTACCTCGTCACTCGTGGTGCGCACCACCTTCGGCTACTCCTTCGCCACATGGCGCTTTCACCTGCGCGGCGAGAGCATCCGTAGCGCCCATGATGTCGGCTGGATCCGCAACCTGACCGTCGACAAGCTGATGCGATCAGACGTGAAGACCGCAAAACTTGGAATAACGATGGACGCGTTCAAAGAGGCCTTCCCCATCGGCTCGACGCAGCGCGTCATCCTCGTCGATGACGGCGACAAATATGCCGGCCTCGTGCTCGTGCCGGAAATCTACGCCAACCCCACCAGCGCGCAGGATGAAGCCCAGCAGCTGACCGATTTCATCCGCTACAAAAACGATTTCCTGCAGCCGCAGATGAACGCCAAACAGGCGGCCGCGATCTTCGACAAGACCGAAAGCGAAGCGCTCGCCGTCGTCAACAACCTCATCGAGCGCAAGGTGATCGGCCAGCTCAGCGAAAGCCACACGCTACGCCGCTACAGCGAAGAACTCGACCGCCGCCGCCGCGAGGTTTCAGGCGAGATCTGAGGCATTTGCCGCCGAAGCCGGAAACACTCTAACTCTTTAAATCGATCCCGATTTTCAGGCCGCTGCCGTAGTCTGTACCGCGAGCTTGAACACGTCCGCCCTCCTCGAAACGCCGCGCAATTCGAACGATCCCAGATGTTCGCAGGCGACACCGCAGGCAGCCGCGAAGCTCTCCGACATCAGAAGGGGCTGGCCGAGTTCGCCGCAGAGCTTCTCGAGCCGCGAGGCCTCGTTGACGGCCCTGCCGATCACGGTGAAATCAAGCCTGCCGCGGGCGCCGACATTTCCGTAAAACACCTCGCCGAGATGCAGGACCACATCGACGCCGATATCCGGCCCGCCCTCGCGCGTCCGCCGACGATTGAGCGCTGCGTTTGCCTCCAGAACATTCCGAGCCGAGGCGAGCGCAGCCATACAGGCCTTCGCAGGATCTTCCCCGTCTTCGCCGCCTGTCGGAAAGATCGCCAATACGCTGTCGCCCATGAACTTGAGGATCTCGCCGGAATTTTCCTCGACATGCCGGCCGATCAGCTCGAAATGCTCGTTCAGAAACCCGGCGATCTCACCGGGTTGATAGACCTCGGTCAACGCCGTGAAGTTTCTGAGGTCCGCAAGCAGGATCGCGGCATTGATGGCGCCTCCCGTTCCCCTCTGCACCTCGCCCGCAAGGATGCGTGCACTCGTCTTGGCGCCTGTATAGACGGCGAGGATATCCGCAGCGGTTTTCGATGCCGCGATGCGGTAACAGGCAAGCCCCAGCGCCGGGAAAAGCTCTGCGATGATCGCCAGCTGATCATCGGAGAATCCGCCCGGCCTGTCGCTTGTCAGGGACAGGCTGACCCCGCGCAACGCGGCCTCCTTCGGAAACTCCAGCAGGCTGACCAGATGATCCGTGCCGCCACCGAGCGCGAATTCCGCAAGCTGCGGATAGTCGTCGACACCCTCCCCCTTGGCAAGGATCCAGCGCCCCGACGTTTCGCCGCGGCCCAACAGAAAATAGATCGGTGTCTGCTCGAAGCTCCGCTCTGACGCACTGCCATATTCGGAATTCTCGATGGTGGTCGCACCATCGCGCACGAAATTGGCCGAGACGCCGCCATACATAGGATGAATGGAAGGCATCGCGATGCTGCCCCGCCAGATGGGAAAGCCATCCGCGATCAACCGGTCGCACAAACCGGCAATGAGCTCGCCGATATGCTCGCTCCTGATTCCCTCGTCTATAAGCCACTGAATATGAGCGTTAATTTTGAAACCTCCACATGGGCAGGCGCAATTCTATGATCGGAAATCGGGCGAATGGGCGGCAATGCCGAACCGGGCCGCGACCTCAGGAGATGGCTGCGAGGCCGATGTTTCTAACCATCCACCCCGGCAACGATAACCGCGGGGCAGGCGAAGAGCGAACGATACCTGGCAACGCCTTCATTCGCCTGCTTCGCCTCCTCATACCATTCCCGGGCGATGGAGGCGGTGCGGAATTCGATGATCAGAAGCCTGTTCATCTGCCGGTTTCCCTGGACCGGCTGGACCTTGCCTCCCGGAGATCGGACACGGCCTCCATGGAACGTCATATCCGGCGATATGCATGCAAGATAATCATCGATCGCCTGATCTTTGATATCGGGATGGATTTCGAGAATGAAATAGGCGCTCATGGATCGCTGCCTGTAACAAGGGCCGAACAGCCATGCGAGAGTATCGACATGACCCTGACGATTCCTTAGAATATCGAAACAATTAGTTCGGAGATCTAACCGTTTTGCCGAAAAAGTCAACCGACCGCCTCGCGCGCTACATTCCGACGGTCCAGCTGTTTTCGGCCCGGCTCCTGCTGTTCCACCAGAAGGTGGCCGAGCAGGTGGGCTTGACCAGCACCGAATTCAAGTGCTTCCGGCTGCTGGAAAAACTCGGACCGCTGTCGATGACGGCGCTGTCGCGCGAGGTCGGGTTGAAGATCGGGACGGTCAGCGGGTTGATCGACAAGCTGGAGGCGACCGGCTTCGTCGTCAGGCAACGGGATGAGACCGACAAACGCCGCCTTGTCCTGGTTGCCTGTCCCGAGGCATCGGCACGCGCCAACCGGCTTTACGAGGAGCAGAGCGAGCCGATCTCCGCTATCCTGGACGCCTACAGCGAGCCGGAATTCAACCTGCTGCTGACCTTCCTCACCGATGTCGGCAATATCTTCGCCCGAACCTCTCCGCCATTGTTGAAGGAACCGCGTCCCGAACGGACCTCTGCCCCTTCAGAGTAGGAGCAGCGGAAACGCCGCGGGAATGAAGGCGGGCATCTCCGCTCACATCCTGACCGTCATGCCGCCGTCGACCGTCAGCACGTGGCCGTTGACGAAGGAGGCGGCACCGCTTGCAAGAAACAGCGCCGCACCCGCGATCTCATCCGGGCGGCCCCAGCGCTGGACCGGAATGCGCTGGCGCACGAAGGACATCAATTCCTCGTTCGCAGCCATCGCTGCATTCGTTTCCGTGGCAAACCAGCCGGGCGCAATCGCGTTGCTGGTGATGCCGTGCGGGCCGAATTCGACCGCCATGGCGCGCATCAGGCCGGTCAGGCCCTGCTTGGCCGCCGGATAGACGCAGTCGCCGGGCATGACGACATGGCCGCTGATTGAGGTCACCGCGATCAGGCGGCCGTAATTGCGCCGCTTCATGAGCACGGTAGCGTCCCGCGAAAGCGTTATCACCGCGGCCAGATCGGTGCGCAGCAGTTCGATGATGGCATCGTCGTCGAATTCGGCCAGCGGCCGCCTGTCGCGGGCGCCGACATTGTTGATCAGGATATCGAGACGGCCATGGGTCTTTTCGATGTCGGCCATCAGCCCGCGCTGGGCCTCTCGGTCGGCAATGTCGAACGCGGCGGCCTGCGCCGCGCCACCAGCGGCGTGGATGGTCCTTACGGCATCTTCCAGCGTCGCCGCCGTGCGCCCGGTGACGATGACATGCGCGCCGGCCTCGGCAAGCGCGTGTGCCATCTCGAAGCCCAGGCCGCGGCCGCCGCCGGTCACGAGCGCCACCTGGCCCGCCAGTGAAAATCTATCGAATATGCTCATGGTTTTCATCGCTCTCCACTGGGTGCGTTGCAGCAGCAATTAATGGACTCAGTCAACTAATTTGGCAATAGCAGAGCGGCATCGATGAATGCAGGCCCCATCCGGCCTAGCCGAGCAGGCCGGCAAGCCAGCGCGTGTCGAGATGTTGCTCAAGGCCGCTAGCGACCTCGTCGAGCGCCCGGTCGATACTCTCGCGGTAGCTACCGCCTTCGCTTGAGAGGCCAAAGCTTTGAAGCAGCCGGGCGCGGTAGGCGTCGCTGCCGAAGAGGCCGTGCAGATAGGTGCCCATGATCCGGCTATCGGCTGACACCGCACCATCGGCCAATCCGTCCACGATCGCCGCCGGCCGTTCGCAATCTGCCCCTTGCGTGACGCCAAGGTGGATCTGATAGCCTGACAGCGGCACGTCATATTCCGTCGAATGGGCAGAGCTGTTGCGCACCGTCTTCTCCGGCGCCATCTCCGTCTCGACATCGAGCAGGCCAAGCCCTTCGATCTCTGTCGTCGTACCCTCGATGCCGAGCGGATCATGCACCTTGCGGCCGAGCATCTGGTAGCCGCCGCAAATGCCGATCACCCGGCCGCCACGGCGCACATGGGCAGCAAGGTCGCGGTCCCATCCCTGCGCCCTGAGATCGGCGAGGTCCGATATCGTCGATTTCGAGCCCGGCAGGATGACGAGCGCTGCATCGGCTGGCAGCCGCTCGCCGGCGCGCACGAAGACGAGCTCAACGCCAAGCTCGGCCCGCAGCGGATCGAGATCGTCGAAATTGGCAATGCGCGGCAGCACCGGCACGGCGATCTTCAGCGCCCCTCGCTCGCCCTTGGCCAGCCGCTCCAGAACGACGGAATCCTCGGCGGGTAGCCGTCCTGCCGCCTTCAGCCAGGGCACGACGCCGAAGCAGGGCCAGCCGGTGAACTGCCCGATGGATGCAATGCCGTCGTCGAACAGGCTCACATCACCGCGGAACTTGTTGATGATGTAACCCGAGATCATCTTGCGATCTCCCTCACTGAGGATCGCATGCGTGCCGACCAGTGAAGCGATGACCCCGCCACGATCGATATCGCCGACGAGAACGACAGGTACATTCGCCCGCGTCGCGAAGCCCATATTGGCGATATCGCCGGCCCTCAGGTTGATTTCGGCCGGCGACCCTGCCCCCTCGACGATGACGAGGTCGGCCCCTTCGGACACCTTGCCGAAACTCTCTAGCACAGAGGCCAGAAGGTGCGGCTTCAGCCGCTGATAGTCGCGCCCCTTCGCCTGCCCGAACACCCTGCCCTGCACGATGATCTGGCTGCCGTTTTCCGACTGCGGCTTCAGCAACACCGGGTTCATATGCACGGATGATGGTGTGCGTGCCGCGAGAGACTGCAGCCATTGCGCCCGGCCGATCTCGCCGCCGTCGTCGGAAACCGCCGCATTGTTCGACATGTTCTGCGGCTTGAACGGCCGCACCGTCAGGCCGCGATTGGCCGCCAGCCGGCAAAGCCCCGCCACCAGCACCGTCTTGCCGACGTCCGAGCCGGTTCCCTGCAGCATGATGGCTCTGGTCATTGGCGCTTATCCGTGAAGTATTTCCGGCAGGCCTACAATGCGGGTAGATACACGGTCAACAGAGGGCCAGAAATGCGAAAACCGCGATCAGGCCATAAGCCCTACGCGGTTTGCCGTAAAAACGCAGGCGTCTTCACCATTACGCGATGAAGCTCGCTTTTTCCGGGACGCAGTACCTGATCCGGAAAAGCAGCGGTTGTCCCCGCCGCGTCACAACAGATAACGGCACATTCTTACCGGATGGTTATTGAAGACCCGACCGGAGGCAAAATTCGACTTTTTTTGAACTTTTCCGATTTTCTCTCACTTGGAACCGCTTTCACCCCTCGCCGCGAGCGTGCATTTCCGTCAATCGCACTCCAAGCCGCGGTTTCATGAACTGCAGGCATAAATTCTTCGAATTCAATAATTTAGTTACAGATACAACACAGAAAAGAGAGTTGATTTCTCGCAGCAAATCCGTAGGTTTGCTCATATTAAGCCATCAATAGAAATGGCCAGCGACGAGCCGCCGGAAAACCAGACGAACGGCGCCGCACACAGGAAAGCCCCCGTGGAGCCATATTCCGGCCGTGGGCACCTGAAGCGGCGGAGAGATTTGTCGGCTAATTGCCTCGGTGCATGCGCGTTCGATCACATAAAAATTTCGGGGAACGTATAATGAAGACATTTTTCACGTCATTCATCCTTGCGGTCTGTTTTTATGCCGGAATGGCGGAGACGCAAGCTGCCGGATGCGGCAAGGTCTCGATCGCCGAGATGAGATGGGGCTCTGCTGCCATTGCCGCGAGCTTCGATAAATTCATCCTGGAAAAGGGCTACGGCTGCTCCGTCACCGTCGTCGATGGCGACACGCTGCCGACTTTCGCCTCCACGAACGGCAGCGGCACGCCCGATATCGCCTCGGAATTCTGGGTGAAAGCGGTCAAGCCGCAGCTCGATGCCGCCATCAGCGCCGGCCGTCTGGTCAAGGGCGCCGAAATTCTTGCGGACGGTGCGGTCGAAGGCTGGTACATCCCGAAATTCATCGCCGACGCAAATCCGGATATTCGTTCCGTACAGGATGCGCTGAAGCATCCGGAACTCTTTCCCGATATCGACGATCCCTCGCGCGCCGCAGTCTATAATTGCCCGCAAGCCTGGGCCTGCGAGATCTCGACCAGCAATCTCTTCAGGGCGCTCGATGCCGACAAGCTCGGCTTTGCGCTGGTCGACAGCCGGACCCCCAAGGATTTCGACGGTTCGATTGCTCGCGCCTTCGAAAACAAGGTCGGCTGGCTCGGTTATTACTGGGCGCCGACATCAGTCATCGGCAAATACGACATGAAACAACTGGGCTTCGGCGTTCCGCACGACGAGGCCGAATGGAACGCCTGCACCTCGGTGCCTCATTGCGCCAATCCCAAGGTGAACGCCTATCCGGTATCGCAGGCCTTCACGCTGATGACCAAGGCTTTCGCCGATCGCGCCGGCCCGGTCATGAACTATCTGAACGCCCGCAGCTGGGATAACGAGACCATCAGCCAGGTGCTGGCCTGGCAGGATGAAAATGGCGAGGACAACGAGGATGCAGCCCTCTACTTCCTGCAGAATTATGAGGAACTCTGGAGCCGCTGGCTTCCGGCTGATGTAGCCGAGAAGGTCAAGGCCAGTCTATAAGCCTTGCTGACAACAAGGACTGGACGATTCGATATGACTGGCACGGTGCCCTTCCCCGATCGCGATACCGTCGCGGAGAAACTCGCGGCGCTCTCGGAAACCGACAAATCCTACCTGTCGTTGCTCATGGAAAATCCGGCACAGGACGATAACCTGCTCGCGGGCCTCTATCGGCACCTCGACCTCGCCTCCGCCGCGCGCCTTCTCAATTCGCTGAAGCTCGAAACCCTCGGCAAATGGATCGGCGAAGCTGCACCCAACCGGCTGCAGATCAGGCTTATGGAAGCGGCGCGCTCCAGCCAGCACCCGGCCTATGCCGCATTCCGGACCGGGCTGACCCGATCCGGCGGCCTCGAAAAAGCCTATCCGACTTCAAAAATCTGAAAGTAATTATCTCTTCGCTGCGCGATCGACACTGCGGCCGGCATCCTGCGTGGCATTGACGGCATTTGCCGTATCCCTGCCCACGCCACGGATCGTGTTGGCGCAAGAAGAAAGCGCAAGAAGGATCATCAAGGCGGATGCGATTTTACCCGTGGTCGTCATGTGCGAAATCCTTTTGTGAAATCAACCCCGAACGGCTGAAGCCGTCCGGGCGGGATAACGCATTCGTGAGCGAAAAGTTCACCGGCTGAGAGCCTTTCTCCGGAGAAGGCCAACATCGTCGAGATCGTCAAACGCCATTCAGCAACCAGGGGCGATAGCCCAGGCCGATCGCTGCTCATCAAGCCTATATTCAGCTGCGCTCGACGCCCTTTGCCGCCAGGATATCGTCAATGGCTGCCGACGTCAGAAACGCTGACAGCTGCCTGGCAGCCTCTGCATCCGTTGAATCGGTGCTGATGCCAATGGCGAAGTCGATGAAACTTTGGAGTTCTGCCGGAAACTTGCCGACGAGCATGACCTCGGGAGCGGCGGCGAGGATAGATGTCACGGGAACGACCCCCAGCTCGGCTTCCCCGCGGCCTACGGCCGGCGCCGTCTGCCCTCCTGCTACCGGCACCAGCTTGGGCTTCACCTCGTCGGCTATTCCCAAGCGCTCCAGTAACCCGGAGAAGTAGCCGCCGCTGGTTCCGTCACTGGCATAGGCGATTGATCCGGCGTTCCTTAACGCATGTTTGAATGTTTCCACGGAGCCAATGTCGAGCGGTCGGCTGCCTTCTTTTGCCGCCATTCCCATTGCTATCCGACCGAACGCGACCTGACTCTCCGCCTCGACCTTTCCCAGGGTCGCGAGTTCCTCAATCAGATCAGGATTGGTGATGACGAGATCAAAAGGTTCACCAGCTTCAATCTGCTTCCTGACGATCGGATTGAGCTCCCACCTGACCGCGACCTTGTATCCTGAGATCATTTCGAACCGGGAGATGACGGCAAGGACGGCGGGTCGGACCGCAACGGCGCCGAAAAGCCTAACTTGCTGATCCATGGCCTGACCTTCCTTGTAAGGTGGTATCTAAGCCTGCATTCCGCGTCTACGCGATCATTCCGTATCGCTCTGAGTCAATCAGGCAGCCGCCGCTTTCGACCTTTCGGCGAAGGATGCGCGGATGCTGTCGGCCACCGTCTCGATCGGCCCCGTCATCTGCGATGCCGTGAGCAGCTGGATATCGAAAGAACCCAATTCCGGCAGCCCTTCCTGGATACCAAGTATCCCCATGTCCTCACTGACATAAGAGAGCGGCAGCGGCGCAATGGCGAGGTCGGAGACCACGGCGGCGCGTTGCGCCATCGTGTGGGCGCTGAGATAAGCGACGCGATAGGGCCGCTTGTTGCGTTCGAGCTGGGTGATCGCCTCCTGCCGCCAGATGCAACCGTCTTCCCAGATCGAGATCGGCAGCGGATCGCGCCGATGCGCAGAGCCGCATTTGGCGCCGGCCCAAACGAGCCGTTCGCGATAAACGACTTCGCCATTGGTGGGGAAAGGCCTCGTGGCACAGTTGATGAGCGCGAGATCGAGGCGCTGTTCCTCCATCCGCTTCTTCAGGCCGATGCTCATGTCGATCGTCACATCGACCATGATGCCCGGATAGATCTGCGCAAAGCTCTTCAGGATCTGCGGCAGCAGCCGCTCGCCGATATCCTCGGGCGCGCCGAGCCGCACCACGCCGCTGAGCTCGGGCATGATGAAGCGCGACACCGCCTCGTTGGAAAGCGCCAGGATGTTGCGTGCATAAGACAGCAGCATTTCACCATGCTGCGTCAGCGTCACCGAGCGCGCATCGCGGCGAAACAGCGTCACGCCAAGTTGCTCTTCGAGCTTCTTGATCTGCATGGAAACGGCCGACGGCGTGCGGAACACGGTCTCGGCTGCAGTCGAAAAATTACCGGTCTCTGCAATGGCCACGAAGGTGCGCAGCACGTCATTGTCGAGCAGAGGAATGGGACGGCGAAACGGGATTGTCATCGTCACATCTTTCAATTTTTCTGAATGACCAAGGATTATCATTCCATTTGATTGAAAGTCAATCTGCCCCTTATTTCTGTAGGGCGACCACCATCGCGCCTATTTGAGTTCAGCCCTCAGTGCCGAAACGGCTGGTCTTGAAGCTGGTTCCAGCCGCACCTGAAGCAACCGCCCTGCCCTCGCCGACACCCTTCGGATAGGTGTTGCCGATCATGGCAGGCGCCGTGAGTTCAACTGACGTTTCCGGCGACCGCACTGCCCAGGCAATCAGCGCTCGTGCGGACATCTCGCCGACGCCACCCGAGACATGCTCCGAGGCGGAGACCGGCAACACCGCTATTTGCTCGGCCGTCGGTGCGGGATGGGTCAGCCGGTCGGCGATACCTGAAGTATTGGCAGGCTTGCGACCGACGACGAAGCGCGTGAAATCGGCCGGGGCCGGCTGGACGGATGCCAGCACCGGTGCAACCGCGGGCACAGGTGCGGGCGTCTCGCTTTCCACGGCCTCGATTTCAACAGGCCGCAGCACCGGCAGCGGAACGGTCAGTGAGGCAAGATCGGCAAAGGCCCGGTCGGCAACCGCCTTGTCCTCGGGCTTGGCAAGCTGCGGCGCCAATCCGATCTCGCCCCGCTTCTGCGGCGTCGGCAGCATGGCGGTGACAAGGCTTCCGGTCACGACGGGATCAGGTGCCTTCACAGGTGCGGCTGCGCGTGCCGTCAGCAGGATCGGTGCCGCTGCCTTTGGCGTTACGGGCGCATCGTCATCCTCATCCTCGCTTGCGGCAATCTCGATCGGTGCAGAGCGGATACCCTTCTTGCGCTCGGCAAGCGCCACCTGATAGCCCGGCAGCGGCCGACCATCCGCCGGCAGGTGGATCGTGCGACCGTCAGGGAACAGCCGTGCCAGCTCCTGGCGAGACATACGCGGCCAGGCGCGCACATTGCCGACATCGAGATGCACGAAGGGTGAGCCCGATGTCGGGTAATAACCGACGCCGCCGACCTGCATCTGCATGGCAAGCGCGCGCAATGTCGCAAGCTTGACGCCCGGAATATAGAAATCCATCGCCTTGCCGAGCATGTGCTGGCTGCGTTTGGCGACACCGGTATTGCGCGAACGGTTGCGCAGCATGTTGTTGGTGGCCGGCGAGCGATAGGCGGAAACGACGTGGATCACCTCCTTCGCCCCGCTCTTGCGATAGACCTCCCATACGAGATCGAGCAGCCGCGGGTCCATCTTCGCCGGCTCGTTACGGCGCCAGTCGCGCAGAAAACGGTTGATCTGGTTGAGGCCGCGCTGGTCGTACTTGCCGTTGCGCTTGAAAACGATCGTCGCCCGCTCGCCCGTATGCGTGAAGTAGAGCTTCAGCGCCCGGTCCTCGGCCGCTGCCTCGCCCGATCCGGCCATGACAGCAAAAACGAAGGCCGCAACGATCGCCATGCGATGGGCGACGACAGACAGAAACCACGCAGACGCGGTCGTCGGAATGGCGGCGATGGCTTGATGAAGGGACACAGACTTCGTCCTTGGTGCGAGACACGAAAACATCACAGGCACCGCACACGTGGGCGGCGTTAAGCCTTCATTATGGTCAATAGATCCTTAAGAGGGGGTTTATGAGCTGCGGACTATATGAGGCGCCGTTTCAAGGAGATGCCGTCTTGCGGCTCTCCAGTTGCGCTGGCTGCGAGAAGTCCCGCCATAATTATCTTGCCAAGCGCCATGATCTTTGACGGGAACCCTCGCAAAGCGAGGCGAGATCGCATAGTTTCGACGGATCATTGTCATCGAAACAGGCCAAAGTTTGTATACCGAAATAGCCATCGTCATCCTCCTCACCATTCTCAACGGCGTCCTGGCGATGTCGGAGCTCGCAATCGTCTCCGCCCGCCCGGCACGCCTCAGGGTTATGGCAGATCAGGGAAGCAGGGGAGCGAGACTGGCTCTGCGGCTCGCGGAGGATCCCGGCCGTTTCCTGTCGACGGTTCAGATCGGAATCACCCTCGTCGGCGTGCTGTCGGGTGCCTTCTCGGGTGCGACGCTCGGCGCGCGATTCTCCACCTGGCTGCTGGCGCAGGGACTTCCCGATGCCTGGGCAGACGGGCTTGGCGTCGGTACGGTCGTCGTGGCGATCACCTATCTCTCCCTCATTATCGGCGAGCTAGTGCCCAAGCAGGTGGCTCTTCGCGCGCCGGAAGCCGTCGCCGCCAGGGTCGCTCCGACGATGACCTACCTGTCGAAGGCGGCTCTGCCGCTCGTCTGGCTGCTCGACGGCTCGGGCAAGCTCGTCCTCGCCCTGCTCGGCCAGTCCGGAAAGAACGCCGATGGCGTCACCGACGAGGAGATCAAGACGGTTCTCGCCGAAGCCCAGAGTGCCGGCGTGATCGAGAGCGGGGAATCCGCCATGATCACCGGCGTCATGCGTCTTGCCGACAGAACGGCGCGCGCGCTCATGACGCCGCGGCGCGACGTCGAGCTGGTCGATATCGAAGATTCCGCCGAGGAGATCCGCAAGACCATCCAGTCGACGTCGCGAACGCGACTGCCGGCCCGCAAGGGCAGCTCCGACGAGGTTCTCGGCGTTCTCGCCGTCAAGGATTACTACGATGCCCTTGAGGCCAACCGGACGGTCGACATCATGACGCTGGTACACGATGTTCCGATCATCTCGGACCTCGCTCCTGCCTCCTCGGTGATCGAATCCATCCGCAAGTCGTCGCAGCATATGGTTCTGGTTTTTGACGAATACGGCCATTTCGAAGGTGTGATCACCTCGGGCGACATCCTCGAATCGATCATGGGCGTCTTCGGCGACGCGGCCTCCGGCGAAGAACCGGCGATCAAGCGGCGAGAGGATGGCTCCTACCTGGTTTCCGGATGGACGCCGATCGACGAGTTTTCGGAATTCATGAACTTCCCCGTTGATGAAGACGTCGAATATCAGACCGTCGCCGGTCTCGTTCTGGAAGAACTGAAGCACCTGCCCGAGCTTGGGGAGACCTTCATCAAGAACGACTGGAAATTCGAGGTGATCGACCTCGACGGGCGGCGCGTCGACAAGCTCCTCGTCAGCGCGCTGACGAAAGACGAGGCACGGGCGGAGAACTGATCGGTACGATCAGGGCCGGGATGCGAGCGGCCTGACGGCCCTTGCGCACTCTGCTCGCTGCAAGACGTGCCATTCTCAGGCTTGAGCCCTATATCCTTAATTCCAAACGACAATCAGGGAATGTCCATGTCCGCCACCACCCACGACGCAGACCGGTCTCATGCAGGCCAGCAAAAGTTTGCGGCCCTCCTGCTCGGGGCGATCGGAGTGGTCTATGGCGATATCGGAACGAGCCCGCTCTATGCCTTCCGCGAAGCGCTTCGGCCCTTCACCCATGACGGCGTCACCCCAAACGAGGTCATCGGGCTGATCTCGCTGATGATCTGGACGCTGACGATCATCGTCACATTCAAATACGTGCTGTTTCTTCTGAGAGCGGATAACGAAGGCGAAGGCGGCACCCTTTCCCTGCTGGCCCTTCTCATGAAGAAGACCAGCCGGCACGCGACCATCTTCTTCTTCGCAGGCATCATCGGTGCTGCGCTCTTCATCGGCGACGCGATGATCACGCCTGCCTTGTCGGTGCTGTCGGCGCTCGAAGGGCTGAAGCTCGTAACGCCGGTCTTCACGCCCTATGTCCTGCCGATCGCCATCGTGATCATGCTGCTCCTGTTTTTCGTCCAGTCGGTCGGCACCGCGTCCGTGTCGAAACTCTTCGGCCCGATAACGCTGCTGTGGTTTCTCGTGATGGGCCTTGGCGGACTCGCCCACATCGCCGACGATCCCGCGATCTTCGCAGCGCTCAATCCGCTCTACGCCTTCGACTTCATCACCCATGCGGGCCTCATTGGCCTCGTGGTCCTCGGCGCCGTCTTCCTGACCGTGACGGGCGCTGAGGCCCTCTATGCCGACCTCGGTCATTTTGGCAGGAAGCCGATCCAGGTCGCCTGGTTCGCAGTGGTCTTCCCATCCCTCCTTCTGAACTATCTCGGTCAGGGCGCGCTTGTGCTTGCCAACCCGCAGGCTGCGTCCGATCCGTTCTTCCTGATGTTTCCGGAATGGGCGATCCTTCCGGTGGTCATTCTTGCCACCGCAGCCACCATCATCGCCAGCCAAGCGGTCATCACCGGGGCGTTCTCGCTTGCCCGTCAGGCAATCCATCTCGGCTTCCTTCCGCGGCTGGAGATCTGCTTCACCTCAGCTTCCAACACCGGCCAGATTTATGTCCCGGCCGTCAACATGGCGCTTCTCATTGGCGTGCTTGCCCTGATCTTTGCATTCGGCTCCTCCGAAGCCCTTGCCACGGCCTATGGAATTTCGGTCACGGGCGCGATGGTGGTAACGACGATCCTGTCCTTCCAGTTTCTCCGCGTCGTCTGGGGATGGAACGTGCTCACGGCACTGGCGGCACTCTTGCCGCTTCTCGTGCTTGAAAGCATCTTCTTGGGCGCGAACCTCCTGAAGATCCACGACGGCGGCTATGTCCCGGTCCTGATCGCCGGCGCGCTGATGGTGATGATGTGGACCTGGAAGAAGGGAACGCTGCTGGTACGCCAGAAATCCGCCAGCAACGACGTACCCCTGACGCAGTTTCTGGCGTCGATCGAACGAAAGTCGGATCACGCTCCCGCCCAGGTCCCTGGCACCGCGATCTTCCTGACCAGCCTCCCCGACATGACGCCCGGCGTACTCCTGCACAATCTGAAGCACAATCGCGTTCTTCACGCCCGCAACGTCATCCTCAATGTGAAGACCGCCCCGCGCCCCTATGTGCCCGAAACGGACCGGGTGACGATCGAAAAGCTGTCGGAGCGCTTCATCAAGATACAGCTCCTGTTCGGCTTCATGGAGGATCAGGACGTCTCCAAGGCCCTGCCGCTCTGCCGCAAGGCGGGCTTCGATTTCGAGATCATGTCGACCTCGTTCTACGTCGGCAGGCGCAAGCTCGTCGGCGATCCGAATACCGGCCTTCCGGCTTGGCAGGACCGCCTCTTCATCGCTATGGCCGGCTTCGCCATTGACCCTTCGGACTATTTCCAGCTCCCCAGTAACCGCGTTGTGGAGCTCGGAGAGCAGATGGTCATCTGACCGCTTCTGCGTGGATCGTCCCCGCCGTCCACCCGTTTATGTATCGCCCGACAGGCTCGAAGCGCTGCCGAAGGCAGCCCGTCACAGCCATTCTACGCGCGCCCTCATCTTTCAATTTCTCTGAACCTAAGGCCCAGTTCATTTCATTTGTTTGAACCAGCCGCAGCACCTATATTTTAGTTGTGACGATGAGGCTGAAGAAAAGGAGGCCGATCATGTCGCAGACATTAGGCTTCAACATCCTCCAGGCTTTCTTCGCGTTTCGCGCGCGCATGTTTCGGGTGGCGGTACGCGAACGGATCAGGCAGGAAATGAAGCATTATCCGCCGCATCTTGCGGCCGATATCTGCGCCCTGCCCGCACTGGACGAGCAGCAGCGATAGTTCAAAATCGCTTATGGTACCCATGAAATCTATTCGTTTGAATGATGAGTGCCGCAAGCGCATATTTCACTTCAAGGATACGGCAATCCCGTATCTCGCAAGGAAAGGAAACGACAATGACCTCGATGACCTACAGAGATGGCGGCAAGGGCCTGTCGTCCTATGGCAGACATTCCTCGCTCGGCTCCTATGCCGACAAGCTCGTGCGCGCATGGCGCCGGTGGCAGACGGAACGCCAGATCGAATCCATGCCTTTCGACATCCGCAAGGATATCGGCTGGCCGAGCGCCGATGAGACCGGCAAGGACAGAGCTCACTAACGACAGGGCTCATGAATGCAATACCATGCAATGAATGCGACATACCTCCCAAGCTAGAGGCGGTGCCTGTCCCAAGCAGCACCGCCTTTTTCATATCCGCCGCCTGCCTTTTCCCTGGTGAATTTCACAGGACTACGCCCCCACAGCGACGCCTTTTGCTTCGCTCGCGCCGCAAATCACCGATCATGTCGCAGATTTGCTCTTCCTAGCCGCATTTATCCATGCCAGTGTCGCTTTTGGAACATCGGAACGACGCATTCCACGCGACCAATATGCAGTCGCCCTCGAGCATGGATTTTCCAATGAACAAGATGCAGCTCAAGAAACGTTCCGTAGTCTTCTTCATGGTTCCGCAATTCACCATGCTGCCCTTCGCGGCGGCGGTGGATACTCTGCGGATCGCAAACCGCATGCTTGGCTATCCGGCCTATACGTGGCGCCTGAGCTCGGTCGACGGCGAAAAAGTTTATTCCTCCTGCGGCATCGGCGTGGAGGCCAATTCGTCGCTCGCCGAAGAGCGCCGCCATCTCGGTGGCGAAAACCGGCCGGGCATGGTGCTCGTCTGTTCCGGCATCGATGTCGAGACCTTCAACAATAAATCCGTCAATGCCTGGCTGCGCGAATCCTATAATCGCGGCGTCGCCGTCGGTTCGCTCTGTACGGGCGCGCATGTGCTTGCCCAGGCAGGTCTCCTGAACGGCAAGCGCTGCGCGATCCATTGGGAAAATCTGCCGGGCTTCTCCGAGGCTTTCCCACAGGCCGAGGTCTATGCCGACCTCTACGAGATCGACAACAATCTTTACACCTGCGCCGGCGGCACGGCCTCGCTCGACATGATGCTGAACCTCGTCGGCGAGGATTTTGGCGAAAGCCTCGTCAACCGCATCTGCGAGCAGCACCTGACCGACCGCGTGCGCAACCCGCATGACCGCCAGCGCCTGCCGCTGCGCGCCCGTCTCGGCGTCCAGAATGCCAAGGTGCTGTCGATTATCGAACTGATGGAAGGCAATCTCGCCGAGCCGTTGTCGCTGCTCGAAATCGCCGAGGGTGCCGGCCTGTCGCGCCGCCAGATCGAACGCCTCTTCCGCCAGGAAATGGGTAGATCCCCTGCCCGCTACTATCTCGAAATCCGTCTCGATCGCGCTCGTCACCTGCTGGTGCAGTCTTCCATGCCAGTCGTCGAAGTCGCCGTCGCCTGCGGCTTCGTCTCCGCCTCGCATTTTTCCAAGTGTTATCGCGAACTCTACCAGCGCTCACCGCAGCAGGAGCGCGCCGATCGCAAGATGACCATGGCCACCGCCCGCCAGCAGGCAGTTGCGGCCTGAGCCACAACGACGGGCACCCCAATGGACAAGAAAGGCGGCTCAGTGGCCGCCTTTTTGATTTGCGAGGGCACACCCTCTCCTCCGTCATGCTAGGGCCTGTCCCGAGCATCTGCTGTCGTCGCGTTTTTGGAACGTAGCAGATGTCAGGGACAAGCCCGAGGATGACGGCGAGTGGAATTGCGCGCCTTACTGCGCCGCCTCTTCCGTCATCTTGGCGTCGGAATAGACAAGGTTTCTCCCCTTGTGCTTGGCCATGTAGAGGAACTGGTCTGCCGCGTTCAGATAGTTCTCGAAGGTCTCGTAGCCGGCGATCTCGGCAACACCGATCGAGACCGTCACCGACAGTTCCTCATCGTCGGCCGTCACCTTGAGGCGGGAAATATCCGAGCGGATCTCGTCGCAGAGCTTGGTGGCAGCCAGCGAATCCATCTGCGGGAAGAGAATGGCGAATTCCTCGCCGCCGAGGCGCGAGAGGAGATTGTCGCTGCCTTCGAAGATCGTCTGCAGCCTGTCTGCGACAGCCTTCAACACCTTGTCGCCGATCTCATGGCCATAGGTGTCGTTGAGGCGCTTGAAATGGTCAATATCGAGAATGGCGACCGCGCTCGACATTTTCAGCCGCAGGCATTCATTCACCAGCTTCGGGCCGTTGTCGTAGAAATAGCGCCTGTTATAGAGGCCGGTCAGGTAATCGCAGGCCGCGGCCGCGCGCAGCTGCTTCATCTGCGTGAGCGTCTCGACATTGTTGGCGATGCGGCATTGCAGCTCTTCGGCCACGAACGGCCGGTAGACGAAGTCGCTGGCGCCGGCCTTCAGGAAGCTTGCCGAGAGCATGCGGTCGTTCGACGAGGAAACACCGATGACGCGCAGCTTGTCCGAGCCGAACCGATGGCGGATGCGCCGCGTCAGCTCATAGCCGCTCATATCGGGCATGTGGTGATCGGTGACGACGAGCTCGATATCACTATAGGCCTCGAGTGCCGCAATCGCCTCGAGCCCGGAACTGGCTTCGACGACCATATATTGCTGCGCTTTCAGGAGATCGACCAGTACCTGGCGCGCCGATGAAACGTCGTCGACGACGAGCACCCGCGTCCTGCGGTTCATGATCGCCCGGCGCACGGTCGCGACCAGATTGTCGAGCGCGAATTCGTTATCCTTCAGCACATAGTCTATGACATTGCGCTCGAGGATGCGGGCGCGGATATTGAGATCGAAGGTCGCGGTAAAGACGATGGCCGGAATATCGTGCTCGATCGTGCAGTCGAGCGCCTCGCCATAGGGCGAATCCGGCAGGTTCAGGTCGACGACGGCCATGCTGTAGCCGTGGCCATCCTGCGAGAGCGCTTCGCGCAACGCCTTCAGCGAGGAACAGCAGACAACGCTGAGGTTGAGCTCGGTCTGGAACCTATGGCAGAGCACGGCGGAAAACATCCGGGAATCTTCAACCAGAAGTATGCGGATTCCTCCAAACCGAGGACCTGCATTCTCCCGCTGAAAATCCCCCTGGAATGTCACAGCTGCCTATCCCTCCACACGTCCGAGGGGGTCGACTCGCCCCCTCTCAGTGTGCCGGACGATAGCCGAGGCCTCCCCTTCCGTGAAGAGGCAAATGATGGCAACAACACCTGCGATTGCAGAAATATGAGCCTCTGTCATATTTTTCAGGTGTGAGTCGCTCACGTAGCCGTTTCCCTGCGCCCGATCTTTGCGGCAGGGTCAGGCAACAGCACGTTCCTTGCGCATCGACTGGATCTGCAGCAGCGTATCCAGGTTCTGGTTGACGCGGCAATAGAACTCTTCGTCGATGAACGGGCGCAGCATGAAGTCGTTGCCGCCGGCCTTCAGGAACCGCGCCGAAAGCAGGCGGTTGGAAGAGGAGGAAACGCCGATGATGCGCAGCTCGTGCGAGCCGATCGAGGCGCGGATGCGGCGCGTCAGCTCGAAGCCGTCAATATCGGGCATGTTATAGTCGGTGACCATCAGGCCGATATCGCGGTTGGCCTTGAGGATTTCGAGCGCCTTGGCACCGCTCTCGGCGGTGCTGACGCGGAAATTATAGCGCTTCAGGCGGCTGGAAAGCAGCGCGCGGGCCGTGGCGCTGTCATCGACGATCAGCACGTGATGGCGATGGTTTGTGAGGAACCGGCAGATCGATTCCGCCAGCAGGTCGACGGCAAAGATATTGTCCTTGAGGATATAGTCCACAATATCCTTGGCGAGCAGCTTGTCGCGCATGCCTTCGTGGAAAGTGCCGGTAAAGACGATCGTGGGGATCGACAGATCGACCAGATATTCCAGCGCCTCGCCGCTTTCGGCGCCCGGCAGGTTGATGTTGGAGATCGCGAGCGTAATCGGATCGGAAGACTTGTCGTAAGAAAGCTGCAGCTCTTCAAAGCTGCGGCAGATCTCGACATCGATATCGAAGAGCTCCTTCAGGCGCTTTCCGATCATCGAAGTGAAGACGTTGGAATCTTCAGCGAGGATAATACGCGCGCCGGCAAACATTTCTCCGGAATATTGCATCCCCGAAATACCTAGAAACGCCATGGCAAACCTTTAAAGTGGAAATTCTGTCCCCGAACGAAACGGTTACATGAATTCATTTGAGTAATTATTAATCGGCTTGCCATAGCCAGCTATGAAAAAGGCGGCCGATGGTGCGGCCGCCCTTTTCTTGTCGATATGATTAAAAAATCACGCCCGAAGTGCGGCATTCTCCGTATCGAACGGGCTCTCGCCGACGACGGTGGCGTTGTAGGTCGTCCCGAGGATCTTGATCTTCAGCTTCGTGCCTTCCTTGGCGTACTCGGGCCGCAGCATGGCAAGCGCCAGCGAGCGGTTGATACGGAAGCCGAAGGTGCCGTTGGTGGCACGGCCAACCAGCTCGCCCGCCTCGTTGTAGATCGCCTCCGAGCCGCGCGCATCGACATCATTGCCGGTCTCGACGACGAGCGTCGCGAAGTTCCACTTGAGACCCTTTTCCTTGTAGGAAAGCAGGCCTTCGCGGCCGAGGAATTCCTTCTCCGGCTTGATGAAGCGGTCGAGGCCGGATTCATAGGCATTGTACTCGATCGACATTTCGCGCGGGATCAGGCGGTAGGATTTTTCCACCGACATGGAGAGCATGGCGCGGATGCCGAAGGGCTTGATGCCGAATTCGGCGCCGGCTTCCATCAGCTTGTCGAAGATATAGTTCTGCATCTCGATCGGGTGATGCAGCTCCCAGCCGAGCTCGCCGACGAAGTTGACGCGCAGCGCGTGGGCGTTGGCTGCACCAACAGAGATCTCCTTGCCCGAGAGCCAGGGGAAATCCTTGTTGTCGAGGCTGGTGCGCGTCAGCTTCTTCAGGACATCGCGCGACTTCGGGCCAGCAAGCACCAGCACGCCATAGGCCTGGGTGATCGGCATGAATTTCACGCTGCCGTCTGACGGCAGCAGCTTGCGCATATAGTCATGGTCATGCGCCTCATAGGCGCCGGCCGAGACGAGGTAGAAAGTGCCGGGCGCGCTTTCATAGACGGTGAATTCCGAGCGCACGCCGCCTTCCTTGGTCAGCATGTGGCAAAGCGCTATGCGGCCGCGCTTCTTCGGAATGGCATTGGCGAAGATCGATTCCAGCCATGCGCGCGCACCTGGGCCGGTCACCAGCGCCTTGGCGAAGGCCGACATATCGAGCACGCCGACATTCTTGTTGACGTTCATGACTTCGTTGCCGACATGCTCGAAATAGTTCGAGCGGCGGAACGACCACTTTTCCAGGATACGGCCGTCTTCGGTCGGATCCGAATGATTGTGGTTGGTCAGCACATCGGCGCCGACGCCGATCTGGTCCTTCGGCAGGTCGTAGCCTTCTGGCGCAAACCAGTTGGCACGCTCCCAGCCATAGACGGAGCCGAACACAGCTCCAAGCGCCTTCAGCCGGTCATAAACGGGCGTCGTCTTCAGCGGACGGGCGGCTGCGCGCTCCTCGTCCGGATAATGCATGGTAAAGACGTTGGCATAGGCCTCCTCGTTCTTGGCGATGAGGTAGCCTTCCTTGGCATAGGGGCCGAAGCGGCGCGGATCGACGCCCATCATGTCGACGGTCGGCTCGCCATCGACGATCCATTCGGCGAGCTGCCAGCCGGCGCCGCCGGCGGCCGTAATACCAAAGGAATGGCCTTCGTTCAGCCAGAAATTCTTCAGGCCCGGTGCGGGGCCGACGATCGGGTTACCATCAGGCGTATAGGCGATAGCGCCGTTATAGACCTTCTTGATGCCGACTTCGCCGAAGGCCGGCACGCGGGCGATCGCGGTTTCGATATGCGGCATCAGGCGCTCGAGTTCTTCCTGGAAGAGCTCGTATTCGCTGTCATCAGAGGGGCCGTTGACATAACAGACCGGCGCGCCCTGCTCGTAGGGGCCGAGCAGCAGACCGCCATTTTCCTCGCGCATGTACCAGGCGCTGTCGGCTTCACGCAGCACGCCCATTTCCGGCAGGCCCTTGGCCTTGCGGGCCAGAATATCGGGATGCGGCTCAGTGACGATATACTGATGCTCGACCGGGATGACCGGGATATTGATGCCGACCATATCGCCGGTCTTGCGGGCGAAGTTGCCGGTGCAGGAGATGATGTGTTCGGCGGTGATCTCGCCCTTGTCGGTCGTCACCTTCCAGAGGCCGTCAGCCTGCTGTTCGATGGCGGTGACCGTCGTGTTGCGGTAGATCGTGGCGCCGCGATCACGCGCGCCCTTGGCAAGTGCCTGTGTCAGGTCCGCCGGCTGGATATAGCCGTCATCGGGATGCTGGATGGCGCCGAGCAGGCCATCGGTCTCACAGAGCGGCCAGATTTCCTTCACCTGCTCCGGCGTCAGGATATTGACCTTCACGCCGATCGTCTCGGCGATACCGGCATAGTACATGAATTCGTCCCAGCGATCCCTAGTGCGGGCGAGACGAATGTTGGAGACCTGGCTGAAACCGACATTCATGCCGGTCTCCTGCTGCAGTTCCTGATAGAAGCGGACGGAATATTTGTGAATCTGGCCGACTGAATAGCTCATGTTGAAGAGCGGCAGCAAGCCGGCCGCATGCCAGGTCGAGCCGGATGTCAGCTCCTTGCGCTCGATGAGCACGCTGTCGCCCCATCCCTTCTTCGCAAGGTGATAGAGCGTCGAAACACCGACCACGCCGCCGCCGATGACCACTGCCCGCGCATGTGACTTCATGGAGAAATACCCTTTATATCTGATATCCGGCAGCCCATACCGGACGAACTCCCTATATCCGGCGGCTCAAGCCGGACGAACCATCTTCGCGAACTATGCAGCGAGGCCTGCGTCATGAGAGGCCTGTTTACGACATGCGAAAAGCTTGCCGCGACGAGGCGGAAATAGACAAGCGTCAAAAGCCGCAAGGCTCAAAAATTCATAAAAATCGATAGTGGCCGGGCCGAAGCCGCCGTCACTTGATGACGGCCGAACCCTTGACGATCTCGATCGTCTCGTCGCCGGAAAGGCCGATACGGTCGCCATCAGGCGTCGTCATGAAGCAACCGGAGGGGCAGACCCGTTCGGATGCGCCGGCATCCACGACGACTTCCACGCGGTTGCCGCCTTCGGTGACGGTCAGTACCACGGCTGCATCATCCTTGTTGGTAATGGAGGCGGCCTGCGCCAGAGGTGCTGCGGAAAGGAGAAGAAGAAATGCGACTGCGGATCGTGTCACGGTATGCGACATAGGCTACACGCCCTCCCCTGGAGCGCTCGTCGCTGCCCAGCAGCGATCGATTGCATGAGGTTATAGCGCAAGACCCGTGAATGAGCGCTGAATGACCCGTTCAGCCTTTGAGCTTGCCGTCCGCCGTCTTGCTGCGCAACTGGCGCACCGGCCGCTCGTCTTCTACCGTCTCTATTTCCTTGACCGCGTCTTCAGCCGTGGCCTCCTCGGGTTCATCAGGCTTTTGGACAAGCACCTTCTCCGCATCCGCATTCGCCTGCCGATGGATGGTCAGATCGCTCTGCGGCAGCGGGATTTCGATGCCCTCCGCCTTGAAGCGCCTGAGGATATCGATCCTCAGATTGTTACGCACCGTCAGGCCATCACCCATATCAGCCAGGAAGAAGCGCAGCTCGAAGTCCAGCGAGTAAGGCCCGAAGCGCAGGAACTCGACATGCGGTTCCGGATTGCGCAGGATCAGCGGCACGGCCGCCGTCAGTTCCAGCAGAATATCCATCACCTTGCGCGGATCGGCCTCATAGCTGACGGAAACCGGGATTTCCGAGCGTCCGAGCTTGTTGCGATGCGTCCAGTTGCCGACGAGCCCGTTGATGAGCTCCGAATTCGGCACGATGATCGACTGCTTGCGGAAGGTTTCGATTTCTGTCGCGCGCACCGAGATGCGCTTGACGATGCCTTCGGCCGTGCCCGAAACGACATGGTCGCCCACCTTGAAGGGGCGCTCGACGAGCAGGATCAGGCCGGAGACGAAGTTGGACACGATATTCTGCAGGCCGAAACCGATACCGACTGACAGCGCCGAGGCGACGAGTGCAAGGTTGGAAAGATCGATACCCGCCGCCGAGACGCCGAAGATCGCCGCCACACCGACGCCGAGATAACCGATGCCCGTCTTGACCGAATTGCGCACGCCGAGATCGACATGGCTGCGCGCCATGACATTGCTGTCCAGCCACTTCTGCACCCAGCGCGTCGCGAGATAACCGCCGGCAAAGAGCAGGATGCCGGTGAAGATGCCGACGAGAGAAATGCTGATGCCGCCGAGCCGCACCTCGGTAAACAGCCGGTAGGCAAGCAGCTGCAGATCCTGCACATGGAAACCCCAGAGCAGCAGGATGAGCGGAATGCCCGTCAAAAGCGCCACCGCATAGATCAGCAAACCGACCACCAGCCCCACCTGATCGATCGCCACGGGCCCTAGCTTGAAGCGGGCCTCCAGGAAACGCCCGAGGAACGTATCGCCGAAATTGTCCTGCCGCGAGATCGCCTTGCCGAGCAGCAGGCCGATATAGGTCGTCACGATGATGGCGCTGGTGATGATGAGCTGGGTGGCGACGAAACGCGCCAGACCCACATAGCCCGAGAGCGCCGCAAAGATGAGGCCCGCACCGAAGACGCGCAGCAGGATCGCCATGCCGCGCGGCCAGTGGCGGCCCGGCGCATCGGGATCGCCATTCTTCGCCAGCATCGGCTTTCCGAAGGACACGGCAATCAGGATGAGGCCGATGATCAGCGCCGCAAGCAGGCTGCGCACGACGGTCAGGACCAGCGGCGATCCCATCGCCTCGCCGATGGCGCCGAAGAGATAGTCGAGCGCGTTGACGACGGCCATGGCGATCAGGCAGTAACCGACCGAGCGGGCGCCGAGATTGGAAAGGCGCACCAGCCGCCACGACGGATCATTCGGCGCAAAGACAGCGTTGACGAAGCGGCCGACGAAATAGACAAGGCCGATCGAGCCGAAGAGCGCGCCGATAACAGGCGTGATGTCGCTCCGCAGCACATTGAATCCGTCGAGGAAGATCAGCGACGTCACCAGCAGCACATCGAGCGCCGCCGTGCGGATCAGCGTCGACCAGAAGGCAAAGGCAAGGCGGCTGATATAGGACGGTTCCTCGACATGGACGTCGCGCCGCAGATACTGGCCGAAAAGTCGGTAGCCGCCTGAAAGCAGGATCAGGGCCGTCGCGAGCGACAGGAAGATCGCAGCAAAGAGCGACAGGCTCTTGAACTTCCAGACGAAGGTGATCCAGCTCGAAAACGTCTGGGAAAACTCGCTCACTTCCTGAACGAAGGCGCTGGTCGCATCGTCGAAAACGGAGACGGAAATTTCGGTGCGACGGAACAGCGTATCGGCAAAGAGCTGGCGGCGCGTCGCCGTGATCACATTGGAAAGCTTGGTGATTGCGATCGACAGGTTCTCCGCGTCACCCGTGACGGCATTGATCTGCGAGCGTTCTGACGTCAGCGCATTGCGCTCGTCGGTAACGATCTGCGCTTCCGGCGGCTGCCCGTCCTTCGGCGGTTCGCCAAGCTCGGCCAGGCGGCTCTTGATCTGATCGAAACGCGGGCGCAGGCTGACGGAAGTGGCGATAACGCCGCGGCCGAGTTCATCCGTCTGGCCGGCAAGCTCTACCAGGGCGTCGTCATTATCGGCATTCTGCTTGACGCGGTCCTGCAGCGAAGCAAGTTGGTTCTTCGCCTTGTCGATATCCTTCAGCGCCTGATCGAGCGCGCTGCTGGCAAGGGGCGCCTCGGCCGTCACCGGCTGGATCTGGGTTGGCTGTGTCCCAGTTGCCTGGGCCGGGGCCGCCTGCGTCTGGGCGTCAGCCGAAGGCTGCGGGGCCTGCGCGAAAGCGGCCTTTCCATCGAGATACAGGCCGGCAACAGCCAGCGACAGCAGAAGAACGGTGCGAAGCAGCCAGTGTGTCAAGCGCAAGAGGTCCCCGCGTGGATTCGTCTCATCAGGTCATTGACCGCTTCTTATAGGAAAGAAAGGCGACAGAAAGGCGGAATTTCCAGATAACGGCTCAGAAACCGGAGCCGGGAAGCGCCAGATATGCCAGTTCGGCCTCGCTCGACTCCCGTCCGACGATGGCATTGCGATGCGGAAAACGCCCATATGTCGCGATCACGTCGCGGTGGCGAAGCGCATAGTCACGGAATTCCTCATCGCCGAGCGCGGTAAAGAGCGCCACCGAACGATCCTGCTCGGCGAGGTCCTCAGCATGCTCGAACGGCATATAGAAGAAGGTCCGCCGGATGCCCTCGACGGCCTGATCGGCGCCGACGGCAAGCGCCATCTTCGCCTCGCGCAGAGCCAGTCCATCGGTCGAAAAGGCAAGCGGTGTCGCCCGATAGATATTGCGCGGAAACTGGTCGAGCACGATCACGGCGGCGAGCCGGCTTTCAGGACTGGAGCGCCATTCCTCGGTCACTTCAAGGGCAAGCGACAGGTGGGTTGCGCGAAATCGCGCCCGGATTTCCTCGTCCAGTTCGGCGCTCGAGCCGAACCATTCCTTACGGCTGCAGCGGACGAACCAGAAATCATAGACTTCGCCAGGCGTGCAGACGATATCCGTGTTCATGGCTCCTCCCCGGCGTCAGCTTACTGTAAAGACCAGTATCGCCTTCGTGCCGCGATGCTCCGGATCGTAGCTAAGTTCGGATTTCAGGCTGCCGGCCATCGCGGTCAAGATCTTCGAGCCGAGACCGGTTCCCTTCGCCGGGCCGGAAGGATCAAAGCCCTGGCCGGCATCTTCGACGGTGACCCTGAGCACATCGCTTTCCTGCTCGACGATAACATTGATCTCGCCCGGGCTGCCGTCCGGATAGGCATATTTGAAGGCATTGGTGACGAGTTCACTGACGATGAGGCCGAGCGTGATGACCTTGTCGGTCGCCAGATTGACCGGCTGGGAGGTCAGCACCACGCGATGCGGCCGTTTCTCGTCGCGCATCGAGGCTTCGAGTTCGGTCAGGAGGCTGCTCAGGTACTCATCCACCTGGACCGTGCCGACCTGCCGGTTGGTATAGAGGCGGCGGTGGACACTGGCGATCGCATTGATGCGCATCTGCGTTTCCTGCAGCGCGTCGATCGCCACCTGGTCGCTTGTCATGGAGGATTGCATGCGGATCAGCGCACCGACGAGGCCGAGGCTGTTGGCGATGCGGTGATTGACTTCGGCAAGCAGCATTTCCGCGTGGTCGCGCTGCTGGCGGATCACCTCCTGTGCCTGCGCCGTGTCGCGGCGGAAGCGCGCCCGTTCCAGACCCTGTTCGAGGGCGGCGGCCAGAAGATCGAAATAATCGGGCGAAATACCCTTGAGAACATAGTCGTCGGCACCGGCCTTCAGGGCTGCGACCGCAATGCTCGTATCGCCGGAACCCGTGGCGTAGATGACGGGTGGATGATCGGGCATCGCCATGATGCGCGGCAGGATATCGAGCCCGGTTTCGGCCTTCAGGACATGATCGAGAACGACGGCTTCGATACCGCCTTCGGCAAGCATCGCAAGGCCGGTCGCTCCGTCGCTCGCCCATTCGAGCTTAAAACCGCGACGGCCGAGGTTCTTCCGCATCAGCAGCGCAAGCTCTTCGTCGTCATCGATATAGAGGATACGGATCGCTTCACCCGTATCGCCGCTGGACTCGCTCATTCTGCCTCCGGGTATTTTCCCGCAGCAATACCGGCTGTGAGGCCGCCGAGTCTTTCTGCATGAGACTGTCGTATTGCATCGGTCGGCGCGCGTAAACAGCACCTGTCCTTTGGTATGATGTAACGCCTGATGCCAGACGGATCGAAGGAGAATGCCATCGAGAATGTCGACCCCTGCCCGGCTGCGGCCGGAAGCCCCTCTAATAAAATCGCGAACACAGATACTGAAAATCAGGCCGTTAACGCAGGGAAAGGCAAATGGTTCCGAGGGTGAGTCAGCTTTTTTGAAAGCGGCGGTGGTGTGAAACTTCGGCACCCGCATCGGCTGAAAGTTGCAGGAAGCGCAGGCAGGACAAAAAGCCGATCATGCCAATCACGAGGAAAGCCCAGCGGAAGTCACCAAGAACAGGGTCCGCCGCACCCCGAAACCCTGCGGAAATGTTGAGCACAGCGGCCGCAACGGCAACGCCAAGCAGCATGGAAATCTGCTGCAACATGCTCGACAGCGTCGAGGCTGAACTTCTCTGCGCCGGGCCGATATCGGCAAAGGACAGCGTGTTGAGAGCGGTAAATTCCATCGAGCGGGAAAGCCCGGCAATGAGCAGCAGCGCCGAGATGACGACCTCGGGAGTATCAGGTGTCAGAAAGCCGCAGGCGACGATCGTGCCGGCGGCGATGACGCCGTTGAAGAAGAGCACGTTGCGGAAGCCGAAGAACCGCAAGAGCGGCGTCGTCACCACCTTCATGCCGAGATTGCCGAGGAAATAAACCAGCAGATAGGTGCCGGCCGCAATCGAGCTCAGGCCGAAGCCAAGCTGGAAGAGCAGCGGCAGCAGGAAGGGCGTCGCATTGATCGCCACACGGCAGGCCGTACCCGCCGAAAGCGTCGTCATCGAGAAGGTCTGCACCTTGAAGGCGGCCAGATCGAGCAGCGGATTGTCGACCCGCAGGAAGTGCCGCGTCGCCATGACGGAAAGCACGATCCCGGCCGCAAGCAGCACGACGAGGGGCACGAAGCCGCCCTGTGCCTTGACTGATAGTTCAAGTGCCGCAAGCAGCAGGGTCAGCCCCGCCGCACTGAGGAAAAAACCCTTGATATCGAGCGGCCCGACCCTCTCCTCGCGCTGTTCCGGCACGAAGCGCAGCACCAGCGCGATACCGACGAGGCCGATCGGGATATTGATCAGAAAGTTCCAGTGCCAGCTGGCATAGGTGGTGATGAAGCTGCCGAGCACAGGGCCGACCACGGGTGCGGTCAGCGCCGGCCAGGTGATCAGGGCGATCGCCTGCACCAGCTCGGACTTGCGGGCGTTCTTGAGCACGATGATACGCCCGACCGGCGTCATCAGCGCACTGCCCATACCCTGTACCGCACGGGCGATGACGAATTCGGTGAGGTTTCCAGACAGGCCGCAGAACAGCGATGCCACGGTGAAGACCGCAATGGACACGAGAAAGACGCGCCGCGCCCCAAACCGGTCGCCGAGCCAGCCGGAAAGCGGAATGAAGGCCGACATGGTGAGCATATAGACAGTGATGCCGATGCTCATGGCGACCGGCTGCACACCGAAGCTCGTCGCCATCTGCGGCAGCGAGGTGGTCACGATCGTCCCGTCGAGGATCTGCATGAAGAAGGAAACGGCAACGACGAGCGCTACGATCTTCGCCTGGCGGACGCTTGCCGCCTCATCTGTATTCTCACTCGTCTGAACTGCAGTCATCGATCTGCCAAATGCGAATTCCGGATTGCGCGGGAAAAGGCGGGAGAACCGACAGGGCAAGCCGCGCGGAGGGATACAGTCTGCATACGCCCCTTATGCCGGATCGGAAAGGTCAAATGCCGCCAGGTCCGAGACTTTTGTCAACAATCCGAGATCAGCGGCCAACAGCCGCCTCAATCGGCTTCGCGGTCACGCTTCCCGCCGAAAGTCTGCCGAGTTCCGACCTGCGGCTGGCGGTATCGAGTTCGGAGAAATCGTCGGGCAATTCGGACGTGACCTCGCCCTGCACCACGCAGTCGATCATGAACATCGGCCGGCGCTTATGCTCCTGCACGAGGCGGCCGACATATTCGCCGAGCGTCCCGAGCGCAATCAGCTGGATGGCGCTCAAGGCCGATACGGCAGCCATGATGCTCGACCAGCCGGTAATGACATTGCCCTCGAACCATTGCACGAGCGTATAGATCAAAAGCCCCACCGCAAAGACAGCCGAGATAAGGCCCATCCAGGCGCTGACGCGCAGCGGAATGATCGAGAAACTGGTGATCGCATCGATCGCGAAGCGGATCATCTTGCGCAGCGGATATTTCGTCGCCCCGGCATAGCGGGCATCGCGCGTATAACGCAGTGCCACCTGCCTGCCGCCGATCCAGCTCACCATGCCGCGGATGAAACGGTGCCGCTCCGGCATGTTGAGCAGGATATGGACGATCCGCGCCTTCATGAGCCGGAAATCGCCGGTGTCCTGCGGGATCGAGATGGAGGTGAGTCGCGTCAGCAGCCGGTAGAAGACGGAAGCGGTGATGAGCTTGAACTTCGTCTCGCCCTTGCGTTCGCTGCGCTGCCCGTAAACGACATCGGCGCCCTGATCCATGATCGCCATCATCTCGGAAAGCAGTTCCGGCGGATCCTGCAGGTCGGCATCGATGAGCAGCACGCGCTCGCCGCGCGCCACCGCAAGGCCGGAGGTCGCCGCGAGCTGGTGGCCATGATTGCGCAGAAGCTTGACGCCGAGCACCTGCGGAATATCTGCTGCAAGCCCCGATATCACGCCCCATGTATTGTCGCTGGAGCCGTCATCGACGAGGATGATCTCGAAGGATCGGCCAGCAACGGCCTCAGCCGCCGCCTTCGCCCGCCGACAAAATTCGCTCAAGCCTTCGGCTTCGTTGTAGCAGGGCGCGACGATGGAAAGCTTCGTCTTCACGTCAGCACCATCAACGGATTTGCCCATTTCAACCGAATCTCCCAATCCCCGCAGGGCAGCATGACCAATCGCCTGAAGGCACACAAGACAGAGCACCCCTGCCCTGATGATCGGAACCCGAGCCTCCGGCGATGGTTTGATATCACGCGTCTGCTTTGCATATTCTAAAGGCGAAGCCGCAAGGTGGATTGCGGAGCATGAGCACAGGGAGGAGTCATGCAGAATGCAGCACCCGATCTCGGCCGCAGGGCGGCCGAAGCCAACGCCAAGTTTCTCGTGGCCCTCGCCGTCATCGTCTTCCTGGCGGCGGGCACACTCGCCTATTGGCAAGGCTGGCTGTTCCTCATCAATTTCGCCGCCTGGTCGGTCGGCTCATCGGTCTATTTCTATTATCGAGACCCCGCACTTCTGGAAAAGCGCATGCGCGCCGGCCCGGCCGCCGAAACGGAACCGGTTCAAAAGCGCATCCAGCTCTTCACCGGCATCGTGATGGTCGCGCTCATCGTGGTTTCAGCACTCGATTATCGCTTCGGCTGGTCGACCGTTCCGGTATGGGCAATCATTCTCGGCAATCTGCTGATCTCGGCAGGCTTCCTGTTCGTCGTCTTCGTCCTCAGGGAAAATACCTTTGCCTCGGCCACAATCCAGGTCTCTGAGGACCAGAAGGTTATCTCCACAGGCCCCTACGCCCTCGTGCGCCACCCCATGTATGCCGCTGTCCTGCCGCTGGCATCGGGCATTCCGCTTGCCCTCTCTTCCCTGTGGGGCCTGATCATCGTGCCGCTGATCTTCATCGGCCTGATCCTGCGCCTCCTGGACGAGGAAGACCATCTGCGCCGGAACCTGCCCGGTTATGAGGATTATTGCCGCAAGGTGAGCTACCGGCTGTTTCCCGGCCTCTGGTGAAAATCCGCCTGAGACTCAGGGCTCGTAGCGGCTGACCTCCAGCCCCGATCCGACCGGCAGCAGCACGCTGGTAATCCCTGGCTTCGTGCGGATGGCCCGGGCATAGATCTTCACGTCTTCAGTCATGGGATAAATCATGTTGTCGGCAACGATGATCGCGCCCGCATTGAGCTTCGGATAGAAGGTCTCGAGGCACGGCAGGTAGAGATCCTTCCAGAGATCGACGAGCACGAAATCCACCTTGCCCCGCAATTCGCGGATCATCGCGACCGCATCGCCCACCCGGAAATCGATATGTTCGGCAAGACCGGCCTTCTCGGCCATCGTCTGCGCATAGGCGGATTTATAGCCATGCACTTCCATGGTGATCAGCCGCCCGCCGGTCGCACGCGCAGCTTCGGCGAGCCAGATGCCGGAATAGCCGAAAGAGGTGCCAAGCTCGAGAATGGTTGGCGCCGTCAGGCTTCGGACGAGAATGTTGAGAAACCGCCCCGTCTCCGGGCCGACCGCCCGCATCCGCTGATCCTGCCCGCCATCACGTCCGCCCGGCGCCTCCTGGCGCGGTGTGCCGCGCTCCTCGTCGATCCGCTGGTGATAGGCACCGAGCACATTGAGCACCTTCTCATCCAGCCGATGTTCGCCGAGATTATTCTGTTTGTCATCGCTCATTGCCATTCCTCCAGGGATAGGCTTGCGACGGTAGATGCCGCAGCAAGGACTTCGCTCCAGCGAGTTAAATACCGGGGGCGCCTTCGGGCAAGGGCAGAATGTTTGGAAAGTGGAAACCGCTGATTCCCGCAAACGGAGGCGGCGGATTCAGAAAAACAAAAAAAGCCAGCAAGCCTTTGATATCAAAGGCCTTGTTTCTGGCTTCTATTCTCTTTGAAGGAGAATTTGGTGGGTGATGTAGGGCTCGAACCTACGACCCGCTGATTAAGAGTCAGCTGCTCTACCAACTGAGCTAATCACCCGTCCGCGCTTGGCTGCGCGGTGTGACGGGGCATATAAATAGGATCGCCCGGCTTGTCTAGCGCCCTGTCGAAAATTCTTTGGTTAATTGCGAAGTTTTTTTGTCAGGAGCTGGAAATCCAATGAAATCAAAGGTCGAGCGTGCCGGTCGCAATCCGCACCGCCTGACCGCCGATCCGGGCATTCGAGATGCCCCCGCCTTCGATATCCATATGCAGGTGGATGAAAGACGGGCGGCCCATTTCCACGCCCTGCTCGATGAGGATCGGGTGATGCCCGTCCGTCAGCCGGTCGAAATGGTTGATCGCGCCCGAGAGAGCGGCGGCTGCCGAGCCGGTGGCTGGGTCCTCGGAAATGCCCATGCCGCTTGCAAACATGCGGGCATGGAATTTGGCGACATGGTTCACGCCGCCGCGGCAATAAATATAGGCCGAGGCGAGAGCGCCATCGACGAAGGGCACGGTCTTTTCCCAGAGTTGCGGATCGAACTCCAGCCGCTCCGCCGCGCCGACGTCGTGGACCGGCACCATCAGGAAGGGAACGCCGGCACTCCAAATCGACGGCACGTGATTCTCGAAACCGATCTCCGTGGTCTTCAGCGACAGCGCGTCGGCGATGCCGAGCTTGTCGAGCGGCAGCGATATCTGTTGGGATTTGCGCGGCAGGTCGAATTCGGCAAAGCTTGCCTCGCCTTCCCGCAACCTGACGGCGCAGCGCACCGGGCCGACATTTTCTTCGAGCACCGACACGAGATCGAGTGTTCCCGCTCCATGCGCCTTCTCCGCCAGTGCAATCGCCGTACCGACAGTCGGATGGCCGGCAAACGGCAGTTCGCGGCCCGGCGTGAAGATGCGGATGCGCGCCGTATAGGCAGGATTGTTGGCCGGCTGTACGAAAACCGTCTCGGAGAGATTGGTTTCGCAGGCGATCGCCTGCATCGCCGCGTCGTCAAGCCCCCCGCCGTCAAAGATCACGGCCAGCGGATTGCCGGCAAGCTTGGTGTCGGTGAACACGTCATAGACGCTGTAGCTCAACGCCACATTGGCCTCCTTGAATCGGTCATCGAGCCGCCAACCTGCCCGACAGCACACGCAAGTGCAAGCTTCAGGTCTACTTGCCCGCGAAATACCAGTCGATGATCGGCAGCATCGCGACATTGTAAGGCTGTGCCTTCGGATCGGCCGAGCGGATCGCAACCGCGCCGGCAATTTCCTTGTCCTCTGCGACCAGCATATGCGCGCCGATGAAATCGACCATCTCGTCTGCTGCCATGTCGAAACGGAAGAGCTTGAACAGTGAGACGGAACCGCGCACATGGCCCGCATAGAGCCCCTCGCCCACGATGGCCTTGTCGAGATCCAGGCCCGTCTCCTCCATCACTTCGCGGCGCATATTGCTATCGATATCGCAACGCCCGTCCACGACATCTTCCGGTTCCAGCGAGCCGGCGGCGAAATAGACCTGACCCGGATTGGCCGTATGCGCTCCCATGCGGATAGCGACGAGCGCCCCATCGGAGGATTCGAGCACCGGATAGGAAAAGAGATGGATGGCGCCCTTCCGGTCCGGCTGACGCCGCCACCACATGAAGGCCGAGAAAGGCGCGATATAGGCCTCACCCGCAATTCCGGCTGCGGACAGTTTCAGCCGGTGCTGCAACACCAGCCGGCCATCGAACAGTGCCGGATTGGCGGCGATTTCCCGCTCCCAGTTCTCGCGGATATCAACCCTGTTGGCGACGACCAGCGGATGCTCACCCTCGAGCACGCGCAGATCGGCGCCGGCAATGGGAAATACCGTGCGTTCCGGCGGAAAGGCCGAAAGGTCTTCTGAAAAAGTCTCTGAAAAGCGAAGTGTCATAAGAGATCCAATGTCATGACGACGGGGCAATGGTCGGATGCCTTCGGCCTGTCCCAGCCGGTGCGCGGGTAACGCTCCACCTGCTGCCCCGGCGGGAAGATGGTGCGGTAGGGCTGTCCGTGGCGGATGATTTCGGGGATGCGCTTGGCGTTAGTGGCGGCAAGTGCCGGCGACAGCCAGAGATAATCGAGCTGGCAGAGCCACTGCTCCTCCGGCCCGCGCGAATGATAGAGCGTCCAGCGGTCGAGTGGCTCGCGGCGGCGCACGACATTTTCGGCAAACCCGTCCTGGCTGAAGACATCGAGCGCACTCTCGGCCTCATCCTGATGCTCGAACCGGTAGCCGGTGCCACGCCGGCCGATGACGTCGACCCGCTCCTGATAGTCGTTCATGTCGCCGCAGATGACGAAGTTCTTTTTCGCCGTATGCTCGGCGCCGAAGCGGTTCTCGATGATACGGCGAACGGCGCGCGCTTCCGCCCGGCGGATCGGCAGGGTCGATTGCCGCCCGTCCAGCCCCTCGCGCGGATTGCCCATCGACTTGAAATGCACGACATAGAGCGTCATCGGCACACCGCCGATCCTCAAATCCAGCTCCAGGCAGTCGCGCTTGAAGATCTTGTCGTCGAGCCGGTTGGTCTCGCCGATCTCCTCGTCGAAGAGATCGAAATCGCGATAGGTCACCATCGCATGGCTCTTGATATCCCTGAGCTCGATCTTCTGCCCGTCGCGCGTTTCCTCGCGCATCAAAACGGCGACATCGATGCCGCGGCTGTCATTGCCCTCGACCAGGTATTTCTGCCGGTAGCCATTGCCGACCATGCGGTAGAGATAGCCATATTCAAAGGCCTGCAGGGCGGCCATATTGTCGATTTCCTGCAGGCAGACAATATCGGCATCCGCATCTGCGATGGCGAGTGCCGTCATCTGCCTTGTATCATCGGTCGAGGCAATTACCCGTGCCTGCTCGAGCTGCTGGTAGGTGCCCTCGCTGCTGACCTCGAAGAGCTTGATGACGCGGTCCTGCCGGAGCTGGTTGCGATAGCCCGTGAAATCGAAGCGGGTGAGCAGGTTCTCGACATTGAAAGTGGCAAGGCGAAGCGACATCAGGCATTCCCGGTTGGATCGACGCCAATTACTAGAGCAATTCCAGCAAAAGTGTGCAGCGGTTTTGCGTCCGGAATCGCTTGAAAACAGTTAAAGTTGAATACGCACTTCGAAAAGCCGTTTATCCGTCAGAGCCGCCAGCCAGCGCGGATGACGACATGCACCGCCTCATCAGGGACGACAGCCACGCGGCTGTAGGCGCGCAACCCCTGGCCGTTGCCGAGCGTGAGCTTCACCGCATAACGCTCACCTTCGAAGAGCACGGATTCGACAGTTGCCGGAGTCCCCTCGCTGCCGATGATCACATCTTCCGGCCGCACCAGAATATCCGCGCCATCGATATTAGCGGCATGCAGTGTTCCCTCCAGCTCGTCCCATTCGAGCTGGCGCTCACCGCTCATGACCGGCAACGTGACGATCGCGCCGCGGCCGATCAGCCCGCCGACCATGCGCCCTTCCGGCCGCGCATAGATTTCCGCAGGCGGCGCCACCTGCAGCAGCCGACCCTCGGACATGACGGCGACATCGGTTGCCAGCGCCATAGCCTCGCTCTGGTCATGCGTCACATAGATCATCGTTGCACCGGAGCGCTGGTGGAACTCGCGGAACGTCTCCTCCATCTCCTGCTTCAGATGCCGGTCGAGATTGGCAAGCGGCTCGTCGAGCAGCACGACATCGGGCGACGTCACCAGGCAGCGGGCCAGCGCCACGCGCTGCCGCTGGCCGCCGGAGAGATCGGCGGGCCGCCGCTCGGCATAATCGGCAAGGCGCACGGTGGAGAGCGCCTCACGCACCTTGGCCTTATAGGCTTCGCCAGATATGCCGCGAACTTTCAGCGGATAGCCGACATTGTCCGCCACACTCATATGCGGCCAGAGCGCATAGGACTGGAAGACCATCGCCATGTTGCGTTTTTCCGGCGGCAGCGATTTCGACGCATCTGCCAAGAGCCGTTCGCCGAGATGGATCGAACCGTCGGTCGGCGTCTCGAAGCCGGCGATCATCCGCAGCACCGTGGTCTTGCCGCAGCCGGAGGGGCCGAGCAGCGCCAGGAAGCCGCCCTCGCGCACATCGAGCGAAAAGCCGCTGACCGCGGCCCTGCCCGTGCCGAAATCCTTGGCCACCTGATTGAGGATCAGCTTCGCCATGGCACGACTCCCTTGGGTAGATGTTTCGCCAGAAGCTCCAGAAGCAGCATCATGGCGACGACCATGAAGACGACGAGCACTGACAACGCCGAGGCAAGATCGGAACTGCCGCTGTCATCGAGATTGTAGATTACGACACCCAGCGTCTGCGTGCCCGCCGACCAGAGCAGTGCCGAGATCGTCAGCTCGTTGCAGGCAATCAGGAAAACGAGGATGACTGAGGCCCCGGCCGCCGGCGCAATCAGCGGCACGATGATATCCTTCAATCGCCGGAAGAACCCGGCACCTGACAGCCGTGCCGCCTCCTCCAGCGCCGGATCAAGCTGATGAAAGGCGCTGACTACGGGCTTCAGGCTGACGGCGAAGAAGGAGGAGAAATAGGCGATGAGAATGATCCAGACCGTGCCATAGAGCGTCACGTTCAGCACCGGGATGGGTGCGGCAAAAACGAGGATGAAGCAGACCGCCATGACGATGCCCGGCAGCGAATAGGGTATTTCGACGAGGCTGGATACAATGCGCGACAGCATATCCTTGCGCCGCGCGAGCGCATAGGCGGCGAGCACCGTCACGAAGAGAAGGCCGACCGCCGCCCCGCTGGCCAGCGACAGCGAATTGATAAAGGCCGTGCGCGTCACCGCCTGCCGGAAGAGGATTTCCTCGAAGGCATGGAACGTCATCGTCTTGGAGGTGAGCGGCACGCCATAGGCCGGCACCAGGGCACCTGCGACGAGCGCGAAGAAGGGTGCGGCCAGCATGAAGAACAGGATGATCCAGAGCAGCGGCGTGAAAACGAGTTTCCACCCGCCGAGCTCGAAAGCCGCCGTCGCGCCCGAAAGACCGATGACGCGATAATCGCGCCCGCGCAGCGCCCGATCCTGGATCGCGAGACCCGCGACAGAGATCAGCGCGATGATGGCAGAGAGAAGCGCCACATCGCCGAAGGTGCGGCCGGTAAAGGCGGTGAATTTCGAAAAAATCAGCGTCGGCAGCGTGAAGATCGAGGCCGGAATGCCGAGGATCGCCGGAATGCCGAAATTGCCGGTGCAGGAGACGAAGGAAATCGCCGCCCCCGCAATGACGCCCGGCAACGACAGCGGCAGGATGATGTCGCGAAAGACGCGCAGACTCGAAGCACCGGAAAGCCTTGCCGCCTCCACCCCGTCGCGCGGCAGGGTCATCAGCCCTGCCCTGAGCGCCAGATAGACGAGCGGCGCATGCTGCACCCCATAGAGCAGCGCAATGCCGCCCACCGAATAGAGCGGCTGCGGCGATCCCATCGGCGGAGCGATATGCAGTGCCTTCAGAAGCGGGCTCGACGGCCCGGACATCTGCACCCAGGCGAGTGCCGTCACCTGTGGCGGGATCATCATCGGCAGCACAAAGAAGAAGCTGAGTGGCCCCTTGGCCGGAATATCCGTCAGCGTCAGCAGATAGGCGAAAGCGCAGCCGATGACGAGCGAGATAACAGTGCCGAGGATCGCCGTGACGATGGTGTAATAGACCGCCGACCAAACCATTGGATCGGAGAGAACCACCATGACGCCGCCATTGGCGAAAGCGGAAATGCCGACGACCGCGAGCCGCGCTAAGGGCAGCACGCTGAGGAAGAGAACCACCGAAACAATAAAAGGAAACAGCCAGACGGGCTGGCTGCTTCCTGGACGGACATAGCCCTGCATGGGTCTATTATTTCGAACCGAAGAGATCCGTAAAGGTCTTCAGATCCTTGTCGGTATTCTTGAGAGCCTCGGCAGCATTGACCGGCAGAACCTTGATCTTGTCGCGGGCCGGGAAGCCGGCAGGCAGCTTCATGCCGTTACGAGCAGGGATATAGCCGAGCTTCAGGAAGCCTTCCTGGCCCTTTTCGGAGAGGACGTAGTCGACGAACTTCTTGGCAGCATCGGCATTCTTGGCACTGGCGAGAATGCCGACCGGCTCGGTGACTGCCGAAACGCCTTCGCTCGGGAAGACGAACTCGACCGGAGCGCCCTTGGCCTTTTCGCGGATCGGCAGGTAATCGACGACCACGCCATAAGCCTTTTCGCCCGAAGCGACGGACTTCAGCACGACGCCGTTGCCGCCGGAGGCGACCGCAGCATTATCGGCGAGCGACTTGTAGAAATCCCAGCCGAGACCGGGAACGGCAGCAAGCGTCTGGGCGTGGATGAGAGCGGCACCCGAAGCGAGCGGGCTCGGCATTGTGACGAGGCCCTTGGCTTCCGGCTTGGCGAGATCCTTCCAGCTTGTCGGCTTCATGGCGGCCGACGTGTTGTACATGATGCCGGTCGTGATCAGCTTCGTGGAATAATAGTAGCCGTCGGCATCAAAGAGCGTGGCGTCGTAATTGGCAGCTTCCGGCGACTTGTAGGCGAGCAGCTTGCCATCTTCCTTCAGGCGCTCGAGCGTCACGACATCGGCGATCAGCAGAACGTCGGCAACCGGGTTGCCGGCCTGGATCTCAGCCTGCAGCTTCGCCATGATCTTCGGCGTGCCATCGCGCACCCAGTCGACCTTGATATCGGGATTGGCGGCCATGAAGCCGTCGACGGTCGCCTGCGCATCTTCGTTTGGCTGGCTGGTGTAGAGCACGAGGTTGGCGGCGGAAGCTGGGATAGCGAGAAGGCTCGCGGCGAGCAGTGCTGCGGCGGAAACTAGAGTTTTCATGGAAGGAATCCTCGGATTGCGATGCCCCTCATTATTCGGGGTGCTTGACAGCGGTGTGACAGGCCGCCGCAGGGCTGGCATCGCTATCCAGAACCTTCCTTGGTGGCATGCCGGCCCTTTGGCCAAAGCCAGTTGATCGCATCGGAAATTTCTGGAATCGCCTTGGATACCGGCCTTTCGCCGGCCGATTCGAGGGGATCCGCAAAGATGAAATCGACGCCCTGGCGTGCGCGCCTGCGCTACCAGTTCGACAAGAGCATGGCCGCCGGCCCGATCGCGCTGATCGGCTGGCTTGCGGTGATATCGCTTGTGGTGATCGTCATCGCCGGCCTGGTGCTGGCAGTGACCGGCATTGCGCCCGATGGCAGCGAGCATATGAGCTTCGTCGAAGGCGCCTGGGAATCCCTCATGCGCACCATGGACGCCGGCACGATGGGGGGCGATATCGGCTGGCCCTTCCGCGGCGTCTCGCTGGTCGTCACCATATCCGGCATCTTCGTCTTCTCTGCCTTGATCGGCGTCCTGAGTTCGGGTCTCGAGGAAAAGCTCGACGATCTGCGCAAGGGCCGCTCGCATGTGCTGGAACACGACCACACGATCATCTTCAACTGGTCGCCCTCGATCTTCGACGTGATCTCCGAACTCGTCATCGCCAATGCCAGCCGCCGCCGGCCGCGCATCGTCATCATGGCCGCCAAGGACAAGGTGGAGATGGAAGACGAGCTTGCCGCCAAGATCAGCGATCTCAAGAATACCCGGATCATCTGCCGCAGCGGTGATCCCACCGATCTCTACGATATCAACATCGTCAATCCGCAGACCTCGCGTTCCATCATCGTGCTCTCGCCCGAAGGCGATCACGCCGATTCCGAAGTCATCAAGACGGTGCTTGCCCTCGTCAATGACCCGTCGCGTCGCGCAGCGCCCTACCAGATCGCCGCCGAAATCCGCGATGCCAAGAATGCCGAAGTGGCTGAAATCGTCGGCGGCAAGGAATTGCAGCTGGTGCTTGCCGACGACCTGATCTCCCGCATCGTCGCCCATTCCAGCCGGCAGGCGGGCCTGAGCGGCGTCTATTCCGAGCTTCTCGATTTCGACGGCTGCGAGATCTACACGATCGACCAGCCCGAACTCGCCGGCAAGAGCTTCGGCGCTGCCGTCATGGTGTACGAGACATCGACGCTGATCGGCTTCTGCGATCTGGAAGGCAAGGTGCAGCTGAACCCGCCGGCAAATCGTATATTCCTACCGGGCGAACGCGCCATCATCATTGCAGAGGACGATGCGGCGATCAAAAGCGGCACGGCCGAAATGCGCGTCGACCGCGATATCATCGTCGCTCCCGTGGCCCGGCAGGCGAAACCCGAAAATACCCTGATGCTCGGCTGGAATCGCCGCGGGCCGATGATCGCCCATGAGCTTTCGCGTTATGTCGCGGCTGGCTCCACGCTGACGGTCGCCGCCGATACGCCGGAGTTGGAAGAAGAGGTTCGCGACCTTGCCCTTGCCACAGGCAACATGCGCGTTTCCTGCAAGGTGACGGATACAAGCAGCCGCACGGAACTTGACGCGCTCGACATCCCCGCCTTCGACCATGTGCTGGTGCTCGGCTATTCCGACCATATGGCGGCGCAGCCCGCCGACACGCGCACCCTCGTTACCCTGCTGCAGCTGCGCAAGATCGCCGAAAAGGCCGGTCGCCATATCGGCATCGTCAGCGAGATGATCGATGTCCGGAACCGCGAGCTCGCCGCCGTCACCCGCGCCGACGATTTCGTCGTCAGCAACAAGCTGGTGAGCCTGATGCTCGCCCAAGCCTCTGAAAACGCCCAAATGGCGGCGATCTTCAGTGAGCTTCTGGACGAAGACGGCTCCGAGATCTACATGCGCCCCGTCACCGACTATGTCGCCATAAACAGGCCGGCAACCTTCTACACCGTCTGCCTTGCTGCACTGCGCCGCGGCGAGGTCGCCATCGGCTACCGCCGGCAGGTCGACGGCGAACACGATCGCCGCAATCTCGGCGGCGTCATCGTCAATCCGCGAAAGTCAGACCTCTATGCCTTTGCGGAAACGGACCGGCTGATTATCCTCGCGCGGGAATAGCCGCAGGCGTAAGCTCACGCAGGCGTGAACACCTAAAGCGTGTCGCGATCTTTCAGATTCGCTTGCCACGCTTTAGTCATTTGTTTTCGCATGTCGTTATCGCAAAACCGCTGCACACTTTTGCGCGACATGCTTTGGCCGTTTGACGACGAGCTTTGCTGCGGTACGTCAATCAGGCCATTTTCATGAGGAGGAATTTCAATGGAATATCGTTTGCTCGGCCGTTCCGGCCTTAAAGTTTCCACCGTGACCATGGGCACTATGACCTTCGGCGGCGTCGGCTGGGCCAAGACCGTCGGCGATCTCGGCGTGCAGGAGGCCCGCCGCATGGTCGATATCTGCCTTGATGCCGGCGTCAACCTGATCGATACTGCCAATGTCTATTCCGCGGGCGAATCCGAGCGCATCATCGGCGAAGTGCTCGGCGGCAAGCGTCCAAACGGCGTGCTGCTCGCCACCAAGGCCCGCTTCGGCATGGGCGATGGCCCGAACGATCGCGGCCTTTCGCGCTACCACCTCATCCGCGAGTGCGAGGCAAGCCTCAAGCGCATGAAGACCGACGTCATCGACCTCTACCAGGTCCATGAATGGGACGGTGAAACGCCGCTCGAAGAGACGATGGAAGCGCTCGACACCCTGATCAAGCAGGGCAAGGTGCGCTATGTCGGCTGCTCGAACTATTCCGGCTGGCACATCATGAAGGCGCTCGGTGTCGCCAATGAACACAAGTATCAGCGCTTCGTCAGCCAGCAGATCCACTACACGCTGGAAGCCCGCGACGCCGAATACGAACTGCTGCCCATCTCGATCGACCAAGGTCTCGGCGTGCTCGTCTGGAGCCCGCTCGCCGGCGGCCTGCTCTCGGGCAAACATCGCCGCAATGCCGCCGCCCCCGAAGGCACCCGTCAGTTTGCCGGCTGGACCGAACCGCCGATCCGCGACGAAAACCGCCTCTGGAACATCGTCGAGACGCTGGTGGCGATCGGTCAGGAACGTGGCGTGTCCGCAGCGCAGGTGGCTCTTGCCTGGCTGATCGGCCGCAAGGCAGTCACGTCAGTGATCATCGGCGGGCGCACCGAAGCCCAGTTCAAGGACAACCTCGCCGCCGCCGAGCTGAAGCTTTCGGATGAAGAGCGCAAGCGCCTCGACGATGTCAGCGTGCCCCCGGTCATCTACCCCTATTGGCACCAGCTCAACACCGCCAATGAGCGGCTGAGCGAAGCCGACATGGAACTCTTCGCCCCGCATCTGAAGAAGTAAACTCTCCAAAGCGTTGCATGGCGGAAAATCAGCGTCACAAAAGATGCATTTCCGCTATGCTATCGTGAACCCCTGCCCCCACCACGAGGTTCATCATGCTCCGGAATTACAAGGTGCTGAAGGGTACGGCTTCGGCGCTCGCCCTTGACGACGACAACGACCCGCATATCGAAATCCGCATCGAGGCCGGTGGCATCAGCTACCGCATTGCCATGAACGTGCGCTCGAAGGAATCGCCGCATGACTTGCTCTACGCCAATGTCATGGATTTCCAGCATGAGACACTGACGGCCGAACTCGCCGCCCTGCCGATGGGCCTCACCGACATCAGAGGCGACCGGCAGGATCTGGCAATCGACTATGCGCGCGGCGGCATGATCGAGCGCGAGGATATGAACGTCGCGCCCTTCCAGCTCGACGGCCCGAAGAACGACCTGCGTGATTTCATTGAACCCATCGTGCAGGAAGGCATTGCCGACAAGTCCATCCACTTCTACGCCTTCGGCGAAGCCTGGGGACCGGAAAACAACAAGCCGGATGAATATTTCGGCTTCGAGCCCGGCAACGGCATCCACGACATCCATATGAACCAGGGCGACAGCGGCAGCTTCCGCGCCACCAATGCGCCCAATCAGGACGGCGCGCTGCTGATCCATTTTTCGGATGAGGATCACTGGGCGGCGATCTTCCTCGGCTTCCAGTCGCAGAACTGGAATACGGATGCCAATACCGGCCATCCTGTCGGCGACAACAGGGGCGGTCAGGGCCGCGGCGAAGGCACCCGTCGCCCGCAGCCGATCGTTGCCTCGTCACTGCGCATCGTCGCCGCCATGATCAATCCGGTGAACCGCCCTGACGGCACCGAGGATGAAACGGTGACACTCATCAATCGCTCTGATGTGGCGATGTCGATCGAAGGCTGGTCGCTGGAAGATGGCGAAGGCCGGCGGCAGAAATTGACGGGCTCGCTCGCCTCGGGCGAATTCCGCACCATCACGCTCGACCCTGAGAATGGCGGCCCGCAGCTCGCCAACAAGGGCGGCGATATCATCCTCATCAATGCCGATGGCGCGGTCGCCGACCGTGTCGGCTACGGCAAGAGCGAAACCGCAAACGAAGGCTGGACGACGATCTTCTGATCGCCGCCCAATCCCTAGTTTTTATAGGCCTGAAGTCGCATCAGCCGATTTCGCTGGCGATCAGCCTGCCGAGACGGCTGATGCCTTCCTCTATCATACTGTCGTTGGCGCAGGAGAAGCTGACGCGGAACGTATTGGCGCCCGAACCATCGGCAAAGAAGGCCTTGCCCGGTACGAAGGCGACCTTGGCGCTTTCGAGCGACTTGGCAAGCAGCTTGGCGCCATCCATACCCTCTGGCAGCGTGACCCAGATGAACATGCCGCCTTCCGGCTTCGTCCAGCTCGTGCCCGCAGGCATGTACTTTTCGAGTGCGGCCAGCATAGTGTTGCGGCGTTGGCTGTAGACAGCCCTGACCTTGGCAACCTGCGCGTCGAAACCACGCTCGGCAACCTCCGAAATCACCATCTGGTTGATCGTCGAAGAATGCAGGTCGGCCGCCTGCTTCATCAGCACCAGCTTGCGGATGACGGGCGCATTGGCGACGATGAAGCCGACGCGCAGGCCCGGTGCCAGCGTCTTGGAGAAGCTGCCGCAATAGATCGTGCGCGTATCGTTGATATGGCCCTTCTCGGCAATCTCCAGCGCGAGGATCGGCGGGATCGGATCGCCGTCATAACGTAGCGACTGGTAAGCGGCGTCCTCGATGACGGCAATGTCGAGTTCTTCGGCAAGTTTCAGAACCTTCTCGCGGCCATCGCGGTCGACAGTCTCGCCGGTCGGATTGGAGAAATCGGCCGAGAGATAGGCGAATTTCACCTTGCCGCCCTTCTGCGCTGCAGCCTCGCGGTAAGAATCCGGCGTGCGGTTGCCGCCAGGCGTCAGCTGGTCATAGGAAGGCTCATAGGCATTGAAGGCCTGCAGCGCACCGAGATAGGTCGGCCAGGTGACGAGCGCCGTGTCGTTGGGCGACAGGAACAGCTTGCCGAGATAATCGAGGCCCTGCTGCGAACCGGAGACGATGAAGACATTGTCGAGCGCGCAGGGAATACCCAGTCCCGCCATCTGCTTGATGAGCCACTCGCGCAGCGGCTTGTAGCCTTCGGAAACGGAATATTGCAGCGCTGAATTGACGGCCGAGCTGTCGAAAATGTCAGCATAGGCCTGCTTGAACTCCTTGTCCGGAAACAGCGCCGGGTCAGGAATGCCGCCGGCGAAGGAGATGATATCCGGCCGGTCGAGAAGTTTCAGAAGCTCGCGGATTTCCGAAGCGCGCATCCTTGTAGAGCGCGTCGCAAACATATTGTCCCAGTTCAGCATGGGGTTTCCTCGTATTTTTTATAATATCAGCAGCTCACCATGCAGTGGAATTTATGTCAATAATACTGACCTATTTTCTTGTCACTGTGACAAGTTTGGAAGTCCTGTATTCCAGAGCCTTGGTGCCGATTGGGCTGCCGTTCGAGATTTCACGCAACCGAACCGAATGGCCTGCGTCGTTGGGTGAACGTTCGCCACGTCACGCGATTATTCCTTTGATCAAAAGCAGAAACCGGCCGATTCAGACCTTTCCAAAACCGGCCCGGCGGCAGTAGTGTGCCGGCCATTATTCAATGGACTATCAAGGTGCCAGCAATGACTGCGACGTCGACCTCTCCTGAAATCAAAATCGAATTCCACAAGTCTCCCGTCTCAGACGCCGACCGCATCCGGGCACTGGAAACGCCTGGCTTCGGCAAGGTCTTCACGGATCATATGGTCCTGGCGCGATGGACTGCCGACAAGGGCTGGCACGATGCAAAGGTGACCCCGCGCCGCCCGCTGGAACTCGACCCCGCGAGCGCCGTCCTCCATTACGCTCAGGAAATCTTCGAAGGCATGAAGGCCTACAAGGCAGACGATGGCCGCATCCTGCTCTTCCGGCCGGAAGAAAACGCCCGCCGCTTCGCGAAGTCGGCAGCCCGCATGGCGATGCCCGCCGTGCCGGAAGAACTCTTCCTGAAGGCGGTCGAAGAACTGGTTCGTGTCGACAAGAACTGGATCCCCTCCGGAGACGCCAGCCTCTACCTTCGCCCCTTCATGTTCGCCAACGAGGCGTTCCTCGGCGTTCGCCCGGCCCAGGAATATATCTTCTGCATCATCGCCTCCCCGGTCGGCGCCTATTTCAAAGGCGGCGCGAAAGCGGTCTCCCTCTGGGTCGAGACCGCGTACACCCGCGCAGCCGCCGGCGGCACTGGCGCCGCAAAATGCGGCGGCAACTATGCGGCCAGCCTCGTGGCGCAGGCTGAAGCGGCGAAGAAGGATTGCGACCAGGTCGTCTTCCTCGATGCAGCCGAACATCGCTGGGTCGAAGAACTCGGCGGCATGAACGTCTTTTTCGTGATGAATGACGGATCGGTCGTCACCCCGCCGCTCGGCGGAACCATCCTGCCGGGCATCACCCGCGCCTCGGTCATCGTACTCGCCAAGGAAAAGGGCTTGCGCGTCGAAGAACGCCCCTACTCCTTCGAGGAATGGCAGGCGGATGCAGCGAGCGGCAAGCTTGTCGAAGCCTTCGCCTGCGGCACGGCCGCGGTGCTGGCCGGCATCGGCCTCGTCCGCCACGCCGGCGGCGAGTTCAAGGTCGGCGACGGCCAGACCGGCAAGCTGACCACGGAACTGCGCCAGCAGCTCGTCAGCCTGCAGAAGGGCGTAACGAACGATGAGCGCGGCTGGACGCGTCTCATCTCTGCCTAAAGCTAGACACCCGAAACGCAGCAGCGTTCTCGACGGGTAGAACTACAGTGACAACTTAGAAACCGGGCGCACCGCCCGGTTTTTTATGGCCGGGGCAGCCGTATGATGACGGAGATTGCATCGACGCCGAAAACGGTTCGCCGTTGACCAACGTCAGTCGAATTCTTACTATCTACCAATCGATAGAGGAAAGGTAAGAATGGCAACCGCAACCCTCTCTTCCAAATTTCAGATCTCCATTCCCAAGGAGGTACGCGATCAGCAGAACTGGTCCGCGGGCCAGGAATTCGTCTTCATCCCAAAAGGCAAAGGTGTCCTTCTCATCCCCGTCCCCGATCTCGCAGATCTCAGGGGCATGGCCAAAGGCGCCGACCCGAGCGATTATCGCGACAGGAAAGACCGGTTCTGATGCGCGTCGTCGACAGCTCGGCCTGGATCGAATGGCTGACGCAGGGCCCTGCCGCTGATCGCCTACAAGGCGGGATGCCTGGGCGAACCGAATGCATCGTCCCGACTATCGTCCAGCTTGAACTCGCCAAATGGCTGGAGCGCGAACGCGGCGAAGAAGCCGTCGATTCCTTCTTCGCTTATACTGCCACCTGCATCGTGGCCCCCCTCGACACGACGTTGGCCCGCCGCGCCGCCGAAGTCTCTGCGAAACGCAAGCTCGCCCTAGCCGACGCCATCATCTACGCCACCGCCGAACTGCACGACGCCGACGTTCTGACGCTCGACGCCCATTTCAAGGGCCTCGACCGAGTCGTTTATATAGAGAAGAACCCATGACAACCTCCTTCTACGACGACAACGCCGAAACCTACGCCACCCGCGACCGGAAACCACCAGCGGCAAGACTGGACGCCTTCCTCGCCGCTCTCCCCGAAAAGGCGCGCATTCTCGAACTCGGTTGCGGTGGCGGGCAGGATTGCGCCTACATGCTCTCCAAAGGCTTCGACGTGACACCGACCGATGGCTCGGCGGAGCTTGCCCGGCAGGCCGAGAAACTGATCGGCAGGCCGGTGAAGGTCATGCGTTTCGAGGAGCTTGCGGCGCGGGAAGAATTCGACGGCGTCTGGGCCGAGGCGAGCCTCCTGCATGTGCCCCGCGCCAACCTTCCCGGCGTCCTTTCCCTCATCCGCAACGCCCTGAAGGAAGACGGCGTTTTCCACGCGAGCTTCAAGGCCGGCACCGGCGAAGGCCATGATGATTTCGGGCGCCATTACAACTACCCTTCAAGGGAATGGCTGCAGGAATTGCTCGTGGCTGACGGCTGGAGAGACGTCGCGATCAATGAAGCGGATGGCGGCGGTTATGACAATAAGCCGACCCGTTGGCTGTATCTTACCACCCTTAAATGAAAAGGCCGGAGCTTTCGCCCCGGCCTTTCATAATCACAATCTCAAAACCGCTTAGTTGACAGACTTGTCGACCAGCTTGTTCTTGCCGATCCAGGGCATCATGGCGCGCAGCTTCGTGCCGACTTCCTCGATCTGGTGGCTGTCGTTCAGGCGGCGGATGCCCTTGAAGCGGGCGCCGCCAGCGCGGTATTCCTGCATCCAGTCAGAGGTGAACTTGCCGGTCTGGATGTCCTTGAGAACACGCTTCATCTCGGCCTTCGTCTCGGCGGTGATGATGCGCGGACCGGAGACATATTCGCCCCACTCGGCCGTGTTGGAGATCGAGTAGTTCATGTTGGCGATGCCGCCTTCATAGATCAGGTCGACGATCAACTTCACTTCGTGCAGGCACTCGAAATAGGCCATTTCCGGAGCGTAACCGGCTTCGGTGAGCGTTTCGAAGCCAGCGCGGATGAGCTCGACGAGACCGCCGCAGAGAACGACCTGTTCGCCGAAGAGGTCGGTTTCGCACTCTTCGCGGAAGTTGGTTTCGATGATGCCCGAACGGCCGCCGCCGACGCCACAGGCGTAGGAGAGAGCGAGTTCAAGCGCATTGCCGGAAGCGTTCTGGTGAACGGCAACGAGGCAGGGAACGCCGCCGCCCTTCTGGTATTCGCCGCGAACCGTGTGGCCCGGGCCCTTCGGGGCGATCATGACAACGTCGACGGTCGCCTTCGGCTCGATGAGGCCGAAGTGAACGTTGAGGCCATGTGCGAAGGCGATAGCAGCGCCGTCGCGGATATTGCCGGCGATGTCGGCCTTGTAGATGTCGGCCTGCAGTTCGTCCGGGGTTGCCATCATCATCAGGTCGGCCCAGGCGGCAGCTTCGGCAACCGTCATGACCTTGAAGCCGTCGGCTTCGGCCTTCTTGACGGTCGGCGAACCGGCCTTGAGCGCGATGACGACGTTCTGGGCGCCGGAATCCTTGAGGTTCAGCGCATGTGCGCGACCCTGCGAACCATAGCCGATGACGGCGACCTTCTTCGACTTGATGAGGTTGAGATCGGCATCACGATCGTAATAGACGCGCATTGAAATTCCTTCCCTTTTGCTTGTCTTGTTAACTGTCAAAAAGCGGTTCAGCCGAGGATCGGCATCTCCGCCAGAACTTTCTCCGTCCCGTAGAGGCGCAGGAAGGCGGTGACCGCCTTCTCCGCCTGACGCGCGGTATCCTTGAGGCCCGGCTCGCCGAGCAGCATGCGCACATGCAGATCGGAAACGATGAGGCCATAAAGCGTATGATAGGCTTCATCCGCATCATGGAAGCGCAGAAGCCCTGCCCTTTTGCCGGCATCGATCAGCGCCATGGCGCGGCGGTCGATCTGCCGGCGGCCGCGTTCCAGCAGCAGCTTGCCGAGTTTCGAGCCGTCGCGATGGGACTGGCCGATCGCCAGCCGGTTCAGCGCCAGCGATACGTCGCCGGCCAGAACTTCCAGCAGGTCGCGGGCAAAGATCACGAGATGGTCGTGTAGGCTCGTATAGGTCAGCCGCTCGCCGCTGCGCTCGAAGGTGCGCACTTTGCTCGCCTGATAGGCGATCATTGCCGAGAGCAGACCGTCACGGTCGCCAAACCACTTGTAGAGGCTTTCCTTGGAGCAATTGGCGGCGCGCGCCACACCCGATGTCGTCAGCGCCTTCTCGCCTCCGTCGACGAGAAGCTGCAGCGCCTGCTCCAGAACAGCGTTCTGGCGTGGCGAAAACTCGCTCGGCTCTGCGACATCGACTGACACGGTTTCAACTCCCCAATTACGTACCGTACGGTACGGTTCGCGGCGTTTATGCGGCAAAGCCTTGCCACCGTCAAGATGGAGATAGCGAAATTTTACGCCTTCAGGAAAAAACGAACCACCAGAATTGGACAGAACGACGACAGGGGAATCAACTACCTTCCCGCGGAACCTGCCGCTGGAGACGTCGATGCGCCTTCCGTCCACCCTTGCCCTATTGTTGCTGCTCGCCGCGCAATCTCCTGCGCTTGCCGATCCGGCAAGCGATGTCTACCAGCGCATCGAAAAGCTGCTCGGAGACGCCGCCGGCCTGGATGCACCGCTGCGCAACCTCGTCGAAGCCATGCGCGGCGACGATGCCGAAACGATCGCTTCCCTCGCCGACTATCCCTTGACGGTGCAGGCCAACGGCGAAACCTACGATGTGCTGAACGAGCGGGATTTTATCGACAATTTCGACGATCTCGTCACGCCGGAAACGCGCCGTGCGGTCGGCCACCAGCAATATGCCGACCTGTTCGTCAACAGCGATGGCGTGATGCTGGCGGATGGCGCCGTCTGGATGGCGGCGATCTGCGAAGATGATGCCTGCGAGAACAGCCACTGGGCGATCACCGCCATCAACAACTGACCTCATAAACAAGCGACCGGAGCGGCAACGCCATGAAGACAATTTCACTCGCCTGTGCCGCGGCAGCACTTCTCGCGATGACGTCCTCTGCCCTCGCCGCCGAGACCCGCTGCGGCTGGCTCCAGAACCCGACGCCGGGCAACTGGTGGCTGGACGATGCCGAAAACACCTGGACGATCATGACGCAGGGACGCGATGACGAGCCCGAAGGCATGGATCTCATTCCCGATATTTCAGAGCATGATTATGTGAAGAGCAACGGCAATTACGGTTATGCCTGCGCCTGCATGAGCGTCGAGACCGATGGCGAGGAACATATCACGCGCATCCTCTCTTTCCGCCAGCTAAAGCTCGCCAAGTGCCAGAATGACAAGGCGCTGAAATTCCCAGGCTGAACCTTATTCCGCGGCAATCGCATCGCGCGCGCCATCGACATCGCGCGCCGGTGACGCGCCATAGAGACGGCTATACTCGCGGCTGAACTGCGACGGGCTCTGATAACCGACCTGATGGCCGGCAGTACCCGCATCCAGCCGCTCCACCAGCATCAGCCGGCGCGCCTCGTGCAGGCGAAGCTGCTTCTGATATTGCATCGGCGTCATCGCCGTCACCGACTTGAAGTGATGGTGGAACGAAGACGCGCTCATGCTGACATGATCTGCCAGTTCCTCGATGCGCAGCGGCCGGGCGAAATTCTCCTTCAGCCAGGCGACGGCACGGGCGATCCTGTTGCTATGGCTGTCGGCCGTAGCGATGTTGATCAGCCGCTCGCCATCGGGGCCGGTCAGTATCCGGTAGAGGATTTCCTGCTCGATCAGCGGCGCCATGGCCGGAATGTCGTCTGGACGATCAAGCAAGCGCAGCAGGCGGACGGCAGCGTCAAGAAGTTCCGGCGGTGCGACGTTGACGGCCATGCCGCGCTGCCCGTCGGTATGGGCGGCCGGACGCGGAATATCGATGCGGCTCAAGAGCTCCAGCAGCTTTTCGGAGTCGATCGCGAGGCCGAGACAAAGATGCGGCACCTCGGGGCTGGCCTCGGCGATGCGCCAGGCGACCGGCAGATCGAGCGAGGTCAGCAGATAATCCCCGGTTCCATAGCTGATGAACTCATTGCCGAGGCGAAGGCTCTTGGCGCCCTGCAGCACGAAGGCAAAACATGGCTTGTAGCTGCTATGCAGCGGATCGCTGGGATTGGAGCGGCGGCTGATGTGAAGATTGCCGATCGATGTGCGGAACTCGCCATCGCCGGGCGCAAAGCGCATCGCGATATCGACGATTTCCCGATAGGGATTGAAGGGCAAGGTCATGGGCAACTCTTTCTGTCTCACGCCAGCGATACCGGTCTTATCTAAAGCTCCTTTTCCATTTCGCAAACAGGTGGCCGGCTCACTTTTGCAGGATCGTGCAAAAAGCTGAGAGTATCGCTCTAACGCTGCTGCGCGGTTCCGGGCAATAGTCCGGGCATCCTCTCACCCCACCCCTCTGAAATCGAAAAGGAAGGCTCCCATGCCTATTGCAAGAGGCTACGCCGCCACCGACGCTTCCAAGCCGCTCACCCCTTTCACCTTCGAGCGCCGCAACCCGAACCCGGATGACGTCGTCATCGACATCAAGTTCGCCGGCATCTGCCATTCGGACATTCACACCGTCCGCAACGAGTGGAAGAACGCCATCTACCCGATCGTGCCGGGTCATGAGATCGCCGGCATCGTGACGGCCGTCGGTTCCGCCGTGACCAAGTTCAAGGTCGGCGACCGCGTCGGCGTCGGCTGCTTCGTCGATTCCTGCATCGGCTGCGCCGAACGCGACCTCGACCGTGAACAATACATGCCGGGTCTCAGCGGCACCTACAATGATTTCGAAGCCGACGGCAAGACACGCACACAGGGCGGTTATTCCGACTCGATCGTTGTCAAGGAAGGCTACGTCATGTCCATCCCGGACAACCTTCCTCTCGATGCCTCCGCTCCGCTTCTCTGCGCCGGCATCACGCTCTATTCGCCGCTGCGCCACTGGAAGGCCGGCCCCGGCAAGAAGGTCGCAATCGTCGGTATGGGCGGCCTCGGCCATATGGGCGTCAAGCTCGGTGCTGCCATGGGTGCCGATATCACCGTGCTCTCCCAGAGCCTCTCCAAGAAGGAAGACGGCCTCAAGCTCGGCGCCAAGGAATATTACGCCACCAATGACCCGGAGACCTTCAAGAAGCTCGCCGGCGCCTTCGACCTCGTCATCTGCACCGTCAGCGCCGAGATCGACTGGAACGCCTATCTCGGCCTCGTGAAGGTGGATGGCGCCTTCGTGGTGGTCGGCGTTCCCGAAAACCCGATCCCGGTTCACGCCTTCTCGCTGGTCCCCGGCCGCAAGAGCATTTCCGGCTCAATGATCGGCTCCATCAAGGAAACCCAGGAAATGCTCGACTTCTGCGGCGAGCACAATATCGTTTCCGAGATTGAGAAGATCAACATCCAGCAGGTCAACGAAGCCTATGAGCGCGTGCTGAAGAGCGACGTCCGCTACCGCTTCGTCATCGACATTGCCTCGCTGGCAGCCTGATGAAACAGAAAGGGCGGCTTCCGGAGCCGCCCTTTTCCCTTGTAGTCTGTTTCGCCCCTACCCGTCGTCGCGCATGGTCTCGCGCTGGGTGATCAGCCGGGCGCTGTGCTGGCCGCTCATATAGATCCAGAACCAGTTCCAGGCGACGGTGAAACGCGAGCGCGTGCCGATCAGGAAGTAGATATGGGCAAGGCCCCAGATCCACCAGGCGAGCCAGCCCTTGAGCTTGAAGCGGCCAAAATCGATGATCGCCGCACTCTTGCCGATCGTCGCAAGGCTTCCCTGATGCCAGTATTTGAACGGCCCTGGCGCGGGCTTGCCGGATATGCGGGCGCGGATGACCTTCGCCACATAGCCGCCCTGCTGCTTGGCCGCCGGCGCAATGCCCGGCACCGGCTTGCCATCCTCACGCATCACAGAGGCCGTATCGCCGATCACGAAGACATCGGGCAGGCCCGGCGCCGTCAGGTCCTTCTCGACGATGGTGCGCCCCGCCCGGTCGGCCGGCACGCCCAGCCACCGCGCCGCATGCGAAGCCTGCACACCAGCGGCCCAGACGATCGTGCGGCTCGGAATGAAGTTTTCGCCGACGGTCACGCCATCAGCCGTGCACTGCGTCACCGGCGTTCCCGTCAGCACCTCGACGCCGAGCTTCACCAGTGCTTTCTGCGCATAGGCCGAAAGTTCCTCGGCAAAGGCCGGCAGCACACGCGGCCCAGCTTCGATCAGCACGACGCGGGTCTTGCGCGTATCGATGTTGCGGAATTCCTTAGGCAGCGTGAAATGCGCCAATTCGGCGATGATGCCGGCAAGCTCGCAGCCCGTCGGGCCGGCCCCGACGATGGAGAAGGTCAAAAACGCGTCTCGCACCGTCGGATCGCTTTCCACTTCCGCCCGCTCGAAGGCGAGCAGCACGCGGCGGCGGATCGTCGTCGCATCCTCCAGCGTCTTCAGGCCCGGAGCGACTGGCTCCCATTCGTCGTGGCCGAAATAAGCGTGGGTAGCACCAGTCGCCAGCACCAGCGTATCGTAGTTCAGCACCATGCCGCTGCGTAGGGAAACGGTCTTTGCCTTGGCATCGACGCCGTTGACCTCGCCGAGCAGCGTGGTCACCTCGGGCCGGTCGGCATAGAGATGGCGGATCGGCCAGGCGATCTCTGAAGTGGAAAGGATGGTTGTTGCCACCTGATAAAGCAGAGGCTGGAAGAGATGGTGATTGCGCCGGTCTATGAGCGTGACCTTCACGCCCGCGCCCTTCAATCCATTGACGAGCTGCAGCCCGCCAAAACCGCCGCCGACAACGACGACGTGATGTTCGCTCATGAACTACCCCTTTTTGTCATTCTGCTGCAGCAAATGTCGCCTTTCGCCGGAAGTATTCAACCGCTGTTTCGGCATGTCTGCCCTGCATCCCGATCGGCTTTGTTCGTTGCAGATGCGCCCTTTACGTCCGTGCCGTCCTCATTGTCATCAAAACCGTTTTACGCATACATTCCGGGCATGGACGAGGAAATCATTTTAACTGGCGGCGGGCGCACCGAAGTGTCTCGGCAAGGCAGTGTCGTTTATCGCCAGAGCGGGCCTTGGTCCCCAACCACTATTTCGCTGCTGAGACATCTTGCTCAGGTGGGATTCGCCGCATGTCCCCGTGTCGTCGGCACGGGGTTTGACGAGCGGGGCCGCGAAACCCTCTCGTTTATCGACGGAGAGTTTGTCCATCCGGGGCCTTGGAGTGATGAAGCAATGACGCGTCTCGGAAATATGCTCCGGCAACTCCACGAGGCGACGTCTTCGTTCAAGGTTCCAGACAACGCGATCTGGCGCGGGTGGTTTGGCCGCGAACTCGGAACCAGTCCGCGTGTCATTGGTCACTGCGACACCGGCTCTTGGAACATTGTCTCTCGCTCCAACTCGCCAATCGCCCTCATCGATTGGGAGGTTGCAGGACCGGTCGGAATAGACATCGAACTGGCGCAAGCCTGCTGGTTGAACGCCCAGCTTTTCGATGACGATATAGCGGAAAGAATGAACCTTGGCTCGGCTATGACGAGAGCACGGCAGGTTCGCTATTTGCTCGACGGTTATGGCTTTTCGAAAGCGCAGCGAGATGGTTTTTTCGACAAACTGCTTACATTTGCTGTTTACGATGCTGCCGAGCAGGCGAAAGAGGCCCGCATCACGCCGGAGACAAAAGATCCAGAATCCCTATGGGCCGTAGCGTGGCGTACGAGGAGCGCATCCTGGATGCTCCGCAACCGATCAGCGTTGGAAGCGGCCTTGCTCTAGGTCGCCCGCTCAATTGGCGTAACCAACGGGGATCGCCGTACCGCTCTTCAAAAGCTCCATGGAGATCGATGCCGAAACGTCGAAAAGCTCGATCCGCCGCACGATCCGCTTGTAGATGACATCGTAATGTTCGACGCGCGGCAGCACGATCTTCAGGATGTAATCGTAGTTGCCGGTCAGCCGGTGCGCCTCGACGATCTCAGGAATATCGCTGATCGCGCGGCGGAAGGCCTCCGTCCATTCGTCGGAATGATGCGCCGTCTTGATGAGCGCAAAGAGCGTGGTCGGCACGCCCATCCGCTCGCGATCGAGCACAACGATGCGCCGCGCGATGTAGCCGCTCTCCTCCAGCCGCTGGATGCGCCGCGAACAGGCCGAGACCGATAAAGCCACGCGCTCTGCAAGGTCGGTCACGGAGATGCCTGCATCGTCCTGCAGGATATCGAGAATCCGCCTGTCGCGATCGTCGATCATGATGGAGACCACGCTGAAATTTTGCAAGAAACCGAAAAATGCCGCAAAACCTTAGCACAGATCGATGCAAAAGCACAAACAATGCAAACACATCGCGCCTGATATGCTGCATCATTCCCGCATTCGAAAACACCATAGGGAGCGAGAATCCATGAAAAATATCGGCCTGATCGGCGGCATGAGCTTTGAAAGTTCTGCGGTCTATTACCGTCTCATCAACGAAATGGTGCGCGAGCGCCTGGGCGGCCTGGCCTCTGCCGAACTCACTTTGCATTCGGTGAATTTCGAGGAGATCGTTGCCCTGCAGAAGGCCGGTGCCTGGGATATGGCTGCCTCGCGCCTCGGCGATATCGCACTGCGCCTGCAGATTTCCGGCGCCCATTGCGTGCTGATCTGCACCAACACCATGCATCTGATCGCACCCGAGGTTTCCTCGCACATCTCCGTGCCGCTGATCCATATCATCGACGAGACCGCCAAGACGATCCACGAAGCCGGCTGCAAGCGCCCGCTGCTGCTTGCCACGCGCTACACGATGGAGCACGGCTTCTATACCGACCGCATGAAGGGCCTCGGCCTCGACATCATGGTGCCCGAGGCCGCCGACCGGACCACCGTCCACGACATCATCTTCAACGAGCTCTGCGCCGGCAAGGTGCTCGACAGCTCTCGCCAGAAGCTGATGGCGGTGATCGAACGCGCCCGCGCCAATGGCGCCGACAGCATCATTCTCGGCTGCACGGAAATCTGCCTGATCCTCAACCCGGATCATCTTCCCCTTGCTGGATTCGACACGACAGCAATCCATGCCCGCGCCGCCGTCGATTTCGCGCTCGAGGGAGAAATCGCAAACGAAGAAGAAGACGCGGCCTGAGCCATCAATTTAGTTGACTCAGTCAAATAAAAGCAGCAGGGTTTCCATCAGGAGACCCTGCCATGACCGAACTTTCCCTCATCGAATCCGCCCGCGAATTCAATCGCTTCTACACGAACTTCCTCGGCCTGCTGAACAAGGCCTATCTCGATACCCCCTTCACGCTGACGGATGCGCGCGTGCTCTTCGAGATCGGCGCCCATGATGGCGTCAATGCCGGCGCTCTCGCTCGCGACCTGCAGCTCGACCCCGCCTATCTCAGCCGCATTCTCAAACGCTTCCGCGAAGAAGACTTCATCGAGGCGACGCCCGATCCTGCCGACCAGCGCAGCCAGATCCTCACTGTCACCGGCAAGGGACGCACTCAGTTCGAGGAACTTGGCCGCCGCTCGAATGCACAGATCGCCACCCGCTTCGACACGCTGGCGGACGGCGAGCCGCAGGCCGCCGTTGCCGCCATGAGGACGATCCGCGCGATCCTCGACCCGCAGGCAAGACCGGCCGCCGCCATCATCCGCCCGCACCGCGCCGGTGATATCGGCTGGATCGTCCAGAGCCAGGGGCGCTTCTATGCCGAGGAATATGGCTGGGATCTGCGCTTCGAAGGGCTGGTCGCCGATGTCGCCGGCAAGTTCCTCGCCAACTTCGACCCCGAGATGGAATATTGCTGGATCGCCGAGCGCGCCGGCATCAATCTCGGCTCCGTGCTGATCACCAATGGCGGCGACGGCGTCGCCAAGCTCCGCCTGCTCTATGTCGACAAGGCCGCCCGCGGTCTCGGCCTCGGCAAACGGCTTGTCAATGAGTGCATCGCCTTCTCGCGCCGTAAGCGATACCGGCAGATCTCGCTCTGGACCAACGACTTCCTCCACACCGCCCGCGCCATTTATCAAAAGGCCGGTTTCCGGCTTGTCTCCGAGGAGAGACATCGCATGTTCGGCCCGGAAGCCAACGGCCAGACCTGGGTGCTCGATCTCTGATCTTGCTGCGTCGCAGAAAATTCACTTGATTTGGAAACGATCATTCCCTAATTAGGCGCCATGACCGTTGACACCCTGACCCCTGATGTAAAAACCCGCAGCCGCGGCCGCCCGCGCGAGTTCGACATGGACGCAGCACTCGATGCTGCGTTGCGCGTCTTCTCTGAGCGCGGCTACCATGCCGCCTCCATCAGCGAACTGACCGAAGCCATGGGCCTTGCCTCCGGCAGCGTCTACAAGGCCTTCAAGGACAAGCGCGGCATCTTCCTTGCCGCCTTCAAGCGCTATCGTCAGCTCGGCCGCGGCCGGCTGGAGGCAAAGATCGCATCCGTAAAAACCGGCCGCGAAAAAGTCTTCCAGATGGTCACGTATTACGCCGAGCTTTCCCATGGCGAAGCCGGCCTCAAGGGCTGCCTCGTCGTCGGCGGCGCAAACGATCTGTCACTTCTCGATGAGGAGGCCGCAGAGCATGTGGCCGCCGCCTTTTCCGCCGATGAAAAGCTGATGGCCGACCTGATCCGCACCGGCCAGAGCGATGGCACCATTCCCCCGACCGTGGACGCCGACGCTACGGCCCTCATCTTTCTCTGCCTGACAAAAGGCTTGCGCGTCATCGGGAGGACGGGACGCGCCGAGGAAGAGATGATGGCTGCAGCAGTGGCCGCGATGCGGCTCGTGACTTGACGACCCGAATTACCGTCATCCGATCAGGGATCGGGTGGCGACAGACGGAATTTTGCACTCAATCCTCCCAAGCTTTGAATACTGGAGTTTCTGATGAGCGTTTCAGCCACCACGACGGATACGGCCATGCCCCGAGCTCTATCCCCCTGGCTAACTTTCCTTTTTGCAGCCTCCTGCGGCTTCGTGGCCGCCAACCTCTATTACGGCCAGCCGCTTGCCGGTCCGATCAGCGCCGATCTCGGCTTCTCGCCTGCCGCCACCGGCCTCATCGTCACGCTGACGCAGATCGGCTATGGCCTCGGCCTGCTGCTTCTCGTGCCACTTGCCGACCTCTTTGAAAACCGCCGTCTCATCCTGACGCTGATCGGCGCCTCCGCGCTTGCCCTCATCGGTGCGGCCTTCTCCTCGACGCCCACGATGTTCCTCACTGCGTCGCTCTGTATCGGCCTTGCCTCGGTCGCAGCGCAGGTTCTGGTGCCCTTCGCCGCCAGCATGGCGCCTGATGCGACGCGCGGTCAGGTCGTCGGCAATGTCATGAGCGGCCTGCTTTGCGGCATCATGCTCGCCCGTCCCTTTGCGAGCCTCGTTGCCGAAGCCTCGTCATGGCATATGGTCTATTACATCACCGCCGCCGTCATGATCGCGCTCGGCATCGTATTGCGCGCCAACCTGCCGGTCCGTGTTCCCCATACCAGGCTGCGTTACGGTGAATTGCTGGCCTCTATGGGCCATCTGGCGGTGCATTCGCGCGTGCTTCAGCGCCGCGCCCTCTATCAGGCCGGCATGTTCGGCGCCTTCAGCCTGTTCTGGACCACGTCTCCGCTGCTGCTCGCAAGCCCCGCCTTCGGCATCTCGCAGAACGGCATCGCGCTGTTTGCACTTGCCGGTGCCGCCGGCGCCATTGCCTCGCCGATCGCCGGCCGTCTTGCCGACCGCGGCATGACGAAGGTCGCCTCGACGCTCGCCATGCTCCTCGGCATGGCCTCTTTCCTCATCAGCCATTTCGCCACCGATGGCTCGCTGACAGCGCTCATCCTGCTGACGGCTGCGGCGATCCTGCTGGATTTCGGCGTGACGACCAATCTCGTCTGCGGCCAGCGCGCGATCTACGGCCTGAGCCCGGAACATCGCGGCCGCCTGAACGGCCTGTTCATGGCAACCTTCTTCACCGGCGGCGCGATCGGCTCGGCGCTCGGCGGCTGGGCCTATGCGACCGGCGGCTGGAATATGGCGGCCTGGATCGGCTTCTGCTTCCCGGCCCTCGCCTTCCTGTTCTTCCTGACGGAAGGCCGCGGTAAGTAATCAAATCAGGATCAGGCGGCGTGCGCGCCTGATCCATCCTCTGTTTTTGCTCTATTGTTCTGCGTCAAAAACCAGACGCGCAGCACGAACCTCATCATGGTTCGCTTCGGCCCAATTCAGAAGCTGAGAAAGCACCGTGTAGAGCGAGCGGCCAAGGTCCGTCATCCGGTATTCGACGCTCGGCGGCTTCGTCGGAAAAACCTCCCGCTCGATATAGCCGTCCCGCTGCAGGTCGCGCAGAGACTGGGTCAGCATGCGCTGTGAAATATCCGGGATCATCCGCCGCAATTCACCGAATCGATAAGGCTGCTTGGCAAGCGCCTCCAGCAGCAGCGTCGACCATTTGCCGCCGATCTGCTGCAACACGTCTCTGACAGGGCAATTGGTAAAATCCAGACTGGCAAGGTCGATCTCGCGCCGCGCGCCTTGTGTTCTCGTTTTTAGGCTGACGACTGTTCCGGCCATGCTGGTTCCCTTTTGGTAACGAAGTCCCGAAAAACTGCCTTCTTTACAGCCCTCGGTCAATTCCTATTCTAGTGTTACTCTCTTTTTGAGACCACCTGTCAACCACTAGAGGATCCCACCCCATGAGCGAAACCATTCTCGTCACCGGCGCTGCAGGCCAGCTCGGCCAGCTTCTCGTCCATCACCTGATCGAAAGCTACAAGGTCGCGCCGGCAAACATCATCGCCGCGACCCGCAGCCCGGAAAAGCTCGCTGATCTCACCGCCAAGGGTGTTGTCACCCGCAAGGCGGATTTCGACGATGCCGCCAGCCTCGAAGCGGCCTTCGCCGGCGTCGATCGCCTGCTGATCATCAGCACGGATGCCCTCGATACCCCCGGCAAGCGCCTGATCCAGCATAAGGCCGCCGTCGCCGCTGCCGTGAAGGCCAAGGTGAAGCACATCACCTACACCTCCATGCCGGCCCCTGATAATTCGCTCGTCACCTTCGCGCCCGACCATCTCGGCACCGAAAGCGCAATCAAGGAAAGCGGTATCCCTTACACGATCGTGCGCGACGCCTGGTATCACGACAATTACCTGCACAGCATGCCGCACAATCTGCAGACCGGAAAATGGTTCACCTCGGCGGGTGACGGCAAGATCGCCACCATCTCGCGTGACGATTGCGCGCTCGCCATCGCCTCGGTGCTGGCAGCCGGCATCTCTGCCAGCGCCACCTACACGGTGACCGGCAAGCAGTCGCTGACATCAAAGGAAATTGCCGCCATCGCCACCGAGGCCACCGGCAAGCCGCTGGACGTCGTCCCCGTGAGCGACGAGCAGCTCGGCCAAGGCATCCGCGGCGCCGGCCTGCCGGGCTTCGTTGCCGATATGCTGGTCTCTGCCGACGCCAATATCCGCGCCGGCAAGTTCGACATCGTAACCGACGACTTCACCAAGCTCACGGGCAGAGAACCGCAGTCGCTGAAGGATTACTTCATCGCCAACAAGGCCGCTCTCACCGCCTGAGCCGGCCTAAAGGCTCGCCCTTGCATCCACCAAGGGCGAGCCCTTTTGTCAGATTTTCTGGCCGCAGGCCCGGCAGAAGCGGCGCACCGTTTCCGCCATGCCATATTCCAGCGCATCCGCCGTCAGCCCGTGGCCGATCGAGACTTCGGCAAGATCGGGAATGCGCTTCACCAGCGCGGGAAGATTTTCCACCGTCAGATCATGGCCGCCGTTGACGGCAAGACCGAGCGCGAGTGCGGCATCCGCCGTCTTGCCGAGCCCTTCAAGGATCGGCCCCACCCTTTCAGGCGCATCATAGCAGCCGCCATAGGGGCCGGTGTAAAGCTCGATTCGGTCCGCACCCGTCGCCTTCGCAGCCCTTACCGCCTCCGCATCGCCATCTCCATCGGCAAACAGCGAAACACGGAATCCCATCTTCTTCAGCCGCCCCACGACATCGGTCAGGAACGCCTGATGCTTGCGGAAATCCCAGCCGTGATCGGAGGTCGCCTGCGAGGGATCATCAGGCACCAGCGTCACCTGCTCCGGCTGGGCCTTGGCGCAAAGCTCGAGGAATTCCTCGGTCGGATAGCCCTCGATATTGAATTCGGCTTCCGGAAATTCGTCGTCGATCAGATTGCGGATCACAGGCAGATCGGAAAAGCGGATATGCCGCTGGTCCGGCCGCGGATGCACGGTCAGCCCTGAGGCACCCGCGGCAAGCGCGATGCGCCCGAGCCCTTCCACGCTTGGCCAAGGCAGATCGCGCCGGTTGCGCAGCATGGCGATGGCATTGAGGTTCACGGAGAGTTTGGCGGGCATGGCAATATCCGTCTGGGATGGCGACTGGTCATGCTTTTAAGGCAAGCCGTCCGCGAACGCCAATGAGATTCGCGCATGCATTCATGCCTGGCCTAGATGGTCGCGCGCAGCATGACAATCGACGTCGGGGGCGTACCGAAAACAGTAATTCCCGTTCCCTTCGAAGATCATTCGCCAGCGACGGCGAACCGTGTGGTTCTATTTTACCACATGCCAAGCAAGAGGTGGATTGAGATGCCGCAACATTGCTATCCCATTTAAAAACGGTTATTTTTAGCACTTACAAAAGAACCCGTCCGCGCATAATGTGGGCGCCACGTAACGAGTAAGTACGCCGAGTACTGCTTCTTCCAACGATAAGAACGCTAGAGGAAAACCCCGCTCGCCGCGCTCCGGAAGCAACTGGCAAAGCCGCATGAGGTGCAACTATCTGCCCCAGGAGGGTTCATGCCAGACGGTTCCAAACGTTTGTTTGCTGCCGCCGGTATTGCTTCGGAGGCCCGGTCGAAATACCGGTTCCTGCCTTCGGCCGCTTTGCCGCCGGATATCCCACAAGGTCCCGTTCCGATCGCCGACATGGCGAACGCTTTCGGCGTCACGCATAGGACACTGCATTTCTACGAAGAGAAGGGCCTGATTTCCGCAAACCGCATCGGCCTGATGCGCGTTTACGATCAGGATGATGTCATGCGCATGGCGGTCATCACCGTCTGCCGCGAAACTGGCATGCCGATCGCCGTCATCCAGGAATTGATGGATGTTTTGCGCAGCGCAGCCTCCCAGGAAGAGGCCGAGTCGATCTTCCGCGAGGCCCTCTCCCAGCGCAAGCGCGAGTTGACGGCCGAGATGTCGACTTTGCACCGGCAGCTGCAGCAGGTAAGCGACCTTCTCGATTACGACAGCAGCCTCGACCTGCCGCCGATCAACGACAACAGGGATCCGGCAAGCCTGACCGAGCAGGAGCGCCAGTGCCTGGAGCTGATGGCTGAGGGATATTCGACGCAGCGTATAGCCCGCGCCCTCGACCTCAGGCATGAGGAAACGCGCGCGCTGGAAGCCGACATCATCATGAAATTCCAAGCCAACAACCGCTTTCAGGCGATCGCCAAAGCGGTTCTCCTCGGCATCGTGCAGGCCTGATCACCGGGCAGCGGCCGCCACCGCATCCCTGTATGAGCACAAACGCCAGTTTTCAGCGGACGCCAATCTTAGCGAACGATCGTCAGCGTCTCTGCTGCGCGCGTAATTGCGGTGTAAAGCCAGCGCTCGCGCGTATCGCGGAAGGCCCAGCTTTCGTCGAACAAGACGACATTGTTCCATTGCGAACCCTGTGCCTTGTGCACAGTCAGCGCATAGCCGTAGTCGAACTCGTCATAGCGCTTGCGCGTGTTCCAGGGGATCTCGCCTTCCACATTCTCGAAGGCCTGTTTCAGGAGCTTGATCTTCGCAGCCCCCCGATCCATGTCGTCATCTTCGGGGCGCACCAGCAGATTGATGCCCGGCTTCGTCGTTTCCTTGGATGAGGTCATGACCTGCCAGAGCGAGCCGTTGAGCAGGCCCTTTGCCGGGTCGTTGCGCAGGCAGACCAGCTTGTCGCCGGTCTGCGGATGTTCGGTCGTAAAACCCTTGAGTTCCCGCAGGCGCTGGTTATAGCGCCGCCGCGTCTTGTTTGTGCCGACGAGCACCTGATCGGCATCCATGACGAGCGGCTGCGTCACCTCGTTCTTCGAGATCACCTGCGCCTTGCCGTAGTCGCCATACATGATCTCGTTGCCTTCACGCACCTGCATGGCGAGCTTGATGATCGGATTGTCGCGCGCCTGCCGATGGATGTCCGTCAACAGATAATCCGGCTCCTGATTGGTGAAGAAACCGCCGCCCGTGACCGGCGGCAACTGGCCGGGATCGCCAAGCACGAGGATCGGCGTGCCGAAGCTCATCAGGTCCTTGCCGAGCGCTTCGTCCACCATCGAGCATTCGTCGACGATGATCAGTGCCGCCTTGGCGACCGGGCTCTGGCGGTTGATGGAAAACATCGGCGCGATCGAGGTCTTGCCGGTTTCCTCGTCCTCCACCTCTTCCTCGCCGCGCGGCCGGTAGATCAGCGAATGAATGGTCTTGGCATTCGATGCCCCACGCGAGCGCAGCACCTGCGCCGCCTTGCCGGTGAAGGCGGCAAACAGTACGTCGCCATCCACATGCTCGGCAAAATGCTTGGCAAGCGTCGTCTTGCCCGTTCCGGCATAACCGAACAGCCGGAAGAGCGGAGACCTGCCCTCCTTCAGCCAGTTCGAAACGGCCTTCAGGGCTTCATCCTGTTGAGGGGCGAATTGCATGGAAGCGACTTGGCAGGATTCGCCTCGCATAGGCAAGGCGAAATTCCCCTTGAGACGACATTAGCGGCGCCCGCTCAGCGACTTCATCTCCTGCTCCATCACATGCTGGCGCAAGAGCCCGGCAAGATAGAGAGATCCGGTCAGGATCAACCAGGCATCCACTTCAGCCGCCCGTTCCAGCGCCCTCTCATAAGCTGCCTGCGGATCTTCGATCACCTCGCCCGCAAGGCCGATCGCGCCGGCAAGCACCTGCAATTCGGCGGGCGATCGGAAGCGGTTTGAAACCGAGGTGAAGATCGGCGAAACGCCGTAGCGCTTCATCACGTCGAGAAGCCCTGCTGCATCCTTGTCCGCCGCAATCGCAACGACCGCGATGCCCGGTCCGGAAAATCCTTCCATGCCGGAGAGATCGTCGAGCACCGCTTCGAGATTGAAGGGCACATGCGCCCCGTCGAGCATGACGGCCACAGCCTTGCCCGCAGCAGGCACGACGAAGCGCTCCAGCCGTCCCGGCAAATGCGAATCTCGCTCGGCTTGCGCGTCGATCAGCCATGCGCCCACAGCCTCGCCCTCGCGAGCCGTCACACCAAGCTCGCCGAGCACATCGAGCGCCGCCCCGGCAACGGCGACATTGCGGGAAGCGATTGTCGATGCCTTGGACAGATCCGGCCGGGCAAGCCGCGCCTCGATCTCCGCTGCGCGCCTGGCGATGACGGCGCCCGCTTCATCATCCGCTTCAAGCGGCGTCACGACGGTCGAATGCGGCTTGATGATACCGGCCTTTTCGAAGGCGATGGCCGCCCGCGTCTTGCCGAGGATTTCCGTATGTTCGAGGCCGATATTGGTGATGATGGAAACGTCGCTATCGACGATATTGGTCGAATCCAGCCGCCCGCCGAGGCCGGTCTCGACCACGGCCCACGCGATGCCGGCATCCCGAAAGATCAGAAATGCCGCCACTGTCAGCATGTCGAACCATGTCGCGGTCTCGGCCGCAGTCGCTTCCGCCCTTGCGGCACGCAGCGCGTCAAGCGCCAGGAAGAGCGTTTCGGCCAGCACGCCCTCCTCGACCGGTCTGCCATTCACGCTGACGCGCTCGGAAATATGTTCCACATGCGGCGAGGCATAACGCCCCACGGAAATGCCGGCATGGCGCAAGCCTGCGTCCAGCAGCGCCGAAGTCGAACTCTTGCCCTTGGTGCCCGCCACATGGATCGAACGGAAAGCGCGGTGCGGATTGCCGAGACGGGCGGAGAGATCGAGGATCGGCTCCAGTCCGACGCGCATTTCACCACGCGGACGCTGTTCCCAGTTGGTGAGCTGATCAAGTTGCGAAAGGGCTTCGATAAGGCGGGGATTTTCTATCTGCATGGGCATGGCACACGTATCGGGGTTATTTTGGTGCCCAGGCGAGCGGCATCGGCAACCTGCGCTTCCCGATGGTTCTCCATCTGTCTCGCCAGTCACGCAGGCGGGCCGACACTAGAACCTTTCCGTTGCCCTGCCTAGCCTCGCAAGCGTCATCAGCACGGCTCCGCAGCGACGCCGCCTTCGGCAACTGCCAGTTAACGCTGGTGAATTTTACCTCTTGCGGAGATTGGCAAGAGCGCCACTTTAGCTCCTGTCTGCGACAAAGAGGCGGAGATTCGAATGGGACAGACTGTCCGGATTCCAGTCAACGAACCGCAGAGGCTGCTTGCCGTGCGCTCGCTGAGCGCCATCGGCAGCAGCCCGACGCCGGAGCTTGCGGCACTTGCCGAGCTCGCCAAGAATGCATTCGCAATGCCCTATGCCGCCGTCAACATCGTTGACGAGGACTGGCTGCGCATCGCCGGCGAAGCAGGCATGCAGCTTTCCGAATGCCCGCGCGACCTTTCATTCTGCACGCGCGTCGTCTTTGCCAACGACATGGTCGTCGTTCCCGATCTGGAACAGGATGCGGAGCTCAATGCCGCGCCCTATGTGGTGGGCCCCCCGCATTTCCGTTTCTATGCCGGCGCACCGCTGGAACTGGAAAACGACCTGATCATCGGCGCCTTCTGCATTCTCGATCAGAAGCCGCGCCTCTTCACCGAAAAAGAGGCGGCCAATCTTCGCCGTTTCGCCCGTGTCGCGAGCGCGCTTCTGCGGCTGCAGAAGGCGAATTTCGTCATGGGCCTTGCCGAAAGCAGCCTGCGCACGGCAGCCATGACCGATCCGCTGACCGGCTTCCTCAACCGCGCCGCACTCGATGCCATCGTCGACCGTGCGCTGGAATCAGCCCTTGCCTCCGGCCAGACCTTCGGTGCCCTCTATCTCGACATGGACGGCTTCAAATCGATCAACGATACGCTCGGCCACCATATCGGCGACGAGGTACTGCGTGAGGCAGCAAATCGCATCCGTTCGGTCATCCGCTCCGGCGACATCGTCGTGCGCATGGGCGGCGACGAATTTGCGGTCTTCGTACCGAACCCACCGAACACCGAAGCGCTGGTCTCCGTCTCCGAACGCCTGCTCTCGGCCTTCCGCAGCCCCTTTACCATCGAGGGAAATACTATCCTCGCCCGCCTGAGCATCGGTGCCGCGCTCGCCCCGCAAGGCGGTGGCCGTCGCCGCGAACTGCTGCGCAACGTCGATGGCGCCCTCTATAGCGCCAAGGCCGCCGGACGGGACTGCTATGTGGTTTTCAATCCGAACTGACGTTTGAAAAAGAAACAGGAATAAAACGGACACCTGCCGTGTCTCATCTCCGGTACCGCAAAATGCGTGCCTAACCCGAGGAGAGAGACCATGAAGCCCGTGAAATTCCTGTCCGTGCTTGCAGTCGTTGCTGCCACAGCCACTGCAGCCTTCGCCGCCCCTGCCGTCACCACCGTCGAATCGGCCAAGGGCAAGGTCCTCGCCGGCGAAAAGGGCATGACACTCTACACCTACAAGAAGGATGAAAAGGGCGTCACGAATTGCTACGACAAGTGCGCCACCAACTGGCCGCCCTTCCTCGCCGCTAGCGGCGCCAAGGCCGATGGTGCATACTCGCTCGTCGAACGCAAGGATGGAAAGAAGCAGTGGGCCAAGGATGGCATGCCGCTCTATTACTTTGTGAAGGACATGAAGTCCGGCGATATCACCGGCGACGGCGTCGGCAGTGTCTGGGACCTCGCAAAGCCCTGATGAGGCAAGCGTGAAGACGCCCCCACCCGATACATTCGAGGGCCAGATCCTGGCCCTCCTCCCCTCGCTCCGGCGCTATTCCCGCAGCCTCACCCGCTCGGATGCCGAAGGCGAGGATCTGCTCCAGGATTGCGTGGAAAAGGTTCTGGCCCGGCGCGGCCAGTGGCGCGGCATCAATCTGCGTGGCTGGGTACTGACGACGATGACCAACCTCTACCGCAACACCCGCCGCGCCAGCCCGCGCGACCGGCTGGTCGAGCTCGATGCCGCCGAAGAACTCGTCGTTCCCGAGGCGCAAGCCGATCCGCTGGAGCGCCTGCGGCTGGAACAGGCTCTCGACAGCCTGTCGGAAGACTACCGCGCCGTGCTGATGCTCGTCGTCATCGAAGGCTACAGCTATAGCGAAGTGGCAACCATGCTGGACATCCCGATCGGCACTGTCATGTCGCGCCTGTCGCGCGCACGCCAGCGCCTGAGCGACCATATGAAAGCCGATAATGTGATTACGCTTCGGAGACCGAAATGAACGAGACCAACCCCACCGTCACCGAAGCGGACCTGCACGCCTTTGCCGACGGGCAATTGCCGGAGGCCGCCCGCGCCCGCGTGGAAGCCTACCTCGCCGAGAACCCCGAAGAGGCCGCCATGGTCGCCGGCTGGCAGACGCAGAATGCCGGTATCAAAACGCTGTTTGCAGGCTATGAGAAGAGCCGCGACACCGATCTCCGGATGGTGACATCGGCCGTTCAGCCTACCTCCCCCTGGAAAGCCCGCTCCGCATTCGCCGCTGCCGCCGTGATGCTCTTCGCGCTCGGCGCCGTCAGCGATCGTTTCATCCCGCCGTTCTTCGAACGCCCGCCGCTGCAACTCACCGAATCCGAAACCCTGCCGAAACAGGCCGAGACCGCCTTCCTCGTCTATGCGAGCGAAGTACGCCACCCCGTCGAAGTCTTTGCCAATGAGGAAGCGCATCTCGCAACCTGGCTCGGCAAGCGCCTGGCAATCCCCGATCTCAAGGTGCCGGATCTTAAATCCCTCGGCTTCCACCTCGTCGGCGGCCGCCTGCTGCCGGTCGATAACAGGCCGGGCGCCATGTTCATGTATGAGGACCAGGGCGGCGAACGCCTGACCGTCATCGTCGGCCGCAACAAGGAAAACAGGACGACCAGCTTCCGCTTCGCCTCCGCGAAGGATGTCGAGACCTTCTACTGGATCGACGGTGAACTCGGCTATGCGGTGACGGGCGAAATCTCCCGCGACATGCTGCGCAAGGTGGCAGAGGAATGTTATAGGCAGTTCCCGTCGTAAAGCGGAACTGCGAGGCAGACTATTCGATCAGGCCGACACAACGCGGTAACGGCCGATTTCATCCTGCTGGAGGATGGAACCGCCTTCAGCGCCCTCGGCGAGCTGCTTCTTCAAAGCCTGTGTAACCTTGTCGTTCTTATCAGGGTCATCAGCGCTGTTGATCAGGTCTTCCAGCGTGATGCCGAGCTTGTCCAGGCCGAGATCGCTCTCGATCTTCGCAATGGCCCGCTGTCCGTCCGGCTTGCTCTTCAGATCCGAAAAAGCCTTTTTCGTCGCGGCGACGAATTCGTCCATCGATGCATAGTCGCTCTTTTTCACACCGAGCGCATCGCCTGCGCGGTCGATCAGATCGAGCTTCATCTGGGTAACGCTTCGGTCGTTCACACTGAACAGGGATTCCGAGATTTTGGACTGGGCCGCAGTCGGCTGCGGGCTCATGCCCGATGTCTGCCTGACCGGCTGGTCGTTGGCAATCGCAACCAGATTGTCGCCATCCGTCGTCTTGGCGTCGGTGGATTGAACGGGGGAAACGCTCTGCTGCAAGATCAGCAAGGCGGCTTCATTGGTCGATGAGATCGAAGTCATGCATGGTCCTCGTGCGCATGTGCTCGACCATCATGGGCGCAATGTGCAGGTTTGACCGGGCGTCATGCCTGAGCGGGAATCAGCTGGGTTTGCGATGGCATGATCGCCGTGATTCCTTGCATAAATATAAAACTTGAGCGTGTGCCTGTCGATAAATCCCATCGACAGCGTCAAGCCGTGATCTCAGCGCTGGGGATCGTTGGCAAGCTCGATCGGCTTACCATGCGGCGTCGCTTCCGCCGCCCGCTGCCAGCTCTTCTGCAGGTCGAGAATGGCGAAAGCATCCACCACGCCACGGCTGACGAGCAGCTCGGAAAGCGCTGCCACCCAGCAGTCGAAATAATCGCTGCCATCCTCAGCCCGACCCGGCCTATGCAACTCCTTCGACAGGGTTTCCGCCCATTCGCTCCAGGCAAACAGCCCCTTCTCATGCAGATGCACGGTCATGGCGAAGGCTTCCGCCGCCCAGGGCTCAGGAAAAACGGGATCACCCTCCGGTGACTTTGGCAGGCCAGGCGATTGCGCCAGTTGAGACGATATCTCACACACGCTCAAGATAACTCTCCCACGCATCGATCGAGATCGTCAGCGACGGATCGGCCTCTTCGCCCCAGATCTCGCCACCACCGAAGACGACGGTATAGAGCCATTGTGGGTTCTCGCCTTTGCCATGCGCATTGTTATCGGGAAAGACGAAGGAACCCTGCACCGCCTCGATCACGCCCGTCTTGGCGCGGGCATAACGCGGCAGCCGCGTATGGGTGGCCGGATTGAAATTCTTGGTCTTCACCGTTTCGCCGACGACGAAGAGAGGCGCATTCTCGACCGGCCGGTCGCAGGGAGCGCCCTTGGCGAGCACGCCTGATACCATCTCCGCCTTCAACACCCGCTTCGGCACAGTACCATCTTGCAGCTTGTGGCCGGAGAGCAGTTCCTCACGCGTCGCAAAGCCATGCCGCTCCAGGAGCATGTCTATGCCGCGGATCCAGATCTCGTAATAGCTCGCCGCCAGATAATCGGCCGGCGGAATGCTTTCGCGCGCATGTCGGCTCTCGTCGATCGTCCAGGCGCCGAAAGCGCCGCAGGAGAGCGTGATGCCGAGCGCACGCTTTTCCCATTCGGCATGGAAATAGGGCTCGTTCACTTCGGGCGCGACAGGCCCGAAGCCCATCTGCCCGCCGAGATCGTGTGGGCCGTTCATGGGGTAACCTCCGGTTTGCCGGCACCCGAAATTTTCGGGCTGCCCGCAATTGCGGTGCCGATCATCGCATCGCGGCTGACAAGATCGGCAAGCGCCTCCTCGTCCATGCCTTCGGTTCCCTCAGGCCGTTCGGGGATGACGAGATAACGCAGCTCCGCCGTCGAATCCCATACGCGAACCTTCTTGCTCTCGGGCAGCGTCACCCCGAATTCTGCCAGCACGCCGCGCGGATCGATGACGGCGCGTGAGCGATAGGCGGGAGCCTTGTACCAGACCGGCGGCAGGCCGAGCACCGACCACGGATAGCAGGAGCAGAGCGTGCAGACGATGAGGTTATGCGTGTCTGATCTATTAAAGACGGCGCGCATATGCTCGCCCTGCCGGCCGGTGTAACCGAGGCTCGCAATCGCCGCCGTCGCATCCCGCTTCAGCCATTCGGCAAAGTCGGGATCGCTCCAGGCTTTCGCAACGACACGCGCACCATTGCGCGGCCCGACCTTTGTCTCATAGGTCTCGACAATCGCATCGATCGCCGCCGGATCGATCAGCCCCTTCTCCGTCAACAGTGTTTCCAGCGCTTTCACACGCGCCTGCATGTCGGAATAATGGTTGTCGTGGTGATGATCATGGTGATCGTGGTCATGATCTGCGTGGTTGTCTCTGTGCCGCATGGCGCTCCCCAGGATAGAGCACTCGATCTTATGCGCCGATCGGAGCACCGCCAAGCGCATTTCTCGTCAAGAATTGTCCCAATGAATGCCGTCGGCGATGACTGAAGATGGAGCTAATTAAGCAACTCCTTATTTTTCGCCGTGATCCTAACCAAACGTTAACGGCTTCATTTCAACATCGCACACATGAAAGTTCCGACATTCGGCCGCAGCACTAGGCCACCCGCGCCCCCGTCCGCCCCTCCGCGAGAGGAGATGGAGAGCCTTGCCGACAGCTCGGCCTCTGCCGATCCGCGCCTGCGTGAGACCGAAGATACCGTGCAGAGCCCGGGGCTGGTTGCGCGCGCCCTGCTCGACCACGTGATTCAGGAAATGGCGACGGACGGCCATGTTCATTCGATCGATCTGTTTGGAGCCCTGGGATCGGTTGGCGGTTTTTCCTGCGTTCTCACCGCCTTTGATATTGCTTCCGCCGGGGAGCTCAGCGACGACGCTGATCTCATCGCCATGGAAGCCGAGGACGGTTCCCGCTATTATACCGGCAATCTGCCGAACGCCTTCCTTCTGGAAAGCCATGATTCCCTGCTCAACCTGACATACGGCGCGGCAAGAAGGTCCGGTGCTCTGATCTCGCAGGAGATGGCGATGGAAACGCTTCGCTACGTGGTCTCAACCATCGGACATCCGCAGTTCGGAATACCGCGATTGACGGATGAGAACCGTCCAGGCGAGACGCCCCTCGCATACGTTCGCCGCCTGTGGCCGAAATTGGCCGATGCTCTCGATCGAAATCGCGTACCCCTCAGCAGGCGACCTTTCGCGATCGGCCTGGCGGTGGAACTTGCCTTCTTCCACGTCAGGCCGCCGCTCGACCCGTCCCTGGCGGCCCGGATCGTCACCGAATGCGCTATTCCCATGGCGAAACTCGATCCCCGCCTTGTCGCTTGAACTGCCCGGCATGAAAACGAGCCGGTTTCTTGCGGGCGTTACACGGCCGCCCCCTGCCCGATATGCCGTTTTTCGCTAGTCTCCCATCATGAACATCCTGATTCTCGGTGCCACAGGCTTCATCGGCTCGGCGATCGCAGCACGGTTGCTTGCGGACGGCTGCACCGTGACCGGGCTTGCCCGCAATCCCGACCGGGCACGGGTTCGCCAGCCCGCTATCCGCTGGATCAGGGCCGACCTGGAGAAGATGACCGATGTGGCCGACTGGGCCTCCGTGCTGGAAGGCCAGCATGTCGTCGTCAACAGTGCCGGCGCCCTCCAGGACGGTCTTTCAGACAATCTCGCAGCCACCCAGCAACGCGCAATGATCGCACTCCAGCAAGCGGCGCGGCCGGCTGGCGTGACGCTCATCGTCCAGATCTCCGCCCGAACCGACGGCGCCGGCAGCCACTTGCCCTTCCTCACCACCAAGCGTGCTGCCGATACAGCGCTTGCTGCATCCGGCCTGCCTTACGTCATCCTCCGCCCGTCCCTTGTACTCGGCCGCAATGCCCACGGCGGCACCGCACTTCTGCGCGCGCTTGCATCCTTCCCGCTTGCCCTGCCGCTCATCCATGCCGACAGCCCGGTCGAAACCGTCGCCGCCGAAGATGTCGCCTCTGCCGTCTCGGCCGCGATCTCCGGCGCACTCCCCTCCGGCAGCGATATCGAACTCGCCGCCGAGGAACGGCACACGCTCGCAAGCCTCGTCAAACTGCATCGCGCCTGGCTCGGCCTGCCGGATGCGCCTGTCATCGCCATCCCGCCGGCAATCGCAAGGCCGGTCTCATGGCTTGCCGATATTGCCGGCCATCTCGGCTGGCGCTCGCCGCTGCGCTCTACCGCCATGACCGTCATGTCCGAGGGTGTGCGCATGGACCGCCCCACGCCCTCGGGTCTGCCGACACTCTCGGCTGCGGAGACGCTTACCGCCCATCCCTCCGGCGTTCAGGACCTATGGTTTGCCCGCCTCTATCTCCTGAAGGCGCCGGTCATTGCCGGGCTGTCGCTCTTCTGGCTGCTATCCGGCCTCATCCCGCTTCTGGCCCCCGCGCAGGCAAGCGCCCACTTTCTGCCCTTCATGCCCGCAGGTGCTGCGGTCACGGTGACGGTCCTCACCTGCCTGATCGATATCGCGCTCGGCGCCGCAGTCCTCTTGCGTCCATTCGCCCGCCGCGCCCTTCTCGGCATGATCGCCGTCTCGCTGGCTTATCTCGCAGGTGGCACCGTCCTGGAGCCGGCGCTCTGGCTCGATCCGCTTGGGCCGCTCGTCAAGGTGCTGCCATCGCTGCTGCTGACGCTCGCAGCACTCGCCATTCTGGACGAACGCTGATGCTCGTACAGCTGCTGCTTCTCGCCCATGTTATCGGCGCAACTGTGCTCTTCGGCACCGGGGCCGGCATCGCCTTCTTCATGGTGATGGCCCATCGCACCCTTAACCCTGTCCTGATCGCCCATGTCGCCGGCACCGTCGTCATCGCCGATACGGTCTTTACGGCCACAGCCGCCATTCTCCAGCCGGTGACAGGCTATCTTCTTGCCCGCATCATCGGCTGGGATCTGACGGAAAGCTGGATTGCGCTGTCGCTGGTGCTTTATGTCGTGACCGGCATCTTCTGGCTGCCCGTCGTCTGGATCCAGATCCGGCTGCGCAATCTGGCCCGAGCCGCAGCAAACGCGGGCACTGCCCTGCCGCCGGCCTATTTCAGCCTCTACCGTGTCTGGTTCGCCTTCGGCTTTCCGGCCTTCTTCGCGGTAACAGGCATTCTCTGGCTGATGCTATCAAAGCCGACGCTATTTTAGCATCGGCCAGAGGCTGAGAACCAGCAGCACCGCCATGGTGATGTTGAACCATTTCAGCCGCACCGGATCGGAAAGCCACTCCCGAAGCGCCGAGCCGAAGCCCGCCCAGGTGGAAACGGAGGGCACATTGACTGCCGCAAAGGCAAGGCCGACAAGCAGCACGCTGATCAGATAAAGCTCCGGATTCGTATAGGTCGCAATCGCCGTGACCGCCATCACCCAGGCCTTCGGATTGACCCACTGAAAGGCCGCAGCGCCGAGAAAAGACATCGGCTTCACGCCGCTCTTGCCTTCGCTCAGCGACCGCGATGTCGCTATTTTCCAGGCGATCCAGACGAGATAGGCCCCGCCCGCAAACTTCAGCGCGATATAGACCGCCGGCACCGTGTGCAGCAGCGCCCCGAGCCCCAGGCCAACGCCAAGCAGCAGCGACAGGAAACCCGCCCCGATGCCGAACATATGCGGGATGGTGCGACGGAAGCCGAAATTCACGCCCGAGGCAAACAGCATCATATTGTTCGGCCCTGGTGTGATCGAGGTCGTGAAGGCAAAAAGCAGCAGAGCCAGAAACGTATCCAGCGGCATGAAAACCCTCCCAGTCCGCACAGGTTCATAGCAAGGCGGCTCGTTGAAATTAGGTCAGCATAACTGCCCTAAACCACTGTCACCATAACATGATTGTCATGGTGACAGGATTACCTGATAGTCTGCCAATCTCTCAAAGGACGAGAACTGTCATGGACGACCCGATCCCCACCATCACTTTCCCCAATGGCACCGAAGTGCCAGCGCTCGGCCAGGGCACCTGGGGCATGGGCGAGGATGCCGGCCATGCGAAAGAAGAGATCGCAAGCCTCAAGGCCGGCCTCGATCTCGGCATGACGATGATCGATACCGCCGAAATGTATGGCGACGGCGGCGCCGAAGAAATCGTCGGACAGGCGATCAAGGGCCGCCGCGACGAGACCTTCGTCGTCAGCAAGGTCTACCCCTGGAATGCCAGCCGCACCGGCACGATCACCGCCTGCGAAGGCAGCCTCGAACGCCTCGGCACCGACCGCATCGACCTCTACCTGCTGCACTGGCGAGGCAATTATCCGCTCGCTGAAACCGTCGAAGCCTTCGAGACGCTGAAAGCATCAGGCAAGATCCGCGCCTGGGGCGTCTCCAACTTCGACACCGACGACATGCAGGAGCTGCTTTCCGTTCCCGATGGTCGGAACGTCGCCGCCAATCAGGTGCTCTACAATCTCGCCCGCCGCGGCATCGAGTATGATCTCCTGCCCTGGTGCCAGAGCCGCAACATTCCGATCATGGCCTATTCGCCGATCGAACAGGGCCGCATCCTGCACCATCCCGATCTCATCCACATCGCCAAGGCCTATCAGGCGACACCGGCGCAACTGGCGCTCGCCTTCCTGCTCGAACGCAACGCCGTATTCGTCATTCCCAAGACTTCCAATATCGAGCGCGCCCGCGAAAACCGCGACTGCGTCTCCCTCGATATCACCGACGAGGACTGGGAAGCCCTCGACGCCGCCTTCCCGCCGCCGGCAAAGAAAACGCCGCTGGAGATGCTCTGATCCCCCGCAGCGCAAGGGATTTGGCTCGCCATGCCGGGGAAAGCCTGATAATTTTGGGCAACACCAAGCGAGGCAATCCCATGCCAGGTGGTTCAACGCAAAGTGATTTAGCGGCTATGCAAGGGGGCGGTTTCTACAACCGCCATTCCGCCATGCAGGCCACCGGTATCGCAGCTCTGCTTTCCCTATGGGAAGCTGCATGCCGGACAGTGGACATTCGCGAAAGTCCTGTGACCATCGTCGACTATGGCTGTTCCCAGGGCCGAAATTCGATGATCCCCATGCGAAAGGCGATTGAGCTTTTGCGTTTGAATGCAGGGGCGCCTCTTCCCATCGAAGTCATCCACACCGACCTTCCGTCCAACGATTTCTCGTCTCTGTTCGAAGCCCTGATTGCAGATCCCGACAGCTACATGACGGGAACCGCCGATGTTTTCCCTCTGGCGATCGGCAAATCATATTTCGCGTCGTTGCTTCCGCCTGGCCGAGTGCATCTTGGCTGGTCGACCTGGGCGTTGCAGTGGATGAGCACCAACGAAATCGATGCGCCGGATCATATCCTCGCGGGAATGAGCAGGTCACCGGCTGTCGCCGCTGCAGTCGCGGCGCGGCAAGCGCGCGATTGGGAATGCTTTCTGACGCAGCGGTCACGCGAGATGCGACCGGGCGCGAAACTTGTGGCCGGATTCACGGCGCGCGCCGAAGCCGACACGGGCTGGGAATGGCTGCTCGGCGAACTATGGTCGGCAATCGGAGACATGAGAAAAGACGGCTTGCTGTCGCAACGAGAGCAGGAGCAAATTACGATACCAATCGGCCTTCGATCGCTGGAGGATATTCAGGCTCCTTTCAGGCAATCCGGATATTTCGCTGAACTGGAGTTGGAACACCTCGACCTGGTGAAAGTCAGTGATCCGTTCTGGCCGGAATTCGATAGCAGCGGCGACAGAGTGGCGTTCGCCAAACATCATGCGAACGTGACGCGGGCATGGAGTGGTCCAACGATCACCGGCATCACGCCACGCGCCCGCGAACGGGCCACGTTTGTCGATGATCTGTTTGCTCGTTTTGAGCACCGCCTGACGGAAGATCCGAGACCTCACGAACCTTACATGGCGGCAGTGGTATTATCGAAGAAAGATCGGTGAATCTATTGTTGCGTCGATGAACGTGCCCGAGCAGTATTACCTGCCCGGGCCATAACCTTACATGCCCGGGCAGCGATATTTACATGCCCTGCGCGCCGCGGTTCATCGCGGCAATACCGGTGCGGCAGACTTCGATGAGGCCGAGCGGCTTCATGATCGCGATGAACTGGTCGATCTTCGAAGACTTGCCGGTGATCTCCAGGATGAAGTGATCGATCGTCGCATCCACCACCTTGGCGTGGAAAGCGTCCGCCAGGCGCAGCGTCTCGGCGCGGGTCTCGCCATTGCCGATCACCTTCAGCAGAGCCACTTCCCGCTCGATCGGCCGGTCCTGGCCGAGTTCGCGGGCGCGCACCGTCAGGTCCACCACGCGATGCACGGGCACGATGCGTTCGAGCTGTGCCTTGATCTGCTCTAGCACGTGCGGCGTGCCGCGGGTGACGACGGTGATGCGCGACAGGTGCGCCGCATGCTCCGTTTCCGAAACCGTCAGGCTTTCGATGTTGTAGCCACGGCCGGAAAACAGGCCGATGACGCGGGCGAGAACGCCCGGCTCGTTATCGACCAGCACCGAGAGCGTATGGCTCTCGACGGCTGCCGTTTCCGGAGAAATGAAGTAGGCAGAGCCGGTGGGTTGAAGGTGTGCGTTCATGATCCTGGGTTCCTACCTATCTATTGTTATACTAGCTGACGGCCCTTGGCGTCGATCGCATTGGCGACCGCTTCGTCAGTGGCTTCATCCGGTAGCAGCATTTCATTATGAGCCTTGCCCGAAGGGATCATCGGGAAGCAGTTGGCGAGATTGGCAACGCGGCAATCGAAGATGACCGGCTTCTTGACGTCAATCATCTCCTGGATCGTCGCGTCGAGATCGTCAGGCTTCTCGCAGCGCAGGCCGACCGCGCCATAGGCTTCGGCGAGTTTCACGAAGTCAGGCATAGCTTCCGTATAGGAGTTGGACAGGCGGTTGCCGTGCAGCAGCTGCTGCCACTGGCGCACCATGCCCATGTACTGGTTGTTCATGATGAAGATCTTGATCGGCGCATTGTGCTGGATCGCCGCCGACATTTCCTGGATGCACATCTGGATCGACGCATCGCCGGCAATATCGATGACGAGGCTTTCCGGATGGGCGATCTGCACGCCGAGTGCTGCCGGCAGGCCGTAGCCCATCGTGCCCAAGCCGCCCGAGGTCATCCAGCGGTTCGGCTGTTCGAAGCCGAAGAACTGGGCCGCCCACATCTGATGCTGGCCGACTTCGGTTGTGATGTAGGTGTCGCGATCCTTGGTCAGCGCGAAGAGACGTTCCAGCGCATATTGCGGCATGATCACGTCCTTGCTCATCGTATAGGCGAAGGAATTGCGGGCGCGCCAGCGGGCAATATCGCCCCACCAGGCATCGAGACGGTTCTTTTCCGGCTTCTTCGGCAGTGCCCGCCACAGGCGGATCATGTCTTCCAGAATATTGCCGACATCGCCACGGATGCCGACATCGACACGTACGTTCTTGTTGATCGAAGACGGATCGATATCGATATGGATCTTCTTGGAATTCGGCGAGAAGGCGTTGAGGCGGCCGGTAATACGGTCGTCGAAGCGGGCACCGATGCAGACCATGACATCGCAATCATGCATCGCCATGTTGGCCTCATAGGAGCCGTGCATGCCGAGCATCTTCAGCCAGTTCTTGCCGGAAGCCGGATAGGCGCCGAGGCCCATCAGCGTCGAGGTGATCGGGAAATCTGTCAATTCGACCAGCTCTCGCAGCATGCGGGAGGCTTCCGGGCCGGAATTGATGACGCCGCCGCCCGTATAGAAGACCGGCTTGCGGGCGTTGGCCATCAGCTCGATCGCCGCCTGGATCTGGTTCAGGTCACCCTGGATCTTCGGCTGGTAGCTCTTCTGGATGGCATGATCGGCCGGCGGCGTGTAGGTGCCGGTGGCAAACTGCACGTCCTTCGGGATATCGACGACAACGGGACCCGGACGGCCCGACTGGGCAATACGGAAGGCCTCATGGATGACGGCGGCGAGCTCGTTGACATCCTTGACCAGCCAGTTGTGCTTGGTGCAGGGGCGCGTGATGCCGACCGTATCGCATTCCTGGAAGGCGTCCGAACCGATCAGCGGCGTCGGAACCTGGCCGGAGAGGCAGACGAGCGGAATGGAATCCATCAGCGCATCCTGCAGCGGCGTGACGGCATTGGTGGCACCGGGGCCTGACGTGACCAGCATGACGCCGACCTTGCCGGTGGAGCGGGCGTAACCTTCGGCCGCATGGCCGGCACCCTGCTCATGGCGCACGAGGATGTGCTTGATATCTTCCTGCTGGAAGATCTCGTCATAGATCGGCAGGACGGCGCCGCCGGGATAGCCGAAGATGTGCTCGACACCATTATCCTTCAGCGCGCGGAGAACGATTTCCGCTCCCGTCATCCTGTTGTCTGCCGCTTGATTGTCCGTGCTCGCCATGTGTCTGTTCCGTTTGATGCTGGAGATCTGAGTTTGTGGCCGGAAGCCCTGATTTCGGGCATAAAAAAAGGCCCCTGAGGAGCCTTCGTCTTGCGCATGGGTGGCTATTGCCGGATGGTCACACCATCCTGCCCATGCGCTTTCCCACCACGATAAGAACGTTCAAAATTGTCATGGGCGGAAGTGATAGACAGAAAATTTCGCAGCGTCAACGCATTCCGCAATAAAAAATCGGAGTTAAGTCAACCGCTACTGCCGTCCAAATCTGGGGCGGAAGGATTTGTTAAAGGATCAATTATACCCTGTTCGTTAATGCAGGGAGTAACCCTTTGCTCAATAACGACATGAGAACGTCCAGCAGGGCGGGCGAACAGGATCGTCGTGATAGCCTTGCGCCTGGGAATCGATTTCTTGGGCGTGTTGTTGCGTGCAGCGGGTCGCGCGCCACAATCGCCGCCGTGGCGGAAGCCGGCGGCACCGATCTAACCGAATTGTGGTCTGTCGGCCGGCTGATCTCCATCACGGTCGGCAGGAATCGCGTCGTCGCCCTCGTCTTTTCCATGAATACCGGCAGCCAGGGCTGGGGCGAAGGCCAGGACAATATCTTCCGCATCGAGACCGAACTTCTCGGCGAAGTCCGCGTCGATGAAGACGGCCGCGAGGAATTTTCGACCGGCATTTCGCGCTATCCCTATCTCGGTGCCATCGCCCACCGCATCCGCGCCGCCGATCTGATGCGCATCTACGATGCCGGCAAGGGCGCCACCGCCGTCATCGGCAACCTGACACAGGATGAAAGCATCGACGCAGCGATCCATGTGCCCTCGATGCTGTCGAAGCATTTCGCCGTGGTCGGCTCGACCGGTGTCGGCAAATCGACTGCCGTCTCGCTGCTTCTGCACAAGGCGATCGAGGCCGATCCGAAGCTGCGCGTGCTGATCCTCGATCCACACAACGAATTTGCCGCCGCCTTCCCGAAACACGCCGTTACCATCGATACCGATACTCTCGACCTGCCCTTCTGGCTGATGCGGCTCGAGGAATTCGCCGAAGTTGTCTTCCGCGGCCGCCCGCCGGTGCCCGAAGAGCTCGACATGCTGCGCGATATCCTGCCGGAGGCCAAACGCGCCTTTCGCGGCAGCGACAGTTCGCTGGTGCGCCGCCAGACGGAAAAGAGCTCGATCACCGCCGACACTCCGGTGCCCTATCGCATCGCTGATCTGCTTGCCCTCATCGACGAGCGCATCGGCAGGCTGGAAGGCCGCGCCGAAAAGCCCTTCCTGCGCTCCTTGAAGATGCGCATCATCGCCGCGATCAACGATCCGCGCTATCACTTCATGTTCTCCAGCAACACGATCAGCGATACGATTACGGAGACCATTGCGCAGATCTTCCGCATCCCCGGCGACAACAGGCCGATCTGCACCTTCCAGCTCGCCGGCATTCCCTCTGAGGTCGTCAACTCCGTCGCCTCGGTACTCTGCCGTATGGCCTTCGAAATCGCGCTCTGGAGCGAAGGTGCCATTCACATGCTGGTCGTCTGCGAAGAGGCGCACCGCTATATACCCTCAGACCCGAACCTCGGCTTTGTTCCGACGCGGCAGGCCATCGCCCGCATCGCCAAGGAAGGCCGCAAATACGGTGTCTCGCTCGGTATCATCACCCAGCGCCCCGGCGAACTCGACCAGACGATCCTGTCGCAGTGCTCGACGCTCTTTGCCATGCGCCTTGCCAACGACCGCGACCAGGAAATCATCCGCTCGGCAATCCCCAATTCCTCGATCTCGACGACGAGCTTCATCTCCTCGATCGGCAATGGCGAGGCAATCGCCTTCGGTGAGGCGATCCGGGTGCCGATGCGCATGCGCTTCCTGCGCGTCGACGAAAGCCTGCTGCCGAAGGCCCATAGCGCCACCAGCAAACATGCCGAAGAAGACCCAGACACCGTCGACCTGCGCCGCATCGTCACCCGCATGCGGGCAATCACATCAGGCCCCGATATCTCCACCTTCCAGCAGAACTACAGTGCAGCGATAGCGGATTACGAGCCGGAAGAGGATTTCGAAGACGAGGGCGCCGACCAGTCCTATGCTGCTCCATCAGCAGCACAGGCGCCGCTCGAACCCTATCGCCCCGGACTGCTGCCACAAAGCCGCGCGCCGCATCCTGAGCCCCCGCCGCTCTCGCCGCAGACCTCCATCGACGCACGCCTGGAAGCGCTGCGGCGCGAAATGCGCCGCGACGAGCAGCCGAGGCCGGCCTTCGGCGAACAGACGTCACCGCCGCGCCGCGAGGGCGGAATGTCGCTGCGCGAAAGCATCCTGAAGAAGCCGCTGAGCAGCCTTTACGACAAGGACTGAGCGCTGCTCACGAACGCGGCTGGCGCGTTGCCGCTGCGATTTCGGAGAGATGCCGCTCGATCAGTGCCAGGAAGGCGATGGTGCCGCAGATCAGCGCCGCAACCACGATGCCGCCGATGGCGCCCAAAATTGCTCCGACGATGAACATGCCCGATCCGCCCTGCGCCGCAGCAGCCGTCGCACCCGAAAGCGTTGAAAAGGCAAGGATGACGATAGCGATCAAGGCGTTGATCGAAGAAAGCGTCTTGGCGAGAAAATTGTTCATGCCGGCCCCCATAGCTCCATTGGTCATGATTCGAAGATCATTCTAGCCGTTTGCGGGCGTGAAGCATGTGTCGCTTTGGCGCTAAGGCGAAAGCCGCTCCCAGCCTTCATCCATCTGGTTGCGGAACCAGGTCATCTGCCGCTTGGCATATTGCCGTGTGGCAGCGGCCCCGCGCTCGATTACCTCGGCACGGCTCATCTCGCCACGCAGCATCGCCGCGATCTGCGACACGCCGATCGCCTTCATGACAGGCATTTCCGGGGGAAGATCAAGCGCGAGTAGCGCCCTCACCTCATCTTCCGCTCCCTGCTCCAGCATTTTCTCGAAACGTCCGTTGATACGCTGGTGCAGCACGGCGCGATCCGGCAGCACGACGATCTTGCGCGCCGTGTCGGGATCGACGACGACAGGCCCCGCCTGCCCCTGGAATTCCGCAATCGACTGGCCCGTCGCCTCGAAAACCTCAAGCGCCCGCACGATCCTCTGCCCGTCCTGCACGTTCAGGCTTTCGGCCATGGCGGGATCAACTTTCGTAAGCTCCGCATACAGGCCCTCCGGCCCCTCCTCCAGAAGCCGCGCGCGCAACCGCTGCCTTATCTCCTCGGGAATGACGGGCATTTCCGACAACCCGCCCGTCAGCGCCTTGAAATAGAGCCCGGTGCCGCCGACAAAGACCGGCAGCTTTCCCTCTGCGTGGATGCGCGGCAGAAGCGCCGTCACATCCCGCAGCCAGGAACCGGTCGAATAGGCCTGCGCGGCCGGCACATGGCCGTAGAGATGATGCGGCACACCATCCATATCCTCTTCGGAGGGTCGCGCAGTCAGCACCCGCAGCGTGCCATAGACCTGCATACTGTCGGCATTGATCACCACGCCGCCATGCTCTTTGGCCAATTCCACTGCGAGCGCGGACTTGCCGCTGGCAGTCGGCCCGGTTATCAGGATCGCATTCACAGCGCTCAGAAGGTTTTCCATCATGGCCCTCGTTGCCACGCTTGTTGCCAATCCGTCAAACCCCGTTCTTTCGCCTGAGATCGCCGAGCGCGCCGCCGGCGCCGTCAAGGCATCCGGGCTCTACTGGCTGGCGGATGGCATTGCCTGCGATATCGTGCTCGCAGACGGCTCCGACGGCCAAGCGGCCGAGGCCAATCTGCTCGCCGTCATAGCCAGCAGCCCGATCGATCTCGTTATCCAGGAACAGGAAACCCGCCGCAAGAAGATGCTGATCGCCGACATGGATTCGACCATGATCGGCCAGGAATGCATTGACGAACTCGCTGCCGAAGTCGGCCTCAAGGAAAAGGTCGCCGCCATCACCGCCCGCGCCATGAACGGCGAGATCGCCTTCGAGCCGGCGTTGCGCGAACGCGTCGGCCTCCTGAAGGGCCTGCCGATCTCCGTCGTCGACGAAGTGATCGCCAAGCGCATTACGCTCACCCCGGGCGGCCCCGAACTGATCGCCACCATGAAGTCGAAAGGCTATTATACCGCCCTCGTCTCCGGCGGCTTCACAGTCTTCACCAGCCGCATCGCCGCCACCCTCGGCTTCGACGAAAACCGGGCCAATCTCCTGCTTGAGGAAGGCGGCCTCCTCTCCGGCCACGTCGCGGAACCCATTCTCGGCAAGCAGGCCAAGGTCGATGCCCTCAACGACATCGCCACCCGCCTCGGCATTTCCCCCGAAGACGCCATCGCCGTCGGCGACGGCGCCAACGATCTCGGCATGCTGCATCTGGCCGGCTCCGGTGTCGCCCTCCACGCCAAACCGGCTGTCGCCGCTGAAGCCGACATGCAGATCAACCACGGCGACCTGACGGCGCTGCTTTATATTCAGGGCTACCGGAAGACGGATTTTGTGACTGCTTGGACCGCACGAGGCGTGGCTGAAAACTGAAAAGGAGCGTCATAACCGCTCCTTTCGTGTCTTGGGGCGGCAAGCGCCCCTCCCCACCCTCATTCCCTCCTCGTGCTGGCACGAGGGATGTCACAGGAATCCAGCCACCGAGCGTCCGCGCGGTGAATGACTCGTATTCTTCGTAAAGGGAAAAGTCTTTCAGGCCCAAGGACTTGGGCCTTCTGGATCGCTGTGACATCCCTTGTGCTTGCACGAGGGCACCGGGATGAGGGAGAACTGGGTGGTCGCCGCGACTAATCAATAGTCACGGCATCCTCCACCAGCCGACAGCCCTCACTCCATCGGCACGGCGACAAACCGCAGGTCGCCATTCGCTGCAGCGACCATCATCTGCGCGTTGCGCCGGCCTTCCTGCTTCAGCGTCTGCACCTTGGTGGCAACCGCATCCGGCGACTTCATGAATTCCTGCGCCACTTCGACGATCACGTCGCCGGGCTTTAGCCCCTTTTCGGCAGCGGCCGAACCCGGCGCAACCTCGGTCACGACGACACCATCGACGCTTTCGGCAATGCCGAAGGCCTTGCGGGTCTCGGGGCTGAGCAGCGAGAGCGAAAGACCGAGCACGTGCTTCGGAGCAGCCTGACCGGGCGTTGCCTGATCCTGGCTCTGGCTTTGCCCTTGTCCCTGCCCCTGTTGCTGCGGATCCTGGCCGTCAGGTGCGGCTTGCCCCTGATCGCCGCCCTGATCCGGTTCGTCCATATCGTTGTTTTCGCCGGGATCGGGATTGATGACACCGTCATCCGTCGAATTGTCGTTGGCGGCGGCCTGGTCGCTATCCTCGAGACGACCGAGCGTTACCTTGACGGTCTGCTCCTTGCCGTCACGCAACACCACCACATCGACCTCTTTGCCGACTGGGCTTTCGGCCACCACACGCGGCAGATCACGCATCTCGCTGACGACCTTGCCGTCGAATTTCAGGATGACGTCGCCGGCCTTGATCGAGCCGTCATCGACCGGCCCGCCCTTGATGACGCCAGCGACCAGCGCACCCTTGGCGGTGTCGAGGCCGAGGCTGTCGGCCACTTCGTCGGTGACGGGCTGGATGCGCACGCCGAGCCAGCCGCGCCGCGTCTCGCCATATTCACGAAGCTGGTCCACCACGCCGGAAGCAAGCTCCGACGGTACCGAGAAACCGATGCCGATCGAGCCGCCCGACGGAGAAATGATCGCCGTATTGATGCCGATCACTTCGCCCTTCATGTTGAAGAGCGGACCGCCCGAATTACCCTTGTTGATGGCCGCATCCGTCTGGATGAAATTGTCATAGGGGCCGGCATTGATGTTGCGGCCGCGGCCCGAAATGATGCCGACCGTCACCGATCCGCCGAAGCCGAACGGGTTGCCGATTGCCATCACCCAGTCGCCGATGCGCATGACGCTGGAATCGCCGAACTTGACGGATTTCAGCGGCTGTTTCGGCTCGACCTTCAACACCGAAAGATCGGTCTTGGTGTCCGTACCAATCAGCTTGGCCTTCAGCTTGGAGCCATTGGCGAAATTGATCTCGATATCGTCAGCGCCCTCGATCACGTGGTTGTTGGTGACGATATAGCCACTGGGATCGATAACAAAGCCGGAGCCGAGCGAGCTGACATTGTGATTGGGCCCGCGATTGCCCTGCTGCTTGTTGAAGAAATCGTTGAAGAATTCCTGGAAGGGCGAGCCGTCGGGCGCGCGCGGCGCCGGGCCTGCGCCCTCGTCATCCTTCACATTCTGCGAGGTCGAAATATTGACCACGGCATCCAGCAGTCCCTCGGCGAGATCGGCGACCGAAGCCGGTCCATTACCCGGAGCCGTCATCTGCATGGGCGGAGCGGCGGGCGCCACCGCAGCCGGGGAAACCGGCGCCGGTTGAGGGGCCGCCGGGGCCGGTGCTGCCTGTTCAGTTGTCGCTGGTGCGGGAGCGGTTTGCGCATGCGCAACACCGCTTGCGCCGACATTTGCCAGAAGGGCGGTGCCGGCCAGCAGCGCGAGCGTTCGTCTGAAGGGCGAGCGAGTCGTGGGGGCCATCAAGCTTCCTCGTCTGGGGTAAAGGCGCACATACAGCACCAGCATAAGGCGGAATGATGGAGGACGAAATCACCTTTTCGCGAAATCCCCGTGCGAATGTGATCTAACCTCGCAAAAGCCAGACACAGCCGACGCCGAGCGCTATCGCTGCAAGCCCGAAGACCCTGAGTTGCCGCTCCGGAACGGTAGGGAGAAGCTTCGCCATCTCGATAAGAAAACGAGGGGCCAGTGCGTAGACCAGCCCCTCGATGATAAGGAAGAATGCAAGTCCGGTGAGGAGGTCCTGCATTCAGTCTGTCGTCAGTTCGCCGGCTGTGCCGGAGCGGCCGGCTGTGCGGCCGCAGGCGGCACGAGGCCACCGGTCTGGCCCGGTGCAGCAGGCTGGTTGCCGTCCGCATTCTCGAAGTAACGGAAGAACTGCGAGGTCGGCGAAAGCACTAGCGTTGTATCCTGCGAGGAAAGTGCCGCGGAATAGGCGGCCATCGAGCGGTAGAACTCGAAGAAGGCTGGATCCTTCCCGAAGGAATCGGCGAAGATACGGTTGCGCTCCGCATCACCCTGACCGCGCAGGATTTCCGAATCGCGCTGTGCATCGGCAGTGATCTCGACGACCTGGCGGTCGGCAACAGCCCGGCGACGCTGGCCCTCTTCATTACCCTCGGCGCGGATGCGCTCGGCTTCAGCCAGACGCTCGGAGCGCATGGCGTTGTAGGTGTTCGGAGCCACTTCCGGCGAAAGATCCGTCCGGCGGATGCGGACGTCATCGATATGCAGGCCGAGATTTTCGGCATCGGTGCGCAGATCGTCGCGGATTTCGAGCATCATCGCCACGCGCTCTTCCGAAAGCGCGGCATTGTAGTCACGCAGACCGTAGACGCGGCGAAGCGAGGAATCGAGCTGCGCACGCAGCCGTGCCTCGGCAGCGTCGCGGTCGCCCGACACCGTTTCGCGGAAACGGCGCACATCCGAGATGTTGTAGATCACGAAGGCGTCGACATCGAAGGTCTGGCCGTCCTGAACCTGAACGCGGATATTGTCGAGGTCGAGCCTGAGCGCACGCTTTTCCACGAACTGCACGCGGTCGGCATCCATGAAGCCGAACGGCAGCTTGAAGTAGAGGCCGGGTTCGCTCTTCACCGACTGGATCTGACCGAAGCGCACGACGATGGCCTGCTCACGCGCATTCACGACGAAGATCGAGGAATAAAGAATGGCGAGAAGGATCGCGAGCGCGATGAGGATTACGGGAAGTCTGTTCGATACCATGGTTCAACCTCCCTGCCGTGCCGGTGCTGCTGCCGCCGGTCTGTTGATCTCGTTGAGCGGCAGGTAGGGTACGACGCCCTGCTTCTCGTCGATCACGACCTTCTTGGAGTTCTTCAAGACCTGCTCCATCGTTTCCAGGAACAGGCGCTTGCGCGTCACATCGGGAGCCTTCGAATATTCGTCATTGATGGCCGTAAAGCGCTGTGCTTCACCTTCCGCTTCCTTGACGACGCGATCCTTGTAGGCGGCTGCGTCTTCGCGGATGCGGGCTGCATCGCCTCGTGCCTGACCGAGCTTCTGGTTCGTATAGCGGTTGGCGTCCTCGATCGTACTGTCGCGGTCGCGGCCGGCACGCTGCACTTCTTCGAAGGAGTCGGCCACTTCACGCGGCGGCGCCACGTTCTGGATCGTCACGCCGGTCACGGTAACACCCGCGCCATAGCGGTTCATCGTATCCTGAACGATATTGAGGACCTGCGTCTCGATCGGTTGGCGGTTGCTGCGGAAAGCATCCAGTGCCGGACGCCGGCCGACGACTTCGCGCATGGCGCTGTCGGAAACCTGCTGCAGCGTTTCAGCCGGATTTTCGACACCGAAAAGATAGGCCTTGGGATCGCTGATCGTATAGAAGACGGCAAACTGCACGTTGATGACACTCTTGTCGCTCGACAGCATCAGCCCGCTCGAAGAGCCCGCCGTGGTCGCACCGATGTTCAACTGCTGCACCGTCACCTTGACCGTCTCGACGGTTTCAACCGGCCAGAAATGGAAATGCAGGCCCGGCATGGAAATCTCCTGCTTGGGCTCGCCGAAGCGCAGCTCAACGCCGCGCTCGTCCGGCTGGACGACATAAATGCATTGGAAAAGCCAAAAGATCGCGACAATAGCCACGATGATCGCAACGACACCGCCGTTGAAACCACCCGGAATGAAGCCGCGCAGCTGGTCCTGCCCCCGCCGGATAATGTCTTCCAGATCGGGTGGACCGCCCTTGCCGCCGCCACCGCCGCGTGGACGGTTCGGCCCCTGCCCCCATGGTCCCTGATTATTACCGCCGCCGCCGCCCCAAGGGCCGCCGCCGCCATTCTGATTGCTCCAGGGCATCAAAACCTCGTTGTTCGTTACGTCATACACATCCGACCGCCGTGGGGGCTGCCGGCGGATGCGATCCGACCGTTATAGGTATCACCGCATCTGCTTTCAACGCGGCGTCAGAAACTTGGTCAATATAATTGGAAAATAGTTCCTTTTCAGGCATCTCGCCGGTCATAAACGACGAAACGCGTGGGATAGGTGTCCCTTTCTCCCGAGGGAACTTCGAGGCACTCGGTCGCCACCCAGATTGCGGGATCGATCTCGGGAAAGGACGTGTCGCCATCCACGTCGGCTTCCACATGCGTCACGCACATGCGGTCGACGAACGCCATCGCCTGCGCGTAGATCTGCCCGCCGCCGAGGATGGAGATCTCGTTTTCGCCCTGCTTGCGGGCGAGCTCCTCGGCCATCTCTATCGCCTCGTCGAGCGAGCGGGCCATATGCACGTCGGGAAGATCGATAGCGGCACCGCGCGAGATCACCACGTGCTGGCGCCCCGGCAGCGGCTTGCCGCCGAAGCTCTCGAAGGTCTTGCGGCCGACGACGACGGGCTTGCCTGTTGTCATCGCCTTGAAGCGCTTGAGGTCGGTCGAAAGCCGCCAGGGCATGTCGCCGTCGCGGCCGATGATGCCGTTGCGCGCAACGGCAACGAAAATGGTCTTGCGGATATCGGACATCGGCCTTCCCGGCTTGGAGCATGTCGCGCAAAAATGTGCAGCGGTTTTGCGATAACGACACGCGAAACAAAAGCTTAAAGCGTGGCAAGCGATCTGAAAGATCGCGACACGCTTCAGACGGCAATCGGCGCCTTGATATTGGCATCGGCGTCGTAGCCGACGAGTTCGAAATCCTCGTAGACGAAGCCGAAGATATCCTTCACATCGCGCTTGATCAGCATACGCGGCAGCGGTTTCGGCTGGCGTGCCAGCTGCAGCTTCGCCTGGTCGAAATGGTTGTGGTAGAGATGGGTATCACCGAGCGTATGGACGAACTCGCCATATTTCAGCCCGGTCACCTGCGCCACCATCATCGTCAGCAACGCATAGGAAGCGATGTTGAAGGGAACGCCGAGGAAGATGTCGGCCGAGCGCTGGTAGAGCTGGCAGGAAAGCCTGCCGTCAGCCACATAGAACTGAAAAAGGCAGTGGCAGGGCGGCAATGCCATCTCGTCCACTTCCGCCGGGTTCCAGGCCGAAACGATGTGCCGGCGCGAATTCGGGTTCTTGACGAGGCCTTTTACGAGATTGTCGATCTGGTCGATATGCCCGCCATCGGGTGCCGGCCAGGAGCGCCACTGCGCGCCATAGACCGGGCCGAGATCGCCGTTCTCGTCGGCCCATTCGTCCCAGATGCTGACGCCGTTTTCATGCAGGTAGCGGATATTGGTCTCGCCCTTGAGGAACCACAGCAGCTCATAGATGATCGAGCGCAGATGCAGCTTCTTCGTCGTCAGCACCGGAAAGCCGGCATCGAGATCGAAGCGCATCTGATAGCCGAAGACCGAACGCGTGCCGGTGCCGGTGCGGTCGCCCCGGTCGGTGCCTTTTTCCATCACATGGCTCAAGAGGTCGAGATATTGCTTCATGGTCGCCACCGATTCCTTTTGCACCTAATTTAAGGGCAAAGCGGCCGCAAACCAATGCGCCCTGCTGATTATCCAAGCAAAATCCCTGGAGAGCACGACGCTTTTATGACGTATCCCCTTCCCTTGCGATCACAAAAACACTATATCACCCATGCTGGCTTTCGGGCCGGCTATGGCGATAAACGGGCGGTGGAATAAACCTATTGGACCCGGGGGCGGTACCCGGCGCCTCCACCAAAAGCAGGCGGCTCTCCTTTTGGAGAAGGGCCTGCTTTTGATGGGGGCGAAATAGGATCGACAAGGGTGTAAAGATCGACTTTTCGCTCGGCATGATACCGCCGTTATCGGGTCACAAGTGTAGTTGCAAACGACAACAACGCTAAGGAATACGCTCTCGCTGCCTAACGGCGGTGCGGGAATTCCGCTCTAAGTCCTTACGGTTAGCCCCGTAAGGCGGGGTCCGAAGGCACCTGGCAACAGAAGCCTTCACCTTCTCCCCTTTTTCGATGAAATCATGTATGCTTGATGAACGCATGAATCGGCTTGCGCCTTTCCCAAAGCGCCCGGACGTGCCATATAAGTTCGTGAAAAGACTTCCAAACCGACGAAAGACAGGAAAAGCATGGGGCAGGATCATATCCGCTACGACATTCTGGCACAGGACGCGTTGCGCGGTGTCATCCGCAAGGTCTTGACCGAAGTCGCAACGACGGGCCGTCTGCCCGGCGACCATCACTTCTTCATCACATTTCTCACGGGCGCTCCCGGCGTGCGCATCTCGCAGCACCTGAAATCCAAATATCCCGAGCAGATGACCATCGTCATCCAGCACCAGTTCTGGGAACTGAAGATCACCGAATCCCATTTCGAGATCGGCCTGTCCTTCTCAGACGTGCCGGAAAAGCTCGTCATCCCCTTCAACGCCATCAGAGGCTTCTACGACCCCTCGGTCAATTTCGAGCTGGAGTTCGACGTGCCGCTGAGTGACGGCGAGGAACTGCCGGCGGCTGAGATCACCGCCTATCCCGTTGACGCCGTCAAGGCGGAGGACGCTGCTGCAAAGCCTGCCGCAGAAGGCGAGGAAAAGAAACCGGGCTCCGTCGTTTCGCTCGATTCTTTCCGCAAGAAGCAGTAATGTCGAGGGAGGCGAAAGCCTCCCTTTTTTATGATGGGGGCAATCGCATGAGCGCCGAAATCGTCAATCTACGCCAGTTCCGCAAGCAGCAGGCTCGCTCCGAAAAGGAGAAGCAGGCAGAGCAGAATCGTATCTCCCACGGCCGTACCAAGGCTGAAAAGCAATTGACCCGCGCTCTCAACGAAAAGGCCGAAAAGGCGCTTGATCAGGGCCGGATCGAAGACGACAAGACCTGATCGCTGGCGGGTGAAAAGCCTGAGCGATCAAACCGATGCGATTCCAGACTGAATCGCTTTCTCAACAAAGACGAAGCAGGCCGATGATCCGCAAACATTCGGCGACATTGCACGGGCACCGCACCAGTTTCTCGCTGGAAGATGAATTCTGGACCGAGTTGAAGGCGATTGCCGCAAGTCGCTCCATGCCGCTTGCGGCGCTGATATCAGAAATAGACGATGGCCGCGCGCCTGACAGCAACCTCTCCTCGGCGCTGCGCCTGCACGTTCTGTGTTGGCTGAAAAACGCCGTGTCGAACCCTTGACCGGCCCTTCTTACTGAGCCTGAACGCCCGGCAACTGATCGAAATTGAGCTGGCCAGGCTGCAGGGGCTGTTCGGCCCGCCGCGCGGCCTCAGCCTCCGACGCGGCCTTTGCCTTCGCTTCAGCCTCAGCCTTGGCGCGCGCGGCAGCTTCAGCAGCCGCCTTCGCCTCGGCTTCCGCCTTGCGCTGTGCCGCCTCCTGCGCGAGAGCCCGCAGCCGCTCTTCTTCCGCCTGTCGCTGCCGCTCGATCTCGGCAGCCGCAGCCCGCTGGGCGTCGTTGAAGCGATAGAGCGCCACCTCGCGCCGGAGCCGCTGCTTTTCCAGCACATTGGTCTGCAGCCGCTCGACGCGCCGCCGCTCGCGCTCGAAGGCGCGCAGCGAGAGATAGCTGGTGATATCGGTCACATCCATCGTCTTGCCGGGCGAGGCCAGCAGGCCGGAGAAGTTCAGGCGGATGCCCGGCTCCGCGCCCGAAAGCGCCTCCGCGCCGGGATTGAGCCCGATGCCAAGTGTCGCGCTGATGCGCCCCTGCGGCAGCTCGATCTGCGCGTCGGCGCTCAAATGCGCCAGATCGTTGGCGACGCTGACATTCTGAACCCGCAGCGTGCCGTCAGTCACGTTGAAGGGAATGCCAAGCGGCGGCAGCTTCGCCTCGCCATTGTTCAGCAGCGTTTCGACAATCGGATGTATCTTGCCGGCATTGATCTGGTCCTGCATCGGATCGGTGGCGGCCAGCAGCGGCGCTAGGATCGCGAGGTTCAGCCCGCGAACGCTCGTCTCGCCAAGCCGGATTTCGCCCGAGCCGTTCAGAGAACTCGCAATTTCCGAAACCGTCTTGCCTGAAGCTTCGAGCGCCAGCGACATGCCGAACTTGCCGTTGGCGACAGGCGCGCCGTCGCGCGGCCAGACGACGCCGCCGAGATCGGAATCGGCAAGCGCCAGCCGCAACTGCAGGAAGCCCGTACCATTGGCATTGGTAAAGAGCATATTGCCGGAGAGCGCGCCGCCATCCCAGTTGCCGGCCATGTCGTTGAGCTGCAGCTCGTCGCCCTTATAGGCAATGTTTGAGGTGAAATCGTTCACCGCCGTGTTGAAAAGCCCCGGCCAGAACTGCTTGGCGGTGAGCTTCAGATTGACGTCGAGATCACGGAAGAGCGGCAGGCCAAGGGCCGCCGTCGTCAACTGGCCGTTGGCGGGGTCGTTTATCTGCCCGAACACGGCTTCGCCGAGCCAGCCGAGATCGGCCTTGGAAAGCGCAAGCGTGCCGGTCGCCGTCGTCTTTGCCGCCTTGCGATCGAAGGTCAGCGCGCCGGCGAATTCATTGTCGGCCGCATGCCCGTTGAGATCCGCCAACACCACCTTGTCGGCATCGATGATCGCGTTGGTCTGCAGCTTGAAGGGCAGCCCGGTGCCAAGCTCGGGCAGCGCGATGCCGTTCATGACCAGATACGGATCGAGATCGGCGCTTTCGAGCGATACTGCGACATTGCCGTTCATGAAAGTGTCGGGCCGTACATCGACCTTGCCGTTTGCCGTAAACGACGTCCGGTCTGTCGCGAAGGTCAGCGCGGCATCGGCAGGATCGTTGCCCGCCGCGGTTACCTTCAGCGTCATGCGGCCATTAGCGCCCGCGTCGACCGGCAGCGGATCGAGACCCGCCTGCCCAAACAGGATCGACGGCACGGCATTGTCGAGCGTCGCCTCCAGCGTCGTCGTGCCGCTGCCGGTCAGCGCCAGGAGGTCGGACATGCGGTAGTCGAGATTGACGCGGCTGCCGTTCGAAACGCCTGCAAGTGTTACCGAAAGCGCATTGCCGTCGTCGCCGCCGAGCGTCAGCGCGCCGCGCAGCGCCGTATTGCCATACCAGCCGGCGTTGCGCACCAGCCGGTCCATCACAGGGTGATGCGGCAGATGTTCGCGCAGCATGACGAAGAAGGCGCCGGGATCGGCAGCCTTGAAGGTAATCTCGCCGGTGCCCTTATAGTCGAGCAGCGATCCCTCCGCCTTGCCCGTCGCCGTCAGTTCGGCGCCCGCAAGGTTCTTGATCGACAGCCGGTCGACGGAAAGCGCCCCGTCGGCAAGCGTAAAGGTCGTCTCGACATTATCGGCCTGCACACCGAAGGCCGTGAATTTGTCGGCCTTGAGCTGTGCGGCAATCTTGTGATCGAGCACATTGTCGCCGGCATCCTGGCCGGTAAAGAGGCCGGTCAATGCTCTCAGCGCATCGAGATCAAGTGAATCGCCATTTAGCGCAACGGAAAGCGACGGCGTCTGGCCGTTGGTCGCCTGCCGCTCCAGCCGACCCTTCAGCGTCGCAGCACCGATCGCGATCTCCAGGTTTTCGAAGCGCTGCAGATCGTGCGTCAGGCTGACATTGGCGGAGAAACCGGCCTGCCGGAGCTGGCGGATCGCCGGATCGACCGAACCTGCCAGCCAGGAGGCAAGGCCCGTAGGCTGCGTGGAGGCAACCACCATCTGGCCGTTGAAGGACGGATCACCCGTGAGCGTCAGCTTGCCCTTGCCTTCCACCTGCGTGCGACCGGGCAGCGTGCCGACGGCATTGTCGATCATCCAGCCATTGCCCGCCGGCCTCAGTTCCAGCGCCACGTCGCGGATCGTCGTATCGCCGGCAACGATAGCCGGCAGGCGCACCGTCGCCTTGCCCGGCACCTGCGGGATCGGCACCTGACCGACAATTTCGAGCAGCGAGTTCAATCGCTGACGTGCCGAAACCGCCGGGTCGCGGTTGGTCTTGCCCGCGGCACCCTGATTGCCGATACGGTTGACGTCGATCTGCTGGCCATCGGCGGTCAGCAGGAATTCCGGCGCACTGCCGGTGTCGAGCGTCGCCTCGCCCGTGATCACATAGGGGTCGTCGGTCGAGCCGACTTCCATGCGGTATTCGGGAACGCGGATGCGGTCGTTGGTGAGCTCGAAACGACCCTTGAGGCGCGGCGGCGCCTCCCCCTTTTCGGTCTTGCCCTCACGGTTTTGGATCGCCGCAATTAGCGTGCCCTGATAGTTCGGCCGGCTGTCGACGAGCTTGAGTTCGCCATCGAGATCGACGGTGACGGGATGCTTGTCAGGCGCAAGCCGGGTGCGCACGCGCAACACGCCACTCTCGTCCGGCTGATTGCTGGAGATGGAAAAGCTGCCATGTTCGCCATCGAGCGTGCCGTCGCCCTCGATGCGCCATGGACCGGCGAGCGACTTCGCCGACATTTCGGCATTGAGCCCCGTCACATGCCGCGAACGGCCGGACTGGTCGTCGATGAACTCGATCTCGCCGCCGTTGACATGCACATTTTCCAGAACGACGGTCTTGGCCGGAATTTCCGGCTGGCTGCCGCGCATCCAGTCCAGCGAGCCGTCCTTCAGAAGCCGCAGCCGCACCTTGGGGTTGACGACGCGCATGTCGAAAATCAGCGCCTCGCCCGAGAGGAAAGGCGCAAGCTCGGCATCCATGGAGAACTGCTCGACCTGCACCACCGGCGTGCCGTCTTCTTCCTGGCCGACGCGCACGTCATGCAGCGTCACGGACGGAAACGGCAACAGCCGTGCGTCGACCGTGCCATGCACCGTCACCTTCTTGCCGATGATGCGGCTTGCCTGATCCTCGAAATTCATCCGGAAATCCGTCCAGTCGATGAACAGCGGTGCCAGCAGCGCCACGAAGAGCACTACGACGATCACTCCTCCTAGAAAGACGAGGAACCGGCCTACCAAGTCAGGGATTCTCCATTCGGGATTCTGTTGCCGACACTATCGCTATTCATGCCGGGAGCAAGGGCCAAGATCATGAGATTATTCCATTTTCAGCCCAGATGAAAAATCTTGCCGGGATTGAGGATATTGTCAGGATCGAGCGAGCGCTTGATCTGGCGCATCAGATCCACGCTACCCCCGAGCTCCTGTTCCAGAAATGCCATTTTCCCCTGCCCGATCCCGTGTTCGCCGGTGCATGTGCCATCCATTGCCAGCGCCCGCGCATTCAGCCGGGCCACGAACTCCTCGGCCGTGGCGATCCCCGCGGCACTCTTGTCGTCGAACAAAAGCTGCACATGGAAGTTCCCGTCGCCCGCATGGCCGACGATCGGCGCCAGCAAACCGTTTGCCTCGATATCGGCCTGCGTTTCGGCAACGCAATCCGCAAGCCGTGATATCGGAACACAAACATCGGTCGAAAGTACGGCAAGTCCGGGCGCGAGCGCCCGCACCGACCAGTAGGCGTCATGGCGCGCCTTCCAGAGCTTGGTGCGCTCCTCCGCGCTCGCCGTCCACTTGAATTCGCCGCCCCCGCATTCAGCCGCGATCTCGGCAAAGGCGGCCGACTGCAGCGCCACGGTCTCATCCGTGCCGTGGAACTCGAGGAATAGCGCCGGGCTCTCCTCATAGGGAAGGCCGGCATAGGCTATGCTGGCCCGCATCTGCAACGCATCGACAAGCTCGATGCGCGCCACCGGAATGCCCATCTGGATCGTCATGATGACAGCGTCACACGCTGCCTTCACGCTCGGGAAGGCGCACACACCTCCGCCGATCTTCTGCGGAATGCCGTGCAGGCGCAGCGTCACCGAGGTCAGGATGCCGAGCGTGCCCTCCGCGCCGACGAAGAGCCGCGTGAGATCGTAACCGGCCGACGATTTGCGAGCGCGGCGCGCCGTGCGGATTTCCTCGCCGGATGCGGTCACAGCCGTAACGGCAAGCACATTGTCCTTCATCGTGCCGTAGCGAACGGCATTGGTGCCGGAGGCCCGCGTCGAGGTCATGCCGCCGATCGAGGCATTGGCGCCGGGATCGATCGGGAAGAACAGGCCGGTATCGCGCAGATAGGTGTTCAGCGCCTCGCGCGTGACGCCGGGCTCGACCGTGCAGTCGAGATCCTCAGGATTGACTTCAAGCACCCGATTCATCCGGCTGAAATCGATGGAAATGCCGCCATTCGGCGCATTCACCTGCCCCTCAAGCGACGAGCCGGTACCGAAGCCGATAACAGGCACTTTATGATCGGCACAGGCCCGCACGACGGTCTTCACATCGTCAGCCGTCTCGGCAAAGAGCACGCCGTCGGGCAGCTGGGCGGGAATATAGGTGGTCGTGTGCGCATGCTGGGCGCGAAAAGCCTGGCCGGTCTGGAAGCGCTCTCCGAAGCGCTGTTTCAGAATGCCGGTGACGGCCTCGATGCCCGCCTCGTTTCGCACCCCAGTCTTCGCGTCGCGCAGTGCCATGCCCTTGATCTCCCTGCATTCCACAGCCTGCTACAGCATCTGTAGCAGGCCGGGTATGAGGCAAGTCAAAGCGGCTGTCCAGCCAAGATTCGGGAAGATTTCATCCCATCTTTGTTGCAGGGGTGGCGGGCGGGTTCAGCCGCGCAAAACCCTCCTGCCGATAATAGGGGAAATAGGGATAGGGCGGCGTCACGGCACTGACCGCGTCCAGCCGGCAGATCTGCTCCCGCGTCAGGCTCCAGCCGACCGCGCCGAGATTTTGCCCGAGTTGCTCCTCATTGCGCGCGCCGATGATGACGCTTGAGACCGTCGGCCGGCCGATCAGCCAGTTGATGGCGATCTGCGGCACGGTCCTGCCGGTCTCGGCGGCAATTTCATCCAGCACGTCGATGATATCGAAGAGCTTCTCGTCATCGACAGGCGGGCCGTATTCGGCCGTCTGGTGCAGACGGCTTCCCTCGGGCAAGGGCGCACCGCGGCGGATCTTGCCGGTCAGCCGGCCCCAGGCGAGCGGGCTCCAGACAAGCGCGCCCACGTCCTGGTCGGCGGCAAGCGGCATCAGTTCCCATTCGTAATCCCGTCCGGCGAGCGAATAATAGACCTGATGGGCCACGTAACGCGGGTATCCATATTTTTCCGACAGCCCAAGCGATTTCATCAGCTGCCAGCCGGAGAAATTGGAAACACCGATGTAGCGAACCTTGCCAGCGGCCACGAGCCCATCGAGCGTAGCAAGCACCTCTTCGACAGGCGTTGAGGCATCGAACGCGTGAAGCTGCAGAAGGTCGATATAGTCAGTGCCGAGCCGGCGCAGCGCATCCTCGGTCGCGCGGATCAGCCGTGCCCGCGAGGTGCCCCAATCATTCGGCCCCTCGCCCATCGGCAGCGCCGTCTTGGTCGAGATCAGCACCGCGTCGCGCTTTCCGGAGATCGCCTGCCCCAGCACCTCCTCGGAAGCACCGGCCGAATAGACGTCCGCCGTATCGAACAGCGTCACACCCGCCTCCAGGCAGATATCTACCATCCGCCGCGCCTCTTGCGCATCCGTCGTGCCCCAAGCGCCGAAGAGCGGTCCGCTGCCGCCGAAGGTGCCGGCCCCGAAGCTCAGCACCGGCACCCTCAAACCCGATGCGCCTAGATTTCTGTATTCCATGATTCAATCTCCTTTTTTGAAGAGATAGACCCGGCCAGAACGATGATATAGATTGCCTCAAAGCATATCATCTGTGATTTGAATTCACCATGAGCCGTCAGGACATCAATCGATCAGGCGAAATGGAAGTCTTCGTCAGCGTGGTCGAGCGCGGCGGTTTCTCTGCTGCGGCCCAAGTGCGGCGCATGACGCCATCAGCTGTCAGCAAACTGGTCGCCCGGCTGGAAACAAGGCTCGGCGCCCGCCTCGTCAACCGCTCCACCCGCAAGCTGCAGCTGACGCCGGAAGGTTGTGCATTCTATGAGCGCAGCGTGGCAATCCTCGCCAACATTTCGGAGGCCGAACGTTTCGCCTCGGCTGGAGAACAGGCCGCCGGCCGCATCAGCATCAACACCAGCGGCTCTTTCGGCAATCATGTTCTGGCACCGCTGATCCCGGCCTTCATGGCCGAGCATCCCGGCATCACCCTCGACATCACCCATACCGACAAGGTGGTCGACCTTCTGGAAGAACGCGCCGATGTCGCAATTCGTGCCGGCCCGCTGAAGACATCGAGCCTAATCGCCCGCAAGCTCGGCGCTGCCAGAAAGATCATCGTCGCCTCACCCGATTATCTTCAGCATCACGGTGAACCACGCTCGGCTGCCGAACTGCACCGCCACCGCCGCATTGGATTCTCCTATGCCCGGGCGCTGGAAGGCTGGCCTGTCTCAGACAACTTCGAGACGATCACCATTCCGGTCACCCCCGGCCTTCAGGTCGGCGATGGCGAGGCTATGCGTTATCTCGCGCTCTCGGGCGCCGGCCTTGCCCGCATGACGGAATTCACCGTGCGCGCCGATATCGCCGCCGGTCGGCTCGTTCCCGTGTTGGAAGAGCTCAATCCCGGCGATGCCGAAGAGTTCTATGCCGTCTATATCGGCCAGGGCGGCCCTCTGCCGGCGCGCGTTCGTGCCCTGCTTGATTTCCTTGCCAAACACACCAGACTTTAGGAGCACAAAGGCCAGATTCCGCAATTGACCCCTTGGCCAACCCGCGCCTATACCGGGTCTGCGCCTGCCGGCCCTCGCAGCCGGCCTCTTCATATTGCCGGGGCCTCCTCCCACCTCCGCCTTCGGGCTCGCTCCGGTCGAAAAGTTCGGGGATCACAGTTTTGGACGCAAGCAGCTTCCATCAGAAAGCGAGCCTGCCCAAATGGGCATTGCTGCTCGCTTTGTCGGCCATATCAGTCCTTTTCCTCGAACTCTTCGCCCTGCCCGCCTCGCTGCTGATCGGCCCGATGGTCGCGGCCATCGTGCTGGCGCTTACCGTCGGCAAGGGGCAGTTGCGCGTGCCCTACTGGCCCCTGCAGTTCGGCCAGGTGCTGGTCGGCCTCCTGATGGCGCGCAACATCACGCCCGATATCCTCGGAACCATGGCCAAGGATGCACCGCTCTTCTTCGTCTTCATCGTCTCGGTGATTGCCATTGCCGCCGGTCTCGGCTGGTTGCTCACGCGCTGGCAGGTATTGCCGGGCACGACGGCCGTCTGGGGCTCCACGCCCGGCGGCGCCTCGGCCATGGTCATCATGTCGGAAGCCTATGGGGCAGATGCCCGCCTCGTCGCCTTCATGCAATATCTGCGTGTCGTCTTCGTCGCCGTCGGCGCTTCCGTCATCTCCCGCCTTTGGGTCGCCGCCGATGGCGAAGAGCCGCCGCCAGTCATCTTCTTCCCACCGGTCGATTGGTCGGCCTTCGCCCTGACTGTCGCCTTCGCCGCCCTCTGCTGCTACGGCGTCTTCCGCTTCCGCATCCAGGGCGGCAATATCGTTATCCCGCTGATCGGCGGCGCTCTTCTGCAGGGCTTCGGCCTGTTGAAGATCGAACTACCCACCTGGATCCTGGCGCTCAGCTACGCACTGATCGGCTGGAGCATCGGCCTGCGCTTTACCCGCTCGATCATCAAACACGCCGCCCGCGCACTGCCGCGCGTGTCCGCCTCCATCATCATCCTGATGGCGCTATGCGGCTGCATGGCGGTGGCACTCCACAAATTCGCCGGCATCGACCCGCTCACCGCCTATCTCGCGACCAGCCCCGGCGGCGCCGATTCCGTCGCCATCATCGCCGCCTCCAGCGATGTCGACGTGCCCTTCGTCATGGCCATGCAGACCGGCCGCTTCATGATGATCCTGTTGATCGGCCCGGCACTCGCCCGCTTCATCGCCCGCCGCTCCGGTCTTGCGGAAAACGCCGCTTGAGGTCGGGAAATCGTCAACATGTGCGGCCGTCGAAAGAGCCTCCGGACTGTCCTGCCCATGCTTGACTGGTCGCAGGCCCGGTTATTCCCTACATTGATTGAATGAACATCACTGTGCTGAAAAATGGATAACACCGGACTGTCTCTCGACAGAATGCGCACCTTTGTTCGCGTTGCCGAGCGAGGCAACCTGTCTACGGTGGCAAGGGAGCTCCGCGTCGGTCAATCAACCGTGACGCGGCACCTCAATGAGCTCGAGGACGCAGTCGGCGTACCTCTCCTCAGCCGAACCACGCGTCGCGTCACCCTGACCGACGAAGGCAGCCGCTACTATACCAACTGCCTTCAGGTATTACGCCTGGTCGAACAAGCTACCGAGGAAGCCAGAAACGCCCGTCGGGCGGCCGCAGGCGCTGTCAGGCTTTCGTGTACTGCAGCGCTTGGCGTGATGCACATCACCCGCCTCATCTTCGAATTTCAGGACCAGCATCCTGATATCAGCGTCGATCTCAACCTGACCGACGAGCGCATCGACCTGGTTCGCGAAGGCGTTGACCTGGCACTCCGGCTTGGGCCTCTCACCGACAGCTCCATGAAGCTTCATGCGCTCGGAAAAAGCCATCGGCTGATGGTAGGCGCTCCGGCTTATTTCTCCGCTCACGGGCGGCCGGAGCGCCCGGACGATCTCTCGCGATACGAAACCGTCATCATGTCCAATGTGGCCGGGAGCGATCAGATCGCTCTCTCCTCCCGCCATGGCGGGAATGTGACGGTTCCAGTCAATGGGAGGCTACGCGTCGATCACGGGCTTGCAGCGCGCGAAGCCTTGGCCGCAGGACGCGGCATCGGTCCCACCCATCTTTGGCTGATCCACGATCTCCTGGACGACGGTCGGCTCGAGGTCGTGCTCGAAGACTATCGCCCGTCGCCGGTCCCGCTGAGCCTGCTCATCGTGCCTGAGCGTTCCGCTATTGCCCGCGTTCGCCTTCTCACCGATTTTCTTGTCGCCGAGATTTCTAAGCTGCCGGGAATCCGCCCATCGTGACTTAGAGCCCGAAAGATCGCTTGTCGCCGCGCCAGCCCGTGGTTCCAAGATACTGCTTCCAGTCGAGCGTGTCGGGATTCAGGCGACGGCTCCATTCCAGATCATGCTCCCTGCCGAAATAACCATATTCGACAGCATACTCGACCATCCCTAGAAGCTCGCGCACGAAAAGCTCGTTGGCGCCAAACTCCGGAAAATGCCGCAGCAGGCCATCCCTGGTGAAAGCGTTTCGATATTCTGCCTTGAGGCCGGTTACCTCTCGGAAAGTTTCGACCATCTCGCGCGGAGAGAGGATATCGCCAACGATAGGCAGCGTTTTCCCGTTGTAGCGCTCGGGATTTGAGAAAATTTCCAGCACAGCCGGCCCGGTCGCGGTGAGCGGATCAACAAAAGGCGCTCTAAAATCTTCGGGAAGATAAATCGGCAGCACGAGCGTGTCACCTTCCATGCGCGGCGGATAATATTCGAGAAGATTCGTGTAGAAGAATGCCAGCATGACGAAGGAATGAGAGATCGGCAGACCGCGAATATAATCTGCAACGCGCCCTTTGTCGGTGAAGTGCGGAGCAAATTTCGTCCCGCCGGAGATGGCGTCGACATTCTCGAGCGTGCTGAAAACAATATGTCCGACGCCTGCCTCGACCGCCGCATCCGCCAGTTGGCGGCCGATGGGAACCTCTATTGTCGCCGGTGGCATGACGGGCGGCGTCATCAGAAATGCCCCGTCCGCGCCTTTGAAGGCAGCTACGAGATCCTTCTGGAAGCCAAGCTGGAGAGGGACGGTTACAATCTCGGCTCCAAGTTTCTCCAGACTTAGAGCCTCGGGTGAATCCTTTTTTCGGGTTAAGGCGCGTACGCGGAAACGTTCGCTGCGAAGGAGCGTCGCTGCGACGCTACGACCCTGTTTGCTGGTTGCACCGACAATTGCAATAAGTGGCTTATCATTTGAAGACATAGTTGCGCCTTGAACCTTTTCCCTGTCACCGGCTGCCGATTGCGCAGCCAGGCGTCGTAGTGGAGAGAGCCTTCGGCTGATGCCGATAGCTCGGACCCGGGAGACAAGTTATGTCATCAATCTTTCTTGCTGTAGGCATGCGCAATGCATATGATAATGCCGCTTTACGGATAAATAGCGTGGCCAGCCGTGCCTATCGACCGCTGAAGCGTTGTCTCGCAGCCTCGGTAACGGGTGTATAAAGCGCCACGCGGGTGCCCTCCGGGTCGGAGAACTGCACCGTGCGATTTCCCCACGGCAAATCCTTGGGTTCATGCACCACCTCGACATGATCCTTGAGCCGAGCGAATTCAGCATCGACGTCCGATACCATGAATTCAAGAATGGCGGTTTTATTTGCGCGTGGCTCCGCACTGCCCTCTTTGAAGAGCGCAACCGTTTCCGCGCTCCCTATCGCCACGGCGGCACCGGGTGTCACGATCTCGGCAAAGACGGGAGCAAGCCAGTCCGCGCGATAGCCCGTCACGAGTTCATAGAAGGCCACCATGCTTTCGATGTCCGAAGCGACGAGACGGGTGGATGCGAGTTTCATCATTTTCTCCTTCGTGCGTAATGATCTCTTTGCCCGCTCTTGTGACATAGTCATCCTGCCAGCGTTGTGGCAGCAGGAGTCACCAGCCATGCGAAAAGCGGAACGGCTTTTTCAGATCATTCAGATTCTTCGAAGGTCAAACCGCCCCGTCACCTCGGCGCAGCTTGCGGACGAACTCGAGGTCGCGCGACGAACCGTCTATCGTGACATTGCCCACCTGATTGGCCAGCGCGTTCCCATCGAAGGGGAAGCTGGCTTTGGCTACGTCCTTGACCCACGATACGATATGCCGCCGCTGATGCTGACTGCAGAGGAAATCGAGGCTGTTCTACTGGGCGTTCAGATGGTGGCAAAGCTGGGTGACCCGGCCATCAACACTGCGGCCAGAGATGTCATCGCAAAGATTGCATCAACCGTACCGGACGACCTTCTTCCGTTCATTGCCGAACCTTCGGTCAGCCTGAAACCTGGCGAGGTCATGGACAGCCTGACGCTCGACAGCCGTCCAGTCCGGCGGGCGATCAGGGAGGGGCGAAAGATTGAGCTTGAATATCGCGCCGCGAATGGCGCGGTAACCAGCCGTATCGTGTGGCCGGTACTCCTGGGTTATGAGGATGCGCGCTGTCTTTTGATTGCGTGGTGCGAATCCAAACAGGCCTTTCGCCATTTTCGCACCGAACGCATTCTCGATCTCAAGGTTCTCGAAGAGACCATCGGCCTGTCTAGAGGCAAATTGAGACAGCAATGGCTGCAATGGCGTGAAGCCGAACTTTCCCGTTCGCGCCAAGCGCTATGATACGCCGCCATTGCTGACCTGCGCTGTCCGCTGAAGCCCCACCCATCGTCCAGGCGTCACCCCATAGGCCTTCTTGAAATGCCGGATGAAATGTGCCTGGTCGGCAAAGCCAGTGGCGACCGCCACATCGGCGAAACCTTCGCCCTCGCCCATCAACGCTTTTGCCTGCTGCAGCCGCCGCATCAGCATGTAGCGATGCGGGCTGGTGGCGAAAGCCGTGCGGAAATGCCGTGACAGGGTGAAACGGTCGAGGCCGGTAATGCTTTCCAGTTCCCCGGAGCGCACTGGCCGCAATGCATGCGCCTCCAGATAATCGCGCGCCGCACGCACCTGCCTCCAGGCAACCGTGCCGAGAGCCCGGCGGTGTACCTGCGAATGGCGCGACAACCCGCCCGCCACGCGGCTGACGAAATCGTCGACGAAAAGTTCGTCTAGCTCCCGGTCGAGTTCGCCGAGTGCTGCGAGCAGCACTTGCGCCAGCGCGCCGTCGGCGATGACTGGCTGATCGACGAAGGGAAGCCCGATCTTTTCCGCCTCCAGGCATTCCATCAAGAGCGCCGGCTCCATGTAGAGCATGCGGTAATGCAGTCCGGCCTCGGTCGCCGCTCCGCCGTCATGCTCCTCGTCGGGATGCAAGACGATCACCTGCCCCGGCATGCTGAAGCGCCGCTCGCCGCGATAGGTGAAGGTCTGTACCCCATGCAGCGTCACGCCGAGCGCATAGGTATCGTGCCGATGCGGCTCGAAGACATTACCCGAGAACTGCGCCTCGATACGCTCGATGCCCGGAAAGGCCGGCGCAGTCAGGATGCCGCTGCCGGCGGGCGCGGCCAGTATGCCGCTGCCGCCCTGCGGCTCGCACAAACGTTCAAGACCCTCGAAGACCTGCGGCGTTAGATCCTGGCTCAATGCGTTTCCGACACCCTGATGAAAGAGACTGGAATGTTTGATACCAAAATTGCGATCGTCCTGCGAAACAATCTTGCCGGCTGGCAGAAGCTGAATGTCACGGCCTTCCTTTCGACAGGCATCGCCGGGCAATATCCTGAAATCATCGGCGAGCCCTACAAGGATCGTGCCGGCAATCTCTACAACCCGCTATCCATCCAGCCGATCATCGTCTTGTCGGCCGATGAAGCGACAATATCCACGATCCACCGCCGCGCGCTGGAGCGCGAGGTAACCTCCTCGGTCTTCATCGAGGAGATGTTTGCAACCGGCCATGATACGGCCAATCGCGCCGTCTTCGCCGAATACGCCCCCGATGATGCCAAGGTCGTTGGCATCGCGCTGCGCGCCGACAAGAAGATCGTCGACAAGATCACCAAAGGCGCGACGATGCAGCATTGAGGCAAACGGCCGGAAACGAAAAAAGGCCGGGCAATGCCCCGGCCTTCATATCGTCTGGATGCGACCGATCAGCCCTGGGTGATCGGCGCGATCTGGATTTCGACGCGGCGGTTCTGGGCGCGACCGGCTTCGGACGCGTTGGAAGCGACCGGCTGCGACGGGCCGAAGCCGACGGCAGAGACGCGGCGCTGATCGATGCCCTGGCCGCCGAGATAATCGGCAACCGAAAGCGCGCGGCGCTGCGACAGATCCTGGTTGTGCTGCAGGCTGCCGGTCGAATCCGTATGTCCGTTGACGTCGATCAGCGTGCGGTTGAACTTGCGCAGCACGATCGCCACCGAGTTCAGCGTCGGATAGAAGCCCGGCTTCACCGCATCCTGGTCGATATCGAAAGTAATGTTCGACGGCATGTTGAGGATGATGTTGTCGCCCTGGCGGGTGACCGAAATTCCGGTGCCTTCAAGCTGGGCGCGAAGCTCGGCTTCCTGCTGGTCCATGTAGTTGCCGATCGCGCCGCCGGCGAGCGCGCCGATGCCGGCGCCGATCAGCGCCGCGTTGCGCTTGCCATGTCCGCCGCCGCCGACGGCGACACCGACGAGGGCACCGCCGAGCGCGCCAAGGGCAGCACCGCCAGCGGTATTGGATACCTTCTGCTCACCAGTATAGGGGTCGGTCGTCGTGCAAGCTGAGAGGTAACTCGCCGCAACGGCCAGAAGGATGAATTTCTTGATCATGGACAGGAGGTTCTCCGTTCGAAGCTGGTGCGAGCAGATATTAGGGAATGCGGCAACAAGATGAAGATGCTTATCTCATAAGACAAATTTCCCATGGAAAACATCGGCCTGTTGCAGTCCTGCCCCGATATCACCAGCTTTATTGGCAAACCGCAGCGCTTGCCTCAGTCGAGCCCGCGGCGTTTGGCATAGGCCGCCCGCGCCTCGTCCATGCGCGCCGAGTTTGCGACGACCCATTCGGCAAGCCCCCGAACCGGATCCAGGAACTCCCGGCCGAGATCCGTCAGCGCATATTCGACCTGTGGCGGCGTGGTGGGCGTGACGGTCCGGGAAACGAAGCCGTTCTCCTCCAGTTCCCGCAATGTCGATGCCAGCACCTTCTGGCTGATCTCGCCGACCTCGCGGCGCAAAGCGTTGAAACGCAGCGGTCCGTGACCCAGCACGCGTACCACCAACAGGCTCCACTTGTCGCTGATGCGCGCCAGCATGCGGCTGATGTGATCGCAGGCGTGAACCTGCCCGCAGTCTTCGGCGCCCTCGCAGGAAGCGGTTTCCTCGTGGTTATCTGGTTTCAATAAAGTGCCTCCTTGTGCGACCTCGCGAACCATTCGTAAGCTAGTTACCGTTGGAAACCAGCTTACAGGAGGTTACTTTGAATTCTAAGCCCCGTATCGCCGTTATTATCGGCTCTACCCGCCCCACCCGATTTGCCGACGCACCGGCACAATGGATTTTGAAACAGGCTCAGGCACGTGACGATTTCGACGTGGAACTGATCGACCTGCGCGATCACCCGCTGCCCTTCTTCGAGGAGATGGCGTCGAACTTTTGGATGCCAAGCCAGAATCCGGAAGCAGTCCGCTGGCAGGAGACGATCGGGCGCTTCGACGGCTATATCTTCGTCGTTGCCGAATACAACCATTCGATCACTGGCGTTCTCAAGAATGCGCTCGACCAAGCCTACAAGGAATGGATGCGCAAGCCGTTCACCGCGATCGGCTATGGCGGCACGGGTGCCACGCGCGCGGTCGAACATCTGCGCGGAATCGGTGTTGAGCTTCATATGGTCTCCACCCGTAGTGCCGTGCATATCGGCGGCGGCGACTTCATGTCGATCCACCCAGCCTTCGGCAACAAGCCGATCGAGGAAATCGAGGCGAACCTGCTGCCGACAGTAAAGGCAGCCTTCGATGAACTGGTCTGGTGGGCCAAGGCGACGATGGCTGCAAAGGCCGCCTGAAGCCTGAACTTTACCAAAGAGAAAACCGCGCGGTGAGCATGGCTTGCCGCGCGGTCATGTTATTGAATTCAGGCTTAGAAGTTCTGGAAGAGCTGACGAACCGTGTCATAGGATGCGTTGGCGATATTCAGCGATTGCAGGCCGAGCTGCTGCTGGGTCTGCAGTGCCCTGAGCTTGCTCGATTCCGCCTCCATATCAGCATCGACGAGGCGGCCGATGCCTGAGGTGAGGTTGTCGGACAGGTTCTTGGCGAATTCATCCTGAATGCTGATGCGCTTTTCCAGTGCGCCGAAAGCCGAGCCGACGGTCGTCAGCTGTCCGAGCGCCGCATCGACGACGCTGATCATCTCGTTCAGGTCCTGTTTGCTGGTATTCGCCGTCAGGCCGATTTCCACCTGGCCGGCCGTATTGCCGTTCTTGCTCTTGGTCAGCACCCAGGTCTGCGCGGTGCCGAGTTCGGTTGCGAAGAAGGCGGAAGTCAGCACACCATATTCGCCGGTGCCGCCTGCCCGGTCGTCGATCACATAGCGTGCATCCTTGGAGGAGGTCGCGCCGCTCGGCGGGATATCGATATGATAGCTCAGCATGCCGACCGATACCGTACCGTCCGAATTACGGATGAAGGAGGCCGGGATCTGGCGCGGCTGCGTCGGCGTCGTGGTATTGTCGAGAATGATCCAGTTGTCGTTGTTGAAGCCGGCGCCTTCGGAAACGCTGCGCAGCTGCGCCTTCAACTGCTCGAGCTCTTCACCGATCTTGGTCTTGTCGACGCCCTGCTCGGTTGCCGCGACAAGCTTGGCCTTGATCTCGGTGACGACGTCGACGACGCTGTCGACGCCGGCAGATGCCGTTCCCATGGTGGCAGCCGCCATGCCAAGGGCATCCTGAATGGCGGAAAGGGCCTTGTTGTCGTGGCGAGCTGTCGTCGCAACCGACCAATAGGCGGCATTATCTCTGGATTTCTCGACGCGCAGACCTGTCGTGACATGGTTCTGCGTCACCGTCATGTTCCGATTGATATCACGCAGCACATTAAGCGCCGCATCCACGGAGGTGCGCTGATAAATACTCACGGTACGAACTCCAAAAACACAACAAGACGCAACACAACAGGATGTACCGAAATCACGCGGACATTCATGTCCGCCGTCGCTGGAAAATCAGCGCAGTGGCCTTCGGAAAAACTGGGGAAGACCGGCCGGTTACTGATCGAGATCATTGCCGGTTATGCTTAATAAACGGCTAAAGTTCAGAAGTAATTTATCTTATTTCACAAGACTTCATACACCATAAAAATGCCCGCCGGAGAGATCCGGCGGGCGCTTTAAAAAGTATTAAAATGGCTTGTTCGCGCTCTTACTCAGCAGCCTGAAGCTGTTCTGGGCCTGGCTTCGGACGCGTCGCATGCGTCATTTCCTCGTGCAGACGTGCTTCCTCATGGGCATGCGGCTTGGCGAAGCGGGCAATCAGCAGATAAGCGACGGGCGTGATGAACAGCGTCACCAGCGTCGCGAAGCCGAGGCCGCCGACGATGACCCAGCCGAGCGCCACGCGCGCTTCCGCACCGGCGCCGTGGGCAAAGACCAGGGGAACACCCCCAAGAATGGTCGCGATCATCGTCATCATGACCGGGCGCAGGCGAAGCGCGCAGGCCTTCTCGATGGAAGAGCGCACATCCTCGCCGCGGTCGCGCAGCTGGTTGGCGAATTCCACGATCAGGATGCCGTTCTTCGCCATCACGCCGACAAGCAGCACAAGGCCGATCTGGCTGTAGATATTGAGGCTAGAGCCGGTGATGATGAGCGCAAAGACGGCGCAGGCAAGGCCGAGCGGCACCGTCGACATGATGATCAGCGACGACAGCACGCTTTCGAACTGTGCAGCGAGCACCAGGAAAATGATGACGATCGCAAAGCCGAAGGTCAGCGCCATGCCGCTGGAATTCTCTTCCAGTGTTGCAGCTTCGGCAAGCGGCAGCAGGCGCGCACCGGGCGGTAAGAGCGGTGCTGCCATTTGCGTGACGTTCTTGACGGCATCGCCAAGCGACATGCCGTCCTTCAAGCCGGCGGTGATCGCCACGGAGGCGAGCTGCTGCTCGCGGTTCAGCTGCGGCGCAACCGAGCCTTCCTTCAGCGAAGCGATGACCGACATCGGCACGATCTTGCCGTCGCCGGTCTTCAGGAAAACGTTTTCGAGATCGGTCGGATCGTCGATCGGCCGCATCGTCGAGGTCAGAAGCACCGGATAGGATTCGCCGTTGACGAAGACATCGACCACCGAGCGTCCCTCGAGCAGCGACTGGATGGCGGTCGAAAGCCCGGTAATGTCGATACCGAGATCGGAAGCCCGTTCGCGGTCGATCGCGACGGAAACCTGCGCCTGCGACGGTTCGTTGGTCAGGCGCGGCGTGTCGTACTGGCCGCTCGCGTCGAGCTGCTGCACCAGCTTGGCGGCAGCTGCCGTCAGCGCCTCGTGATCATTGCCGATCAGCGCCATCTGCAACCCGCTGCCGGCGCCGCGGATGCGCAGGCTGTTCGACGAGATCGCATTGCCGCGCAGCGCCGGCACTCTTGACGCCGCCTGGTTGATGTCGCGCACGATCTCGGCCTGCGTGCGGTGGCGCTCGCCCCAAGGCGCCAGCGTCAGCACCATGAAGCCGCTGTTGGAAGCGCCGCCCTGGCCGGAGATCGAGAAGACGTTCCTGATATCGCCGCTGTCGACGAGCGGCTGCAGATATTCTTCCACGAGCTGCATCTTGTCGCGCGTATATTCGAGGCTGGAGCCTTGCGGCGTCGTCAGCCGCATCATCACCATGGCGCGATCTTCATCCGGCGTCAGTTCGCTTTTGACCGTGCCGAAAGCGACAACGGCTGCAGCGCCGAAGATGAGCGAGAAGACGATGACGACGACAGGCGCGTTCAGGCAGGCATGCAGCGCCCATTTGTAGAGGCCGGCGAATGCCTCGCCGAAGCGGCCGAGCAATCCGTGATCCTCGATCATCGGCTTGGTCAGCATGCGTGAAGCGAGCATCGGACACAGCGTCAGCGCCACGATCGACGACAGGCCGACCGAGAAGGCGAGCACGAAACCGAACTCACGGAACAGGCCCCCCACCTGCCCCGGCAGGAAGGACAGCGGAATGAAGACGGCGGCAAGTGTGGCCGTCGTCGCGATGACCGCGAAGAACACCTCACGCGTGCCGAGCACGGCGGCCGCGCGCGGCCCCATGCCCTCGGAGCGCCGGCGCACGATGTTTTCGAGCACGACGATGGCGTCATCGACCACGAGACCGGTCGCCAGAACGATCGCAAGCAGCGTCAGGATATTGATGGAGAAACCGACCATGTAGATGGCCGCCAGCGTGCCGATCAGCGCCACCGGCATCGAAACGGACGGGATCAGCGTCGCACGCCAGTCGCGCAGGAAGAGATAGATGACGACGGTGACGATGACGGCCGAGAGCAGCAGCGCCAGCACTACCTCATGGATAGCGCCATCGATGAAGACGGCGTCGTCGCTGGTGATCGTGATCGTCGTGCCCTTCGGCAGCGTCTTCGAAAGCTGGTCGACAGCAGCATGAATGCCGGTGGAAATATTCAGCGTATTCGACTGCGCCTGGCGGATGATGCCGAGACCGATGCCCGGCTTGCCGTTGGAGCGGAGTGCCGTCTCGCCGTCGCGCGGCCCGAGCGTCACGGTCGCAACGTCACCGAGGCGCACATTGTGTTGCAGGATGACGTTCTGGAAGTCCTCGGGCGTCTGCAGGCTGGCGGTGGCGCGCACCACGATATCCTGCATCGGGCTCTTCAGCGAACCGGCCGGCACGTCGAGCGCGGCATTGTCGAGCGCCTTGGTAAGATCGCCGATAGTCAGCCCGCGGCTTGCAAGCGCGCCCTGATCGACGTCGACGCGGAAGACCTTTTCTTGATCGCCGTATTCCTCGACATCGGCCACGCCGTCGACGGAGGCCAGACGGTCGACCACCTCGTTTTCGACGAGCAGCGTCAGGTCGTCCATGTTGAGCGTATCCGACGTCACCGCAAGGCGCATGATCGCCGAGGAATCCGAGTCCGCCTTGACGATCTGCGGCGCATCCGCCTCATCGGGCAGGTTCTGGGCGATGCGGCCGATTGCGTCGCGCACGTCATTGGCGGCAACGGCCAGATCGATGGAATCGGAAAATTCCAGCGTCACACGGCTCTGGCCGAACTGGGAACTGGAAGCGATGGACTTGAGACCGCTGACACGCGCGACCGCACCTTCGATGACCTTGGTCAGTTCCTGGTCGATCGTCTGCGGCGAAGCGCCGTCGAAGGTCGTGCGCACGGTCACGACCGGCCGGTCGACATCGGGCAGCTCGCGCACTTCCACGCCCACATAGGCCGCAAGGCCCGCCACCACCATCAGCGTATTGAAGACCAGCGCCAGGATCGGCCGGCGCACGAAGAGTGCGGTGAAGGTCGCCTTGCTGGAGTCCGGTTTGCCGTGGTGGATCTCGGTCACGCTCATTGGGCGACAACCTTGTCGTTCGAGGCGACATCGGTCGCCACCCGCACCGCGCCGTTCTCGCGCACGCGCTGCAGGCCCTGGGTGACGATCTGATCGCCGTCCTTCAGGTCGGCGTTGACAAGCACATAATCCGGATTGCGCTGGACGACCGTGACCCGCACCTTGTGCGACTTTTCGTCAGTCACCTGCCAGACGAAGGAGCCCTGAGCATCCCACTGCACCGCAAGCGGATTGACGGCCGGATATTTATCGCCGGCAAACTTCATGCTGACCGAAAAGGACATGCCGGCACGCAGTTCGTCGGAGCCGTTGTCGATCCGGCCGCGCAGGCGTAGCGTGCGGCTTGCCGGGTCGATGCGATTGTCGACTGCTTCCAGCACGCCGGAGAAGATCTTGCCCGGTCGCGCCACAGACGTTGCCTCGACCGCCTGGCCGACGGAAACCGTATTGGCGAAACGCTCCGGCACCCAGTAGTCGACGAGGATTTCAGTGCGATCGTCCAGAGTGACAATCGGCGTCGAGGTCGTAACGTTGTCGCCGATATTGACGGGCACGATGCCGACGATGCCGTCGATCGGCGCCACGATGTTGCGGCGCGTAAGATTGAGCTCGGCGGCCTGCAGCTGCAGCCGCGCATTCTGCTCGGCGATCTCGGAATCGAAGACGTCCATGCGCGAAACGCTGGACTTGATGCTATGGTAGAGGTTGGACTTCTCAAGCGCACTGTTCAGCGCCACCTGTGCCTGCCCTTGGGCAATCACCTGCTCTTCGCTGTCGAGCTTGGCGAGAACCTGGCCCTGCTTGACCATATCGCCTGATTTGATGAGGATTTCGCGGATCGTACCCGTCGCCTGCGGCGTAACCGCAACGGAGCGGATCGCATCGCCCGTGCCGATCGCGTTCAGCCGGTCGTTGACGACGCCCTGCACCACGGCCTGGGTGACGACGAGCACGGCGGCATTGCGCCCGCCACCACCGCCGCCGCCATTCCGGCGGCCCTGCCCTTGCCCCTGACCACCCTGGCCTTGCCCCTGCTGCGCGCCGGCATCGGCTGCCTCCTCGCCCTTGGGTGCGATCATGGAGACGATGCTGTCAGGAATACCGGCATTGCGCATCGTCTCGCCGGCGCCGGGCACAAAGTAAACCCACGCGGCAGAGCCGGCCAAAATGACGACGATGCAAAGTGCAAATTGCTTCCAAAAGGGCATTCACGTCTCCGGAGGGACTCGAGGTTGGGTCCAGGGTCGGTCGAAAGAGGCGCGCGGGATGACAAGTCCCGCCTGGTGCGACAATATCGCACCTTCCCCCGGCCGGCAGCAAGCGCAACCACCCGTCATTACGGATTTGTAATGTCAGCAAATTTTGAAAATAACCCGTCCGGTCACTTTTACTTGAGCGAAGCTAAATACGCCGCTCCCGCCGCCATGTTCCGGGCGAAACTCCATTGAGTGCGGTGAAGACACGCGTGAGATGGCTCTGGTCGGCAAAACCGCAGGCAACTGCGATCTCCGCGATGGAGGCCGTGCCGAGCAGCATCTGCCGCGCCTTCTCCGCCCGGTATTCCATCAGCCAGCGATGCGGCGTGCGGCCGGTCGATTTCTTGAAGGCGCGGATGAAGTAGCTGGTCGAAAGCCCGCATTGCGCCGCGACATCTGAGATCGTCGCCTCCCGCGCCGTTAGCGATGCGAGGAACGCCGTCGCCATGTTGAGCTGACGCCCTGAAAGTCCGCCACTGCGCTCCGCGGGCAGATTGACCTTGCCGTAACGCGTCACCAGGTGCGCCTGCAGCGCCAGGAGAATGTGATCGATGAAGAGTGCGCTCGCATGTGCCGGCTGGCTGAGTGCCGGCAGCAGCGCCATGGCAAGCCCCTGCACAACAGGATCGAGCTGCCCCTGCCCACAATCAAGCCCGTTAAAGCCCGAGCGCCCTGCCTCATAGCTGAAATCGGAAAGCCCCTGCCGGGATATGTTGAAGCGCATATTGTCGAAGGAGGAGCGATGATGGCAACGCCATTCTTCCCCGAGATCGGTGATCGCCAGCGCGCCTGCCGGATGGCCGCCGTCATGGACGAGCTTGCCGCTGCGCCAGAGGCGGTGATTGTCGAAAGGTTTCAGCTGGGCGATGACGCTGAAAGCCTCCGCCTGGGGAATCGGCCCGCTTTCGTCATGGTCGGCGCTGTTGCTGCGCATGCGCACGATCGAGACCGCACCGGCTTGAAGCAATGAAATCTTTGGCCGAGACGCCAATTCAATCACCCCCGTTTTCGAATTGCCCCCCGCTGTCACAATTACATGATTTCCCCCCAAAAACCACTGACGGAATCGAAACGGCGGCCCCTTTCCCGAGACCGCCGTCCGTCATACCCTTTCCCGAAAGATCAGGCGGCTTCCTGAAACGCCTTTTCAAGCGTTGCGATGTCGAGCTTGACCATCTGCAGCATTGCCTCGGTCATCTTCTTGGCATTCCCCTTGCGCGCGCCGCTCATCATCTCGGTCAGCGCCTTGGGCACGACCTGCCAGGAAAGACCCCAGCGATCCCTGAGCCAACCGCATTGTTCTGCCGTACCCCCATTGGCAAGAAAGCCCTCCCAGATGCGGTCGACCTCCGCCTGATTGTCGCAGAGGACCTGCACGGAATAGGCATGGTTGAACGGTTCGAACGGCCCGGCCCGCATGGCGACGAAATCCTGGCCGCCGAGCGTGAACTGGACGATCTCGACGCTGCCCGGAGGGCCGCTCGGCGTTTCCGCCGGCACGGTGGTGATCTCGCCGATCGCGGAATTGGGCACGAGCGAGACATAGAATTCGACCGCCTCGCGAGCGCTTTCTGCAAACCAGAGATGTGAAATGACCTTGACCATGAAACGTCCTCCTTCGGTCTGTTGGTCTCCGTTCATGGCTAGGACGTGTGAGCCGTGCCCGTCCCGACAGTGGGGCGCGAGAATTTTACCGGCCTTCCTTTTCGGCCTCCCGTTTTTCGGTTTTCCGAAGCCTCAACACGGCCCTGCAGGTCAGGGCAATTTTCGACAAAAGAGGGTGAGAACAAACAATCGGAATTGGTTTTTGCCAAGTAGGTTCGCGGCAATACGCGGCCTCGCCTTTGCGGGGAAGCGATGCCGACCGACGCCCTTCAGGAACGCATGTCGGCAACACATTTCCAGCCTTTAAGGCCTCATGACCAGGGAGAACGACCAATGTCCAGATATCTTGAAGTCCTCACGCCGCAGAACAGCCAGCTGATCTTCATCGACCAGCAGCCGCAGATGGCCTTCGGTGTCCAGTCCATCGACCGCCAGACGCTGAAGAACAACGTCGTCGGCCTCGCCAAGGCTGCCAAAACCTTCAAGGTGCCGACCACCATCACCACGGTCGAGACCGAAGCCTTCTCGGGCCACACCTATCCGGAACTGCTCGCTGTCTTCCCGGAGAATACGATTCTCGAACGCTCCTCGATGAACTCGTGGGACGATCAGAACGTCCGCGACGCGCTGGCGAAGAACGCCGCCAACGGCCGCAAGAAGGTCGTCGTGTCAGGTCTCTGGACCGAAGTCTGCAATACCACCTTTGCACTCTCCTGCATGCACGACACCGATTACGAGATCTACATGGTCGCCGATGCCTCGGGCGGCACCGCCGCTGATGCCCACAAATATGCCATGGACCGCATGGTCCAGGCTGGCTGCGTTCCCGTCACCTGGCAGCAGGTGCTGCTGGAATGGCAGCGCGACTGGGCCCGCCGCGAAACCTATGAGGCCGTCACCACCATCGTGAAGGAACATTCCGGCGCTTACGGCATGGGCGTCGATTACGCCTATACCCATGTCCACAAGGCACCCGAGCGCGTCACGCATGGCAAGCGCATTGGCCCGAACCCTGCCAAGTGAGTTCTCTCGAGGGAGCGGCTTCATCGCCGCTTCCCCATTGCTGCATGCCGAATGAATCGAGGCCCCAAATGAAAATCTATCTCCTCTCCCTCGGCGCCGGCCTGCTCGTCGGCATTGTCTACAGCCTCCTGAACGTCCGTTCGCCGGCTCCTCCTGTGATCGCGCTTGTCGGTCTGCTCGGTATCCTTGTCGGCGAACAGATCATTCCCTTCGCCAAGACGATTATCAACAAAGAGCCGGCCGCGGTCTCGTGGCTGCATCAGATCAAGCCACACATGTTCGGCCATTTGCCAAAGGGCACAAATCCCGCCGACATCAAGCCTTCCGACAAGGTCTGATACCTGCTCTCGCTCGAGGACGAAGATTATGGAAAACGCAACCGCCGACCTGATCCTGCATCACGGGCTGATCACCACGCTCGACCGCTCCAATCCGACCGCCAGCGCCGTCGCCATCAAGGACGGCAGGTTCCTTGCTGTCGGCCATGAACTCGAGATCATGGCGCTCAAGGGGCCGAAGACCAAGGTGGTCGATCTCAAGGGCAAACGCGTCCTTCCCGGCCTTATCGATAACCACACGCACGTCGTCAGAGGCGGTCTGAACTTCAACATGGAGCTGCGCTGGGATGGCGTGCGCTCGCTCGCAGACGCGATGAACATGCTGAAGCGCCAGGTGGCGATCACACCTGCACCGCAATGGGTGCGAATCGTCGGTGGTTTCACCGAGCATCAGTTCACTGAGAAGCGCCTGCCGACCATCGACGAGATCAACGCGGTCGCGCCCGACACCCCGGTCTTCATCCTGCATCTCTATGACCGTGCCCTGCTGAATGGCGCAGCTCTTCGCGCCGTCGGCTATACGAAGGATACGCCAAACCCGCCCGGCGGGGAGATCACCCGCGATATCAAAGGCAACCCGACCGGCCTGCTGCTTGCCAAACCGAATGCCGGCATTCTCTATTCGACGCTCGCCAAGGGTCCGAAACTGCCCTTCGACTATCAGGTCAATTCCACCCGCCACTTCATGCGCGAGCTGAACCGCCTGGGCATAACAGGCGTCATCGATGCCGGCGGCGGCTTCCAGAACTATCCCGACGACTATGCCGTCATCCAGAAACTTGCCGATGACGGCCAGATGACCGTCCGCCTCGCCTATAATCTCTTCACCCAGAAGCCGAAGCAGGAGAAGGAAGACTTCCTGAACTGGACGGCTTCGGTGAAATACAAGCAGGGCACAGATTACTTCCGCCATAATGGCGCCGGTGAAATGCTGGTCTTTTCCGCCGCCGACTTCGAGGATTTCCGCCAGCCGCGCCCCGATATGCCGCCGGAAATGGAAGGCGAACTGGAAGAGGTCGTGCGCGTACTTGCGGAAAACCGCTGGCCCTGGCGCCTGCACGCCACCTATGACGAGACGATCAGCCGCGCGCTGGATGTCTTCGAAAAGGTCAATCAGGATATTCCGCTCGAAGGCCTAAACTGGTTCTTCGACCATGCCGAGACGATTTCCGAACAGTCGATCGACCGCATCGCCGCTCTCGGCGGCGGCATCGCCGTGCAGCACCGCATGGCCTATCAGGGCGAATATTTCGTCGAACGCTACGGCGTCGGTGCCGCCGAGGCCACCCCGCCCGTCGCCCGCATGCTGGAAAAGGGCGCCAAGGTTTCCGCCGGCACCGATGCCACCCGCGTTGCCTCCTATAATCCCTGGGTGTCGCTCTCCTGGATGATCACGGGCCGCACCGTCGGCGGTATGGCGATCTATCCGCGTCGCAACTGCCTCGACCGCGAGACGGCGCTGCGCATGTGGACCGAAAACGTCACCTGGTTCTCCAACGAGGAAGGTAAGAAGGGCCGCATCGAGAAAGGCCAGTTCGCCGATCTCATCGTGCCGGACAAGGATTTCTTTGCCTGCGCCGAAGAGGAAATCTCTTTCCTTACGTCAGAGTTGACCATGGTCGGCGGCAAGATCGTCTATGGCGCGGGCCACTTCGCCGAGCTCGATGATAACCCGGTTCCGCCCGCCATGCCCGACTGGTCGCCGGTCCGCGCCTTCGGTGGATATGCGGCCTGGGGCGAGCCTGAAGGCGCCGGCAAGAACTCGTTGCACCGCCGCCTGATTTCCGCCTGCGGCTGCGCCAATGATTGCAATCTCCACGGCCACGCCCACGCCAACGCCTGGGGTTCGAAGGCTCCAGTCTCCGATCTCAAGAGCTTCTGGGGTGCGCTCGGCTGTGCCTGCTGGGCCGTCTGAGGATCGATGCCATGCATGCCCTTGCAATCCGACTCGCGTCTCTCGCCCGCCCTCTTTTCGGCGCGGCCTTCATGCGCTTCATCGCCTATCTCGGCCTCTGCGCCGCCTATCTGCAGGGCGGCCTCAACAAGCTCACGGACTTTCCGGGCGCGGTCGGCGAGATGACGCATTTCGGCCTCTCGCCTGCCCCGCTCTTTGCCGTGCTCGTCATCATCCTGGAGCTTGCCGCCTCACTCATGATTCTGACCGGCTTTTTCCGTTGGCTGGGCGCACTTGCCCTCGGTGGCTTCACACTGATGGCCACCTTCCTCGCCCTGCGTTTCTGGGAATTGCCTGATGGAATGGAGCGCTTCATGGCCGCCAATTCCTTCTTCGAACATCTGGGCCTCGTCGGCGGCTTCCTGCTTGTCGCCTGGCTCGATCTCAGGGAAAAAGCATAGGGCAACCTGCACCTAAGCATCACTTCCGCTGACCATTGCAAAAATGTTTCCTGACCGTGTCAGCACCGCGGTGCAAACCATCCGCCCCCAGGGCGTAGATCCTGCCAACCTCAGCATAGGACAAGTTCAATGCCGACGATCACCACCAAAGACGGAACGACGATTTACTATCAGGATTGGGGCAACGGCCAGCCGATTCTCTTCTCCCACGGTTGGCCGCTCTCGGGCGACGCATGGGAAGTGCAGATGCTCTACTTCGCCCAGCAGGGCTACCGCGTCATCGCCCACGACCGCCGCGGCCACGGCAAGTCCTCGCAGCCGTGGAACGGCAACAATATGGATCAATATGCCGATGACCTCGCCGAGCTCATCGAGAAGCTAGATCTGAAGAACCTCATCATGATCGGCCATTCCACCGGCGGCGGCGAAGTCGCCCATTATATCGGCCGTCATGGCACCAGCCGCGTCGCCAAGGTCGTGCTCGTCGGCGCCGTTCCGCCGCTGATGCTGAAGACGCCTGCCAATCCCGAAGGCCTGCCGATCGAAGTCTTCGACGGCATCCGCAAAGGCACGGCCGGCGACCGCTCGCAGTTCTACCGCGACCTCACCATGCCCTTCTACGGCTTCAACCGCGATGGCGCCAAGGTCAATGAAGGCCTGCGCGAAACCTTCTGGCTGATGGGCATGGCCGGCGGCATCAAGGGCCATTACGATTGCATCCGCGAATTCTCCGAGGTCGATTACAGCGACGACCTGAAGAAGATCGACGTTCCGGCGCTCCTCATCCATGGCGATGCCGACCAGATCGTGCCGATCCAGGCTGCTGCCGAAAAGGGCGTCAAGCTTCTGAAGAAAGGCACTCTGAAGGTCTATCCGGGCGCCCCGCATGGTCTCGCCCAGACCGAAGCCGACAAGTTCAACGCCGACGTTCTCGCCTTCATCAAGGCGTAAACCGGGAGTAGCGGCCGGCCAGGCCGAAGGAGATCACGGAATGCTTCGTCTATCGTTAGCCCTTGTTGCCCTTCTCGGACTGGCCGGTGCCCCGGCCTACGCCATCTCGCCGCAATTTGGCGTCGGCGCGCAATATGATACGACCCATGTCTATGTCGCCCCCGGCGACGTGGATGCCTTCGCCAAAAGCTTCCTCGCCACCTTCGGCGGCACCAGCACCAAGCAGGTAACGGCAACCGTCACCCCGACGCCGAGCAGCACGACGTCGCAGCTTCTGCAGACGCCGGTTGGGACCATCTCGCTCTTCGGCTTCAAGACACCGATCCCCTACCCGTTCGGTGCCGAGCGATCAGGCTACCTAGTCACCGATCTCGACAAGGCCGTCGCCGCCGCCAAAGCGGCCGGCGCCGACATCATCGTCTCGCCCTTCCCGGATCCGATCGGCCGCGATGCCGTCATCCAGTGGCCGGGCGGTGTCAACATGCAGCTCTATTGGCATACGACCACACCAAACTATCCGGCCTTCACGACCATCCCGGAAAACCGCGTCTACGTATCGGCCGGCCGCGTCGCCGCCTTCACCCATGCCTTCCTCGCCTTCTCGCATGGCAAGGTCGTTTCTGACGATGAGAAGGCGCCCGGCACCGAGATTGGCCTGCCGGACAAGACCTTTCATCGCCTGCGCATCGAATCCGTCTTCGGCCGCATGACCGTGCTCGTCACCGATGGTCAGTTGCCTTTCCCCTATGGCCGCGAAATGACCGGCTACGAGACCGCCGATCTCGATGCCACTCTTGCGAAGGCCAAGGAGAGCGGCGCCGACATTCTCGTCGAACCCTACCAGTCCGGCGACCGTCGCGCAGCCATGGTGCAATTCCCCGGCGGCTATATTGCCGAAATCCATGCCGTCACGGCACACTAGGCAAACGAATTCATAGAGGAAAAAACAATGCGCCCAGCCCTGCCCGTGCTCCTGAGCCTGACCGGCGGTTATGTCGATACCGCCGGCTTCCTGGCGCTTGGCGGCCTCTTCCCCGCCCATGTCACCGGCAACTTCGTGACGCTTGGCGCAGCGCTCACTCACGGCACATCTGGCATCATCGCCAAGCTGCTGGCGCTGCCGGTCTTCTGCCTGACGATCCTCCTGCTGCGCTACCTCACCCACAATGTGCCGCCAGGCGATGAAAAGGGCTTGCGCATCCTGCTCGTGATCAAGCTTCTCTTCCTGATTGCCGGCGGCGCCTGCGCCATCTGGCTTGCGCCCTTTACCAATCCGGATGGCCTGCCGCTGGTCGCGACCGGCATGCTGCTCGTCATCGCCATGGCAATCCAGAACGCCGCTCACCGCATCCATCTCGGTGCCTCACCGCCGAGCACGCTGATGACCGGCACGACGACGCAGATCATGATCGATCTCGGCGACCTCGCCCATGGCAGCCTCGGCGATCAGTCGAAGACGGTCAAAGGGCGCCTGTCGCGCATGACGGTCGCCGTTTTCGCCTTCGCCCTTGGCTGCGGCCTTGCCGCCTTGCTCTTTGCGACCATTGGCGTCTGGTGCTTGGCCCTGCCGCCGCTCTTTGCTCTGGTTTCGGTCTGCTTGGCTTTTGCCGGCCCGCAGGCCGCTTGAGAGCAGCCCTTAGCGGCCGATGTCCGTGCCGGGCGCCTTTGCCTCCGCCTCGGCAATACGCTGTCGCAGCGTCGCCTTGCGCGCCCGAATCTCAAGCGAAATGAGTTCGGAAATCGACCCATTGCGGCGCAGCAAGGCGATCGTGCTCAACACGGGACCAACGATGGCGGCGACAAAGAATCCGAGGCCCTCACCACTGTCCGGCAAACCATTCCCCACGATCAGCGCAGCAACGACGATCAGCAGGATCAGATTGGCGAGAATGGCGATGAGGTGCATATGGCTCTCCCGATGGCTGGCGCGAGACCATAGTTGAGGTCCAGGAGGACCACAACTCCTGGGCAGGCTTCCCGACCAGGCAAATAAACCGGCTGAGGATAGCGCAGCCGCTGGGAATGAAAGCAGAACATCTTTTCTGGTCTTTCCTTCCCGAATCACTACATTACGCGCCATGAGCAATAGTTTCGACGATATGCCCTTCTTCGACGAAGAACCGGGCGATGCGCCGCGCAAGCCGCAACCGCCCGCCGCGCCCGCAAGGGCGCCCGCTGCCGGCGGCGGCATTGCTGCCCGCGCCATGGCGGCCCGCGATGGCGGCCGCCCAGATTATCTCACCGGCCTCAACCCGGAACAGCGTGAAGCGGTCGAGACACTCGAAGGCCCCGTCCTCGTGCTCGCCGGCGCAGGCACCGGCAAGACGCGCGTACTGACCACCCGCATTGCCCACATCCTCCAGACCGGCCGCGCCTTCCCCTCGCAGATCCTCGCCGTGACCTTCACCAACAAGGCCGCCCGCGAGATGAAGGAGCGCATCGCGCTTCTCGTCGGCGGCGCCGTCGAAGGCATGCCCTGGCTCGGCACCTTCCATTCGATCGGCGTGAAGCTCCTGCGCCGCCACGCCGAACTCGTCGGCCTGCGCTCCGATTTCACCATCCTCGATACCGACGATGTGATCCGCCTCATCAAGCAGATCATCCAGGCCGAAGGCCTCGACGACAAGCGCTGGCCAGCCAAGCAGTTCGCCGGCATGATCGATACCTGGAAGAACAAGGGCCTCGGCCCCGCCGATATTCCCGAAGGCGACGCCCGCGCTTTCGCCAATGGCCGCGGCCGCGATCTCTACTTCGCCTATCAGAACCGCCTGTCGACGCTGAATGCCTGCGATTTCGGCGACCTGCTGATGCATCCGATCGCGATCTTCCGCAAACAGCCGGATCTGCTCAAGGAATATCACCAGAAGTTCCGCTACATCCTCGTCGACGAGTATCAGGACACCAACACCGCCCAATATATGTGGCTGCGGCTTCTCGCCCAGCGGCCCAAGGGCGAGCCGCAGAATGTCTGCTGCGTCGGCGACGACGACCAGTCGATCTATGGCTGGCGCGGCGCGGAAGTGGACAATATCCTGCGCTTCGAAAAGGATTTTCCGGGTGCCAAGGTCATCAAGCTGGAGCGGAACTATCGCTCGACGGCCCATATTCTCGGTGCTGCCGCCCATCTCATCACCCATAATGAAGGCCGCCTCGGAAAGACGCTCTTCACCGATCGCTCCGACCCTGACGACGCCAAGGTGCAGGTTCACGCTTCCTGGGATTCCGAGGAAGAGGCCCGCGCCATCGGCGAGGAAATCGAACGCCTGCAGCGCGGCGATGCCGACGGCAAGAAGCATCTGCTGAACGACATGGCGATTCTTGTCCGCGCCTCGTTCCAGATGCGCGAATTCGAAGATCGCTTCGTCACCCTCGGCCTAAACTACCGCGTCATCGGCGGCCCGCGCTTCTATGAACGCCTCGAAATCCGCGACGCCATGGCCTATTTCCGTCTCGTCGCCCAGCCGGCCGACGACCTCGCCTTCGAGCGCATAATCAACACGCCAAAGCGCGGCCTCGGCGATACGACGGTGCGCGCGCTCCATGATTACGCCCGCGCCCGTGACATCCCGATGCTGGCCGCCGCTGCCGACATGATCGAGACAGACGAGCTGAAGCCGAAGGCCCGCAAGGCCCTCTTCGACGTGATTCAATCTTTCCGCCGCTGGCAGGAGCTGCTTGAAAACACATCACATACCGAGCTTGCCGAACAGATCCTCGAAGAGTCCGGCTATACGGATATGTGGAAGAACGACAAGAGCGCCGAAGCGCCGGGTCGCCTTGAAAACCTCAAGGAACTCATCCGCTCCATGGACAGTTTCGAATCCTTGCGGGGATTTCTGGAGCACGTCTCGCTGGTCATGGATGCAGAGACCAACGAAAATCTCGACGCCGTCTCCATCATGACGCTGCACTCGGCCAAGGGCCTGGAATTCGACACCGTCTTCCTGCCCGGCTGGGAGGAAGGCCTCTTCCCGCACCAGCGCTCCCTCGATGAATCCGGCCGCGCCGGCCTCGAAGAAGAACGCCGCCTCGCTTATGTCGGCATCACCCGCGCCAAGCATCGCTGCCACATCTGGTTCGTCTCCAACCGCCGCATCCACGGCCTCTGGCAGTCGACCATCCCCTCGCGTTTCCTCGACGAACTGCCGGAAACCCATGTGGAAGTGGCAGAGATGGAGCAGAACTACGGCGGCTACGGCCGTGGCGGCGGTTACGGTCAGTCGCGCTTCGACAAGGCCGACCCCTTCACCAATTCCTATTCCACCCCCGGCTGGAAACGCGCCCAGGCCAACAAGACCGATGCCACCCGCGACAACTGGGGCAGCCGTTCCGGCCATGCCGTCGAGCGTATCGGCTACGGCGAAAGCGGCCCGCGCGGCCGCACCATCGAGGGCGAACTGGTGGCGAAATCCACCGCGACCGAACCCTCGCGCTTCTCCCTCGGCGACCGCGTCTTCCACCAGAAATTCGGCAACGGCTCCATATCGGGCATCGAAGGCAACAAACTGACGATCGACTTCGACCGCGCCGGCCAGAAGCGAGTGCTGGACGGATTTGTGGAGCGGGTTTGACCGCTCCACTGTCTCTGCGTTTTGCCAGGAATCACAGGCCCAACAGTGCGTACTTCTCCAGATGACAAAACGCCGCTTTGACCGGACCCGCAAATCAGCTTAGCCCGGTCACTGCCTGCCCATGAAAGGCAGGCTTCACAAGACCTTCAGAGGAGGTTCAAGTGACCAGTGTTTCAGCCCTGGGCAGCGCGCTAACCCAGTATAAAGCCCCCCTCAATCCACTCGACACGAACGGCGACGGCGTCGTCTCCGCAGATGAGCTCGCTGCCGCCTCCAAGTCCTCGACGACCAGTGCCTCGTCCACCGGCGATGACGATTCCTCTGCTACCGATATCGTCCAGAAGATCACAGCCGATATTCTGGCGCTCATGCTTTCGCTCCAGAAGAGTGACGATAGCGACAGCAAGTCCGGTACCGATGCCAATGGCGATAATTCCAAGGGCGCACTCTCTGCCCTGGATTCAAACGGTGACGGCAAATTGACCACGTCGGAACTCCTTGCCGCCGACCCGCAGAAGATTGCCGCCGCCGGCGGCGACGATGATGATGGCGACCTGATGGCCAAGGTCCTGACCGACATGCAGACTGCGCTTCGCGCATACCAGACGACCTATGGTAACTCGCCGGTCGCCACCGGCGACAGCGACCAGACGGCCTGATGCAATGAGGCTCCGCCGGGGGAGCCTCGCTGAACAGGCCGCAAGCAACCTTCGCTGCTGGATTATCCGTTCTGACCCGCGGCACGCCCCTAAGCGCACCGAGCTTTCTTATCGGCCTTTCCGACCGCGCGGATACCCTGTAAATGACCTGCAGCTGCAGGCATTACCTCAGGCCTCACTCGATTTTCCGGCGAGATATCCGATGACGGTTATACCAACACTTCAAACCGAGCGCCTGATCCTGCGTCCTCCCGTGATGGAAGACTGGCCGGATTATCATGCGCTGATGATCTCCGATCGCGCCCTCTATATGGGCGGTCCGCATTCGACCAAGGCCGCCTGGGGGATGTTCTGCCATGACGTCGCCCTATGGGCTCTGATGGGCCACGGCGCCCTGATGATGGAGGATCGCGCCACGGGACAATGCCTCGGCCAGGTCGGCATCAATCACGGTCCGCTGTTTCCTGAGAAGGAACTGGGCTGGTTCGTCTACCCCCAGGCCGAGGGGAAAGGTTATGCCTATGAGGCAGCCGTTGCTTTGCGCGATTGGGCCTTTGCGGTGCGTGGGCTGACGACACTGGTGAGCTACATCGCTCCTCCCAATGTGAGGTCGATCCGTCTCGCCGAACGGCTTGGCGCCGTGCCGGATGCAACGGCGGCGCGCCAGGAGGGTGATGCCGATGATCTGGTCTTCAGGCATCCGGCTCCATAGCCGCATGCATAAACCCTAATATAAAACGCGAGATACTTGCCGCTTTCGCGTATAACGTGAACGGCGGCAGAAAAATACGTTGATGCTGCCATTTGCCACTCTTCATACTAGAAATAGCACTTGCGCCCAGCCCCGCGGAAATCCACTAGTTGATTGCGCCGAATGCGATTGGCATTTTGCGATGCGATATGCGTAAGGGATAGCTTGATGAAGGCGTTGCTACTGGTCGATATTCAGAATGGCTTCTGTCCCGGAGGCAACCTGCCGGTTCTGGATGGCCATGAAGTTGTTCCCGTCGCCAACAGCCTCATCGACAGCGGCAAATACGATCTCATCGTCGCCTCGCAGGACTGGCATCCGGCCGACCACGGCAGCTTCGCCTCCTCCCATCCCGACAAGAACCCTTTCGAAATGGGCGAACTCTCCGGCAAACCGCAGATGTTGTGGCCGGATCACTGTGTGCAATATACGCGCGACGCCGAGCTGCACCCCGAGCTCCACTCTGCCCAAATCGATCTCATCCAGCAGAAGGGCGAGAACAAGAACGTCGACAGCTATTCCGCTTTCCGCGACAACGATCAGTATGCCGTGACTGGCCTTGCCGATTTCCTGGTGGATCAGGGCGTCACCGAACTCGACGTCTGCGGGCTTGCGACGGATTATTGCGTAAAATTCTCTGCGCTCGATGCGCTGGGGCTGATCCCCGGCGTCAAGGTCCGCTTCATCGAGGACGCGAGCCGTGGCATAACGCCCGAAGGTGTTGCAGCGGCCATCGACGAGATGCGCCAGAACGGCATTGAGATCGTCAACAGCGCAGATATTCTGGCTGCCTAATCAGCCGTTCTTCTCGCCTTCGCGCTCCAAGAGATAGATCTCCTCTCCGAAATCCTCCATCTTCTTCAGGAAGGCGGCGTGGGCATCTCTCAAGCCGCGATTATAGAAATAGGGTCCGATCCTCTCGGCGAAGAAGTCGAGCAGGAATTCGGCCGGCAGCGCGCCGATCGGGTCGAGCTCACGGTCGAAATATTGCCGGATGCGCGAAACGATTTCCGCCTTTTCTTCCTTCGTAAATTCGATCTTCTTCATTGTCTCCCTCACATCGCCGGTGACGTAAGCCGGTAACGCTTCAGCAAAATCGATTGATGAATCAAGGAAATTCAATTGCCGCAGCAGATGAGACACCATAGAGGGAAATTTCAATTCCAACAGGATCTAATCCCATGAATCGCGCCGACTTTGTCGAAGGTTTGCGGGGCGGCTTTCCCGTGGCGCTCGCTTCTGCCCCCTTCGGAGCGCTGTTCGGCGCCCTTGCCGCCGAGCAGGGCATGTCGCTCTCCGAACTTACCTTCATGAGCGCCACCGTCTATGCGGGCGCCAGTCAGCTGGTCGGCATCGAGCTTTTCGGCCACAATGTGCAGGCTTGGGTGATCGTTCTATCGATCCTCGCGGTCAACTTCCGCCACGTGCTCTATTCTGCGGCGATTGCCCGCTACATCAGGCATTTCACGGCGATCCAGAAGTTCTTCACCTTCTTCCTGCTGGTCGATCCGCAATTTGCCGAGACCGTCAGGCGCGGTGAGGCAGGTCAGCCCGTTACCTTCACCTGGTATCTCGGCTTCGGCATCATCATTTACATTCCCTGGGTCATCATCAGCCTCATCGGCGGCATGCTCGGGTCCCTCATTGGCGATCCGAAGACGATCGGCCTCGATATCCTGCTTCCGGCCTATTTCCTCGGCATCGTGCTCGGCTTCCGCAAGCGCGACAATTTCCTGGCTGTGGCGCTGACAAGCGCCGTCGCCTCGGTCATCGCCTATCATTTCGTCGGCTCCCCGTGGCATGTGAGCCTGGGCGCTGCGGCAGGCATCATCCTCGCCGCGCTGATGCCCCTGCCCGCCGAGGAACCGGATCTTGAAGCCGACGCTCTCAACACCGAAAACCACGAGGTCTGAGATGCAGTTCGATCTCCACATGGCTCTCGTGATTCTGGCTGCTGCAGCCGCGACCTTCGCGACCCGCATCGGCGGCTACATCATGATCACCAAGATGAAGCGCATACCGCCGCGCATGGAAGCAGCACTCAACGCCGTGCCGGCAGCAGTGCTGACGACGCTTGTCGCCCCCGCCTTCTTCATCGGTGGTTGGGATTCGAAACTGGCGCTCGCAGTCGCCCTCATCATCGGCCTGCGTTTCTCGCACACCTGGATGCTCGTGGCCGCCTGGATCATCGTGATGACCTGGCGGCACACGGTCGGTCTCTGAACCGAGGACCGGATATCCGGCGCTCAGTATTCCAACGGTAAAGTCGCATTCTCCAGCCATGCCTTGACGTCATGGTCGTGGATCAGCGGCATCAGCGCCTCGCGGGTCTGGCGGTGGTACTCGTTGAACCAGTGCAGCTCGTCATGCGTCAGCAATTCGGGGATGACGATGTTGCGGTCGATCGGGCAGAAGGTCAGCGTCTCGAAGCCGAGCATCGGCATGTCGCCGCCATCGATCGTTTCAGCCTCCCGCACATAAATCAGGTTCTCGATGCGGATGCCGAAATGGCCCGGCCGATAGTAACCCGGCTCGTTGGAGAGGATCATGCCTGGCAGCAGCTCCTGCGTCGAAAGCCGCGAAATGCGCTGCGGCCCCTCGTGAACCGAGAGGTAGGAGCCGACACCATGGCCCGTGCCATGCGCGAAATCGGCCCCTGCCCGCCATAGCGCGATGCGCGCCAGCGGATCGAGATCGCAGCCGCGCGTGCCCTTCGGGAAACGCGCCGTGCTGATCTGGATCATGCCCTTCAGCACCAATGTGAAGAAGCGTTTGTGCTCTTCGCTGACAGCACCGATGCCGACAGTGCGGGTGATATCGGTCGTGCCGTTGATATATTGCGCGCCGGAATCGATCAGGAAGAGTTCGCCCAGGTGGATATGCCGGTCGGTCGCCGTCGTCACCCGGTAGTGCATGATGGCCGCATGTTCGCCGGCACCCGAGATCGTGTCGAAGGAAATATCCTTCAGCGGGTTCTGCATGCTCTGACCCAGCCTGGCGCGCGCCGCTTCCAGCCGTTCGGCGGCGCCAATTTCGGTGATCGTGCCGGGCTTGCTCTGCGACAGCCAGTAGAGAAACTCCACCATGGCCGCACCATCCTGCAGATGGGCGGCGGCCGAGCCATTGATCTCGACGCTGTTCTTCACAGCCCGCGGCAGCTTTGCCGGATCGACACCTTCCACGACTTCGCCGCCAGCCTTGCGGATGATCTCGGCGAGCGCATAGGAGGCGATATCGGGATCGATGAGGATGCGGCCGCCATCCTTGGCGACCGCAGCGAGCTTATCATCCAGCAGCGAGGGCGCAAGCTGGGTGGCGATCTGCGCGAGATAGGCTTCCGGCTCGATGCCGGTCTTGCGCTTGTCGAGGAAGATCTCCGCCTTGCCGTCGGCATGGATGATGGCGCGCGCCAGCGGATGCGGCGTATGCGGCACGTCGGCGCCGCGGATATTGAAGATCCAGGCAATGGAAGACGGGTCGGCGATGAGCACTGCCTTGAGATTCTTCTTGCCGACATCGGCGGCAATGGTGGCGATCTTGTCCTTGGCGAGAATACCGGCCTGCGCCACATTCTGGATGACGACAGGCCCAAGCGGTTCCGCCGGCCGGTCAGCCCAGAGCTTGTCGAGCGGATTATGCGGCAGGAAAACCAGTGCGCCGCCGATCTCCGACAGCGCCTTTTCGAGCTTGCGCACCTCAGCACCCGAATGCAGCCAAGGATCGATGCCGAGCTTCAGCCCTTTCTTGCCATGCGCCGGCAGCCAGACATGCGGCGGCTCGTTGACGAGATCGCCGCCTGTGAAGACGGAGCCATCCACCTGCTCGGCAAGCTGCGTCACATAGCGCCCGTCGACATAGACGATCGCTTCGGTCCGGGTGATCAGCGCAATGCCCGCAGAGCCGGTGAAGCCCGTCAGCCAGGAGAGCCGCTCCGCGCAGGCAGGCACGTACTCGCCGTTATATTCATCGGCGCGCGGCACAAGGAAAGCATCGATGCCGAGCGCATCGAAACTGGCGCGCAGTGCGGAAACCCGTTCCCTGCCGAACTGCGGCGTGGAGGTGACTTCGAAAGACTGGAACATGCTGGAAACCCGAATGAATGAAACGAATCCGGTTAATGGGATAACGGCCATGTTAGCGAATTTTCAGTCATTGGGGAGAAAAAGCGACGCGAAGCGCCTGGGAAGGCTTGGCCGCCCAATAATTTGGCAGAAATGTGTCTCGATGTGGGAAACTGGCACGCTTCATGCATTACGCGCATGGCTGCAATGAAACAAACCCTCTGCCACCGCATGACGGAATAGCTATATACAGCGCATCGAACGGTTCACGACGAACCATCAACAAAGGATTTTTTGAAATGACCGCCTCTCTCTCGCGCTTCGCTTACAGCAGCCCGGTACAGGCTGGCGAACGCCAGACTGTGCGTCACGTCATTGGCGCCCGCCGCCCGCAGAATGAGGATAGCCTCAAGGTGCTCGCAGCAGGCCAGCGTTCCACGCGCCACAAGGGCGCACCGAGCTACGCATTCTGAGCTTAAAGCCCTTCCGATCCTCCTCCCTCCACCGGACAGGCCTATCGGAATGCAGTAGTGCCCGCTTGAGCATCCTCCTCCTTCGAGCTCGCGGGCAAGACCGGATTTAAATGCCGGTCCAAGGCGGTGCCCCTGGCACCGCCTTTTTTCTTGTTTGGAATTCCCTTAGATTATGGACGATCGAGATGGATCGTCACCCAGCCATTGCGCCAGATCGTGCGCACGTGGCGAAGCTTCGCGCCATTATAGGCGGCAATCACCTTCCAGCGCTGGCTGGCAAGGATGCCGGACAGGATCACCGATCCGCCCGGCGCCAGATTGGTGACGAGCTGCGGCGCCATTCTGATCAGCGGCCGCGCCAGAATATTGGCGATGATGAGGTCGAAAGGTCCATGTTCGGAAAAGGCGGTCGAATGGAAGCCGGGTGCCGTCACCGTGCTGATGCCGCTGGCGATGCCGTTGCGCCGAACATTCTCGGCCGCGACACGGACCGCGATCGGGTCGATATCGGTTGCAAGCACGGGAATGTTGCGCAGCTTGCGCACGGCAATTGCCAGCACGCCGCTTCCCGTGCCGAGATCCAGCGCATTGCGCACCTTGCGTGCCCGGACCACCCGGTCGATCACCTCCAGGCAGCCGGCCGTCGTGCCGTGATGGCCGGTGCCGAAAGCCTGGCCGGCATCGATCTCGATGGCGATGTCACCCGTGCGCACCTTGTCGCGATCATGCGAGCCATGAACAAGGAAGCGCCCCGCCCTGACGGGCTTCAGCCCTTCAAGCGATTTGACCACCCAGTCCACATCCGGAATGACCTCTCGCGACAGCGCGGCATTCGGGAAAGCATCCTTCAGCGCCGCCTCGATACGAGTGCGCACATCCGCCTCTTCCTCCGCCATCATGTAGACGGAGGCTTCCCAGATATCTTTCTTCTCGTCGATCTCGGTCGTGCCGATGGCAAAATCTTCTTCGCCGAAGACCTCGCTCAGAAGGTCGAGGATTTCCTCGGCCTGCTTTTCAGTCGTCGACACGTAAAGGCGGATTTCACTCACGATAGGCAATCTTTCCGGTTGCGTCGCCCGCTCCCGGTTCCAACATATTCAGCTGCCGGTCATCCCTTGGCGACGAGATTCTCAAGCTTCTTTATCGCCGTATCGGGGTTTTCGCCATAGGAGATCGTTCCCGCAAAACGCCCGGCCGAATCGAGCAGGAAGACCGAGGCCGTATGGTCCATCGTGTAATCTCCATCAGGATTGTTCTGGTCCACAGGCACCTTCTTGGCATAGACGCGGAAGCCCTTGATGACGTCGGCGATCTTGTCCGGCGGGCCGGAAATGCCCGTAATGCGCTTGGAAACGTTGGAGACGTACTCGTTCATGATCTCGGGCGTATCGCGCTCGGGATCGACGGTGACGAAATAAGCCTGCAGCTTATTGCCCTGGGGATCGACCTTCTCCATCCAGCCGTTGAGCTCGAAGAGGGTCGTCGGGCAGACCTCAGGGCAATGCGTAAAGCCGAAGAACAAGGCCGTCGGCTTACCGCGCAGGGCCTGCTCCGTAATCGGCTGGCCACTCTGCGATACCAGCGTGAACGGCACGCCGAATGGCCCCTCGGCCACCACTTCCCTCGTCCGGCTCTGGTCCAGCGTGAACCAGCCGAGCACGCCGGCAAGCAGCAGCACTGCGATCCAGACGGCGATACGGAAATTCTTCATGGTACTTTCCTTGCTAGCAATTCCAGCAAAAGTGCGCAGCGGTCTTGCGTCCGGAATTGCATAAAAACAAAAGTCCGGATGCCCCCATCCGTCTCGCCTGTGTGATTATAGTCGCGATCGCAGCCACGCAATTCAAGAATGCGTTTTCTCACCCGTGATTAATTGCCCCACCTTGATGAATGCCAGACGCGGGCAAACGTCCTGAGAAAAAGTCGTACAAAGACGAATTATCACACCTTTCTAACGGCTTGCCGCTGAGGTCTCGAAGCAAACCCAAGAAATATATCGTTAGGAAAGGCTTAATTTCGGATATCTATATTTAGTAATGCACACAGTGCTTCGGCACTGTTCCGACATGATGTCGGCCGGAGCATGAACCGGATCAGCATAAAAATCGAGGGAACTAAAAACCGCCTGGGGCGGAGGGTGGCTTTATGACAAATTCGACGGTTCGCAGAAACCTTTCGGTCGGCCAGCGGCTCTGGACGCTCGGCGGAGCCGCCTTCATCGGCTTCGGCTCGATGCTCGGCATCGGCTGGTACGAGAACACTCAGGTCGATACCGGCCTGCGCCGCACTGATGAGATCCAGCAGAGCATCGACACCATCAATGACATGCGTGTCGCCAGCCTCACACTGGTTCTCGCCGCCATGGACACGATCGTCGACAAGGACGAGAAGACCATCCAGCCCGACCGCCTGAAAGTCGTCGCGGACTCGCTCGCAACCCTCTCAAGCGGTTCCAAGGAAATGGCCATGCTCGCCGATGAGCTGAAGGCCGGCGACCTCTTGAAAAGCTATGATGCCGATGTCGGCGCGCTTCGCCAGGCCATCCAGGTGGATCTCAAGGCGCTCGTCGAACAGGGCGCGCCTGACGCCGAATTCGACAAGATCGACGATCGTATCGACGCGGCCGGCGACAAGCTGACCGGCACCCTCGACAAATTCGCCAATGACGGCACCGTCTTTGCCCGCAAGCACATCGAAAGCGCCAACGAAACCTCCCACAACTCGCTGATCATCCAGATCGCGCTCGGCGTCATCGCCATCCTCACCATGGCTGCGCTACAGTATATTCACGGCGGCTCCATCCGACGCGGCATTGTCTCCGTGCGCGAAAGCATGCTGCGCATTCTGAACGGTGATCTGGCGAGCGACGTCGCCGGCAAGGAACGCGGCGACGAGATCGGCGAAATGGCGCGCGCCGCCGAACGCTTCCGCCTTGCCGCCATCGAAAAGATCGATCTGGAGGCCCGCACCGAGACCGATCGCCAGCGCAGCGATGCCGAGCGCCGTGAGCGCGAATCTGCCAAGCTTGCTGATGCGGAAGCGCTCAGCGCCGCCGTCATGGCGCTCGCTCAGGGCCTCACCCGCCTTGCCAACGGCGATCTGACGGCGACCATCGACCAGCCATTCCGCGACGAGCTGGAAAGGCTGCGTCAGGATTTCAACCAGACTGCCTTGCGCCTGCGCAGGGCCATGAGCGACATTGCCCAGAACAGCGGCTCGATTCAGGCCAACAGCCACCAGATGCGAGCCGCCGCCGACGACCTTGCCAAGCGCACAGAACAACAGGCCGCTTCCCTGGAAGAGACCTCGGCGGCGCTGGACGAGATCACCGCCACCGTCCGTAACGCCACCAACCGCGCCGAGGAAGTCGGCAACATGGTCGCTCACACTCGCCAGAACACCGAGAAATCCGATGCGATCGTCGGCGATGCGATGGCCGCGATGGAGCGAATCGAAGGCGCTTCCCGCGAGATCGGCACCATCATCAACGTCATTGATGAGATTGCTTTCCAGACGAATCTGCTGGCACTCAACGCCGGCGTCGAAGCGGCGCGGGCGGGCGAAGCCGGCAAGGGTTTTGCGGTCGTCGCCCAGGAAGTGCGCGAACTGGCCGGCCGCGCAGCCGGAGCAGCCAAGGATATCAAGACCTTGATCGGAAAATCCGGCGCCGAAGTCAAAATCGGCGGCGAACTGGTGACTGCCGCCGGCGAGGCTTTGCGCCAGATCGGCGAAGATGTTCTGCGTATCGACGGTCATGTTAAATCAATCGTAACCTCTGCGCGCGAACAATCAGTCGGACTGAACGAGATCAATACAGCCATCAGCCAGATGGATCAGGTGACGCAGAAGAATGCGGCCATGGTGGAAGAAACGAACGCCGCCAGCCACACTCTCGCAACCGATGCGGAAAACCTGACGCAGCTGGTTCGGCAGTTCAATATCGGCGAGGGCATGAGCGCCCGTCAAACGCCGCGAGAAGCCCCCGCAGCCTCGCATCCCAAACCTTCACCCGCACGGCGCCTCATGGGCAAGGTCGCGGGCGCATTCACAGGCGGCGGCGCCGCCAGGACACTCGCCTCTCCGGCCGGAGACAACTGGGAAGAATTCTGACCATGAACAACAATGCCATCAAGCAGTCGGGCGCCTACCTCGAAATCGTCTCGTTCCACCTGGGCGACCAGGAGTTCTGCATCGATATCATGGCGATCCGCGAAATCCGCGGCTGGGCACCGGTTACCCCGATGCCGCACACCCCGCCCTACGTCCTCGGCCTCATCAACCTGCGCGGTGCCGTGATCCCGGTCATCGACATGGCCTGCCGCCTCGGCATGAAGATGACGGAACCGTCTGAACGTTCCGCCATCATCGTCACCGACATCGCCGGCAAGCTCGTCGGCCTGCTGGTCGAACAGGTCTCCGACATGATGACCATCAAGAGCGAAGACCTTCAGCCGCCGCCGGAAATCATCCCGGAAGCCCAGCGCGCCTTCTGCCGCGGCATCGTAGCGCTCGAAAAGACCATGGTCTGCTTCCTCAACCTCGACACTGTCATCGCCGACGAACTGTCGCGCGAAGCTGCCTGATTGGTTTGATATCTCGAATGCGAAGGCCCGGCTTGTCCGGGCCTTCTTTTCGTTTGGGACGGGAGGCAGAGCCGCATAGTTTCAAACTGTAAGAAAACCCCTCCCCACAAGGGGGAGGGACTAACTTGGAGCTCCGCCCCACTCCTCTTGAAACGTTGAGAATGTGCAAAGCGGGAGCGGCACTTTAAGCCCCTCCCCTTGTGGGGAGGGGTTTGGGGCGGGGTCTTTAATCGCGAGCACAGAAGCCCCTCACGGCTTCCCATTCTTCCACACCACATCCTGCCCGTAGAGCGGGATCGTCGAAATCGACATCTTCGCCGAACCGTCCGTCACCTGCCGCGAATGGGCGAGATAGATCAGCGTATTGTTGGCCTTGTCGTAGATCCTGTTGACGGCGAGCGTCTTCCAGATCAGCGACATGCCCTGGCGGAACACCTCGCTGCCATCCTTGGACATATCGATATTGCCGATCTCGATCGGTCCCGTCTGGCGGCAGGCGATGGAATTGTTCGAGGGATCTTCGAACCAGTTGCCGTTCTTGAAACGGTCGATGAGGCTACGGTCGAAATAGGTGACATGGCAGGTCACCCCCTTCACTTCAGGGTCGGAAACCGCCTCGACGATGATGTCATTGCCGATCCAGTCGACCCCGACCTTACCGACGACCTCGGCTGAGGACGCGCCCGCAGAGGCGGCGAGGAATAGCGAGCCAAGGAAAAGATTGCGCAAAGCGGACATGACAACTCCCGTGTTGATCCGGAAGTTAAGATAAGAATGGCCGAACCCTTTGCAAGAAAACCGACATCACGCCTTGCGGCAGGTGCAGGGCTCGTAGCCGACGGGGGTCAACCTGCCGGGCTTCATGCCGATCACGGCTGGAATGGCAGCAACCGTGGCAGCCTTGACAGCTTTTGCCATCTCGATCGCCGCTGCCGCACACACGGCAGCATCCTCGGCCGCATTGTGGTGGACGAAACGCAGGCCGAGATGCTCGGCAATGAGGTTCAACCGGTGCGACAGAAAATGCGGCCAGATGCGCTGCGCCATCTTCAGGCTGCAGAGATAGGTGAGCTCCGGATAGGACTGCCGGTAAAGATCGAGGCTCGCCCGCCAGACGCTGAAATCAAAGGCGGCATTGTGAGCGATCATCGTCGCGCCCCGGAAGTCCTCGTGAAACTCGTCCATGACTTCAGGAAATTCAGGCGCATCCTCGACATGCTCAGGGCGAATGCCGTGGATCGCGATATTCATGCCGGAAAAGCGCATATCGCGTGGACGGATCAGCCGCTCCTCGACACGCGTTACCTGCCCCTCCTCGATCCAGGCAAGGCCGACCGAGCAGGCGCTGCCGCGCTGTTCGTTGGCTGTCTCGAAATCGATGGCGATAGTTTTCACGGGCAAATATCCGAATCGTCTGCTCTTCCGGAATAGTCTTAGCCGTATCCGAAGGCAAATTCTGACCTGTTGACATCTGCACGCGAATGGCGAAACTTCCGCCCGTGATCAACTCTGTGGCCCACACCCTTCATCTTATCACCACGACCCTTGCAGGGTACGCGGGAGCGATGGTGCGTCACTAGCAGTCCGATCATCCCGAGAACCCTGCCGAGGTGAGCAGGGTTTCGGAAACTCCGCTCTCCTCTTTTAGGACCCCAAGGAGAGCATGATGTCAGCCAATCAGGATACCCCGCCCGAAAAGCCTTCTCTGAAGGGCCTCAGCGTTCGCGCCCTGCGCATGAGCGACGCCGAAGCCGTCACTGAGCTGATGAACCTGCCCGGCTACCGCGCCGGCACGCTGCGCCCTCCCTTTCAAAGCATCGATGTGGTGCGCAAGCGCATGGAAAACCCCTCACCCGGCGCGCTCAACCTCGTCGTCGAACTCGATGGCAAACTCGTCGCCAATGGCGGCATGACCCGCTTCGACGGACGGCGCCAGCACGCCGGAAGTCTCGGCATGGGCGTGCACGACGATTTCACCGGCCGCGGCATCGGAACCTTCCTGATGGCCGCCATGCTGGATGCCGCCGACAACTGGCACGACATCAAGCGAATGGAATTGACCGTCTACACGGACAATGACGCCGCCATCCGCCTCTACGAGAAATTCGGTTTCGAGAAGGAAGGCTTGTTCAAGTCCTTTGGTTATCGCGACGGACAATATGTCGATGCCTATACGATGGCGCGGCTGAGGGCTTGAAACAAAGAGGCCGGCGTTATCGCCGGCCTTCCGTTACCCGCCAATCAGCGCCAGCCACTCGTCCTCGTCCATCGTCTGGACGCCGAGTTCGCGAGCTTTGTCGAGCTTGGAGCCGGCCCCCGGGCCGGCAACGAGAATATCTGTCTTCTTGGAGACGGAACCTGCCACCTTGGCCCCGAGGCTTTCCGCCCGCGCCTTCGCCTCTTCCCGAGTGAACTTTTCCAGCGAGCCGGTGAAGACCACGGTCTTGCCGACGACCGGGCTGCCCGTCGTCACCGGCTGCTCGGCCTCCTGCGGCCTCACCTCGTCACGCAAGCGGCCGATTACTTCGACGTTGCGCGGCTCCTTGTAGAATTCGACAATGGCACGCGCCACGACCTCGCCGATGCCCTCAATGGCGTTCAAGTCGTTCCAGGCATCGCCTGAAAGCGTTGCCGCCTCCTTCATCGCCGTCGCAAAGGCCTCGTAGCTGTTGTAGGAGCGCGCCAAGAGCTTTGCGGTCGTCTCACCCACATGACGAATGCCAAGCGCATAGATGAAGCGATGGAGGGCAATGCTGCGCCGCTCGTTGATTGCAGCATAGAGCTTACCGACGCTGACCTTGCCGAAGCCGTCGATATTCTCAAGCTTGGTGATCGATTGCTGCTGACGCTTTTCCAGCGTGAAGATATCGGGTGCGGTGCGGATCTGCAGCGCCGGGTCCTCGCTCTCGAAGAAGAAATCGACCTGCTTGGAGCCCAGCCCTTCAATGTCGAAGGCATTGCGCGAGACGAAATGCTTCAATTCCTCCGTCGCCTGCGCCCGGCAGATGAAACCGCCGGTACAGCGGGTGACGGAATCGAGCTTGCCGGTCTTCTCATGCCGTTCACGCACTGCATGCGAGCCGCAGACAGGGCATACCTTCGGAAATTCGTAGGGCTTCGCCTCGGCCGGGCGCTTTTCCATGACGACATCGAGCACCTGCGGGATCACGTCGCCGGCGCGTTGCACGATCACGGTATCGCCGATGCGGATATCATGCTCCTCCTCGCGGATGCGCTCGCCATTGTTGCCGATACCCTTGATGTAGTCTTCGTTATGTAGCGTCGCATTGGTGACGACGACGCCGCCCACAGTGATCGGCGTCAGCCGCGCGACCGGCGTCAAGGCTCCGGTACGGCCGACCTGGATGTCGATATTCTCGACAATGGTAAAAGCCTGCTCGGCCGGAAACTTGTGCGCCGTCGCCCAGCGCGGGCTGCGCGAGCGGAAGCCAAGACGCTGCTGCAGCTCGAGGCTGTCGACCTTGTAGACGACGCCGTCGATATCGTAATCGAGGTCCGGCCGTTCGAGGCCGATCTCGCTGTAGTGGGCAAGGATATCGTCAACCGAGTTCAGCCGCTTCATCAGCGGATTGACCGGAAAGCCCCAGCTCTTGAAGGTCTCGACCATGCCCATCTGCGTGTCGGCAGGCATCTCCGACATCTCGCCCCATGCATAGGCGAAGAATTTCAGCTTGCGGCTCGCCGTCACCTTCGCATCGAGCTGGCGCAGCGACCCCGCGGCAGTGTTGCGCGGATTGACATAGGTCTGCTTGCCTTCGGCCTCCATTTGAGCGTTCAGCGCCATGAAGTCGCTCTTGGCCATGTAGACCTCGCCGCGCACTTCCACGATCGCAGGTGCCCCCTTCGGCAGCTCGTTCGGGATTTCCTTGATGGTGCGGATATTGGCCGTGACGTTTTCGCCCGTCGTGCCGTCGCCGCGGGTCGCCCCCGTCACCAGCTTGCCGTTCTCATAGCGGATCGACATGGAAAGTCCGTCAATCTTCGGCTCGGCGGTAAAGGCGATGGAATCATCAGGCAGGCGGCCAAGGAAGCGATAGACGCTGGCAACAAAGTCGCGCACATCTTCCTGCGAGAACGTATTGTCGAGCGACAGCATCGGCCGGGAATGGACGACCGGCTGGAAGGTGGCGGAAGGGGCTGCACCGACCCGGCGCGACGGGCTGTCTTCACGGATGAGCTCGGGGAAGCGCGCCTCGATCGCATCGTTGCGGCGCTTCAGCGCGTCATAATCCGCATCGGAAATCTCCGGCTGGTCCTTGCCATGATAGAGCGCATCGTTACGCGCAACCTCCTTGGCCAGCCGTTCCAGTTCGATGGCAGCGTCTTCAAGGGTCAGGTCCTCAACAGCGACGGATTCGGTCGACATGCAGCTTCACTCCAGAGAATCTGCAATGGTTTTAGAGCAAAATTCCGCGATTGAAATAGCACCAATGTTTTGAATTATGGCTGTACGTTGCGCAGTCTGATGGCGCTGACATGTAGCGTACTATCCTGCAGGGCCTTCAGCGGCATGAGGCTGTCAACGACACGGAGCTCGATGCCGCGCGGCGCAAATTCGCGATCGAGGCCGGACATGGCTGTGAGTGCGAGCGGCAGAACCGTCCCGCGCGACACCCACATTCCCGCGTCCTGCAGGTCCTCGAAACTATCGGACGGCATCTCGTAGCGGTGGATGCTTTCGGCCTGCAGCCGCGCCAGCCAGCCACGCTCGATATAGGCGGCACCCCGCCAGTCGCCGAGCAAGCGGCGATCTTCGTCTGATGTCTCGGGCGTCGCCCAGATCAGAATACGCGGACAATCGCGCGGAAAGAGATACATGAAGTCGTGGATGTCATCGATCGCCCAGACGAGCGGACCATTCAGCCATTCCATTCCCGCCAGACGCTCCGAGGAAACGCGCACAGGGCGCGGCTCAAAGACCGCAATAGCGGGATCATCGCTGAAATGGAAAAGCCGCATGATGGCCGAACCTCACCGGTGGGTGACGTCAGATAGCGCAGCGGTCAGGCCTTGTCACCGGCGGCTTGTGCCTAGCCGTTCCCCGCCAGCAACCGCGCGGCAGCCGCCCTCGCCTCTTCCGTCACGGAGGCGCCAGCGAGCATGCGGGCAATCTCTTCCGTGCGGTCCTTCTGGGCCATGGTTGCGACACGCGTGGCGATCTTGTCGGAGCCGTCGCCGGACGGCCCCTTGGAGATCAAGAGATGCGTGGCAGCCCGTGCCGCCACCTGCGGCGCATGGGTGACGGAGAGAACCTGCACGCGCTCGGAAAGCCGCTTCAGCCGCTGGCCGATCGCATCCGCCACCGCTCCACCCACGCCCGTGTCGATTTCGTCAAAGACGAGCGTCGGCGCCGAGCCTCGGTCGGCAAGCGCCACCTTGAGCGCCAGCAGGAAGCGCGAGAGTTCGCCGCCCGAGGCGACCTTCATGATCGAGCCGGGACGCGTGCCCGGATTTGTCTGGACGTGGAATTCCACAACATCGATGCCCTCGGCCGTCGCCTCTTCCGCATCGGTGGTGATCTCCACCATGAAGCGGGCGCGCTCGAGCTTCAGCGCCGGCAGCTCGGCCATGACGGCCTGCGCCAGCGCATCGCCGGCATGGTGACGTTTCTCGGAAAGCGAGCGGCCGGCCGCATCGTAATTCGCCTTGGCGACCCCGACTTCCGCCTCGAGTTTGGAGAGACGCTCCTCACCGGCATCGAGATCGGCAAGATCGCTGATCATGCGCACGGCGAGCGCCGGAAGCTCGGTGACGGGAACGGAATATTTACGGGAGGCAGCGCGCAGCGCAAACAACCGCTCTTCGACGCGCTCCAGTTCCTTCGGATCATATTCCGTCTTGCGCAGCGCGGCTTCCACTTCCATCTGCGCATTCGAAAGCTGATCCAGCGCCGCATCGAGCAGCGCTACGGTGTCTTCCAGCAGGCCGGGCGCCTCATGGCTCTTACGCTCCAGACGACGCACCAGCGAGGCGATGTGGGGCACGGGAGAGGCATTGCCGTTGAGGAATTCGGAGGCCTCGGCGATATCGCCGGCAATACGCTCCGCCTTCATCATCTTCTGGCGGCGGTCGGCAAGCTCATCCTCTTCGCCATCGCGTGGCGAGAGCTTTTCGAGCTCTTCGACGGAGGAGCGCAGATAATCCGCCTCACGGGCAGCTACCTCGACCTTCTCACGGTGTTTCTTCAGCGTGCGCTCGCTATCGCGCCACTGGCGGTAAAGCGTGGCCACGCCCTGCACGTCCTCGCTGATGCCCGCAAAGGCATCGAGCAGCGTTCTGTGGGCATTGGTATCGACAAGTGCGCGGTCGTCGTGCTGGCCGTGGATCTCGACCAGCATCTGGCCGGCCTGACGCATCAGCTGCACGCTCAGCGGCTGGTCGTTCACATAGGCCTTGGTGCGCCCGTCGGAGGATTGCTGGCGGCGAAAGATCAGGTCGCCTTCGTCATCGATGCCGTTTTCGCGCAAGAGCTTGCGAGCGCCATGATCCATGCCGACATCGAAGACGGCGGTCACATGGCCCTTGTCCTCGCCATGGCGCACGAGACCGCCATCGCCGCGCCCGCCAAGGGCGAGCGACAGGCTGTCGAGCAGGATGGATTTGCCAGCGCCCGTCTCACCCGTCAGCACGGAGAGGCCGGTCTCGAAGGCAAGATCCAGCCGCTCGATCAGAACGATATCGCGGATCGAAAGCTGGATCAGCATTGGCCTCAGGAACCGAGAAGGAGTTTCTTGCCCGCTGCAGCGATCCACGAACCCTTGTTTTCACGCGGTTCCGCGCCGCCCGACTGCAGCAGCTTGTAAGAATCAGCATACCACTGGCTGTCGGGATAATTGTGACCGAGAACGGCAGCGGCAGTCTGCGCCTCCTCGACGACGCCTAACGCATAATAGGCTTCGACGAGACGGGCGAGCGCCTCCTCGACCTGATTCGTGTTCGGATATTTCTCGACGACGATGCGGAAGCGCGAGATCGCGGCAAGATATTCCTTGCGCTCCATGTAATAGCGGCCGACCTGCATTTCCTTGCCGGCCAGCTGGTCGCGCGCAAAGCGCATCTTGGCCTGCGCATCGTCAACATATTCGGAGTCAGGATAGTTGTCGACGACGGCCTGCATCGCCTCGATCGTCTTCTGCGAGGCGCGCTGATCCTGCGTCACGTCGACGATCTGCTTGGAATAGGTCAGGCCGACGAGATACTGCACATAGGCGGCATCCTTGGACTTCGGATACTGCGCCATATATTTGTTGCCGGATGCGAGTGCATCGTCGAAGCGACCCTGGCGGTATTTGACGAAAGTGCTCATGACGAGCGCCTTGCGCGCCCATTCCGAGAAGGGGTTCTGCGCATCGATCGCGTCGAACTTGCGCGCCGCCTCGGCCATGTTGCCTGCCTTCATGTTGGCGAGGCCCTGGGTGTAAAGCACGTCCGGCGGATCGGTTTCGAGGCCGAGCTTGGTGATGTCGATATCAGGGTCCGACTGGCAGCCGGAAATCAAGGCACCTGCGCTCAGCACCATCACGGACGCGAGCAAAGCGCGCGCTGTCTTCATCATCATGTCAGACCTTGCATAAGCCATTCGAAAGAATCCCACCGCCGCCGTCCACTCCACAGCAGCCACGCCTAGCTGGCGTTTCTAGCCACAAATACCTGTCAAGAGCAACGCAATGATCACGCATTAACGCATTTTTGTGGCAGCACCGCCGAGAATGTCGGGCTTTTCACCTCCATTCACGTGAGCAGCGGCTAAATGTATGCCGCAAAACATCTATCGACGCGCTTGTGGCCCCTTCCCCATAAAAAAACCGCCCCCGTTAGGAGGCGGCCCTGGCCTTAATTGGTATACTGGAGGTCATGCCGACCAGGGGGCGAATTCCGGAGCGCTGACTGCAATGAATTCGCGAACGGCAACGCGCTGGCGCGGCGTCGAAGTCTCGACCACTTCATAGGCCGAGGCATCGCTGAGCAGTGCCTTGAGAGCGTTGGCGTTCATCTTGTGGCCGCCGCGATAAGAACGGTAGCAGCCGATGAACTGTGCGCCGGCGAGCGCCAGATCGCCGACGGCATCGAGCGTCTTGTGACGCACGAATTCGTCCTTGGCATAGCGCAGGCCCTCGACATTGATGACGGTATTGTCGTCGGAGATGACGACCGAGTTTTCAAGCGAGGAGCCGAGGGCATGGCCCGAAGCCCAGAGACGCTCGACATCACGCATGAAGCCGAAGGTGCGCGCACGCGACAGTTCGGTCTTGAAGACGGCGGCGGTGAGATCGCCTTCCCACTTCTGGCGGCCGATCAGCGGGCATTCGAAATCGATCTCGACTTCGAAGCGCGTGCCGTCATAGGGGCGGAACTCGCTCCAGGAACCGCCATGCTCGATACGAACCGGCTTGGTGATGCGGATGTAGCGGCGCTTGACGCCGAGGGAAACGAGACCGACCTGTTCGATAGCTTCGACGAAGGGAACCGAGCTGCCATCCATGATCGGCATTTCGGCGCCGCTGACTTCGATCACGACATTGTCGAGGCCGAGAGCGTAAACGGCTGCCATCACGTGTTCGATCGTCGCGACGGAATGGGCCGGCGAGAAGCCGAGAACGGTGCAGAGATCGGTATTGCCGACCTGCGAGGAGACAGCCTTCAGTTCGGTAACGTCGCCATTGTCATGGATGCGCTGGAAAATCACGCCGGTGCCGGCTTCGGCCGGATTGAAGGTGATCGAAACGTCGGCACCAGAATGAACGCCGATGCCCGAAAGAGTCACCGGACGCGATACCGTCGTCTGAAAGCCCAACAAGCCAAGTCCCATAAAATTCTGCCTTTATTCTTCCATACCCGTTGTTGCCAACCGGCTGGATCTTTCTTCTACACCGCCCGAACCGCTCGAAGCGGACTCTAAGGGCAGTTCGCTTGCCTCATACTTACGTGGGCGCGCGCTGCAATCCAAATCACTGTTCGTTTCGATTTGTTACGAAATCCGCAGAGCGAAAAGCATTTAGAATTCAATCAGGTAGAAATGCAAACGCCCGGGATTACAGTCCCGGGCGTTTTCTGTGGAGAAGTGCTCTTCTCAGTTCGACTGGCGGCGCAGGAAGGCCGGGATTTCCAGCTGGTCGTCTTCCTGCATCATGCGGGCCTGCGGAACGGCACGGCCCTGGTCGTCGAGGTTACCGCGACGCGGTGCGTAGAGGCTTGCTTCCGGCGACAGCGGACGGCGCTGCTGCGAGGATGCAGCCGGCGCGGAGGTCATTTCCGGAGCGACTTCCTCTTCGCGGCGGCCGAGCGAATTGGTGATTCGCTTGAGCAGACCCATCGGGCCGCGCTCTTCCTGGACGTGCGAAGCAGCAGGCTGCGAGCGATGGTCGATCTCAGCCTGGACGACCGGCGGGAAGTCCTCGACCTTCGGCATGCGGACCTGCTCAGGAGCCTGGCGGATCACCGGCTGGTGCATTGGCTGCTGCTGCATGACCGGCTGTGGAGCCGACTGCTGCATGACGGGAGCCGGCTGTACCGGAACTTGACGGATCACCGGGGCTGCTTCAGGCGCAGAAGCAAAAATCTTGCTCTGCGGGCGGAAGGTCTCCTGCATCGCCGGCTGCTGCTGGATCGGAGCAGCGGCACGCGGAGCCGGGATTTCCAGTTCACGTTCCATCTCGGCTTCAGCCATACGGATGGTCTGTGCAATCTGGTCGGCCTTCGGTGCCTGCATTACCGGAGCAGGCTGGACTGCGGCCGGTGCCGGAGCAACGGCCGCGGAGGGACGGATAACCGGCTTTGCGACCGGCTGGAAGCCGCGGTCGGCAGCCTGGTTCATGGCGCGGTCGATACCGGTGGCGACGACCGAGACGCGGATGATGCCTTCAAGCGATTCGTCGAAGGTTGCGCCGAGGATGATGTTGGCGTCCGGATCGACTTCTTCGCGGATGCGGGTTGCAGCTTCGTCGACTTCGAAGAGCGTGAGGTCGCGACCGCCGGTGATGGAGATCAGCAGGCCCTGTGCGCCCTTCATCGAGGTTTCGTCGAGCAGCGGGTTGGCGATCGCCGCTTCGGCGGCCTGCATGGCACGGCCCGAACCGGAAGCTTCACCCGTACCCATCATTGCGCGGCCCATTTCGCGCATGACCGAACGGACGTCGGCGAAGTCGAGGTTGATGAGACCTTCCTTCACCATCAGGTCGGTGATGCAGGCAACGCCCGAATAGAGGACCTGGTCGGCCATGGCGAAGGCGTCGGCGAAGGTCGTCTTGTCGTTGGCGATCCGGAAGAGGTTCTGGTTCGGAATGACGATAAGCGTATCGACAGACTTCTGCAGTTCCTGAATGCCGGATTCGGCCAGACGCATGCGGCGTCCGCCTTCGAAGTGGAACGGCTTGGTGACGACGCCGACCGTCAGGATGCCTTTGTTGCGGGCCGCCTGTGCGACAACAGGAGCAGCACCCGTACCGGTGCCGCCGCCCATGCCGGCGGTGACGAAGCACATATGCGTGCCGTTCAGGTGATCGACGATCTCGTCAATGCACTCTTCGGCGGCTGCACGGCCGACTTCCGGCTGCGAGCCGGCGCCGAGACCTTCGGTAACGCTGGCGCCGAGCTGGATGATCCGTTCGGCCTTCGTCATCGTCAGAGCCTGGGCATCCGTGTTGGCAACGACGAAGTCGACGCCCTGGAGGCCTGCGGAAATCATGTTATTGACGGCATTGCCGCCGCCGCCGCCGACGCCGAACACGGTGATGCGCGGCTTCAGCTCGGTGATGTCAGGCTTTTGCAGCTTGATAGTCATGGTACCAGTTCCTTCTCTCTCTGGCCGCATCGCCACGCCGGCCAATTCACTCAATTTCAAAAGCTTTCCTTCAGCCACTGGCCCATGCGGGCGATGCGGCTGTTATTACCCCCAAGCGACAGGAGCAGGCTGCTCTGTGACGCATGTGTTTCCATGTCCGCGACCTGCGGATAGATCATCAAACCGACGGCCGTCGAAAAGGCCGGGCCCTTGGCCGCCGTCGGAAGACCCGAGACACCCATCGGACGGCCGATGCGGACGTTGCGGGCCAGAATGCGGCGCGCCACTTCGGCAAGGCCGGTGAGCTGGCTGGCGCCACCCGTCAGCACGACGCGCTTGCCGACGATCGGGCTGAAGCCCGAACGCTGGATCCGGTCGCGGATGAGTTCCATCGTCTCTTCGATGCGCGCCGAAACGATGCGTGAGACCAGAGCCCGCGGCACCTGCGTCGGCTGATCACGATCATCCTCGCCGATCGGCGGGATGGAGATCAGCTCACGCTCGTCGGAAGAATTGGTCAGCGCCGAAGCGTGGACCACCTTCAAACGTTCAGCATCCTCGATCCGTGTGGAAAGGCCGCGTGCGAGGTCGGTCGTCACATGATGACCGCCGAGGCCGACAGCATCGGTATGGACAAGCTTGCCTTCGGCAAAGACCGAAATCGTCGTCGTGCCGCCGCCCATGTCGATGGCCGCACAGCCAAGTTCGACTTCATCGTCGACGAGTGCGGCAAGACCAGATGCATAAGGCGTTGCAACGATTCCTTCCACCGAAAGATGCGCGCGATTGACACTGAGCTCGAGATTTTTGAGCGCCGAGCGTTCCGCGGTCACGACATGCATGTCGACGCCGAGCGCATCGCCATACATTGCCAGCGGATCGCGGATGCCGCGCTCGCCATCGAGCGAGAAGCCGGTTGCCAGCGAATGCAGGACGGCACGGTCCTGGCGCAGCGACTGCTGGCAGGCGGCCGAAAGCACCTTTTTCAGGTCGTTCAACTCGACTTCCTGGCCACCGAGATCAATGGTCGCGGTGTAGATATCGCTGCCGAGACGGCCGGCCGTCAGGTTGACGATCAGGCTCTCGACGGTCAGCCCCGCCATGCGCTCGGCCGCATCGACGGCGAGACGGATGACGCTTTCCAGCGCGTCGAGATCGGCGATCACGCCGGTCTTGATGCCGCGCGAACGCTGATGGCCGATGCCGATGATCTCGATATTGTGCGTGCGGCCCGGCAGGATCTGGCTTTCCTCACGCGGCGTCAGCCGACCGATCATGCACACGACCTTGGTCGAACCGATGTCGAGTACCGAAACGATATGCGACCGCTTCGACGAAAGCGGCTTCAGGCGCGGCAATCCAAAATGGGATGAACCGAACAAGCTCATATATTCTGCCCCGCCTTCTTCAATTCTTTGGTGCGCGATGCGACCGCTGCCTGCCGGCGGGCTGCCGCCTCCGGTGTCAACTGGATTGTCGTTCGATCCGGCAGCCTGAGATCGACTGCAGCGATATCGCGCTCCAGAAGCTGCTGCTCCTTGTTAAACTTCGAAAGCGTCGCGAGCGCCTGGTCGAGATCATCTTCCGGCAGCTTGACGACGACGCCATTGTCCATGTGCAGGTCCCAGCGACGGCCGGAAACCCAGACATAAGCCTTCACGCGAGCCTTGACATCAGGCCACTTGGCGAAGGCATCCTCGATGGAGGCCGCAGCCGTTTCGGCGTCACGGCCGACGACCAGCGGCAGGGTCGAAAACTTATTGTCGCGAAGCGGCGCGATTACGCTGCCGCTCTTCTCGATCAGCGAAAGCTCCTGGCCGTGCTGCCAGATAGCATAGGCGGCGCGCTCCGAGAGCTTAACCTCGATCGTCTTCGGATAAACCTTGCGGACCTCGACATTTTCGACCCAGGGAAGGCGCGCGATCTTCTGGCGCGCAGCATCGACATCGAGGGAAACGAGCGACGTCGCGCCATCGAGGCCGAGAAGCTGCAAAATCTCGATTTCGGAGGTCTGATTGTTGCCGGAAACCTTCACGTCCTCGATGGCAAAGCCGACAGCGCTGGTCGTTGCCTGTGCGACGGCTTCCGTATGACCGCCGAGCGACATGCCATAAAGGCCGGTCGCAGCCAGGAAGCCAAGCGCGGAAACCGTGCCCGTGTGGGCCGGGATATGGATGCGGCCACTACCGAGGCTGACGAGGAAGCGCACGACACGGCGCAGCGGACGCGGCAGCACGCGTCGTTCGTCGGCTTCCATAACGGGAAGCTCGGCATAACGGCTGGGGCGCCCTATCCTTTTGACCGTCAACGCAAACAAGACGCGTCCTCCACCATCCACCGGAGAAATGCACCAAAGGAATATCCGGCATGGCCGGCCATTTCGGGCACAAGGGAGGTTGGAGTCATGCCTGGCTGGGTATTGACCTCCAGCCAGATGATCTCGCCGTCTTCGGAGAAACGATCGTCGTAACGAAAGTCGGACCGACTGACGCCGCGGCAACCGATTGCTTGATGCGCCCTTAATGCCAATGTTTGTATTTTTTGGTAAATTTTCGGTGAAATTTTAGCCGGCAAGACATGTTTTGAGCCACCCGACGCATACTTGGAGTCGTAATCATAGAAATTGTGGCCCTGCGGCACCACCTCGATGACATCCATGGGTTGATCACCCATCACACCGCAGGTCAGCTCGCGACCATGGATGTAGCGCTCGACAATGACTTCCTCGCCATAACGCCAATCGGCCGAGCCGATGACCTGCGGCGGATGCGCCTGATCCTCGCCGACGATAACGACGCCGAAGCTGGAGCCTTCGCGCACCGGCTTGACCACATAGGGCGCCTTCATCGGATGCTCCGACGGAAACGAGAAGCGATTCAGAACCTGCGATTCGGCAACCGGAACGCCAGCAGCGGCAGCCACACGCTTCGCCCGGGCCTTATCCATGGCAAGCGCAGAAGCAAGCACGCCCGAATGCGTATAGGGGATCTGCAGATATTCGAGAATGCCCTGGATGGTGCCGTCTTCACCGAAAGGCCCATGCAAGGCATTGAAGACAACATCGGGCTTCAGGACGGAAAGCTTTTCGGAAATGTCGCGCTCGACATCGATGCGCGTCACCTTAAAACCTTCACCTTCGAGAGCATCGGCACACGCCTTCCCCGAAGAGAGGCTGACAGGCCTCTCCGAAGAAAATCCGCCCATCAGGACAGCTACGTGCTCGCGACTCATTAACACCCCCAAAAAATAACTTCCACTCTGCCGAACCGAGGCTTGCGCGGAGCTGGTCTGCGCTGTTCGTGGCCTTTGTCCAACTTGGGTGCATTAGAGCATCATTATGGTTAACGAACCGTTTACTTTCGTTAACTCCGCCTTGCCGTATGTTTCATTTTTCTGCCCTCGCGACTGCGCGAATACCGCAGCGGACAGGCCGCAGCACGATGAAAAACGAGAAACCCGCGCGGAAAAACCACGCGGGTTCAATGGTATGCACCAATGTTCTGCAATCAGTCCTTATCGCCGAAAAACTTCCAGACGAGGCCACCAATCGCACCCCCGGCAAGCGGCGCGATCCAGAACAACCAGAGTTGCTGCAGCGCCCAGCCGCCGACGAAAAGTGCCTGTCCGGTCGAACGCGCCGGATTGACGGAGGTGTTCGTTACCGGGATCGCGACGAGGTGAATCAGCGTCAGCCCCAGGCCGATCGCAAGCGGCGCAAAGCCGGCCGGCACCCTGCTGCTTGTCGACCCCAGGATGAGGATCAGAAAGAACATGGTCAGCAGAATTTCGATGAGCAGCGCCGAAAGCAGCGAATAGCCGCCCGGAGAATGTTCGCCATATCCGTTGGCGGCAAACCCACCGAGCTCGAAACCCGCCTTGCCGCTGGCGATGAGATAGAGCACTGCGGCAGCAACGATGGCACCGATCACCTGTGCGGCGACATAGGGAATAAGACGCGCCGCAGGAAACCGTCCCGCAACAACTAGGCCGAGAGAGACGGCGGGATTGAAATGGCCACCGGAAATACCGCCCACGGCATAGGCCATGGTGACGACAGTCAAACCAAAGGCCAGCGCCACGCCGGCAAAACCAATTCCAAGTTCGGGATAGGCGGCCGCGAGCACGGCACTGCCGCATCCGCCGAAGACCAACCAAAACGTGCCGAGAAACTCGGCAGCAAGACTTTTTTGCATATATGCCCCTCAATTCTCTCAACCGGAGAACACTTTATCAATCGGTTACAATTCGATTCTGGTCAAGCTCACGGCTAGCCCACGACAAGCCTGATGCAAGGTTGAGAAAACGCCGAGCCTGGGGAGACGAATACCCACATCGGGGAGCCGGGGCACACCAGCGGATAATGTCGCTTGCGTCATATTCTTGCGTGTCCGGGCATTTTCTCAGCCTTAAAATTGCGTTAAGAGCGACACCTCCCAAGCAAGTCGATAAAAATACTGATTGGAATGAACATGACAGAAGCGATCTCCGTATCGCCGAGCCCTTCGAGCAGCACGCAAGTCAATTCCCCCGCACGCGTCCTGATCGCCAGCCTCATCGGCACCACGATCGAATTCTTCGACTTCTACGTCTACGCGACGGCAGCCGTCCTCGTTTTCCCGCATCTCTTCTTCCCGTCGAGCGATCCGACCTCTGCGCTGCTACAGTCGCTGGTGACTTTCTCGATCGCCTTCTTCGCCCGTCCCTTCGGCGCCGTGGTCTTCGGCCATTTCGGCGACAAAGTCGGCCGCAAGGCGACGCTGGTGGCAGCCCTGATGACCATGGGCCTGTCGACCGTGGTGATCGGCATTCTGCCGGGTTACGATGCGATCGGCATCGCCGCTCCGCTGCTGCTCGCGTTGTGCCGCTTCGGCCAGGGCCTTGGCCTCGGCGGCGAATGGGGTGGCGCTGTGCTGCTCGCCACCGAAAACGCTCCTCCGGGCAAGCGCAGCTGGTACGCCATGTTCCCGCAGCTCGGCGCGCCGATTGGCTTCATCCTTTCCTCCGGCTTCTTCCTGATTCTCGCGGAAACCATGAGCAACGAGGACTTCCTCGCCTATGGCTGGCGCATTCCCTTCATCGCCAGCCTGGCGCTCGTCGCCGTCGGCCTCTACGTCCGCCTGAAGATCGCCGAAACGCCGGAATTCCAGAAGGCTGTCGAAAAGCACGAGCGCGTCGCCGTTCCGGTCGCGACCGTCTTCCGCGGCCATCTGCGCAGCCTGATTCTCGGCACCTTCATCGCCGTTGCCACCTTCGTGCTCTTCTACCTGATGACGGTCTTCACGCTGTCCTGGGGCACCACACCTCTGGAAAAGGGCGGACTTGGCTATTCGCGTGAGCAGTTCCTGGTCGTCCAGCTCGTCGGCGTCGTCTTCTTCGGCCTGACGATCCCGCTGTCGGGCTGGCTGTCGGACCGCTACTCGCGTCGCCTGATCCTGACCCTGACGACGATTGCTATCGCCATCTTCGGCTTCTTCTACGCGAGCCTGCTGACGGCGGGTCTGACAGGCGCCTTCCTGTGCTCGATCATCGGCCTTGGCCTGATGGGCTTCACCTATGGTCCGATCGGCGCAGCACTTGCTGCCCCCTTCCCGACCATGGTGCGCTACACCGGCGCCTCGATGACCTTCAACCTCGGCGGCATCTTCGGGGCTTCGCTCGCCCCCTATATCGCCACCTGGCTCGCGACCAACTATAGTCTCAACTATGTCGGCTATTACCTCGCCGCCTCGGCTGCGATCTCGCTGATCTGCATCCGGCTGTCGGGCCGCGAAGAAGTCTGACCCTCATACTTCCTGAACAAGAGGCCGCGACGTTGATCGTCGCGGCTTTTTTATTGATGCGATCGGTAGTTCCGGCTAGCGAAGGCCTCCACAGGCGGAACAGGGAGAAGATCATGCTATGCCTCGTCACCGGCGCAGCCGGCTTCGTCGGCGCTCCTCTTGTCGAACGGCTGTACAGGGAGCGGATTTGCGACGTAGCGGTTACGACACGATCCCCGACACCGACTTTCCCGCCGGATATCGGGCATTTCCCAATCGATATCACCGAGAAGACTGATTGGACCGCAGCGCTCGAAGGCGTCGATGTCATCGTCCATCTTGCTGCCCGCGTTCACATCATGAACGATCGCTCGGCCGATCCGCTGGCCGATTTCCGCCGGGTCAACACCGCCTCCACGCTCAATCTTGCCGAACAGGCAGCCCGCGCCGGCGTGAAGCGTTTCGTCTTCATCAGCACCATCAAGGTCAACGGCGAAGAAAACGACCGGCCGTTCCGGCACGACGACCAACCGAAGCCGATCGATCCCTACGGCATTTCGAAGATGGAAAGCGAAATCGGCCTTCGGGAGATCGCCGCCCGCACCGGCATGGACGTCGTCATCGTCCGCCCGCCGCTGGTTTATGGCCCCGGCGCGCGCGGTAACTTCGCCCTGCTCGTCGGCCTTGTCCGCAAGAAGCTGCCCCTGCCCTTCGCGTCACTGAAAAACCGCCGCACGCTGGTCGCGGTGCAGAACCTCGTTGACCTGATCATCACCTGCATGCAGCACCCGGCGGCAGCTGGCGAAATATTCCTTGCAGGAGATGGTGAGGATCTGTCTACGCCGGGATTGATCGAAGGTATCGCCGCAGGCCTCGGCGTCAAACCGATGCTCCTACCCTTCCCGCCGTCCCTGATGCACATGGCCGCCAGGATCACGGGAAAGGAAGCCGTCTATCAGCGCCTCTGCGGCTCTCTGAGGGTCGATATATCCCACGCGCGCGACGTGCTGGGCTGGTCGCCCGTTGTCACGTCGCGCGAAGGTTTAAAGCTTGCGGTAAAATAGCTCTTACTCTGTCGTGACGCCCTGGAAGGGGCGAACCTCGCGGCCGGGCATGAAGAGCCCGAGACGCTTGATTTCCCATTCGAGCTTGATGCCCGCCGTCTCAAAAACCTTGCGGCGCACTTCCTCACCCAGATATTCGAGATCGTAACCGGTCGCCTGCCCCATGTTGATCATGAAGTTGCAGTGAAGCGACGACATCTGCGCGCTGCCGATGACGAGGCCGCGGCAGTCCGCCTCGTCGATCAACTTCCAGGCAGAATGACCCTCGGGATTCTTGAAGGTCGAACCACCAGTCTTTTCGCGAATCGGCTGCACCGTCTCGCGGTGGTTGCGCACGGCATCCATTTCGGCGCGGATCTTCGCGCGGTCGTCGGGATAACCCTCGAACAGCACCGAGGTGAAGATCAGATCGTCAGCAGCATCCGAATGGCGATAGGAATAGCCCATCTCGGCATTCGTTAGCACATGCTTGTTGCCCTTGCGATCAATCGCCCGCACCTCGATGACACGATCCTTCGTTTCGGACCCATTGGCACCGGCATTCATGCGGGCAGCCCCACCGATGCCACCTGGAATACCATAATAGAAAGCAAATCCGCCGATACCGTTGTCCATTGCCATGGCGGCCACATGCTTGTCCGGGCAGATGGCGCCGGCGTGAATGCGGTTTTCGCCGGCGAGTTCGACAAAGCCGAAACCCTTGGCCGACAGTCGCAGCACGACGCCCGGAATTCCGCCATCACGCACCAGGATGTTCGAGCCAACGCCGACCACCGTCAGCGGCACTTCATCCGGCAGGATCTTCAGGAATGCGATAAGATCGTCCTCGTCATGCGGCTGGAACATCAACTCGGCCAGACCGCCGGCGCGGAACCAGGTGACGCGGTCCATGGGGGCATCCGGCGTCAGTCGGCCGCGAATGTCCTTTACGCCTTCTCCAAGAGAGGCAAGAAGCTTTTCCCCATTAACCTGTTTCATGCGGATTTTCCTGAAAGGTCTTGCAACTGCTTCGGCAGCGCCGCTGCCCAATATGTAATGCTACCAGCACCCAACAGAACTACAAAGTCCCCGGGTTTTGCAATCTCTGCTACCATCTGCGGTAGAGCTTCCGCCGAAGGAAGGAAGCGCGCATCGCGATGACCACCCGATTTGATGCGGGAAACCAGCGATTCCGAATCCGCGCCCTCGATGGCATCCTCACCCGCTGCATAAACAGGCGCGATGAAAATACTGTCTGCGTCGTTGAAGCAGGCGGCAAACTCCTCGAACAGGCTCGACAGGCGGGTATAGCGGTGAGGCTGGTGCACGGCGATGATACGGCCCTTGCAGGCCTCGCGGGCGGCGCGCAGCACCGCCTTGATCTCGACCGGGTGATGGCCGTAGTCGTCGAAAATCTGTACGCCGTTCCATTCGCCGGTCAGTGTGAAGCGCCGCTTCACGCCGCCGAAAGAGGCAAGCCCCTTGGCTATATCCTCGCGGGACATACCGAGGCGATTGGCGACAGCGATGGCCGCGGTGGCATTCGAGATGTTGTGACGGCCAGGCATCGGCATGACGAGATCATCGAGCCGGATGACCTGTCCCGTGCGGCGACGGCGGATTTCAACGTCGAAGATCGAGCGCGTGCCGTCGATGCGCACATTCATGAAGCGCACATCGGCCTGCGGGTTTTCGCCGTAGGTGATGACCTTACGGTCTTCGATCCGGCTGACCAGCGCCTGAACCTCGGGATGGTCGAGGCACATGACGCCGAAGCCGTAGAAAGGGACATTCTCGACGAACTGCCGGAAAGCGGCGCGAACCGCATCGAAATTGCCGTAATGGTCCAGATGCTCAGGATCGATATTGGTGACGACAGCCACATCGGCCGGCAGCTTCAGGAAAGTACCGTCGGACTCATCCGCCTCGACCACCATCCACTCACCCGCGCCCATGCGCGCATTCGTGCCATAGGCATTGATGATGCCGCCATTGATGACGGTCGGGTCCAGCCCGCCGGCTTCGAGCAGCGTGGCAACGAGCGACGTTGTCGTCGTCTTGCCATGCGTGCCGCCGATGGCAATCGCGTTGCGGAAGCGCATCAGTTCGGCCAGCATTTCAGCGCGGCGCACGACCGGCAGGAGCTTCTCGCGTGCGGCAATGAGTTCCGGATTGCTCTTCTTGATCGCGGTCGACACGACAACGACTTCGGCATCGCCGAGGTTTTCCGCCTTATGACCGACAAAGACTTCGATGCCCTTGTCGCGCAGGCGCTGAACGTTGGCGCTGTCGGACTGATCCGATCCCTGCACCCTGTGGCCGAGGTTATGCAGCACCTCGGCGATACCGCTCATGCCGATACCGCCAATGCCGATGAAATGGACAAGGCCGATCGCCTTTGGCAGCTTCATGCGCGTGCCCCCTTGAATTCTACAACTGTCTTACCGGCGGCAATAGCCTCAACCATGTCGGCAAGCAAGTTCGCTGCATCCGGTTTTCCTGCAAGCTTGGCGGCAGCCGCCATGGTCGCAAGCTTTTCCGGATCGTTCATGACATGCGTCAGGATAGAGGCGATACGCTCGGGCGAAAGCTCGGATTGGGCGATCACCTTGGCTCCGCCGGTCGCTGCCAGCGCCGCGGCATTGGCCGCCTGATCGTGGTCCAGCGCATGCGGATAAGGCACCAGCACGGCCGGACGGCCGATGACCGAGATTTCCGAAACCGTCGAGGCGCCGGAGCGGCAGATGACCAGATGCGCCTTGGCAAGACGCTCCGCCATGTCGTTGAAAAACGGCGCAATATCCGCAGCCATCTGCAGCTGCACCACGCACCCGCGCACCGTCTCCATATCCTCCGCGCGAACCTGTTGGGTTACCCGCAGCCGCGCGCGCAACGCATCGTCGAGCAGGCTGATCGCCGTCGGCATCGCCTTGGAGAAATATTGTGCGCCCTGGCTGCCGCCGAAGACCACGAGATTGAAATCCTCGCCCGAATGCGACGGTATGTAAGGCTGTTCGGCCGCGGCAAGGATCGCCGGCCGCACAGGATTGCCGGTCGCAATCGTCTTGTCGGAAAACGTGCCGCCGCTCTCGGGCAGGAAGCCGCCGGCAATCGCCCTGACGCGCGGCGCAAGCGCCTTGTTGGCACGCCCCATGACGGCGTTCTGCTCATGCAGCATGGAAGGTACACCGAGGCGGCTGGCGGCAAGCAGCGGCGGCACTGTCGGATAACCGCCGAAGCCAACGACGATCACGGGCCTCAGCCGCTGGATCAGCCGCTTTGCGGCGCGCATTCCGGTCCAGAGCTTCCACAGGGAACGCGCAACGGCCACGGGGTTCTTGGAACCGATCGTCGCCGACGGCACGACATGGATCTCGTCGGCCGGAAACTTGCCGGCATAACGCTCGGCGCGACTGTCGGTAACGAGATGCACAGAATAGCCGCGCTCCTTCAGCTTGAAGGCCAGCGCCTCTGCCGGAAAGACGTGGCCGCCGGTTCCCCCGGCGGCAAGAAGGACGATGCCCTTGCTCATAATGCCTTACTCCGCCGGCATGCCGTGCGGCACGCGGAAGAGGCTCCGGTCCTGCGCACGCTTTTCCGGGCGATGGCGCGTCAGCGCCAGAATGAAGCCGGCCGTCACGCAGATCGCCACCATCGACGAACCGCCGTAGGAAATCAGCGGCAGCGTCATGCCCTTAGCCGGCAGCAGTTCGAGATTGACGCCGATATTGATGATCGACTGGATGCCCATCTGCAGCACGAGGCCGGCGACGGCAAAGCGGTTGAAGTCGTTCCTTTCGCGATAGGCATGCGACAGGCCGCGCAGCACCAGCACAGTGAAGATGACGACGAGTGCGATGCAGAAGACGATGCCGAATTCCTCGGCCGCGACCGAAAAGATGAAGTCGGTATGGGCGTCAGGAATGATGCGCTTGACGATGCCTTCGCCCGGCCCCTGCCCGAACCAGTCACCGCGGATGATCGCCTCGCGGGCGGTATCGATCTGGAACGTATCGCCTTCGCCGGTAAGGAACTTGTCTATTCGGCCCGCCACGTGCGGGAAAACGTAGTAGGCGGTCACAAGGCCGCCGGCGCCGCCGACACCCAGCACGATGATCCAGAGCCAAGGCATGCCGGCCATGAAGAACATGCCGCCCCAGACGGCCGTCGTCAGGATCGTCTGACCAAGGTCAGGCTGCGCCACGAGCAGGGCGACGACGATACCAAACAGGATGATGGCGAAGAGATTGCCCGGTATCTCCGGCTGCCGCGCATGTTCGGCAAAGAGCCAGGCGCAGACGACGACGAAGGCCGGCTTCATGAATTCCGACGGCTGGATGGAAAGGCCGGCGATCCAGATCCAACGCCTGCCACCCTTGACCTCCTGGCCGAAGAACAGCACCAGCAGCATCATGGCGAGTGCCACGATCAGCAGAATGATCGCGGTGCGCCGCACCTGGCGCGGCGTCAGGAACGAGAGGCCAAGCATGACCGCAATCGACGGGATCATGAAGGCGGCATGGCGCTTGACGAAGTGGAAGGGCTCCAGGCCGATGCGCTCGGCAACCGCCGGCGAAGCCGCAAAGGAGAGCATGAAGCCGATGCCCATCAGGAAGAGGAACAAGGCCAGGAAAAAGCGGTCGATGGTCCAGAACCAATCGGCCAATGCTCCACGTTCCGCGCGGCTCACCATGTCATTTGTCTCCTGTTGCCGAATTGATCAGCATCGTCACGCCGTCAAGGGCGGCCACATGGCCGACAAAGGCATCGCCCCTGACTTCGAAGTTCTTGTACTGGTCGAAGCTTGCGCAAGCCGGGGATAACATCACGGCCACGGGACCGGTTTCATCCTTTTCGGCTTCAGCTGCAGCATGCGCCACGGCCCGTTCCAGCGTGCCTGATATTTCGTAGGGTGCCGCCTCGCCGAGCGTCGCGGCAAATTCCGCCGCCGCCTCACCGATCAGATAGGCCTTGGCGATGCGTGGGAAATAGGGCGCAAGCGTCGTAATACCGCCAGCCTTCGGCAATCCGCCGGCAATCCAGTAGATCCTGTTGTAGCTCGAAAGTGCCGGAGCCGCAGCATCCGCGTTCGTCGCCTTGGAATCGTTGACGAAGACGACATTGCCGCGCCGGCCGACCGGCTGCATGCGATGCTTGAGGCCGGGGAAGGATGCAAGACCCGCACGGATGTCTTCGGCGGAGACACCCACCGCAAGGCAGGCGGCGACCGCGGCAGCGGCATTCTGCGCATTGTGGCTACCGCGCAGCGTCTGGATGCCATCGAGATCGACGAAAGGCAGCACGGCGCCACTCGCTGCCTGGATGAGCTTCGTGCCTTCGGCATAAATACCGTCGGCCAGCACATTGCGGCGGGAGATCCTGACCACCTTCACGCCTGCCCGCTCAATGCGGTCGGCAATCAGCGCCGAATGACTGTCATCGACGCCGACGACAGCGACATCGCTGCCGGCGACCAGCCGTTCCTTGACGTCGGCATAGTGCTGCATCGTGCCGTGCCGATCGAGGTGATCGGGCGTCAGGTTGAGCAGGATGCCGGCGGACGGATTGAGCGTCGGCGCAAGATCGATCTGGTAGGAGGAGCATTCGACGACGAAATAGCGCTCGCTTTTCGGCGGATCGAGTGTCAGCACGGCCGTGCCGATATTGCCGCCGAGCTGCGTATCGCGGCCGCTCGATTTCAGGATATGGGCAATCAGCGCCGTCGTAGTCGATTTGCCATTCGTTCCGGTGATGGCGATGAAGGGGCAATCGGGAGCATGCGCGCGGCGCTCGCGCACGAAGAGCTCGACATCGCCGACAATATCGACGCCGGCCGCGCGCGCGAGATCGACCGTCCAGTGCGGCTTCGGATGGGTGAGCGGCACGCCGGGAGAAAGCACGAAGAGCGCCTGCGCGCTCCAGTCGATCATGTGCAGGTCGGCGGTGGCAATACCTTCCGATGCAGCCTTGGCAACACTGTCAGGATTGTCGTCCCAGGCCGTGACATCGGCGCCACCTGATATCAATGCCTTGGCGGTGGCCGAGCCGGAGCCGCCGAGACCGAAGAGAGCGACCTTCTTTCCTGCAAGCGTCGTGACCGGGATCATGAACGCCTCACCGCAGCTTCAGGGTGGAAAGGCCGAGCATGGCAAGGCCGACGGCGATGATCCAGAAGCGGATCACCACCTGGCTTTCCGTCCAGCCCTTCTTTTCGAAATGGTGGTGGATCGGCGCCATGAGGAAGACGCGCCGGCCGGTCATCTTGAAGAAGCCGACCTGGATGATGACCGACAGGGTTTCCATGACGAAGAGGCCGCCGACGATCGCCATGACGATCTCATGCTTGGTGGCAACGGCAACCGTACCGATCGTACCGCCGAGCGCCAGCGACCCGGTATCCCCCATGAAGATAGCCGCCGGGGGGGCGTTGAACCAAAGGAAGCCGAGGCCGGCACCGATGACGGCGCCGAGCACGACGGCAAGCTCGCCAGTACCGGGCACGAAATTGATCTGCAGGTAGTTGGCAAAGACCGCATTACCGGCGAGATAGGCGATGATGCCGAAGGCGGCGGCGGCGATCATTACCGGCACGATGGCAAGTCCGTCGAGACCGTCAGTCAGGTTCACGGCATTGCCGGCGCCGACGATGACGAAACCGCCGAAGACGACGAACATGATGCCAATATTGATCATAAAATCCTTGAAGAAGGGAAATGCGATCGAGGAGCCGAAGGTCGAGCCGGCGGCGCCAGAGGCAAGCGCCGTGCGCATCATGAAATAGACGGCGATGCCGGCAATGATGAACTCGATGCCGAGACGTGCCTTGCCCGAAAAGCCCTTGTGGCTCTGCTTGGTGACCTTGAGATAATCGTCATAGAAGCCGATGGCGCCGAAGCCGAGTGTCACGAGCAGCGTTGCCACGACATAGACATTGGAAAGATCGGCCCAGAGCAGCGACGCGCCGACGATGCCGGCAAGGATCATCAGGCCGCCCATGGTCGGCGTACCGGCCTTCTTGAAATGCGTTTGCGGCCCGTCGGCGCGGATCGGCTGGCCCTTACCCTGCCGGATGCGCAGCGAGTTGATGATAGCGGGCCCGAAGAGGAAGACGATCAGAGCGGAGGTAAAAAGAGCGGCACCCGCCCGGAAGGTAATGTACCTGAACAAATTCAGAAATTTGAAATATTCTGACAGTTCAACTAGCCAAATCAGCATTCAAGGCCCCTTTTACCCGATCATAGTTCGCGTTGCGTGTCTGAAACTGGCGGGTACTTGTCAAGGAGCGCGGCGACAATCTTGCCGAAACCGATCCCCAGAGACGACTTCACCATCAACACGTCGCCAGGTGCGACCGAGTTCGATACGAATTCCAGCAATTCTTCCGTCTTCTCGCGATGCTCGACCGCGACGCTGTCGGGAAGCGATTCTTTCAGCACCACCATCTCGGGGCCTGCGAGCCAAACATGTTCGAGACCGGCGGCCAAGAGCGGGCCGGCAAGATCTGCATGTACCTGCTCGGCAAATTCGCCCATTTCCAGCATATCGCCGAGCACGGCGATACGGCGCCCCCGGCCGGTCGGTTCGGCTGTCGCAAGCAACGCGATCGCCGCGCGCATGGAGGCCGGATTGGCGTTATAGCTTTCGTCGATCAGCGTGAAGCTGCCATTGCCGATCGGAAGCCTGTAGCGCTTGCCCCTGCCCTTTTCCGGCTTCAGCGTCGCAAGCGCTTCGATGGCCTTGTCGAGGCTGGCGCCGACGATCGTCACGACGCCCAATGCAGCCAGCGCATTCTCCGCGATGTGGCGACCCGGTGCGCCGATGCGCACTTCCTTGGTATCGCCTGCAACAGTCATCCAGAGCGTCGAGCTTTCGTCCGAGCCGTTGAATTCAGCGAGACGGAACTCCGCCTTGGCGTGCTGACCGAAGGAATGGATCTTCGTGATGCCGAGCGCTTGGGCGGCCTGCTCCAGAAAATTAAACTGATCGTTGTCGCGGTTGAGGACGACGTCACCGCCGGGCTCCAGCCCTTCGAAGATTTCCGCTTTGGCGGCGGCGATTTCCTGAACGTTCTGAAAATTGCCGAGATGGGCCGGCGCGATCGTCGTGACGACGGCGACATGCGGTCGGATCATCTTCACAAGCGGCCTGATCTCGTCCGGATGGTTCATGCCGACCTCGAACACGCCAAAATAGGTGTCGATCGGCATGCGTGCCAAGGTCAGCGGCACGCCCCAGTGATTGTTGAAGGAAGCAACGGACGCGTGCACCTTGCCGGAGGGAGACAGCACATGGCGCAACATCTCCTTCGTCGTCGTCTTGCCGACCGATCCGGTGACGGCGATGATCTTCGCCCGCGAACGCTCGCGCGACGCAAGCCCCAGACGGCCGAGTGCAGCAAGCACGTCCTCGACCACGATCATCGGCACCGTCAGGCGGCCCATGGCCGGCAGGCGAGCCTCGCTGACAACCAGCAGCGACGCGCCGTTTGCCATCGCCATCGAAGCATAATCGTGCCCATCCACGCGGTCACCCTTGATCGCGAAGAAGGCCTCACCGGGCGCAATCGAGCGGCTGTCGATGGAAATGCCGGTAATGCCCTGCGGCAGCGAGCCGAACGGACGACCCGCCATCGCGGCGATCATGTCTTCGGTGGTCCAGAGCCAGTTCATGGTACCCGCTCCTCCAAAGCCTTGCGCACTTCGGCATGATCGGAAAACGGCAACGTGACGCTGCCGACCGTCTGCCCTTCTTCATGTCCCTTGCCGGCAACGATCAGCGTATCGCCGGATTTAAGCTGCAGAACCGCCTCACGGATCGCCTGGGCGCGATCGCCGATCTCGGAAGCGCATTTGGCCGCAGCCATGATCTCGGCGCGGATCGCAGCCGGCTCTTCCGAGCGCGGATTATCATCGGTGACGATCACGACATCGGCAAGCCGGCAGGCGATTTCGCCCATGATTGGCCGTTTGCCGCGGTCGCGGTCGCCGCCGCAGCCGAACACGACGATGACGCGGCCCGTCGTGAACGGACGCACCGAGTTTAGCACATTTTCCAGCGCATCCGGCTTGTGGGCATAATCGACATAGGCGAGCGCGCCGTCCTTCGTATGACCGACCAGCTCAAGACGGCCGGAAGCGCCCTGCAGCTTTTCGAGTGCAGCCATCGCGAGTTTTGCCGGAACGCCGGTCGACATGGCGAGCGCGGCGGCAACAAGCGCATTGGCAATCTGGAAATCTCCGGCAAGCGGAATATCGACTTCGAAGATTTCACCCTCGGCATGAACTTCCGCAACCTGCTTGTGACGGAAATGCTCGACACGCTTCAGCGTCAGATAGGCACCCTTGCGCCCGACGGTGCGCACATCATGGCCGGCAGCCGTCGCCGCCTTGATCGCCTGCTCCGACCACGGATCGTCGGCGAAGATGATGGCAGGCGAGCCCTTCGGCAGCACCCGATCGAAGAGATGCATCTTGGCAGCCATATAGTCTTCGACCGTCGGATGGTAATCCATATGGTCGCGGCCGAGATTGGTGAAGGCGGCGGCCGCGAGCTTCACGCCGTCGAGGCGATACTGGTCGAGGCCGTGACTGGAAGCCTCCATCGAGGCATGCGTGACGCCTTCATCGGCGAGTTCGGCGAGCAGCTCGTGCAGCGATACCGTATCAGGCGTCGTCAGCGAGCCATATTCATTGCGTGTCGGCGAGATGACGCCGGTCGTGCCGATCATCGCGGCCGCGTGGCCGGCATGTGCCCAGATCTGTCGCGTGAAGGAAGCAACCGAGGTCTTGCCGGCCGTGCCCGTCACCGCAACCATCGTCGCCGGCTGGCGGCCGTAGAAATGCGAAGCGGCAACGGAGAGGAAACGGCGCGGCTCGGAAACGACCAGAACCGGTACGGAGGTCTCAGCCGCATGCGATGCGATGACGGCGGCAGCACCCTTGGAAACCGCATCGGCGATGAAGCCCGCACCATCCGCCTTGGAGCCCGCAATCGCCACGAAAGCCATTCCGGGTGCGACCTTCCGGCTGTCGGAAGACAATCCTGATATATCCAGCGCCCCGGCCGGTCCTTCAAGTTCAGCTTTGAGTTCCGGAAACGCATTTCCGGCGAGGTCCCGCAATTTCATCGAATGCACTTTTCTGGTTCAGGTCGACCGCCCCTTACGAATCGACACCGACATTGATTCACACTCAATAAGACACCAACAAGGCCGAACCGTCTTCGCCAAATTCCGGCTCAACGCCGAGGATGGGTGCAGCACGGCGCACGATGTTCTTGACCATGGGCGCCGCCGTATAGGCTGCGATGCGCTGATGCTGCTCGCCATCAAGCGGTTCGTCGCAGAAGGTCAGCACCACATATCTTGGATTGTCGATCGGGAAAGCCGCCAAAAAGGCGTTGAAATTGAGGTTGCTGGCGTAGCGGCCGTTGACGACCTTGTCGGCCGTCCCGGTCTTGCCGCCGACATTGAAGCCCGGCACGTCGGCGTTGCGGCCGGAGCCTTTCTGGCCGTTCAGCTTGAAGAGATAGCGGATGTCGTCGCTTGTCCCCTTCTTGACGACCATCTCGGCCACGTCATCGGCCTGGTCGCGGGTGCGCGGCAGGAAAGTCGGCTCGATCAGCTTGCCGCCATTGATGAGCGCGGCACCGGCGACAGCCGTCTGCAGCGGCGTCGTCGCCACACCATGGCCGAAGGAGATCGTGATGGAATTGATCTTCTTCCAGACGCGCGGCTGGCTCGGCATCTTCACCTCCGGCAGCTCGGTCTGCATCTTGGTCAGCAGGCCGAAGCGCGTCAGATAGTCCTTCTGCATCTCCATGCCGACGATATCGATCATCCTCGCCGTGCCTATGTTGGAGGAATATTCGAAGATTTCCGGAACGGTCAGCCAGCGGCGCTGGCCGTGGAAGTCGTGAATGGTGAAGCCGCCGATGCGGATCGGGTTGGTGGCATCGAAACTGTCTTTCAGCGAGACCTTGCCGCTGTCGATCGCCATGGCGGTGGAGAAAGTCTTGAAGGTCGAGCCCATCTCGAACGTGCCGTTCGACATGCGGTTCAGCCAGCCGTCCTTGGAGCCTTCCTGCGGATTGTTCGGATCGAAATCCGGCGCAGACGCCATGGCGAGCACTTCGCCGGTATGAGCATCCAGTACGACGGCACCCGCACCCTTCGCCTTGTAATTGATCACGGCGTTGGCGACGACATCACGCACGATCGCCTGCACGCGCACGTCGATCGAAAGGCGAACCGGCTCCAGCGGCTGGTTGCTCGTCATGCCGACCGAGGCGAGATCGGCAAGCCCCTGATCGTCGATATATTTCTCCATGCCGGCAACGCCGCGGTTGTCGATATTGACATAACCGAGGATATGCGCAGCCGTCGCGCCACCCGGATAGAAACGGCGCTTTTCGGGACGAAAGCCGATGCCGGGAATGCCAAGCGCCAGGATCTGGCTCTGCTGCTTCGGCGTCAGCTGGCGGCGCAGCCAGGCGAAATGCGAGGTGCGGTTTGCAAGCTTCTTGTAGGTGTCCTTGACGTCGAGGTCGGAAAGCACCGTCTGCAGTTTCTCTACGGCCTCGTCGGTATCGACGATCTTGTTCGGCTCGGCAAACAGCGAAACGGTGCGGATGTCGGTCGCCAGCACTTCGCCGTTGCGGTCGACAATATCGGGGCGCGATGCCATCAGCCGATCGGGCGGCAGGATGGACGAGACCGATTCCGGTTCCTTCATCCCATATTCGATCATACGGGCACCGATGACCGCATAGAGGGCGGTAAAGCCGACGATCAGCAGGCCGACGCGGCTCCTGGCCTGTCCGGCCTTGCGCTTGCGCGACCCTTCGATCGCCATACCCGAGGGCGCGCCGAAACGGTCGTAGACGCCGGCGGAAAAATGCGCCTGGCTCTTCAGCACCATGATGCGGGAAAGGAAGGACATTATTCCAGCGCTCCCGTTTCGATCTGGTCCGCGTCTTCGGCTTCGCGGGGCGCTGGCATCGGGATCGGCTGCGACTTGGCTGCAGCAACCGACTTGGCGCCAGTCTTGGCGTCCCCAACCTTAGCTTCAGTAACGTCAGGCGGCGGAACCTGCGATTTCAGCATCGGCAGCTCGCGCGCATGGGCAAGTGAGGTCGAATCCGTCGGCTGCAGCTGCAGTTCGCTGTTATAGGCATTGACCAGCCGCTCCAACCGGTTCGGCTGCGATTGCAGCGCCCAGTCGGCCTTCAGGAGATCGATCGTGTCCTTTTCCAGCTTGATCTCCGCTTCGAGGCGGCGAACCTCCTCGAGCTTCAGCTCGGCGCGGTGCTTGATCGTGTAGGTCACGGCGGCTGTCGCCGTCATGATGCCGATGAGCACAAGATCGAACGTTCTCAGCATATCAACCTCCAAGCTTTCCGAGGCTGGCAAGATTTGGGAATCCGAAGAGCGACATGTCTTCGGATTCAGCGGGGGCGGTGGTGCGCTGGCCGGCGCGCAGCTTGGCGGAACGGGCGCGCGGATTGGCCTGAGCCTCTTCTTCGCTGGCAGAAACCATCGACTTGCCGACCGGCTCGAAGGTCGCGGCGCGCTCATGCGCGATGGGCAGGTGGCGGGAGCCGGAAGCCTTGCCGGCACGGTCGGAGAAGAACTTCTTGACGATGCGGTCTTCCAGCGAATGAAAGGTGACGACGACGAGGCGACCGCCGGGCTTCAGCGCCCGCTCGGCGGCAAACAGCGCCTGCGCCAGCTCGCCGAGCTCGTCATTGACGAAGATGCGCAGCGCCTGAAAGACGCGCGTTGCCGGGTGGATCTTGTCTTTCATCTTGCGCGGCGTCACCAACTCGATCAGGCCTGCGAGATCGCGCGTCGTTTCAAAGGGCTTTTCGGCGCGATGCTTTTCGATCGCATGCGCAATGCGCGGCGCCTGGCTCTCTTCGCCGAGATAGTGGAAGATCCGGATGAGATCGGCGACCTTGGCGCGATTGACGACATCGGCAGCGGAAACACCGGCAGCCGACATGCGCATGTCGAGCGGGCCGCTCTTCTGGAACGAGAAGCCGCGCTCGGCCTCATCGATCTGCATGGAGGAAACGCCGATATCAAGCACCACGCCATCAAGCCCGCCATCGGGTGCATGACCGGCAAGTTGCGAAAACTGCGAATGGATGAGCTTGAGATGACCGCCATGCGCGGCGACGAGCGCCTGGCCGGCGGCAATCGCCGTCGGATCGCGATCGAGCGCGATCACATCGGCACCAGCATCGAGAATGGCGGAGGTATAGCCACCCGCCCCAAAGGTGCCATCGAGAATGACCTTGCCGGAAAAAGGCTCCAGCGCCGCAAGCACTTCCTTGAGAAGAACCGGAATGTGGCGAACCGGTCCGCCACCGGCTTCAGTTGAACCTCCGCCAGGATTCGCCGCCATTCCGTTCCCTCGTTCGTTCAGGAACGCTTGCCCGCCAGCTTGCGCTCCCCTCGTGCCTGCGCCTGTGCGGCCGCAAATGCTTGCGGCTGCCAGAGCTGAAAGTGATCCGCCCGACCAACGAAGGTCACTTCGTCCGAAATGCCGGTGAAGTCGCGAATGAAATCCGTGACCATCAACCGCCCCTCGGCGTCGAGCTTCATGAAGACCCCGCCCCCATGAATGAGAAGCGACATCTCGTTTGCATCCGGCGAAAACGGATCCTCCGCCGCAATCTGCCGCTCGAATCTCTCCAGAAGATCCGAACCGCCGACGCTGATCGCCGGAAACACAAAATCCTGGAAGCAGTAGACCTCCTGAATATTGCGCTGCGCCAGCACGGAACGAAATGCCGCCGGCACGGAAACCCGGCCCTTGGTATCGATCCTGTTGGTCGCATTCGAAAGGAAGCGGCTCATGACACGAAACATCCGTTTCCGAAAGAGCCCGGAAAGCTCTTTGCCGCCCGAAACCCTCAAAGTCAGGCACAGCTTCGCAAGCCGAAAGAACCAAGGCCCTCCCGACGCTTCCGATCCGGAAGGCGCCTTTGCTTTGCGATTGATGGGCAGATGATTGCCCTGATGCAGTGCGCATTTGGGATAGCATGGGACCATATGGGCGTCAATGGGATGAGCCCATTTTGAGGCGGGCGCAGTATCAAACATTTATAAGCTGTTAAGTTTAACAAAGGGTTAGGAAAGCGATTCTCAAACGCCGCGCGAAGTACCCCGAGCGAACGGAAAATCCGGCTAGGCTAGGTCCGCGAGACCTCGCCTCTATTTCAGACATTTCAATGGCTTGATAGGAAGGAAATCGGATTTTGCGGCAAAGCGGACGCCGGAAAAGGTAATCGCCAGTTGGCCTGTAAGCCGGGTTCTGTATGGCTCCGGCGAACCGGAACGTGGCAGCCATTCATCTGGGACAACGCTTGCACGCTGCCTCACGCAACCCACCCGGATGACTGACCCAGAAACAGGCCGGAAGGCTTTCGCCAACCGCGTCATCCCTATTCGGTTTTGCTCCCGGTGGGGTTTACCGTGCCATATCCGTTGCCGGAGATGCGGTGGGCTCTTACCCCACCCTTTCACCCTTACCTGTCAAGACAGGCGGTTTGCTTTCTGTGGCACTTTCCCTGAGGTCGCCCTCGCCGGACGTTATCCGGCACCGTGTTTCCGTGGAGCCCGGACTTTCCTCACCCTACCGCCTTTCGGCATTGGTAAAGCGCGGCTGCCCGGCCAACTGGCAGGGGCTCCCTTAAACGAGGAAGCCCGCAAAAGCCAATGAAATATGGGACGAGGGTCTAATGGAAATAAGGTGCGAAATCCGTGGCGTAGCCCTGGTCCTTGATTCTGCCTTCGAGAATGAGTTCGGCTCCCAGCCTGCCGATTTCATCGGAGCTCTTGGCAGACGTTCCCATGCAGCCGGCCAGAACAGCGACATGGGGCAACGCGGTATAGCCGATCATCGGATACCGGCTCTTCGTATAGGAAACCACGCAGGATGCGGAGGAAATCGAACGCGCTTTGAGGTCAGGCACGATACGATCGACAATGCTCTTCAGATGCTCGCGCGCCACTTCACGTCCGTCGGCTCTGAACCATGCGCGCATCTCCACATCATCGCGGAGCACCAGGTTGTCCGGATCGCCACCGATCTTCAGATAGAGCTTGCCATCGGGATAACGGATTGGCGGCAGCAGGTAGATGTCGATGCCGGGTGCATCGAGGATCAGCGACGGCATACCGGCAAAGCGATGCGCATCCTCTTCCGCCACTTCGAACAGGGTGACGGTGCGCCCGTAAACCGTCATATCAACCGATTGCGGCAAGAGATTCTGCGAAATGGAAAAACCACCGGCCGCCAGCAGCACTTTCTCGACCCGATGGATGGCGCCACCAGCCGTCGTCACGACCGCTACCCCACCCTCTTCGCGAATGGAAATCACATGGTCGCGAATGACAGTCGCCCCCGCCTTCTCGGCAAGCAACGACTGCGCTTTCACCAGCCTGCGCGGACTGATATGGCCGGCTCCCTTTGTCTCGAACAGGCCTGCGCTGCCGGCGGGAAAGGCAAAGAAGGGAAATTGCCGCTTCAATCCCGCTTCATCGAAGGACGCAGTCTCGATATCGAGCGAGACGCCTGCACGCCTTCTATCGGCAAGATTGGCACTTTCGGGCGGCGCAACTGCGAGGCAGCCCGCTTCCGTGTAGAAATCGATGCCGCTCTCTTTGGCGATCTCGCCATAGCGGGCGATGGAACGATTGGCGAGCAAGGCCCAGTCGCGGTCCGGATCGATGGTGCGCGTGATGCGGCCTTCGTCGTAATGACTGGCGAAGACGCCTTCATGCGCCTTGCGGTCTTCAGGCTCGTCCGGGCCGATGACGGCAACGCCGTCCGTCTGGCGTGCCAGGTATTTTGCGGCCGCGGCACCCATCATGCCGCGGCCGATGACGATGAATTTAAAATCGACTGCCATATCTCACCTCGCTGAAGGCTAGCGATAACATGGCAATCGTTCTGAATCATCCGGTCCTTGTCAGAGACAAGTGCTCCGGTTCAGAGCATCGCAAGAACCTTGCCGCAATAGGACTTGGAGACCGGGTTCATCCGCGTCGCGCCGTGGCCGGCATTGTACTTGAGGATGGTGTTGCAGGTCTGCCCGCCACCGAGATCGTGGGCGGCCGCTAGGTACTTCATGCCGTATTTGATATTGGTTTCCGGATCGAACAGACCTTTGGCACCGCCGGAATAGCCCATCATGCGGGCCGTCGCCGGCTTGATCTGCATCAGGCCGATTTCGCCATGGCTGCCGCGCGCCATCGGATTGAAATTGCTTTCAACACGAATGACGGCAGTCGCAAGAGCTACCGGCACATTATATTGATTGGCATATTTGCTGATCAGTGCGGAATAGGAATTGCCGGAAACGTCGGCGACGGGATAGCCACTCTGGCGCTCGACCGTCTTCAGCGGACGCTCTGTTTTCTTCTGCACATGTTGCGCCGTCCTCTGCGGGCGTTCCTTCTTATTCACGTGCTCCGCTGTCTTCTGCGGACGGTCCACTTTCTTCACGGGCGCATCGGCTCTTACGCCCCAGTCATTCGCGAAGGCAAAGCTATTTCCCGCCAGCACCATGCCAACGCATGCTGCAGCAACAACAATCAGTTTTCTCATGTAGTCTTAATCACTCCGACCCAAAGAACTGCCGGACTGCGCGCCTCGCCATCATGGAGAATTCCTGACCAAGAACTGATCAGGTTTCGCAGCAATTCTTATCGTTTCACATGACGCCTTCGATTTAGCTTGGGAACAACCATCGGCGCCGTTTGACGAGAGCTCTTAGACCATCGCAATGAGGAGATAATAGGGAAATGATGTGGCAGTCCGAATTTCGCGCCTGAACATGGAAAATCGGTAATGTCAGAAAATATGAAAGGTCAGGAATACTGCGGCAGGGCCGAAAGCAGGCGGTGCAACGTATCGATCGTCGAGAAATCGGCGATCCCGTCCACCCGTTCGGGGCGGAAATGCCGCTGGAAGGCTTCCACGTCACCGGCCGTCTTATCGCTGAATTCGCCTGTGATCTCAGTGCCGTAACCATAGAGCGACAGCATGGATTGCAGTGCCTCGATCGGCTGCCCGCGGTCACCGCGCTGGAAGAAGCGCCCGCCGGTAATCGCGGCCGGTTCCACCCAATGGCCGACACCGGCCTGATACAGCTCGCGCCAGGGGAATTTTTCGCCCGGATCGACCTTTCGCACGGGGGCGACGTCAGAGTGACCGAGCACCCTTTCAGGCGCAATTGACCAGCGATCGCCGCAATCGCGACATAATTCGATCACCGCCGCAATCTGCTCTTTCGGGTAATCCGGAAGCCCGCCCGGATGGCCGGCATTGGCAATCTCGATGCCGATCGACATCGAGTTGATGTCCGTCTCGCCGTGCCAGAAACTCTTGCCTGCATGCCACGCGCGCCTGCTCTCCGGAACGAGCTGCACGACCTCGCCGTTGGGATGCACGAAATAATGGCTGGAAACCTGGCTCTCGTCACGACAGAGCCAGTCGAGCGCCCCTTCCGGGCTCGGCATGCCGGTATAATGCAGCAGGATCATATCCGGCTTGCGGCCGTCGGCACGCTCTCCATGGTTCGGAGAGGGTTGGACACGCGCTTGTCGATAATCGGCCTCGAATGAGGTCATGCGGCGCGGCGTTCCTTTTCGATCGCCGCATAAGCGTCGTTCAGCGCTGCCATGCGTTCATTGGCAATCGCATGAAACTCTTCCGGCACGCCGCGCGAGATCAGCCGGTCCGGATGATGCTCGCTGACGAGCACATGGTAGTGGCGGCGGATCGTCGGGAAATCATCTGCCGGCGAAACCCCGAGGACCTTGTAGGGGTCGCGTCCATCGGAGACGTGACGCGCAGCGATCTGATCGAAGCGGGCCTCGCTCATCTGGAAGATCTCGGCGATATGACGCAGGAAATTCATTTCCTTCTCGTGGATCAGCCCATCCGCCTTGGCGATATGGAACAGACCATCGAGAACGTCCTCCAGAACCGGGCAATTGGCGGCGCAGGTCGAGCAGAGGGTGGACAGCTTGGCTGCATAGGCCTCGTAACCGGCAACGTCCTGGCGGGCGAGATTATAGAGGCGCGCGACATTCTTCGCCTCGCTCGGAGGAAACTCGAAGATATCGCGGAAAGCCTGCACTTCCTTTTCGCTGACGATACCGTCGGCCTTTGCCATCTTGGCCGAAAGCGCAATGACAGCTACGGAGAAGGCAACCTTGCGACGTGTTTCCGGATCGCCTTCGAAAACCGTGCGAATAGCCTCGACCACCGCGGAGAGCGCATTGCCCGCGGTATTGCCAATGGCATTCACCAGTTTTTCCCAGAAAGACATCGTCATCTTCTCGCAATGCAGCAAGTTCTAGAGGAAACACCTTGACCAAATAATCGTTGCCATTGCAAGGCGGCTATTGGTCGTAGGTTTGAAAACAGTTTTCACAATTCGGTAATTGTCGCTGATGCTGCGACCATCCGCCGTGTCCGCCATTTTCTGCATTATCCGCACAGCGGCCGGCGATTTCCACAACACTTATGGATAGGTGGACTGGCATTGAACCGATTATATCGCCGCTTCCGGCACCTGCTCTGCAGAAAGGCGCGTTTTTCGTAAATTCTTTACTTTACAGGCCACTTTCCCTGCCGCATCCATGCGTTACATGAAGCATGTCGCGCAAAACTGAGCAGCGGTTTTGCGGTCACGACATGCGGAAAACAAAGACTTAACGCGTGGCAGACGGATCTGAAAGATCGTGACACGCTTTGAGCTGCACGTAGTCGCGCATCGGGCGCCAAAGGAGGGATTATGGCCAAACAGAAAGTCGCAATGCTGACCGCCGGAGGCCTCGCGCCCTGCCTCTCATCCGCCGTCGGCGGCCTGATCGAGCGCTATAGCGACGTTGCACCCGATATCGAGCTCATCGCCTACAAGTCCGGTTATCAGGGCGTACTGCTCGGCGACAGCGTCGCGATCAACAAGGAAATGCGCGAGAAGGCGCCGCTCCTGCACCGTTATGGCGGTTCGCCGATCGGCAACAGCCGCGTGAAGCTCACCAATGCCGCCGACTGCGTGAAGCGCGGCCTCGTCAAGGAAGGCGAAAATCCGTTGCGGGTCGCCGCGGAGCGCCTTGCCAATGACGGCGTCACCATCTTGCATACGATCGGCGGCGACGACACGAATACGACAGCCGCGGATCTGGCCGCCTATCTTGCGGCAAACGGTTATGACCTCACGGTCGTCGGCCTGCCGAAAACCGTCGACAACGACGTCGTGCCGATCCGCCAGTCGCTCGGCGCCTGGACGGCGGCCGAAGTCGGCGCCCACTTCTTCGACAATGTCAGCAACGAACAGACCGCTGCCCCGCGCACGCTCGTCATTCACGAGGTCATGGGCCGCCACTGCGGCTGGCTGACGGCTGCCACCGCCCGCGCCTATCTCCAGCGCACCAAAGGCAATGAATATGTCAACGGCCTGATGATGAACGCGCATATGAAGAGCATCGACGCCGTTTACCTGCCGGAAATGGCCTTCGACCTCGATGCCGAGGCCGCGCGCCTGAAGGAGATCATGGACCGCACCGGCCATGCCACCGTCTTCGTGTCGGAAGGCGCCTGCCTCGATGCCATCGTCGCTGAGCGCGAAGCCGCCGGCGAGACCGTCAAGCGCGATGCCTTCGGCCACGTGAAGATCGACACGATCAATGTCGGCGCCTGGTTCCAGAAGCAGTTCGCAAGCCTACTCGATGCCGAGCGCTCGCTCGTCCAGAAATCCGGTTATTTCGCCCGCTCGGCACCGGCAAATGGCGAAGATCTGCGCCTGATCCAGAGCATGGTCGACCTTGCCGTCGAAAGCGCGCTCAACAAGATCTCGGGCGTAACCGGCCATGATGAAGCGCAGAACGGCAAGTTGCGCGCAATAGAATTTCCGCGCATCAAGGGTGGCAAGCCATTTGATCTTGCAACCGCATGGTTTGGTGAAGTAATGAGCCAGATCGGGCAAAAATACAGAGCGGCATGATTGACGGATGGCTAATATGGTGTCTTTGCTTGTTCTCTAGGAATAGGAGGAGATTCCATGTCGCTTGAAGCTTGGCTCGCTTTTGCAGCCGCATCCGCCATCATGCTCGCCATACCGGGACCGACCATTCTTCTGGTCGTTTCCTATGCGCTGGGTCATGGCCGGAAAACGGCGCTGGCGACCGTTTCGGGCGTGGCGCTCGGCGATTTCACGGCCATGACGGCGTCGCTTTTCGGACTCGGCGCACTGCTCGCCGCATCCGCGACGCTGTTCACCGTGCTGAAGTGGATCGGCGGCGCCTACCTGATATGGCTCGGAATCAAGCTCTGGCGGGCGCCGATCGTCGGTGAACACATCGCTGACAACGATAACCTGCCGGAAGAAAAGTCGCTGCGGATCTTCCTGCATGCCTATGTGGTGACGGCGCTGAACCCGAAGAGCATTGTCTTCTTCGTCGCCTTCGTGCCGCAGTTCCTCAACCCCGCCCTTCCCTTCTTCGATCAGATGCTGATCATGGAAGCGACATTCCTCGTTCTCGCCACCATCAATGCCTCCTGCTACGCCATGGCCGCGCATGCCGCCCGAGGCCTGATTCGCAAAGCCAACGTGCAGCGCGCGGTCAATCGCACCGGTGGCACTCTCCTCATCGCTGCCGGCGCCGTGACCGCCGGGTATCGCCGTATTGCAGCCTAGTAATATTCCGTGGTTGCTGGAAAGCCACGAATAGGTTAATGGCTTTTCCTGGGCTTAAGGTATTTAGTAACTTTTAAGACGCTGCCGGGGCGGCGGGATTCACGAAAGTGAGAGAATGGTAGCGATCGGATTTTCCGGCCTGAAACGCAGTCTTGTGGTCTCTACCATGCTCTGCGGTGTCATTTCCGGATGCGCGAGCGTCGAATATACCTCTCAGGCGGAACTGACCGCCGCTCAGACCGTGATTCCCATGCCGAAGCCGGGTGAAGATGCAACGCTGGCTGCTATCCCGACCGCTGAAGGCGTAAACGGCCCGGCCGTAGCCACTCTCAATCCCCAGGCAGCAACTGCCGCACCTGTTCTCACTGCAGCCGCCATGCCGAATGTCGTCTCCCCCGTGCAGCAGCAGGCCGGCGATTTCGCCATGCAGGGCGGTGTCCAGCAGGTTGCCGTCAATGGCTATGCTCCCATTCCGCTGACGCCCGAGATGACGGCGATCCAGTCCGTCATTCCGACGCCGCGTCCGGGCTCGCCTGCAAGCCCCTCCACACAGCTTGCCTTCGCAGCCACGACGCCGCAGAACGGCGCGCTCGCAGCGCTTGCCGCCGTCGACACCACGCCGCGCTTCACCATGGACTACGGCTTCGACGAGTCCGGTCCGATCGATCCCCCGTCCGCCCCGCCGATGTTCAGCGATGACGACAGCGACGATGCGCCGACTGTCGAGAAGAGCTTCGTCAGTAAGCTCATCAGCAAATATTCGAAGCTTTACGAAATTCCGGAATCGCTACTCCACCGCGTCGTTCATCGCGAGAGCCGTTACAATTCCAAGGCCTACAACAAGCGCGGCTACTTCGGTCTCATGCAGATCAAGTACAACACCGCAAAATCGATGGGTTACGGCGGCAATCCCGCCGGCCTCTTCGACGCCGAAACCAATATCAAATATGCAGGCAAGTACCTGCAGGGCGCCTGGCAGGTAGCCGACAAGAAGGAAGACGATGCCGTTCGTCTCTATGCCCGCGGTTACTATTACGACGCCAAGCGCAAGGGCATGACCGACATTGCCCAAGGCAATTACTGATAGTCCAATTACTGATACAAACCATCGTCAGTGACGGTCCTCAGCCGGCTTTCGCCGACTGAAGCGTGTTGAGAATTTCCTTCAGCACGATCTGCGGCCTGTAGCCCAGCCAGCTCGGCGTCAGCCCCATGCGGACGAAGACGAGATTGGCCGAAGGAATGATTGCCACCGTCTGGCCGTCATGGCCTTGCAGCCAGAACGTATCCTGCGGCAGGCCGAATTCCGCGCTCGTGCCGCCGCCCGGTCCCGCAAGCCAAGCCTGGCCTTGCGTATATTTACCGCCCGAACTTGCCGTTGGCGTGCGCATCATCGCAACAAAGCCTTCCGGTAAAAGCCTCTGCCCGTTCCACACGCCATCCTGCAGCAGGAACTGGCCGAAGCGTGCCCAGTCGTGCCCCGTGGCATAGATATAGGAACTGCCGGTAAACGTACCGCGCTCATCGGCTTCGAAGACTGCGCTCGTCATGCCGAGTGGAGAAAACAGCGCATCGCGGGGATAATCGAAGGCCGCCCGCGGATCGCCGACCTTGTTCATCCAGATACGTGACAGAAGCACGGCGGTACCGCTGGAATAACGGAAATCTGTGCCCGGAGCAGCCACAAGAGGCGCGCCGGCCGGCAGGGAAACCATATCAGGGTCGAGGTAGAGCATGCGCGTCACGTCGGCAACGGCACCATAATCCTCGTTGAAGGCGAGCCCGCTTTCCATGCCGAGCAAGTCAGCGAGCTTGATGTCGCCGCGCGAATCATTCGCCCATTGCGGCAGGAGATGCGTGTCATCGAAGGAGATCTTGCCTGACAGCATCAGCCGGCCGATCAGCGCCGCATTGACGGTCTTCGTCATCGACCAGCCGACCAGCGGCGTATCGGCGTTGAAGCCCGGCCCGTAGCTTTCGGCAATGATGCGGCCATCCTGCACGACGACCATCGCCCGCATGGCGGGCCCGGCAAGCTTGGCATCGCTCAGAAGCGCCGCGACCTTGGCATTGCCGGTCGCCGGATCGACACTTTCCCCATCCGGCCAGACCGCGTCATTTTCACTTAACCGCGCCGCCGGCATCAACGGCGCAGCCCTGGCGGCGGCATCGAAATCGCCGTCAGGCACGCTCGTGCAGCCGAGGGCGCCGCGATAAAGCGCGTAGCTCGGCGCGAACAGGCCCATGAAACGCGAAGTCACCCGCTCGCTGTCACGATCGATCTCAACGCGCATCAGCCTGAGCAGCGGGTTTCCAGGCGCTTGGACATCGTCGTAGAGAACGGCGTCGGGATCACGGCCGGCGATGAAGACATTGGAGCAGACGATCTTGGCGGCATAACCATTGCCCACCTTCAGGAGCTCCGGCGGGCTTATGGAGAGCCACGCGACTGCGCCTATGGCAACGAGAATGACGAGCAGGGCCAAGCCCTTGAAGATACGCGGAACAACTCGCATGCAATCCTCCACGGAACGGAGAGAAGCAGGAAACTTGGCTCACGGAAAGAGAGAAACGAAAAGAAGTGTTTCAATCGACTTCAAATTTCGCGGAAGTCTTGACCGGGTCTCGTCGAAGCCTTGGCCCACAGGGCTCGTCATCAAACTGTAGCAGAGGCGCGTTACACGCCCTGAACACTAAAAAGGTGACAGACTCATGTCGGAATTTGCACCGGATACCGGCTTCCGCAAGAACCGGAAACTCAAGGCAGCGCTTCTCCGCCACAAGGCTTTTTCCAAGGACGGCTTCTCCGAGCGTCTCTTCGGCCTTCTCTTCTCCGGCCTCGTCTACCCACAGATCTGGGAAGATCCGGATCTCGACATGCAGGCGATGGAGCTGAAGCCCAATCACCGTATCGTCACGATCGGCTCGGGCGGCTGCAACATGCTGGCCTACCTTTCCAAGGCGCCGGCTTCGATCGACGTGGTCGACCTCAATCCGCACCACATTGCGCTGAACAGGCTGAAGCTTGCCGCTTTCAAGAACCTGCCGGGCCATTCCGATCTCGTGCGCTTCCTGGCGATGCCGAACGAGAAATCGAACAGCCGGGTTTTCGACCGCTATCTGTCGTCCAATCTCGATGATACGACCCGCGCCTACTGGAATACCCGCAAATTCGGCCGCCGGCGCGTCACGGTCTTTGACCGCAACATTTATGAAACCGGCCTGCTCGGCCGCTTCATCGGTGCCGCCCACCTTCTTGCCCGCCTGCATGGCGTGAAGCTGCAGGAAATGACCAAGGCTCGCACGATTCGCGAGCAGCGCCAGTTCTTCGACGATCAGATCGCTCCCCTCTTCGAAAAGCCGGTCGTTCGCTGGATCACCAACCGCAAGAGCTCGCTTTTCGGTCTTGGCATTCCGCCCCAGCAATATGACGAGCTGGCGAGCCTTGCCGCCGATAATTCCATAGCGCCGGTTCTGAAGCACCGTCTGGAAAAGCTCGCCTGCCATTTCCCGATGCGCGACAACTACTTCGCCTGGCAGGCCTTTGCGCGCCGCTACGCCGATGGCGAGGAAGGCCCGCTGCCGACCTATCTGAAGCCGGAGCACTATGAGGTGATCCGCGCCAATGTTGATCGCGTCAATGTCCATCACGCAAGCTTCACGGAGCTTCTGGCCAATGAGCCTGCCGCATCGCGCGACCGCTATATCCTGCTCGACGCGCAGGACTGGATGACCGACCAGCAGCTCAACGATGTCTGGCGCGAAATCACCCGCACTGCCCGCGAAGGCGCGCGCGTGATCTTCCGCACGGCCGCCGAAAAGAGCATCATCGAAGGCCGTCTCGCCCCTGAAATCCGCGACCAGTGGCACTATTTCGAAGAACAGTCGCGTGAGATGACCACCCAGGACCGCTCGGCAATCTACGGCGGCTTCCACATCTACGGGAAGAAGGCGTGAGCAAAGTCGACGAGATGACCGTCAAGAGCGAGGAACATGCCGACCTGATGGATGGCATGTACCGCTACCAGCGCCATTTCTATGATCTCACCCGCAAATACTATCTTCTCGGCCGCGACAGCACGATCCGCAACCTCGACGTTCCCGAGGGCGGCACACTCCTCGAAGTCGGCTGCGGCACCGGCCGCAACATGGCGCTTGCCCACAAGCATTTCCCGACGGCCAAGCTCTACGGTCTCGACATTTCCCAGGAAATGCTGATTTCCGCCCGCAAGACCTTTGCCACCAAGGCGACGATCCCGGATTTCCGGGTGGCGGATGCCACGGCCTATACGCCGCGCGAATTCGGCACCACCGGGTTTGACCGCATCCTCATTTCCTACGCACTGTCGATGATCCCGGATTGGGAACGCGCAGTGGATGCATCGATTGCCGCGCTCAATCCCGGCGGCCAGCTCCACATCGTCGATTTCGGCCAGCAGGAAGGCCTTCCAACCTGGTTTCGTAGCCTGCTGAAGGCCTGGCTCGCCAAATTCCATGTCACGCCCCGCGCCAATCTGCGCGAGGTTCTGGAAGCGCAAGTCGCTGAAAACAATGCGCGACTATCGTTCGAGACGATCGGCGGCGGTTACGCCTGGCGGGCGGCGATTATCAGCAGGCGCTCATAATTCGCTTGTAAATAACCATTTTTTTACGTTGATATTAGAAAAGAGGGTTATACCCTCTGCTGGGCGCGTGTTTTCGAAGGTCAGGCTGTGGGGCAGATCCATCATCACGACGGAACATTCATGCGTCGGCTTCTGTTTTGCGTCCTGCCGCTTGCCCTGCTGCTCGCCGGTTGCAGCTCCACGGGTTACGATTATCTCGAAACTGCTTCCATAAAGCCGAAGAGCCACTTCAAGGATACCGATCCCCAGGATTTCGGGGCCAAGCGTCCGCAGCAAAACGCGGTCCATGGTATCGACATCTCCAAATGGCAGGGTGATATCGACTGGCAGACAGTGCGCAAATCCGGCGTCGCCTTCGCCTTCATCAAGGCGACCGAAGGCAAGGACAGGATCGATCCGCGCTTTGACGAATACTGGCGCGAGGCAGCCGCGTCAGGCATTCCGCATGCGCCCTATCACTTCTATTATTTCTGCTCCTCCGCCGACGATCAGGCCGACTGGTTCATCCGCAACGTTCCCAGGGAATCCATGCGCCTACCGCCGGTGCTGGATGTCGAGTGGAATGCAGAATCGAAGACTTGTCGCTTCCGCCCCGACCCGGCCACCGTGCGATCCGAAATGCAGCGCTTCATGGATCGCCTGGAAGCCTATTACGGCAAGCGGCCGATCATCTACACCTCTGTCGATTTTCACCGCGACAACCTCGCCGGCTATTTCCAGGACTATCATTTCTGGGTCCGCTCCACCGCCAAACATCCCGACGTGACCTATGCCGACCGCCGCTGGGCCTTCTGGCAGTACACGTCGACGGGCGTTATCCCCGGCATCCGGGGTCCGACGGATATCAATGTCTTCGCGGGTTCTGCGAAAAACTGGAACAACTGGGTGGCTGACGTTTCCAAGGATAGAAATTCTTAGTAACGTGCCCTAATCTTTCTTGCTTCCGTCACATTCATCTGTGAAATCGGCGGCATTCTATGTCATTTTACGAGGATCGTTTCATGCACCGCTCGCTCAAAAGCTGCTCTGCACTTGCCTTTCTGTTTGCCTGCGTCCTAGCAACAGGCGCTGCTGCCCAGCAGGCTCCGGATGCGGCAGCTTCGGCCCCGGCAGCGCCTTGCGGCGGCGATCTCCCCGCCTTCCTTCAGGGCGTCAAGAAAGAAGCGATTGCAGCGGGCGCGAGCGCCGAAGCAGCAGACCAGGCGTTGGCCGGTGCTGAGATCGATCCCAAAGTCCTGAGCCGCGACCGGGCTCAAGGCGTCTTCCGCCAGACCTTCCTCGAGTTCTCGCAGCGCACCGTCAGCCAGGCCCGCCTCGATATCGGCCGCCAGAAGATGAAGCAATATGCCGATGTTTTTGCCCGCGCCGAGCAGGAATTCGGCGTTCCCGCCGGGATCATCACCGCTTTCTGGGCGATGGAAACGGATTTCGGCGCCGTACAGGGCGATTTCAACACGCGCAACGCGCTGGTGACGCTTTCCCATGACTGCCGTCGCCCCGAACTCTTCCGCCCGCAACTGATCGCCCTCATCGAAATGGTACAACATGGCGACCTCGACCCGCAGACCAACACCGGCGCCTGGGCCGGTGAAATCGGTCAGGTTCAGATGCTGCCGCGCGATATCATCGCCTATGGCATGGATGGCGACGGCGACGGCCATGTTCGCCTCAAGCAGAGCGGCCCGGACGCGATCCTGACAGCCGCCAAGTTCATCCAGCATCTCGGTTTCGAGCGCGGCCAGCCCTGGCTGCAGGAAGTCACCGTGCCAGATAACCTTCCTTGGGAAAAGTCGGGCCTCGGCGGCACGATGACGGCTGGCGAATGGTTCAACCTCGGCGTCAAGCCGCGCGACGGCAACACCGCCTTCGCCAATCTCGAAGGCGATCTCGTCCTGCCGCAGGGCCGCCTTGGACCGGCCTTCATCGCCTATCCCAATTTCAAGATCTATCTGGAATGGAACAAGTCGTTCATCTACACGACCTCTGCCGCCTATTTCGCGACCCGCCTCTCCGGTGCCCCGACCTATCAGAAGGGCACGCCCGAACAGGGCCTTTCCAACGACCAGATGAAGCAGCTGCAGACGAAGCTAGATTCGCTCGGCCATGACGTCGGCGAGATCGACGGCATCCTTGGCTCCGGTACCCGAGTGGCGATCCAGAAGGAACAGCTCCGCCTCGGCATACCGGCCGACGGCTGGGCAACGCCGGCCCTGCTGGACGCACTCTGAGACTTCACATTTGCTCTTTCGCCACCCGGCTTCATGAATCGGGTGGCGGCTATCCGCCGATCGGTTAAACCTGCCAGCAAATGGGAGGGATCGGCATGGAACAGAAAATGAGTGCTTTGACCTGGGGGCTTCTTGCCCTGCTCGGTCTGATCTGGGGCGGCTCCTTCTTCTTCGCGCGCATCGCTGTCGTAGAGGTGCCGCCACTCACCCTCGTCTTCCTGCGCCTCTCCATCGCAGCCGTCGCGCTGCATATCTACATCGGCGGGCGCTTCGGGATCTATCCGCTGCTGAAGAGCCGGTGGCGCGAATTCGTCGTTCTCGGCATCCTCAACAACGCCCTGCCCCATGCGCTGATCTTCTTCGGCCAGACACGCATCGGCGCCGGCCTTGCCTCCATTCTTAATGCCACGACACCGATCTGGACGGTGCTGATCGCCAACTACCTGACATCAGACGAGAAACTCTCCTCGGCCAAGATCATCGGCTGCCTTACCGGCCTTCTCGGCACGGTCGTGTTGATCGGCCCCAGCGTGACGGCTCGCGGCGATCTGCCCTTATGGGCTCTGCTCCTGCCCGTAATTGCCGCGGTCTCCTACGGCTTTGCCGCCACTTACAGCAAGCGCTTCAAGGGCGTGGCGCCGCCCATCATCGCTGCCGGGCAGATGACGGCATCCTCGCTGGTCGCCCTGCCGCTGTCGCTCGTTATGGACCATCCCTGGGCACTTGCCACACCCTCGGCCAACGCCATCGCCGCCATTCTGGCAATCGCCCTCTTGTCCACCGCCTTCGGTTATATTCTCTACTTCCGTATCCTGGCCGCGGCAGGCGCGACCAATGCCTCTCTGGTGACGCTGCTCGTGCCGCCGAGCGCGATCCTTCTGGGCTTCCTGTTCCTGGGCGAGCGACTGGAAATGACAGAGATTGCCGGCATGGCGCTGATCGGCGCAGGACTTGTCATACTGGATGGCCGCATCTACCACCGCTTTGGCGCGATAACCTGAAATGATTATGCTGCAGCGCGCCATTCTTTCGCCAAAAGCGTGAATCGCAGCTATCGGTTTGTAACGAAGTGTTAAATTTTGCGAGCAGAATTTTCTGATTATATTTCAGTAGCTTGCAGGATAGTTTCTAGACTTATCCACTGCCCTCTTCGGCAGTGCAGCACAAGAAGCGCTTCCCAACTAACACATTTCCGACATATTATTAGCCGGTTAACGCGAGGAGGCAGACATGGGACTTACGCAATCCTTGAATGTCCTGTTGGTCAGTGCAGCGTTCGCATTCGTCGTATCCATGCTCTTCATTTGAGCCGATACGAAGCGTAAAGACTGAATACCGAACTCCTGAAACAATCAGCCCCAGATATTGAAAAGCGCATGCCCCGCCCGGCATGCGCTTTTCCTATATGCTGATAGCGGTATCTGTCTGATCAGGCGGCAGCGCCGGCGCTTCTCGCCGTCTGTCGCGAAAGGCCGAGGTTGGCGAGAACGGCAGAAACCAGCGGCGCACGGTTCATCGTATAGAGATGGAACTCGTTGAGGCCGCGACGGACGAGATCCTCGATCTGCTCGGCTGCGACATCGGCGGCAACCTTGGCGCGCTCCTCCGGCTTGTCGTCATATCCGGCAAAACGCTCGTCGAGGAAATCCGGGATGACCGTGCCGCAGGCGCCGGCAAAGCGCTTCAGCTGCGTCAGGTTCTGGATCGGCATGATGCCCGGCACGACAGGGATCTTGACGCCGGCGGCCCGCACCTTTTCGAGATAACGCTCGAAATTGTCATTGTCGAAGAAGAACTGCGTCAGGGCGCGGTCGGCGCCATTGTCAGCCTTGCGCTTCAGCATTTCGATATCGGCAGCCTGGTCGCGGCTTTCCGGATGCTTTTCCGGATAGGCCGAGACGGAGATTTCGAAATTGCCGATCTGCTTGAGGCCGGCCACCAGTTCGGCTGCATTGGCGTACCCGCCCGGATGCGGCTGGTAGGGCGCACCGACGCCGCCAGGCGCGTCACCGCGCAGCGCCACGAAATGCGTGACGCCTGCCTTGCGGAAACTGTCGACCACCTGATGCGTCTCTTCCTTCGTGGCGCTGACGCAGGTCAGGTGTGACGCGGTCGCAAGCGGCGTATCGGTGAGGAAGCGCGTGACCGTGGAGAGAGTCGGCGCCTTGGTCGTACCGCCGGCGCCATAGGTCACCGAGACGAATTCCGGGTTCCAGTCCTGCAGGTCGCGGACGGTGTTCCAGAGCTGGCCCTCCATCTCCTCGGACTTCGGCGGGAAGAACTCGAAGGAGATCGCGATATCGCGGCGGCGGGCGTCGTTTTTCTGGGTCATTTATTCTCTCCCGGCAAATGTAGGTACGGCGCCTTCGGTCTCCAGCGAGGCCATCAAGCGCCTCGGGTCCCGTGCGAGCCAGACCGTGACCGTGAGGCCCTGCTCGCCCTGCTGACCCGGATGAAGGTCGACGACCTGCTCTATATCGAGCCCAGCCTTGCGCACCCAGTCCGACATGGCCTGATGCGAAAAGCCGAGACGCACATGGGCATGTTCGTCGCGAAGATATTCAAGGTTGTGCGGCGCCAGATCGATAATGACCAGACGTCCGCCCGGCCGCAGCATGCGCGCGGCTTCCGTGATCGCGATGTCAGGCTGATCGAAGAAGTGCAGCACCTGATGGATCGTCACAAGATCAAAATCCTGCCCTTCGAAAGGTAGGTTCAGGATATCGGCGTGGCGTACCGAAGCTGTGGTGATGCGGGACTTGTCGAGATTGGCGCGCGCTACGCTCAGCATGTCGCGACTGGCATCGACGCCGATCGCCCGGCGATAACGGCCGGCGAGAAGCTCCAGCATGCGGCCGGTGCCGGTGCCGAGGTCGAGAAGGGAATCGATCGGGTTGGCCCCGAGCAGCTTGATGACGGCCGCATCCACCTCTTCGTCAGCGGCGTGCAGGCGGCGAAGCTCGTCCCATTCGGCGGCGTTGCGGCTGAAATAGGCCTGCGCCCGCTCAGCGCGTTGGCGCTTGACGGACGCCAGACGCTCGCCGTCACGCTGGACGACAGGATCGTTTTCGGAGACATGCTTCAGCAGGGCCCTCACCAGGGCAGCAGCCTTGCCCTCCTGCGCCAGCCGGAAATAGGCCCAGGCGCCTTCCTGATAGCGGTCTATCAACTCCGCCTCGCCAAGCAGCTTCAGGTGCCGGGAGATACGGGGCTGGGATTGGCCGAGAATTTCCGTAAGATCTGTCACGGTGAGATCGCCCGCCGCCAGCAGCGCCAGCAGCCGCAGGCGCGTCGGTTCGCCGGCCGCCTTCAAGACGTCCACCAGCGCATCCAGTCCAAGCCTTAAGGGTTCGCTCATATTCTACCCAATCAAGATATAAAGATATCTTTATGTGATTTGGATAGCTGAGGCAAGCGGCATTTTACCGATTTGCGAACTTGCCTGTGGTGATAACGACAGCAGACATCAAAAAAGCCCCGGACCAGCCGGGGCTTTCGAAAAGCGCAAAGAGCCGATCAGCGCGTCAGGCGCTTGTGGGCCTGGCTACCCGGGTTCAAGGCGTCGGGGCCGAGACGGCGGACCTTGTCCTGCTCGTAATCCTCGAAGTTGCCTTCGAACCATTCAACATGGCCCTCGCCTTCGAAAGCGAGGATGTGCGTGGCCAGACGGTCGAGGAACATGCGATCGTGGCTGATGATGATGGCGCAGCCGGCAAATGCTTCCAGCGCGCTTTCCAGAGCACCCAGCGTTTCCGTATCGAGGTCGTTGGTCGGTTCGTCGAGCAGCAGAACATTGCCGCCGGCCTTCAGCATCTTGGCAAGGTGAACGCGATTGCGCTGACCACCCGAGAGATTGCCGACCTTCTGCTGCTGATCGCCGCCCTTGAAGTTGAAGGCGCCGCAATAGGCGCGCGAGTTCATGTCGAATTTGCCGAGCTTGATGATTTCGGCGCCGCCGGAGATTTCCTCCCAGACGGTCTTGTTGCCGTCGAGAGCATCACGGCTCTGGTCAACATAACCGAGATGCACGGTCTCGCCGATGCGGACCGATCCAGCATCAGGCTTTTCCTGGCCGGTGATCATCTTGAACAGCGTCGTCTTGCCAGCGCCGTTCGGGCCGATAATGCCGACGATACCGCCCGGCGGCAGCTTGATCGACAGATCGTTGATCAGCGTGCGGCCCTCGAAGCCCTTGGTGATGCCTTCCATCTCGATGACCACCTGGCCGAGGCGCTCACTGACCGGGATGATGATCTGCGCGTCACCGGGACGCTGCTTCTCGGCAGCCTCCACCAGCTGCTCGTAGGACTTGATACGCGCCTTGGACTTGGCCTGACGGGCCTTCGGGCTGGAAGCGATCCATTCCTGTTCGCGGCTGATCGCCTTCTGGCGGCCCGCCTCCTCGCGGTTTTCCTGCAGCATGCGCTTGGCCTTCGCCTGCAGGTAAGCCGAGTAGTTGCCTTCGTAAGGGATGCCGCGGCCACGGTCGAGTTCGAGGATCCAGCCGGTGACGTTGTCCAGGAAGTAGCGATCGTGGGTGATCATCATCACGGCGCCCGGATAGTCGCGCAGGTGCTTTTCGAGCCAGGCGATGGTTTCGGCATCCAGATGGTTGGTCGGTTCGTCGAGCAGCAGCAGATCCGGCTGCGACAGGAGCAGGCGGCAAAGTGCGATACGGCGACGCTCACCACCCGAAAGGCTGGTGACTTCGGCGTCGCGCGGCGGGCAGCACAGGGCTTCCATTGCCATTTCGACCTGGCTTTCCAGATCCCAGAGGTTCTGGCTGTCGATAATGTCCTGAAGCTTTGCACCCTCGTCCGCCGTCTCGTCGGAATAGTTCATCATCAATTCGTTGTAACGCTCGAGCACAGCCGTCTTGGAGGCAACGCCTTCCATGACATTCTCAAACACTGTCTTGTTCGGATCGAGTTTCGGTTCCTGTTCCAGGTATCCGACCGTCGCGCCTTCGGCGAGCCAGGCTTCGCCGGTATATTCCTTATCCTGGCCCGCGATGATGCGCAGCACGGTGGACTTACCGGCGCCGTTCGGACCGAGGATACCGATCTTGGCATCGGGATAGAAGGAAAGATGGATATTCTCGAGGATCTTCTTATTGCCATAGGCCTTGTTGAGGCCGGACATATGATAGATGAACTGGCGTGCCATGCTGGGATGCTCCGGACGGAAACTTGAAATCGTGGCCGCTATGTAGGCGAAACCACGCCGTCGGGCAACGCCGAAACCCCGTTTCGTCGGGATTTCGGCATGTTTCCGTCAGAAGCCGGCTGCATCCACAATGCCTTCGTCGCAGCCGAAGGACGTCTGCCCTGCTCCCTGGATGAGGCCGCCGAGGCCCTTCTCCTTCGCTTGAGCCGAAACGGCATCCTGCGAAAGCCCAATCGTCAGTTCGCTGATCACCCGCTGGTTGCCGACACGCCGGCAGCTCATCTTCACCCGGTCACTGGCGCCTGTGCCAAAGCTCTTATCGAAGGCCGCCTTGATTGCATCGGCCTTCAGCGTCTTGCCGACATTGGCGGCAAAGAGATCACGCACGGCCGAAGCATTGAGATCACCCATCAGATGAATGGCGATGGCGAAATAATCGTCGGCACTCATTTTCGTGCAGGTGCCGTGCTTGATCCATTCATGCCGCTCAAGCGCCGATTGCGTGCCGGGCATCGCCTTGTCGAGCGCACTCTTCGTCTCGGTTGAGAGGTTCACCGCCGGCAGGCTCGTCCACTGGCCATCCTTGTCGGCGGCTTTCTGGTCATCAGGTACGCCGCAATAGTCCTGACGCATCGGCCACAGACCGTGGAGAGAAAAGTTGGTGGCGTCGTAGCGGTCGCCACTCTGAGTGGCGCATTCCGCCTTCTTCTGGTTGGTCTGGCAGAATGCCGGCTGCCAGCTTGCAGCAAGGATGAACCGTGTGCGCCCGCTTTCCTGTGCGGATACGGAACCGACTGACGACAGCGAAAGGAACAGGATGGAAACCGAGAGTAGAAACTTGACCATTATTAGCCCCGAAATAGCCCCGACAAAGAACAATACAGGAACAAACAAGCATGAAGCCGAAGCTTGCGCAACCCTGAATCGCAGGGGCAAGCATGCTTTTCTTATGTATGAGCGAAACCGCAATATTGCATTTGCCTTGATATCTGGTCTTTTGGCGTGGGAGGAATGCATGTTTTCCGAGACATTGCGGCTTCAAAACGCCGCGGCTTCGCTTGCCTATCATCACCAACCTGCAGAGGGGCAGGCACGGGCTATCCTGATGATTTCGCACGGGCTCGCCGAACATTCCCGCCGTTACCAGCATTTTGCCGAGGCCATGGCGGCAAGCGGCCACCATGTCTATGCGCATGACCATCGCGGCCACGGCGAGACAACGGCCGATGATGCACCGCTCGGTCGCTTTGCCAGACGCAACGGTGTTGAGAGTGTCATCAGTGATATCGCCGCCATGCACACCTTTGCCACCGGCCGTCACCCCGGCCTGCCCGTCATTCTGCTCGGTCACTCCATGGGCGGTCTGATCGCACTCAATGCCGCAGCCGATCTCCCTGGCCGTTTCGCAGGCCTTGCCGTTTGGAATTCGAATTTCGCCGTCGGTCTTTCCGGCCGCGCCGCCCAGGCGATCCTGCTTGCCGAGCGCATGCTGAAGGGCTCCGATGTGCCGAGCGACATGCTGCCGAGGCTGACATTTTCCGCCTGGGGTAAATCCATTCCCGATCACCGCACGGAATTCGACTGGCTGTCGCGCGATCCGGCCAAAGTCGACACCTATATTGCCGATCCGCTTTGCGGCTTTGATGCTTCGGTCTCGCTCTGGCTCGATGTCTTCGCCCTCACCTTCCGCGGCATCGAGAAGGAGCGGCTCGGGAGCCTGCCGAAGAACATGCCGATCCATCTGGTCGGCGGCGGCAAGGACCCGGCAACCAACAATGGAAAAGCCGTGCTCTGGTTGTCAAAGCGTTTGAAAAGCCGAGGCTTCTCCCGTATCAGCACTGAGATATATCAGGACATGCGGCATGAAACGCTGAACGAGATCGGCGCGGAAACGGCAATTGCGGATTTCGCCGGTTGGTGCGACGAGGCGATCCGCACGGTCCCGAGCGAAAGGACCTGAGATGACGAGCCTGAGTTCCACCCGCCATCCCGCCTCATCCGAGGTGACGTTCGGCTTGCTTTTCATGCTGCTCTCGGTGCTGATTTCGCCGCTGATCGACATCTTCTCGAAGCTCGCGACGACAACCATCTCCTCCACCGAAGTGGCCGGCTTCCGCTTCGTCATCCAGGCGCTCACCATGCTGCCTTTCATCTTCCTGCGCGGTGCCAGGATCCAGTTTTCGCTCAAGCAGAGCTGGTATCATGCCATCCGCGGCGCGATGGTCACGATCTCGATGATCTGCTTCGTCACAACGCTGAAGGTCATGGCGGTTGCCGATGCCATCGCCATCTTCTTCGTCGAGCCGATCATCCTGACGATCCTCGGCAGCATCTTCCTGAAGGAAACCATCGGCTGGCGGCGCTACAGCGCCTGCGCCGTCGGTTTCCTGGGCGCCATGCTGATCATCCAGCCGAGCTTCGAGCAGGTGGGCTATATCGCCCTGCTGCCCGTCGTCAGCGCCTTCTGCATCGCCGTCTTCGCGCTGATGACACGCGTGCTGTCACACCGGGAAGATCCCTGGGCCATGCAGTTCCAGACCGGCCTCTGGGGCATCTTCTTCTGCGCCGTCATCCTGTTCTTCGGTTATGGCAGCGGCTCCGACATCTTCGACACGACCATGCCCGATCTTCCCGCCTTCGGCTACTTGCTGGGTACGGGCATTGCCGCAGCGATAACAGGCATTCTCGCGGCTTATGCCTATCGCGCCGCCCCGGCCTCCACGCTTGCGCCGCTGCAATATCTGGAAATCGTCTCGGCCACGGTCTTTGCCTGGCTGGTCTTCGCCGATTTCCCGGACGCGCTGAAATGGCTCGGCATCCTCATCGTCATCGCATCGGGCCTCTACATCATCTGGCGCGAGCGGCGCTTTGCTTCCAAACCCGTATCCGATACATCTGAGGCAACGCGGGCGCCCTGAAATCCGCCGCCCATAGGAGGAATTGGGAGGAATTTGGGAGGAACATGACGGAAGACCTGAAGAAGAAGCCGCCGCTTGCGGGCATCAGGGTGATCGAGCTTGCGCGCGTGTTGGCCGGCCCTTGGGCGGGACAGATGCTGGCCGATCTCGGCGCCGATGTGATCAAGGTGGAAAACCCGGATGGTGGCGACGACACCAGGCATTGGGGGCCGCCCTTCGTCGAAGGCGCGGATGGCGAAAATCTCTCCGCCGCCTATTATCATTCCGCCAATCGCGGCAAGCGCTCCGTTACCGCAGACCTGAAAAGCAAGGACGGCCAGTCGCTGGTGCGCCGCCTCGTCGCCACAGCAGACGTGCTGATCGAGAACTTCAAGCTTGGCGGCCTCGTCAAATACGGGCTCGACTATGAGAGCCTGAGAGCGATCAATCCGCGCCTCGTCTATTGCTCCATCACCGGCTTCGGCCAGACCGGCCCCTATGCCAGTCTCGCCGGCTACGACTATATCGTCCAGGGCATGTCGGGCTTCATGTCGATCACGGGTGAACCGGATGGACAGCCGATGAAAGCAGGTGTCGCGATTGCCGATATCTTCACCGGCATCTATGCGGTCTCGGCGATCGAAGCCGCCCTTATCCATGCCCTGAAGACGGGCGAAGGCCAGTTGATCGACATGGCGCTGCTCGATGTGCAATCGGCAATCCTCGCCAACCAGAACATGAACTATCTGGTTTCCGGCCACGCCCCCGTGCGCCTCGGCAATGCGCATCCGAATATCTCGCCCTATGAGGTCGTGCCGACGGCTGACGGCTATCTCATTCTCGCCGTCGGCAATGACGGCCAGTTCCGCCGGCTCTGCACGATCCTCGGCCTTGTCATCGCCGATGACGAGAACTTCGCGACCAACAAGGCCCGCGTCGCCAACAGAGACGCAGTGCGCCGGATGGTCTCTACCGAAACGCTGAAATGGCAAAAAGCCGACCTCCTGAAGGCTTGCGAGGACAACGCAGTCCCGGCCGGCGCCATCAACACGATCGAGGAAATGTTTGCCGATCCGCAGATTTTCGCGCGCGGCCTGCGCATCGATCTGCCGGATGCCGCAGGCACGATGATCCCGGGTGTGCGCACGCCGGTTGTTCTGTCGGAAACGCCGCTGCGTTACGAACGGCCGAGCCCGCGCCTTGGCGAGCATAATGAAGAGGTTCTGACCGAACTTGTAGAATGGGAGAGGAAGACGTCGCCATGAGAAGGAAGGGGCCATGAAGAGGACAGGCGGGCAATTGATCGTCGAGGCGCTGAAGGCAAACGGCGTGAAACGCCTCTCCTGCGTGCCGGGAGAGAGCTTCCTCGCCGTGCTCGACGCCCTGCATGACAGCGATATCGACGTCATCGTCTGCCGCCAGGAGGGTGGTGCTGCCATGATGGCGGATTGCTGGGGCCGGCTGACCGGCGAACCCGGCATCTGTATGGTCACCCGCGGCCCAGGCGCCACCAATGCTTCTGCCGGCCTGCACATTGCCCGGCAGGATTCGATCCCGATGATCCTCTTCATCGGCCAGGTGCAGCGGGAGGCGCGCGAGCGCGAAGCCTTCCAGGAAGTCGAGTTCCGCCGCGCTTTCACCGAATTTGCCAAATGGGTCGGCGAGATCGACGATGCCGCCCGCATCCCGGAATTCGTCACCCGCGCCTTTGCGATCGCCACATCGGGACGCCCCGGCCCCGTCGTCCTGACGCTGCCGGAGGATATGCTGCGCGACGAAGTCGAAGCGCCCCGCGCCAGGCGCCATACGCGCGTCGAAGCCCATCCGGGCCGCAGCCAGATCGATGATCTCTACTTGCGCCTCTTGAAGGCCGAGCGGCCGATGGTCATCCTCGGCGGCACCCGCTGGGATGCCGATGCGGTCGCCGATTTCCAGACCTTTGCCGAGCGCTTCAGCCTGCCGGTCGGCTGTTCCTTCCGCCGCCAGATGCTGTTCGATCACCTGCATCCCTCCTATGCCGGCGATGTCGGCATAGGCATCAATCCGGCGCTGGCGAAAGAGATCAAAGAAAGCGATCTCCTGATCCTGCTTGGCAGCCGCATGTCGGAAATGCCCTCCTCGGGCTACACGCTGCTCGATATCCCCTACCCGGCCCAGTCGCTCGTCCATATCCATCCGGACCCGTCCGAGCTTGGCCGCGTCTATCGCCCCGATCTCGCCATCTGCGCCAGTCCCGCCGATTTCGTCGAAGCGCTCGCCGATCTCGAAGCGCCGGCCGAGTCGCGCTGGGCCGAACGCACCGAGCGCATGCATCAGGCCTATCTCGCCTGGTCGAAGCCGCCGGCAACAGGCCCGGGCGCCGTCCATATGGGACCGATCATGGAATGGCTGGAGGCCAATACGAAGCCGGACACGATCTTCACCAATGGCGCCGGCAACTACGCCACCTGGGTGCATCGCTTCCACCGCTTTCGTCGTTTCAACACGCAGGCGGCACCAACCTCAGGCTCCATGGGCTACGGCCTGCCGGCCGCCGTTGCCGCCAAGCGGCTCTTTCCCGACAGGCAAGTCATCTGCTTTGCCGGTGACGGCTGTTTCCTGATGCACGGACAGGAATTTGCGACCGCCGTACGCTACGGCCTGCCGATCATCGCAGTCGTCGTCAATAACGGCATCTACGGCACGATCCGCATGCATCAGGAGCGCGAATATCCGGGCCGGGTCAGCGCCACCGACCTCACCAATCCGGATTTTGCAGCTCTTGCCCGCGCCTATGGCGGCCACGGCGAGACGGTGGAAAAGACCGAGGACTTTGCGCCGGCCTTCGAGCGGGCGCGCGACAGCGGTAAGCCGTCAATCATCGAAATCAAGCTCGATCCTGAGGCGATCACGCCGACCCGAACCCTCTCGGAAATCGCCCAAACAAAAAGCCGGTGAATACGTGAACCAATCTGGTTCACACTTCACCGGCCTCAAGCTCGTTCTGTGCGACGCTCTTAGTCGAGAGCAGCTGTGACGATGAACTCGACCTTGTACTTCGGCGCAGCGAGCTTGGCTTCGCTGGTGGCGCGGGCCGGCGGATTTGCCGGGTCGATCCAGCCTTCCCAGACGGCGTTCATCTCTGCGAAATAGGCGATATCGGAGAGATAGATGATCGTCTGCAAGATCTTCGACTTGTTGCTGCCGGCAGCGGCGAGCAGACGATCGACTTCGCCGAGTGCAGACTTGCACTGATCCGTAACGCTTTCGCCTTCGCCGACCTGGCCTGCGAGATAGACGGTGTTGCCGTGGATGACGGCGCCGCTCATGCGGGCGCCGATGTCGATACGCTTGATGCTCATCGTGTTCTCCTGTTCATCAAATGAAAGACGCCGCCTTCAGGCGGCATCGGAATATTCAGCCTTCCAAACTGAAGACTAAGCGCGGATGTGGTGTGTCTTCTGATAGATCGCCGTGGAGCGCGCGCCGGAGCGGCAGTAGCCGAGCATCGGGCGCTCGAATTCGTCGAGTGCGTCGACCATGCCCTGCACAGCTTCCTCAGTCACGCCCATCGGGCCGACGGGCACGTGGGTGATCGCAAGGCCAATTTCCTTGGCGCGGGCTTCGATGACGGCAAAAGGCGTCTGATCAGGGCTTTCGCCATCCGGACGATGGCAGACGATGGATTTGAAGCCGAGCGCCTTGATCTGGTCGAGTTCGTCAACCGTGATCTGGCCGGAAACGGAGTATTCATCGTCGATCTGGCGGATATCCATCGTCTCAATCTCCTCGAAAATGGTGGGCTGAAGGTCTACGACGCGTCCTGTCAAGCGTCAACACGTCTTCGCCGAACGCCCCTTCATTAGACGAAAGCGAAACGCAGGCCGTAGCTGCGGCTTTCACCCGGCTTCAGCCAGTTGAACTCACCGGCCGTCTCCAGCTCATGGCGCAGCACCCAGCGGTGCGACACCGGTTCGATACCGATAATATGCGCCGGCGCCTTCTGGTTCCGCCAGATCTGCAGATGCGGCAGCGTATCGGCGCGGAAACGCACCCTCAGCGTCTTGCCGCCGATCGCAGCAATCGGCCCAAGCCGGACTTCGGCGAAACCATCTTCAGTAGCGGGAGACTCGACGCAGAAGATGCCGCCCGGCTCCTCGCCGAAGGTCCAGGGAAAACCACCGCCTTCTAGCATCCGGCCTTCGAGCCGCGTCGCCGCGTCGAGCCATTTGCCGCCGGTGTTCATATGGTACATCAGGAAGGTTGGCACCGTCTCGCGGCTCGTATTGACCACGCGATCCTCAAGCGAGACCTCGCCCGTCGCCCCGTCGATCCGCCACAGCCGCTCGATGCGCTGCGGCAAGCCCTCGACCGTAGTGATGTCGATATCGGCGCGGCATTCGGCATCGCCGTTTTCCAACCTCGTCCACAGCACCTTGGCCGGATGGCCGGAGGCAGAGCCGTGCAGCGGATAGATCTTACCATCAGTGCCGGGAATGGGCTGCCGGTGGCGGATATGATCAGGACCGCAGGTGAAGAGGAAGCCTTCCAGCGAGTGATCGATTCGTGGGTCGCCATCGTCAGGAATGGCCCGCTTGGGCGCGATGTCCACACCCTCGATAAAGCAGCCGGCGATATCCAGCACCGATGTTTCGTCCAGCATCAGGCGCGGCCCGCTTGCGGCGGCAAATTCGATCATCGGCTGTCCTCCCGGGGAATCTTGGTTGCGGTAGCGTTAGGTCGTGCGGTCACCCTCGTCAATCGGGACCGATGAATTGGGCGGGGAGCACCGCAACCGGCGACCTCACAGGAACGTCATCTTCGCGCAAGCGTTTATGAGTAAACGCAAAACACTGTTGTTTTTATGTTTTGTTCAGCACGGCTTAAGAAATTCCACACTAGCGTCAAAATTCGCAGGTGTGTGTCTGCCGAGCCACTGATCGAGGTGTGAGACGTGAATCGCTTTATGAAATCGGCCTTTTCTTTTTCGGCCATGCTGTTGGCGCTAGCTGCCGTCGCGCCGCAGGCCGATGCCCAGCAATATGGCCGAAACCGGAGCGATATCGTGCTGGTGACGCCAGGCGGCGAAATTCTCGACTACGTCCCGCCCGGCCGCGGCTTCGTCTATACCCGTGACTACAGCGGCAATCGCGTATTGGTCGACCGCTACGGCAACATCATCGCCACCGAGATGCGCGCCCGCGGCTATTATTCGCCGCGCACATCGCGTGAAGCCTCCAACGATCCCTATAACAACGATCCTTATTACGCGGACAATAACCGTTACGGCGACACGCGCTATTCCGAGCGTGGCCCGGTAACCGGCTCCATTCCGCAGGACGCCGCCATAGAGCGCCGGCCGCTTGAGGATCAGGCCTATCCCGGCGATCAGCAGGGACAGGACGACTATGCAGCAGTCGAGCCCGATCAGCAGATTCCACCCGCAGACGAGCCGCGCCCGGCGCCGCAGGAACCTGTGATCACTCTCAAGGACAAGTCGAAGCCCGAGATCGTGGCCCTTCAGGTCTTTCTGGATCGCTCCGGCGTTTCGCCTGGTGTCATCGACGGCCACATGGGCTCCAATGTCACCAAGGCGATCTACGCCTATGAACAGATGACCGGCACCAAGCTCGATCCAAATAATACGGATGCGATCCTCGAAGAACTGCGCATGAATGGCGGCCTGCCGGTCGTCAACTACACGATCACGGATGCGGATGCGGCCGGTCCCTATGTCGCGCAAATCCCGGAAGATTATTCGCAGAAGGCGCTCCTGCCGTCCCTCGCTTACACCTCGGTCACCGAAGCGCTCGCCGAACGCTTCCACATGGACGAGAACTTCCTGAAGGAAATGAACCCTGGCACGGATTTCACGATTCCAGGCACCGTCATCAAGGTCGTCAATCCCGGCGAGAACAAGATCGGCGCAGTCGCGAAGATCCTCGCCGACAAGGGCCGCAAGCAGGTCTTCGCCTATGACGACGCCGGCAATCTCGTTGCTGCCTACCCCGCTTCGATCGGCTCGACCGACACGCCCTCGCCGTCGGGCATCGTCACCGTCGAGCGCGTAGCCCTTAATCCGGGCTACACCTATAATCCCAAGATCAATTTCCAGCAGGGCGCCAACGACAAGATCCTCGATATCCCGCCCGGTCCAAACGGCCCCGTTGGCACCGTATGGATGGCGCTATCCAAGCCCACCTATGGCATTCACGGCACCCCCGACCCGTCAAAGATCGGCCGTACCCAGAGCCACGGCTGCATCCGTCTGACGAACTGGGACGCGACGGAGCTTGCCAAGATGGTCAAGCCGGGCGTGACGGTCGAATTCGTCGATTGAGGAAGGCTATTCGCCCGGTGTCTCCGCCGGGCGCTCGCCGAACTGGATAAGACGCAAGAGTTCCACCTGCTTCCTGGCGCCCGTCTTCATGTAGACGGACCGCACTTGCGAACGGATCGTCTCCCGTGAACGGCTGGTTTCGGCAGCCAGGCCCGCAACCGAGCCTCCCGAAACCAGCGCCCTCACGACCCTGATCTCAGCCTGCGTGAGACCGAAATCACTGCGCAGTTTCTCATCACTCAGCCCCGTAGAGCTTTGTTGCGGCTCGATCAGGATGGCGACGACAGGCCGTTCGAAGAAGCGTGGGTGGTGGCTCTTCTCAAGCTTGAGCAAGGTGATCTTCCGGCCATCCGTCAGAACCGTCTGCTGACGCTCCGCCTCCTCTCCATGCCGCAGCATCAGTGTGAGACGGTCGTCCGCATCCTCGTCGGCAAGATGCACCGTTCCGAGCGGTGAAAGCCAGACACCTTTTCCCTGTTCGAGTACCGCCTCTCCCAAGCCAGAAGCGGACATCAGTCGCCGCTCTGAATTCAGCAGGAGCACGCCGACACCAATGGCATCGAACAGTCGTCCGTTGATCTCCGAATGGCTCTTCTGCCGGCCACCGGATTCCAGCGCGATGAAGGCCCGCCTCAGATGCGGCGCGATCCGTGTCAGAAGCCCAGCACAGGCCCGGCTCTCATTCGGATCGGTCCAGCGGGTCGTGGTGATCGAAAGATTGAACGATCGGCTCCCCTCCCGCAGGATCGCCATGCCGACGGCGCCGTGACCTTCATGCCGATGCCAGAAGTCATTGAAGAACTCGGTCTTAGAAAGCTCCGCATAGGATATGAAATCCTCGCCGATTGCCCCCTGCCCGGTGGGCGTTCTGTTCAGGCCGGATATCCAGGGGTTCAGCCGGCAGTAATAGCGAGTGTAGGTGTCGATCCACGCCTGATCCATGTTGATGTGGAACTGCGACGAACCTTCCGCCCGCGCAGCGTCGTGATAGAAAAGGCTGGTTCCCGCCCCCGGCAACAGCCCGTTCAACTCCGTCAGGAACGTATCCCATCGCGCTTCGCCAAAAACGATTCCGTAGATGGAATCGATAAGCTTGTCGTCGACTTGCCGGGTGATGCTCATGCGTTGCTTCGCGCGTGAAGGGATTTTTACAACCTGACAACCATTACACCAGTGAGCAAATGTAATTTCAAATGGAAAATGCCCCGGCCGAAGCCGAGGCATCAATTTCCCTACCCCCCGATAGCCTGATCAGGCAGCACGGCCCATGGCGTTTGCCAGGCGAATGGCAACCGGAAGGCGGCCCGGCACCTTGCGAATGATCTCTTCTGCGAAACAGAGGGCGTTTTCACGGGCTTTGTCGAGGTTGCTGACGCGCATCGGGTCCATCGTATGCAGCGTGCCGCCGCAATCGAAGATGTCGCGGAAGGCCGAACGTTCGATGATCGCCGTATCGAGAACCGGCACGTGGCGCTCGTTCAGCAGCGCCTTGACGAGCTGCAGCGCGCGGGTGGTAACCATGGAGTTGACGCGGGTCAGCACGACCGAATGGCCGATCTTGATGCCTGCCTTCTCCTCAAGATACTGCAGGAGCTCGAGAACCTGAGCGCCGCCGCGGGCATCCATGGCACAGCCCTGGATCGGGATCAGCACATGGTCGGAGAGACCGACGGCCGTTGCCAGCAGCGGATTACGCGCGCCCGGCAGGTCGATGATGAAGTAATCGGTATTCTGCTTGTTTTCGCTGATGTGCTGCGGCAGCGAGGCAGTCGTTACGAAATCGATGACGCTGATGTTTGCCACATGGCCGGAGATTTCGTGCCAGCGCGAAATCCAGTGCTGCGGATCGGCATCGAGGATGGTGACGCGGTAGCCCTGACGGGCAAGTTCGGTAGCAAGCAGCAATACGGCTGTGGTCTTGCCGGCGCCGCCCTTGGTATTTGCGAATGTGATGACTGGCATATTCTTAGTCCTCGAAGGGAAATGGCGCGAGCCGGCATCGCTCGTTATTAATCGCACTGTCGGAGCATCGTGCGGTTAACCCATCCTTGCCAATCGTGGTTAACAAACTGTTAAACGGACCCGCTGAAATTGCTGCCTGCATTTTTCGCATCATCAGAAATAAGCATGCGCTAAAAACAAAAAAAGCCCGGAAAACCAAGGTTTTCCGGGCAAGTTGATAGGTCCGCCTTTATCTGATCAGAAGCAATCAGCAAACAGTGTCTTGGTATTTTCGAGCGTCAATGCAACCGGATTACCGCCGGCGCTCGGGTCTTCGATCGCCATCGCCGCCAGTTCGTCGATCCGCTCCGTGGTGATTCCCATCGCCGTCAGATTGTCAGGGACGTTGAGTTCGGAGCGCAGCTTCAGCACGTAATCATAGAAACCGTCGAAACCGCCCGAAATTCCGAGATAGGCAGCGGCACGCGCAATCTTCTCCTCGATGGCAGAGCGGTTGAAGCGCAGGACAGCCGGCATGACGACGGCATTGGTCATGCCGTGATGCGTGTTGTAGACGGCACCGATCGGATGCGAGAGCGCGTGGATGGCGCCAAGCCCCTTCTGGAAGGCGACAGCACCCATGGCGGCTGCCGACATCATGTTGGCGCGGGCTTCCAGATCCGTGCCTTCCTTATAGGCACGCGGCAGGAATTCCTTGACGAGCCGCATACCCTCCAGCGCGATGCCGGCCGACATCGGATGGTAGAAGGGCGAGGAATAGGCTTCCAGGCAATGGGCGAAGGCATCCATGCCGGTGCCTGCCGTGATGATCTTCGGCATGCCGACCGTCAGTTCCGGATCGGCGATGACGACACCCGGCAGAAACTTCGGATGGAAGATGATCTTCTTCACATGCGTCACAGAATTGGTGATGACGCTGGCCCGACCGACTTCCGAGCCGGTGCCGGCCGTCGTCGGCACGGCAACGATCGGTGCAATGCCTTCGACGTTCGCGCGCGTCCACCAGTCGCCGATATCCTCGAAATCCCAGACGGGGCGCGTCTGGCCGACCATGAAGGCGACGCACTTGCCGAGATCGAGGCCCGAACCGCCGCCAAAGGCAACAACCCCGTCATGGCCGCCGTCGCGGAAGGCCTTGATGCCGGCTTCGAGGTTCTTCTCGTTCGGGTTCGGATCGACATCGGCAAAGATCGCCCGGCCGAGGCCTGCATCTTCGAGAATGTCGAGCGCGTTCTTGGTGATCGCCATCGAGGCGAGGCCGCGGTCGGTGACGAGCAGCGGCTTCTTCATGCCGAGGCTCTTGCAGGCGTCGGCCAGTTCCTTGATGCGGCCGCGGCCGAGCTTGACGGCTGTCGGATAGCTCCAGTTGGCTGTGATGTTGGCGCTGCTCATGCTGTGACCTTCTTGAGATGGTAGGATTTCGGGCGCGTCAGATTGTGGAAGCCGATGATCGACAGCGAGCCGCCGCGGCCGGTTTCCTTGACGCCGGTCCAGCACAGGGCCGGATCGAGATAATCGGCGCGGTTCATGAAGACGGTGCCGGTTTCGATTTCGCGGCCGAGCCGCCCTGCCCGCTCGGCATCCTTGGTCCAGAGCGAAGCCGTCAGCCCGTATTGGCTGTCATTCATCAGCGCCAATGCTTCATCGTCATTCTTGACCTTCATGATGCCGACGGCCGGGCCGAAGGTCTCTTCGCGCATGAAGGCCATGGAGTGATCGACATTGACGAGGATCTGCGGGGCAAGATAGGCGCCGCCGTCATCGGCCGGGAAAAGTTTGGGATCGACGAGCGCCTTGGCGCCCCTGGCAACGGCATCGGCGATCTGCTCGCGCACCACCTTGGCAAAGCGCTTGTGCGCCATCGGGCCGAGCGATGTCTCGGGATCGAGCGGATTGCCGAGCTTGTAGTTCGAAACCCAGGCGACCGACTTTTCGACGAAGGCGTCATAGAGCGATTCATGCACATAGATGCGTTCGATGCCGCAGCAGCACTGGCCGGAATTATAGGTCGCGCCATCCATCAGCGTATCGACGGCAGCGTCGAGATCGGCATCTTCCATCACATAGCCCGGATCCTTGCCGCCGAGCTCGAGACCGAGACCGGTAAAGGTACCGGCCGCAGCGCGTTCCATCGAGCGACCGCCTTCGACGGAGCCGGTGAAATTGACGAAGTTGAAGCTGCCGGCGGCAATCAACGCCGAAGTCGTCTCATGATCGAGGAAGACGTTCTGGAACACATCCTCGGGAACACCGGCCTCGACGAAGGCTTGCACCAGCCGCTCACCGACGAGCAGCGTCTGCGAGGCATGCTTGAGCACGACGGTATTGCCGGCCATCAGCGCCGGAGCGATCGTGTTGATCGCCGTCATATAGGGATAATTCCAGGGGGCGACGACGAAGACGACGCCATGCGCTTCGCGTTCAATGCGGCGCTCGAACTTGTCGCTCTCTTCGACGACGAGCGGCGCAAGAGCATCGGCCGCGATCGAGGCGACATAATTGGAGCGCTCGTTGAAGCCGCGATATTCGCCGCCATACTTGATCGGCCGGCCCATCTGCCAGGCAAGCTCGGGTACGACGACATCGGACATCTCGTTAAGACGGGCAACGCCCTTCAGCACCAGTTGAACGCGCTCTTCAAGCGGGCGCTTGGCCCAGGCCTTCTGCGCCTTGCGCGCACGCGCCACGGCTTCCTTTGCCGCTTCAAGGGAAAGCGCCGGACGCTCCGCATAAACAGAGCCGTCAATCGGCGAAATGCATTGGATCATTGTCATGATCTAAATCCTGTTTTCTTCTGAGCCGCAGAGAAAGACGCCGCGACTTATCCTCCGCAGGGGGAATCCAGTCGGGCGGCCTTCCGCTTCGGATATGTTCTTAAGCTCTCTCGAAGCCGCGCGCCACTTCCCAATCCGTGATGCGGCGGTCGTATTCTTCCTGCTCCCATTCAGCAGCGCGGGTATAGTGGTCGATGACCTCGTCGCCGAAGGCTGCGCGCAGCATCTCCGATTCCGTCATCGCCTTGGTCGCAGCCCGCAATGTGCGCGGGATCTCGCGAATGTCTTTGCCGAAATAGGCATCGCCCACATAGGGCGCTTCCAGTTCCAGCTTCTTTTCGATGCCGTCTATGCCGGCCGCAAGCAGGGCCGCGAAGGCAAGGTAGGGATTGAGATCGGAGCCGCCGACGCGGCATTCGATACGGATCCCCTTGGTTTCCTCACCGCAAAGGCGGTAGCCTGCCGTGCGGTTGTCCTTGCTCCAGACGGCCTTGGTCGGCGCGAAGGTGCCGGCCATGAAGCGCTTGTAGGAGTTGATATAAGGCGCCAGGAAATAGGTGATCTCACTCGCGTGGCTGAGCAGACCGGCAATATAGTTCTGCATCAGCGGTGTCATGCCGTGATGGCCGGTATGGTCGAAGAAGAGCGGCTTTTCTTCAAGACTCCAGAGCGACTGATGGATATGCGAGGAACTGCCGGCGGCATTGTAGTGCCACTTGGCAAGGAAGGTGATTGCCTTGCCCTTCGACCAGGCGATCTCCTTGCAGCCGTTCTTGATGATCGCATGCCGGTCGGCCATGGTGAGCGCATCGGCATAACGCACATTGATTTCTTCCTGGCCGGCGGATGCCTCACCCTTGGAATTTTCGACCGGAATGCCGGCTCCCTGCAGGCCTTTGCGGATCGCCCGCATCACCTCTTCTTCCTTGGTGGTCTGGAAGATGTGGTAGTCTTCGTTATAGGCGCTGGCGAGCTTCAAGTTGCGATAACCGGAAGCCTGCGCCGCCTCGTAGCTCTGGTCGAACAGGAAGAATTCGAGCTCGGAGGCCATGTAGGCCTTCATGCCCATCGCTTCGAGCCGCTTCACCTGCTTCTTCAGGATCGCACGCGGCGAATGGGCCACTTCCTCATGTGTATGATGATCCAGCACGTCGCAGAGAACGAGGACTGTTCCTTCGAGCCAAGGGATGACCCGCAGCGTTGAAAGGTCCGGCTTCATCGTATAGTCGCCGTAACCCTTCTCCCAGCTCGTCGCCTTGTAGCCGGAGACGGTTTCCATCTCCATGTCGGTCGCCTGCAGGTAGTTGCAGCTGTGCGTTTCCTTCCAGGCGCTTTCGAGGAAAAATTCCGCCTGGAAACGCTTGCCCATCAGGCGCCCCTGCATATCCACCTGGCAGGCCAGCACCGTATCGATGCGCCCGTCGGCAACGTCCTGTCTGAGATCGTCGAGAGTATAGCTGCTCATGATTCATCCGCCTGAAATTGAAACCGGGAAATCGGGACAACGAAACGGCATGCGACCGCCGGGATCAACCCGCCCGATGCCTTTTCGTTGAACCGTGATGGGGCCGCGTGACGCGGCCCCGCCATGTGAGAGGGAAGCCTCAGTTCTTAGTTTTCGCCGACAGCCTTCTCGGCCGCTGCGATTTCGGCCTGGCGCCTTGCCACTTCGTCGCCGATCGGCGGCCCCTTGAAGCGGCGGCTTTCGAAGCCGAACCAGACGATGCCGGTCAGAACCAGGAAGCCTACCGTGACATAGAGCGCCGGTCCGTTCGGCGGCTGAATGCCGAGGATGAAGATCAGGATCATCGCGAGGATCGAGAGAACCGCGAAGAGCTTGAACATGCCTTCGCCGAGATTCCACGGGCCCATCTTATCCCACTTCGCTGTGCCCCAGGCAAAGAGGCCGAGCGCGATCGGGATCGCGAAGGAGAAGAACAGGAAGATGACCGTGCAGGATACGACGATCGTGTAAACCGGCGTCTCGCCGATTGAAACGAGCGACGAGCCCCAGACGAAGAGCACCGAGAGGATCGAGCCCGTCCAGATTGCGGCAACCGGCGTGCGGTAGTTCGGGCTGACCTTCGACAGCGCCTTGGAGGCCGGCAGGCCGCCATCACGCGAGAAGGCGAAGATCATGCGCGAGACCGAGGTAACAGTCGCAAGACCGCACAGCCACTGGCTGACGAGGATCGCGAAGTAGAGAATGTCCTTCACGACCGAATTGACCTGCGTGTCCATCGCCCAGAAGAACACGTTCCAGCCCTGCTTTGCAGCATCGTCCATGTTCGGCAGCATGAGCACGAAGGCGCACAGCATGATGTAGCCGAAGAGCGCCGACCAGAGAACAGAGGAAACCATGCCGCGCGGCACCGAATGGGCCGCCTTGACGGTTTCTTCCGATGTATGGGCCGAAGCGTCATAGCCGGTGATCGTGTAGATCGGCAGCAGCAGACCAAGCAGGAACACCCAGGTACCTGAGGTCGCCGGCCAGACGTTGCCACCTGCTGCGCCGGAATAGTTGGCGAAGGTGAAGAGACGGCCGAACTCATAGGACGGAGCCGACAGCAGGCACACGGCGGCGAGCGCGATCGCGGTTGCAAAGATCAGGTAACCCGAGAAATCCGTGAGCTTTGCTGTAAGCCCGATGCCCATATGGTTCACAAGCGCCTGCGCGCCGGTGATGATCACCAGGAAGACGATGCGCACCGTGGTCGTGTCCGCCAGGCCGAGATAGCTCGTGCCGAAGGCGCCCATGAAGAAATAATAGGTGCCGACGTTGATGGCGCCGAGAACAGTGACGAGACCAAGCAGGTTGAACCAGGCGGTCAGCCAGCCGGTGAAGCGGTTACCGAGGATCGAGCCCCAGTGATAGAGGCCACCCGCAGTCGGGTAAGCGGAGCTGATCTGTGCCATGGCGACGGCAAAGACGAGCGAAACGAAGCAGCCGACCGGCCAGCCGATGCCGATGGCGGCACCGCCTGCACCTGCGGTTGCCTGCGCGAGCGAATTGATACCGCCCGACAGAATGCAGATGATCGAGAAGGAAACGGCAAAGTTCGAGAACGAGCTCATCCGTCGTTCGAGTTCCTGGGCATAGCCCATGGAATGCAGGATGCTCATATCCTGCTTCTTATCACTTTCGGAATAGTCCGACATGACTTCCCCCTGTTGACAATCGTCCGCGGAATTGCGGCCGATCTAGTGCCAAAAGTGCCCGTGGCTTTTCGCCTTGCGGGCTGTTCGCAGTTAAACTGCTCCCCGGGGTCTTATGTTTTATTCAGGCATCCAGACTTTGCTGGAGAAGCCTCGTGAGATAGTCGGCCACGACCCCTTGGCCGGTATCTTCACTGATGAGGTCATTGCGGACCTCGATCATGACATTGCGAAGCCCATTGGAAATGCCGTGCAGGATCAGCGTATGCGTCACGCCGTCCTCAGGACCATAGGGTTCGTTGCGTTCGGTACGGTAGAGCGGCGCCTCGGCCGCTAAGTGCAGCATGCGGTCGGCAAGACGGCTGTCCTCGTCATGGAGGATGCCGAGCTCGACTGCACGCGACTTGCCATTATAGACCGGCGTGAAGCTGTGGATGGTCACGATGACGCTATCCTGTCCCCTCGCCTTCCGGTCACGGATCAGGCCGCTGACGGCAGCGTGGAACGGCTCATAGAGCGCTTCGGTACGCGCCTTGCGCTCCTCCGCGCTCAAATCCTTGTTGCCAGGGATCGCATAAATCTCGCTCGCCTCCGGCATGGCGCCCGAAGAACTCGGCGGCCGGTTGCAGTCATAGATCAGCCGCGAGAAGCGCTGGTAGATCAATGTCGCATCGAGAGCAGCAGAAATGCCGCGGGCAACAGCAAGCGCGCCCGGATCCCAGGCGATATGGCTCAAAAGCGCCTCTTGAGAGAGGCCGAGATCGCCGAACTGTTCAGGAAGCGTGCGCGACGCATGTTCGCAGACGAGCAGGACCGGGCTCCTGCCGTTGACGCGCTCGATTGCGACACAAACGCCATCCGCTTCGCTGAGAATTCGGGGCTGAGCCAGCACCAAAAGCACGTCTCCCATGGCTTAATAAAATCTTTACAAGAAAAGAATTCTTCAGGTTCACGGCAGTGTCAAGCGCGTTCTGAAAATTTCTTTTCATGACACTTGTTGACATGGATTGTGACAGCGTTGTTAACTTTCAGTGGGAAAGTGGCGTCAGACCATCCCGGGGAGCAAGATCACGTGAGTGCCGCGGCAAAGACCGTTTCGGACGTCATTCATTCGCATCTTGGCGTGCTCACGCGCGCCGAGAAGCAGTTGGCTGAAAGCCTGCTCGACAACTACCCCGTCTCCGGTCTCGGCAGCATCACCACCATTGCAGAAAATGCCGGCGTCTCCACGCCGACGGTCGTGCGCATGGTCCAGAAGCTCGGCTACAAGGGCTATCCGGATTTCCAGCAGCATCTGCATCAGGAAGTCGAGGCGACGATCTCCAACCCGATCGCCAAGCATGACCGCTGGGCCCAGAACGCGCCGGGCACCCATATATTGAACCGCTTCGCCGATGCCATCATGGGCAATCTGCGCCAAACGCTCTCCGATCTCGATACAGCAACGTTCGACAATGTCGCCGCCCTGCTCTCGGACCGCAAGCGCACGCTATACTTCGTCGGCGGACGCATCACCGGCGCGCTGGCCGAGTACTTCTTTACCCATATGCAGGTCATCCGCCCGAACACGGCGCTGCTGTCGTCGAATTCGTCGAGCTGGCCGCAATACGTTCTCAACATGAACCCGGGCGATCTGCTCATCATCTTCGATATCCGCCGCTACGAGCAGGAGATGGTGAGCCTCGCCACTGCCGCCCGCAAGCGCGACGCCGAAATCATCGTCTTCACCGACCAATGGGCTTCGCCCGCCGCAAAGCTGGCGCGGCACGCCTTCCGCGTGCAGATCGAGGCGCCATCGGCATGGGATTCCTCCGTCGTCACACTCTTCATCGTCGAGGCGCTCATCGAGGCGGTGCAGAACTCGACCTGGGACGAGACGAAGGAGCGCATGAAAACGCTGGAAGGCCTGTTCGAACAGACACGGCTTTTCCGCAAACCGGGTTAGGAGGGACAGCTAAAAAAAGGGCAAAAACAAAGACGGATCTCGCGGAATCAGGACAGCCTGTCGCAAATAAAACATCTGCCGCAAGCGCCTGCTATTCATGACGAAATTAACGTCACGCAACTGTCATACAAGCTTCATCTAACGACAGTAACAGCACATCGGACACTGAAAACCCGAAGGAGAACAACAGTGATCTCTAACATTTCTCGACTGCTCTCGCTTTCTACTGCGATGATCGTTGCTTCGACTGCGATCGCAGCAGCTGAGCCGAGCGCTGAACTTATCGCTGCCGCCAAGAAGGAAGGCACGCTGACGACGATCGCTCTCCCACACGACTGGTGCGGCTATGGTGACGTCATTGCCGGCTTCAAGGCGAAGTATGGCCTCGAAGTCAACGAGCTGAACCCGGATGCCGGTTCGGGCGACGAAGTCGAAGCTATCAAGGCCAACAAGGGCAACACCGGCCCGCAGGCTCCTGACGTCATCGACGTCGGTCTCTCCTTCGGCCCGTCCGCCAAGAAAGACGGCCTGATTCAGCCTTACAAGGTCTCCACCTGGGATTCGATCCCGGATTCCGCCAAGGATGCAGAAGGCTACTGGTACGGCGACTATTACGGCGTTCTCTCGTTCCTCGTGAACAAGGACCTCGTCAAGACATCGCCGGCCGACTGGTCCGACCTGAAGAAGAGCGATTACGCAAACAGCGTCGCTCTCGCAGGCGATCCGCGCACCGCCAACCAGGCTGTCCAGGGCGTCTATGCCGCTGGTCTTTCCGCATCCGGCGGTAACGCCGCCAAGGCAGGCGAAGAAGGCCTGAAGTTCTTCGCCGAGCTCAACAAGGCCGGCAACTTCGTGCCTGTCGTCGGCAAGGCGGCACCGTTCGCGCAGGGCTCCACGCCGATCATCGTCGCCTGGGACTACAACGCGCTTTCCTGGGGTGAAAGCCTGAAGGGCAACCCTCCGTTCGAAGTCATCGTTCCGAAGACGGGCGTCGTTGCCGGCGTCTACGTCCAGGCGATCTCCGCCTTCGCTCCGCACCCGAACGCCGCCAAGCTCTGGATGGAGTATCTCTATTCCGACGAAGGTCAGCTCGGCTGGCTGAAGGGCTATTGCCACCCGATCCGCTTCAACGATCTTGCCAAGAACAACAAGATCCCGAAGGAGCTGCTCGACAAGCTGCCGCCGGCAGCAGCCTATGAAAAGGCTGTCTTCCCGACGCTCGAAGAGCAGGCTGCCGGCAAGGAAGCCATCACCAAGAACTGGGATTCCGTCGTCGGCGCCAGCGTCAAGTAACACCTGATCCTGCCTCCTCGCCTCAGGGCGGGGAGGTTTTCTCACTCCGACGCCCCAGGATGAGCTTTCCATGAGTACCGTTTCAACACCTATGGTAAGCAGCGCCCCCTTGATCAACAAAGACCGCGTGATCGACTGGCTGGGCATTGCACCCTTCATTATTTTTTCACTGCTGTTCCTGATCATCCCCACGCTTTATCTCGTGGCGGGCGCGTTCTTGACGCCCGAGGGCGAACTCACGCTGAAGAATATCGGCGATCTCTTTACGCCATCCATTTTGAGCGCTTACTGGATCAGTATTCGCGTCTCGGTGGCGTCCGCCCTCGGCGGCGCGCTGATCGGTTTTTTCCTCGCCTGGGCCGTCGTGCTCGGCGGCCTGCCGAACTCGGTGCGCTCGACGCTTCTGACCTTCTCCGGCGTCGCCTCGAATTTCGCCGGGGTACCGCTCGCCTTCGCCTTTCTCGCAACACTCGGCCGCACCGGCCTTGTGACCCTCTTCCTGCGCGACTGGTTCGGCTTCAACCTTTACGGCACCGGCTTCAACCTCCTCTCGTTCTTCGGCCTCACGATCACCTACATGTATTTCCAGATCCCGCTGATGGTGCTGATCCTGACGCCGGCGTTGGACGGTATGAAGAAGGAATGGCGCGAAGCCTCTGAAATTCTTGGCGCTACCAACCGTCAATATTGGACGATGGTTGCCCTGCCGATCCTCTGGCCGAGCCTGCTCGGTACCACGCTGCTGCTCTTTGCCAACGCTTTCGGCGCCATCGCCACCGCCTTCGCGCTGACCGGCAGTTCACTGAACATCGTGCCGATCCTGCTCTATGCGCAGATCCGCGGCGACGTCCTGCACAATGCCAACCTCGGTTACGCGATCGCGCTCGGCATGATCGTCATAACCGGCGTATCCAATGTCCTTTATCTCATGCTGCGCATGCGCGCCGAACGGTGGCAGAAATGAAAGCTCAACGTCTCGGAGCCTGGATCGCCATCATTCTCGGCGCGTCCTATTTCATCATTCCGCTGATCGGCACGATCGAATTTTCGCTGCGCATGCGCCGCGGCACCTATAGCTTCGATGCCTATCAGTCAGTCTTCTCGGACGCTCAGTTCCGCGAGACCTTCGGCTACTCCATGGGAATGGCGTTTCTGACCATCATCTTCGGCATGCTGCTCGTCGTACCGACAGCCTACTGGGTGCGGCTGCGCCTACCGCAGATGCGTCCGGTCGTCGAATTCATCACGCTGCTACCGCTCGTCATACCGGCGATTGTCATCGTTTTCGGCTACCTCAGGATGTACAATTCGTCGTCCTATCTGCCGCTGACGAATTCGTCGACGGGCACCAACATCCTGCTGGTTTTCTCTTACATCACCTTGTCGCTGCCCTACATGTACCGCGCCGTCGATACAGCCATGCGCGCCATCGACGTCCGCACGCTGACGGAGGCCGCCGAAAGCCTCGGCGCTCGCTGGACGACCATCATGTTCAAGTGCATTTTCCCGAATGTCATGAGCGGCGTGCTCTCGGGCGCCTTCATCACGCTCGCAATTGTCATGGGCGAATTCACATTCGCCGCACTGCTCAACCGTCCGGCCTTTGGCCCCTACCTCCAGCTCGTCGGCGCCAACAAGGCTTATGAGCCTTCCGCGCTCGCGGTCATCGCATTTTCGATCACCTGGCTCAGCATGGGCCTGCTCAACCTCGTTTCCCGCTTTGGCAAAGCCCGCCCGGCTAAAGCATAAGGTATTTGGCTCATGTCCTTTCTTACGCTGACCAACATTCAGAAATCCTTCGGCCAGACGCAGGTCGTCAAGAACTTCAACATGAACATCGAGAAAGGGGAATTCGTTTCCTTCCTCGGCCCATCGGGCTGCGGCAAGACCACTGTTCTGCGCATGATCGCCGGTTTCGAAACGCCGACCGGCGGTACGCTGACGATCAACGGCAAGGACCAGAGTGCGCTGAAACCGAACCAGCGCAACATCGGCATGGTCTTCCAGGCCTACGCCCTTTTCCCGAATATGACGGTGCACGACAACGTCGCTTTCGGCCTGAAGGTCGCGGGGGCTCCGAAGCCGGAGATCGACAGCCGGGTCAAGGAAATGCTCGGCCTCATCAAGCTCGATCATCTGGCAGATCGCTTCCCCTACCAGATGTCCGGCGGCCAGCAGCAACGCGTCGCACTCGCCCGCGCCCTTGCCGTCAAGCCGCAGGTTCTGCTGCTCGACGAGCCGCTCTCGGCGCTCGATGCCAAGATCCGCGTTTCGCTGCGCGAGGAAATCCGCCAGATCCAACAGTCGCTCGGCATCACCACGGTTTTCGTCACGCACGACCAGGAAGAAGCGCTCTCGATCTCCGACCGCATCGTCGTCATGAACGCCGGCAAGGCCGACCAGATCGGCACGCCCTTCGAGATCTACAACACACCGGCAACGCGCTTCGTCGCCTCCTTCGTCGGCACGCTGAACCTCATCGAAGCCAAGGTCCTCGACCCGGATAGCAACCGCATCCAGATCGGCGATCAGGGTGTGACGCTGAAGCAGTCCGTCCAGACCTACAAGGCTGGCGACACCGTTCAGCTGGCACTCCGCCCGGAAGCTGGTTCGCTTGCCGAAGGCACCCAGAGCGACACCGCCCTCACCGGTCAGGTCGTCTCCGCCCACTTCCTGGGTTCGGTCATCCGCACCCGCATGAATGTCGGCGGCAACGTCATCTCCTTCGACATGTTCAACAGCCCCGGCGTCACCCCGCCAGCCGCTGGCGAAACCGTGACGCTCCGCTTCATGGCTGCCGACCTGCTCGTCATCCGCGACTGATCGAAAGAGACTGAAATCAAACGAAGGCGCCGCCAACGCGGCGCCTTTTGCATGCCTGCTACCTAATTTTCATGAGCCCCTGCCCCTCTGAATATCCAGGCCAGGGAGATAGCATCGAAACGGAAGGCAGCGTAAAGGAACTGACCAACGGCTTGCCTCGAATCCGGGCAAGCAATACAGACCGGACGGCCACCCGCTCGGTCGTTCCACAACGGGGTCTTTCAATGATTACCTGCCATCTGCGATACGTCATCGACCCTTACAAGCTTGCCGAATTCGAACAATACGCCCGGCTCTGGATCCCCATCGTCAACAGAATGGGCGGCGCCCATCACGGCTATTTCCTGCCGTCCGAGGGCGCAAACAACATCGCAGTTGCGCTGTTTTCCTTCCCGAGCCTTGCCGCCTATGAGGACTATCGCACCCGTATGGCAAGCGACCCGGAATGCCAGGCCGCCTTCGAGCTCGACAGGCGTAACCGCAGCATCATCAGCTATGAGCGCAGCTTCATGCGCCCGGTTCTCGGCTGATCCCCCTTGAGTTCGGTCCAGACATATCAATCCGGCCGATCGGAATAAGACAGCACCAGATTCCATAGAATTCGGATATCCGGATTGTTCCGTTGCTGTCGGCCACCCCCGCCGGGGATAGAGTGCAAGGCCTATCTCCATCTACTGGATGACGGCATTGCGCACCGTAGCGATGACACAATCAATGTCGGCGAAGGATTGGAGCCAGCTCGTGCTCCTGGGCGCCCTGTGGGGCGGGTCCTTCTTCTTCGCCCGCATAGCCGTATCCGAAATTCCTCCTTTGGCACTCGTCCTCTATCGCGTGGCGATTGCCGCGCTGGTTCGGCATCTCTGGTTAAGGCTGCGCGGCATTTCCTTCGCGCCCGTTCTCGCCCGGCCCGGTTCTTTCCTGTGTCTCGCCCTGCTCAACAACGTCATTCCGTTCTCGCTGATTTTTACCGGCCAAACGGAAATCGGCGCCGGCCTCGCCTCCGTGTTCTACGCAAAGACACCTCTTTGGACGATCCTCGTAGCAAATACGCTGACACCGGATGAAAAGATCTCAACCGTGAAAATCGCGGGCGTCGCTATCGGCATCGCAGGCGCCGCTGTCATGATCGGCCCTGGGCTTCTATCCAATCTTGGCGGCCCCACATGGGCAAAACTCGCAGTCATCGGAGCCGCTGTCTCCTATGCCTTCGCCGTCGTCTACGCCAAGCGCTTCAAAGGCATAAGCCCGACGGTAGTCGCGACCGGCCAACTGACAGGCGCGACCATCCTCATGCTGCCGATCGTTTTCTTTTTCTACAGCCCGACCGACATGGTCACGCCGTCCGTTCCGATATGGATGGCCGTACTGGTTCTCGCGGTCCTGACCACCGCCTTCGCCTTCATTCTCTATTCAATCTCATCGCCTCGGCCGGAGCGACCAATGCTTCCCTGGTGACGCTGCTAGTGCCCGTCAGCGCGATCCTGCTGGGCACCGTCTTTCTCGGCGAAAGGCTGGAAACGTTCGAGTTTGGCGGAATGATCCTGGTCATGACGAGCCTGATCATCATCGATGGACGGCTTTTTCGGCGCTGACCCATCTATCTGTCGCTCGATAGAAAAAGCCCTGCTCGATGGCGGGGCTTTTCATTCAGGTGGCAATCAGCGGATCGCTTGGTCATTCGCATCGAAGCGATGGACGTGGCCGCCATCGGGTGTCGCATAGACAATCTCATCGGGTTCATACTTGTGTTCGCCGAAGAGACGCGCGGTCAGCAGGCCGCACTGGTCGGATTCCAGATAGACGATTGTATCGGCGCCGAGATGCTCGACATGCACGGTCTTCGCCTTCCAGGTACCGTTGTCGCGCGACAGCGTCAGGTGCTCGGGGCGGATGCCGATCGTCTTTGCGTCCGTATCGCCGACCTTGTCGCCGGCAATGAAGTTCATCTGCGGAGAGCCGATGAAGCCCGCGACAAAAGTATTGGCCGGGCGGTTATAGAGTTCCATCGGCGAACCGATTTGCTCGATTGCGCCGGCGTTCAACACCACGATCTTGTCGGCGAGCGTCATGGCTTCGACCTGATCGTGGGTAACGTAGATCATGGTCGCCTTGAGGCTGCGGTGCAGGCGGGCGATTTCGAGGCGCGTCTGCACGCGCAACGCTGCGTCGAGGTTGGAGAGCGGCTCGTCGAACAGGAAGAGTTCCGGCTCGCGCACGATCGCACGGCCGATCGCCACGCGCTGGCGCTGACCACCGGAAAGCTCGGCCGGACGACGCGCCAGATATTGTTCGAGCGACAGCATCGACGACGCCTTGCTCACCCGCTTCTCGATCTCGTCCTTGGCCGTACCGGCTTGCTTGAGGCCGAGGCCCATATTGTCCTTGACCGTCAGGTGCGGATAGAGCGCGTAGGACTGGAACACCATGGCGATGCCGCGCTTGGCCGGCGGCGTCAGCGTCTCGTCGCGGCCGTTGATGATGACGGCCCCGGAGGTGACGTCTTCCAGGCCGGCAATGCTGCGCAGCAGGGTTGATTTTCCGCAGCCGGAAGGGCCAACGAAAATGACGAATTCCCCGTCCTTGACCTCGAGGTCGATGCCCCTCAGCACTTCATGCTTGCCGTAGGCCTTGCGGATGGATTTGAGTTGAAGCGATCCCACTAGTCTTTCCTTATAGTCTAACCGGTCGGCCGGTGCGCACGCTTTCGTCAGCGGCAAGGCAGATGCGCAGCGAGGCCACGGCGTCATCCATATGGCGGGTAAGGTCCAGATCCTCGCTGACAGCGCGCAGCACGAAGGCCTGTTCCAGGTCGCAAAGCGCCTGATGGCCGGGCTCGCCTTCCATCGTCATGTCCTGATCGGGACGAATGAACTTGCCATCAGGCCCGGTCTCTGCCGTGTGCAGCCGGATGACAGAGGTCTTGGTATGCGTGTCGATATCGTCGGACTTCGCCTTCGGATCCATGACGATCGAAACGGCGCCGTTTGGCGACATGACGTCCTTCACGAAGAAGGCGGTCTCGGAAATCATCGGTCCCCAGCCGGCCTCGTACCAGCCGACGGAACCATCTTCGTAGAGCACCTGCAGGTGGCCGTAATTATACATGTCGGACGCGATTTCGTTCGACAGGCGCAGGCCCATGCCGCGCACCTCGACCGCCTTGGCATCGGTGATCTGGCACATGACGTCGACATAGTGGACGCCGCAATCGACGATCGGCGAAGTCGTCTGCATCAGCGACTTGTGCGTCGCCCAGGTCGGGCCGCTGGACTGCTGATTGAGGTTCATGCGGAAGACATAGGGGCCGCCGAGCTTCCGCGCCTCCTCGATCAGCTTCTTCCAGGATGGATGGTGGCGAAGGATATAACCGATGACCAGCTTCTTGCCGGCCTTCTTCGCCGCGGCCACGACGCGCTCCGCATCGGCAACCGTCGTTGCCAGCGGCTTTTCGACGAAGACGTCGCAGCCGGCCTCGAAGGCAGCCACGGCATAATCGGCATGGCTGTCGGAATAGGTGTTGATCGAGCAGAGATCCGGCTTCAACTCGGTAAGCGCCGTCATGAAGTCAGGATGAATCGTGTATTGATCCAGTTCCGGCGCGAGCTGCGACGGCTTGGAGCGGTTGACGAGGCCGACGATCTCGAAGCCCGGATTGTTGTGATAGGCGAGCGCATGGCTGCGGCCCATATTGCCGAGGCCGGCAACGAGGACGCGGATCGGCTTTTCGGATTGGCTCACTTGACGGCTCCCGAGGTAATGCCGCGGATCAGCTGCCGCGAGAAGATGACGTAGAGAACGAGGATCGGCAGGATCGCGAGCGACAGTGCTGCCAGAACCGCATTCCAGTTGGTTACGAACTGGCCGATGAAGATCTGCGAGCCGAGCGTCACGGTCTTGGTGGCTTCGGATGGCGCGAGAATCAACGGGAACCACAGATCGTTCCAGATCGGGATCATCGTGAAGACGGCGACCGTCGCCATGGCCGGCCGCACCAAAGGCAGCACGAGGCGGAAGAAAATCGAATATTCCGAGAGCCCGTCGATACGACCGGCATTCTTCAGGTCGTCTGAGACGGTGCGCATGAATTCCGAGAGAATGAAGATCGCAAGCGGGATACCCTGCGCCGTATAGACGAGGATCAGCGCCGTCAGCGTATTGACGAGGCCGGTCGCGACCATGCCCTGCAGGATGGCGACCGTGCCGAGGCGGATTGGGATCATGATGCCGATCGCCATATAGAGGCCCATGAGCGTATTGCCCCTGAAGCGATATTCCGACAGCGCAAAGGCCGCCATCGCCCCGAACAGCAGCACAAGGAAGATCGCAACAATCGTCACGATGAAGCTGTTCTGGAAATAGGTGGCGAAGTCACCCTGCCCCAGCACCGTCTGGTAACCGACGAGGCTGAAGGTCGAAGGTGTCGGCACCTGCAGCGGCGATCGGAAGATCGAGTTGCGGTCCTTGAACGAATTGACGATCGTCAGGAACACCGGAAAGATGGCGATCAGCGTGTAGCCGATCAGCGCCAGATGCACGAGGCCGGCACGGATGGGAGATGTGCGCGCTCTGTTCGACATGGGGCTCACACTCCTCAGAACTGGTAGCGGCGCATGCGCCGCTGGATAGCGAAAAGATAGAAGGACACGCCGGCAAGGATGATCAGGAACATCACGGTTGCGATCGTCGCCCCCATGGAGCGGTCGCCGAGCTGCAGCTGAAAGCCGAAGAAGGTGCGATAGAGCAGCGTGCCCAGAATATCTGTCGACATATCAGGGCCGGCAAGCGCGCCCTGCACCGTATAGATCAGGTCGAAAGCATTGAAGTTGCCGACGAAGGTCAGGATCGAGATGATGCCGATTGCCGGCAGGATCAGCGGCAGCTTGATCTTCCAGAACTGCGCCCAACCGGTAATGCCGTCGCATTCGGCAGCCTCGATCACCTCTTCTGGGATGCTGAGAAGCGCCGCATAGATCAGCATCATCGGGATGCCGATATATTGCCAGTTGGAGATTAGCGACACGGCAACCAGCGCCGGACCGGACTGGCCGAGCCAGGGCGCAAAGGCCCATTTCATGCCGACAAGGCTCATCAGCCAGGGCGCGACACCCCAGATCGGCGAGAGGATCAGCTTCCAGATGAAGCCGACGATGACGAAGGAGAGCAGCGTCGGCAGGAAGATTGCCGTACGGTAGAAGGCAACGAAGCGAAGCCGCGGCGTCGACAGCAGTGCGGCAAGCGCAATCCCGATCGGGTTCTGCACGCACATATGGATGATGAAGAAGATCACGTTGTTGCGCAGCGCATTCCAGAAGTCATGCACCCAGCGGGCATCGCCGAAGAGAACCTTGTAATTGGCAAAGCCAACGAAAGCCGGTGCGCCATCAACCGTATTGTAGAAGGAAAGCCGGAGCGTTTCGATCAGCGGCAGGATCATGATCGCCGTATAGACGATGAAGGCCGGAAGAAGGAAGATGCCGATATGCCAGCGTATGGGACGCTTGATCGGGATCAGGTCGACTGCGTTGTCGGCTTCGCTCATGGCTTTTGCCTGTTTTTATTGGCTGGGCCGGAGGGCGCAGCGCAGGTGGAAATCTTGCCCCTCACTCCCCTCTCCCTCTATTCGGAGAGCAGGCATGCCCATACCTGAAAACCACGGGCTAAGAGGCGGCTGCGAGTCTCCTGCCCCTCGTGGGACAAGATGGCCGGCAGGCCGATAAGGGGCGGCCTGATAGACCGCCCCTCACCTTCAAAACCTCACTTCGCCGGCTTGTACCAGCTGTCGAGGCCCTTCTGGAGCTTTTCGGCAGCAGCGGCCGGGGTGTCCGTGCCGTTGATGACGTTTGCCGATTCAACCCAGGTCTCGTTTTCGAGGTTCGGCGTGCCGCGCGACAGGATCTGATAGGTCGAGCGGACGGTCGACTTGTACGGGCCGCGCCAGGAAACGAATTCCTGAGCAAGCGGATCGCTCATCTTGACCGGGCTGGAGTTCAGGCTGAAGAAGCCAGGCAGGGAGTTCGCATAGATGTCCGCAAACTCAGGCGAAGCGACCCAGGTGAGGAACTTCTTCGCTTCTTCCTGGTGCGTGCTCTTGGCGTTCAGGGCAACGCCGATATCCGGATGGTCGGAAATGTAGCCCGTATCGCCAGCCTTCGGAACCGGCGGCGGGAAGGCGCCCATCTTGAACTGCGCCTGCGTGTTGAACAGCGAGATTTCCCAGGAGCCGGCCGGGTAGATGGCGGCGCGGCCGAGCGTGAAGAGGTTCTGGCTGTCCGAGTAGGTCTGGGCTTCGAAACCGTCACCAAGGTAAGGCTTCCACTTGGCAAGCTCTTCGTACGGCTTGACCCAGTCGGCGTCAGTCAGCTTCTGCTTACCGGCGATCAGGGCTTCGCGGCCCTCTTCTCCCTTCCAGTAGTTCGGGCCGATATTCTGGTAGCCCATGGTGGCGGCTTCCCAGAGGTCCTTCGTGCCCATGGCGAGCGGGATGTAGGTGCCGTCAGCCTTGATCTTGTCGAGAGCCTTGAAGAACTCGTCTTCCGTCTTCGGAACAGCGATGCCGAGCTTGTCGAAGGCATCCTTGTTGTAGATGAAGCCGTGGATGACCGAAGCCATCGGCACGCAGAAGGTCGACTTGCCGTCGTCCGTCGACCATGCAGCCTTGGCGACCGGCGAGAAGTTTTCCATGCCGGACAGGCTGGTCAGATCGACGAGCTGCTTCTTGTTGAAGAGTTCGAGCGAGGCATCGAACGGACGGCAGGTGATGATGTCGCCTGCAGAACCTGCATCGAGCTTGGCATTCAGCGAAGCATTGTATTCAGTCGGAGCGGTCGGCGAGAAGACGATCTTGATGCCCGGGTTCTTGGCTTCGAAAGCCGGGATGATCTTTTCCTGCCAGATCTGCAGGTCGTCGTTACGCCAGCTTTCAACGGTAAGCGTCACGTCGGCGGCATGAACGAGGCCGGCTGACGACAGCAGGCTGGAGGCAAGCAGCAAGCTTTTCAGAGCAGTGTTTTTCATTTCCCTCTCCTGTTTTAAGCGCCGCTAGGCGCTGTTTTCCATCTGAAACAAGCAGTTGGCGTGTCTGAGGAAACACCCCAACGCCCCTTTTAGAGCCGCCAAGATTGCCGGCCCCGAAGCTCTGTCGACCGGAGACGATAGCCCCCGGCCGGACGGTGCGCCCTCCCGATACACTGAAC
>UCKU01000020.1 GCA_900473185.1 Hyphomicrobiales bacterium | reverse complement strand
GTGAGTGGGCTTATAATCCCCACACATCGAAACAGTCAACACCACCAAACCAACTTTTTTGACATTTTTGTAACGGTTTGATTCGACAAGGGATTTTCTGATGGAAAGTTATCCACAGGCCGCCCTTCGGGACAAAATCCCCGAACAATCTTTTACCCGGCGATAAAAAATCACCCGGACCCCCTCCAAAAAATGCGGAAAGGCCGCGAAAAAACAGTGCCTTGGCCAATTTTATGGTTAATGCAGAATAAACACCGGCCCCATCACCACTGTCAAACAACCGTCATATTGGATTGTGGCGAAAGGTTCGGAACCTAACACGGTTTTTCGTGTTTCCCTCCCCATTGAAGGAAAGGAGACAGACATGGCCGCCAATACCGATGATCTCAGAACTTCCGTCAGCAAGGATATTGCCGCTCTGCAGCAGGAGGTCTCCCGCCTGCAGAAGATGATTTCCGCGCAAGGCGCCGAAGCTTATTATGAAGTGCGTGACCGCGCCGGCAAGGCTTACGAAGACGCGCTTCCCCGCGCAAAAAGCGCTGTTGCCCAGATCCGGGCCGAAGGTGCGGCAGTCGCCGGCACGGCCCGCGAACACCCGGCAGCGACCACGACGGCGCTTCTGGTTGCCGGCGCAATCGGCTTCCTGGCAGGTTATATGTTGTCAGGCGCCTCGCAGCCCGAGCCGCGTCACTGGTGGCGTTGAACTGCCAAGCTCCAGGTCCCGCATTTTTACGCATCCTGCAGATCCATTTTTTGCAGGATGCGTAAACACTTATGTCTTAGAAAAACCAATTTTTAATGCGAGCAAGAGGAACATAAAAATGAAGGGAGGACATTATGGACAATAAGAGAGAGCAGCTGATCGTTGAAGTCAGCCTCGACAGCAGCGATGGACGTCGCGCTGTCGGCATCATGAACATGCGCCAGGCGCTCGATCTGCCCGAAATGCCGAGCCTTTCCTATACACATCCGGACCCGGCAAAGGCCGCAGCTGGCATTATGATGAACCGGCAGGAACTCGCCGGTTTCATGGCCTGCCCTTGAGGCGGTAAAAGACTCTTCCTGCCCACTGCGCTTTACCTAAAGCGTCGATGATTTCTTTCGGCATCCGGAATCCCCTACTCCCCAGAATTTCGAGCACCATTGCTGGCATCCGTGCGTCGTTCATGCAAAGAACGGCTTTCGCAATCGCATCAGGGATGGCGAAGTGAAAGGCCGGCGCTCACCGCAGAAAACACACGAACGCAGCAGACCCCAGGCCGAACCCACCGGCAAGCGGGTCACGCTTCCACGTGCGCTCTCCAAGCTTGGCTATTGTTCCCGCACGCAGGCCGAACGGCTGATCGCTGAGGGCCGCGTCGCGGTCGGTGATCGCATTGTCACAGATCCCTCGGCATGGGTCGATCTTTCGACCGCCCTTATTAAGGTCGATGACAAAAAGATCATCGCTGAGGCCAGAATCTACCTGATGCTCAACAAGCCGCGCGGCCTTGTGACTACGCGTCATGATCCGGAAGGTCGCCCGACCGTCTATGACTGCCTGGCCGATTTTGATGTCCCACACCTCTCTCCTGTCGGTCGGCTCGACAAGGCGAGCGAGGGGCTGCTGCTCTTTACCAACGATACGGAATTCGCCCAGACGCTGCTCGATCCAATCACCCACGTCTCGAAATCCTATCATGTGCAGATCGATCGGATCGCCGATGACGATATGCTGGCAGCGATGATGTCAGGTCTTCGGCATGACGGCGAACTGCTGCGCGCCACCGCTGCCCGCAAGCTGCGCGAGGGCGACCGCAATTCCTGGATCGAAGTCGAATTGCAGGAGGGCCGCAACCGGCAGATCCGCCGGATGCTGGAAGCGCTCGATATCGCCTGCCTACGGCTCGTGCGTGTCGCAATCGGTGGGCTGGAGCTTGGCGACCTGCCGAAGGGATCGGTCAGGGCGCTGACTGAATCTGAACTGAAGGATCTTCGCCGGAAGGTCGGTATCGGCAAGGCAATACGGGATTGAGAATGAACGAGATGAAGCCGCATGATTTCTGGCAGGAGATTCATCCGCCGGGCAGTTTCGAAACGGGCGGCGATTTTACCTCCTTCTTTATAGCGGAACTGGAAGATGGCAGGCAGTTGCGGCTGCCGATCCGGGTACTTTCGGATGGTGAGCATGCGCTGGCCTCGCTGATCATCAATCAGGCAAGCTTTGCGGTGCTGGATGTGCTCGCCGAGAGCCTTGCAGCAAAGATAGAACCATCAGGCATCGATGTGGTCGCCGGCCTGCCGACACTCGGCCTGACGCTTGCGGCGGCCGTCGCCCAGAAGCTCGGCCACAGCCGTTATGTGCCGCTCGGCACCTCCCGCAAATCCTGGTATCGCGACGAACTGTCAGTCGCCCTCTCATCGATCACCACGCCGGAACAACAGAAACGGCTCTATGTCGATCCGCGCATGCTGCCCCTCCTCGAAGGACGCCGTGTCGCGCTGATCGATGACGTCATATCGAGCGGGACCTCGATCGTCGCAGGTCTCGATCTGCTCGCAAGCTGCGGCACAGAACCCGTCGTCATTGGCGCGGCCATGCTGCAATCGGACCGCTGGCGCGCCAGACTCGATGCCGCAGGCCTTCAATGGCAGACCCGCACGAAAGGCGTTTTTGCCACGCCCATCCTAGAGCGGACAGCCGAAGGAAAATGGCGCAGGCCTGCCTGAGCGACATCAAGATCACATGTGAGGATCGATCATTCTTTCGTCTGAACGGGCTATACAGCGTGAGACGAAGAGCTACATTCGGCGTGTGATCGAAGACAGGAACCACCGATGACGCTTGAGCAAGCAGCCCTCCTGATCCTGCTGGTGGCTATGCTCTTCCTGTTCTCCCTCGACCGCCTGCGCATGGAAGTTGTCGCGATCGGCGGATTGCTTGCGGGCTATGTGATCGGTCTTTATCCTGCCGATAGCATCTTTGCCGGCTTCGCAAGCCCTGTCGTCGTCACCGTGGTCGAAATCCTGCTGATCGTCCAAGTACTGGCACGCACCAAACTCTTCGACAGTCTTGCCGAGCGCTTCGTAGCATCGGGTCTCTCGCATTTCCGGGTCATAACAGGCATCTCCGCTCTGACCGGCTTCATCTCGATCTTCATGAACAATATCGGTGCCTTTGCGATCAGCTTGCCGCTGGCGTTGCGGCTGAGCACGCTCATGAGCATTCCGCGCCGGCAGCTCGTGATGCCGATCTCCTTCGCCGCTCTTCTCGGCGGTCTCGTCTCACTGATCGGCACGCCCGCCAATCTTCTCGTCAGCGATGCGCTTGAAAAAACCACCGGCAAAGGTTTCCGCTTCTTCGACTTCGCCTATGTCGGGCTTCCGGTCGCCATAACAGGCATTCTCCTGATCGCGCTGATCGTGCAGCGATTGTTTTCGGAGCCGGACGAGGCCACGGAAGTGCCAGCTTCACCGGCCCGCCGCATCGTCGTGGAGCGCAGCATTCCCGAGCATTCGCCGCTCGTCGGCGTAACGCTTGCCCAATGTCCCGAGCGTTTCGGCATCCAGCCGCATGCCCTGATCCGCGACAGGGCTTTCGTCTTTGGCCCGCTCCAACAATCGGTCATCCAGCCGGGCGATATTCTGCTGGCACAGGGCGCGGATTTGGTCTTCGCGGATCTGGCCGCCTCGCAGGCGCTGGTGCCAGACGCCCATCCGCACGGGCTGCAGCCGGATTTCGTCAGCATCGAAGCCGTCGTCATGCCGGAAAGCACAGTCGTCGGCTCGCGCATCGCATCGCTGGAAGTCTTTCGCGCTCGCGGCGTAACTGTTTCAGCACTGTCGATGCGTTCTCCCCGTATCGAAGGACGTTTTGCGGATCTGCAGCTTTCGATCGGCGACATATTGGTGCTGGAAGGCCCGAAAGCGGCGATCACTGAGGCGTTGGAAGAGTGTGAATGCCTGCCGCTTGCCTCCGCAGCGCCCTCCCCCGGATCGTCAGCTTCATGGCAGCCTTTTGCAATCTTTGCCTGCGGCGTTGTCGCTTCCGCCTTCGGCCTACGCCCCGATATTGCTCTTGCCTTCGTGGTGTTGGCACTCGCACTGCCCGGCTATCTCAACATTCGCCATGCAATGGCGGATCTGAACTGGCCAATCATCATCATGCTCGCAGCGATGATCCCGATCGGCCAGGCGGTTGCAACAACGGGCACGGCCGAGACCATCGCAGCATGGCTGAGCCTGGCCTTCCCGATCAGCCATCCGCTGTGGGGCATTGCACTCGTTCTGTTTCTCGCCATGGCGTTGACGCCCTTCGTCAACAACGCGACGGTCGCAATCGTGCTTGCGCCGATTGCGCTGGAATTTGCAAGAGCCGGCCAGCAGCCGCCGCAAGCCTATCTAATCGCAGTGGCCGCAGGCGCCTCGCAGGATTTCCTGACCCCCTTCGGCCATCATAACAATACGCTGTCGATGAGCATCGGCAGCTACCGTTTCGGCGATTTCCTGCGCGCCGGCTGGCCGCTGACGCTCGCCGGCTATATAGTCACGCTCATTCTCATCGCCCTCTTCTGGCTTTGAATGAGCCTTTGCTTGACTTCCCCGGCAATGAAACTAGAGCAGGGTCAGAGCATGCGGCGCAAAAGTGTGGAGCGGTTTTGCGATAACGACATGCGTAAAACAAAGACCTAAAGCGTGGGAAGCGAACCTTAAAGATCGCGGCACGCTTTGGTCTAAGCCGATAGAAGGATAGCCAGGCACCGTGCGTATTCTCTCCGAAGCCCATTTCCCGGAATTGCCGAACTACTACCGTGGTAAGGTGCGCGAGAACTACGATCTTCCGGATGGGCGGCGCATCATCATCAGCACCGACAGGCTGAGCGCCTTCGACCGCATCCTGACCTGCATTCCCTACAAGGGACAGGTGCTGACCGAGACGGCACGCTACTGGTTCGAGGCAACGAAGGACATTTGCCCCAATCACGTTCTCGGCTATCCCGATCCGAACGTCGTCATCGGCAAGCGGCTTGACATTCTTCCGGTCGAGATCGTCGTGCGTGGTTATCTCGCCGGCACGACAGGCACCTCGATCCTGACGCTCTATAAGAAGGGTGAGCGCGAGATGTATGGCATGCGCCTGCCCGACGGCATGCGCGACAACCAGGCTCTTCCCGAGCCGGTCATCACGCCGACCAGCAAGGAGTTCGATGGCGGCCACGACGAGCCGTTGACGCCAGCCGAAATCGTCAGCCGCGGACTGCTGACGAAAGAGCAGTGGGAAACGCTTTCGAAATATGCACTGGCGCTTTTCGCCCGCGGCCAAGAAATGGCGGCAAAACGCGGCCTGATCCTTGTCGACACCAAATATGAATTCGGCACGGACGAGAATGGCAACATCATTCTCGCCGACGAAATCCACACGCCCGACAGCAGCCGATATTGGGTAGCAGAAACATATCCCGCTGCCTTCGAAGCCGGCAAGCGGCCGGACAGCTTCGACAAGGACTTCGTGCGCGCCTGGGTGGTCGAGCGCTGCGACCCTTACAAGGATGAAATTCCGGAAATTCCGGTCGAGCTGATCGAGCAGACCTCGGCCGTCTACATCAAAGCCTATGAATGGATTACCGGCGAACGCTTCGTACCCGACGACCGCGGCGAGACGCCAGCGGCGCGTGTCCGGGCAAATCTCGCGCCCTATTTTTCCTGAACCGTTGAAGACAAAGCTGCGAGCCTGCTTGCAGCCTTTCAACCAATCGCGCTAGCATTGGAAAAAAGGGGTGCCGGGCCAAGCCCGGCGGGGGACAGATGGCACGCAGGCCCAGACGCAAGGCCGAAGAGACCAGGGAGGATATCCTCTCGATGGCGGAGACGCTGTTTCGCCAGCGCGGCTTCGTCGCAGTTTCCATCGCCGATATCGCCTCGTCGCTGCATATGTCGCCGGCCAATGTTTTCAAGCATTTTCAATCAAAGGCGGTGCTTGTCGATGCAATTGCCGAGCGCCATCTCGGCAACGCCACGGAGCGCTTCGCCGCCGTCGACACCAGCCTGCCGCCGAAGGAGCAGTTGCTGAGCTTCGTCCTGCGCCTGCTCGACAGTCATCTGCAGGACATCCAGCAGAACCCTTACATCTTCGAAATGGTGATCTCGACGATCGACGCCAAGCTCGACGCCGGGCATCGCTATCGCGAACGGATAGAGCAGAAGCTCGGCGAGATCATTCGCGAAGGCGTGGCCGAAGGCAATTACCATTGCGACAATACGGATGCGGCAGCCCGCACCGTTGCAGACGTTCTGGCCTGTGTTCTGCATCCCATTCTTATCGCCAAGGACGACAAAAACACACTTGTTCGCCGTGCGGAAAAAATCGTGTGTTTCGTGGATGCCGCACTGCAAAATAACCCTTGCTAAGTGACGATTGCTGAATTACGTCACTTCGTAAAGCTTTTCTTAATATCGGATAACGGCATCTGTTTCCGGATCAATCATCACTCCTATATAGAGCGGCGCCACATAGGGCCGGCGATTGAACCGCTACTGCCACCGCACAGGAATTCAGCATGATTTGGCGTGCCCTCATCGTCTCCTCGGCCCTCTTGCTGGTTATGGGCCTGGCCGCCTGCAACGAGAGCGGCAGCAAGCCCGCCGGCAATGCAGGCGCAGGCACTGCTGCCCAGCAGGCTGCCCCGGTCGGCGTGGTCACGCTGAAGAAGGATACCTATCCGATCACCACGATCCTGCCTGGCCGCGCCGAAGCCTTCCAGGTGGCCGACATCCGCCCGCAGGTGAACGGCATCATCCGTGAAATCGCCTTCAAGGAAGGCGGCGAAGTCAAGAAGGGCGACCTGCTCTACCAAATCGACGATGCCGCCTACCGCGCAGCCGTCGAGCAGGCCCAGGCTGCAATTTCCAAGGCTCAAGCGAGCGTGCCGAGCGCCCAGAGCAATTTCGACCGCTACCAGCGTCTGGTCGGCAGCGGCGCAACCCAGATCGAATTCGAAACCGCACGCACGGCTCTTGCCCAGGCAAATGCAGAAGTCGAAGCCGCCAAGGCCGCCCTCACTGCAGCGCAGATCGACCTCGATCACACGAAGATCACGGCGCCCTTCGACGGCGTCATCGACCAGACGGCCTACAATATCGGCAACGTCGTTGCAGCCAACCAGTCGACCGCACTGACCACCGTGCGCCAGCTCGATCCGATCTACATTTCGCTGACGGAATCAAGCACCAACCTGCTGAAGCTGCGCGATGCGATCGCTGCCGGCGAGGTCAAGGGCGAGGACAACAACATTGCGTTCCGCCTGATCCTTGAAGACGGCCGCGAATATAATCAGAAGGGCAAGCTCGACATGTCGAAGCAGGTCGTCAGCGAAACGACCGGCACCTTCATCATTCGTGTGGTTTTCCCAAATCCGGACCGCGTCGTCCTGCCGGGGATGTATGTACGCGCCACGGTCGAACTCGGTGCTGAAGCCGGATATTCCCTGCCGCAGCTTGCAACAACCCGCGATGCCAACGGCCGCCTAACGGCACAGTTCGTTTCCGCCGAGGGCAAGGTCGAGACCCGTGTCTTCGAAAATGCCACACCCTCCAACAATTCCTGGCTGGTGACGCAAGGTGCGAAGGACGGCGATCAGCTGATCGTCACCGGCCTGCAGTCGATTGTATCAGGCATGCCGGTAAAGCCGGTTCCAATGAAGATCAACGACAACGGCGTGGTTGTCCCTGCCGATCAGCCCGTGGCCGGAGGCGAACAGAAGCCCGCAGCAAAGTAATGCGCAGGCACTTTCGCATCGTCACCGTCCCAGCCGTACAGGAATAACCGATGGCCAAGTTTTTCATCCGACGACCGATCTTTGCCTGGGTCATTGCGATCACCATCATGCTCGCAGGTCTGCTCGCCATCTTCACGCTGTCGATCTCGCAATATCCCGATATTGCGCCGACCACGGTCCGCATCAACACCAGCTATCGCGGCGCGAGCGCCGAGACGGTCGAAAAATCGGTGACCACCATCATCGAAGACGGCATGACTGGTCTTGATGACCTTACTTACATGACCTCGACCTCATCGACCGGTTCGGCCAGCATTTCGCTGACCTTCGGCACCAGCATCAATCCTGACATCGCGCAGGTGCAGGTGCAGAACAAGTTGCAGCTCGTCCAGTCGCAGCTCCCGGGCGATGTCATCGACGCCGGCATCAGCGTCACGCGCTCCACCTCGAGCATTCTTCTTGTCGGCTCGCTGGTCTCGACGGACGGCAAGCGCACCTCCGTTGACCTCGGCAACATCATGTCGACCTCGATCGAAGACCAGATCCAGCGCCTGGAAGGCGTGGGCAGCATCAACGTATTTGGCTCCGGCTACGCGATGCGCGTCTGGCTGGATCCGTTCAAGCTGCAGAAATACCAGCTTACCCCTGGCGACGTAACCTCGGCCATCCAGGCACAGAACACCCAGGTCTCAGTCGGCTCGCTCGGCGCCCAGCCGGCCGTCCCGGGCCAGCAGATCAACGTTACCATCACCGCGCAGAGCCAGCTCACCACCGTCGCGGATTTCGAGCACATCATCCTGAAGGTCGAAAAGGACGGTTCGACAGTACGCCTCAGCGATGTCGCCCGCGTCGAGATCGGTCAGGAAAGCTATGGTGGCAGCTCGCGCTATAATGGCCAGCCATCATCAGGTTTCGCCATCAACCTTGCGATTGGCGCAAATGCCATCGATACCGCCGCCCGTGTCCGCACCGCGCTCGAAACGATCGGCCGCGGCCTGCCGGAAGGCGTCGAGATCACCTATCCCTACGACACGACCCCCTTCGTCGAGCTGTCGATCGAGAAGGTCGTGCATACGCTGATCGAGGCGATCGTGCTCGTCTTCGTGGTCCTGCTTATCTTCCTGCAGAACCTGCGTGCGACATTGATCCCGACCATTGCCGTTCCCGTCGTGCTTCTCGGCACGTTCGGCGTCCTTGCGGTAACAGGCTATTCGATCAATACACTGACGATGTTTGCCATGGTGCTGGCGATCGGCCTTCTTGTCGACGACGCCATCGTCGTCGTGGAAAACGTCGAACGCATCATGTCGGAGGAAAAGCTCTCGCCGCTTGAAGCGACCGAGAAGTCGATGGGTGAAATCACCGGTGCCATTGTCGGCATCGCTCTCGTGCTGACCGCCGTTTTCATTCCCATGGCCTTCTTCGGCGGCTCGACCGGCATCATCTATCGCCAGTTCTCCATCACCATCGTTTCGGCCATGCTGCTGTCTGCGCTCGTCGCCATCGTGCTGACGCCGGCGCTCTGCGCCACGATGCTGAAGCCGGTCAACGAGCATAAGAAGCATCGCATCGGTGACTGGTTCAACCGCAACTTCACCCGCTCGACCAACGGCTATGTCCGCACCATCGGCTACCTCTTGAAGCGGCCGATCCGCGTCATGCTGCTGTTCCTGCTGGTCGGCGTCGGCTGCGCCTATCTCTTCACGCGCCTGCCGAGCTCGTTCCTGCCGCAGGAAGACCAGGGCGTGCTCTTGACCATCGTCACCACGCCGCCGGGCTCCACCACGCAGCAGACGCAGGCCGTCGTTGAAAAGGTCGAAAAATACTTCCGCGAAAACGAGAAGGATGCAGTGGATTCCGTCTTCGGCGCGCTCGGCTTCGGCTTCAACGGTTCGGGTCAGAACAGCGCCATCGTCTTTACCAAGCTCAAGGACTTTTCGCTGCGCACCGATCCCAATCTCAGTGCGCAATCAGTGGTCAACCGGGCTCTCAAGAACTTCTTCACGATCCGCGAAGCGCAGGTCTTTGCGCTGCTGCCGCCCGCGATCCAGGGTCTCGGCGTGTCGAGCGGCTTCTCCATGTATCTAGTGGATACCGGTGGTCATGGCAATCAAGCCCTGACGGCCGCTTCCAAGCGGCTGATCCAGATGGCCGGCGCCACCGGCAAGGTCGTCGCGTTGCGTTCGAATAACAAGGAAGTCGAGCCGCAGATGAAGATCCTGATCGATCAGGAGAAGATCGGCGCCATGGGTGTCGACCTCACCTCGGTCAACTCCATGCTGTCAATCATCTTCACCGGCCGCGACGTCAACGACTTCACGCTGAACGGCGAGATCAAACCCGTCTACGTGCAGGGCGATGCCCCCTTCCGCATGCAGCCGACCGATCTGAACCACTGGTATGCCCGCAACAATGCCGGCGAGATGGTGCCCTTCTCCGCCTTCACGACAACGCAATGGGTCGATGGCGCGCCGTCGCTCGCCCGGTTCAATGCCGTCAGTGCTATCCCGCTCGACGGAGCGGCAGCCCCTGGCGTCTCCTCGGGTGAAGCCATGAACGAGATGGAAGCTCTGACCGAACAGCTCGGCGGCGGCTATACGGTCGCCTGGCAGGGCATCTCCTATCAGGAGCGGCTCTCGGGCTCGCAGGCACCGATGCTTTACGCGATTTCGGTTCTCGTCGTCTTCCTCTGCCTGGCTGCGCTCTACGAGAGCTGGTCGATCCCGTTCTCGGTCATAATGGCCGTGCCGGTCGGCGTGCTCGGCGCGCTTGCCGCAGCAACGCTCTTCGGGCAGGCGAACGACGTTTATTTCAAGGTGGGCCTGCTCACGACCATCGGCCTTGCCGCGAAGAACGCGATCCTGATCGTGGAATTCGCAAAGGACCGAATGGAGACGGGCAAGGGGCTCTTCGAGGCAACGCTGGAAGCAGCAAGGCTGCGCCTGCGCCCGATCATCATGACCTCTCTGGCTTTCATTCTCGGCGTCGTGCCTTTGGCCATCGCAACGGGCGCGGGTTCCGCTGCCCAGAACGCGATCGGCATCGGCGTGCTCGGGGGCATGCTTTCGGCGACGATGCTCGGCATTTTCTTCGTGCCGTCCTTCTTCGTCGTGATCCGCCGCATCTTTGCCACACGGCAAAAAAATGAGGCGGGAGTGTGATATAAATGCACTGTGAGAAAGCTTTCCGGATTGCTACATTGCGCACGGACTGCTTCGGCATGTGTTTAGCGTAAGGAACGAGGCGCGTCGGGCCGATAGTGAAGCATGACGCTTCGGACAAGAATTGACTTGCTCGAGTTACAGGATGAAATGCATGGTATCTCTTCGTTATGCCACACCGGCGCTATTGTTATTGCTGTCGGGCTGTGTAGTAGGCCCTGATCACGTACCTCCTGAAATGGCACTTCCTGGAAAATTCAGTGAAGGTGGCAAAAAGAACATCGGCGATGTCGCTACCACGGCCTGGTGGACCGCCTATAACGACCGCAAGCTCGACAGCCTTGTCCAGACCGGCCTTAGCCAGAACCTGACGATTCAACAAGCGATCGAGCGTATCAATTCCGCATCCGCCAACGTGACCATCGCCGGCGCCGGTGCCTTGCCCGCCCTCGATGTCGGCGCTTCCCACACCATCAGTGGCCAGACCGGCGAACTGCGTACCCAGCTTGATACCCGCAACACCAGCGCCGGACAGCTTTCCCTGTCCTGGCTGCTCGATCTGTTCGGTCTCTACAAGCGCAGCAGGGAAAGCGCCCTCGCCTCTCTTGATTCCGCTTACGCGGGTGCCGACATCGCCAAGCTGTCCTACATCCAGGACCTTGTCTCAACCTATATTGATCTACGCTTCTTCCAGCAGCGCCTGGCGCTTTCGAAAGCCAACCTGAAGTCCCGTCAGGAAACCTACGACCTCACCAAGTTCCAGCTTGACGCAGGTGCGGCATCCCGCCTCGACGTCGTGCAGGCTGAAGGTCTTGTCCAGTCGACGCTCGCAGAAATCCCCGGCCTCGAAACCAACATCCGCGTTTCGGCCCATCATATCGCCACCCTCCTCGGCCAGCCGGCCGGTTCGATGGTCGATGAACTGCTGCGTGGCTCCGGTCAGCCGACTTTCCGCGGCGGGATCAATTCCGGCATTCCGGCTGACTTGATCCGCAACCGTCCAGATATTCGCCAGGCCGAGCGCAACCTCGCCGCCGCTACCGCCCAGATCGGCGTCGCAGAGGCTCAGCTCTACCCGTCGATCTCGCTCTCAGGTTCGATCTCACCGAGCTACATCAACCAGCGCGGCATACATGGCGGCCTGTCGGCATGGTCTTTCGGCCCGACGCTAAACCTGCCAATCCTCGATGGTGGCCGCCTGCGCGCCAATGTCGACGTTTCCAAGTCTGACGCAGTCGCATCCTATCTCGCCTGGAAACAGACCGTCTTGACGGCAATCCAGCAGGTCGAGGATGCCCTTTCGGCCGTTCGCCGTGACGCCCAGACGGTTGATGCGTTGCGCGCCCAAGTCCGGACGACGCAGGAAACCCTCGAGCTCTCGACGGCATCCTACAAGGACGGTGCTTCTTCGCTGCTCGACGTTCTCGACGCCCAGCGTCAGGTCTCTCTCGCTCAGGCAAGCCTTGCCGCCGCTGTTCAGCAGATGGCAAAAGATTACGCTGCGCTCAACATCGCAACCGGTGGCGGCTTCGCTCCGGGCGGCAAGACCACCGGTCCCGGACCGGTCAAGGTTACCAAGGGCAGCTAAGGTCCTCGCATAGTGTTATTCCGAAGCCCCGCGGTTTCCGCGGGGCTTTTTCTTTGCGTGGATATCTGCCGGGATAGATAATATGCGCATGGGAGGAATTTGGATTCGACAAGCCGTAATCGCTACGCTATGCAATTGATTAAACGATTAAGCGCGGCGCTTCAAAACAATGGCCTCACAACGCCCGGGACCCAATCTCAACAGGATAGCGACGTCGCTCGGCGTCTCTGTTGCGACGGTCTCGAATGCGCTCTCCGGCAAAGGCCGGGTTTCCGACGCTCTGATCGAAAGAATTCGCGCGCATGCCGCCGAACTCGGCTACGTGCCGAGCCAGGCCGGACGGGCGCTGCGTACAGGCCGCAGCGGCGTGCTGGGCCTCGTCCTGCCTGATATCGCCAATCCTCTCTTTCCGAAGATCGCTCAAGCCATCGAATATGCTGCATCCGCTGCAGGCTATGGCGTGCTGATCGCAGACTCCCGCGGCGATATCACGGCGCAGACCGAAGCGATCAACCGGCTGGTGGAGCGTGGCGTTGACGGCATGGTGGTCGTGCCCCGCCGCGCCACCCGTATTTCCGCCGCAAGCTGCCCGGTCGCGGTCATCGATACCGCCTCCACACCCGGCAATACGGTCGCTGCCGACCATTGGCAGGGCGGCAAGGAAATCGCCGCCCATCTCGCCGGCCTCGGTCACAAGCAGATCCTGATCATCGGCAACAATCACGAGTCCAATGTCCAGAATGACCGAGCCGGCGGCATCAGGGCCGGCCTGCAACCAGGCATGCGCTCCGAAACGCTCTGGATCGAGCGGTTGGAGAACGAGACGGGCGCCGGCTGCCGGCTGGGCCTTGCGGACAAGGCGCGTCAGGGCTTTACCGCCTTTGCCGCCCTTTCCGACCTGCAGGCGCTGCGCGCCCTGACCGAACTGCAGCAGGAGGGGATCAGCGTTCCCGCCGATGTCAGCGTCACCGGCTTCGATGATCTCATCTGGTCGCCCGTCGTCACGCCGTCGCTGACAACGGTGAGGATGGACATGGATACCATTGCCGAAATCGCCGTCTCGGCACTGGTCGATAGAATAAACGAAAGCGGCACACGAGAGGGCGTGCTGGTTACGGCGGAGACCGAACGCGTGCCCATGCAACTCATTATCCGCCAGTCATCCGGGCTCGCGAACCCGGCATCAAAAACCTCAGAGATGGAGAACCTATAGAATGAAGAAAGCTCTTATTGCATCGGTGGCGCTCGCCGCACTTTCCCCCCTCGGCGCCGCGGCACAGGAACGCACGCTCACCATTTCCGTCTACGCCTTCGCGCAGGATGACTACAAGACGATCGTCTACGCCCCCTTCGAAGCCAAGTGCGGCTGCAAGCTCGTTGTCGAAACCGGCAATAGCGTCGAGCGCATCGCCAAGATGGAAGCCAACAAAGCCAATCCGGTGGTCGATCTTGCCGCCGTCTCCATGGCTGACGGCCTTTCCGCTTCCCGCGCCGGCCTGATCGACAAGGTCGATACGTCCAAGCTCGAAAACTTCTCCAAGCTCTATGATGTCGCCAAAGATCCGAATCGCGATGGCATGAGCGTCGGCTACACCTTCTACGCCACCTCGATCGCCTACCGCTCCGACAAGATGAAGATCGAGTCCTGGGCCGATCTCTTGAAGCCGGAATATGTCGGCCACGTCGCCTTCCCGAACGTCACGACCAACCAGGGCCCGCCAGCACTTTATATGCTCGGCCTCGCGCTCGGCAAGGACACGCCGGACCTTAAGGCGCCGATCGAGGCGCTCGGCGAAAAGAAGGACGAGATCGTCACCTTCTATGAAAAGTCTTCCCAGCTCGTGCAGCTCATGCAGCAGGAGGAAATCTGGGCCGCTCCGATCGGTCGCTTCTCCTGGGCAGGCTTTACCAAGCTCAACGTTCCCGTCGCCTGGGCCACCCCGAAGGAAGGCCAGACCGGCGGCATGAACGTGCTGGTGCTGACCAAGGGTTCGAAGAACCAGGATCTCGCGCTGCAGTTCATGGATTTCTGGCTATCGACCGAAGTCCAGACCAAGCTCGCCGAAAAGCTGATCGACAGCCCGGCCAACAAGGAGGTCAAGGTCTCCGACGCGGTTGCCAACAACATCACCTACGGCGAAGACACCGCCAAGAGCCTGAAACTGATCCAGTCCGCAGCCGCCCTCGACAACCGCAATGGCTGGCTGAAGGAATGGAACGAAAAGGTCGGCCAGTAAACCAGTCTGAAATCGGTCCCGGCACCGGCCGGGACCGACCCTTCCCCCGCTCGAAAGGCGTCTCATGTTCCAGAACCGCGCAGAAGCCCTGGCGCTTACCCTGCCGGCAGCGATCTTCGCCGCCGTGGTGTTTCTGCTGCCCGTCGCAATCTTGCTTTCGGAAGGTTTTCGCAGTGGTGGAGCCTGGACGCTTGCCGCCTATACGGATTTCTTCTCCGAAACGCTGAACCGCACCGTCTTCTTCCGCACCTTCCGGCTCGGCCTCGAAGTGACGGCTGTTTCGGCCATTATCGGCTATGCCGCTGCCTTTGCGATCGTCAACCTGCCGCCAAAGGGCAAGGGCCGCATGATCGGCCTCATCACCCTGCCGCTGATGATCTCGCCGGTTGCGCGCACCTATGCCTGGATCGTCATTCTCGGCCGCACCGGCATCGTCAATGAAGCCATCACTGGTCTCGGCCTGAGCCCGGAACCACTGCGACTGCTCTTCACCGAAACTGCCGTCTTCATCGGCCTGTTGCAGCTCTTCCTGCCACTGATGATCCTGTCGCTGATCAGTGCGCTCGAGAACATGCCGAAGGATGCCATTCCAGCTGCCCGCGTGCTCGGTGCGAACTGGTTCCAGGTCTTCTGGAAGGTCATCCTGCCGCTCACCAAGGAAGGCCTCGTCGTCGGCGGCACGCTGGTCTTCACCGGCTCGCTGACGGCCTATATCACGCCGGCCATCCTCGGCGGCTCCAAGGTGCTGATGCTGGAAACGCTGCTGTATCAGCAGGTCTCCGTCGCCAATAATTTCGTCTCGGCGAGCGTCATCGCCTTCATCCTGATCGTCATGAGCTTTGCCGCCAATATCCTGCTGAAGCGCCTTGCCACTGCGAGGAACCGCCGATGAGCATCCGCCTCTTCTCGCCCGTCGTGCTGCTCCTGCTGCTGGTTTTCCTGATCGGCCCCTTCCTGATCATCATCGCCGCCTCGCTTTCGGCCGGCGATACGCTGGCTTTCCCGCCGCAGGGCCTGTCGCTGCGCTGGGTTGCCAAGGTCTTTACCATCGACAGCTTCCGTGACAGCTTTGCAATGTCGATGTTCCTTGCGGTCTTCGGAACCCTCGCCGCACTCATCCTTGGCATTCCCGCTGCCTATGCACTATCACGCTATAGGCTCCCGGGTTCCGAGACGGTGAGAACAATCGTCTCGCTGCCGATCATCGTGCCCGGCATCATCGTCGGCCTGGCACTGCTGCGCTATCTCGTCGTGCCCTTCGGCTTCAACATCACGCTGGCGCTCTTCTTCGCCCATACGGCGCTGGTTCTGCCCTATGCGGTGCGCGTCGTGTCCGCAAGCCTCGGCAACCTGCGCTCGGACATCGAAGAAGCCGCGGTCCTGCTCGGCTCCTCGCGGCTCGGCGCCTTCTTCCGCGTGGTCATGCCGAATATCCGCGGCGGCATTCTCGCCGCCTTCATCCTCGGTTTCGTCACCAGCTTCAACCAGGTGCCGGTCTCGCTCTTCCTCTCCGGCCCCGGCGTGCGCACGCTGCCGATCGACATGCTGGGCTACATGGAGACCACCTACGACCCATCCGTTGCCGCGCTCTCGGCGCTGCTCGCCTTCCTTTCGATCGGCATCGTCTTCCTCGCCGAACGCTTCCTGGGATTCTCTCGCTATGTCTGATGCCTACCTTCAACTCGACAAGCTGACGCTAGCCTATGGCGATACGGTCGCGGTGAAGGACCTTGACCTGTCGATTGCCAAAGGCGAGCTGGTAGCCCTTCTCGGCCCCTCCGGCTGCGGTAAGACGACGACCATGCGCGCCATTGCCGGTCTGCTGAACCCTGCTTCCGGCCGCATCAATCTCGATGGTGCCGAAATCACCCGCGTCTCCGCCAACAAACGCGCGGTCGGCCTCGTCTTCCAGTCCTACGCGCTTTTCCCGCATCTGACCGTCTATGAAAACGTCGCCTTCGGCCTACGCCTGAAGGGCCTTCGCGGCCAGGATCTGGATGGCAAGGTCAATGCCGGCCTGAAGTCCGTCGGCCTTGTGAAGTTTTCTGGCCGCAAGCCGGGCGAGCTCTCGGGCGGCCAGCAGCAGCGCGTAGCACTCGCCCGCTCCATGGTCATGGAGCCGAAAGTGCTGTTGCTCGACGAGCCGCTTTCCAACCTCGACGCCCGCCTTCGCCTTGAAATGCGTGCCGAACTGCAGCGCGTCCAGAAGGAAACAGGCGTGACGATGATCTTCGTCACCCACGATCAGGCGGAAGCCCTTGCCCTTGCCGATCGTATCATCGTCATGCTGAACGGCGGCATCGAGCAGATCGGCACGCCCGAGGACATCTACAACAAGCCTGTTTCTTCCTTCGTCGCCGATTTCGTCGGTTTCGAAAACATCTTTGCGCTGAAGGACGGAAAGCTTGCGACGCCGAACGGCCCTGTCGCGCTTTCCGCCGCATCGCCTGACGGTGCGGCGGGCCTGGCCTGGCGGCCGCGTGCGGTGGTCCTTGGTTCTGGCCCTTTCCAGGGCACCGTGCGCGGCACGTCTTTCGCCGGCAACAGCCGCGAATACCTGCTGGACAGCGCGCTTGGCCCTATCAAGGCGGAAGTCGACGCCGCCCTGCCGCAACACGAACTCGGCAGTACGATCGCCTTCGACCTGCCGGTCGCAATTTCCGCAAGCCTCAAGCGTTTCGGGTGAAATCATGGGCGTCTGGATCGACACAGACATGGGGTTCGACGATATCGCCGCCATCATGGTGGTGACGAACGCAGAACTCGACATCGAGGGCGTCTCGCTGGTTTTCGGCAATGCACCGCTGCCGCAGGTGCGCACCAATGCGGCGGGCGCTGCCAAGGCCTTCGGCTGGAAATTTCCGATCCATACCGGCCGCGACATGCCCGTCCTCGGCAAGCTGGAGACTGCCCAGGCGATCCTCGGCGAAAGCGGCATTCCGACGACCGGTAGACATCTGCCGCCGGCCCCGATCCTGCCGGATAGCGATGCCTTCGTCGCGCTTTGCCGTTGGCTGGAACTGGAAGGCCCGCACCGCATTCTGGCGCTTGGACCGCTGACGAACATCGCCGCACTCGCACTCGCCCGGCCCGATCTTGCCGCCCGCATCACCGAACTCGTCTGGATGGGCGGCGGTGTCACCTCCGGCAACCATACGGCCTCCGCAGAATTCAACGCACTCGCTGACCCGGAAGCGCTGGCGATCGTCATCGCCCACGATCTGCCACTCCGCATGGTCGATCTCGATCTCTGCCGCAAGGTTCTTGCAAAGCCTGAGGATGCCGATCCAGTCCGCGCTGCCGGCGGCGCCAATGCCGAGCTGATCGCCGACATGTTTGCCGGCTATATCCGCATTGGCACCAGCCGCGGTCGTCCCGCCATGGCGATCTATGATCCTTCGGCTGCCGTCGCCTTCGTCGCTCCGCAAGTGGTGAGCTTCCGCCCTGCTCGCATCGACGTGGAATTGCAGGGGCAGCATACGCGCGGGCGCACGGTCGTTGAAACCCGCGCCACTCACGCAACGTTCAATGCACAGTTCGCCGCCGACATCGATGCCGACATGGCGCGTGTCATCATTCTCGCCGCCCTGGTCAACGAGGCCCGCAAATGACTGCAACTCCGCGCCAGGAACCCGCCGATCTCAACGAGCCCGCCTTACGCGCCCGCGCTGTTGCCGCCGCCCGCGGCGATGCTCCCTTCGATGTGCTTGTGACCGGCGGCCGCATTCTCGATGCCGTCACAGGCCTGATCCGCGAGGCCGATATCGGCCTCGTTGGCGCGATGATTGCGAGTGTTCACGCATCGGCGAGCCGCACAGACGCTGCCAAGGTAATCGACGCATCCGGCAGCATTGTCTCTCCCGGGCTGATTGATACGCACATGCATATCGAAAGCTCGATGGTCACCCCGGCAGAATATGCTGAAGCCGTATTGCCGCGTGGCGTGACGACGATCGTCTGGGATCCGCATGAATTCGGCAATGTCCATGGTCTCGACGGCGTACGCTGGGCAATCGAAGCCTCGCGCAATCTGCCGCTACGCATGATCCTGCTTGCCCCTTCCTGTGTTCCCTCCGCCCCCGGCCTGGAACTCGCTGGTGCGGATTTCGACGCGAGTGTCATCGCCGAGCTGCTGCGCTCATCGGCGATCGGTGGCGTGGCGGAAGTGATGAACATGCGTGGCGTCATTGATGGCGATCCGCGCATGACTGATATCGTCAATGCGGGCCTCGCCTCCGGCAAGCTTGTCTGCGGCCATGCCCGCGGGCTGGAGGGTGCTGATCTCAACACCTTCATGGCCGCTGGCATCACCTCCGATCACGAGCTTACCTCGGGCGCCGATCTGCTGCAGAAGCTGGCGGCCGGAATGACGATCGAGTTGCGCGGCTCGCACGATCATCTGCTGAAGGAATTTGTCGATGCATTGAACGGCATCGGCCACCTTCCGCCGACTGTCACGCTCTGCACGGATGATGTCTTCCCTGATGAGCTTTATCAGAATGGCGGCCTCGACGATGTCGTGCGCCGCCTCGTGCGCTACGGCATGCGCCCCGAATGGGCGTTGCGCGCCGCGACCTTCAACGCTGCACAACGCCTGAAGCGCTCCGACCTCGGGCTCATCGCGCCCGGTCGCCGCGCCGATCTCGTGCTGTTCGAGGACATGAATGAATTCAAAACCCGCGCCGTCATCGCCAACGGCCGCCTAATCGCCGAAAAGGGCATGATCAAGGATCGGCTTCCGTCGTTCGACGCCGGGCCGCTCATGCAATCGGTCAAGCTCGCACCGCTTGCCGAAGACGATTTCCGCATTCCCGCCAACGGCACAAAGGTGCGCCTGGCAACAATCGACCGTCCGCGCTTTACCCAGTGGGGAGAAACGGAAGCGGATGTCCGCGACGGCTTCGTCGTACCGCCGGCTGGCAGCGCCATGATAGCGGTTGCACATCGCCACGGACTGGCGGATGGCAAGCCGCGCATCGGCTTCCTGACCGGCTGGGGTGAGTGGCGCGGCGCCTTCTGCACCACCGTTTCACATGACAGCCACAACCTCACTGCGTTCGGAGGAAATATCAGTGACATGGCGCTTGCCGCCAATGCCGTCATCGAAGCCGGCGGCGGCATGGCCGTGGCAAAGGACGGGCGCATCGAAGCCCTATTGCCCCTGCCACTCTCCGGCCTCGTCTCGGATGCATCCCTGCAGGAAACCGCCGACGGCTTTGCTGCCATCCGCAAGGCAATGGAAAAGATCGTCGACTGGAAACCGCCCTATCTGGTCTTCAAAGCCTGTTTCGGCGCGACACTTGCCTGCAATATCGGCCCACACCAGACCGACCGCGGCATTGCCGACGTCATCACCGGCAAGGTGCTGGAAAGCCCCATACTGGAAACGTTTTGAGGCGGCTTACGCCTCAGCCTTGAGCTCCCGCTCCACCAACGCCACCCAATAGGCCGCTCCATATCCGAGCGCCTCATCATTGAAGTCGTAGGCTGTATTATGATGCAGTGCTCCATCGACAGCCGGGCCGTTGCCGAGCCAGACATAACAGCCGGGCGCATTTTGCCCGAAGAAGGCGAAATCGTCGCCGGCGGTCGACGGCGGAAAGCTCGTACGCGCCCTTTCACCGAACACCGCCTGTGCGGCGCCCAGCGCCCGCATAGTCGCATCCGCGTCATTGACGACGGACGGAATGCGGCGTTCGAATTCATAATCTACCGAAATGCCGAACATGGCGGCGGTTCCCTGTGCCAGACGGCCGATTTCGGCCTCAAGCTGGCCGCGCACTTCAGGCGAATAGGCCCGCGCCGTTCCGCCGATCTCGACGATATCGGGGATGACGTTCAATGCCTTCGGATTGCCTGCCTGGAGTGAACAGGCACTGACGACTGCCGGCTGAAGGGGATCGACGACACGCCCGACGATCGTCTGCAGAGACGAAAGGAAAGTGGCGGCAGCTGTGATGGGATCGCGGCCAAGATGCGGCTTTGCGCCATGCGTCCCAACACCCCGGAAGGTGATCCGCCAGCTATCCGAAGAAGCAAGCTGCGGCCCCCCGACAACCGCGATCTCATCCACGGCAAGCCCGGGCATATTGTGCAGCCCATAAACGGCATCGCAGGGAAACTGCTCGAACAGCCCCTCCTCCACCATGCGCTTCGCACCGCCACGGCCCTCTTCGGCCGGCTGGAAGATGAAATGCACGGTGCCGGAAAAACCGCGCGTTTCAGCCAGATACCGCGCCGCGCCGAGCAACATCGTCGTATGCCCGTCATGGCCGCAAGCATGCATCTTGCCCGGCACAGTCGACTTGTAAGGACGATCCGCCGTTTCCGGCATCGCGAGCGCGTCCATATCTGCCCTCAGCCCGATCCTGCGCGTACCATTGCCGATCTGCAGCGTTCCGACGACACCAGTACCGCCAAGGCCGCGGTGCACCTGGATACCCGCCTCATCCAGAAGCTTGGCAACGATGTCGCTGGTGCGCTCCTCCTCGAAGCCGAGTTCGGGATGGGCATGCAGATCACGGCGAAGATTGGTAAGAAAAGGCAGATCGTTGCTGATCCGGGCGGGAATGCTCATGAGCCTGGATATCCTGTAAAGCGAAACGGGCGCCCGACGGCGCCCGCATCAGATCGTTCTTTTTTCAACAAACAGGCCGCAAGCGCAAGCCCTTACGCCTCTTCGACGAAGACCTCCTCGCGCTTGCGCTTGACGCTCGGCAGGAAGACGATGATCAGCACCGCCACGGCGATCGTCAGCAGGATGGCGCTGATCGGCCGCGTGACGAAAGTCGTCGCATCGCCGCGCGACAGGATCATGGCCCGCCGCAGGTTCTCCTCCAGCAACGGCCCGAGCACGAAGCCGAGCAGCAGCGGTGCCGGCTCGCAGCGCAGTTTCGCCAACACGTAGCCGATGAGGCCGAAGAAGGCGACGGCATAGAGGTCATAGACGTTGGAATTGACGCTGTAGACCCCGATCGAGCAGAAGGCCATGATGACGGGGAAGAGCACGTAGTATGGCACTGTCAGCAGCTTCACCCACAGGCCGATCAGCGGCAGGTTGAGGATGACGAGCATCAGATTGCCTATCCACATGGAGGCGATGATGCCCCAGAAGAGCGCCGGCTGTTCCGTCGCCACGTTCGGACCCGGTACGATGCCCTGGATGATCATCGCGCCGACCATCAGCGCCATAACCGGGTTTGCAGGAATGCCGAGCGTTAGCAGCGGAATGAACGAGGTCTGCGCACCGGCATTGTTGGCCGATTCCGGCCCTGCAACGCCGGCAACTGCACCATGACCGAATTCCTCCGGCTTCTTGGAGACGCGTTTTTCCACCGTATAGGAAGCGAAGGAGGCGAGGATCGCGCCGCCGCCCGGCAGGATGCCGAGCGCCGAGCCGATGACAGTGCCGCGAATGATTGGCGCGATCATCTGCCTGAATTCCTCCTTCGACGGCAACAGCCCCGAGACTTTTGCCATCAACACTGTGCGCGTCTTCTCGCCTTCCAGATTGCGCAGGATTTCCGCGATGCCGAAGACGCCGACAGCAAGCGCCACGAAATTCAATCCGTCGGCATATTCGCGGATGCCGAGCGTGAAGCGCGGCGTGCCGGTATAGATATCCGTGCCCACAAGGCCGAGCAGCAGTCCAAGCGCCACCATCGCCAGCGCCTTGACGACCGAGCCATGTGCCAGCGCGATCGAGGATACGAGGCCGACGATCATCAGCGAGAAATATTCGGCCGAACCGAATTGCAGTGCAATCGCCGTCAGTGGCGGCGCGAAGACAGCCACGAGGAAGGTCGAGACCGTGCCAGCGAAGAAAGAGCCAAGCGCGGCAATCGCGAGCGCAGCACCCGCCCTGCCCTTGCGCGCCATCTGATAGCCGTCGATGGCTGTCACGGCCGAGGAAGATTCACCCGGCATGTTGATGAGGATTGCCGTCGTCGAGCCGCCATACTGCGCGCCGTAATAGATGCCGGCGAGCATGATGAGCGAGGAAACAGGCTCGAGCTGGAAGGTGATCGGCAGCAGCATGGCGATCGTTGCCGTGGCACCAATACCGGGCAGCACGCCGATCAGCGTGCCGAGCAGCACGCCGATAAGGCAGAAGAACAGGTTTTCCGGGCTTGCCGCCGTATAGAAACCGAGTGCGAGATTGCTGAAGAGTTCCATACCCGCCTCCTAGAACCGGACCCAGGGGCCAAAACGTTCGAACGGCAGCCCAAGTGCGTAGCTGAAGACCCCAACCGAAAAGACCGTCAGCAGCAGCGAGAGAACCAGCGCGAACAGCACATTCATGCGACTGGATGCAAAACAAGCGATGAAGGCCGTCAGGAAGATTGCCGGAGCAAAACCGAGCCCGCGGACCGTCAGCCCGAAGAAGACCGGCGCCGGCAGGATGAAGAGCATGCCGCGCCAGGCGAACGGTTCGATCGGCTCACCCTGAACCCGCACCGCCTGCACGAGAATGATGATGCCGAGCAGCACGAGGATGCCCGACAGGACAAGCGGAAAATAACCAGGCCCCATGCGAAAGGCCGTACCGAGGTCGAGGTTGAGCGACTGATAGCCAAAGAAGGCGCCGGTCGCGGCAAGCAAGGCGCCGCAGATGACATTGGTGGTATCGAAACTGAGGGATTTCATGATGTCTCCTGGGGTTGGAGATGAAGCGTCGCGACGGATACGAGGCTGCGCAAACACCCTCCTCCCGGCCGGGAGGAGGGTGCACATGCGGCAGTCAGGCTCAGTCCGCGTATTCGCCGGCTGCTTCGATGACGGACTTCCAGCGGGTGATTTCGCTCGCGAGCTTCGCCTTCAGCGCCGCCGGCGTCGCATCAGCGTCTGACGAAGGAGCGGTGCCGAGTTCGGCAAAGCGGGCGCCGACATTCGGGTCCTTTAGTGCGACCTGCAGCGACTTCGACAAGCGCTCATTGATTTCGGCCGGCGTGCCCTTAGGTGTATAAATGCCGTGCCAGATACCGACTTCGAAGCCCGGCAGGCCGGCTTCGACCGCCGTCGGAATGTCCTTGAGCACATCGAGGCGGGCCGACGATGTCACGGCATAGGCCTTGATCGTACCGCCCTTGATCTGCTTTGTCGTATTGGTCGTCTGGTCGCACATGATATCGACCTGGCCGCCGAGAAGGTCGGTCATAGCCGGGCCGGTTCCCTTGTAGGGAACGGTCGTCAGCGGCGTCTGGATAGCGCTCATGAACATCATGCCGCAAAGGTGGGATGCGGCGCCGATACCGGCATTGGCAACGGTGACCTTGTCCTTGTTAGCCTTCACATATTCGACCAGGCCGTTGAGATCGGTCGGCTCAAAATCCTTGCGGGCAACGATCGTCATCGGAACATCGGTGACGAGACCGACATAGTCGAAGGCGTTCAGCGTGTCATAAGCGAGCTTTCGGTAAAGCGTAGCGCTGGTCGCCATGCCGATATGGTGCAGCAGAATGGTGTAGCCATCCGGATCGGCATCAGCAACACGGCCGGCGCCGAGCGTGCCGCCGGCACCGCCAACATTTTCGACGACGATCTGCTGGCCGAGATCCTTCGACATGGATTCCGCGACGAGGCGCGCGACGGTATCAGTCGGGCCGCCGGCGGCGAAAGGCACGACCATGGTGATGGTGCGTTCGGGATAGGTCTGAGCCGAAGCGGCATGGGCGAGCAGCGAAACGGCAGCGGCGGCGGTCACGCCGAGCATGGCCTTCAGGATTTTCATCGTTTTCCTCCCTGATGAAAATGGGTCGTCCCGCCGGCGCATCCTCCGCACCGGCTTGGATGGCCCATTTGCAGGCCAGGGACTGACAGCCGCAATCGCGACGCGAGGAGAGGAATGACGATTTTGCGAGAGTGCGCCGCAGCATGGGTCGATTTGGAAACAAATGGTTAAAGCGATGGGTGGAAATCCACCCATCGCTTGTCCTTCACCGGTTGGGCGGCAGAACAACCTCACCCGTTTCCAGCAGCGATTTGAGGTTGGAGAGAATTTGCGGCCACCCGCCGGAGACAGCGCCAATGAACTTGGAACCTTCTATCGGCATTGAATGCGCCAGCGTCAGCTTGACGGCCTCGCCGACCGGCTCAAGCTCTATCACACACTGGGAAAACCCTTCGGCCTTGAGCTCCGGCCTGAACTCATTATGCCACTTCAGGACAAGCCGCCTGGGCGGATCGAATTCGAGGATTTCGCCTGTATCGGTAACGGTTCCGTCGGAATAGCGCATCTGCCAGGCAGAGCCGACTTTCCAATCGGTTTCGAACTGCACCCCGAGCCAGAATTTCTTCATGAATTCCGTCGTCGTAAGCGCCGACCAGAGCTGTTCCGGCGTGGTGCGGATATAGGTGACGTAGTTGAATGCGCTGCCAGCCATGATGATACTCCCTTTTGGCCAAGACTTGGTCACACCCTCGCCGGCAGGTGGAACGATTCATTCGTCTTTGCTGCCTTCGAGGCTCTTCTTGAGATCGGAGAGCGCCTCTAATGCACGGCGCTCGAATTTGCTGATCCACCGGTCCGCGATCTCGTTGATCGGAACCGGATTGATGTAATGCAGCTTTTCGCGCCCCTGCCGGCGCGTGGAAACGAGGTTCGCTTCTTCGAGAATGCCGAGATGCTTCGTCACCGCCTGACGCGTCATCTCCAGTCCTTCACACAATTCGCCGAGCGTCTGGCCGTTGCGCGCATGCAGGCGATCCAGCAGGCGTCGCCGGCTGCCATCCGACAGAGCTCGAAAAACCACATCTTCATTCATATTAAATACGGAACCATTTGGTTGCCTATTGTAATTTTTATAGGCAACCATTTGGTTGCCTGTCAAGATATAAAACATCCTGCGTAAAAACGCGCGATCAGAAGCGTGTCGGAACGGTCTTATCCGGATGCAGGCGGTGAATCTCGTTCGCCACCAGCTGCTGCAAACGCCAGAGATTGCGGTCGCGTATCCCATACTGCTCGAGATGGGCCACCGTATTGTAGAGATATTCAGCGCAGGAACCCGCGTGGCCACAGGCACGGGCAATGATTGCGGCCACAGCTTCGAGCGGCTGGCGAAGCAATATCCCCGTGCCGATCGGTCCAACCCAGAAGCTCAGTGCTTCAATAGACCCATCAGCCCCTTTGAGGGGTAGCCACTGCAAAAAGGGAAGACTTTCGCGGTCACTGACCTCCCGGCGCAGAAGACGCTCGATCTGTGCTCGTCGATCGCCTGTCGACAAGCGATAAGCGATGCCCTGGCATGCACCGCCACGTTCGAGCGCCATCATCAGTCCTGGCTGCGACCGCGTTCCCCGCCAGTTCAGCAATTCCATGCAGAAGGAGCGATGCCAACCATAGGCCGTCATCCGTCTGCTCTCCTCCGCCTCGAATGCCGGATTCCATATCAGCGAGCCATAGGCAAAAACCCACAGATCGTCGCCGACGGCCTTGGCGGTCAATTGCTCGGAGATCTGCTGATAGTCCGTGTCAGCAAGAGGCGTCCATCTGGGGTCGGGCTCACCTCTAGGCTCGTCCCGATAGCAAAGCCTGACCAGTTCGGGTGTCAGGGCCATGATGCGCTTCTTGGTCATTCCGCCTGTCCCTGAAGCCGGATTGGATGCGCATTTCGCAGATATGCTAGTTTTCCGTGATCAGCATGCGCTTGTCGAGCCCGTATTTCTGCATCTTCTCATAAAGCGTCTTCCGGGAAATGCCGAGCGATTCATAGACCGGCTTGAGGCTGCCGCCATGCGCCACCAATGCGCTGGCAATGACCCCTCGTTCGAAGTCGGCGACGCGTTCCGCAAGCCCGGTCGCCTCCTCGGCCTGTCGCCCGCCATTGTCGAGGCCCAGAACCAGACGGTCGGCCGCGTTCCTCAATTCGCGCACATTGCCGGGCCAATCGCGCTGGGCGACGTCGGATATCACCTCCGCCGGTACTGCCATGTCGTCGCGGCCGTAGCGGGCGGCGGCCTCCCGCACCAACTGCAGAAAAAGCAGCGGAATATCTGCCCGCCGCTGCGACAACGACGGCACGTGCAGCGTTGCGACGTTCAGCCGATAGAGGAGATCAGCACGGAAGCGGCCCGCCGCCATCTCCGCCTCCAGATCGACCTTGCTCGTCGCGATGAACCGCACGTCGAGCGGCACGGTCTCGTTCGATCCGAGGCGAGAAATCGTTCTCTCCTGCAGCACCCGCAGGAACTTCGCTTGCAGATCAAACGGCATGGAGCCGATCTCGTCGAGCAGGATGGTGCCGCCCCGCCCATGCTCGAACTTGCCGTAACGCGGCCGCACGGCCCCAGGAAAAGCGCCGGCCTCATGCCCGAAAAGCTCGCTCTCGATCAGATTTGCCGGAAGTGCTGCGCAATTGATGGCGATGAAAGGCCGACTTGCCCGCGCGCTGATATCGTGCAGCGCCCGCGCCACCACTTCCTTGCCGGCACCGGTATCACCGACCACAAGCGTATCAGCATCGCTCGCCCCGATCGCACGGATGCGATAGCGCAGGTCGACCATGATCTGCGTTCGTCCCGGCAGGCGCGCCTCGATATCGTCGCGCTTGCCGGCTACCGCCTTCAGCAGCCGGTTCTCCAGAACGAGGCTACGCCGTTCCATGGCGCGACGGATGACGCCGGCAAGCATCTGCGGCGTGAACGGCTTCTCGATGAAGTCATAGGCGCCCTCGCGCATCGCCTTCACTGCAAGCTGCACATCGCCGTGGCCGGTGACAAGAATGACCGGCACTTCCGTATCGAGTTCACGGATCTTCTGCATCAACGTCATGCCGTCCATGCCCGGCATACGGATATCGGTGACGACAACACCGGGAAAACTGTAGCCGATCAGTTCCAGCACATGATCGGCGTTCGAAAAAGTCTCGACGCTGAAGCCGGCGAGTTCCAGCGCCTGCGCCGTCGAGCGGCGCAGTTCCTCTTCGTCATCGACGAGCAATATCTTTTGTTCGTTCATTCCGCCGCCTCCGGCATCATGCCAGCCGCCGCGGAAAGCTCGATACGGAACACAGCTCCACCCTCCGGATGGTTGGAAACGGTCAGGCTGCCGCCGAAATCCTTGATGATGTTATAGGAGATGGAGAGCCCAAGGCCGAGCCCCTTGCCCACCCCTTTGGTGGTGAAGAAAGGATCGAAGATGCGCTCGGCAATCGCCGCCGGCACACCAGGCCCATGATCACGCACGGTCAGGATTACCCTGCCGGCCTCTTGCGACGCCGAAACCTCGATGCACCGGTCCTCCAGCCCCTCGACGGCATCAGCCGCATTCGAGATCACATTGACCAGCACTTGCTGCAGTCGCACCGAGCCCGCCTTGACCACCGGTGGCCGCACCCCAAGATGCAGCCGGAGATCAGCATCCGCAGCCTTGAGCCGCCAGGCGATAATCTCCAGCGTATCGCGGATCGCCTCGTCGAGCGGCACAGGACCGAGCTTCTCATTGGGCTTGCGCGCGAAATTGCGCAGGTGCCGACTGATGGAAGCCATGCGATCGATCAGTCCGCCGATGCGCTGGATGTTGTCCTGCGCATCGGCCGTACGGCCGCGCTCCAGCAGGACAGAGGCGCTGTCCGTATAGGTCTTGGCGGCGGCAAGCGGCTGGTTGAACTCATGCGAAAGTGCTGCCGACATCTGACCGAGACCGGCAAGCTTGCCCGCCTGGATGAGATCGGCCTGTGTCTGGCGCAGCTGCTGCTCGGTGAGGCGCCGCTCGGCAATCTCCTCCTCGATGCGGCTGTTGACGCGGGCAAGATCGGCCGTACGCTCATCAACCCGCCGCTCCAGCTCGTTTTGTGCTTCGGCCTGCAGCTGCAGACGCTCGGCAAGCCGCATGCGTCGTTGCCGAAGAATGGCAAATGTCAGAGCGGCAATGCAGAGAATGAGGAAGACGACGACCAGCGCGGTACGGGCCTGTGCCCGGATGGAGCTCGTGTCCATCAGCACGTTTACCGTCCAGTCCTCGGCCGGCATGTAGTGCGAGAGCACGAGATACTCGCTTTGCCCGCGATCGCCGGCGAGCGTCATCAGGTCATGATCTTCGAAGCGATGGCGGATGACCGGCAGTTCGACGAGCTTCGCATTGGCATAACGTCGCGATGCCTCGGTGCGCGCCATCCGATCCGAACTCAGCGGCAGAACAGCCCCGTAGAGCCAGTCGGGACTGTCGGACATGAAGATGATGCCTTCGGGATCGGAGACGAAGATGCGGTATTCGCCGCCGCTCCACGAGGATTCGATTACATCGATATCGACCTTAAAGACGATGACACCGCGGATCTCTCCATCCACCCAGATTGGCGAGGAGAAATAATAACCGCGCTTCAGCGAAGTCGTGCCGAGCGCATAGAAGCGGGCATGATGCCCGGCAATGGCCTCCTGGAAATAGGGGCGGTAGCTGAAGTTCTCGCCGACGAAACTGCCGGGACCGTCAAAATTGCTGGCGGCGATCGTCTCACCATCGGGCTGCACGACGTAGATGTCGGACGATTTCAGCAGCCCGTTGATTTCCTTAAGGTAGAGATTGGCGCCATCCCGAAGCGAGCGATCATCCGGCCGGCTCACCAGTTCCTTGATATCGTCATGATCGGCAATCAGCGCCGGCAGCGCCTCATAGCGGCTGAGATGGCCGCTGAGCGCCGAGACGGCGAGTCTCAGCGCCGTGCCGGCCTGAGCCGAGGCCTCGCCCATATAGGCGCGCGTGGCGACCGCACTCCCGTAATAGAAGAAAGCGAAAATAAGCAAGGGTGCGGCGCAGAGCGCCGCAATGACACGATAGCGCGAAGACAGAGTCTCGCTCCTCCCTTTCCGCCTCCGCTCCCCGTGGAGGCATAACCCGACGGCTTCAAGTGTAATGAGCGCGATGGAGATTTCCAAGAGGCGCCGAAACTTGACACCTGTCAGGCGCGGATGTCTGATTGCTGCACCGCAAGGAGACCGCGATGAGCAACGACGAGATCCCCGAAGACAGCAAACTCACGACGTCCAAACGCCGCTGGGCCACCGAAGGAAAGTTCCTGACCGGCCGCATCAGCCGCCCGGAAACCGAGCGCCTGCCACCGGGCCAGCATCTTGTGAAGAACTGGCCGGTGCTCGACCTCGGCCAGCAGCCGATCATTTCTATCGACAGCTGGAAGCTGGAAGTTCGAGGCCTCGTCGAAATACCGTTGGATCTCAATTGGGCAGCTTTTCAGGCGCTGGAACAGAGCGCCATGGTCAGCGACATTCATTGCGTGACGACGTGGTCGCGCTACGACAACAAGTGGAAGGGTGTTTCGACCCGCGACCTGCTTGATCTCGCCATGCCGAAAGCGGAAGCCGGTTACGTCATGCTGACAAGCTATGACGGCTACACGACCAATCTGCCGCTTTCCGATTTCGCCGCCGAAGACGCCATTCTCGCTACCGCGTGGGAGGGCCTGCCGCTCACCCGCGATCATGGCGGGCCGATGCGCCTTGTCGTACCGCATCTCTATTTCTGGAAAAGCGCCAAATGGCTGCGCCGCATCGATCTGCTGCCGGCCGACAAGGCCGGCTTCTGGGAAAAGAACGGCTACCATATGTATGGTGATCCGTGGCGCGAGCAGCGCTATTCCGAGGACTGAATCCGAACAAGCCGCCTGAGAACAAAGAACCCTGCGGCGAGAATCGCTGCAAAGCCGGTAAGCGAGGCCATGCTCGCTGGATGCAGCGGAATTTCGCTCCAGCGCGGGCGCACGACATCGGCGGTGTTGAAACCCTCACCACTGAACCGGCAGGTCACCAGCGAGAGCCCCCGCCTGACCATATCGACATCGACAGCCGATGCGATTTCACCGGCCGCCATGGCCTCCTGCGGCATGTCGCGCATGGCGAGCAGCACCGCCTTGGTCGCGGCGAGATAGGCATGGGCGCATTCGTTGAACGGGCTTTGCTCATCCGTCACGCTGCCGGGTATCCGGCCCCAGAGACAGTAGGAATACTGGATTTCGGCATAGTTCAGCACACGCCGGAAAGGCTCGTTCGTATCGACCGCGCCTGCCGCAAGATCCATGATGCGACCGCGATAGTCGGCAATCACAGCCATTTCCCCGTGAGATATTTCGGGCACCGGCAGGCCTGCACGGCTGCCCTCGCCCCCACCGCTTCCATGCGCGGATGCACTACCCGCGATCAGCAGGGCAAGGCCGAAACAAAGGATATTGAATCCGTTTTTCATAATACGTCCGACGTCCCGACGCAGCAGTCCAAGGGTCGACAGGCTTCGCCAGGAAAGAGGGAGCGGCAAGCCCCCTCTCCCGCTCCTTATCGATAGGCCGGGCGCAACCCGCTCTTCGCCCCGAGGCGCTTCTCCGCCAGCGCGCCGAAAGCGAGACCGAGCACCAACCAGAGGATCATATGCATGCCGAGCGTGGTCGTGCGGAAGCGCCATAGCACCATCGCCGAGAAATTCTCCGGCACTTCATTGATCGGCGGCAGCAGATATTCCACTAGACCGATGAAGACGACGAAGAGAACACCCGCAATGATCGCCGCATTCCATAAGCCGTAGCGCGCCGTCAGGCTGCGGGCAATTGCGACGGCCGCGATCAGCGAAGCAATCGAAACGACAATCATCAGGAAGAACAGCTCTGTGCGCACGCCGATCGTATCCGAGTTGCCGACAGCCGGCGGATTGGCCGGATATTTGATAGCCGGAACGATGACGATGGCGACGAAAGCGGCGACTGCGATAACGGCCGAGGTGCCGCGTGCCGAAAGGCTGCTGAAACGGCCATGCACGAAGGCGAAGACAAGCGCAAACAGCCCGCCAACGGCAACGCTATAGCCCATGACGCCGATAAAGAGCCCAGGCCCCGCCTGGGTGGCGCGGCTGACGATTTCAGGCTCGGCGACCTCGCCGGCAGCCCGCGCCGCCGCCTCTTCGAAAGCGATGGCCGCATCGACGAGCGGTTCGCCGAAGAAGCGCGCAAAGGCAAAAACCAGGATGCCAGCAATCACGCCCGCGATCATGCCGCGAAGCAGAAGATTTCCAACCATGTGAGACACTCCCCTAAAGCACGTCGCACAAAAGCGTTCAGCGGTTTTGCGATGACGACATGCAAAAACTAAAACTAAAACGTATTGAGCAGATCTGGAAGATCGCGGCGCGCCTTAGTGGCAGGGGAAGCCGAGGAGGTGGCGGGCGTCATGCACAAATTCATGCACATACATGCCGTTGAAGAGCGCCATCGCGCCTTCTTCGGTGCCGACGAAATAGATGGTAAAAAGCATCAGCAGGCCACCGAAGATCGCCCAGGGCAGGATCTGGCCAAGCGGAATCGGTGCGGGTGCTGCGACGGGCGCAAAAGTGGTGTCAGACATGTATTCCTCCTGGAATGACGCGTTCAGTCGAGAATCTTGCGTGCAGTTAGGTCTGACTTCCAACGCGAAGATTTTCGACACGCTGGTCACAGTGGCGCGACCGCGCCGGACTTTCACCGGCTTCCAAACCCGCAACGTCACGTTTATATCTGCTCGTCAAAGAAACTGTCAACGAAACTTCGTAAGCGGGCGGCGGCCATCCCGCCCTATCTCTGGAGGGCGCCAAGTAACGTGACCACCCGCCTCACATGGATAAATCACGGTGCCACGGCGGCAAATCGCACCGCCTCCTTTCCGGCGGACGAACCGCTGGAGGAAAAGGTGCTGAGCGATACCACGCTGCCGGCGCCGGGACGGGCGGACAGGGTTTTCACAAGCCCGGCCCTACGCGCCCGACAGACCGCCGAAATGCTGGGCTTCGACGCGACCGTTGCCCCGTCGCTCAGGGATTGCGACTATGGCCGCTGGGTCGGCAAACCACTGGTCAGTCTCCACGCCGAAGAGCCTGAAAATCTTGCGCTCTGGATGTCCGATCCCGAAGCGACCCCGCATGAGGGTGAGAGCCTGCGACAGCTTGGCAAACGCATCGCCGGCTGGATGAACGAGGAGATGCCGCTCGGCGGCCATATCATCGCGGTCACTCACGCAGCCGTCATCCGCGCCGCGATCCTGAATGTGCTGAAAGCACCGCCGACCGCCTTCTGGACCATCGATGTCCAGCCACTTGGGATAGTGCGCATGACCCATGACGGCCGCCGCTGGTCGCTGCGTTTCTGATTAGTCCTCGTAAATTAGTCCAGCCTTACACAAGCAAACATAGTCATACATATTGAACCCGGAATCCCGGGCTCTACGTCCTTCCCCGAGGAGACGAAAAATGACCTATGACTGGAGTGGGGAGCGTACGCGGCGTATTCGCATCGTGCGTGTCGCAACTGTTGTCGCCGTTCTCGTCGGCGTCATGATCAGCTTGCCATTGCTGATCAACGTCGCCTGAACTGTCAGAGCACGTCAAAGGCGAGCGTGCTACGGCTGCTCGCCTTTCTCTTTGCCGATCTATCGCGGAATGTGGATGACCGCGAAGAACAGACCGAGGGTCAGTAGGAGCACCGGTGACCCAAAACGCCTGCGATCAAGCCGGTGATCGCAGAACGCTTTCCGGCACGGTGCCCATGAAAGGGTGGATCAGTGTTTGCTGCCCTTGGGTATTGCGGTGTTGGTGATCGAGACCGGGTCGCTGGCTGGGAAAGTGCCTTCCAGTCCCTCGTCCAGTTGTTCTTCCATCGCCTCTTCGTCACCTCGCGAACGAGCATTCCTTGACGCGGCTGGTTGCTTGTTATCGTCGTCGCGGATTGGCGCCGTGGCAAAGCGACTCATCACTTCCTTCGCCTTTTCCACCGCATTCAGCCGGCTCAATTGCTGGCCGCGATCATTCTTGATCTGCACGGAGACGACTTCACCACCGTCGCCCACAAACTCGACCGTAAAACCGCCTTTGTCGCCATAGGCGGGGATGACCTGGGTGCCGACAAGTTGCATGAGATTGTCCTCTCTCGTGAATGGTCCCGGAAAACGGCTTGAGCGCAACATTGGTTCCGCTTCAGGACGACCGGGCGTAGTCAACTTTCAGCTCCAAACACAGCCGTACAATCGGAGAGACATCTGCCTGCATCCGTTGCGAAAGCATAAAGCGGCAAGCGACCAAAGGTTTCAAATCGCCGGCAAAATTCGGTTTTCCGCACACCATGTGGAAAAGCTGCGCAGTACGAAAGGCGTGATCGTTTCCGATGAATGTGCTACCGAATGCGTGGCATGATCTCCCACAATTCGCCTTCAGGTTTCAATAAACATTTCAGACTTTCATGATATTTCCGCCGCGAGTGGAGATGGAGAAGCTCATGCCGGAATTCTTCAGAAGCAGGGCGGGAAGGCAATGTCTGTCGATCATGGCGCTCGGTGCAGCGCTGTGGATTTCAGCCACCCTGCTGGATGTCGATAGCTGGCTCGTTTCCTTCATGAGCCGCTTCGAGAACTACGGCGCCGATAAGTTCGTGCTGGCCCTCGGCATCGCCGGCGCGATGAGTTTCATCTATTCCGTGTTGCGCATTGCCGACCTTCGCAAGGAGATGCTGCTTCGCGACGCCGCCCAGGCGCGCGCCGACTGGACGGCCACCCACGACCATCTGACCAAGCTTCCGAACCGCTACGCCTTCGAACGCAAAATCCTGCCCAAGCCCGCCGATAAGGGGGGCAATATCCCCGAAGAGGCAAAGAGCAACGTCACGATCTTCTCCGTCGATCTCGACGGCTTCAAGAAAGTCAACGACCTCGTCGGCCACAAGGGCGGCGACGTTCTGCTGGTGGAAGTGGCCAAGCGCATCTGCGCGTTGGGCAATGCCGATTGCGTCTATCGTTTCGGCGGAGATGAATTCATCATCATCGCCCTCGGCATGACCGCGGCGCGGGAGGAATGGTTTGCCAAAGTGCTCATCCAGGCGGTCACCCGCCCCATCCTGATCGACGGCTTTGCCGTCGAGGTCGGCGCAAGCGTGGGCTACGACCGCTGGAGCGAAGGCGCAGAGCCGCTGGAGGATGCCGCTCACCGCGCCGACCTTGCCATGTACGAGGCGAAATCGCGCGGACCCAATCATCAACTGATTTTCGAACCGTCCATGCAGGACAAGGTGACGGAACGCGCATCGCTCGAGACCAAGCTGCGCGGCGCCATTCAGAACAAGGCGATCAAGACCTACTATCAGCCGCTGATCGATCTCAGGAGCGGCAGGCTCTGCGGCTTCGAGGCACTGGCCCGATGGACCGACGAAGACGGCATGAATATTCCGCCTCCGGTCTTCATCGGCATCGCCGAAGAAACCGGCATGATCACCGAACTGTTCGAAAACCTTCTCACCCAGGCCTGCAGCGATGCCCTCGCCTGGCCTGACGATGTAAGGCTTTCCTTCAACGTGTCGCCCGTGCAGATGGAGGATAAACTCCTTCCCTCGCGCATCTTCAAAGTGCTCGCCGCAAGCCGCCTGCCCGCCAGGCGGCTGGAAGTTGAAATCACCGAAAACGCGCTGGTCCAGGACCCGGCGATCGCAGCCCATATTCTCGATGAGTTGCATAAGGCGGGCGTACAGATCGCGCTCGATGATTTCGGCACGGGCTATTCGAGCCTTGCTCAGCTCGCCCGTTATCGCTTCGACAAAATCAAGATCGACAAGAGTTTCATCGCCACCTGCCGGGAGGACGAGAAGCAGGAAAAGATCGTCCGCGCGATGCTCGCTCTCGGAAGAAGCCTCAACATCAAGACGACGGCTGAAGGCGTCGAGGAGCACGCCCAGCTCGCCTATCTGCTGCAGCTTGGCTGCGACATCGGTCAGGGCTATCTCTTCGGCAAGGCGATGCCCGCCGCGGAGGCGGGCATCTTCGTCGAAAGTCAGAATACCAGTCTGGCCTCTATTGCCTGACAAACCTCAGAAGACTTGCCGCAGGATCACGAACAGCAGGAAGGCGATCGCGATCGAGGCCGGCAGCGTCAGCACCCAGGCCATGAGCATGTTGCGCACGGTGGACCATTGCAGGCCCGAGCCGTTCGCAGCCATCGTGCCCGCCACACCTGATGACAGCACGTGCGTGGTCGAAACCGGCAGGCCGAGATGGTCGGCCGAGGCGATCGTCACCATGGCAACGACTTCCGCGGCGGCACCCTGGCCGTAGGTCAGGTGCGTTTTGCCGATCTTCTCGCCGACGGTGACGACGATGCGCTTCCAGCCGACCATCGTGCCGAGGCCGAGCGCCAGCGCAACGGCGACCTTCACCCACAACGGAATGAACTTCGTCGCGTTGTCCACCGCCGCATGATAGCCGGTGACGGCCTTGAGATCACTGTCGTCCATCAGCAGCAGCTTCTTCTTGTCGATGAGCTTCAGCGCCTCGCCGATCAGGTAGATGTCGTTGCGGACGTTGCCGACAAGATTGGTCGGAACGGCTTCCAGTGTCGGGAAAGCGGCGACTTCGGCGCTCGTCTGATGGATATATTGCTGCAGCGCCGGGGTGGTCGCATCCGTCCAGACCTTGTTCTTGACGGCATTGCCGACTTCAGCCTTGTAGTCGGTAACGGTCACGCCCGGCTTTACATATTTGCCGAGTGCGGTTTCCACCTGCGCCGAAGCCGACTTGTAGGCTTCGAGATAGTTGACGTCAGGCGTGCGGTTCAGCGCGAAGGCGGTCGGCACGAGACCGATCAAAATGAGCATGATGAGACCCATGCCCTTCTGGCCGTCATTCGAGCCGTGGGCGAAGCTGACGCCCGTGCAGGTGAAGATCAGGATGGCGCGGATCCACAACGGCGGCGGTTGGTTGCCCTTCGGCTCCTGATAGAGCTCGGGTTTGCGCACCAGGAACTTCATAACGACGAGCAGGATGGCCGAAAGGCCGAAACCGATGATTGGCGAGATCAGGAGCGACAGGCCAATGTTGGTTGCCTGCGACCAGTCCACACCGCTGGTGGCGGAACCTGCCGGCGCCAGGAACTGGTTGGCGAGGCCGACACCGATGATCGAGCCGACCAGCGTATGCGAGCTCGATGACGGCAGGCCGAGATACCAGGTACCAAGGTTCCAGACGATCGCAGCGATCAAAAGAGCGAAGACCATGGCCAGGCCCGAGCCGGAGCCGACCTGCAGGATGAGCTCGACCGGCAACAAGGCCAGGATGCCGAAGGCAACGGCGCCCGTCGACGTCAAGACGCCAAGAAAATTGAAGAAGCCCGACCAGATGACGGCAAATTCCGCCGGCATGGAGCGCGTGTAGATAACGGTCGCCACGGCATTGGCCGTATCGTGGAAACCGTTGACGAACTCGAAGCCGAGCGCGATCAGCAGCGCAAGGCCGAGAAGCAGCCAGGGAACGGCAACTGCGGCGGTCAAATCACGGGCGAGGGCATAGCCGACATATCCGAGACCGCAGACCACAACGAGCCCGAACACCGGCAGGAACCATTTGCCGGCGGAGTTCGAATGATGCAGCGGATGGGAAGCGTCGCTATGGCTGGGGGCAATGTCGGCCATGGCATAGTTCCTTGTTCCATTTGCAAAATTGCCGTTTGTTAATAAATCCCTAGCGTGAAGCTCTCATGACGCGGCCATTCGCGTGCCATCCCGGACCGGGACCGAAATCGGCAACCAAAAATTGCCTGCCGGGGCGCAAGAGACTTCCCCCCGGGCACGATGACGCTAAGTTCGTCATCGTCACGCTTGCCGGGGAGCAACAAGCAAATGCCGTCGAACGACCTTCTCCTGACCTTCAATGCCGGCTCGTCGACGGTCAAGATCGGCATCTTCGCAATCGAGGATGCAAAGGTGCGCCGCATCGGCAAGGGCGTGATCGACTTCCGCTCCAAACCGCTCACCTTCAAGCTGGCGGAGGGTCCGCAGACATTTGATACGCCGCTGAAGGCGGAGCTTACCGACGATTTGCACGCCGTCATCGACGAAACGTTCAAACTGCTCTCGGAGCATTTCGATATCGGCGACGTCCGCGCTGCAGGCCACCGCGTCGTCCATGGCGGCGACCGTTTTACCGCGGCAACCGCGCTTGATGACGCCGCAATCGCGGCGGTCGACGCGCTCACGCCGCTCGCCCCCCTTCACCAGCCGCAGGCGCTTCGCTTCATCCGCGCCCTGAAGCATCTGAAGCCACAGCTTGCCCAGACGGCTTCCTTCGATACCGCCTTTCATGCCACGCAGGCCGATCTCGTCCGCCGCTTCGCCATTCCCCGCGCGCTTCATGAGGAGGGTATCAAGCGCTACGGCTTTCATGGCCTTTCCTACAAATTCATCTCAGGGGAGGTGAACCGCCGGCTGTCGAATAAAACGAAAATCGTCGCCGCCCATCTCGGTAGCGGCGCAAGCCTCTGCGCTCTGGCAAACGGCATCAGTCGCGATTGCAGCATGGGCTTTTCCACGCTCGACGGCATTCCCATGGCCACAAGGCCCGGCTGGCTCGATCCCGGCGTGATCCTGCATCTGCTGCAGCAAAAGAAGCAGTCCGCCGATCAGGTGGAAGATCTACTCTACCATCGCTCCGGCCTGCTCGGCGTCTCCGGCATCAATGCCGATACCCGCGATCTTCTCGAGGATAGCCGCGCAGAAGCCCAGGAGGCGCTCGACCTCTTCACATTGCGCATCGCAGGCGAGATCGGTCGCATGTCGGTGACGCTCGGCGGGCTCGACGCCATCGTATTCACGGCCGGCATCGGCGAGCATCAGCCGCAGATCCGCGCAGCAGTCCTCCAGCGCTTGAGCTGGCTCGGCCTTGCCGTCGATGAAAAGGCGAACGCCGCCGACGGCTTCACAATCACGACACCCGCAAGCCGCATAACGGCGCATGTCATTGCGACCGACGAGGAACAGGTCATCGCGCAGGAAGCGCTCTCTATTCTTCGTTCCTGATGATCCAGATCAAATGCATGCCTGCGCCATCAGCTAGAATTGACGTTGAACAAGTTTAACGGGAGAAATCCGTGGAAAAGCATGTCTCGACTCCAGCAGTTATTTCCGACGCCGAACTCACACTCATCGACCGCTACTGGCGGGCAGCCAACTATCTCTCGGTCGGCCAGATCTATCTCCTATCCAATCCTCTCCTGCGCCAGCCGCTAAAACCGGAACATATCAAGCCCCGCCTGCTCGGTCACTGGGGCACCACGCCCGGCCTCAACTTCATCTACGCGCATCTGAACCGCATCATCCGCGCCCGCGATCTCGACATCATCTATATGTGCGGCCCCGGCCATGGTGGACCGGGCATGGTCGCCAATACCTATCTCGAAGGCATTTACAGCGAGATCTATCCCGATATCGCCGAGACCGAGGACGGCATGCGCAAGCTCTTCCGCCAGTTCTCCTTCCCCGGCGGCATCCCGAGCCATGCGGCGCCGGAAACGCCCGGCTCCATCCATGAGGGCGGTGAACTCGGCTATGCGCTCGTCCATGCTTATGGCGCAGCCTTCGATAATCCCGATCTGATCGTCGCCTGCGTCATCGGCGATGGCGAAGCCGAGACCGGCCCGCTGGCGGCAAGCTGGCATTCCAACAAGTTCCTCAACCCCGCCCGCGACGGCGCCGTCCTGCCGATCCTGCATCTCAACGGCTACAAGATCGCCAATCCAACCATCCTCGGTCGGGCGAGCGACGAAGATCTGATGCATTTGTTCGAAGGCTACGGCTATGAGCCCTTCTTCGTCGAAGGCCATGAGCCGGCAAAGATGCATCAGCAGATGGCCGCTGCCTTCGACAAGATCTTCGACCGCATTCGAGCAATTCAGAAGGAGGCCCGCGACGGCACGGCGCCACAGGCCTGCCCGCGCTGGCCGATGATCGTGCTGCGCAGCCCCAAGGGCTGGACTGGCCCGAAAGAAGTGGATGGAAAAAAGGTCGAAGGTTTCTGGCGCGCCCATCAGGTGCCGGTTTCCAATTGCCGGGAGAACGACGGACACCGGAAAATCCTCGAAGACTGGATGCGCGGTTACGATCCCGAAGACCTCTTCGATGCGTCGGGCACGCTGAAGCCGGAACTGCGGGCGCTGGCGCCCTCAGGCAAACGCCGCATGGGTGCCAATCCGCACGCCAATGGCGGTCTGCTACGCAAGGAGCTGATCGCGCCTGATATCCGCACCTATGAGGTAAAGGTGGAAAAACGGGGGGCTGAGATGGTGCAATCCACCGAAATCCTCGGCCATTACCTGCGCGATACGCTGAAGCTCAACGACGCCAACGCGAACTTTCGCATTTTCGGCCCCGACGAAACGGAATCGAACCGTCTCGGCAGCGTCTTTGAAGTCACCGATCGCGTCTGGATGGAGAAGATCGAACCCTATGACGTGAGCCTCGCCAGCGACGGCCGCGTCATGGAGGTGCTGAGCGAACATCTTTGCCAGGGATGGCTGGAAGGCTACCTGCTGACGGGCAGGCATGGCCTGTTTTCCTGCTACGAGGCCTTCATCCACATCATCGATTCCATGTTCAACCAGCACGCCAAGTGGCTGAAGGTCACCCGCGAACTGGAGTGGAGGAAGCCGATCTCCTCGCTCAACTATCTCTTGACCTCGCATGTCTGGCGGCAGGACCATAACGGCTTCTCGCATCAGGATCCCGGCTTCGTCGATCTCGTCGCCAACAAGAAGGCCGATATCGTCCGCATCTACCTGCCGCCGGACGCCAACACCCTCCTCTGGGTCGGCGATCATTGCCTGAAGACCTACGACCGCATCAATGTCATCGTCGCCGGCAAGCAGCCGGAGCCGCAATGGCTGACCATGGACGAGGCGGTGAAACATTGCGAGACCGGTATCGGCATTTGGAACTGGGCAAGCTATGAGGACGATACGGTGGCGCCCGATGTCGTCATGGCCTGCGCTGGTGACGTGCCGACCATGGAGACGCTCGCTGCCGTCGATCTGCTGCATCGGCATATTCCGGAGCTGAAGATCCGCACTGTCAACGTGGTCGACCTTCTCGCCCTGCAATCACAGGATCAGCATCCGCATGGCCTGACGGACGAGGCCTTCGACGCGATCTTCACGAAGGACAGGCCGGTGATCTTCGCCTATCACGGCTATCCCTACCTCATCCACCGGCTGACCTATAAGCGCACCAACCACCGCAACATCCATGTGCGCGGCTTCATCGAAGAGGGCACGACGACCACGCCCTTCGACATGACCGTGCTTAACGAGCTCGACCGCTTCCACCTCGCCATCGAGGCGATCGAGCGCGTTCCGGGCCTGAAGGAGAAAGTGCCCGAGGTGCTCGAAAGCCTGAGAGCCAAGCTCATCGAGCATCACGCCTATGTCCGTGAATATGGCGAGGACATGCCGGATGTGCGCAACTGGAAATGGCCCGCAGCCTGAGGCGAGGGTAGCCTGATATGAAAAGGGCCGCGCGGAAGCCGCGCGGCCCTTCCCCAGCCGTAGTGCGAAGTTACTGGCCGTTTTGCGTGCCGCTTGTTGCGGTCGTGCCCGTCGGCCTGCTGCCGTCAGGCGTCGGGTTGCGATCTGTCGGTTCCAGCGGCTTGATGGAGCCGGTCGCCGGATTGTTGTCTAAAGTACCGGCACCCGAAGGCTGCCCGGTGATCGCATTGGGCGTTGTGGATGCGGTCGAAGCCGGTTCTGTGGTCGTGCCCGGCCAGATGGCAAAGCTCGCCGCAGCGATCAGAATGACCAGAATGCCGGCTGCGAGCACACCCCAGAGCGAGACGCTACGCCGCTCATCGGCCAGCACTTTCTCCTCTTTATAGGATGCCTGCCCGAGTGGCATGCCGGTATTCTCATCCACGATTCGGTTCTTGTCGTCACCATATTGGGTCATCGCTTGATCCTCCAATCTGTGCGGTAGAAACCAAATTAGCGGGAAGATGTTCCATCGAACCGGTTTTTGGATCCATACGGGCAGCGATAAGGTGCCGACGTTGTTGACTAGGCCGCACTTCCCTAACATCATCAATGACATCAAATCGGGAGTGATCCATGGCATTCGACGGCCGCCTGCTTTCCGGTGTCAGCACGCTTGCCGCAGTGGTCGAAAGCGGCAGCTTCGTCAGGGCAGCCGATGCGCTCGGCCTTTCAGCCTCCGGCGTCAGCCGCGCCATATCGAGACTGGAGGCCCGTGTCGGCGTGCGCCTGCTCGACCGCACCACCCGCTCGGTACGGCTGACGGACGAAGGCGCCCGTTTCTACGAACAGGTCGCTCCGCATCTCGATGGCATAGAGGAGGCCGCGACGCTCGCATCAGGTGCGTCTCTGACCGTGCGCGGCCGCCTGCGCGTCGATGTCGATCCGATCTTTTCCCGCATGGTGCTGGCGCCGCATCTGAAGCAGTTCATGACCCGCTATCCGGCACTGGAACTCGAATTGATAACCCGCGACCTGATGAGTGATCTCGTCGCCGACGGCATTGATATCGCCATCCGCTTCGGCCAGCAGCCGAACTCGTCGCGCATCGCCCGCAAGCTGATGGAAACCCGCGTCCTCACGGTCGCCACCCCTGCCTATCTCGCCGAGCACGGCGCGCCGAGGACGCCTGCCGAAATCGCTAACCACTCCTGCATCCAGTTCCGCGATCCGCTGACAGGCCAGACTTTCGAATGGGAACTGCACAGGGGCAAGAAGATCGTGCCGCTCGACGCCCGTGGACCGCTTCTGATGAGCGACCCCGGCACCATGCTCGATGCCTGCCTTGCCGGCGCCGGCATCGCCCAGGTGCTTGCCCTCAGCGTCAAGGACCTGCTTGCCGACGGACGCCTTGTAGAGCTCTATCCAGGCTGGCCGGGCGAAACTTTCCCCCTCTATGCCGTCCACCCTTCCCGGCACCATGTACCGGCCAAGGTCAACGCCTTTATCGAGTTCTGCCTGGAACTTATCCACGACTAAGTGCCGATCTTCGAAAGTTGGTGACAACCTCGCGGCCCTTGTTCCGGACCGGCCTGAACGTAGGCTATGAAATTTCACAACTGGAAACGCCGCCGAGGAAAGCCATGAAGGGTTTCGCCACCAGCCTCACCACCTCCCGCCTGGAGGAAATGCTGGCCTTCTACATGACGCCGGCGGCGGGTAGCCCTGACGAAGCCGAGGACGGCCACGAGAAAAGCGGAGCGGTGTCCACCAAGACGGCAGATCACACCGCCGAGCGCACGGCGTCCCTCGCCGCCCTGACGGAAAACTAGGTCGCCTACTTTACCACCAGGACCGGGATAGCCGCCTCGGAAAGGACCTCGGACGTCTGGCTGCCGAGCATGAGCCGCGAGATCCCACGGCGGCCATGCGAGGAAATAACGATCAGGCCGCAGCCCCGCTCTGCTGCCGTTTCCAATATGGCGACTGCCGGCGAAAGATGCACCTTGCTGACGAAGTCGGCGACAACACCGGCGCTCTTCGCTTTTTCCCCGATGATCTTTTCCAGATCCTCGATCTCCTTCCGGCGACCCTCATTATAGCTGTCCATCGCCTCAGCCTGCACGATCCCTTGCAGCGCAAAACCGGTCAGCGGCACGATGACGCTGATAACGGTCACGGGAAGGTTGAGCGCCTTGGCAAGCGCAAGACCATGATCGACACCCCGACCGGCAAGTTCCGAACCGTCAGTGGGCAGCAATATGCGATTGTACATGGGAGATCCGTTCTGCTGGCTGAATTCAAATGAAGAAGGAATTCAACAGCAATGGTAATCCCGCGCCTTGATGCAGGTCAATCTTGAGGCCGCGCTCAATTCCAGAGGAAATCCTCGCTTTCGATACGAGAGGCAAGCTTGAGCGTACCGTCGGGCTGCACCACATACCGTTCGAACTGCCGCGAGCCGAAATCGCCAAGGAATGTATGTTTGATCACCGTGCCAGGCTTGTAAGGCGAATGGATAACCTTGCCGCCATAGGTCAGGCTGCCAGGGATCGGCTGGTCTTCCGTCGTCGTGCTGCAGCCGGCAGCCAGCAGAAGCATTGCGACAACAGCATATTTCATTGTGAATCCCCAGGTAACGATGCGTCTTCGGTCAAAATTATAGCGGCTCCACGGCCAGCGCGCACTGATAGTTTTGATCTTGGGGACGAGTGGTAGCGGAGGAGGGATTTGAACCCCCGACACAAGGATTATGATTCCTCTGCTCTGACCTACTGAGCTACTCCGCCACTGGTCAAACGATACCGTTCGCGAAGCGCTTCCGGTCCGTGGGATGTGCGGCTTATAAGGTGCGCTTCCGCTTTGTGTCAAGCACATGATGGAGAAAAACGGTAGGCTTTCCGCAGTGCCGTTTTTCGCCGTTTCAGGCCATCGCGTAGTTGGAAAGCAGCGCCTTCAACGAGGCTTCTGCATCAGGCTCACGCTCAGAACGTTCGATGAAGCCGCCACCGAAGACGCGGGCGTCATCGCCGGGTGCCGAATAGAGCGCGCAGGCCTGACCGGGCGCGATGCCCGCCTCGCCGACCGTCAGGTCGACATAGACACCGCTTGCATCGATGTGCAGCACGGCAGGCGCCGGCGCACGGGTGGAACGCACTTTGGCGTAGCAGGCAAAACCTTCGCCTGACGCTGCGACCTGAAGCGTCTCGTCGCCCAGCCAGTTGACGTCGCGCAGATAGACGCGGTGCGTTTCCAGCGCCTCCTTCGGACCGACGATGACGCGGCGCGAACGGGCGTCGAGAAAGACGACGTAGAGCGGTTCGCCGGTGGCAATGCCGATGCCGCGGCGCTGGCCGATCGTGTAATGCAGGATGCCTTCGTGCTGGCCGAGGATGCGGCCATCGAGATGAACGATATCACCGGCCAAGGCCGAATTCGGCTTCAGCTTGGTGATGATGTCGGAATATTTGCCCTGCGGCACGAAACAGATGTCCTGGCTGTCGGCCTTCTTGGCGACGACGAGGCCCATCTCTTCGGCCAGTCGGCGGGTTTCCGACTTCGGCAGACCGCCGAGCGGGAAGCGCAGATAGTCGATCTGCTCCTGCGTCGTGGCGAAGAGGAAATAGCTCTGGTCGCGGTCGGCATCAGCAGGGCGATAAAGCGCGCGGCGACCGGGATTGCAGGACGATGGATTTGGACGCGAGCGGATATAATGGCCGGTCGCCAGCGCATCGGCGCCGAGTTCCTTGGCCGTGGCCAGAAGATCGGCGAACTTGACCGTCTGGTTGCAGGCAACGCAGGGGATTGGCGTCTCGCCGGCGACGTAGCTCTCGGCAAAGGGATTGATGACGGTTTCGCGGAACCGCTTCTCGTAGTCGAGCACGTAATGCGGAATACCGAGCGTCTCGCAGACACGGCGCGCATCGTCGATATCCTGGCCCGCACAGCACGAGCCGGCACGGTGGACCGCAGCGCCATGATCGTAAAGCTGCAGCGTGATGCCCAGCACATCGTATCCCTGGCGTTTGAGAAGCCCAGCCACGACGGAACTGTCAACGCCGCCAGACATGGCGACGACGACACGGGTGTCTTCCGGCTTCTTGTCAAAATCCAGTGTGTTCACGGGTACTGCCAAATTCTATGCTGTTTCGATCCGCCTTTTCTCACGTCGGAATGTGGCGGATTTCCTGTGTTCCGGCGGGATCGGCCGCCAGCTTGCATGGGCGACGGATATAGAAACTATTGCGTCTCCGCGCAAGGGCCGGCTTTTCCGGCAGCGTCATGCGCGGGTCACGCATTGCAGCTATTCGCAATCGACCTTTGATAGGCCGTATTTCATCACGTAGATGAAATGACCCACCTTTTAAAAGATTCGGATAAATGACAGCCGCCTCCACCACGCTTCGTGGCGTCCTTGTCGCATTTGCGGCCTATGCCGTCTTTGCATTCAGCGATGCGTCCATCAAGGCCCTGCACGGCACGGTTCCTTCCTTTCAGGTCGCCTTTACGGGTGCGATCCTCAGCCTGGCAGCCCTGCCCTTCATCAAGGGGCCAGGTGATTCATGGCTGGACATTTTCAGGACGACGAACCGGCCGCTCTGGCTGGTGCGCTTTGTTGCCGGTGCGACCGGCGCAATCGCCTCCATCATCACCTTTACCAAGCTGCCGATGGCAGAGGCATTCTGCCTTCTCTTTTTGCTGCCTTCCTTCGTTACCATCCTCTCGGTGATCTTCCTGAAGGAGGATGTACGCTGGCAGCGCTGGGCTGCCGTCATCGTCGGCTTCCTCGGGGTGCTCGTGGTTCTGAGGCCGGGTTTCCGCGAATTGTCCGTCGGCCATCTGGCGGCGACCATCGGCGCGATCTCGGCGGCCATCGCCATCGTCATCCTGCGCAAGCTTGGCCCGGCCGAAAAGCGCCTCTCGCTTTATGGTGCCTCGCTGCTTGGCACGCTCATCGTCAGCGGCCTTCTCATGCTCTCACAGTTGGTTGTGCCAAGCCCGCAGCAATGGTTGTTTCTCGCAAGCTACGGCCTGCTGGGCGCAGCCGGTAACGTCATGCTGATGACCGCAGCTCGTCTCGCCCCGGCGACACTGGTCGCGACACCGCAATATAGCCAGATGATCTGGGCAATCGCCTTCGGCTATCTGTTCTTCAACGACAGCGTCGATCTGCCGATGGCCCTCGGCATTGTGCTCATCATCTGCTCGGGCCTGCTAACCCTGATCCGTGAACGCAAACGCCAGGTGCCCCTGCCGGCAGCCGTTGCCTCCGGCGACGCACAATCGCAGATCGCCACGACACCGGTGGAAGGCGACGTGGACGCCCCGACGCGATAGGCCTATTCCGCTGCCCGTGCCAGATGGCGCGCGGGCGGCTCGCGCATCATCAACCGCATGCGCTGCTTTGCGATGCAGCACGGGAAAGGGACAGCCATCAAAAAAGACGCAGCCGAAGCTGCGCCTTCAGATAAGAGGTGGGCACGTATCGGCTCAGGTGCCGATCAGTTTGTTGCAGGCAAGTGCGATGCCCGGATTGGCAATGATGGCAGTCACGAGCGCCAGACCAATCATCGACAGGGTGTAGCGTTTCATGTGCATCCTCCTTTTTCAGCCCCACCGAGATTATGCAATGCTGACTGGCATTCTCAAAATAACGAATGATTGAGGTAGCTGTGTAAGCGCCAGACGATCAGCTCTCCAGGCTGGGATCGACGAAGAGCGAACCATTATAGGCGCCGCAGCTCGTGCGGATGGCGACGACGACCCAAATCGCGGCAAGGGCTGCGACCAGAACCTCTCCAAACCCTGTCAGTGCCGGCAACGGAAAGATACTGGAAAGCCGCAGCGTCGCGACGGCATAAACGCCGATCGGGAAGGTGTAACCCCACCAGCCGAGATTGAAAGGCAAGCCCTGCCGCAGGTGGTTGATGGTGATGGCGACCGCCAGACCAAGCCACCAGAGGCCATAGCCCCACAGCAGGACAGCACCGAGCAAAGCCGCACCTGAAATCGCTGGAGCCAACGCACCAAGACCGCCGGCTGCAAGAGCTTGCCCGCCATTGACGGAAAACAGGGTAAGGCCGAGTGCGCCGGTACCAACAGGACCGAGGGCAAGGAAGCTCGTCGCTGCCATGCTGGCGTGCGGCAGCTTGTGCAGAGCCAGGCGCAGGAAGAGGATGACGAGAATACCGAGCGCCAGCGGCAACGAGCAGGACCAGAGCACGAAGCTCGCAAAAAGCACCGGAAGCTGCGCGCCTTCGGCAAGATGCGGCACCAACAATCCGCCGCTTGCAGCTGCGACCTCGGAGGCCACGATCGGCAAAAGCCAAACGGCGCTCATATGCTCGATTGCATGCTGCTGCCGCGTGAACATGACCAGTGGAATGGCAAGACCTGCCAGAACCGCCAGCGCTGCATCCAACCACCACAGCTCCGCCGCGATAGAGACGCTTGCCTCACCGAAAAGGCCCGGTCCGAAGATCAAGAAACCGTTGACGATGGTTGCAAGGCCCATCGGAATGCAGCCGAAGAACATCGAAACGACGGGATGGTCGAATGCCCTCAGTGCAGCGCCGGGATACAGCAGCCACTTTCCGGCATGGATGCAGGTCAACACTGCAAACAGGCCGATATTCGCGAGCCACAGTATCTCGCCTGCCGCGTGGACTGTCGGCAAATCCGGAAACTGACCGAAGCAGACGGCAAGGATGCCGGTTCCCATTGTCGTTGCGAACCAGTTCGGCGTGAAGTGGCGCAAGGCATGCGTCCGCAGGCGAGCAATCGGGACAGAAGGAGATAGATGCAGCGCGGTCATGGCGAGTTCCTTTCGTTGACCGCTTTCATATCGGCATCAAATAATCGCCTCCAACGATTTATCTTTGTCATTCCATTCGATAAGATCGAATGATTAACGGAGGCGACATGACACTGGAGCAGCTCAGAATATTCGTAGAGGTGGCAGCGCGTCAGCACATCACGAAGGCGGCAGCTCACCTGAACATGACCCAGTCGGCCGTCAGCGCCGCAATCACCGCATTGGAGACACGACACGGCGTCACCCTCTTCGACCGGGTTGGCCGTTCGATCGTGCTGAACCGGACCGGCCAGCTGTTCCTGAAGGAAGCACAGGCCGTACTGACCAGCGCAAAGGCGGCGGAGGCCGCCCTGATGGACCTCTCCGGCCTCATGCATGGAGAGCTCACGATCATGGCGAGTCAGACGATCGGCGGCTATTGGCTGTCGCCGCGGCTTGCCGCGTTCCGCCGAAATTATCCGGGCATAGAACTGGCAATCCGCATCGGCAACACTGCTGAAGTGTCTGACGCCGTTGCCAATGGCGAGGTGGAGGTAGGCCTCATAGAGTGGCCGAGCGACAGGCGCGGCGTTTCGGCAAGGCAGGTCGCCCTGGACGAGATGATCGTCGTCGTTGCTTCCAATCACCCGTGGGCGGACGGCAAATCACGCGCCCCGACCGATTTTCCTCAGACGCAATGGGTCCTGCGCGAACAGGGCTCCGGCACCCGCCTCGCCTTCGAAAGCCTTCTGCAAGGGGCCGGCCTCGATATCGATGCGCTTGATGTGGCGATGGTGCTGCCGGAGAACGAGCCGCTCGTCGGCGTCGTCGAAGCTGGCATCGGCGCGACGCTGATGTCACGGAGCGTGGTTTCCATGAAGCTGCGCAACGGTCTTCTCACCGAGGTGAATGTGCCGCCCCTGCCCCGTCCCTTCTTCCTGCTGCGCCATGAGGAGCGCTATCGCAGCAAAGCGGCCGATGCTTTCGATGCGATGATCTCAGGCTGATGCCTGCTTGAGCTGGTGTCCGTAGATCAGTGCCTCGGCCTCATGCTGCGGCATAGGTCTGCCGAGAAGATAGCCCTGCACCTCGCCAAACCCTTCGGCCCGCAGCTTTTGCAACTGCTCCTCGGTCTCGATGCCTTCGGCGAGCGTAACCGCATTGAAGCCGGAGCCGATGCCGGCCACGGCCCGCACGATGGCCAGATTGCCGGGATCGGTCTCGATACCGGACACGAAACTACGGTCGAGCTTGATCTTGTCAAAGGTGAAGGCGCGCAGATAGCTGAGCGACGAATAGCCCGTGCCGAAATCGTCGATGGCAATGCGCACGCCGAGTTCCTTCAACGCCCGAAGCAGCGGCAGGCTCTGCGCCACATCGGCCAGGAAGACGGATTCCGTGACCTCGATTTCCAGCCGCTCGGGGCGCAAACCCGCCTCGTCAAGCGCGCCAACAACGCTGGAAAGCAGGCTCGCGTGGCGGAACTGGCTGACGGAAAGATTGACCGCAATTTTCAGATGGTCCGGCCAGGAAGCGGCAGCACGGCAGGCCTCCCGCAAAACCCAATCACCGATCGGAATGATGAGCCCTGTCTCTTCCGCCAGCGGAATGAATTCCATCGGCGCCACGAGGCCGCGCACCGGATGCCGCCAGCGGATCAGCGCCTCGAAACCACCGATGCCGTCGTTTTCGAGCTGCACGATGGGCTGATAGTAAAGCTCGAATTGCCCGTGTTCCAACGCATCCCGCAATTCGCCAGTCAGATGATGCCGACGCTCGGCCTCAAGCCGCATCGCCGGCTCATAGAAACGATAGGTCGAGCGTCCGCTTTCCTTGGCGGCGTAGAGCGCAAGGTCGGCATGGCGCATCAGCACATCGGCCTCGCCGGCATCGACAGGCGCCAGCGCAATGCCGATGCTGCAGGTGACATGCTCCCGCGTGCCATCGAGATCAAAAGCTCTGGCAAGCGACTTGAGCAGCAGATCAGCAAAACGCTCTGCCCGGTCGGGCTCGGCTAGCTGCAGCACGACTGCGAATTCATCGCCGCCGAGACGCGCCACGAGATCGTCCTCATTGGCAAGCGCCAGCAAACGCTCCGCCACCTGGCAGAGAAGCGCATCGCCGGCGGCATGGCCCTTGCTGTCATTGATCGTCTTGAAGTGGTCGACGTCGATGTAGAGCAGTGCCACCGGCTTTTCGATAGAAGCGGTAATGGCCTGCTTGCGGATATGTTTGGAGAAGGCGGCGCGGTTCGGCAGGCGGGTCAGCGAGTCATGCATGGCAAGATGCGCAAGCCTCGCCTCCACTGCGCGCTCTTCCGTCACGTCGTGAGAGATGCCCAGCAGATAGCGCGGCTCCTTCCCTTCAGGCGCCGGCAGGGCACGCTTGACGGTGCGAAGGATCCGCTTGCCGCCGTCGGCCCGCTCCATTGTCTCCTCGAAGCTGATCGTCGCACCGGCGACGAACGCCTCGTGATCCTGCTCGTGAAAGATGTCGGTCTGCTCAGAGGGGAAGAAGTCCCGGTCCACGCGTCCAACCACGTCGCCGGGATGAAAGCCCATGATCTCGCCGCACGCCTCGTTCAGCAGGATGTAGCGGCCATCCTCTTCCATATCCTTCACGAAGACGCCGACCGGCAGGTTGTCGACGATGCTGTCCAGCAGGGAACGTGTATCGGTGATCTGGCGCTGTGCGGCATTCACCTCGGTACGGTCCTGCACGATCGCCAGGATCGCAGCTCTTCCTTCGAATCGCACTTCCCGGCCGTAGGTCAGAACCTCGATGGCTTCGCCATTGGCCTTCAGATGCGTCCAGCGCTCGGCCTTCTCCATATCGGTGCGGTCATGAACGGCGCTGAGCATCCGCTCCCGCTCGGCAGCTGGGCGGATATCGAGCACAGTCATGCCCTGATAGTCCTCTGCGCTGTATCCATAGAGCATGAGCGCCGCATCATTGACGATCAGGAAGCGGAGCGTATCCGGATCGTAGACCCACATTGGAGAAGGATGCGTCGTAAATAACGAACGGAAATCATCAACAAGAGCTTCGGACTGCCCGGATATCGTCTGAAACGAGGCCATCGAGAAATTCACGCAAAATTGGAACCAATATTGAAAGTGGTATAGCCGAGAAAGCTAAATAAAATCACAATCATAAGAGGCCTAAACTTTGAGCGCACGCCCGTAAAATAAGCAGTGAAAGTTTCTCAAATCAGCCATTTCGCGGTTCAGTTGAAAGTTTCAGTGGTAGGTCAAGGCAAAGGCGCGAACGCGTGCCGATTATCAGGTGGAACCAAATCATTTCCAAAGAGTTATTTCCCGTTGAAAATACAACCCATCGGCAGGGAGGCGATGATGGGCACATCCGCAATGACAGATCATGACAAGATCCGGGAATGGATCGAAACACGCGGTGGCCATCCCGCCCGGATGAAAAGCGGCCTGGTCGGGGTTGATTTCGGCAGGCAGGAAAGTTCTATCGAGAACATTTCCTGGGACGAGTTCTTCAGGGTTTTCGACGCGAGCAGAGACACTTTCCTGCATCACGACGCCGACGCCACCCGCCACTGATCGCAGGTCGCCAACGACATGCGCTGAACCATAAAAAAACCGGCACGGAGACCGGGCCGGTTTTTCATGTCTTTCCTTGGGAGGAAAACTCAGTCGACGTTGAAGGCCAGCAGCTTTGCCTGGCGGATCGCGGAATTGGCCGTCAGCTTGCCCAGAACGACGTCGTCGACCGCGGCGTCAACATAGAGCAGAGCAATGGCATCGCCGCCCTGCTTGTCGCGGCCGAGCTGGAAGTTGGCGATATTGACGCCGGCAGCACCAAGCGTCGTGCCGATGAAGCCGATCATGCCGGGAACGTCGGTATTGGCGATGTAGATCATGTGGCTGCCGACATCCGCGTCGAGGTTGATGCCCTTGATCTGGATGAAGCGCGGCTTGCCGTCGGAGAAGACCGTGCCGGCAATCGAGCGCGTCATGGATTCCGTAGTCACCGTCAGCTTGATGTAGCCGTCGAAGACGCCCGACTTGTCGCGCTTTACCTCGGAAAGGATAATACCCTTTTCCTTGATCATGATCGGTGCCGAAACCATGTTGACGTCGGCCACCTGCGAACGAATCAGACCGGCGAGAACCGCCGAAGTCAGTGCGCGGGTGTTCATGTTGGCCGTTACGCCATCATAAAGGATTTCGATTTCCTTAATCGGTTCTTCCGTGACCTGGCCGACGAAGGCGCCGAGAACATCGGCGAGCTTGATGAACGGCTTCAGGATCGGCGCTTCTTCCGCGGTAATCGACGGCATGTTGATGGCGTTCGAAACCGCACCCTTGACGAGGTAGTCCGCCATCTGCTCGGCAACCTGCAGAGCAACGTTTTCCTGCGCTTCGGTGGTCGAGGCCCCGAGATGCGGCGTGCAGACGACGTTCGGCAGCCCAAAGAGCGGGCTTTCCTTGGCGGGCTCGACTTCGAAGACGTCAAAGGCGGCACCGGCGACATGGCCGGACTTGATGGCATCTGCAAGCGCTGCCTCATCAACGAGACCGCCGCGAGCGCAGTTAATGATGCGCACGCCGGGCTTGGTCTTGGCAAGCGCTTCCTTGTTCAGGATGCCGCGCGTCCTGTCGGTCATAGGCACATGCAGCGTGATGAAATCGGCCTGGGCGAGCAGTTCGTCAAGCTCAACCTTGGTGACGCCCATCTCCTCGGCGCGCTCCTTGGAGAGGAACGGGTCATAGGCGATGACATGCATCTTCAGGCCGATGGCGCGGGCACAGACGATGGAGCCGATATTGCCGGCGCCGATGACGCCGAGCGTCTTGCCGGTGATCTCGACACCCATGAACTTCGACTTTTCCCACTTGCCGGCCTGCGTGGACGTATCGGCAGCCGGAAGCTGGCGAGCAACCGCAAACATCAGGGCGATCGCGTGTTCAGCCGTCGTGATCGAGTTACCGAAGGGCGTGTTCATGACGATGATACCGCGGCGCGATGCGGCCGGGATATCGACATTGTCGACGCCGATACCGGCACGGCCGACGACCTTGAGGTTCTTGGCCGCTTCGATGATCTTCTCCGTCACCTTCGTGGCGGAACGGATGGCGAGACCATCATAGTTGCCGATGACTTCGAACAGCTTGTCCTTGTCCTTGCCGAGCTGCGGCTGGAAATCGACTTCGACGCCGCGATCACGGAAGATCTGGACGGCGGTTTCCGACAGTTCGTCGGATACGAGAACGCGAGGTGCCATAAGGGCCTCCTTCAAAGAGTTCAGCGATGAATGAATTCGGAATGTGGGGCTCCGCCACCAGGCGGAGCCGGATGCGATCACGTCAGGCAGCAGCCTGGGAAAGCGCTGCTTTCTGGGTTTCAAAGGCCCAGGAAAGCCAAGGCATCAGTTTCTGCATGTCGGCGGTCTCGATCGTGGCACCAGCCCAGATGCGCAGGCCGGACGGAGCGTCACGGTAAGCGCCGATGTCGTAAGCGACACCTTCCTTTTCGAGGAGAGCGACGAGACCCTTGGCGAAATTCGCCTGGCCATCGGCATCGAGAGCAGCCACATCCTTGTCGACGATCTTCAGGCAGATCGAAGTGTTGGATTCGATCTCCGGCTTGACGGCCAGATTGGCAATCCAGTCGTTTGCAGCGACAAAATCGGCAATCGCCTTGGCATTGGCGTCGGCGCGACCGATCAGGGCCTTGAGGCCGCCGATCTGCTTGGCCCAGAGAAGCGCATCGATATAGTCCTCGACGCAAAGCATCGACGGCGTGTTGATCGTCTCGCCCTGGAAGATGCCTTCGATCAGTTTGCCGCCCGAAGTCAGGCGGAAAATCTTCGGCAGCGGCCATGCTGGCTGATAGGAAACGAGGCGTTCGACGGCGCGCGGCGACAGAATGAGGATGCCATGCGCACCCTCGCCGCCCAGAACCTTCTGCCAGGAGAAGGTGACGACATCGAGCTTGGCGAAATCAAGGTTCTGTGCGAAAGCGGCGGACGTCGCATCGCAGATCGTCAGGCCCTTGCGATCATCAGGGATAAAATCGGCATTCGGAACGCGGACGCCAGAAGTCGTGCCATTCCAGGTGAAGACCACGTCACGGTCGAAATCGACGGTGGAAAGGTCAGGAAGTTCGCCGTAACCGGCTTCGATCTTGCGAACGTCCTTCAGCTTCAGCTGCTTGACGACATCGGTAACCCAGCCGGCGCCGAAGCTCTCCCAGCCTACCATGTCGACGCCGCGCTCGCCGAGCAGCGACCAGAGCGCCATTTCGACGGCGCCGGTGTCGGAAGCCGGAACGATGCCGATGCGGTAATCCGCAGGCACTTCCAGAATTTCGCGGGTGAGATCAATAGCCTGCTTCAGCTTGGCCTTGCCGACCTTCGCACGGTGCGAACGGCCAAGGGCCGCATCGGAAAGAGCTTCGAGCGTCCAACCAGGACGTTTCGCGCAGGGGCCAGAAGAAAAATGAGTGTTTTGCGGACGCACGTCCGGCTTTGCGGTATTTGCCATATTGCTACCCTTCCAGATAGATGGCTCCTCGTTGGGGAGGAGTGTCCCGCCGCCGTGTTTATGGGCGAAGCCCGTCATAGTCAAGCGGGAGATGTCGTTTCTGGAGGCTATTTTGCCGCAGCGGCGATCACATCTCGGGTTAAACCGCCGCTGGCGGCGCGATCGCCTGCTTTGAAGATATCGCTGCCAATGCGGCGCGCCATCTCAATATGCGCAGCACCATTTCCTGCATCCGAATCGAGAAGCAGTTCCGACGTCACCACAGGAGCACCGCAATAGTCGAAAATGCCGTGATCGATCTGCGTCTTGATGGCGCTGAAATAGCCATGCCGCTCGTAGGTGCGGGCATCCGCACCGCCGATGCCGACGAGATGGACAGGCAGATGCCTAAGCTTTTTCACAACCTTGCCTGACGTGTCGTCATAGGCCCAGCCATTGGCAAAGACGCGATCGATCCAGCCTTTCATCAAGGCCGGCATGGACCACCAGTAGACAGGATAGACCAGGACGAGCGCATCGGCGCGATCGATCCTTGCCTGCTCGGAGACGACATCGGCCGGCGCCTCGGCTTTCCGGCGATGAGCAGCAATATCGGCTTCGCTGAATCTCGGATCGAAAGCCTCTTCCGTCAGGTCTGCGATCTCGAAGGAGTTGGCGGCATCGAGTGCCGCTATGCCCTCGGCAATCCCCAAGGCAATGGCGTAACTGAGAGAGCCGGGATCGGGATGAGCGAGAACAATGAGTGCATGCATGGCGAAACCTCCCGATCGGCGATTGCGAGCAAAGCCAATCGCTTATATACTTTTCGTAAGTTAGCTTTAGTAAGTTACTTTTCGTAGGTTACGATGTCAAGCACCGACCAAGACCACACCGACGCCCTTCCCCGCCCCCGTCGCCGGCTTTCGAGAGAAGAACGCCATCGCCAACTCCTGGATGTCTCGTGGCGATTGATCCGGGAGGAAGGAACGGATGCGCTGACGCTGGGGCGCCTCGCCGAACAAGCCGGCGTGGCAAAGCCTGTCGTCTATGATCATTTCGGCACGCGGCCGGGATTGCTTGCGGAACTCTACCGCGAATTCGACGATCGGCAGACGGCGCTGATGGAAACTGCGCTCCGCGAAAGCGGACCGTCACTGAGCGACAAGGCCAAGGTCATGGCGGCCTCCTATATTGATTGCGTTATCACGCAAGGGCGTGAAATTCCTGACGTCATTGCCGCTTTGGCAAGTTCTCCGGAGCTGGAAAAGGTCAAGCACAAGTGTCAGGTGGTTTTCATGGACCAGTGCAGATCCGTGCTCGCCCCCTTCGTCGGTGCGGGAACGATCGCTTCAGCCAGCCTTTGGGCAATGCTCGGCGCTGCCGAAACCCTCTCCTATGCTGCGGCAACCGGCGAGATCACTGCCAGGCAGGCTGAGAGCGAACTTTTCGAAATCATTTTGGCAATGGTCGCCAGAAACGCCCACTGAAGCGAAAAAGCCGCCCTTTCGGACGGCTTTCGATAATCCTTGAAACTCTAGCCTTACTTGTAGACCGGCTGCTGCAGCGGAATTGCCGGCGGTTCGTAGGCAACCGGCTGAGCGCAGCCCCCGAAGAGATAACGGGCGCCGACACGGGCTTCATGGACATTGACGCCACGGTCGCGACCCGGGCCGCCGTTTTCGTTGTAACCGAACATGTTGCCACCATCGATATGCAGGTAGCGGTAGCCGACATCGGCCTTGACGTTGCATGTCACATCAATCGAGGCGCCGGCCATGAGGGCGTAGCTGAAGCGCCAGCCGCCGCGGCCACCATGGACGACTTCATCATCGCAACCGCTGCCATCATCGGCGCAGGCGACATTGTGGAGGTCCTTCCACTTGACGTAGGAACCACCGATACCAGCGCCGACATAGGGCGTGAAGTAGGCGTAGGTGCCGAGATCGACATAGGCGTTGGCAAGCAGCGTGTAGGCCGTCATCGACGATACGTCTCTCGACGTACATGCGACCACGCAGGCGCCGAAGGCCGCCCCACCGCCAACCGTCGAACCGCGGAAGTCGGACTTGGTGAGATAGTCGAAGGTCAGGTCGGTGCGCAGATAGCTGTTGATCTGGTAACCGACACCACCGCCGACCGTCCAGGCATCTTCAAGGTCCGCATCGTCGAAATCGGCTTCTAGAGCATTGCTGCCCTGGAAGAACTTCGCGCCGCGCAGGTCGGTGAAGGCGTAGCCGACATCACCGCGCAGATACCAGCCGGTCGATTCGCTGACGGCGACTTCGGGCGGCTGTTCCGGGATGGGTTCGACCGGAGCAAGATCGGCAGAATAGGCATTCGACGCGATCAGCAGCGCGGCGAAAATACCGGACAAAGTTCGTTTCATGGATTCACTCCAGTCGGTTGCGTCGGCGCGTTGCAGGCCGCCAAAACGGATATGCTTTTTATGGATAATGAATCGGAAACGTTAAAAGCTGCTTAACCATAAGAAGTAATGCGAATATTCACGGCAAAACATGTTTCGAAAAGTAATCTGCCCGCCTCGACTTCCCGAATCGGGAGGACGACGAATAAAAGGCCGGGCGAACTTTCACGCTTGCGAACGACGGGTGAGCAAGGACGGGTAAACCACATCACCCACATGATCCTCCGGGATCGAACCGCTTAAGACAAATCCAAGATTTTTCCACAGAGGATCAGCCAGCGTATGCAGAACAGCAACAGGCAGGCCGCCGATACCATTACCGATCTCTACGAACGGCATGCCAAAGTCTGGGATACAAGCCGCGGCAAGACCCTTTTTGAACGGAGTTGGCTGGATCGCTTCACCGCACTGATCCCGCAAGGCGGGTCAATCCTCGATATCGGCTGCGGCTCCGGCGAACCTCTCGCGCGTCATTTCATCGAAAACGGCCACGCAGTGACCGGCATCGATTCCTCACCCAGCCTGATCGACATGTGCCGGACGCGCTTTCCAAACTCCGATTGGCAAGTCACAGATATGCGCCGCCTGTCGCTCGGCAGAAGTTTCGATGGGCTGATTGCCTGGGACAGTTTCTTCCACCTGCCCTTCGAGGACCAGCGGCGCATGTTCCCGCTGTTTCGCACGCATTCGAAGCCGGGAACAGCGCTGATGTTCACCAGCGGCCCGGCGCATGGCGAAGCTATGGGTGTCTTCGTCGGTGAACCACTTTATCACAGCAGCCTCAGCCCGGATGAATATCGCGCCCTGCTCACCGAACACGGCTTTACAGTCGTCGCCCACAAGGCCGAAGACCCGGCCTGCGGCAATCACACGGTCTGGCTCGCGCAACGCCACTAAAAATGCCAACAAAAAAGCCGGCGCGAGGGCCGGCTTTCAATCCTTTTTGCGACGCTTTCAGGCGGCGCTGCGAACACTCGAAATCGTGCCGATGAGATCGTTGACGATGCGCTCGATCTGCGCCCGGTCGTCGCCTTCCGCCATGACGCGGATCAGCGGCTCAGTGCCGGAAGGACGGATGACGAGGCGGCCATTCTTGGAAAGCTCGGCTTCCGCATCGGCAATCGCCTTGACCACCTGCAGGTCTTCGAGCGGCTTGCCGCCGGTGATGCGGACATTGCGCAGAAGCTGCGGCACCGGCTCGAAGCGACGGCAGATTTCGCTGACCGTTTTACCGGTACGCTTGACGGCCGCCAGAATCTGCAGGGCGGCAACGAGACCGTCACCTGTTGTGCCATAATCCGAAAGCACGATGTGGCCGGACTGCTCGCCGCCGACATTGTAATTGTGCTGGCGCATATGCTCGACGACGTAACGGTCGCCAACCTTTGTACGGGCAAGGCCGAGGCCCTTGTCCTCGAGGAAACGCTCGAGGCCAAGATTGGACATGACAGTCGCAACGATACCGTTGCCGCGCAGCTGCTGGCTCTCTGCCCAGCTTTCGGCGATGACGGCCATCAGCTGATCGCCATCGACGATCGAGCCGTTTTCATCGACGATGATGACGCGGTCCGCATCGCCATCGAGCGCAATGCCGATATCGGCGCGCACCTCATCAACCTTCTTCTGCAAGGCGACCGGGCTGGTGGAGCCGCAATTCAGGTTGATGTTGGTACCGTTCGGATCGTTGCCGATCGTCACCACGTCGGCGCCGAGCTCCCAGAGAACGGCAGGCGCCACCTTGTAGGCCGCACCGTTGGCGCAGTCGACCGCGACGCGCAGGCCCTGCAAGGTCACATCGCGCGGCAAGGTGCGTTTGACGTGCTCGAGATAGCGGTAGATATCGCCATCGACGCGCTTGGCTCGGCCTATTTCCTCAGCCTTGGCAAGTTGTCCCGATAGATCCTTGTCGAGCAGGTCCTCGATCTGCGCTTCGATGTCATCGGAGAGCTTGTAGCCATCAGGACCGAAAAGCTTGATACCGTTATCTTGGAACGGATTGTGCGAGGCCGAAATCATCACGCCGATATCGCAGCGCAGCGAGCGCGTCAGCATGGCAACCGCAGGTGTCGGAATAGGACCGAGCAGGAAGACGTCCAGGCCTGCCGCGGTAAAGCCGGCCACGAGGGCATTCTCCAGCATATATCCCGACAGGCGCGTGTCCTTGCCGATCACTACACGATGACGGTGGGCGCCGTTACGGAAAATCGTCCCTGCGGCGATGCCGACCCGCATCGCAAGATCCGGCGTCATAGGGAAGATGTTGGCTTGGCCTCGGATGCCGTCCGTCCCAAAATAGCGTCTTTTCATATGCACTCCTGCGCCTTCCGCGCGCCGTAGAAGCTTAGGCATTCCTCAAACAAGAATCAGGCTTCAAAGATTGGTGCTGCGCCCGAGATCTTGATCCAGACTTGTCTTTAGTCAGCGGAATGCCACAAAACTGCGTAACCGGCACGTAAATTACCAAGAAAACTGATTATATCCTGTTACTAATATTAAAAGGGCCGGATTCCCTGTGGAAATCCGGCCCTTTAGGCAAATTCCTGTTCAATTTCAGTGAGGCTGCGGTTCCAGCCCACCCTCGGGTTCATCACCCTTGGAAGCAGGGCGCGCACCGGCCTTCGGCACGGCAGAGCCACGGCTCGGAGGCGAATCATCGCCAAGATCGCGCGCAGGCTTTTCGCCACGGATCAGAGCCTTGATCTCTTCGCCGGTCAGCGTCTCGTATTCGAGCAGCCCTTCGGCGAGAGCGACGAACTCGTCATGCTTTTCCGTCAGGATCGTGCGAGCCTGCGTATAGGCCTCGTCGATGAGGCGGCGCACTTCGTTGTCGATCTTCTGCGCGGTCGCTTCGGAGACGTTCTTCGACTGCGAAACCGAATGACCGAGGAAGACTTCCTGCTGGTTCTCGCCATAGGCAACCTGGCCGAGCTCGTCGGAGAAGCCCCACTGGGTGACCATCGCGCGGGCAAGCTTGGTCGCCTGCTCGATGTCGGAAGAAGCACCCGAAGTGATGTTCTCCTTGCCGAAGGTCAGCTCCTCAGCGACGCGGCCGCCCATCATGATGCAGAGGCGCGAGATCATCCACTTGTAGCTCATCGAGTAGCGGTCGCCCTCGGGAAGCTGCATGACCATGCCGAGTGCACGGCCACGTGGAATGATCGTTGCCTTGTGCAGCGGATCGGCGACGGCGACGTTCAGCGCGGTGATCGCGTGACCGGCCTCGTGATAAGCGGTGAGCTTCTTTTCCGCTTCGGTCATGGCCGAAGAGCGGCGCTCCGCACCCATCATGATCTTGTCCTTGGCGTCTTCGAATTCCTGCATAGTCACGACACGCTTGTTGCGGCGGGCGGCCATCAGGGCGGCTTCGTTGACGAGGTTCATCAAGTCCGCACCGGAGAAACCGGGCGTACCGCGAGCCAGAACCTTGAGATCAACGTTCGGTGCCAGCGGAACGTTGCGGGCATGAACCTTCAGGATGCGTTCGCGACCGACGATGTCTGGGTTCGGAACGACGACCTGGCGGTCGAAACGGCCCGGACGCAGCAGCGCCGGATCGAGAACGTCGGGACGGTTGGTCGCGGCGATCAGGATGATGCCTTCATTGGCTTCGAAACCGTCCATCTCGACGAGAAGCTGGTTCAGCGTCTGTTCGCGTTCATCGTTACCGCCGCCGAGACCGGCGCCACGATGGCGGCCGACGGCGTCGATTTCGTCGATGAAGATGATGCAGGGTGCATTCTTCTTCGCCTGCTCGAACATGTCGCGGACGCGGCTTGCACCGACACCGACGAACATTTCAACAAAGTCCGAACCGGAAATGGTAAAGAATGGCACGTTGGCTTCGCCGGCAACCGAGCGGGCGAGCAGCGTCTTACCGGTACCCGGAGGGCCGACAAGCAGCACGCCGCGCGGGATCTTGCCGCCGAGGCGCTGGAACTTCTGCGGGTCTCGCAGGAACTCAACGATCTCTTCCAGGTCCTGCTTGGCTTCATCAACGCCGGCAACGTCATCGAAGGTCACGCGGCCATGCGCCTCGGTCAGAAGCTTGGCCTTGGATTTACCGAAGCCCATCGCGCCGCGAGAACCGCCCTGCATCTGCCGCATGAAGAACAGCCAGACGCCAAGGATCAAGAGCATCGGCAGCAACGTTCCGAGATAGCTCAGGAAGCCGGAGGAACCATCGGTTTCCGGGCGCGCAGTGACAGCGACATTCTTGGATTGCAGGCGATCGAGCAGATTGTCGTCGATCACAGGCGAATAGGTCTGGAAGGTATTGTTATTCTCCAGATATGTTCCGGTCAGCCTGTTACCGGTGACCACGACATCCTTCACGCGGCCCGCATCGACCTCACGCAGGAACTGCGAATAAGGAACTTCACGCGAACCCGTCTGCGCCGGAGCCGTCTGGAACATACTGAAAAGGGCGATCAGCAGAAGCGCTATGATCGCCCACAAGGCGAAATTACGTAAGTTAGGGTTCATTGAACTCCCCAGCACTGGACAGTCGCCTCATGGCGGCCGTCATATTTGGTCTCTAACATAGGGTTGCGCCAAGCCATTGCCAAGGCGATCCACTCCGTCAGATCGTTTTTCCGTCAATACTTCTTAAAGGCGGCTCCGCATAGGGCACCCTTGAGAAAACTGCCGAAAGCCTCTCGGCAAAGGTGAAATCAAATCGTGTCAAAAAGCGGTCGAAAGCTGCAAAATGGGGCGTCAAATCGACGGATCGGGCAAATTCCGGCGATAAAAGCCCTTGCCCTGCGGATATGGCCGGCCCAGAAGCCGCAGCCCGTTTCCACGCCGCCTTGGGAAGACCCGGGCTCCAATCCCCCTTGTCCTGCCTGTCATCGAAATCCGGCGAGCCCAAGTCGGGCGCGGAAGGCCCGTCACGCATTGTTGCCTCATTCACCGAGCCGGCACGTGTCGTAATTTCTATGGTCTCTGACGACCTGTTTCTCGCTTCAAATCTTCCATCCCAAACCCCGGCTTCTCCCGACCGAAGCACCAGAGGCAAGATTCCCCGGCTCTCACGTGCCAGATAAAGCCCGTCACGCCGCAAATCGAATACCACACGGCCGACAGTCATTCGCCCCGGCTTGCCACCTGTGGCGAATGCAAGAAGCCGCTCCATCTGTTTCCTTCCCGGCACAAACGGCTGCCCACCAAAAACGGCCGTCAAACGGCCAAGTGCATAATCAAGAACTCTGCGATCCTGCCTCAACCCGCCAGGCATCACCTGCCCGAGCAAACCGCCATGAAGCCTGAAATGGCGATGCAGCCATTCGGCTCCATCAGAAGAAAGAGCCAGACGCTCTTCCCAAGCACGACAGATATCCCTCTCGGCAGCGCCCTCAACGGAAAGCTGCCGGCGCGTCCGCACACGCTCGTATTTCACATCTTCGTTGCTGGGATCGTCGATCCACGACACGCTGCGCGCGGTCAGAAAGCGACGGATATCCGCCCGGGTGGAGAAAAGGAGCGGCCGCAGGATCCAGAAATGCCGGTCGAACAGCACTGCATCCGCGATGCCGGTAGAAATCTGCTCTGTCCGCTTTCCACGCATGTGCAGCGTTTCGCGCTGATCGTCCAGCGTATGTCCTGTCACGATGAGATCAGCATCGAAGACTTCCGCCGCCTCGGCAAGAAGACCGTAACGCGCCTCGCGTGCAGCCGCCATCATACCGGTTTTCGGCTTCTCCCCCTGCCAGACCATCGTCCGGTGCGGAATGCCCATCGATGCGCAGAGAGTTGCGACCCGGCTAGCCTCATCCGCGGATTCGCGGCGCAGCGCATGGTCGACCGTCGCAGCACAAAGGGAAATGGAAAGATCGGATGCGGCCTTCCGCGCTTCATGGAGCAACAGGAGCAGGCCACTGGAATCGCTTCCGCCTGAGATCGCGACAAGAATGCGCGCGGGTGTCTTCAGCGAAGCGAGGAAACGGTCGATTACCGCCTCGGGAGAAATCGGATCTTCCGGAAACAAACCGGAAGACCCTAGCAGGCGAGACGCTTCTGTTCGCTCGCGACCTTGTTTATGACGGCACGGGAGGCTTTCGGATACCGCTTGCTGACTTCGCGCAGGGTCGCACAAGCAGTATCGGTATTGTCGAGTGCGGCAAGCGACATGCCGAGCTTCAGCAGCATCTCGGGCGCCTTTTCGGACGTGCCGTATTTTTGATGGGCGTTCAGGAAAGTCTTGGCCGATTCGTTGAACTTGCCCTGCGAATAAAGCGCCTCGCCGAGCCAGAAATTGGCATCCGCAGCGCGCGAGCTGTTCGGATAACGGGAGATGTACTGCGTGAATTCCTGCTCCGCCGTAGCGTAGTCGCCGGAAAGCACATGGCCATAGGCAGCCCTGTACTGATCACCCTCGCTGCCGAGCGAAGCAGTCTGCTGTGGCGCCGCCGCATCCGGTAGCGGCGCGGAACCGACCGTCGCATTCTTGTTCATGCTATTGCCAACGGGATTGCCGTTTTGGTCGAAATCCATAGAGCCGAGCTCGCGCGGCGGCTGGCCGAGGCCGTCATTGGCCGGCGCGTTGGTGGAGGGAGCCGTTTCGGCTCCCTGTGGGGCTTGAATGACCTTGGCGATATCATCGCCACCGCCTGATGCCGGTGGAGCGACGTCTGCTTCACTCTTCTTCACCGGCGTCTTGGCAGCACCGCCGCCAGCTCCTGCGCCGCCGCCCGTCTTTTCGAGCTGCTGGAAGCGGAATTCATTGTCTTCCTGCTGCTTGCGGATCGTCTCCTGCATCTGGAGGAGCTGATAGCTCATTTCTTCGATACGACCGTTCAACTGCCGCATCTGGTCTTCCATCTGCTGAATGCGGACTTCCGCTCCGCTGCTCTGCACGTTGACAACCGGCGCTGCCGGCTGGCTCTGTTGCGCAGATTGGCCGCCGATGTGCAAGCCGAAGAACGAAGCGGAATAAGCCGCTCGCTCGCTCCCGGTCACGGCCGCAAGGCACAGCATGCCTGCCACGACTAGTTTCTTCATTTTTGTATCGTCCTGTCCCAGTGATTCTTCGCGCCCCGATGGCACGACAGGAGATTTTTCCAATTGCTCTCAAAAAGCAACGGAGTCTGGCCAAAGTGTGGTCAAAAAGAAAGGCGGCCCGCAAGGGGCCGCCTCGTCAAAATCCCGGTTTTGCCGGAAATTACATGCCTGCGCCGCCAAGTACGGTGACGGCACGGCGGTTCTGCGACCAGCAGGAAATGTCGTCGCAGACGGCGACCGGACGTTCCTTGCCGTAGGAGATCGTCTTCATGCGCTGTGCTGGAACACCGCGCGAAGCGAGATAATCCTTGGCAGCTGCAGCGCGGCGAGCGCCGAGAGCGAGGTTATATTCGCGCGTGCCGCGCTCGTCGGCATGGCCTTCGACCGTGATCTGGTAGTTCGGGTAGCGACCGAGCCACTGCGCCTGACGGTCGAGCGTCTGGGCAGCATCGGCGCGGATCGACGTGGAGTCGGTGTCGAAGAAGATGCGGTCGCCGACATTGACCGTGAAGTCCTGGGCGGAGCCCGGTGTTGCCGCACCTGCACCGAGGCCGAGATCGCCGGCGCTGTTCGGCACGTTCTTCTTGTTGGCGCAGCTTGCGAGAGCAAGGCCGGCGACAAGCGCGATCATGACGGGGTTGCGGGCGAAATTCTGCATGCGGCTCATTGCCGGGGTGTGAATTCGGCTCATGGCCGGGTCTCCTTGCGACTTCAATCAGGGTTTCCGGACAGTAACCGCACTCGGTTAACCGGCCATCAAAGATTATGGTTAATGATTCGTTGATTTGTCCCTGCATCGCCCATTTTCAGGACTTTGCGGCGACATGAAGGCGATATTCTTCCCATCCACTACTCCAGAAGCGGCGACCAGGCAGGGTCCGAGCCGTAGGCCGGTGTCTTGATGGCCTGTTCATTGTAGCCTGTCAGGTCGATCGAATAGAGCTGCGGACCGCCGGCACCTGCTGCCTGACGGAAGAACATGATGACGCGGCCATTCGGCGCCCAGGTCGGACCCTCATTGTGGAAACCGGTGGTCAGGATACGCTCGCCCGAGCCATCCGGCTTCATGACGCCAATCGAGAACTTGCCGCCCGACTGCTTGGTGAAGGCGATCAGATCGCCGCGCGGCGACCATACTGGCGTGGAGTAGCGACCATCGCCGAAGGAGATACGCGTCTGGCCCGAACCATCGGCATTCATCACATAGATCTGCGACTGTCCGCCGCGGTCACTTTCGAAGGCGATGCGGTTGCCGTCCGGCGAATAGGAGGGCGAGGTGTCGATCGCTGCCGTCGACGTCAGGCGGGTCGTCGTGCGCGAACGCAGGTCCATCGTGTAGATGTTCGAGTTGCCTTCCTGCTGAAGGCTCATGATGACCTTCTGACCATCGGGAGAGAAGCGTGGCGAAAAGGTCATGCCCGGGAAATTGCCGACGACTTCGCGCTGTCCGGTTTCGAGCTGCAGCAGATAGACGCGCGGCTGCTGGTTGGCGAAGGACATGTAGGTCACTTCCTGCCGGTTCGGCGAGAAGCGCGGCGTCAGAACGAGGTCGCTGCCATCGGTCAGCATGCGGACGTTGAAGCCGTCCTGATCCATGATCGCCAACTGGCGCTTGCGCTGCTGCTTGGGACCGGATTCGGAAACGAAGACGACGCGGGTATCGAAATAGCCCTCTTCGCCGGTGATCTGCTTGTAGATCGCGTCAGCGATGATATGGGCAACGCGCCGCCAGTTCTCAGGCTGCGTGTAGAACTGCTGACCGGTCATCTGCTGGCCGGCGAAAGGGTCCCAGAGGCGAAATTCAGCACGAAGTCGGCCATCCGCCTCCTGGGTGACGCGGCCGGTCACCAGCGCCTGAGCATTGATGACCTTCCAGTCTTCGAAGCGAGGTGCTGCGTCCGGGTTGGAGATCTTCTCGATAAAGGCGGTCTTGCTGATCGGCGCGAAAAGGCCGGAGCGCTGCAGGTCGGCGGCGATCACCTGCGAGACCTGAGCGCCCATATCGCCTTGCAGGAAGTCGGTCACCGCAATCGGCATCGGCTGGATATTGCCCTTTCGAAGGTCAAGGGTGACCAGCGCGTTGGCTGGCGTCGCGAAGACGGCAGCGGTCATGAGACCTGCTGCGACCAGAACCGCACGAAAAAAGGAACACTTTGTCATACCAAACAGCCTTTCAGCATTTATGGAGCCGGATCGCTGGAGTCGAAGTGCAGGACTACTTCCCTCCAGGATTCGTATTTTTCTTTCGGGAGCATGGTGAATGGCGCGGAACGCCGAACAGCGCGGAGGGCCGCAGCCGACAGACTTTTCCGAGCAGCTTCGGTGCCGCCCGAAGCTGTTACCTTGGGCGAACCAACGATCGCGCCAGTCTTGTCGAGCCACAGGTGGATAGTAACCACGACTCTCTCGCCCCCCGCCTGTCCGGGAGGAACATTTAAAGAGGAAGCGATTGCGTGCTGCAAATCCACGGCCGACTTATCAGAGATCGCCGCGTCGACCGGCTGCGCCAACGCTTCAGGCGCACAAGCCAGAATCGTTCCGAGCATGATGGCGGCTGCAATAGACTTATTGCCATGGGACAGGTCCATCAGCATTAAATTCCCATATCGCTGACATCGAAATTCACGACGACCTCGTTCCACGCATCATACTTGTCCATCGGAAGTGTCGAATGAAAGGAAGGGGCAGATTTCAACACAGCACGATAAGCGGCGCTTTCCACCGCACGGCGCGTTGAGTCGCTGCTGCTTCCGCCGGACGACTCGATTTCAGGCTGGCCGATGATGTTTCCATCTTTGTCGAGCTTGAAATGCGCCGTGACGACCATGCCGGAAAGACCCTCCATTCCGGGAGTCGTAAGCCAGTTACCGTATATGAGGTTTTTTAACGCTTCTTGTTCGCTCTGGCTGAGTTTCGAGCCACCATTGCTCTTCTTTGCACCCAGCGATGCCTCCTGCGTCGAGCGCTTTGCGCCGCCGGCAGAGGGATCGGTCTTGTTCAGCAAGGCCGAAATCTCATCGGCATTGAAATCGCTCTTCATCGTCGAGGCCGATTTCGCCACTTCCTGCTTCTTATCGGCCTTCTTCTTGTCGGTTGGCGCTTCCGCAGCCTTTGGCTGCTCCGGTGTCTTTTCCGGCGGCTTTTCGGCCGGCTTCTGCTCCGGGGGCTTCACCTGCGGCTTGACGACCGGCGTAGGCACCTTGTCCGGCAATGCTTCCGCATCCGGCTTCGGCGGCTCTTCAGGCTTCGCCTGCTCTTCCGGCGGCTTTTCCTCGGGTTTCGGCGGTGTCACTTCGACCGGCTTGGTCTGGGGAATGGAAGCGACTTCCTTCGGCTGCTCGACTTCGGTCTCTTCCTTGTTGACCTCCTTGACGTCGTTCGGCTTCGGATCGACCTGCGGCAGAGGCTTTTCGCTCGAATTGGCGGCAGCCGCCTCGCTGTTGCTCGGCTTGGCATTCGGAACCGGCGGTGTCTTCAGATCGACTTTATTGTCGCCGGCATTTTCCGCCGGTTGCGGGATCGGCGGCCGCGTCGTCGGCACGGGCGCAGAAGTCTCCTTCTTCGGAGCCTTCTTGTCGCCCTGCTGCAACTGCGTGATGGATTCGACCGGCACGAGATCGACCGGCATCGCCTCGAAATCCTCCACCTTGAAGGATTCCGGAGCACTCAGCGACACCAGCGCCCAAGTAAGCACCAGCCCGTGCAGAACCGCAGATGTGACGACGCTGGTCTTCATCTTAAGCGTTACTGGTCCTTCTTCTGCTGCGTCACGAGGCCAATATTCTTGAAGCCTGCGCCCTGGATACGGGCCATGACGTCAGCAATCACGCCGTAAGGCGCAGTCGCATCGCCGCGCACGAAGATGCGCTCATTGTAGCCCGTGGTCGCAATCGCCTCGAGTTTTGCAGCAATTTCCTCAGCCGGGATGGGCGTTTCCTGCAGATAGACTTCGCCGCTGTTCTTCACCGAAATCGTGATCGGCTGCGTCTCGGAATTGAGCGCCTTGGCCTGCGTTTCCGGCAGATCGATAGGCACGCCGACCGTCATCATCGGGGCGGCCACCATGAAGATGATGAGAAGCACGAGCATGACGTCGACGAGCGGCGTCACGTTGATTTCGGAGATAACTCCCTTGTTGCGGCCACCGCGGCGGCGGCGTCCGCCGCCCCCTCCGCTATTGCCGCCTACAGCCATACCCATGGTTGTCTACTCCGTTACTGCGCGGCCTGGCGCGGCTGCAGCTTCTCGTCGATCTGGCGCGAAAGGATGGCGGAGAATTCATCCGCGAAACCTTCCATGCGACCCGAGAGCTTGCCGGCGTCGGCGGAGAACTTGTTGTAGGCGATAACCGCCGGGATAGCGGCGACGAGGCCGATGGCGGTTGCGAGAAGCGCTTCAGCGATACCGGGTGCAACGACCGCGAGGTTGGTCGACTTCGAACCGGCAATTGCCTGGAACGAGGTCATGATACCGACGACCGTACCGAAGAGACCGATGAACGGACCGGCCGAACCGATCGTCGCGAGCGACCCGAGACGGGCAGAGAGAAATTCGGATTCGCGAGCGAGCGTCACGTCCATGGCGCGGTCGATACGCATCTGCAGACCGATCGGCGAACGCGCGCCGCGCTCGAAGGACTTCTTCCATTCGCGCATCGCCGCGACGAAGATCGCCGCAAGGCCGGTATTGTTGCGCTCGGAAAGCGTCCGGTAGAGTTCCTCTAGCGACTGGCCCGACCAGAACACCTGCTCGAACTTGTCGAACTGGCGACGGGCGCGGCCGTAAGCCAGATATTTGTCAATGACGATCGCCCAGGTCCACACCGAAGCGGCGATAAGGCCGAGCATGACCAGCTTGACGACGATGCCGGCCTGCATGAAAAGCGACCAGAGGCTGACGTCGGTCGTGGCTGCTGCCAATCCTACTTGTTCCATAGATCCAAAATCCCCGAATCCAAACGCCCGGCGCTTGACCGGGCGGCACGAAGTGATCACGCAAGAATGTCTGGCGGCCGCCGCCCAAAGCCCTGGTCAAGCTTCCAAGCTCTTCTTCCGCCTTCTTGCCGTCAAATTTGGTCAAAGGAAGGCGTGCGTCGCACAAACTCCGACTCCGCAAGTAAGACACCATTATGGTTAATAGATCGTTAGTGCCAGACTATGACAGCGGGAATGTCGCGGGAGATTTTGTTCCTGGATAACTTGACCGGAACATTGTCCGGTTGCTGAACACAGCGCTCATCTTGCAGCGCGGCAATTCCTTCACATAAAATTCAAGTTTTTACAAGCCCTCGATTCCGGCGGTTTGACGCAGGAAGCGCAGGCATTGTCCCGGCTAGTTTCAGCTTTCGGGAATGAGCATTTGCCTTGCGAGCGCCTCCGGCAACCGGCGCGGCCTGCCCTTGGCATTGATCACGGCGATGATCACCTTGGCTGATATCAGCAGCGTGTCGTCGCGGCGGATTTCCTGGTTGAGCACCATCTTCGCGCCACCGGCCTTTTCGGTGTGTGTGATCACGGTCAAAATGTCGTCCATGCGGGCCGGGCTTTTGAAGTCGATCTCCATGCGATGGACGACGAAAACGAGTCCTTCCTCGTCCGCATTTACGAGCTCTCGCTGCTCAACACCGAGACAGCGCAGGTAGTCGGTGCGGCCCCGTTCGAGGAAATGCAGATAGCGTGCGTGATAGACCAGACCGGAGAAATCCGTATCTTCATAATAGACCCGCTGGACGAGTCGATGGCCCGCCTCGGTGAGCTCGCCGGAAATAGAAAAACCGTGTTCCGCCATAATTTTCTCCAAACTTTCCGGCCCTCTTTGACGCAACACTTCTCGACAGGCAAGCATTGAACAATTGTCATATTTCCTAACTATCCCGATGGGAAACAACCGATGAGGAGCCAGTGGCATGAAGATTGCGGTGATGGGCGGAGACGGTTTCATCGGTTGGCCAACCTCGCTGCATCTCTCCGATGCCGGGCATGACATCCACATCCTCGACAATCTCTCCCGCCGCTGGATCGATACCGAGCTCGGCGTCCAATCACTGACGCCGATGGACTCCATTCAGGAGCGCACCCGCATCTGGCATGCCGAAACCGGCCGCCGCATCCATTTCAATCTGATCGACCTTGCCCGTGACTACGAGCTCCTGAAGAAGTGGCTCGCCGAAAACCGGCCGGATGCGATCATCCATTTCGCAGAGCAGCGCGCTGCGCCCTATTCGATGAAAAGCGACCGGCACAAGAATTACACTGTTAACAACAATGTCAGCGCCACGCATAATCTCTTAAATGCGTTGGTCGAGTTGCAGCTCGATGCGCATCTGGTCCACCTCGGCACCATGGGCGTCTATGGCTATTCGACGGTCGGCGCCGCCATCCCGGAAGGTTATCTGCCTGTCGGTATCGAGACGATGGATGGCGAAACTGCCTCTCAGGAGATTCTCTATCCATCCAATCCCGGCTCGATCTACCACATGACCAAGTGCCTGGATCAGCTGCTCTTCCAGTTCTATGCCAAGAATGACAGCCTTAGGATCACTGATCTGCATCAAGGCATCGTGTGGGGCACGCATACCGAACAGACGCGCCGCCATCCGCAGCTCATCAACCGCTTCGATTATGACGGCGACTACGGCACGGTACTGAACCGGTTTCTCATTCAGGCCGCCATCGGCTATCCGCTGACCGTCCACGGCACCGGTGGCCAGACGCGCGCCTTCATCCATATCCAGGATTCCGTCCGCTGCATCGAACTGGCGCTCAAGAATCCCCCCGCCCGCGGCTCACGCGTCGAGATCTTCAACCAGATGACGGAGACCCATCGCGTGCGCGATCTCGCCGAGATGATCGCCAAGATGGCCGGTTCCGAAGTCGTCTGGCTGCCCAATCCGCGCAAGGAAGCTGCCGAAAACGATCTGGTCGTCAGGAACGACAAGTTCCTCAGCCTCGGCCTCGATCCGATTACCCTGAAGGCCGGCCTGCTCGACGAAATCGTCGAAGTCGCCAAGAAATTCGCTTACCGTGTCGACCGCTCCCGCGTCCCGGCCGTCTCCGCCTGGACGAAGGACATCGCCGCAACAATTAATCACGACCCGGAAGGCAAGCGGCTGAAGTCCGTATCATGAGTGGTGCTATCTTCTCGAAGCAACGGCCTTGCCGAAGCGAGGCCGTTCAGGAAGGTACCCTGCATCCATGACCCCTGCCCCGCACTTCGCCTACGTCACTCTCGTCACCAACGCCGATTACGCAATGGGCGCAACGGCGCTCGCAAACTCGCTGCGCCGCACTGGTACGGACGCCGCCATCGTCATCCTGCATACCGGCGGTGTCGACGCGGCCACTCTCGCCCCACTAGACGCTCTCGGCTGCCGGCTGATCGAAGTCGAGCATCTGCCGTTGTCGGATGCTTTCAACGAGCGGCATGCGCGCGGCAATCTCCACTCCGCAGCACCTTTCACCAAGGGCCGCAAGCCGGCCTTTCATTCGCCGCTCGACAATTTCTGCAAGCTCCGCCTCTGGCAGCTTGTCGAATATGAGCGCTGCGTTTTCATCGATGCCGATGCGATCGTCTTGAAGAACGTCGATAAGCTCTTCGCCTACCCGGAATTCTCCGCAGCTCCGAATGTCTATGAAAGCCTTGCCGACTTCCGCCGCATGAACTCCGGCGTCTTCGTTGCCCGCCCTTCGCAAGAGACCTTCCGGCAGATGCTCGCAGTTCTGGATCAGCCCGACATCTTCTGGCGGCGCACGGACCAGACCTTCCTCGAGACATTCTTTCCCGATTGGCACGGCCTGCCGGTCTATTTCAACATGCTGCAATATGTCTGGCTCACAATGCCGGCCCTGTGGGATTGGAAGAGTATTTCTATCCTGCACTATCAGTATGAAAAACCTTGGGAAAAAGATCATCCCAAGGCCGCAGGGCTACAACCTTTGATCGATTTGTGGCATTGTTTCCATACTGACAGCCACGAGCCGGAGATTGCATCTCTGGCCAATCCGGATGAGGCGGCATGAAAGTACTGGTATCAGGCGGAACGGGTATCGTCGGACGTTATATCGTCGAAGAGCTGCTTTCTGCCGGATATCAGGTGATTGTCGGCGGACGGCGTGCGCCGCTCCCCGGGTCCTTCTCTCGTCCGGTCGATTTCGCCCCGCTTTCGCTCGATCCGGACGAGGACGATATCGGCGCCTTCGATGATGCCTATTTCTTCGTGCACGCCGCCTTCAGCCACATCGAAGGAAAATACCGCAACGGCGAAGGCGATGATCCAAAGGCATTTCACCGCCTGAATCTCGATGGCACAGTGAAACTCTTCGAGGAGGCAAAGCGCGCAGGCACCCGCCGTTGTATCTTCATGTCCAGCCGCGCCGCCTATGGCGAGCATGCATCGGGCACCGAGCTTTTCGAAACCATGCCCGCCACGCCGGAAACCCTCTATGGGCAGGTCAAGCTCGATGCGGAGCGGGCGCTCGCCCATCTTTCCGGCCCTGGCTTTGCGGGAGCAAGCCTACGGGCAACGGGCATTTACGGTGACCAGTCTCCAAACAAATGGGATCGAATGATCGATGACTATCTGAGTGGCCAGCCTGTTTTCCCACGCGCGGGAACCGAAGTGCATGGACGCGACCTCGGCCGCGTCGTGCGGCTGATGCTGGAAACGGAAAGTGCCCGAGTCGCCGGTGAAGTCTTCAACGTTTCGGATATCGCTGTCGATACAAGGGATATCCTTTCGCCGATCCGGCACCACGCCGACTGTCCCTTCCCGCTGCCCGAAGCAGCGGATAAGGCAGAGCTTTGCGCCATGAACACAGGTAAGATCCGCGCGCTCGGCTGGAAGCCCGGCGGCATGCCCCTTTTTGAACAAACGATGCAGCAATTGGCCGGCAAACAAGGGGTTCCGCGCCCCAGTTCCACGCAAGTCTGATCTGGCAGAGTACGCCCCAAATGTAATCGGGGGTATATTATGCAGCTCGCAACCGTTTCGGCGTCCACCCTTCTGCGCGGCACCCAGCCGGCACAATCCGGCGTTTCGTCCACGAGCAACGAGCCCGACACCGGTGTATTGAAGATCCAGCGGCAGTCGCTGGCGCTGGAGCAGGTGCGTAATTCGCTGGCAAGCTCCGCCGACGATGCGAAGAGCCGCGCCCAGCGCAAGCTCGAAGAAGCCAAGCAGGAGCTTCAGGCGCTGAAGACGGCGGGCTTCCCGCCTGAAGTGATTGCGCGTCTCGCCGCCGAACTCGCACGCAAGGTTGGCGCCGCAGCCTCCGAATTCGCCTCGGCCGTTGCAACCGGCGGCTCTTCGGACGCAGGTGCTGCGACCAGCACAGCAGCCGCGTCAGCTTCCACCGCCGCGACGGCCGATGCTACCAGTGCAACGGCCGACGTTGTCGCAAGCGATGCACCGGCTTCCACCGAGGTAACGCAGGGTACCGAAACGACAACGGGAGCAGTGGAAGACGGCACGGACGCTGCAGAAACAGATGGTGCGGCTCACGCCCGCAAGGCCTATCAGGAAATCGTCGAAGACGGTCCGAAGTCCTCGGCAATTTCCGCCGATGACCGCAAGACCATGGAAGAGTTCAAGTCTGTCGTCCGCGAGCTGAAGCAGATCCTCGAAAAGGCAATGCGCGATCTGCGTGAGAAGAACCGCGACGCCACCGCCGAAGGTGCAATCGGAGCAGCACAATCAGCCGTGACCGGTCTGTCGGCTGCCGTGCCGACGGCGACCATTCCCTCGAGCATCGTCGTCTAAGCGTTAGGCGCTGCCGTCTGCGGCACGAAATAGATCGTTGCCTGGTTGACGAGCAGCACAAGACAGGCGGCAAAGACAGTTGCAAATAGCCTGTCCAGCAGCGCGGAGGCCGGCAGGGTATGATCGGCGGTTCCCATGGCCATCATCATCAGCGGCGTCATCACGATCGAATAGGCGAGATAATTCCTGGCCCGCAGAAAGGGCCTGATACCGCCGAGCGCGGCGACAACAAGCACATCGGCCCAGGCTGGCAAGGTAAGAAACGATAGCAATCCCGCACAACAGACACCGAAGAGAACGCCGATCACTCTTTGCGTCGTCTTGAGTGGCAAACGTTCCGGCCGCCGCTCGATCAGCAGCACCAGCGCCAGTGCCGCCCAGTGAACGTCATGATCGGGAAAGAACAGGTGGATGAGCGAGACGGCACCCAGGCAGGAAACCAGCCGGACGGGATATTGCCAGCCTGCCGGCTCCGTCAGGGAGCGCCGCAACCTGTTGAATTTCTGTCTGGCGGTCGGCTTGCGTTCATCCTCAACCGGCTCTGCCGCATGACGGCGGATATGCGCGACGACCCCAGCCATCACCATGTGGAGAACGACAGCGAAAACCGCGCCGCCGATGACAATGGCAAAGATGAGCCGCGGATCTGCCGTAGTAGTGGAGACGATGCCGCCGACCATAACGAGATAGAAGACGAAGCGCATGGAGGCGGCGACCATCGCGCGATCGAAACCGCCGACGATACCGGCAATGCCGGCAATCACCAACAGGCCCATCTGCCAAGCGCCGCCAAGCCGCCCGAGCGCGCAGGCAAGCCCCGCCGCAAACACCAGCACCAGCAATGCGGCCCCTGCGCTCGCAGCTTGCGTCCTCAGTCTGCCATGCGCTACCGTCCCGCTCATCGCCATGCCGCCGATCAGGCCGAGCCCCGTATGATGGCCCCTCGCCGCAAGCAGTGCCGGAACGGCCATGGCAAGCGCCGATACGGCGATTTCGATCGCCGTCACTTCCTTTTCAGTCGACCAGCGAAAGGCTCCGGCTACGTGATTGAGTGTCTTTTCCATCAACCGTCTCTCAGACCCGGAATTGGGCACCCAAGAAATAATACGCACTGCGTACGATATGTCCAGTAATCACGACGCACCTGCGACACTCATCCTGCGTTCCGTCCTGCTGCTTGGCCGCCGCTTGCGGGCTGCGCGTCCCGAAGGTCCGCACAGCCTGTCGACCATCGCGATCCTCGCCACGCTTCATCGCTTAGGGCCGATGCCCGCCTGGAAGCTTGCACTGGAGGAACATCTGCAGCCGCAATCGGTCACCCGCATCATTGCAGCCCTTGAGCGCGACGGACTGATAAGCCGCACGCGTAGCGAGACCGACCGCCGCGAGATCGAACTGTCGATCACTCTTCATGGCCGCGCGGTGTTGTCCGACGACATAGGCGCTCGCCGCGCCTGGCTCGAAAAAGCGATAGACGACCGCCTGACGCCAGAAGAACGCAGGACATTGATGGAAGCATCGGAAATCATGCTGAAACTCGCCTCTGCCCATATCGAGGACGAGGCGCAATCAGGCGAGGAATAGACCCTTTTCACCTGTTGCAATCAACCACAAGCGGTTATGTTCGCCGGACAACGATACTGGATTTGAGATGACGCCCAAGGAATTGAAGGCTCAATTGCGCGCTGAGCGCCTGGCACTCAGGGATGCCATCCCGACGGATCTGCGCGCAGCCAAAAGCCTCGACATGGCAGCCCATGCCGGCGATGCGATCGTTTTTACACCCGGCACGATCATCTCCGGTTTTCTACCGATCCGTTCGGAAGCCGATCTGCAGCCGCTGATGGCGCGCTGGCGCGGACGCGGCGCCCGCCTTTGCGTGCCGGCAATCATCGACAAGCAGACCATCGTCTTCCGGGAACTCGTCCACGGCGCAGCACTGATCGGCACCGGCTTCGGCACGGTCGGCCCAGGCGAAGACGCAGCTATCCTCGACCCCGAAATCATGCTCGTGCCGCTGTCAGCCTTCGATTCCCGCGGCCACCGCATCGGCTACGGCGCCGGCCATTATGACCGTGCAATCGGCCGTCTCCGGCAAAAAGGCCTGTCGCCAAAGCTGATCGGCATTGCATTTGACTGCCAGGAAGTGGCAGAGGTACCGGCTGAGCCGCATGACATAAGCCTGGATGCCATCCTGACGGAAAGCGGCCTGCGCCATTTTACCTCACGGATTGGATAGGGAATGCGACTGCTATTTCTGGGTGACATGGTCGGCAAGACGGGACGCACGGCGGTCTGGGACCGCCTGCCCGGTCTGGTTTCCGACCTGAAGCTCGACTTCGTCATCGTCAATGGCGAAAACGCCGCCGGCGGCTTCGGCATCACCGAAGACATCTTTCTGGAAACGATCAATGCCGGCGCCGATGTGGTGACAACCGGCAATCACGTCTGGGACCAGAAGGATGCCGTCGCTTTCGCTGGCCGCCATGACCAGTTTCTGCGTCCGGCGAACTATCCGCAGGGAACGCCCGGCCGGGGCTCGGGTCTTTTCTATGCGCGCAACGGCGCGCGTGTGCTCGTCGCCAACATTATGGGCCGCGTCTTCATGCATCCCGAGCTCGACGATCCCTTCAAGGCGGCAGAAACGATCCTTGCCGCCTGCCCTCTGAAGGAGCAGGCCGATGCCATCATCTTCGATTTTCATGCGGAGGCGACAAGCGAAAAGCAGTGCTTCGGCCATTTCGTCGATGGCCGCGCCAGCTTCGTCGTCGGCACCCACACGCACGTGCCGACCGCCGATGCACAGATCCTGAATGGCGGCACTGCCTATATGTCGGATGCCGGCATGTGCGGCGATTACGATTCTTCGCTCGGCATGGACAAGGAAGAACCGCTGAACCGCTTCATCTCCAAGATGCCGAAGGGCCGTATGGAAGCGGCCACTGGTCCCGCCACAATCTGCGGCGTCGGCGTGGAAATTTCGGATGCGACGGGTCTGGCCGAAAAGATCGCCCCGCTGCGCCTTGGCCCGCGGCTTGCCGAAACGATCCCGGAGTTCTGGCGCTAGAGCAATGTAACACGCAATTGTGAGCATGCTCCGGCTGGACCGCTGCGACGGCATGCCGCATCCTCGCGGCTTCGTGAAAGCGCCGGAGGGGTGGCATGAAGCCGCAATGTCTTGTCCTCGCTATCGCATGCCTTGCGGTTTTCACCGCGCCGAACCTTGCCGCAGCCCAGGAAAACCGCAGACCTGTCAGCCAGTGCCAGGCCATCGCTCAGACTATCCCGAAGGCGACCTTCGCCAGCTTCTCCGGTCCGGCGCCGGTAATCCCGGCGGTATCCGAGGACGAAGATGTCAAATTCACCTACCTCGGCCATTCTACCTTCGAGATCGACACACCCGGCGGCATCGTCATCGCCACCGACTATAACGGCTGGTACAAACCGGCGGTGACACCCGATGTCGTGACCATGAACAAGGCGCATCAGACGCATTACACGCTGACGCCGGACCCGGGCATCAAGCATGTTCTGCACGGCTGGAGCGATATTCCCGGCGACAAGGCGAAGATCAATCTCGTCGTCGGCGATGCTTATATCCGCAACGTGACGACGGATATCCGCTTCAGCTACGGGCTCGGCGGATCCCAGCAGGACGGCAATTCCATCTTCATCTTCGAGATCGCCGGCCTCTGCATCGGCCATCTCGGCCACCTGCATTATGAGCTGACCGATACACATTACACGGAAATCGGCAGGCTAGACGTGGTCATGGTGCCGGTCGATGGCGGTCTGACCATGGGTGCCGACAGCATGAGCCGTGTCATCAAGCGACTGCGCTCGTCGCTGATCCTGCCGATGCATCGCCGCGGTCCGCCGGTCAACGCCTTCATCTCGATGTTCGGCAATGGTTTCGACGTCAATTATGCGCCCGACAACAGCATCACGGTTTCGCTGCGCACACTTCCGAAAAAGCCTCTGATCTATGTGATGAAGGACGTGCAGTAAAAGGCCCGGACGATACCGGGCCTTTGGCTCACGCAAATTGCAGATGCCGCTTGATGCCGACGTCGGGCATCTTCTCCTCATCGAAATTGGCCTTGGCGATCTCCCAGCCGAATTTCAACTTGCTTCCGGTCGAGACCCAGATGTCGGCGTCATCGACATGCATGGAAAGCATCGTCAGCTTCGGATCCTTCTTGCCACCTTCGTACCAGGCGGCAACGACTGAGCTCCAAAACTCCTCGATTTTCGAGGGATCGGGGCGCACCTCAACAACCCCGGACAGGCAGGCATGATAATCGTGATTTTTGCCGATGACGCAGAAATGCGCGCGGCTGCCTGGTTTGATCATCTGCACGAGTTCGGCATCCGTCTTGGTATAGAACCAGATTGTATTGGTGGTCGGATCAACATTGGGTGCCATCGGCTGCATATGCATGTCGACGCCTGAAAGGCCGAGCATGCCGGCATTGATATCGTTGATCTGGTCCCAGAGCTGACGTGCCGGTTGTTCACGGGCTTCGCTGAAGCTTGCCATAGCCGTTCCTTTCCTGCTGGTGTTGTCGGTTGAAAACGTCATCTCCTCGGCTTTGTTCCGCCATCCACCACGCCGCCAGCGAAGGATCGAAAAGCTGCTTTTTCCTTGAATATCGCCCTTTCCGATCTTATAAGGCGGCCCATTCCGAACAATGAGACGTGAACAGGGGTGCCATGGCTGGCCATTCACAGTTTAAAAACATCATGCACCGCAAGGGCCGTCAGGATTCCGTGCGGTCGAAAATGTTCTCCAAGCTCGCGCGCGAAATCACCGTTGCCGCCAAGGCCGGCCTGCCCGACCCGACAATGAACGCCCGCCTGCGCCTGGCGATCCAGAACGCCAAGGCCCAGTCGATGCCAAAGGACAATATCGACCGAGCCATCAAGAAGGCTTCCGGCGCCGATACGGAAAACTATGACGAGGTCCGGTACGAAGGCTACGGCCCGGGCGGCACGGCGATCATCGTCGAGGCCCTGACCGACAACCGCAACCGCACCGCCTCCAACGTCCGCTCGATCTTCACCAAGGCCGGCGGCGCACTCGGCGAAACCGGCTCGGTTTCCTTCTCCTTCGACCATGTCGGCGAAATCACCTACAAGCTGTCCGCAGGCGATGCCGACAAGGTCATGGAAGCCGCGATCGAAGCCGGCGCCGATGACGTCGAGAGCGACGAGGACGGCCACTACATCACCACCGCCTTCGAGGCCCTCGGTGAAGTTGCCAAGGCGCTTGAATCCTCCCTCGGCGAAGCCGAGACCGTGAAAGCCGTCTGGCGCGCCCAGAACAACGTGCCGGTCGATGAAGAAAGAGCCCAGTCGCTGCTGAGGCTCATCGACTCGCTCGAAGACGATGACGACGTCCAGAACGTCTACTCGAACTTCGAAGTCTCGGAAGAAGTTCTGGCCAAGCTCTCCGCTTAAAGCCATCCAGGATATTGAATCGAAAAACCCGGCCATTCCGCCGGGTTTTTGTTTGCTGGGATGCTCTGGCGGTTAGGCCGCAGCCCGCATGAAATTGCCAAGCCCAGCAAAGAGCTCCACCGATTTCAGCCGTGCCTCGATATCGTGGATCGGCATCGAGATGATCACCTCATCCGCCTGCGTCTCCTTGAGGAAGTCGTTGAGCTGAGCTTCGGCCGTGGCCGGTGAGCCGACCACGGCGCAGCGCAGCGTGTGCTCGACATTCATCTTTTCCATCGGCGACCAGAAGGCATCCATATCCCTGACCGGCCGTGGGAAGGGACCACGCACATTGCGCCGCAGATTGACGAACTGCTGCTGAGCCGAGGTGAAGTGATACTGCGCCTCTTCGTCCGTCTCAGAAACCGCGCCCATGACGCCGACCATCACATAGGGCTTGTCGAGCTCGGCCGAGGGCTGGAAGCGGTCGCGATAGATCGCGATAGCATCAAGCAGCATGTCAGGCGCAAAATGCGAGGCAAAGGCGAAGGGGAGACCGAGCATGGCCGCAAGCTGGGCGCTGTAGAGGCTTGAGCCGAGCAGCCAGATCGGGATGTGTGAATCGTTGCCGGGTACGGCGAGGATCGCCTGGTTTTCGATCGGCGTACCGAGAAGCTGCTGCAGTTCTACCACATCATTGGGGAAACTGTTTGCACCCGCGTCGAGGTTGCGCCGTAGCGCCTGCGCCGTGCGCATGTCCGTTCCCGGCGCGCGGCCGAGACCGAGATCGACGCGGCCAGGAAACAAGGCTTCGAGCGTGCCGAACTGTTCGGCGATGACAAGCGGCGCATGGTTCGGCAGCATGACGCCGCCCGAACCGATGCGTATGGTCTTCGTCACAGCACCGATCTGCCCAAGAATGACTGACGTCGCCGCGCTCGCGACGCCAGGCATGCCATGATGCTCCGCCATCCAGAAACGCGTATAGCCGAATTCCTCCGCCTTCTGTGCCATGCGCTTCGACGCCGCAAAGGATTGGCTGATGGTCGTGCCGTCTGCCACAGGGGAAAGATCGAGAATGGAAAAGGGAACCATGGAAACCTGCCGCACAAAGATGGGGTGCGGTCTATGTAGGTTCGCCGTGGCTCTATTCCAAATCGCGGCGCCAATAAAAGCTGCCGCGAAAACTAACCGTCATTCGTCGAAAGCCGGCGAGAATTTCAGCTCACCTGATGGTGGCGATCCCTTGAAGACAATCCGCTGGACATAGCGCGTATCAAGATCGCCATAGGTCAACTTTCCATCGCTCTCGAAGCCGACACCGCGATAGACTGCGGGATTGCCGATCAGCGCGCAGCCGGTCGCATCACGCTCTCTCAGCAGGTCGAGCCCTTTCAGGATCAGCTCTCTGCCGACCCCCTGCCGCTGCCGCCCCGGCTTTACCGAAATCGGCCCGAGCCCATACCATCCATCCTCGATGTCACCGATCGTGATCGGCGAGAAAGCAACATGGCCGAGAATCTCCCCGGCCTCTTCCGCGACGAGAGATAGTGTCAAATCACCCGACGCGCGAAGATCCCTGACGATCCGCGCTTCGGTATTGTTGCTGTAAGGCATCGGCTCGAACGCCACCCGCGTCAGCTCGTGAATGGCATCCGCATCCTCGGGCTTTTCGAACCGGATCAGCATGATGCGATCAGGCCCGTTTGCGCAGCAGATGCAGGTCGGTGCTGTGCTGCTGATGTCCTTCGGCAAGGGTAAAGTTGCCGAGCTGGCGGTCCATCTCCACAGCTTCGGTTGCCAGGCGGTGGATTGCAGCCGTCGTCTCCTCAACCATCGCCGCATTCTGCTGCGTCATGGAATCGAGCTCGGCGACTGAGCTGTTGATCTGCCGCAGGGTGTCGGCCTCTTCACGGGTGGATTCCATGATCTCGTTGATCTGGCCGTTGATGGCTTCAACATGGCCACCGATGCCGGTCAGCGCAGTCCCAGCCCTTTCAACGAGCGCCACGCCGCTTTCCACCTCATGCGTGGATTTTTGCAACAGGCTGGAGATTTCCTTGGCAGCGCTCGAAGACCGCTGCGCCAGTTCGCGTACCTCCATGGCGACGACCGCAAAACCCTTGCCGCTTTCACCGGCACGTGCCGCCTCGACGCCGGCATTCAGTGCCAGCAGGTTGGTCTGGAAGGCGATATCGTCGATGACGGAAATGATGGTGTTGATCTGCCGTGAAGACGCCTGGATCGCTTCCATCGCCGCGATTGTCTCGCGCATGATCTGGCTGGAGCCGACAGTCTCCTTCTTGGCGTCGCGGGCGATGCGCGCAGCCTGTTCGGCGCGCTCGATCTGCACGCGCACCGACTGGGTGATGGCGCTGATCGCGTTGGCCGTCTCGGTGATCGAGCTTGCCTGCCGCTCGGTGCGGCCGGCCAGTTCATCGGCACCAGTCCGCATCTCTTCGGAGCCAGCCCGGACGGCCATGGAGTTGCCGCCGATCGCCGTCATCGTTTCGTTGAGCGTGGCCAGTGCCTCGTTGAAGTTCACACGCAGGCTTTCGAGCTCGCTCGGGAAGCGGGCTTCGATCTGGTAGGCCAGATCGCCGCTCGCCAGATGATGAAGCCCCTCGTCGAGTGCCGTGACCACGTCCTGCAGGCTGCGGGCCTCCGCCTCGCGCTGAGCCAGATTCTGCTGGCGCTCGCCTTCAGCCAGCATGCGCGTTTGCTCGCTCGCAGCTTCAAGCTCGCGGCCTTCGATCAGCGACAGCTTGAAGCGAGCAAGCGCTTTCGCCATCGTGCCGATCTCATCCTTGCGGTTCTGGCTGCCGATCTCGATGTCGAGCTTGCCGTCTGCGACTTCGCGGGTCACGCCGGCAAGACGGGCAAGCGGCGAGAACAGGAAGTTGGTGATGAGCCCCGTGGCGACCGCCATGATGACGAGAACGCCGATGCCGATCGAGGTCAGCAATGTAGCGACCTCGATGGAGCCGGAATTCAATTCGCTGAGCAGCACGCTTTCAACGACGAGGAAACGGTCGCCGCGATAATCGATGCCACGCACATAGGCGCGTGCCGCGCCGTCGGCGCGATCGAAATCCGCAACCGTCATTGCCGAGCTCGCAAGCGCATCCTTGATGAAGGTGAACGGCGCAGTATCGAGCGTCGCAAGCTGGCCGGATGCATTGAGACCAACGGCCGAGCCGTCTGCCGAAATGATGGCCGCCTTTGCCGTGCTGCCGGACACGATACCCTTTGCAAGAATGCTGGTAACGACATCGTCGCGCACCTTGAACAGCATCAGCCCCTTCGCCTGGCCGAGCTTGACGATCGGCACGGCATAGAAGATCGCCGACTTGCCGCTTCCGGCATCGACACGCAGGCCGGAGAAGGCCGTCGGCGCGGAATCGTCGGTCGCCTTGGCGGTATTTTCGATCGCCTTGGCATAGGCGATGCCCGCGCCGGTCGATTTCCAGGCATCCGACTTCAGGTTCTCGGCGAAGTCGTCATTCTTCTTGTAGGAATAAAGGACGGTGCCGTCGAGATCGACGATCAGGAGGTCGCTGAAGGCGGTATCGGCGAGATCGCGCGCCACTTCGCCCTGCGTCTTCTCATGGCTCGAATAATAGAAACCGCTCGGGCCCTCCGGCTTTGCGAGCTTCTCGCGCTGGTCGGCCGGGTTTGGATTGTTCGTGATGAAGACCTTCTTCAGCTCTCCACGTGCATCGCCGGAGCTCTTCTCCATCGTCTTCCAACCGCTCTTCAGGTTGGTAATCGACATCTGCAGCGCTTCGATACGCGCAATCGAGGTTGCCTGGTTCTCAAGCTGCTCGAGTTGGTCCTGCAGCATGTCGCCGCGGAAGATCAGCACGCTCTCCTTGGCCTTCAGCGCCTGCTCGTCGGAAACGCGGCTGCTGGCGAAATAGGCGAGGATATTGATCACCGCAACCGAAAGCGTGGTCAGCAGGATGAAGGTGGCTATCACCTTGAAGGACAGGGACTGAAATCTCTGAGCCATGAAAACGAACCCTTCCGGAACGGCACCGCCGGCGAGTGGAGTCATGAAGACGTCACCCACCGGTTGAACTGCAAACAGAACATCGGAAGCCTTAAGCTTTGCGAAAGCCGGCTCCTCTCACATTTGATGGATTAGAATTCAGGCATTCGGTTTAATTCGCGGTAAATGCGGCCCCGCAAAAACAAGGCATGTTTTTGTTTTGTTCACATATCGATGGCACTTATTTCACCATCGCTATAGGGTGAGCCATGCAAAACACGATTCGCATTATCGGTATCGATCCCGGCCTTCGCCGCACGGGATGGGGCATCATCGATACGCACGGCAATTCGCTGCGCTTCGTTGCCTCGGGAACCGTCACCTCGGATGGCGACATGGATCTCGCCTCGCGCCTCTGCCAGCTGCATGACGGTCTTGCTGATGTGGTCCATTCCTACAAACCGGAGGAAGCCGCCGTCGAACAGACCTTCGTCAACAAGGACGCGGTCGCTACGCTGAAGCTCGGCCAAGCCCGTGGCATCGCCATGCTCGTGCCGGCCCGGGCGGGTTTGCCGGTATCGGAATATGCGCCAAACGCTGTAAAGAAGACCGTCATCGGCGTCGGCCACGGCGAAAAGAAGCAGATCCACATGATGCTGAAGATCCTGATGCCGAAAGCAGAGTTCAAAGGCGACGACGCCGCCGACGCGTTGGCGATCGCCATCTGCCATGCTCATCACCGTGGCGCAAACCGCATGCGGCAGGCAATCGCCGGCGCTCACCAAACCCACCCCTGACGGAACAAGATCATGATCGGCAAGCTCAAAGGCACAATTGATGAGATCGGCGATGACTACGTGCTCGTGGATGTGCACGGCGTTTGCTACGTCGCCTTTTGCTCGGCGCGCACGCTCTCGAAGCTAGGTTCCGTCGGGGAGGCTTGCGTGCTCTTTATCGAGACCTATGTGCGTGAGGACCAGCTGAAGCTCTTCGGCTTCCAGACGCAGCTCGAACGTGAATGGTTCAACCTGCTGCAGAGCGTGCAGGGCGTCGGCGCGAAAGTGGCGCTCGCCGTGCTTTCGACGCTCACTCCGCCTGAGCTTGCCAATGCCATCGCCCTGCAGGACAAGACCGCTGTCTCGCGCGCTCAGGGCGTCGGTCCCAAGGTCGCGATCCGTATCGTCACCGAGCTCAAGAACAAGGCGCCCGCCTTTGCCGGCGAGGCGATCAATATCGGCCTCAAGCAGGAGATCGGCGAAGGCGTGGCCGCAGCCCCCGTTGCCGACGCCGTTTCGGCCTTGACCAATCTCGGCTATTCGCGTGATCAGGCGGCCAATGCGGTTGCTGCCGCCATGAAGACGGCCGGCGAAGATGCGGACAGCGCCAAGCTGATCCGCCTTGGTCTGCGGGAACTCTCACGCTGATGGCCCCGCGGGGTGTCAATGCAGGCCGCTTGGTGTATGGACTTGAGCAAGCTTCTAACGGAAATACCCAATGACTGATGCCCGTCTGATAACGCCGGAAAAGCGTGGCGAAGACTTGGACACCACGCTGCGCCCGCAGTCTCTGGACGAGTTCACCGGCCAGGCGGAGGCGCGCGCCAATCTCAAGATCTTCATCGAAGCGGCCAAAAACCGCGGCGAGGCGCTGGACCACGTTCTCTTCGTCGGCCCGCCCGGCCTTGGCAAGACGACATTGGCGCAGATCATGGCAAAAGAGCTCGGCGTCAATTTCCGCTCGACCTCCGGCCCGGTCATCGCAAAAGCCGGCGATCTGGCCGCTCTGCTGACCAATCTCGAAGAGCGCGACGTTCTCTTCATCGACGAGATCCATCGCCTCAACCCGGCAGTCGAGGAAATCCTCTATCCGGCCATGGAGGATTTCCAGCTCGACCTTATCATCGGCGAGGGCCCTGCCGCCCGCTCGGTGAAGATCGACTTGTCGAAATTCACGCTTGTTGCCGCCACCACCCGCCTCGGCCTGCTGACCACACCGCTGCGCGACCGTTTCGGCATTCCGGTGCGCCTCTCCTTCTATACGGTGGAGGAACTGGAACTGATCGTCCGCCGCGGCGCCCGCCTGATGGGCCTTGGCATGACAGATGACGGCGCCCGCGAGATCGCGCGGCGCGCCCGCGGCACACCGCGCATTGCTGGCCGTCTGCTGCGCCGTGTGCGCGACTTTGCCGAAGTTGCAAGAGCCGAAGCCGTCACCCGCGAGATCGCCGACGAGGCGCTGACCCGCCTTCTGGTCGACAATATGGGCCTCGATCAGCTCGACAAACGCTACCTCAACATGATCGCCGTCAATTTCGGCGGCGGCCCGGTCGGCATCGAAACCATCGCCGCCGGCCTCTCCGAGCCGCGCGATGCGATCGAAGACATCATCGAGCCCTATATGATCCAGCAGGGTTTTATTCAGCGCACGCCGCGCGGCCGCGTTCTGACCGCAATCGCATGGAAACATCTCGGCATGCAGCCGCCGAAGGATATGGAGGCTGCTCAGTTCGGGTTGTTCCGGGAGGACGATTGATTGATCAGCCGGCGCAGCTTTTTCAAACTCATGGGCGGCAGCTTTGCCGGCCTCACGGCACTCGGCGGATATGCCTTCGCCTATGAACCACTCGCCCGGCCTGCGATTTCCCGTTACGCGCTGACCCCACCTGGGTGGACGCCCGGCCTGAAGCTGCGGCTTGTCGCACTTGCTGATCTCCACGCCTGCGAACCTTGGATGTCCGCAGCCCGCATCGCCTCGATCTGCGCCCACGCCAACGAACTGGGGGGCGATATCACGCTCCTGCTTGGCGATTACGCGGCCGGAATGAACATGGTGACAAGCTATGTCCATTCCAGTGAATGGTCGAAGGCGCTGGCTACGCTCAAGGCCCCGCTCGGCGTCCATGCGATCATGGGCAACCATGATTGGTGGGAAGACAGGACCGCACAGAAGAATGGCGGAGGCGATACTTTCGGGCATAGAGCTTTGGCCGAAGCGGGCATCCCCGTCTATAGCAACCGTGCCACCCGGCTGGAAAAGGACGGGCATGGCTTTTGGCTGGCGGGTCTGGAGGACCAGCTGGCGCTCCTGCCGGGCAGGAAATGGGGCCGCAGCCGGATGCAGGGCCTCGACGATCTCGGCGGAACGCTTGCACAGGTTTCCGACGACGCGCCCGTTATCTTGCTTGCCCACGAGCCCGATATATTTCCGCGCGTGCCCGAACGGGTATCGCTGACCTTGTCCGGCCATACGCATGGCGGACAGATCCGCCTTTTCGGCTATTCGCCGGTCGTGCCCTCGCGCTATGGCGATCGTTATGCCTATGGCCATATCGTCGAAAACGGCCGTAATATTATCGTCTCTGGCGGGCTCGGTTGCTCCATGGCGCCTATCCGCTTCGGCGTTCCGCCGGAAATTGTGGTCATCGATCTCGGATAACGTCATGTCCAAGCGAACCGTCGTTCGCCTCAATGCAGGCAGTCAGCGCTTCAATTACCGCATCGCCGGGCTCGGCTTTCGTGACGGGCACCTGCTTGTCCATCGCGCGGTTCACGAACCTTTCTGGACCATCCCCGGCGGTCGGGCCGAGATTGGCGAGACCTCGGAGGAAACATTGAAGCGGGAGATGATGGAGGAGCTCGGTGTCGAGGTGACCGTCGGTCGCCTGCTCTGGATCGTCGAGAACTTCTTCCACTATGAAGGCCGCGAGTGGCACGAACTCGGCTTCTACTATCTCATGGAAATACCCGAGAATTTCCCGTTCCGCTCGCATGAGATCATTCATCGGGTGGAGGATGGTGACAACCATCTGGAATTCAAATGGGTGCCCGCAACATTCCAGGCCCTGACCGCGCTCGATATTCCGCCCTATTTCCTTGCCGGTGAGATTGAAAACCTGCCTGTCACACCCCGTCATCTCGTGTGGCGCGACGGCGATCTCGACGACAAGGACTAGTGCAATCCCAGCAAGACTATGAAATCGGTTTCTCGCCCAGAGTTGCGTGAAAACAAAGAGATAGAGCATTTCCGTGGTTCGGAGATAAACGGAAATGCTCCAAGGAGGAGACGCGATGGCGAGTTTCGATCCCTGCCGCATGTTCCGGAAGCTCGCCTACAACAATGCCCTGACGAACAACCGGCTTCTTGCCGCCTGCGCAACCCTCAAGCCCGGCGAATTCGAGGCCACGCGCACAAGCTTTTTCCCGTCGATCAAATCGACGCTGAACCACATCCTCACAGTCGACTGGTTCTATGTCGATGGGCTGGAAGGCGGCACGCTCGGCCTTAGCGCTTTCGACATCGAAGAACCCTTTGACGATATCCCATCGCTCTCCGCAGAGCAGGCGAAGGTCGACCAGCGCCTTGTTGCAATCTGCGAAGGGCTGACACCCGAGAAGCTTGCTTCGACCGTTGAGCTTCAGCGCGATGGTCGCATCCAGCGAGAACGTATGGAGGATGTACTAAGCCACCTCTTCCAACATCAGACGCATCACCGCGGACAGGTGCATGCCATGCTGGCTGGCAGCAGCGTCGCTCCGCCGCAACTCGACGAATTCATTGTCGACGACGATGCGCGGTTTCGGGGCGGCGAGATCGCCGCCCTCGGCTGGAGTGAACAGATGCTGATGCGTTAGAGCAATTCCCGCAAAAGTGCGCAGCGGTTTTTGCGTTCGGAATTGCGTGAGCCAGAAATATTCAGCCTTTGAGGCGCGCCTTCAGGCCATCAATGATCGTCTTCGTCAGAAGATCGTAATTTTCGTCAAAGTGATGATCGCCCGGCAACTCGATGACCTCGCCGCCAACATCCTTGACGGCAGGGCAAGCCACGTCGTCATCATCATCCTTGCCGTAGATGCATTGGACGAGTTTCGGATTGGCGCCCTTGAGATCCTTGATGGGATCGCCGCCTGCCCCATCCGTCTTCTGGCCGAGCCAGCCCATGACGGAAATGACGTAATCGACCTGGTGCGACATCGACAGAAGCGAAATCTGCGCTACCGCCGCCTTTTCCGCTGGTTTCAGAAGCTGATAGGTGGCTGGCACGATATCCGCGCCGAAGGAATAGCCGATCAGCAGGACGTGCTTCACCTTCCATTGCTTGCGGTAGAATTCGATGATGCGCGAGAGATCGTCGGCCGTTTCCTGCGGCTTTCGCTCTGTCCAGAAATAGCGCAGCGAGTCGATGCCGACGACGGGAATGCCTTCCTTCTGCAGCATGCCGCCCACTTCCTTGTCGATATCGCGCCAGCCGCCGTCGCCGGAATAAATCACGGCCATCGTATCGAGGTTCGGCTTGGCGTCGAGGATGGCAAGCGGCAGGCCGAGCGGATTGTCGAAGGCACCCGAAGCCGTCACCAGATCGTCGAGCGTATCGGCAAACACAGTCTGCGCATCATCGGACGAGTCGCGGATTTCGATCGCATCATGCGCCTTTTTCAGATCCTCCACGTGAGCGCGACCGTCCTTGTCTGCCGCAGGCGTGAAGGTGGCAATGATCGGATCCGGCAGGGCGCCATCGGTGAGCCCATAGACGCTACGGTCGCCGACCACCTTCTTCGTAGCCGGTGTGCAGAGCTCCTTGCTTAACGGAATGCCGGCACGCGGGTCGACGGCAAATGTCTGGCCGATGGTCGCATCGGGTGTCTGCGCGGCAATGGCAAGGGCCAGCGCGCCACCCTCGCCGATGCCGGCAACGATCGGCAGGTGATAGGGGCTGTTGCCGGCGGCGCGCTGCACCTGCTGGCTCAGCGACTCAATATCGGAAACCGTGTAAATGCAGCCGTCGTTGAGACTGACGTCATAACGGTTCAGCGCTTCCATATAGGACGGAAAATCGACGCCGATGACGACGGAACCCTGCGAAACCAGACGGTCTGCCTCGGTCTTTTCATTGTCTCCCCAGCCGGCTGCATCGGAAATCAGAAAGACGGCGCCCTTCACCTCGCCCTGTGGCAGGAAGATATGTGGCGAAGGGATAAGGCCAGTTTCGAAGGTCTGGGTGGTTTCATCCGCAGCATAAGACGGCGCGGCCGCGAGCATGCTGACGCACGCAGCAGCAAACAGTAACTTTTTCATCATTTTCTCACTACCCCTTTCAATCCGCCCCCGATCAGAAATGTCGCATCCATCAATGCGATCATCGGATTGCCCCCTCCTGAAACCGCAAGATAACGCGGTTGCCAGTGCGGATGAAACTTGGATTTGAAGGCGCGAAGCCCCTTGAAGTTGTAGAAGCGCTCGCCGTGTTCGAAGACGGTACCGCCGATACGGTCCCAAACGGGCGCCACCTCGCGTTTCGACATGCCGGAGAGGGGCGCCATGCCGAGGTTGAAATGCGTAAAACCCTGGGCGCGCAGATATTCCATGATCTGCACGAACAGGAAGTCCATAGACCCCTTCGGCGCATCAGGCGAGAAGCGCATCAGGTCGATCGTCCCCTCCTCTTTCGCCGCGGTGACAAGAATATTGGCAAAAGCAACGATCCGGCCGTCCTTCTTGAGAACACCGATCGGCTGCGACGCCACATAGTCCGGATCGAAGGCGCCGAGCGAGAAGCCCTTCTCCTTGGCATTGTGATGCTCGAGCCACGCGTTGGAAACGGCCGAGAGGTCGTCGATGATTCCGGGGATATCGACGGGTTCGACAACGCTGAATTCCAGTCCGTCACGCTGGGCGCGGCTTGCGGTCTGGCGCAAGTTCGCCCATTTGCCGCCCTTCATTTCGAAGGTACGCAGATCAGCCACTGCAAGTTCGCCGAGCTTGAAGGCGCGCAGGCCCGCGTCCGCACAATGCGAAAGCAGCGCCGGCGAGATCTGGTAAAAGACTGCACGGCAACCGGCGGCGCGCGCCGCTTCCACGAAGCGCCAGACCAGTTCCTGCACGGCATGATGGTCGCCGATCGGATCAAACAGCGCGATCCACGAGCGGCCTTGCCGGCCATACATGATGAAGGCATCGCCCTTTTCCGAGAACATGATGGACTTGTCGCCCATGCGCACCAGATTGGCGTCCGCACTGTCCTGTTTCTCGACGATCTCGACAGCGCGGCGGACCGCCTCCTCATCGGCCGGCTCCGGCTTGAAGGTCGCCGGCCGCAACAGGCTGAAAATGGCGATCGCCGAGGAAATGATGGTGATGCCGAGTACGGCACGCAGGCCGCGCGGCGCTTCCGCCGCGAATTCAAACTGCCACCAGAGTTGATTGCTGTATTCCACGTCGCGATAGACGAAGAGCAGGATGACAACCGCGCCGACGACGATCACCGCAATCGCCATCAGCCAGGATGCCGTCATCGCCTGGTTGAGAAGCGAAGCATGGCGGGTAAAGAGCCGGCGGCTGACGAACAGACCGAAGACCAGAAAGGCGAGGAAGGCCGCCTCGACAAGCGCAATCGCCTTCAGCAGCGAGAGCGTCAGAGCGGCAACGGCAGAAAACACCGCCACCCACCAGGCACCATCGAGCCGCTGGCCGAGTCCACGGGCTGCAACGACAAGTGCAAGGCCGAGCAGACTGGAGAGGAAATGCGCGCCTTCCACCATCGGCAGCGGCAGATAATTGGAGAGGAATTCGAGATTCTGATCGGGCGTCGGCGTCACGCTCGAAAAGATCAGCATGACGCCCAGGAGCAACGCCAGCGCCGAAAGAAGCTGCGGCATCAGCCGCCCGCCGATGCGCCGCACGCTGGAAGCAGCCGGATGATCCACGAAGCGACGAAGCTCGGTAGCCGAAACCGCGAGGATGGCGATCAGCAGCGGCAAGACGTGATAGATTAGGCGATAGAGAACCAGTGAGCCGAGAACCGCATCAATATTCACTGCGCTGCCGAGCGAAGCGATGATGACGGTCTCAAAAACGCCGAGGCCCGCCGGCACATGGCTCAGCACACCAAGCCCGACGGCAATCGCATAAACCGCCAGGAACACCGGCCAGCCGATCGCCGTCTGCGGCAGGAGCACGTAAAGCACCGTGGCGGAGGCTGCGATATCGAAGGCGGTCACCAGGAACTGACGCGACCAGGTGCGCGAATCCGGCAGGCGAAGCGCAACCGACCCGATTTCGATCACCCGGCCCTCGCGGCCGAGCACCATGAGAGAGCCGAGAATCGCCAGGATGATAGCCGCGATGATACGAAGCCACAGGCTGCTGACACTGATCAGCGGCGCGATCTCATCGGCGATGATGAGAAGCGCGATCGCCGACACGGCAGCAAGGCCGAGGCCGAAGGACAGCGTCACGAAGGCGATGACGCGGCCGATATCTTCAGGAGAAAGCCCAAGCCGCGTATAGGCGCGGTAACGGATCGCTCCACCCGAAAGCGCTCCGAAACCAGCGGTGTTACCGACCGCATAGGCACTGAAGGCCGTAAGCGCAACATGCGGAAAAGGCAGCCGCTTGCCGATATAGTCGATGGCGTTGAGATCGTAGAAGACGAGTGCCAGAAAGCTCAGTGCGGTAAAGAACAGGGCGAGCAGGATCGAACTCAGCCGGGTTTCCGCCAAGGCTTCCACGACGTCGTCATAGCGCACTTCATCTGTCAGCTGCATAATCGCGTAGCCGACAAGGCAAAAAATGAGGAGGGTCGCAAGAGCCGTCAGCGGCGTGCGGTAGCGCCGGAGAACTGCGCCAAAGGAAAAGCCCTCTTCCGTCTCTGAATTCTCTTCCAACTTGCCGTGACCCGACATCTCGTACCTGCTGCAATTGCCAATCTGGCGGGAATCTCTTTTGAGAGACGTAACATAGGCAACATGCAAGCTCTATGAACCATGTTGCGGCTACCCACACCCGCGCACTTGCCGCCTCCTTCATCCTCAATTGGGGCAAATTTGCGCAGTGCACAGGCTTGATCGCATTGCAATTTCGTAAGCTTCGCCTTGCATTTGAAGATCAGGCCGCCGGCTCACCCCCGGCACGGGCTTGAGCCGCGTAACGCGCTGCGGCAACATTCGCCTCAATCTCGCGCTCGCCCGAAACCTGCACGGTCGGAACGGCGAATTCGATGCCGTTCTCCTTGAAGGCATTGCGGATCATCGCCAGTGCATTGCGGCGGATGACGAACTGCTCGCCGGGTTTGGTCATCATAGAAAGACGGAGCTCGATTGCGAATTCGCCGAACTGCTCCACACCCTTCATCTTCAGCGTTTCGATGATATTCGGACCCCATTCGGGGTTTTCGAGAAGCTGCTGGCCGATCTGCTTGATGATCTTCTTCGTCTTCACGAGGTCGGTGTCGTAGGTCACGTTCAGGCTGATCTTGTCGATCGTCCAATCGCGGTTGAGGTTTTTGACAGCCCCAAGCTCGCCGAACGGCACTGTTGTCAGCGGCCCGCGGTGATGGCGGAGTTTAACGGAACGCAGGCTGAAGGCTTCGACCACGCCCTTGTGGCTGCCGCTTTCGATATATTCGCCGACGCGGAAGGCATCGTCCCACAAATAGAACATGCCGCTGATGACATCCTTGACGATGGTCTGCGCGCCGAAGCCAACCGCAACGCCGACGACACCGGCGCCGGCAATCAGCGGCCCGATTTCGATACCGACGCCCGAGAGCACCATAAGGGCCGCGATCAGGGCAATAACGACCGCGATGATGTTGCGGAAGATCGGCAGCAACGTCTGCAGACGGGCGCGCTTGACTTTCTCCTCGTCGCCGATCGGGCCATCGACAGGAGAATCCAGTAGCTTGCCGTCGATATAGGCCTTGACGAGATGCCAGAGCAGGTCCGCCGCAAGCAGGATGACGATGCCGCCGATGATGCCGCGCACCACCCGGTCGATCATCGTTTCGTTCGACGTCATCATCATAGCAGTTTCGACGCCGAGCATGCGCCCGAGCCAGATCGCCGCAAAGGCGATGATCAGAGCCCTGACACCGCGATCAAGCAACACGGTCGCAATGCGCCGCTGGGCAAGGAAGCCCGCTTCGGCATGGTGGAAGGATTTGACGGCCAGCGTCGATACGGCGAGCACTCGCGGCAGCAGCAGGAGATAGATCAAGACCCAGAGGAGCCAATCGAAGCTCAAGACCCAAATGCCCCAGAGCAGTACGAAATAAAGGGTCAGCAGCCAGGTGACGGCATGGCTGCGCCGCGTTTCATTTCCCGGTCGTGACCAGACTGCTTCGGTCGCGATCAGGAAAAGACCGATGCCCAGCACATAGCCGACCAGATATCGGGTGGCCATCGAATAGCCCAGCGGCTCCATCGCTTGGAGAACGACCCAGCCGAAAACGAAATAGATGACGAATAGCGTGCAGCGCCGAAACCAGAATTGCGCGACGGCCGGGTCAACCGCAACGGTCTCGCCCTCGCCGCGCGGCAGGGTGACGAGATCGACGATGACACCACCGATGGAAACGGCGAAACGCTGCACGACGACAGCGATGGCGATGGCGATCGCGATATTCTGGCTGACCGGCGGCCAGTTGAAGCTGACCAACGCAAGCCCCGTTGCGAGACCGAAGACGATGGCGGGAATAACGCGCGCGGCCAGCCGCGTGCCGGTCATCTGCGCTGCTCGCTCCCGCCTTTCACGCACGGCCCTCCGCACCAGGATTTCGACGATGAATCCGGTGACGAGGATGGCGAGAAACTGCGCCGCCATGCGAAGTGGACCGGCCGCTCTCAATTCGCCAAGAAAAAGCGATGAAGCCCGCGCGATTTCGGATGGCAGCGTCATGGCCGCACCAGACACCATGGCGATGTGTCGGCGGGCGTGCTGAAGGCGGTCGGACAGTATCGACATTTCCTGGTCATTGCCGTCAGAAGCTGCCGGCGCCGCCATCTGCGTCGCCATCCATTGCTTGACCTCCGGCGTCTGCATCAGCTCCATCATCTGCCGCACCTGGGCAGGCGGTGGCGCAACGTCAGCGGAAGCTGCCGGCGTCGTCTGTGCGGAAACGGCGCTGAAGAGAGAAAGCAGCATCATGATGCCGTAGATGCCGATCGCAGAAATTCGCCGCATGCCCGCCTCCGGTTTTACACGTCAGGCATTTATGCAAGTGCTGCAGCGGAAAAGCCAGACGAACAAACGGTCTAGGCTGCAGTGACGACCTAAAGAAAGCCGCCGGACCTCGCGGACCGGCGGCTGACATAAAACAATACGGTTAGATTACTTGTGCGGCTTCTCGGCATGGCCGCCAAAGCCGGCGCGCATGGCCGAAAGCACCTTGTTGGCGAACTCGTCCTGGTCGCGCGAGGAGAAACGGCCGTGCAGTGCGGCGCTGAGCACCGGGGTCGGCACGCTTTCGTCGATGGCGGCCATGATCGTCCAGCGGCCTTCGCCGGAGTCAGAAACACGACCTGCATATTGGGTAAGGGCCGGGTCCTTGTGCAGCGCATCGGCCGTCAGGTCGAGCAGCCAGGAGGTGATGACGCTTCCGCGGCGCCAGACTTCGGAAATTTCCGGCAGGTTGAAATCGTACTGGTAATATTCCGGATGGGAAAGCGGCGCCGTCTCGGCATCGGCCTCGTGCGTCAGGGCGCCGACATTGGCGTGCTTCAGGATGTTGAGGCCTTCGGCATAGGCGGCCATCAGACCATATTCGATGCCGTTATGAACCATCTTCACGAAGTGGCCGGCACCATGCGGGCCGCAATGCAGGAAACCCTGCTCGGCGGTGCTGAGAGCCGCAGCCTCCGGCGTGCGGTTCGGCGAGGCTTCCGCGGTGCCGTTGCCTGGTGCCAGCGTTGCGAAGATCGGCGACAGATGCTGCACGATACCCTTCTCGCCGCCAATCATCAGGCAATAGCCGCGTTCGAGGCCGAAGACGCCGCCGCTGGTGCCGACGTCGACATAGTGAATGCCCTTGGTGATGAGTTCCGCGCCACGACGAATGTCATCGTGATAATAGGAGTTGCCGCCGTCGATCAGGATATCGCCGTCATGCAGCAGCGGAACGATCGAGGCGATGACCTTGTCGGTGATCGCAGCCGGCAGCATCAGCCAGACGGCGCGCGGGCGCGCGAGCTTCGAGACGAATTCTTCGAGCGAGCCACTGCCGTCGGCCCCGAGACCAACGAGCTCAGCGACGCTTTCCGGCTTGGCGTCATAGACCACGCATTCGTGGCCGCCCCGCATCAAGCGCTGGACCATGTAATTGCCCATACGGCCCAAACCTACCATGCCAAGCTGCATCTGAAATCTCCTGGGATTTAATCGATATGATTCCGGAAACTAACACCCGCATCGTGACAGGCAAGCGAAGTCTCTGTCACGAAAGCGAGTGCATCTATTGCACCTTGCGCAGGGCTATGCCTTCCGCACTCAGCAATCTGCCGTCTTTGGGGCGTAATTCCAAGCCTCCAACAGACATATAGCCGCCTCATCGGCGGCTATATGATCTTCTGCCTGCTCGACACCGGTTCAGCTGGATCGCCGCTAATTGCGGCTGGTCTCCCGTACCAGATGTACGATGCCAGTTGGGTTGAGGATCCAGCCACCGCGAAGATTGGGTGGCAGTGGCTCGATGGGATCGCAGCGCGGAACACCGGCCTTCTCCAGATACTCCGCAGCACGGTCGAAATCCGGCGTCATGAATTCCAGCCAGAGCTCGGCCTGGCTCATGGTCGCCACCCGGTCGATCCAAAGCCGGATCGGCCCAAGCTCGAAGGAGATATCGTCCCCTTCGATTTCTTTCAGCTTCATGATGTCGCGATAGAAGGAAACGGTGGCTTCATACTGATGCGGCGGAACCTTCATCGCGACGTCACCGCCGCCATAGATCAGATCGTTCATGACGCTTCCCCTCAACCTTCCTGCGCTTTGGCCTGCTCACCCCGCATCTCGCTGAGGAACATGCCTTCGCGCAGATTGATGCCGTATTCGACGAAGGCTTTCATGCAGCAGAACATCTGCGTCCAGCCTTCAAGATTCTGGTAGGTTCCGCGGCGCCCCGGCTCATCCTCACGCCAGCCATCCTCGGCGATGGTCACCATGGTGCCACCATCATCAAGCGGTTTGAAATTCATCTCTACGAGGGTTTTGTAAGGCTTCTTCTCCTCGTCCGTTGCGCCATCCCAGCGCAGCACGATCCTGCTGTCAGGCACGAGCTCGACCACCTCGACCGGCACATCTTTCCACCAGGTCACCGTCGTGCCCTGCACCAGCGGCGCGCTGGCGCCGCCCACCGTGGTGAAATAACCCGACAGTTTCTTCGGATTGACGACCGCATCGAAGACATCAGCCACCGGGCAGCCGATGCGGCCCGAGACGCGAATATTGAGGGACATGCGACTTCCTCCTCTTCTCCGTTGTATCTGGCTCAATTATGTTATAAAAACATAACATGTCAAGCGAATCGAATGATGACCCCATTTTCAAGGCGCTGGCGCATCGCCGCCGCCGCGATATTCTCGACCTTCTGAAGGAAGAACCGCGCACGACAGGCGCACTCTGCGAAGCATTTCCTGAGATGGACCGCTGCACTGTCATGCAGCATCTGAAGGTGCTGGAGGAAGCCGATCTGGTGATTGCCAGGAAGGAAGGCCGGGAGCGCTGGAACCATCTGAACAGCCTGCCGATCAAGCAGATTCACGACCGCTGGATCAGCGCCTATGCCGGCCACGCATTGTCCATTCTCGACCGGCTGAAGAGCGACCTCGACAGTCCTTCCCACTAACTTGCGGCGGCAATCGTCGCGGCTCTATGATAAAAGGCGGGGAGGAACCATGCCAATATCGGGATCTGCCATCCGTCGCATGCGCCAGCTGCGCAATATGAAGCAGGAGCATCTGGCGGAATTGCTCGCCGTCAACCAGGCGACCGTCTCCCGCTGGGAGCGCGGCATCCTGCCAGTCACCGTCGCTCAGGCAAGGCGGCTGGAAAGCATCTTCGCGTCCCCATCATCCTCCGCCGATGCCGCATTGAAACGGCTGGTCGAACATTCCCGGAGCAGGGTTCATCTCATCTGCGACCGCACCCACCGGCTTCTTGCAGCGTCCGGTGCACGGCAGAGCGAATGGCGCCTGCCGCTTTCCGATTTTCTGGACAGGCCTCTGTTTTCCTATGCGTCGCAGGAGATCGTGAAGACGGAGGGCGAACTCGCCGGCCTAGGCTGGCATGAGGGCCAAATGAATTCGCTGACACTGGAGACAGGCGCCAACGGAAATCCACACCTGCCTATTGCCGCCGGGCGTGTGCTCTGGGAGCGCATCTTCCTGGCCGACGGCAGCGCCGCACGGCTGGTTACGACACTCGGCTGAGCCTGCAGAATTCCTGTATCCTGCTGCATAAATTATGCGTTGTCCCGGCGAAGCGGCCTTTGTTAGCGTCCGTCACCAACTGTCTGGAGACGCAGAATGACGATACTGGTGACGGGAAGCACCGGCCATCTCGGCGAAGCGCTGATGCGGACGCTGAGGGATCAAGGCCGTCGTGTGCGCGGCATCGATATCAAACCCTCGCCTTTTACCGATATGACCGGATCGATCACCGATCCCGATTTCATCCGCCGCGCGATGACAGGCATCACCGCCATTATCCACGCCGCCACGCTGCATAAGCCACATGTCGGAACACACACCAACAAGGATTTCATCGATACCAACGTCACGGGCACGATGAACCTTCTCGAACAGGCAGTCGTCGTTGGCGTAACAAGCTTCGTCTTCACCAGCACCACTAGCGCTTTCGGAGCAGCCCTGCGCCCAGCCGCAGGCGAACCGGCCGCCTGGGTGACCGAGGATGTTCTGCCCGTTGCCCGCAATATCTACGGCGTTACGAAGATCGCTGCCGAAGGCGTCTGCGAACTCTTCGCGCGCAACATGTCGCTGCCCGTCGTCATTCTAAGGACTTCGCGTTTCTTCCCGGAAAATGACGACGACCCTGATATCCGAAACCACTACTCCGCTGAAAATGCCCAGGCCAACGAGTTGCTTTATCGGCGCGTCGATATCGAGGATGTGATCGACGCCCATCTGCTGGCACTGGAAAGAGCGCCGTCCATCGGCTTCGGTCGCTACATCGTCTCGGCAACGGCACCCTTCACCGAAGCCGATCTCGCCGACCTGCGCCGTGATGCGCGCGCGACGGTGGAGCGCCTTTTCCCCGGCATGGCCGCGCTTTACGCGGCGCGCGGCTGGACGATGTTTCCGCACTTCGACCGTGTCTATGTCAATGCGCTGGCCCGGCAGGAACTAGGCTGGCACCCGAAGTATGATTTTCGGCACGTGCTCGATTGCCTGCGCGACGGCAGGGAATGGAGAAGTCCGCTCGCTCTGGTCGTCGGCGCAAAGGGCTATCACGACCAGATTTTCGAGGATGGGCCCTACCCGCTCCAGCGCCGCTGATATGGACCGCAAGGCCGGCCGCCTCCGGCGGGGCGAACCGGTGATGATTGCAGAGATCGCCGAACGTGCCTGAGCTATAGCAAATAGGGAAACGGGCGCCGAAGCGCCCGTTCCTCAAGCTGCCGTGTCCCACGCCGGAGCCAACCCTTCCGGGCTGACGATACGGCCATCGGGTTTCGCCAACCTGTGGATCGCCGCCATCTCCTCGGAAGAGAGTTCGAAATCGAAGATCGCCGCATTCTCCTGTGCGCGTTGTTCCGAGACGGTCTTGGAAAGCGCGATCAGATCCTGCTGCACGATCCAGCGGAGCACGATCTGGGCAATCGACTTGCCGTACTTGGCAGCAATCGCCTTCAACACCGCATCCTCAAGCACCTTGCCGTCAGCCATGGCGTAGTAGACCGTCACCGACATATCGAGCTGCTTTGCGGCGCGCAGCACCGGCGTTTGGTCGATATAAGGATGATACTCCACCTGGTTCGTCACGATAGGCAGGCTGCTCAGCGCTACGGCCTGGCGCATCAGATCCGTGTTGAAGTTCGACACGCCGATATGGCGCACCTTGCCTGCCTTCGCGACTTCATTCAGCGCGCCGATCTGCTCGGCAAGCGGCACGGCCTCGTTTGGCCAGTGAAGCAGCAGCAGGTCCACATAGTCGGTCTTCAATTTCTTCAGGCTCTCGTCGACCGAAGCGAGGAAGGCAGCACGCTTGTAGTTCTCGACCCAGACCTTGGTGGTCAAGAAGATATCGCCACGCGCGACGGCGGAGCGGCGGATACCCTCGCCGACCTCGGCCTCGTTGCCGTAGATCTGCGCGGTATCGATATGGCGATAACCGTTGGCGAGCACATGCGAAACCATGCGTTCGGCATCCGGGCCCGGCACGCGGAACGTGCCGAAGCCGAGGGCGGGAATGGAGGCGCCGTTGGCGCTGACGAATTTCATGCTGTTTCCTTTCGAGTGAGGAGAGATCAGGCCGCGCTGCAGGCAACGGCTGCAGCCGGGGTGGAGCGGCGGTCGAGGGCGCCGCTGCGGATGGTGAGGCCAAGGGCAACCGTGACGAGGCCTGCCGCAACGAAGGGCGTGGCGCCCAGTCCGAAGCGAGACTCCACCACCAGACCGCCGATCCAGGCGCCCATGGCGATGCCGAGGTTGAAGGCGGCGATATTGAGCGCCGAGGCGACATCGACGGCATTCGGCTGCAGCTGGCGTGCAAGTTGCACGACATAGAGCTGCAGGCCAGGCACATTGGCGAAGGACAGAAAGCCGAGGATCGCAAGCGTCGGGATCGTCAGCCAGGGCGAGACAGCCGTGAAGCCGAAGAGCACCAGCACGAGCGCTTGGGCGATGAACAGGAAGGTCAGCGCCTTGACGGGATCGCGGTTGGAGATGCGCCCGCCAACGACGTTGCCCACGGCAATCGCCACGCCATAGAGCATCAGGATCAGGCCGACGGCCGAGGAGGCAAAGCCGGTAATCTGCTCGAGGATCGGCGCAAGGAAGGTAAAGGCGACGAAGGTGCCGCCGTACCCTAGCGCCGTCATCGTATAGACGAGCAACAGCCGGCCCGTGGCAAGCACGCGGATCTGTTCACCGATACTGGCCGGCGGCGCCTTCTTGAGGTTCGAGGGCAGCAGGAAGGCGATGCCTGCGAAAGCGATCACACCGAGGCCGGCAACGGCAGCGAATGTGGTGCGCCAGCCGAAAGTCTGGCCGATGAAGGTGCCGAGGGGAACGCCGGTGACGATTGCAACCGTCAGGCCCATGAACATCATCGCAATGGCCGATGCGCGGCGGTTTTCCGGCACCAGATCGGCAGCGATCGTGGAACCGACGGAGAAGAACACCCCGTGCGCGAAGGCCGAAACGACGCGGGCAATCAGCAGCACTTCATAACCGGGACTGAGCGCCGCGATGATGTGGCCGATAATAAAGAGCGCCATCAGCCCGAGCATGAGCGGCTTGCGCTCGATCCGCCCGGTCAGCGCCGTCAGGATGGGTGCGCCGAAGGTGACACCCAGCGCATAGACGCTGACGATAAGGCCGGCGAGCGGCAGGGTGATGTGGAGGTCGTTAGCAACCGTCGGCAGCAGGCCGACGATGACGAATTCCGTGGTGCCGATCGCATAGGCCGCGATCGTCAACGCAAAGAGAGCAAGTGGCATGAGAGTGACCCGATGGTTTGGTTCTTGTTCGGATCGGAATATGGGCGTGGCGAACTTGTTCGATAATCGCCTATAATGGCTCAACAGTTGTGAATTGAATTCAAGATAGGAAGCGGATGGACAACCGCATCGGCGAGATGGATGTCTTCGTACAGGTGGCCGAACTGCAGAGCTTCTCGGCAGCCGGCCGCAAACTCAGGCTTTCGCCCTCCGCCGTCAGCAAGCTCGTCACGCGGCTGGAAGATCGCCTCGGCACGCGTCTTCTTGTGCGCACCACCCGCGCCCTGCAACTGACGCCGGAAGGTGAAATCTATCTCGAACGCTCCCGCCGCATCCTCTCGGACATCGAGGAGACGGAACGCGCCGTCTCGGCCGGCGGCACGACGGTAGCGCGCGGCCGCCTGCGCGTCAGCACTTCGGTCGCCTTTGGCGTTCGCTACATCGTCCCGCTGGTGCCCGATTTCCTCAAACTCTATCCCGAGGTCGATCTCGACCTCGCACTCAGCGATGGCATCATCGATATCGTCGGCGAGCGCGCCGACATCGCCATTCGCTCGGGCGCCTTACGCGATTCCTCGCTGAAGGCACGCAAGCTGCTCGAAAGCCGCCGCGTCATCGTCGCCTCACCTGCCTATCTGAAACGAGAAGGCATGCCGGAAAGCCCCGACGATCTCGACCGCCACAACTGCCTGACCTTCAGCTTCCGCTCGACCGCAGAGGAATGGCAATTCCGCGACCCCGGTAACGGCAACCGCTTTTCGAGACCCGTCTTCGGCAACCTCGAAACCAATAACGGACCGACCGCACGCAGCCTTTGCCTCGCCGGTCTCGGCCTCGCCCGCGTCGGTCAGTTCCATGTGCAGCCGGACATCGATGCCGGAACGCTGGTGCCTGTGCTGGAAGCCTATAACCCCGAGGATATCGAGCTCATTCATGCCGTCTATCCCGGTCATGAGCATCTCGCGGCACGCATCCGCGCCTTCATTGATTTTCTGGTGAAGAACATCCGATAGGCCGACTATAGCTGAAGACCACCGTCATCGCCCTGTTACAGGGCAACAATAGCGAGCGCGTCATGCCGATAGAAATTCTTCCGCCACGACAAAGCTGGGTCGACGACTTCGTAAGCCTGAAGCAGGCTCTCCTGCGCGCGGCACCATCAGGTGCAGCGATCCATCATATCGGTTCGACCGCTGTACCGAGCCTTCCGGCGAAGGACATCATCGACATTCAGGTGAGCGTCGATGCTCTTGATCTCATCGATGACGCCGCATTCGAGAGGGAAGGTTTCAAGCGTCGCGCAATCGCGACCGATCACTGCCCACCGGGTCTCGATTTGGCGGAAGGCGAGTTGCGAAAGCTGTTCTACAAAAGCACGGGCCGGCTTGCGAATATCCATATCCGTGAAAAGGGCCGCTTCAATCAGCGCTATCCGCTTCTCTGCCGGGATTTCCTGCGCACCCATCCGACGGCCGCTGCCGCCTATGGGCTGATCAAGCAACGCCTCGCAGGCTATTTCCCCGACAATGTCGATGCCTATTACGACATCAAGGATCCGATCTTCGATATCATCATGGAAGGCGCCTACGACTGGGCAAAGCTCATCGGCTGGAGCGAACCACCAGGCGATTAAAAACTGGACTTGTCAGAAGATATTGGCGCGGCTCAGGAAGAACCCGGCCGAAAAGAGAAGAGCGCGATCCACACAACCGGTGGAAACTATCGATCCTGGGCGCCTACGAAAGTAGGTGGGCGCCGTATGTCCAGACCCACGAGCCCGGACAGGGACAGCTCCCTAAGGATCGGGTATGGCCCCGAGGATTCATTGTTCCTGTCGAGAAGCACAGACCGCGTGAGGGAATATAAGGACATTTGCAGCACCGCACCAGTGGGTCAGCACTGCTCTCCCAAATTAATTAAGTTCGACTGGCGTACGGCCGTTCAGCTTGTCGGTAATGCCCTGAATACGGCTCGTGACTTCCGAAAGCGCCACTGCAATGCCTTCTTCGGTGCGAGCGGTGGCGGCAATTACCGTGTCCCGATTGCTGCGAAGCGTCTCCAGCTCCGATTCCAGTCCGACAACACGTCGCGTCAGCTCCGAGATCTCGTCCATGACCATGATCCCGGCCATGACGGTGATCCTGAGATCGCCGATCTCGCCGAACTGCCCCTTGAGATGGCCGACATAACGGTCGAAACGAACCGCGAGGTCAGTCAGATGATCTTCCTGCCCCTCTTCGCAGGCCATGCGGTAGGCCTTGCCGTCGATCGTTACCGTTACCTGCGCCATATTATCAAGTCCTCTTAGCGGTCAAGAACCGCGCGGATCGTTTCCATCGCCGTCACCAGACGCCGCGAAACCTCGCGATTGACCTCTTCCAGCCGGTTCGCACGGAATTCGGCCTGGTCCAGCTCCTGCGCAAGACGCGAGCGATCGGCATGCACGCGGCGAACCTCGCCCTCGATCTCGCCCTGCTCCCGCTGGCGCTCGATGCGCATGTCCACGGCATTCTCGAGGCCCGAGATTGCCTGTTTCAGCTCCGTAAGCGCAGCTTCGATGGTTTTGCCGTTGGGCGTCATGTCTTTTCCGGTTCCCCGCACAAGACCCGCGAATCGGCCTCTGCCGCCGACCCTGTATTTTCAAGAGGATATGCAGCTAGGTTGGAGCGCGTCAATAAAGCCCCTCGGCTACCCCCTGCCCTATTCTGTGGATGAGCGATTTACACAAGCCTGTCACACAAGATTTGTCTTTTGTAAAACTTGACGGTCAAATGTCAAAAATCGTCGCACCTGGCCTCCAAACGGCTTCCATTTTGTTGACTTGGCCGTTCCAACTGCTATGTCTCGACCGCTCTCATTGATGGTCTTGGCAGGCTCGAGGCCATCCTCAAACCCGGAACTAGCGGAAAAGCCATGACCTCACGTGAACAAAACGACCGGATGGCGAATGCGATCCGTTTCCTCTCCATGGACGCCGTCGAAAAGGCGAATTCCGGCCACCCGGGCATGCCAATGGGTATGGCGGATGTGGCAACGGTCCTCTTCACCAAATATCTCCGCTTCGATCCGCAGAAGCCGCACTGGCCGAACCGCGACCGCTTTGTTCTTTCTGCCGGCCACGGCTCGATGCTGCTCTACTCGCTGCTCTATTTGACCGGCTATCCTGATATGTCGGTCGAGGACCTCAAGCAGTTCCGTCAGCTCGGCTCCAAGACCGCCGGCCATCCGGAATATGGCCATGCCACCGGCATCGAAACGACCACTGGCCCGCTCGGCCAGGGCATTGCCAATGCCGTCGGCATGGCGATCGCCGAGCGTAAGCTGCGCGAGGAATTCGGTCCGGACCTGCAGGATCACTATACCTACGTCATCAATGGCGACGGCTGCCTGATGGAAGGCATCAGCCATGAGGCGATCGCGCTTGCCGGCCACCTGAAGCTCAACAAGCTGATCCTCTTCTGGGACAACAACTCGATCACCATCGACGGCGCCGTATCGCTGTCGGACTCGACCGACCAGGTTGCCCGCTTCAAGGCCGTTCACTGGAACACGATCGAGATCGACGGTCACGACCAGGCCGCCATCGCAGACGCGATCGAAGCCGCTCACAAGTCCGACCGCCCGACCTTCATTGCCTGCAAGACGGTCATCGGCTTTGGCGCCCCGAACAAGCAGGGCACTCACAAGGTGCATGGCAATCCGCTCGGTGCCGACGAAATCGCTGCCACCCGCAAGGCGCTGAACTGGGATTACGAGCCCTTCGTCATCCCCTCCGATATCCTCGACGCATGGCGCGCTGCCGGCACCCGCTCCGACAATATCGTCAAGGCATGGGAAGAGACGCTTTCCAAGTCGCCGTCCAAGGCCGAGTTCACCCGCCGTTTTGCCGGTGACCTGCCCGAAGGCTTCGACAAGGCCATCGACGACTACAAGAAGAAGCTTGCCGAAACCAAGCCGACGATCGCCTCCCGCAAGGCATCCGAAGACGCGCTTGAAGTCATCAACGGCTTCGTGCCGGAAACGCTTGGCGGCTCTGCCGACCTGACTCCGTCGAACAATACCAAGACCAGCCAGATGCATTCGATCACGCCGACGGATTTCGCCGGCCGCTACATGCACTGGGGCATCCGCGAACACGGCATGGCATCTGCCATGAACGGCATCTCGTTGCACGGTGGTCTTATTCCCTACGGCGGCGGCTTCATGATCTTCTCGGATTATTGCCGCCCGCCGATCCGCCTCGCCGCTCTCATGGGCATTCGTGTCATCCACGTGCTGACGCATGACTCGATCGGCGTCGGCGAAGACGGCCCGACCCATCAGCCGGTCGAACAGATTGCCAGCCTGCGCGCCGTTCCGAACCTGATGGTCTTCCGTCCGGCCGATGCCGTCGAAACAGCTGAATGCTGGCAGATTGCCATGAAGACGAAGAATCGCCCGTCCGGTCTGGCCCTTACCCGCCAGAACCTGACGACGGTCCGCACCGAGTATAATGAGAAGAACCTCTGCGAACTCGGCGCTTACACGCTCGCCGGCAATGCCGACGCCAAGGTCACGATCTTCGCTTCGGGGTCCGAAGTGGAACTCGCCGTTGCCGCCCGTGCAACGCTGGAAGGCAAGGGTGTCAGCACCCGCGTCGTATCCGTTCCCTGCACGGAACTCTTCTTCGAGCAGCCGGATGCCTACCGCAAGGACGTCATCGGCAACTCGCCGGTCAAGATCGCCGTCGAAGCCGCCGTTCGCGAGGGCTGGGATGCCTTTATCGGTCCGGAAGGCTCGTTCATCGGCATGAAGGGCTTCGGCGCATCCGGTCCGGCCAAGAAGGTCTTCGAGCATTTCGGCATCACGGCTGACGCCGTCGTCGCCGCTGCGGAAGCCAAGCTTTAACGGGCCAGATTTAAATCGGAAGTGCCTTCGGGCACTTCCTCATCTACTATCAGCAAGCCCCACCTCTAGGGAGTGAATGCACATGACAGTCAAGGTTGCCATCAACGGTTTCGGACGTATCGGCCGCAACGTTCTTCGCGCTATCGTCGAATCTGGCCGCACCGATATCGAAGTCGTCGCCATCAACGATCTCGGCCCGGTCGAAACCAACGCCCACCTGCTCCGTTACGACTCCATCCATGGCCGCTTCCCGGCGACCGTGACAGTCGAAGGTGACACGATCACCGTCGGCAACGGCAAGCCGATCAAGGTTACCGCCATCAAGGACCCGGCAACCCTTCCCCATGGGGAATTGGGCGTCGACATCGCGATGGAATGCACGGGCATCTTCACCGCCCGCGACAAGGCTGCAGCCCACCTGACGGCCGGCGCCAAGCGCGTCATCGTTTCGGCTCCTGCCGACGGCGCTGACCTGACCGTCGTCTTCGGCGTCAACCATGACCAGCTCACCAAGGAGCACCTGGTCATCTCCAACGCATCCTGCACCACGAACTGCCTCGTGCCGGTCGTGAAGGTTCTCGACGACGCCGTCGGCATCGACCACGGCTTCATGACGACCATCCACTCCTATACTGGCGACCAGCCGACGCTCGACACGATGCACAAGGATCTGTATCGCGCCCGCGCTGCTGCCCTCTCGATGATCCCGACCTCGACGGGCGCCGCAAAGGCCGTTGGACTCGTGCTGCCGCACCTCAAGGGCAAGCTCGACGGCACGTCGATCCGCGTTCCGACCCCGAACGTTTCGGTCGTCGACTTCAAGTTCGTTGCCAAGAAGGCCACCACGGTCGGCGAAATCAACGAAGCGATCAAGGCTGCCGCAAACGGCAAGCTGAAGGGCATCCTCGGCTACACCGACGAGCCGCTCGTCTCGCGTGACTTCAACCACGACAGCCACTCCTCGATCTTCGCAATCGATCAGACGAAGGTCATGGAAGGCAACTTCGTGCGCGTTCTGTCTTGGTACGACAACGAGTGGGGCTTCTCCAGCCGCATGTCCGACACGGCAGTCGCTTTCGCCAAGCTCATCTGACCGCAACGGCAAATGTATTGAAAAGCGGCCCGGGAAACCGGGCCGTTTTGTTTAGAGAAACTGCGTGGCAATCCTCGCTGGATCAAGTCGGAAGGACAGGACATGGTGTATCTGAATATTCGAAAGGCTGATCCGGGCGACGCCCGAGAACTCTCCGAAATTCTCAACGAGATTATCGCAATCGGCGGTACGACCGCCCTCGAGACCCCTCTTTCGCCGGAGGAACTGGCCGATTGGTTCATAACAGGCGAATGGCCTCTGACATGCCATGTCGCCGAGACGAGTTCTGGTCTCGCCGGTTTTCAATCCCTGAGCCTCTACGGAAACCCACCGGAGGGCTGGGCCGATATCGCGACCTTTACCCGGCAGAGCCCGAAGATACCGGGCGTCGGCACCGCACTCTTCGCGGCAACCCTTGCCGCAGCAGAAGAGCGCGATATCGAAGTCATCAATGCAACCATTCGCGCCGATAATACCGGCGGGCTGGCCTATTACGAGAAGATCGGTTTCCGCACCTACAACACGCTGGAGAAGGTGCCGCTTAACGACGGTACGCCGGTGGACAGAATCCAGAAACAATATCTGATCAGGAAAGACCGAAGCAGCCTCTAACGGCCGCATCAATAAAAAGTGCGGTGCTCCGCCTATCTGCCCTGCTCTCGCCTGATTTGCTTATACATTCTTTATACAGAGTTTTTCCCGTAGCATTCTTATTGGTCCTCACCCCAAGGACCGTCCAGCAGCATGATGCAGCGATGCAGCCGAGGTTAAGCCGCAAGGCCTACCCTTCCGCTGTTTTTTGCCGTTTACTAACAGATCGTGCTGGACACGGAGGGGTAAGGGACAGGCCGGGGGCGGTTTCGGGACGGTGATGAGGCGAAAGGGGTAGGCATGGAAGCGTTTTACATCGTGGTGCTGGTCGCAACGGCGCTCGTGCTTCTTGCAGCCTTTTCGAGCCTGCTGGCCTTCCGCTTCGGCGCCCCTCTGCTTCTGCTGTTCCTGATGATCGGGCTTGCCGCCGGTGTCGATGGTCTCGGCATCGAATTCAGCAATAACTACCTCGCCTATGTTCTGGGCTCGATCGCCCTTGCGATCATCCTCTTCGATTCCGGCTTCGGCACGCCGATGCAGGCCTTCCGCATCGCCGCGGTGCCATCGCTGACGCTGGCCTCGATCGGCGTGCTTCTGACAGCAGCACTCTTCGCCTTCGCCGCCCGCTGGCTGCTCAACTTCACCTGGCTGGAAGGCATGCTGCTCGGCTCGATCGTTGCCTCCACCGATGCCGCCGCCGTCTTCTTCCTGTTGCGCATCGGCGGCATCAATATCAGAGACAAGGTGCGTTCCACGCTGGAAGTCGAATCCGGCACCAACGACCCGATGGCGATTTTCCTCACCATCGCACTGGTCGAGGTTCTCGCGAGCGGCGAACGTTACGCCGGCATCAACATCGGCATGCTCGCGATGTTCATCCAGCAGATGGGTCTTGGCGTCATCCTCGGCCTGCTCGGCGGCATGATGATCGTGCTGATCGCTGGCCGGCTGGAAACGGATCGCGGCCTGACGCCGATCTTCGTGCTGGCGCTCGCTCTGCTCGTCTTCTCCTTCACCGGTGCGGTCGGCGGCAGCGGCTTCCTTGCGGTCTATGTCGCCGGCATCTATGCCGGAAACCGCAAGATGCAGGCGATCGGCACCATCAGGCGCTTTCAGGACGGTATGACCTGGCTTGCCCAGATCATCATGTTCCTCGTGCTTGGCCTGCTGGCGACGCCCTCACAGTTTCCTGTCATCATCGTGCCGGCGATCCTGCTGGCACTGTTTCTGATCTTCGTCGCCCGGCCGCTCGCCGTCTGGCTGTCTCTGCTGCCCTTCGATTATACGCAGCAGGAGATCGGCTTCGTCGCCTGGGTCGGCCTGCGCGGCGCCGTCTCAATCCTGCTTGCCATCATGCCGATCCTTGGCGGGCTGCAGCATAGCCAGATCTATTTCAACACCGCCTTCATCATCGTGCTCGTCTCGCTGCTCGTACAAGGCTGGACGATCAAGCCGGTTGCCAAGCGCCTCGGCCTCATCATCCCGCCGCGCATCGGCGCGGTCGACAAGGTGGAGGTCGACCTGCCGGGCGCCGCCAATCACGAGCTGCTTTCCTATCGCGTCATCAAGGATAGCCCGGTTCTGCGCGGCGAGCGCATTCCGCGCTGGGCAGCCCCCTCGCTCGTGATCCGCGACGGCAAGTCGATGCGCTACCAATATGCCGGCCGGCTCAGGGAAAACGATCTCGTCTACCTCTTCATCGCACCCAGCTATTCACGCCTGCTCGACCGGCTCTTCGCCAGCCGCGCACCTGTCGATGAGGACGACGCGGAATTCTTCGGCGCCTTTGCGTTGTCGCCGACCCGCCCTGCAGCCGATCTCGATGCCGCCTATGGTCCAGGTCTGCTCAACGAATCCGAAAAGGGTCTGACGATCGCCGAACTGATGAAACAGCGCCTCGGCGGCAAGGCGGATTATGCCGATCGCGTCCGTCTCGGCTCACTCATCCTCATCGTCCGCGACCTCGACGACCAGGATCACATAACTTCCGTCGGCATGTCACTGGAAGCCGTGGAGCCTGCCATCACGCTGCCGATCTTCATCAATCTGCGCGAGATTATCCAGCGCACCCGCGAGCGTATGAAGGGCCGTAAAAAGCATGAGGCAACGGCTGCGGAAAGCGCCGCCGGACGTGACGAAAGCCCGCGCTAAAACGGCCGCCGACTGCCTTGCGTCTCCCCCGATCCTTGCTATGGTCGGCGCAATTTACGCCAACTACGAACGGATCCTCCCATGGCAGCTTTCAAGACCCTCGACGACCTCAACGATATCGCCGGCAAGCGCGTTCTCGTCCGCGTCGACCTCAACGTCCCGGTCAAGGATGGCAAGGTTACGGACACGACCCGCATCGAGCGCGTCGCGCCGACGATCCTCGAACTGTCGAAAAAGGGCGCCAAGGTCATCCTGCTCGCCCATTTCGGCCGCCCGAAGGATGGCCCCTCGGCAGAATTCTCGCTTTCGCTGGTTGCCCCCTCCGTCGAGCAGGTGCTTGACCATGCCGTGTTGACGGCATCCGACTGCATCGGCGAGGCGGCCGCTTCCGCCGTCGCGAAGATGAACAATGGCGATATCCTGCTCCTGGAAAACACCCGCTTCCACAAGGGCGAGGAAAAGAACGATCCAGATTTCACCAAGGCGCTCGCCGCAAACGGCGATATCTATGTGAACGACGCCTTCTCGGCCGCGCACCGCGCCCACTCCTCCACCGAAGGTCTTGCCCATCACCTGCCGGCCTATGCCGGCCGCACCATGCAGGCCGAACTCGAGGCGCTGGAAAAGGGCCTCGGCAACCCGGTCCGTCCGGTCGTCGCAATCGTCGGCGGTGCCAAGGTCTCCTCCAAGATCGACCTTCTGATGAACCTCGTGAAGAAGGTCGACGCGCTCGTCATCGGCGGCGGCATGGCCAACACCTTCATCGCCGCCCGCGGTACCGATGTCGGCAAGTCGCTTTGCGAGCATGATCTCGCCGATACCGCCAAGCAGATCATGATCGAAGCCGCCACCGCCGGCTGCGCGATCGTTCTGCCGGAAGACGGCGTCGTCGCCCGTGAGTTCAAGGCAGGTGCTGCCAATGAGATCGTCTCTATCGAGGCCATTCCTGATGATGCCATGGTCCTCGATGTCGGCCCGAAGTCGGTCGATGCCGTCAAGGCTTGGATCGAACGCGCCACTACGCTCGTCTGGAACGGTCCGCTCGGCGCCTTTGAGATCGAGCCCTTCGACGCAGCGACCGTCGCCGCCGCGAAATATGCCGCCGAACGCACCAAGGCCGGCAAGCTCACGTCAGTCGCAGGCGGTGGTGATACGGTCTCGGCGCTGAACCATGCCGGCGTTGCCGAAGAGTTTAGCTATGTTTCGACCGCCGGCGGCGCCTTCCTTGAATGGATGGAAGGCAAGGAGTTGCCGGGCGTGGCCGTTCTCTCCGCTAATCGATAAGCCGATTCGGCAGATATTCCAGCAGGATAGACCGCGGAGCGAACGCTTCCGCGGTCTTTTGCTCACGAAGAGAAAAAATTCCCGAACTTTCAAACGATTGAAATCATTTCAATCGTTTCAATGACTTAGCGCTCCCTTTTTTCTCCCTATAAACTTCTGTTATCCGAGTTCTATATTGTCAATTCTACCGGGTTTCATTGTGGAGAGAACGAGATGAGCGAACGACTGGAAGACATTGCAGTTAAGATGGTTGCTGGTGGTCGGGGCCTGCTTGCCGCCGATGAATCGACCGCCACCATCAAGAAGCGTTTCGACGCGATCAATCTTGAATCGACCGAAACCAGCCGGCGCGACTATCGCGAAATGCTCTTCCGCTCCGACGAACCGATGAAGAAGTACATCTCCGGCGTCATTCTCTATGAGGAAACCCTTTTCCAGAAGGCGGCCGACGGCACGCCCTTCGTCGACATCATCAAGGCTGCCGACAGCATTCCGGGCATTAAGGTCGATATCGGCGCAAAGCCGATGGCAAAATATCCGGGTGAAACCATCACCGAAGGCCTCGACGGCCTCGCAGACCGCCTTGCCAAATATTATGAGGCCGGCGCCCGCTTCGCCAAGTGGCGCGGCGTCATCGCCATCTCGCAGACGCTGCCGAGCCGCGGTTCCGTCCGCGCCAATGCCCAGGCACTTGCCCGTTATGCTGCGCTTTGCCAGGAAGCCAAGATCGTGCCGATCGTCGAGCCGGAATGCCTGATGGACGGCAAGCCGGGCGACCACAATATCGACCGCTGCGCCGAAGTGACTGAATCCACGCTGCGCATCGTGTTCGAGGAACTGGCCGATGCCCGTGTCAGCCTCGAGGGCATGATCCTGAAGCCGAACATGGTCATCGACGGCAAGAATGCCCGCAAGGCCTCCGTCGCCGAAGTTGCAGAGCGTACCGTCCAGGTCCTGAAGCGCACGGTCCCGTCCGCCGTTCCAGGCATTGCCTTCCTGTCCGGCGGCCAGACCACGGAAGAGGCCACCGCCCATCTCTCCGCAATCAACTCCGGTTATGAGCTGCCCTGGTTTGTCACCTTCTCCTATGGCCGCGCCTTGCAGGACAGCGCGCTCAAGGCCTGGAACGGCAAGCAGGAAAACGTCGCCGCCGGCCAGCGCGAATTCTCCCATCGCGCCGAAATGAACAGCCTCGCCGCCAAGGGCAGTTGGAAGGCCGAACTCGAAAAGGCCGCATGAGCCTTTTTGATGTTTGAGAAAATGAGACAGGCGGCGAACATCTTCGCCGCCTGTTTTATTTGCGCTTGCCTGTCGCAAAGACGATTTGTCATGGCGACAAGATAATCCTTCGCCGCAATCGCCGGCCTCGTTAATCATGGCGTCTTAATCATTGGAGCCGCCATGAATAGCCTGCCCTACATCACCGTCGACGTCTTCACCTCCACCCGCTTCGAGGGTAATCCGCTCGCGGTCATGAGCGACGCCAGGGGCGTCAGCGACGCGGCAATGCAGAAGATCGCCGCCGAATTCGGCTATTCGGAAGTCACCTTCGTGCTTCCTCCGGAGAACCCTCAAAACACGGCAAGGGTGCGCATCTTCACGCCGACGATGGAGATACCCTTCGCCGGTCATCCCAATGTCGGTACGGCCTATGTACTCGGTCAGCAGAGCGAAATCTTCGGCCGGCCCATCGGTGATACGCTGCGGTTCGAGGAGAAGGCCGGCCTCGTCGAGGTCGCCCTGCAGCGCAGCGAAGGTCGTGTCGCCGCAGCAACGATCCGCGCTCCACGACCGCTTGAAATAGAAGACACGATACCCGATGCGATCGTCGCCAGCTGCATCTCCATCGATCCGGCGTCAATCTGCAAGGCCACGCATGCCCCGGTCTTCGTCTCCGTCGGCCTGAAATTTGCCGTTGCCGAACTCGAAAGCCTAGAGGCTCTGGCCGCCGCAAGCCCGAATCTCAATGGCTTCCAGGCTGCGGCCAAGTCTGTAACCGGCAGCCATGATTTCTCCCTGTTCCTCTACGTCCGCCCCGCCGCTACCCCATGGAATATCCGCGCCCGCATGTTCGCGCCGCTGGACACCGTCATCGAAGACCCGGCGACCGGCAGCGCTTCGGCAGCCCTTTCCGCCTATCTCGTCTCGCTGCTGCCGCAGGCGGGCATCAGCCAGCACGTGACGATCGAACAAGGCGTGGAAATGGGCCGGCGCAGCTTCATCGAGCTCGATGTCGTCAAGAAGGCAGGCACAGTCACCGACGTGACGATCTCGGGAACCTGCGTGCCGGTCATGAAAGGCGAGATTATCCTGCAGGACTGAACCAGCCTATTGCACCAGGAAATCGCGCGCTAGCAGCGCCACCGCCCAGATAGCAAAAGCAATCAGCGCGATTCTCCAGAAGTCCATCCGGCGGCGCAGCCCCGGATAACCAAGCGGCTTGATGATCTGGATTGCCATGGCAAGGATGAGTAGCAACGCTATCAGCTTTGTCATGGCTTTATTTTTTCCATTTATCAGAATGTCACAGGACGGACATTTTTTCACGCGAACAGAGAATATCTACTCGCCGTAAAGGCATTCCGGGACACAATCAACATTCTTATGGACTGGGCAGATACAGGTCTCGCCTTATGTCCTTTTTCAAAGCGAACACGCCGAGTCTGGGGATATGACAAGAAATCTGCTGTCCGTCGCTGCGCTGCTCTTTGGCACGCTCTTCCTTTTCATGGGCAACGGACTGCAGGGCATTCTGCTTCCCGTACGCGGAAATCTCGAAGGTTACGCAACGACCACGCTCGGCCTGCTCGGCACATCCTGGGCGGCAGGCTTCGTCATCGGCTGCCTTATCGCCCCGAAGATGGTGCGACGCGTCGGCCATGTACGCGCCTTCTCCGGCTTCATCGCCATTATCGCCATCATCGCGCTGGTCAGCGGCATCATCATCGACCCGGTCTGGTGGGTCATCCTGCGCGCCGTCACAGGCTTCTCAACCGCCGGCACTTCGATGATCATCGAAAGCTGGCTGAACGAGCGGGCGAACAATGAAAGCCGCGGCGCGATCTTCTCTCTCTATATCGGCATCACCCTTCTTGGCGTTGTGGGCGGTCAGCTGATGATCCCGCTGGAAGACGTGCGCACGCCGGTGCTCTTCATGATCTGCGGCATTTTCTACTGCATCGCCATGCTGCCGACGACACTCTCGACCGCCGCTTCGCCGCAGCCGCTGAAGGCGGTGAAACTCGACCTGCCGGCGCTCTATCGCAATTCGCCCGTCTCCTGCCTTGGCATCCTGCTCGTCGGCATCGCCAACGGCGCCTATGGTACGCTCGGCGCCGTCTTCGGCGCGGGTGCCGGCCTTTCCGATACCTCGATTGCGGTGATGATGAGTGCCACCATCTTTGCCGGCGCCATCATGCAGCTTCCGGCCGGGCGCCTTTCCGACCGCATCGACCGCCGTTATGTGCTGGCGGCCATGTCAGGCGTCGCGGCGCTCGCCGGCCTCCTGATCTTCCTGCTGCACCCCTCGTCCCCTGCCTTCCTGATCGGCCTCGTCATCCTCTACGGCGCCGTCGCCAATACACTCTATCCAATCGCGGTTGCCCATGCGAACGACTTTGCCTCATCGGAGGACTTCGTGAAGGTCTCAGGCGGCCTGCTGCTTCTCTACGGCATCGGCACCGTCATCGGCCCGACGATCGGAGGTCCGGTCATGTCGGTCATCAGCCCGCATGCACTCTTCTTGGTGACGGCACTCGCCCATCTTCTGATCACCGGCTATGCCATCGTCAGGAGCCGCATTCGCGCAGCCATTCCGGCGAGCGACCGCGATGCCTATACGACGATCCCGACAGCAACATCTCCTACGCTCACGCCGCAAAGCATGTCGCTTGCCGATCGCGGCTCCAACAAGTCTCCCGAAAGCGGCGATCCTGCTGTAAAGTTCGGCTGACGAACTGAAGCATGTCGCGTAAAACTGTGCAGCGGTTTTGCGATAACGACATGCTTGAAACAGCGACTTAAAGCGTGGAAGCGAATCTAAGAGATCGCGACACGGTTTAAAGGAGGAGCGACGATGAGCTTCATGGATGACGACAGGCCGCAGAAGAAGACTGCACACGAGATCGGCTCCGATCTCTCCATGCTTTCGGTGGACGAGCTGAAGGCGCGCGTGGAACTCTTGAAAACCGAGATCGCGCGGCTCGAAGCCGAGGCAGCCAGGAAGGCGTCCGGCCGGATTGCCGCCGAAGGCCTTTTCCGATCATAAGACTGTGAACACGCAACTATTGCTTCAAAATTACTTTCGGTAAGTCTTAAATTGAGACGATATTAATAAAAAATTAAGCTTTATAAGATATTACTCATGTCGTTCAGATCTTTCTGGACCTCAGACAGTTTTCCAAGCGGTGAATTGGTCTGATTTTTCTCCCTGTTTTACCTTGAGAGCCGCTTTTGCGGCTCTTCTTTTTTGCGCTGCCTTAGATCTTTCCACGAAACTGTGGAGATTAACCTTTTCTTAAGAAACGGCTTGCGCAATTAGGCTAAAGATACCATCTTGAAATCATAAAGACCGGCCTGGGAAACTTTTCCGCGGAAACCGGCGTTACCTGATAGTGGATGCGTGCAACAGGGATTCTTTAGATGTCGGAACTTGGATTGAATACGATCAGTTTTGCGGGTCGCGCTGCCGCATCCTCGCAGTTCAAGACGCTGTATGCCGAGGGCATGTCGCTGGTCGAAGAAACCGCATCCTACCTCGACGGCCAGGGCCGCGCAGCCTCCAAGGTGCTGCCGCGCATGGCTTCGGTCCTTTACGCGGCTGAATCGATGCGCCTGACCACCCGCCTCATGCAGATGGCTTCCTGGCTGCTCCTGCAGCGCGCCGTCAACAATGGCGAAATGTCTCGCGATCAGGTTCTGGCCGAGAAGAACAAGGTTCGCCTCGACGGCTTTAATGTCGACCGCAACGCTCCGGGCTGGGGCGACCTGCCGGAATCCTTCCGCGATCTCGTAGAGCGCTCGCTTCGCCTGCAGAACCGCATCGCCTTGCTCGATCGCGAAATCTATCGCCCGACAGAAGCTGCGATCGTTCCGGACAATCAGAACAGCGTCCAGGCTCAGCTTTCCCTGCTGCAGACGGCCTTCGGCAACAACTGATCTGGCATCATAGAATTTCATGAAACCGGCTGCGGCAACGCGGCCGGTTTTTTGTTCGCTCATAGGTACGGACCCGAAAAACAAAAAGCCCGGCACAAGGCCGGGCTTTTGAATTGTCCGCAGAGCGGAAGCGAATTAGAGGCCGAGGCCGCCGAAACGCTTATTGAACTTCGAAACACGACCGCCGCGGTCCATCAGCTGCTGGTTACCGCCGGTCCAGGCCGGGTGCGACTTGGAGTCGATTTCGAGGTTCATGACAGCACCTTCCGAACCCCAGGTCGAGCGGGTTTCGTACTCGGTGCCATCGGTCATGACTACCTTGATGACGTGGTAGTCGGGATGGATGCCTTCCTTCATGACAATCTTCCTGCGATGCCGGGGTTCAATTTGCCGCAGACAGTTGCGGGGAAAGAACCGATTGAATAAATGAAGCCGCAGCGTGAAGGCTACGGCTTCCCATTAGGATGCGGTGCCTATACATGAAGGGCGCCGGGATAACAAGGGCCAACGGAGCCGCAATATGCGGTCTTGAGGGCGATCGGAGACGATTTGGCAGAGCAGGCAGAACCTGGGGAGAAGAAGTCGCGTTCGCTAAGACCGCTCGGCAGGCTGACACCCTATGTGGCACGTTATCGCAGCCTGGTCGCGGGCGCTCTGATTTCGCTGGCGCTCGCCGCCGTCACATCGCTTGCCATACCGCTTGCCGTGCGCCGCATGATCGACCACGGCTTCACCCAGGCCGATGGTACCTTCATCAACAGTTACTTTGTCATGCTGATGATCATGGCCATCGCGCTCGCCGTCGCCAGTGCTCTTCGCTATTATTTCGTCATTACCATCGGCGAGCGCATCGTTGCGGATCTGCGCCGCGATGTCTTTGCGCATGTCACGCGGCTGTCCCCTTCTTTCTTCGACGTCAACCAGTCGGGTGAGATCGTCTCGCGGCTGACGGCCGATACGACGCAGATCAAATCCGCCGTCGGCGCCACCGCTTCCGTGGCGCTTCGCAACCTGATTCTTTGTATCGGCGCGCTCGGCATGATGATCGTCACCTCGCCGAAACTTTCGAGCCTCGTCATCGTCGCGATCCCGGTCATCGTCTTTCCGCTGGTCGCCGGCGGCCGCTCGGTGCGCAAGCGCTCCCGCGCGGCACAGGATACGCTGGCAGAGGCCTCCGCCTTCGCCAATGAGACGATCGCCGCAGCCCGCACCGTGCAGGCCTTCAACGCCGAAACCGCCGCAGCGGACCGCTACGGCTCGGCTGTCGAATCCGCCTATCAGGCCGCACGTTCCGCCGTCTCCTCCCGTGCCCTGCTGACGGGCATTGCCATCACCCTGATCTTCGGCAGCGTGGTCGCCGTTCTCTGGTTTGGCGCCCATAGCGTCCTCGCCGGCACGCTTTCGGCCGGCACGCTCGGCCAGTTCCTGCTCTATGCTGTCATCGCAGCCGGATCGCTCGGCGCACTCTCTGAAGTCTGGGGTGAGCTTTCGCAGGCAGCAGGTGCAACTGAACGCCTGACTGAGCTTCTCGACGAAATCTCGCCGATCACCGCCCCCGCAAATCCGCAGCCGCTCCCCTCACCTGCTCAGGGCCGCGTGGAATTCGACGGCGTGCACTTTGCCTATCCGTCACGTCCAGGCAAGTCGGCCCTGCACGGCCTCGATTTCACGGTGCTGCCGGGAGAAACGGTCGCGATTGTCGGCCCATCCGGCGCCGGCAAGAGCACGGTCTTCTCGCTACTGCTGCGCTTCTATGATCCGCAGCAAGGCAACGTGAGGATCGATGGTGTCGACGCCCGCAAGGCGGACCCGGATGCACTACGCCAGCGCATCGCCATCGTGCCGCAGGATGTCACCATCTTCGTCGCCTCGATCCACGACAATATCGCTTTCGGTGTTCAAGGCGCCACGCGCGAGCAGGTACGCGCCGCCGCGATCGCGGCCCAGGCTGATGAGTTCATTAATCGGCTGGACAAGGGCTACGATACGCAGGTCGGCGAACGCGGCGTCACGCTGTCCGGTGGCCAGCGCCAGCGTATCGCCATCGCCCGCGCGATCCTGAAGAACGCACCCATCCTGCTTCTGGACGAAGCGACCTCGGCTCTTGACGCCGAGAGCGAAACGCTTGTGCAGAGGGCGCTTGACGGGCTTATGCATGGCCGCACTACTGTTGTCATCGCCCACCGCCTCGCCACCGTTCTCAAGGCCGACCGTATTCTCGTCATGGATCAGGGCCGTGTCGTCGAGGAAGGCACGCATCAGAGCCTGATCCGGCACGGCGGCATCTATGCAAAGCTCGCCCGCCTGCAATTCGATGCAGCCAATGAGGATGTGCTGGCAGCCGCCAAATAGCTGCCTCATACGTCATCGCGACTAAAGTCTGATCGCTATAGCTCCCCGGACGCGGTTGCCTTTGCGGCAACCTGCCCTAACCTCCCTATGCCCGAGGTAGGGGCCTTTGCTGTTGAAATCTGTGGGAGGAGATTCGAATGGCGTTTTTTGATATTACCCGTCGCATGAGCCTGGCGCTCGGCCTTGGCCTGCTCGCAGCCGCCACAGGCACGGCCGCATCGGCTCAGAGCTTTCCTGACCGATCCATAACCATGATCGTGCCTTTCGCGGCCGGAGGCTCGACCGATGTCGTCGCGCGTATCATCGCGCAGAAAATGTCCGAAGATCTCGGCCAGCAGGTCATCGTGCAGAATGTTGCGGGAGCCGGCGGCAATCTCGGCGCTGACAACGTCGCGCGTGCCGCACCGGACGGCTATACGATCCTGATGGGCACTGTCGCCACCCACGCGCTCAACCCGCTGATCCTGAAATCGACGCCCTACGATGCAGAGAAGGATTTCGCGCCGATCTCGTTGCTCGTGATCGTCCCGAACGTTCTGGTCGTCAATCCGGAACTGCCCGCCAAGAATGTGCAGGAACTGATCGCGCTCCTGAAAGCAGATCCGGACAAATACAGTTACGCCTCATCCGGCAACGGCACGCCGCTGCATCTTTCCGGCGAACTTTTTAAAAGCATGGCGGGCGTCGACATGCAGCATATTCCCTATAAGGGCGCTGGGCCGGCACTGAACGACGTCATTGGCAATCAGGTGCCGATCATGTTCGACAACCTGCCTTCGTCGTCGAGCCACATCAAGGCCGGCACGCTGCGGGCACTCGCCGTAACGACCGCCGAACGCGCGTCATCCTTCCCTGATCTTCCGACCATCGCAGAATCCGGTATATCAGGATACGAGACCTATACGTGGAATGCGCTCTTTGCACCGGCCAATACGCCGGCCGATGTGATCACACGCCTCAATGCCTCTGCCAACAAGGCGCTGACCGATCCGGCCGTTGCCGAGCGGATGAAGGAATTCAGCGCAACGATCGTCGGCTCCACGCCGGAAGAACTCGGCGCCCATGTGAAGGCCGAGCTTGCGAAATGGAAACCAGTCGTGGACGGCGCCCATATCCAGATGGAATGATCACAACCGGAGGGGACAGCATGCCGTTATCCCCTTCTCTCGCCCTCAATCCAACCGGCGGCAATTGGACGCCATGCAATTGAATTCTAATTAAGGTAGTGGAAAAGCTCACAATTCTGGGCTAGCTTTCAAAAGGCTGATGCACAATTTCAGCTTACCAGGAGGGATCCATGTACAGATTTGAAGTTTACAAGGATAAGGCCGGTGAATTCCGCTTCCGCTTCAAGGCGTCGAACGGAGAGACCATGTTCTCGTCCGAAGGCTACAAGGCGAAGGCATCCGCGATAAACGCCATCGAATCCATCAAGAAGAATTCGCCTGGCGCTGATGTAGTGGATCAGACAAAGGCGGAAGCCTGACTGAGAAGCGGAGGCGGCATCAGTCGCCTCCAGCACTTTGCGCTCAGCGTTTTTTTGCACGCATTTCCATCTGATCGATTTTTTTCGACCGCAATGTCGAAATGAGGACGACTGACACCTCATTGTTTCGGAACGGCTTGAGGCCGTGCCACCGGAGCATTGCAGCATGGGCGAATTCGGCTTTAGATGCTGTCTGCCCGGTCAAACGCCCCCAGAGGATCAGGAGTTTCCGATGCAATACGCACTTATCATCCGTGAATCCGCAGAAGACTTTGTCCGCCGCGGCGACCCCGCTTACCGCGACGGCTGGACGGCCTATACCAAGGCACTGGTGCAAGCCGGGATCTTGACCGCCGGTGCCGGTCTGACCCCGCCTGAGACAGGCACGATCGTGCGTCGCAAGGGCGAGAACCATGATGTGCAGGATGGCCCCTACCCGGAAGGCAAGGAATCGCTCGGCGGCTTCTACGTGATCGACGTGCCCGATCTCGATACGGCGCTCGAATGGGCCACGCGCGTTCCCGTCTCCGAACAGGGCTCGGTGGAAATAAGGCCCCGGCTGCAGGTCGCGTGAGGCCGTTGTGACATCAGATGCGGGCCGTGCCGCCGAGAAGGTGGCACGGCAATCCTACGGCAAGCTCATCGCCTTCCTTGCCGCCCGCTCCCGCGATGTTCCGGCGGCGGAGGACGCCCTGTCTGATGCGCTGGCGGCCGCGTTGCGGGTCTGGCCCGAGCGCGGCATTCCCGACAATCCAGAGGGCTGGCTGCTGACCGCAGCCCGCCGCAACCTCATACAGGCGGCCCGCCATCGAACTGTCCGCGACAATGCCAGCGAAACGATTGCACTGGCCGTCGAGGAAGCCGAGGAGCGCATGAACGATGCACGAAACGCCGACTTTTCCGATGAACGGCTGAAGCTGCTTTTTGCCTGCACACACCCGGCAATTGACCAGTCCATTCATACGCCGCTGATGCTTCAGACCGTGCTCGGCATTGATGCGAAGACGATCGCACAGGCCTTCGTCGTCTTGCCGGATGCCATGAGCCAGCGCCTGGTGCGGGCCAAGGTCAAGATCCGCGACGCCGGCATTCCCTTCGCCATTCCCGAGCGGCAGGTTCTGACGGAACGGCTGGCAGGCGTGCTCTCGGCAATCTATGCCGCCTACGGGCTCGGCTGGGACGGTCTCGATGGTGAAGGAGACAGCCGCACGGGCCTGACCGATGAGGCGATCTGGCTTGGCCGCGCCCTCATGACCATCCTGCCGGAGGAGCCGGAGGTCATCGGGCTGCTCTCACTGATGCTTTATTGCGAGGCGAGAAGACACGCACGGCGTGACGTCGATGGCGCCTACATACCGCTTGAGGAGCAGGATACCGGTCTCTGGAACGAAATCATGATGGCCGAAGCCGACGCGTTGCTGCGCAAGGCGGGCACTTTCGACCGCTTCGGTCCGTTCCAGTGCCAGGCCGCGATCCAGTCCGTCCACGCCACGCGCCGCCGCACGGGCGCGACGGATTGGAAGGCGCTCCTCACTCTCTACCGAGCACTCATCACGATAAAACCGACACTCGGTTCAAAGGTCAGCCATGCCGCCGTCATCGGCAGGGTCGATGGCGCGATCCCGGCGATCGCCCTGCTGGACGGGTTGGAACAACGGGGCATCTCCAGCTACCAGCCTTACTGGGCGGTACGGGCACATCTGCTGGCAGACCTTGGCGAAAGCGATGCCGCGGCAGAAGCCTACAGGATAGCGATCGGCCTCAGCGACAGTCCCGCCGTCCGCCGCTTCCTCACCGGCAAGCTTCAGGCCGTCATTTCTCGGTCAGTTTGAGCTCGATACGACGGTTGGTGGCGCGCGCTTCCGGCGTATCGCCCGGTGCAATCGGCTGGAATTCGCCAAAACCTGCCGCAACGAGCCGGTCTGCGGGCACGCCCTGCGCGATCAGGAACTTCACGACCGAAATCGCGCGGGCGGATGAAAGCTCCCAGTTGTCGCGGTAGCGGCCCGAGCCCGATAGCGCGACATTGTCCGTATGGCCATCGACGCGCAGAACCCAGTTGATCTCAGGCGGAATTTCCTTGGCGAGATCGAGCAGCGCGGCGGCAAGCTTTGCCATTTCCGCCTGGCCATCCGGATTGAGGTCGGCACCGCCGGATGGAAACAGCACTTCGGACTGGAAGACGAAACGATCGCCGACGACGCGGATGTTCTCGCGATCGGACAGGATTTCGCGCAAGCGGCCAAAGAAATCCGAGCGGTAGCGATTGAGTTCCTGCACGCGCGCAGCCAGCGCAACGTTCAGGCGGCGGCCGAGATCGGCAATTTTCGTCTGCGAGGTCTGATCCTTCTCCTCGGAAGCCTGAAGTGCTGCCTCGACAGCAGCGATCTGGCTGCGCAGCGCCGCGATCTGCTGGTTGAGGAGCTCGACCTGGCTGAGGGCACGGTCGCTGACCTGTTTCTGCTCATCGAGCTGTTGTGTCAGCGTTCCGATCTGCTGCTTTGCCGCATCCTGGCCGCCGGCACCGGCGCTGAAAAGAGCCTGCAATCGCGTACGCTCGCCCTCGGCACTCGCAAGCGACGCCTGCAGATTGGCGACGGAATCCTGAAGATCCTGATTGCTGCCCTTCTCAAGCGCCAGCAACTGCGTGAGCTCGTTGATCTGACCGTTCAGACGCGTCAGCACCTCGTCACGGCCGCTGATTTCGCGGCTGAGAATGAACTGGCCGACAACGAAAACCGTGAGGATGAACATGATGGCGATGAGCAGCGTCGATAGAGCATCGACGAAGCCCGGCCAGTAGTCCACCGCGCGTTGGTGGCGGCGGTTGCGGCCAAGAGGCATGGCTTACTTGCCCTCGCTCTTTTCGACCTGACTGGACCGTTCGCGCGCCCTGTCGCTGCCGCGGTCTTGGACACCAATGCGTTCAGCCAGTCTATCGAGCGTGCGGCGCATCGCCTTTGCCTCGTCCTGCTGGACCTCGATCCAGTCACGCAGCATCTGCTGCTCGTTGCGCATGTTCTTGACGAGACCCTGAATGCCTTCGGCAAGGCTTGCCATGGCGGCGACCGACCGCTGGCTGGACGCGCCGTCCCCTTCGGCGACCTTTCGCAGATATTCCGACAGGGCTTTCATATCTTCCGACGAGCCGCCGGAAACGCCATCGAGCGCAGGTACCGGAATATCGGAGCCGACATCGGTAACGGAGGAGAGCCAGTTTTCCAGCTCCGTATAGAAACGGTTCTGCGCACGTCCGGCCTGCAGATCGAGGAACCCGAGGATCAGCGAACCCGAAAGACCGAGCAGCGAAGACGAGAAAGCCTGGCCCATGCCGGAAAGCGGCATCGCAAGCCCTTCTTTCAGCGTCGAAAGCACATCGCCCGTGCCGTTCGAGCCGGCATCGAGCGATTGGATGACAGAGCTGATCGAGCCGATCGTGCCGATAAGGCCCCAGAAGGTACCGAGCAGGCCGAGGAAAACGAGCAGGCCGATGAGATAGCGGGAAACGTCACGCGATTCGTCGAGGCGGTTGGCAATCGAATCCAGAATGGAGCGCAGCGCGGTGGTCGATAATGCAACCCCGGACCTGCTACGATTTCCGATCAGCGCCCGCATCGGCGCGAGTAGCCGCGGATTGCGGTTCACCTTGTCGGCACTGCCGGCCGCACGGAAAGAATTGAACCAGCGTACTTCGGGGCGAAGCGACAGGACATGATTGAAAACGAGAATGATTCCAACGGCAAGAACGCCGACGATGAGACCGTTGAGGCCCGGATTATGCATGAAGGCAGTCTGTGTCTGCCGGAACAGGATCGCCGCTATGAAGCCGACGATGATGAGGAACAGCACCATCGTCCAGAAGAACGACATGGGGCTGGAGAGTTTGTAAGCGTAGCCACCGGCCGTCTTCTCGGTCGAGCCGAACTCGGCCACATTCACATTTTCCATAGGTTCCTCGGCCTCCGGACTCATTACAGCCGAAGACTAGATCAACATTGTGCCGAATTGAAGTATGCGCGGGCGAAAAGCCGGACTTTACAACAGGCTGTTGCCCGGATCGTCACTTGGTCGGAACCGGCCGCTTGACGACTTCCGTAAGCGCTTTGTGGATGTGCTCGTTGCCGGCAATGATCGCGCCGGTCTCCAGTATTGACGCCCCGCCGTTCCAGTCAGTCGCATAACCACCCGCTTCGCGAATGAGCAGAATGCCGGCCGCCATGTCCCAGGGCGACAGCGCCACTTCCCAGAAGCCGTCGAAACGACCGGCGGCCACATAGGCAAGATCAAGCGAGACTGCGCCCATGCGGCGGATGCCAGCGACTTCGCCCATCACATGGCGCAGCTCGATCAGGAATTTGCCGTGATTGCCGCGGCCGAGATGCGGCACGCCGCAGCCGATGACGCTGTCGGAAAGCACCCGGCGCGAGGCGACGCGCAGGCGGCGATCGTTCAGGAACGCGCCACCGCCACGCTCAGCAGTGTAGAGTTCGTCCGTCGCCGGATTGAAGACCACGCCTGCGACGATCTCATTGTTGCGCTCGAGCGCGATGGAAACGGCAAAGGCCGGGATACCGTGCAGGAAGTTGGTCGTACCGTCGAGCGGATCGACGATCCAGCGGTGCGCACCGTCGGTACCCTTGATCTCTTCGCTCTCTTCGCCAAGGAAGCCATAGGTCGGACGAGCCTTGAGAAGCTCTTCCTTGACGATCTTTTCAGCCTTGCGGTCGGCATTCGAAACGAAGTCGCCCGGTCCCTTTACGGATACCTGCAGGTTCTGCACTTCCCCGAAATCACGCCCCAGCGACTTGCCTGCCTTGATGGCAGCCTGAACCATGACATTGAGAAGAGCTGAACGGGCCATGTGGGCATTTTCCTTGGATAATACGGGACGCGCTGTCAGGGGCGGGATATGTCCCTGAACGCCGGAAGCGACAGCGCTGCATAGATTGGCGGCCTCAAGACCACAAAATCAGGGAAATTTCAAGGGGAATGCCGCATGGCAGGGTTGCAGCACGAAAGGATAGTTCCCAAATTATTCTGGACAGATCAGTCTGGAAAGCTTATTGAGGCGTCATGGCAAGGCATAAGGAATTCGATCGCGACACCGCACTCAAGGCGGCCATCATCGTGTTCACCGAACATGGCTACGAGGGCACGTCGACGGATGCGCTGCTGTCGGCCATGAAGATCAGCCGGCAAAGCATGTACGATACTTTCGGCGACAAGCGCAGCCTCTACCTGGCAGCACTCGACCGCTACAATCTCGACAGCGTCTCTCAACTCGTGGCCGATCTGCGCCGCGATGCGACACCGTTGAAAGCTTTGGAGGATACGCTCATCGCCTTTGCCTCCCGCCCGGAAACCGAAGCCGGCCGTGGCTGCCTTGGCGTCAGCGCCGTATGCGAGTTCGGTCGCACGGACAGCGAGGTCTCTGATCTGACCGACAAGGCATCCCGCCGGCTTTCATCCGCCGTGCGGACAATCCTTGAGGAAGGCAAGAAGCGGGGCGAGGTCGCTGGCGATGTCGATACAACCGATGCCGTGCAGTTCCTCGGCTCGACCCTGTCGGGCATGAAGGTCAGCGCCCGCAACGGCGCCTCCCCCGAAGCACTCCGCGGGATAGCCCGCCTCGCCATTCGAAGCCTCCGGTAAAAACTGGAAGTCCAAACCCGATTTAGCATGCTTAATTCTAGACTAAACAGTCCAAAAAAAGAAAGGAAACCACAATGTCCCAACCACTTTCCGGCAAGATCGCCCTCGTAACCGGTGGCTCGCGCGGTATCGGTGCCGCAATCGTCCGCCGCCTCAGCAGCGACGGCGCGGCCGTTGCCTTCACCTATTCCGCCTCCGGTGACAAGGCGAAGGCCATCGTCGCCGAAATAGAGGCGAAGGGTGCGAACGCGCTGGCCATCAAGGCAGACAGCGCTGATCCGAGGGCCGTTCAGGATGCGGTCGATGAGACCGTCTCGACATTCGGTGGCATCGACATTCTCGTCAACAGCGCCGGAATTCTCATGTTGAATTCAGTAGAGAATTTCCCGCTCGAAGACTTCGACCGCATGTTTGCGGTCAACGTCCGCGCCGTCTTCGCCGGCACGCAGGCGGCCGCGCGCCACATGAAAGCAGGCGGGCGCATCATCACCATCGGCAGCATCGTCGCCGAGCGGAGCGGTTTCCCGACCTCGTCGGTCTATTCCATGACAAAGGGTGCAGTGGCCGCCATGACACGTGGCCTTGCCCGCGATCTCGGCCCGCGCGGCATCACGGTGAACAACATCCAGCCGGGCCCGACGGCGACGGACATGAACTCGAACGAAGCCAGCCACGAGATGCTGAAACAGTTGATGGCGCTCGGCCGCATCGGCGAGGACAAGGAAATCGCCAGCTTCACCGCCTATCTCGCCAGCCCCGAAGCCTCCTTCATCACCGGCGCCAGCCTGACGATCGATGGCGGTTATCTAGCCTGATGCAGACAAGCGAACGGCGGCGCAGATACGCCGCCGTTCCATTGCTCAGTGTCCGAAATTCAGGACTTCTGCTGTGTGATCAGCACTTCGCGGGCGATCTGGTCGAGCGGCAGAATACGGTCGACACCGCCCTTGGCTATCGCTTCCTTCGGCATGCCGAAAACAACCGAGGTCGCTTCATCCTGAGCGACGGTATAGGCGCCGGCCTGATGCATTTCCAGCATGCCGCGCGCACCGTCATCCCCCATTCCGGTCATGATGATGCCCATCGCGTTCGAGCCGGCCGAACGGGCAGCGGAACGGAAGAGCACATCGACGGACGGGCGATGACGGGAAACCAGTGGCCCCGGTTTGACAGACACGTAATAACGCGCGCCCTGACGCTCAAGCAGCATATGCTTATCGCCCGGCGCGATCAGCACATGACCGCGCAACACCGGATCGCCGTCGGCTGCCTCCTTGACCTCGACTTCGCAGAGACCGTTGAGGCGCTTGGCGAAAGCCGCTGTGAATTTTTCCGGCATGTGCTGGACGATCACCATGCCCGGCGCATTGGCCGGCAGCGCTTCCAGAAACTCGCGCAGGGCTTCCGTTCCGCCTGTAGAAGCGCCGACGCAGACGACCATTTCCGTCGTCTTCGCCATCGCCCGGCCGGTCGGCGGCGGCAGCATCGCATCGGCCGTCAGCTTCTTGGCCGGCCCTTCTGCCGAAGCCGAGCGGATGCTGCCTGCAGCGCGGCGCACATTGGTAAGCCGCGCATGCGAGGCGCTCTTGACCACTTCGCGGATGCGCATGGCATCATCGGCCAGGCTATCTGCCGCACCGATCTTGGATTTCAGGATGACGTCGACGGCACCCGCCTCAAGCGCCTGAAGCAGAGTTTCCGAACCCGCTTCCGTCAGTGAGGAGCACATGACGACCGGGATTGGCCGCTGCGACATGAGCTTGCGCAGGAAGGTGATACCATCCATGCGCGGCATCTCGACATCGAGGGTAATGACATCAGGGATCTCTTCCTGGATCTTGCGCGCCGCCATGAACGGGTCGGAAGCCACGGCCATGACTTCGATCTCCGGGTCTCCTTCCAGAACCCGTGCCAGCGTCTGCCTGACACTGGCGGAATCGTCGATGATGAGGACTCGGACTTTCTTGGCCATAGTATCCCCTCAGATGCGCTGGAACACCGTATTCGAAACCTGCTTCAAAGGAAGGTCGAAGCCGGTGATCGATTCCGAGTGACCGATAAACATGTAACCGCCCTTCGCGAGGCAATTGCAGAGACGGGTGAGCACCCCGGCCTGCGTCTGCTTGTCGAAGTAGATCAGCACGTTGCGGCAAAAGATCAGGTGCATCATGTCGCCAATAGGATATTTCTCATCCATCAGGTTCATGCGGGCGAAGCCGACACGGCTGCGCAGCTTCGGCGAGATGCGAACCTCGCGGCGACCCTGCTGCTTGGCAACCATAACATATTTCTTCTGCAGGTCGCGCGGCACCGGAGCGATCAGATCTTCCGCATAAATACCCTTGCGCGCTGTCTGCAACACATCGGTGGAGAGATCGGTCGCCAGCACATTGTAGGAGACATCGCTGCGGTTCTCGACGAACTCGGCCAGCACCATAGCCATCGTATAGGGCTCTGCGCCCGTCGAGCAGGCAGAACTCCATGTGCGGATCGTCCGCAGGCCGCTGTCGGCGAGCGTCGGCAGGGCGACCATCTGCATATATTCGAAATGCTTGGCTTCCCGGAAGAAGTCGGTCTTGTTGGTCGTCACGACGTCGATCAGGTAGACGGTCTCCTGCTCGAGACCATCCTCGTTGAACAGGAAATCACAATAATCGTCGAAGCTCGCATGGCGCGTGGCGCGCAGACGCCGGCGCAGCCGGCCCTCCAGCATCGTCAGCTTCGTCGGCGGCATTTTGATGCCGCTATAGTCATAGATGAACCGTGCCAGCTTGTCGAAATTACGCTTGCTGATCCTGTCACCCGGCAATTGGGTTTCTACCGCTGCCATACTCATAAAACGCGACGCTCCGAACAGGTCTTGAGGGCCTCAGGCGGCCGATTGCAGGACAGTGGCATCCTCGCGCGACAGAAGCCGGGCGAGGTCGACGATGACGACGAAGCCGTTCTCGCGGCGCACGACACCAGCAATGTAATCCGACCGCCAGCGTACACCGATATCCGGTGCGGACTCGATCTGCTCGCGACGGAAGGGCGTCACTTCGAAAACGCGGTCGGCAACGAGGCCGAGCGTCAGAAGGCGATTTTCCATCGGAACGTCGAGAACCAGCACCCGCGTGTGCGGCGTCGGCACTGTCTTCGACATGCCGAGCTTCAGGCGCAGGTCGATCGTCGGAACGCCCTGGCCGCGCACGTCGCGCAGACCGAGCAGATAGTCGGGACCATTCGGAATCTTGAATGCTTCCGCGTAGTCGAGGATTTCGCGCACCACCTCCACCGGCACGGCGAAGATCTCCTCGCCGAGGCTGAAGGTCACGAATTGGGCTTCCAGAGATGTTGTTGCCATGATCAACCGCTTTCCTTGGATTCGGGCGCCCCCATTATCGGGGACGCCTGTTAACATATTGAAAGGACCCGGATGCTCAGGCGCTTTCCTTGAACTCGGCATCCCCGTCGTCGGGGCCGCCCATGGAGAGGTCGAGGGCAAAGCCCTTGGCGCGGGCCTGCTGGGCGGCGACCGAATTGGCAGCCGTGGTCTTCTTGCCGACCGGCTTGCGGCCTCCGGTCGGAGCCGGCGTGCGCACAGTGACCTTGGCAGCCGGAGCGCGGGACAGGCGGTTGCCGGCCGTATCCACCTTGAAGAAGGCGATGGAGGCCTGCAGTTCCTCAGCCTGGGTCGCCAACTCTTCGGAGGTCGCCGACATCTCTTCGGAAGCGCCGGCATTCTGCTGCGTCACCTTGTCGAGCTGCTGGATCGCTTCGTTGATCTGGGCTGCACCAATATCCTGCTCGCGGCAGGCAGCGCTGATCTCGGAGACCAGTTCGGCAGTCTTGCGGATGTCAGGAACCAGGCGACCGAGCATGTCGCCGGCTTCCTGCGCTGCCTTCACTGTATCGCCGGACATCGCACTGATTTCAGCGGCTGCCGACTGGCTGCGCTCTGCAAGCTTGCGCACTTCCGAGGCGACGACCGCAAAGCCCTTGCCGTGCTCACCGGCACGCGCAGCTTCGACGGCGGCATTCAGGGCGAGCAGGTCGGTCTGGCGGGCGATTTCCTGAACGATGCCGATCTTCTCGGCAATCGTGCGCATCGCAGCCACCGCACGGTTGACGGCATCGCCGGAATTCTCCGCATCCTTGGCGGACTGACGGGCGATCTTCTCGGTCTGGGCAGCGTTGTCGGCATTCTGCTTGATGTTTGAGGCCATCTCTTCCATCGAAGCAGAGGCTTCCTCAGCGGAAGCCGCCTGTTCGGTCGCGCCCTGAGAGACCTGTTCGGAGCTGGCCGAGAGTTCCTGGCTGCCGGACGAGACGTTTTCCGCAGCGGCAATCGCATCGGCGACGACACCACGAAGACGCTCCACCATCTGCTCCAGAGCGATGCCCAGCGTATCCTTTTCGGAGAGAGGCTTCGGAGACACGGTAAGGTCGCCGTTCGAGATCTGGTTGGCGATCTGCGCGGTGTTACGCAGGTTGCCGGTCATCCTCGTCATGGAATTGACCAGGTCGCGGATTTCGTCATTGCTCTTGTGCTCGATGTCCTGTTCGAGATCGCCGATGCTGACGGCATCCGCAAGTTGAACCGCACGCTTGAGGCCACGGGAAATATTCAGCAGGATCCAGATGGCGGCAGCGGAGGATACGATGATCAGACCGATCGTCATCATCACCAGCATGTTGCGCGACTGCGCATACTGGTCGTTGGTGGCGGCGTCGGTTTCGGCGACATTGCCGGTCACGGTGTCGTTCAGCTTGGTGAGAATGCCGAGAAGCTGGGTCGTCACCACCTGGCCTTCGCCCATCGAAATGACGCCGGCCTGAGTGTTGGATTCGGTGGTGTTCTGCTTGGCGAGGTCGGCAACACGATCCTGCAGCGCCGTCCACCTGCCGTAGAGATCGCCGAATTCGCTCATGCCGTTGCGGATATCCGGATCGGGCGATGCAGCAAGGCGAGCCTGCAGTGTCTTGATCTGCTCACGCTGCTGCGAGATCTCATCGACATAACCGCCGATCTTGGTCGCATCGGTGTTGATGATCGCGTCCTTTTCGGCGCGGATAGAACGCATGACCGCATCGGAGAGATCGCCGGAATCGCGCAGATTGGCGACCGGGCCGGCAACCATGACCGAGATGTCGTCGTTGAGCGACGAGAGATTGTAGATCGAAAGACCGGCCATGGCGCAGGTCAGGAGAACGATGAAACCGAACACCAGGCCCAGTTTGAGTTTGATCGTGAAGCGCATTCCAAGACCCCTTTAGGACCGCAGCGGATATCCCGCGAAATGACACATTGTGCCGCCGTAAAAACGCTTCATGCGTTGCCGGCCGAGCCGGTGTGCCCCGGCGCGTCCATGCGCCGGCCGTAACGGGGCCGCTGTTGCCGCGGCCCCAATGCTTGTCCGCCGGGAAGCGCCTACGCGCTTTCCCGGAAATCATCGTCCGCCATGTCCGGCCCGCCCATGGACATGTCCAGAGCGAAACCCTTGGCGCGGGCTTGCTGAGCGGCAACGCCGTTGGCGGGAGCCGCCTTGCCGGCGGGCTTGCGGGCTGCGGCTGGAGCCGGGCTGCGCGTCGCCACCTTTGCCGGGGTCCGGCCCTGGCGACCACTCGTGGCCATTGCCTTGCCGCCCGCTGTATCCACCTTGAAGAAGGCGATCGACGTCTGCAGTTCCTCGGCCTGGGCGGCGAGCTCTTCGGAGGTTGCAGACATCTGCTCGGAAGCACCCGCATTCTGCTGGGTTACCTTGTCGAGCTGCTGGATCGCCTCGTTGATCTGCGACGCACCGACATCCTGCTCGCGGCATGCAGAGCTGATCTCCGCCACGAGTTCCGCCGTCTTTCTGATGTCAGGCACCAGACGGCCAAGCATGTCCCCGGCTTCCTGAGCAGCTGTGACGGTATCGCTCGACATGGCGCTGATTTCCGCTGCTGCCGACTGGCTGCGCTCGGCAAGCTTGCGCACTTCGGAAGCGACAACCGCAAAACCCTTGCCGTGCTCGCCGGCACGGGCAGCCTCCACCGCAGCGTTGAGTGCGAGAAGGTCGGTCTGGCGGGCGATTTCCTGGACGATGCCGATCTTCTGGGCGATCGTACGCATGGCCTCGACGGCGCGGGAAACAGCGCTCCCGCTCATCTCCGCATCCTTGGCGGATTGACGCGCGATCTTTTCCGTTTGGGCGGCATTGTCGGCGTTCTGCTTGATGTTGGCGGCCATCTCTTCCATCGAGGAAGAGGCTTCCTCGGCCGCCGAAGCCTGCTCTGTGGCACCCTGCGATACCTGCTCCGAGCTCGCCGAAAGCTCCTGGCTGCCGGCCGAAACATTCTCGGCGGCCGCAATTGCGTCTGCGACGACATCGCGCAAACGCTCCACCATCTGTTCCAGCGCGGTGCCGAGCGTATCCTTGGCCGAGAGCGGCTTCGGAGACACCGTCAGGTCGCCGGCAGCGATCTGCGTCGCAATATCGGCAGTGATGCGAAGGTTGGCGACCATGCTTTGCATCGCGATGCCGAGCGTATCCTTGGCCGAAAGCGGCTTGACCTCGACCGAGAGGTCGCCTTCTGCGATCTGGTTGGCAACATCGGCGGTGGCGCGCAGGTTGTTCACCATGCCGAGCATGGCGATGCCGAGCGTATCCTTGTCGGAGAGCGGCTTCGGCGTGACGCTGAGGTCACCGTTCGAAATCTCGTTTGCGATACCAGCGGTATTGCGCAGATTATCCGTCATGACGTTGATCGTGTTCACCAGATCCTTGATCTCGTCATTGCTCTTGATCTCAACCTTCTGGTTCAGATCGCCGATGGCAACGGCGCTGGCGACGTTCATGATCTTGCGCAGGCCACTGTTGATGCCGAGCGCGATCCACAGCGCGGCCGCAAAAGCGATGACGGAAGCGCCGATGGCGATGCCGATCAGCAGGTTTCTGGTGTTGCCGTAGAGGACTTCCGTATCGTCGTCGGCTTGGGTCATCGACTTCTGCTGAAGCGCGACAAGCGTCGTAAAGACGTCTTCCAACTCCGTGACGATGGCGCGAACCTCTCCACCGGAATAGGCCGTGGCCGCTGCCCTGTCGCCACTTTCCTGGATGGAGGCGACTTTTTTGGAACCCTCCACGAAACGTTTGCTCAGCTCGACCAGCCTGTCCCACGTGGGCTTGCCGTCGGCTGTTGCGAGCTGTTGGCCGCCTGTCGCGAATGCGAGCATTTCATCCATGCTCTTTGCCGACTTCTCGTAGTTTTTCATCGCCGTTTCAGGATCCATTTCCAGAAGGGCGTTCTTCTGCCACCGGATGGCATCGAGCTCGGCAGCTTTGGCTTCCAGAGCCAATTCCAGTCTTTTTGAAGGACCTGCGATTAGGTTGCCGACAGCGTCGTTCAGCGAGCTGAGGCTGATAATTCCAAAGACTGCACTACCCACTAGCAACAGTATGACGAAGCCGAACGCGGCTGCGAGCTTGAGCTTGATCGTGATACGCATCGCAATACCCCTATTTGAAAGCGACGGAATAAGTGTGGACCGGTGGTTTCCTGGGCGCGGCGTCACGCAGCAAAAACATTCCGGAGGCGAAGACAGTTACCGAAGAAATTGCGACCTTGCGTCCGGCGTTCCTGACCACCGGAAGCTTGTGTCAGGGGCCATAAGCCTGGTCCCTGACGGTATCAGAGCGAGAAAGCGCTCAGGCGCTTTCGCGGAAATCATCGTCGCCGGCGTCCGGGCCACCCATCGACATATCCAGGGCAAAGCCCTTGGCGCGTGCCTGCTGGGCGGCAACCGTATTGGCGGCAGTGGTCTTCTTGCCGACAGGCTTACGGATTGCTGCCGGAGCCGGGCTGCGGACCGTGACCCTGGCGGCCGGCGCGCGGGACTGGCGGCTGCCGGCCATGTCCACCTTGAAGAAGGCGATCGACGTCTGCAGTTCCTCGGCCTGGGAGGCGAGTTCTTCCGAGGTTGCGGACATCTGCTCGGAGGCACCGGCATTCTGCTGCGTCACCTTGTCGAGCTGCTGGATCGCCTCGTTGATCTGGGCTGCCCCGATATCCTGCTCGCGGCACGCCGAGCTGATCTCGGAAACCAGCTCCGCCGTCTTGCGGATGTCGGGCACCAGGCGGCCGAGCATATCGCCCGCTTCCTGGGCAGCTTTCACCGTATCACCGGACATGGCGCTGATTTCGGCCGCGGCCGACTGGCTGCGTTCGGCAAGCTTACGCACTTCCGAAGCGACGACCGCAAAACCCTTGCCATGCTCGCCGGCACGCGCTGCTTCGACTGCGGCATTCAGCGCGAGAAGGTCGGTCTGGCGGGCGATCTCCTGAACGATGCCGATCTTCTGCGCGATCGTGCGCATGGCGTCGACGGCGCGGGAGACGGCTTCGCCGCTGGCTTCCGCATCCTTGGCCGACTGTCGGGCGATCTTCTCGGTCTGGGCGGCATTGTCGGCGTTCTGCTTGATGTTGGAGGCCATCTCTTCCATCGAGGCCGAAGCCTCTTCGGCGGAGGCGGCCTGCTCCGTCGCACCTTGAGAGACCTGCTCTGAGCTTGCCGACAGTTCCTGGCTGCCCGCAGAGACGTTCTCGGCAGCCGAGATCGCATCGGCGACGACACCACGCAGGCGCTCGACCATCTGCTCGAGCGCAGTGCCGAGCACATCCTTTTCCGAAAGCGGCTTCGGTGAAACGGTCAGGTCGCCGTTCGAGATCTGGTTGGCCACTTCGGCGGTCGTGCGCAGGTTGGTTACCATGCTCTGCATGGCGATGCCGAGAGCATCCTTGTCCGACAGCGGCTTTGCGTCGACCGAGAGATCTCCCATGGCGATCTTGTCGGCAAGGGCCGCAGTGCCGCGCAGGTTGGCGGTCATGATATTGACCGTGTCGATCAGATCCTTGATCTCATCATTGGTCTTGATCTCGACCTTCTGCTCGAGATCGCCTTTCGAGACGGCTTCCGCGATGAAGGCAACCTTCTTCAGGCCGCGGTTGATACCGAGAGCGATCCAGACCGCGATGGCCGTCGAGAAGACGAACAGCACCACCGCCATGCCGATCAGGGCGCTGCTGGAATTGTCGTATTGGACATTCGTCGCTACATCGGTGGCGTGAAGATCTTCGACAATATGAGTGTTGAGTTCACCCACGATCTTCAGGAGATTGTCGGTGATCTTGGCACCTTCGCCCATGGAGATCTGAGCGGCATGCGCGTTGCTTTCAGCAGTGTTCTGGGTTGCCAGATCAAGAATCTGGTCCTGCATCCGTGTCCAGTTCGGATAGACCGAACGGAATTCTGCAAGCTTGCTGACGATTGCCGGATTGGTCTCCTTGTCGAGCTCGGCCAGCCGGTCATCGATAGTCTTCCGTTCCTGCGCAACCGTGTCCCGATATCCGGTGATGGCAGCCGGATCCGTGTTCATAACGGCATTCTTCTCAGCGCGGATCGATGCGGCGACCGCATCAGAGAGCCCGCCCGAATTCAAAAGGTTCTTGGCAGGACCAGCAACGATATCGCTGATGGCGGCATTGAGTGAATAAAGATTGGAAATGGCAAGACCTGCCATCCCAAGCGCAAGTAATATTACGAGGCCAAAAGCAATACCTAGCTTCATTTTAATGGTGAAACGCATCTCTATCCCCTGAAAGCGGAAAATACTGTCTCGCAAGGCGGCCCGTGAGCAGATCGCCAGTAAGTAAAACCAATGAAGAGCCAAAAAGGGGGGACAGCGAGTGATTCACTTCCCAGCAGTCGGACATCTAGTGATCACGACGCTAACGCATACACACGTTGCGGGATATTTCGGTCCGAGGCCGCCGAAGCGGCCGCGGAGAATTTCGGTTGACTGAGAAGCGCTCAAGCGCTTTCGCGGAAATCGTCGTCGCCGGCGTCCGGGCCGCCCATCGACATGTCCAGAGCAAAGCCCTTGGCACGTGCCTGTTGGGAAGCGACGGTGTGGCCGTGATTGTGGTTTTGCGTCGCCGGAGTTGGCTTGCGTGGGGCAGCGGCCGGAGCCTTGACCACCTTGGCAGCCGGCTTTGCAGCGGTTTTCCGTACACCAGCACGGGTCGTGCCTGCGGTATCAACCTTGAAGAAGGCGATCGAAGCCTGCAGTTCCTCGGCCTGAGCAGCAAGCTCTTCTGAAGTAGCCGACATCTCTTCGGAGGCGCCGGCATTCTGCTGCGTCACCTTGTCGAGCTGCTGGATCGCTTCATTGATCTGCGAGGCACCGATATCCTGTTCGCGGCAGGCGGCACTGATCTCGGAGACCAGTTCGGCAGTCTTGCGGATGTCAGGAACCAGGCGACCGAGCATTTCGCCGGCATCGCGAGCGGCCTTGACCGTGTCGCTCGACATGGAAGAGATCTCCGCGGCTGCCGACTGGCTGCGTTCTGCAAGCTTGCGCACTTCCGAGGCAACGACGGCGAAGCCCTTGCCGTGTTCACCGGCACGAGCGGCTTCGACGGCGGCGTTCAGGGCGAGCAGGTCGGTCTGGCGTGCGATTTCCTGAACGATGCCGATCTTCTCGGCGATCGTGCGCATTGCATCGACGGCGCGGTTGACGGCATCGCCGGAAGCTTCTGCGTCCTTGGCGGACTGACGGGCGATCTTCTCGGTCTGGGCGGCGTTATCGGCATTCTGCTTGATGTTGGAAGCCATCTCTTCCATCGAAGCGGAGGCCTCTTCAGCCGAAGCCGCCTGTTCGGTCGCACCTTGCGAAACCTGCTCGGAGCTGGCCGAGAGTTCCTGGCTACCGGACGAGACGTTGTCGGCGGCAGACAGGGCATCGGCGACGACACCGCGCAGGCGCTCGATCATCACATTGACGTTGCCGAGCAGTTCGCCGATTTCGTCATGCGTGGTGATTTCGGCCATCTTCGTCAGGTCGCCTTCGGCAACTTCACGGACAACGGTGTTGGCGCGGCTGAGACCCTTGCTGATGGTATTCGCGATCCAGAAGGCCGTGAGGACAGCAATCAGCAACGCTGCGGCGGCAACCGCGATCATCGTCGTGCGCGTCGTGCCGTACTGCTGCTCGGCGCTGTCGTCTGCAGCCTTCATGCGCTGTTTTTCGAGCGCCAGAATTTCATCGAGCGTGGAGTCGATATCGTTGGCTGCCTGGCGGGCCGTCGTGACCGAGACATTGTTGGCGCCATCCGTATTGCCGCCCTTGATGAAATCCCGAATCTGATCGTCTGCCTGGTTGAATGTCTTGGAAAGCTCGGCAACACGCTCCCAACGCGCCTTGCCTTCTTCAGTTGCGAGCTTCGTTACGGCAGCGAATGCGTCGGCGAAGTCCTTGCGGGCCTGGTTACCTTTTTCGATTGCACCGGAAGCGTCGTCGGCGTTGCGCGCGGTCAGAAGGTTCTTCTGCTGGCGGATGGCTTCGAGCTGGGCGATATTGATCTGTTGCGCCAGATCCAGGCGCGCGGCAGGACCGGCGAGAAGATTGCTGATCGTATCGTTCAGCGAACCGAGGCTGAAGATGCCGTAGGCAGCGGTGCCAATCAGCATGATAATGATGAAGGTGAAAGCGCTCACCAGCTTAGTCTTGATCGTCAATCGCATCGTCTTAACCCCTCAATGATTGGCCCCCGGCTAGTTGACGGCCCCCGCCGTCTCATGCCTCGATGAGAAAATCGCCTGCAAATTCGGAAGGATGATGAACTCGCCTCCCCTCTTGACCAGGCAGTTGATGTAATCCGCGCGCCAACGCATACCCACGCTTGGCGGCGGTTCGCTGGCGCTTTTCGTCAGCGTCGTCACCTCGTTCACCTTGTCGGTACGCATTCCTACGAGTGTCTGCTCCCCCTGCAGATCAACCTCGATGACGATGATGCGGCTGTCGATCGTCGCTTCCGACGCTTCCATCCCAAAGGCAAGACGAAGATCGGCAAGCGGAATGACCTTGCCGCGGAAATTGATGACGCTGGCGACGAAAGGCTGAGCGCCCGGCACCGCGGTCTCGGGAAGCAGGTCCAGGATTTCCTGGACGATGACCGCTTCCAGAGCGAAAGTTTCGCCATTGAGATCGAAGGTCAGAACTTCGACTTCTTCGGCGTAGTTCCAGTGCTTGTCGAATTTTTCGGCTGTTGCTGTGCTCATCCTGCCACGCGCAATTGCGCCTCCTGTTGCTGACCCGCGGCAACGAGGTGCCCGACGTCAAGAATGAGGGCGACGCTGCCGTCGCCGAGAATGGTGGCGCCAGAGAAGGTCGCCACGTCGTTGTGCAGTTTCGACATCGACTTGATGACCGTCTGGTGGTCGCCGATGATCTGATCGACCACGAGGCCGACACGTTCGGTGCCCGTCGAGATGACGACCACCTTCTGATGCACGTCCGGCTTGGTGCCGGTGCGGAAGAGATCGCGAAGCCTGAGGAACGGCACCAGGCTGTCGCGCAGCGAGATGAAGCTGCGCCCACGCGAGCGGAGATCTTCTTCCAGCGACAGTTCGAGGCATTCCTCGACCGCCGAGAGCGGGATGACGTAACGGCCGGAACCGACACGTACCAGCAGGCCATCGATGATGGCGAGCGTCAGCGGGATGCGGAGAGAAACTTCCGAGCCCTGCCCCGGCAGGCTGACGATCTCGATCGCACCACGCAGCGCCTCGACCGTCTTCTTGACGACATCCATGCCGACGCCACGACCAGAGAGGTTGGTGATCTGCGCGGCTGTGGAGAAGCCGGGCGCGAAAATGAGCTGCAGCAGTTCCTGATCGGAAAGCGGCTGGCCGGGCGCAATCAGGCCCGAGGATTCCGCCTTGGCGCGAACCCGCTCACGGTTGATGCCGCGGCCGTCATCCTTGATGGAGATGATGACTTCGCCGCCGGACTGGTGGGCGGACAGCGTCACGGTACCGGCTTCCGTCTTGCCGGCGCCAAGGCGTTCGGCTGGCGGCTCGAGGCCATGGTCGATCGAGTTGCGGACCAGATGGACAAGCGGATCGGCAAGACGCTCGATGACGGTTTTGTCGACTTCGGTCGTTTCGCCCTCGGTGACGAGTTCGATGACCTTGCCGGTTTCGCGGGCGAGGTCGTGTACGAGGCGGCGGAAGCGCGAGAAGAGCGTTCCGACCGGCACCATGCGCAGCACCATCATCGTGTCGCGCAGCTCACCGGAGAGACGTTCGATTTCTTCCGAAACCGAGCGTAGGGCGATATCCGAACTGGAGCTTGCCAGCTGGCTGAGGCGCGACTGGGCAATGACGAGTTCGCCGACGCGGTCCATCAGCTCGTCGAGACGCTCTGCCGGAACGCGGACGTTTTCCTGCGCCTTTGCCTGGGCTGCCGCCTGAGCCGGCGCTGGCGTTTCACGCTTCACCGGAACCGCCTCGACCGGGCGGAATTCCGGAGCAACAGCGGGCACCGGTGCGACAGGTGCTGCGGCAACCGGAGCGGCCGGAGCAGGAGCGACATCCTTCTTTGTCTCGGCCGGTGCGGCTTGCGGGCCGGCGATTTCCTGAACGTCGAGCTCCATGTCATCCATGACGAAGATGAACACGTCGTCGATGGCCGAACGGTCCTGTTCGCTTGTCAGAATGACGTCCCAGGAAACGTAGAGCTCAGTCGGGACCAGATTATCGAGCGGCGGAATGCCTGACGTGTTTGCGCGGACTGTGCATTCGCCGAGATCGCGCAGTTCATCCAGAAGGCCGAGCGGATTGGTGCCGTTGGCCATGGAATTCGCTGGCAGGCTGAAGCGGATGCGCCAGGTCGTCTTCTTCTTGATAGGAGCGGCGACGGCAGGTGTTCCAGCGACAGGCGCGACAGCCTCCTTGACTTCGGCCTGGCCGCCGACGGCGGCCTGGAGCTGGGCAAGCAGCTTGTGGCCAGTATCGCCGTGATCGGCATCGGGCTGTTCGACGAGGGCGCGCATGTGATCCTGCGCGGCAAGGACGGCGGCGACGAGCTCGGCGGTTGCCGGAACCTCACCCTTGCGGACACGGTCGAAGGCCGTTTCGCAATGATGGGTGAAAGCGGCGAGCGCCTCGAAGCCGAACATCGCCCCCGAGCCCTTCAACGTGTGAAGGCCGCGGAACACGGCGTCGACGAGGTCCTTGTTTTCGAGGTCGTGGTTGAGGTCGAGAAGGCCGGCTTCGATCGCCTCGAGGCATTCGGCCGCTTCGGTACGGAATACTGCGACTGGATCAAGCGAGCTCATCTGCCAAGAACCTTCTTCACGATCTTAACGAGACTTTCCGGATCGAACGGCTTGGTAAGCCAGCCGGTGGCACCGGCGGCCTTGGCGCGGGCTTTGAGGTCCGCATCGGATTCCGTCGTCAGGAAGATGATCGGCACGCCGGCCTGAGCGGGCAGCTTCCGCAGTTCTTCGATCATCGTCAGCCCGTCCATGACAGGCATATTGAGGTCGGTGACGATCAGGTCGAAATTGCCGCTCTTGGCGGTTGCCAGACCCTCAGCACCATTGACGGCTTCGGTGACCGTGTAGCCGGCATTGGTCAGCGTGACCTTGGTGGTCAGCCGGATGCTGGCGGAATCGTCGACAGTCAGGATGTTTGCGCTCATAACGTCACCTCTTTATGCAACCAGAACTTCTTGTCTTCTTCATCGAAGGCCTCGGTAAACCCGGCGCGCTCAAGGACTTTGAGAAGCGGACCGCTGGCCGGAGCCGAAAGGGTAAAAGTCTTGCCTTCGGCCTTTGCCTGACGGCGGGCGGCTTCGATGAGCTGAAGAAAACTCAGATCCGCTTCCGCGTTTTCGGGAAGACTTAGAGTAATGTTATTATTGCCGCGAAATCGATCAATAATATTCGAATATACTTCCGAAGCATTACGAATGCTCAGAACTTCGGGAAGGGATATAGATTCGCAATATTGTGCCTGAGTATCCAATGCAGCCTCCATGGTCGGAGAAATACTTAACGACCATAAAAGGACTCTCATGACAGGCTTAACAGTGCGTAAACAGCGGTTGTAGGAAAGTGCAATTGGCGCGAGTCCCGACTCCCTGAATTCTCATCCGAGATAATTTATACTGAAGCTTTTTCATATTATAAAATAACCTAAAAAAACAATGCGATAGACAGCATATGATGCGAAGCTTATAAAATCTTGCCGAATAGTTTTATGGGTTGTTAATCACAACGTTTACGAGTCTCCGGCGTTTACCTGCCGTTTCCATCCTGCCCGTAAAAATAGAGTCAAATTGCCTGTGTTTATAAGTAAAGGTACAAAAATGACAAACGCGACGGCATCGGCACAGACTGCGTTTTACGCATCAGGATCGAACATCAGTCAGACTCTGGAATCGGCTCGTTCCCAGGTCGAGGAACGCTTCCTCGAAGGTGGCACCGTCCTGCTGTCCGTGATGGATGTTCTCAATCGTCTGTTGACGTCGCTGGACCAGATCACCAAGGCGCTCGACAACAATGAGGCGAGTGATACCAGCGCCGATCTCAATGCGACCGTCCAGAATCTGATCGAGCTTCCAGGCGCGGAGCAAAACCGTCAGCAGGCCTTGACGGCACTTGCCCAGACCGGCTCGGAACTGCATCGGCATGTCGCGGATATGCAGGAAACGATGCGCTACCTGCGCACCTTTGCAGTCACGGTGAAGATAACAGGCGCGGGCCTCGCCGAATTCGCAGGTTTCGCCCAGGAAATCCTCGAGCGCATCTATTCGGGGACGGACGAAGTCAATCGCTTCGCCAACCATCTCGACAGCCTGCACAAGGAGATCAAACTCGCCCTCTCCTTCGGCGGTAATCTCGCCAAGAACTACGCCGATACCGTTCCTGCGGTTGCCAGGGCGCTGAAGGATGATGCAAAGAAAATTACCGACCATCGCCAGAATCTCGGCGCGATCGCCCGCGACGTGGGCGCCATTGCCCGCGGCGTGCAGAGCAAGGTCGCATCCACGCTTTCGGCGCTGCAGATCGGCGATATCACCCGCCAGCGCATCGAACATGTGCAGAGCACCTTCTCTCTGCTGGAAGATTTCTTCACAAGCGAGGACGGCGCCAAGCTCGGTACCGATGCACGCAAGCGCCTGCAAAACGTCATCCATCACCTGACGGCTGCGCAGATGGCGGACATGTGCGGCGACTTCCAGCGGGATTCCCGCAATGTCGTGCAGACCATCACGAGCTTCCGCCAGGATACGCAGGAAATTCTCCGATTGCGCGACCAGATGAGCGGCCAGAGCCGCGGCAGCGAAAACAGCGACGGCAATTTCATGCGCGCACTGGAATCCAGCGTCTCTGCCGCTCACGAGATCGTCAAGCAGGTCGATGCCGCGAGCCATCAGGCCGACCAGGTCAGCCAGTCGACGCTCGGCACCGCCGCGACGCTTCTGCACTCCATCGGGGCGATCCGCGCAGTCAAGACCGATATCCACTATATGGCGCTGAACACCAACCTGCGCTGCAGCCGTCTCGGCGAAGAGGGCAAGTCGATCAACGTCGTTACCGCCGAACTGCGCATCTTTGCCGGCAAGCTCGATGATTCAGCCGATGCCATCGTCAATGGCTTGCCAGCGCTCGAGGCCTCGGCCGGACGTGTTGCCCCTGCCGCCGGCACCAAGAATGGCAGCCTTGCCGAAAGCCTCACCTCGGCCGTCGGCACGATCAGCTCCGCTGCCAACCTGATGGAAGACGAGCTCAAGGTGCTTGCCGAACATGGCCGCGAGGTCGCGACCAGGATCAACCTGCTGATCGGCAAGCTCGATTTCCAGCACGATCTCGGCGACGTGCTTGCCCGCTGCGCCGACGTTCTGGAAACTGTGGCCGGCGACCAGATCGCCGATATTTCCGACATTGCCGAAGCAATCGCGCCGCTCGACCGCAGGATCTTCAAGCTCTACACCATGGTGCAGGAACGCAATGTCCATCGCGACATCATTCCCGCCACCGAGGAAACGACGGCAGCGGCTCCTGCTGAACCCGCCAAGGCCCAGAGCGACGAGGATCTGTTCGAGGACGCCCTTTTCTAGAAAGACCGCGGGTTAGTTGATGCGGCGAAACTTGTTCGCCGCTTCGATCGCCGCCTTCTGCTGGTCGTCCTCGATGCCGAGATAGAAATCCTCGAGCGATGGGTCGCTCAACCCTGCCCGCCGCGACAGGACATACCATTTGGCAGCCTCGATCGGATTTGGCGCCGTACCGATCGCATTGATGTAGAGATGCGCGAGCTTGTTTTGCGCAGCGACATTGCCCCTATTGGCGGCAATCTTCAGCCATTCGAAGCCGCGCACGTAATCCTTCGGCCCGCCGACGCCGTTGACCAGCCAGATACCCATGTCGAGTTGGGCCGTATCGAAGCCCGCCCGCGCCGCGCGCGCCATCCACTCGCGGGCCAGCTGCTTCTTGTCTTCGGGCAGGTCCGGCACCTGCTGATAGATCTGCGCTACCGCATATTGCGCGTCTGCGACGCCCTGCTCCCCCGCCTTTTCATAATAAGGCAGGGCAAGTTTCAATCCCTTGTCGCCGGGATTGTCGGCAACGAGCGTCTGCGCCCAATTGAATTCTGCGGATGAATTTCCGGCATCGGCCGCCTTGCGCATGTATTCGTCGGCCTTCGCTTTGTCGCGCGTGACGTTATTGCCCTCCATGAGGAGCAACGCATATTTGAACATGGCGGTGGGATCACCGCCCTCCGCCGCCTTGCCGTACCAGAAGGCAGCGTTCTTCATGTCCCGCTTGACGCCGAGGCCCTGCGACAGGATTTCGGCGATCAGGGTCTGGGCCGCTGGATCGCCGAGTTGCGCCCGGGGCAGTGCCTTGTCCATGGCGGTCAGATAATAGCCACGCTGATACGCGCCGAACGCCTCGTCGATCTCACCCTTATATTCCTTTTCAGGTGGCAGGTCGGGCAGCTTCGCACCCATGCGATCGAAAACCCCGACACCATCGGACGGCACAATACCCTGCGGCTGCGGTCGATCGGTGCGAAATGTCTGGCTGGGCGTCGCCGAGGGCTCGGCAATCGCCTCATTTGCCTGCGCCGCCGCAAATTCCGGCCGGACCGCCAGTAAGACGGTCATACAAAGGAGAGCGCATCTCGAAAAGCGGGCGGGGATCGGCATAAGCGCGATATCAATCCTCAAACCGTGGCGCTTTTTCGTCAAGCAAGGCATTGATCTGAGCCACGATCGAGGGCGCCTGAGCCGGCTCGGCAAACACGCCCATGCGCATCGCCACGAACTCGGCCCCAGTCTCCGCAACGGCAAGCGCGGAAGCCGGATCAGTGCCGCCCATGACGATGCACGGAATTTCGATCATCGACGCCCACCATTCGGCAAGCGCCAGGTTCTTCGGATGCGCCTCCGGCTTGATGTCGCCGTCGAGCTTACCGAAGAAGATATAGTCGGGCCGCTCCTCGCCGACTGCCAGCGCCGTATGCCGGTCGGCGGCATTGCCGCCGCCGACGATCAGCTTGTCGGCATAACGATCGATCGCATCGGCAATCTCGCTTGCCGGTCCGGCAATGTGCAGGCCATCGGCCTTCGAACGGCCGACGACGCGGCTATCGCCGGCAATCAGCGCCGCCGCACCGGCGTCCTGAATGATGGGCACGAGCTTTTCAGCGTGTTTCTGGAAACTGCCGTCATCGAGACCGTATTGCGGCAGAATGACGGACGCGACATCGCCGCCCTTCAACGCATCGGCAACGATCTTCGCCCTTTCATCGGCATCGGCGATATCGGGCACAACGAGAACAAGGCGGCAGCGGTTTTCCGGTTCGGTCATGAAGTCTTTCCATCTGCGGCGGTTTTTCCCGCTCTATGGCGGATCCGCACTCGTTTTGAGTGAGTAATTCCGATAGAGGGGGCTTGCAAGGGGAGGAACTTCAAAAGCATGCCGCAAGATCTGTCATTCTACTACGCCGCAATCCCGGCTGTCATTCTTGTCGGGCTTGCCAAAGGCGGGATGGGCGACGCTTTGTCGCTGATCGGCCTTCCCTTTCTCGCCCTCGTCGTAGCACCCGTCGAAGCCGCCGCGATCCTGCTTCCCATCCTCGTCTTCATGGACATGATATCACTGGTCATCTGGCGCCAGCACGGCGACTGGACGACGCTGAAGATCATGCTGCCGGGCGCCCTTCTCGGCATTGCCTTCGGCTGGGCCACCTCCGCTCTCGTGCCGGGCAGCATGCTGCGCATTCTCATCGGCGCCGTCACCGTTGCCTTCTGTCTGCGTTATTTCTGGAACAATTTCGGCCCCGGCAAGGGTATAGTCATCCCGCCACGGCCCCAGCGCCCGGTACTGGCAAGTCTTTGGGGCACGTTTTCCGGCTACGGCAGCTTCGTTGCCCATGCCGGCGGCGCCCCCTTCCAGATCTACGCCCTGCCGCTCAAGCTGCCGCCACGCGAATTCACCGGTACCAGCGTGCGCTTCTTCGCCATTCTGAACGCTGTAAAGCTCGTTCCCTATTTTGCGCTCGGCCAGCTCGACACCCGCAATCTTCTGGCCTCCGCCACGCTCTTGCCCTTCGCCCCGCTGGCAACGATTGGCGGTGCATGGTGTGTGCGGCGCATGAAGCCGCAGATATTCTACCCCTTCATGTATGCCATGGCGCTGATCGCTGCTTTCCTCATCCTGCGCGAAGGCTTGCTCGAATAGGGTTGTGTTCCGTTGCGATGCACAATTTCCTTGCTGCAAAGGCCTGTTTGACGTAGCTTTTTGTGATGTCGAACACGGACCCCTTCGCTGCGATTGCCGATCCGAACCGGCGGTTCTTGCTGGAGGAATTGCGGCGCGCGCCGAAGACGGTCAATGAGCTTGCCGAGGGCTTGCCGATCAGCCGTCCTGCCGTGTCGCAACACCTGAAAGCGCTGCTCGAAAGCAATCTCGTTTCCGTGACCTCGGAAGGAACGAAGCGCATCTACACGGTCAATAACCGCGGCTTCGACAAGCTCAATCTCTGGCTGGATCAGTTCTGGGCCTGAAGGCCCTCTCATCGTAAAAACGCCAGCCCGATGCCGCATGCAAGGGACTGGCGCCTGATTTCGGTTATTCACCGGGTCTTGCTTGATAGTCTAGAAAATCGGGGAATTTACCTTTTCTTTCACAAGACAGATGTCCGGCGATAGCCTGGAAAGATCAATGGACGGATGACTTGAGACGCTCGATCTCGTCCTTGATGCGCAGCTTACGGCGCTTGCATTCGGCTAGTTCAGTATCGGAAATAGAGGGAGATGTTCTCAGGGCATGCAACTCCTCCTCGAGAGCGACATGCTTTTTCTGGAGCGATTCAAGATGAGCTTGAACAGTCATTTGACCCTTCCTTCCTCTTACCCTTCCCCAGCCATCCATTGCTGGAGATCCAAGGTGTCAACCCGCGGACTGTGACACATTTTTAAAGGCTTGTCGAAGGCCAAAAGATGGAGACTAAGCGGCAAATTCATGATCAACACTAACTTCCCGTTACCTCTATTTGGTGATAGGAGCTTGCGGAAATTATCGGCAGACCGGACAAGGTCCGAAGACGATTATGGGGAATGCAAATGGCCGATCAGGAACAGGCGGAAATCAGGCTCATGGTGGCGCGTCTGCGCCAGGAGCACGAGGATTACGACGCCGCGATCAACGCCATGATTGAGACGGGCTGCGATGCCCTGCGCATCCAGCGCATGAAGAAGAAGAAGCTGGTCATCAAGGACAAGCTCTCCAAATTAGAAGACCAGATCATCCCTGATATCATCGCCTGAAGGAACGATCGTGACGACGACAGACAGACCACCAGTCGCCATTATCATGGGCAGCCAGTCCGACTGGGAAACCATGAAGAATGCTGCCGATACGCTGGAGGCGCTGGAAATCGAGTATGATGCGCGCATTATCTCGGCTCATCGCACACCCGACCGGCTCGTAACCTTCGCCAAGGGCGCACGTGCCGAAGGCTTCAAGGTCATCATCGCAGGCGCAGGCGGCGCGGCGCACCTTCCGGGCATGACCGCGGCCATGACGCCGCTGCCGGTCTTCGGCGTGCCGGTGCAGTCGAAGACCATGTCCGGCCAGGACAGCCTGCTGTCCATCGTCCAGATGCCGGGCGGCATCCCCGTCGGCACGCTTGCCATCGGCAAGGCCGGCGCGATCAATGCAGCACTTCTTGCTGCGGCGGTCCTTGCCCTCTCGGACGAGGAGATCGCAGAGCGCCTTGACGAATGGCGCGAGCGCCAGAGCGCCTCCGTCGCCGAATATCCGATGGACGATCTCTGATGGTCAGGACAATAGGCATCATCGGCGGCGGCCAGCTCGGCCGCATGCTTGCCATGGCCGCAGCACGGCTGAACTTCCGCACAATCATATTGGAGCCGCAGGCTGACAGCCCGGCCGCTCAGCTCGCCAACCAGCAGGTCGTCGCTGCCTATGATGACCCTTCAGCGCTCGCCGAGCTGGCTGGGCTCTGCGATGTCGTAACCTACGAATTCGAGAATGTGCCTGTCGCAGCTGCCGAAATGCTGGCAAAGAGCGTGCCCGTCTATCCGCCGCCGAGAGCATTGGAAGCTGCGCAGGACCGACTGGTCGAAAAGCGCTTCATCAATGGTTGCGGCATCCCGACGGCTCGTTTCCATGCCATCGACAGTCAGGCCGATCTCGATTCGGCGCTGGCGGATTTCGGCAGCCAGGGCGTGCTCAAGACCCGCCGCCTCGGTTATGACGGCAAGGGCCAGAAGGTCTTCCGGTCAGCAGCCGACAGTGCTGAGGGCGCCTATGCGGAGCTCGGCTCGGTGCCTCTGATTCTCGAAAGCTTCGTCGCCTTCGAACGCGAGGTCTCGATCATCGCCGCCCGCGCCACCGACGGCACTGTGCTCTGTTTCGACCCGGCCGAAAACGTCCACCGCAACGGTATCCTGCATACGTCGACAATTCCGGCGACAATCTCCGCCGCCACCGCCGATGCGGCGCGCAAGGCTGCCGAACAGATTCTCACCGCACTCGATTATGTCGGCGTCATCGGCATCGAGTTCTTCGTGCTGGCCGATGGCAGCCTGATCGCCAACGAGATGGCGCCGCGCGTACACAATTCCGGCCACTGGACGGAAGCCGCCTGCGTCGTCTCGCAATTCGAGCAACATATCCGCGCCGTCGCCGGCCTGCCGCTCGGCAATCCGCGCCGCCATTCCGATTGCGTGATGCAGAACCTGATCGGCGACGATGTCCTTGCCGTTCCGGACTGGCTGAAGCGCGACGACACGCTGGTGCATCTCTACGGCAAGACCGAGGCGCGTGTCGGCCGGAAGATGGGCCACGTGACGACGCTGACGAGCAAAGCCTACTGAGCCGTTTGCCCGGCCAGCGCCTGAAACCCACGGAAAAAAGCCTTCACGTGGTTGACACAAGGCGGAGGTCGGGTTATCTGCTCCCCCACCTAAAGAGCGCGCCCAGCCGGCGCGCTTTTGATTGTTAAAAGACACGGGCGAATGTGAATTCCCCCAGAAACATCGCGGATCAGAAAAATGAAGATCAAGAATTCGCTCAAGTCGCTCAAGGCGCGTCATCGTGACAACCGTCTCGTTCGCCGCAAGGGCCGCATCTACATCATCAACAAGCAGAACCCGCGCTACAAGGCTCGTCAGGGCTGATTGCGCGTATCCGGTTTGCCTGCCCTCAGGCGGGTATATCGGTTGGTCGCTTCGGTGATCACGCCAAATTTGTTTGATCTTCAGCGATGGCGGGCTAATATGTCCGCCATGCGCTTTTTTGCTTTGACCTCAGCGGCGCTGCCGCTTGCCCTCACCCTGTTCGCTCCTGCTCTCCCCGCTATGGCTCAGCAGAAGGACGTTATCGTCGAACAGCCGGCCGATTCCGATTCGTCTCCAAAGCAACGTCTCGACCAGCTCTATGGGCAGCTGAAACGTGAGCGCGACCCCGACAAGGCAAGCAGCATCGCCAATCAGATCCGCATGGAATGGAACGATTCCAACAGCGCGACGATCAATCTGCTGATGCAATGGGCCGACAAGGCGATCGAGGAAAAGCGCAATCCGGCAGCGCTCGATTTTCTCGATGAAGCCATCGCCCTGAAACCCACCTATGCCGAAAGCTGGAACCGTCGTGCAACGCTGAACTTCGTGCTGGGCAACTATCGCAAATCGATGGCCGACATCGAACAGGTGTTGAAGATCGAGCCCCGCCATTTCGGCGCCCTGTCAGGCATGGCGGCTATCCTCGCCACCACGGGCAATGACCAGATCACCCTCAAGGCCTGGGAGCGCGTTCTGGATGTCTACCCCGCCGATCGCACCGCGCAGGAGCAGGTCAGCACGCTCTCGGAAAAGCTTGCCGGCAGCCGCACCTGACAGATCCGGCGCGCTCTTGACGGCGTAGGAAGGCGCGCAATCTTAGCTCAATGATATCGTCACTGTGCGGTTAGTGCCATGCTTGCCGAAATCTCTGCCCTCCTCGCCCCCATCGCCGCCGCCATCGGCTATTCCTCCTACAAGGCCCGCCAGTTCGAACACGCCTATCCCAATATCGGCGAACTGACCGATATCGGCGGCTTTCGCATGAATGCCGTGCATGTTCCGCGCCCCGACACCGCCGATCTTCCGCCCCTGGTCTTCATTCACGGAGCAAGCGGCAATTTGCTCGACCAGACCGGCGCCTTTCGCGAACCACTGGAGGGCCGCGCCGAGATGCTCTTCGTCGATCGACCCGGTCACGGCTACTCGGAACGTGGTGGCCCGGAAAACGCGCTGCCCTCAGGCCAGGCCGACGCCATTGCCAAACTGATGGAAAAGCGCAGCATTGAAAAGGCTGTTATCATCGGCCATTCCTTCGGCGGCGCAATCGCCGCGGCCTTCGGTGTCCGCCATCCCGAGAAGACAGCCGGCCTGTTATTCCTCGCGCCGGCCTCCCATCCATGGCCAGGCGGCATCGATTGGTATTATCATGTCGCGACAACACCTGTTATCGGCTGGCTCTTCAATCATGCAGTCGTTGTGCCCCTCGGCCTGCGGCGGCTGGAACGCGGCACGCTGAACGTCTTCCGTCCCAATCCCCGGCCTCTCGATTACGTCGCCAAGACTGGTCCGTCGCTGGTGCTGCGGCCGCGCGCCTTTTACAACAACGCCACCGACTTCAAACTGCTCCATAAATATCTGACGGCCAACGCGCCACATTATTCCGAAATATCAGCGCCAACCGTCATCATCACCGGTGACAAGGACGAGATCGTCTGGGAGCATCTGCATTCGCGTGGATTGGCGCGGGATATCAGGGGCTCGGAACTTATCATGGTCAGGGGCGTCGGCCACAAGCCGGACTATCTTGCGACCGACGTCGCCATTGCCGCCATGGAAAAGATTGCCGGCAAGCCGCGTAACCTTGCGGCGATTGCCCGCAAGGCGGAAGAGCGGCTTGTCGGCTCTTCCATCGATCAGACGGTCGGAACGGTACCACCGTCAATCGTATATTCCGCACCGTGAATGGAGGCGGCGCGGGGCGAGGCCAGGAAGGCCACGAGCTCCGCCACCTCTTCCGGGCGGCCCGGCCGGCCGATCGGTATACCGCCCAGCGAATCCATCAGCAGCCTGCGGCCACCATCTTCGTCGGTGCCGGCCTCATCAGCGATGCGTCGGATCAGGGCGGTGGCAGCCGTGGTCTCTATGAAGCCCGGCGCAATGGTATTCACCCGAACGCCCTTCGGCCCGACCTCTTTCGACAATCCCTTGCTGTAATTCGACAATGCTGCCTTGGCCGCCGCATAGGCAAGTGTGGCTTCATAGAGCGGCAGCCGCCTCTGGATCGAGGAAATATGGATGATGACGCCGTCGCCGCGCTCGATCATGCCGGGCAGGAATGCCCTGTCGAGCCGCACCGGCGCGAGCAGATTGGCATTGATATCCGCCTGCCAATGCGCATCCGTCAGCGCCGCAAAACCGCCACTCGGTGCCGATGAACCGCCGACGTTGTTGACGAGAATATCGAGCCCGCCGAAGACCTCCAGCACCCTCGACGCGACGCTATTCACGCCTTCCACCGTGCTGATATCCGCCTGAACGAAGAGCGCAGACGTCTGCCCGTCTGGCAACGGCGAACGTGCGGTCGTCGCGACCTTCGCGCCGCCTGCGGAAAGTCGCCGCACGATCGCTTCACCCATGCCCTTCGTGCCGCCTGTGACAAGAACACGCTTGCCGATGAACTCGTTCGGATCGAACGAAAAGGCCGGTGCAATAGTCATGCATTGATCTCCAGATGCGTGATTGCGCCGCCGGCAAGCGTGAAGTGATAGTATAGAGTGACGGGGCTGCCCGGAAAATTCCCGGAGACCAGCGCAGCCACAACCGGCTTGTCGGCGTCGCCGGAAATCTCCCTCGCATCGACCGTCACACCATATTTGCGCGTCGTCTCCTCCATCCATTCGCGGATGTCGACACGACCGCGCCTGTCCTCGCCCTCATCGTGGACGCTGGCATCTGCCGCAAAGCAGGCAAGCATGCCGTCGACATCTTTCTGATTCTTGGCGGCATAATAGGCGGCCAGCGGTTTCGGAAGCTCGATGCTCATTCGGAAACTCCTCTTCGGTTGCTTCGCGAAAAGAATGGGCATAGGCTTACCAGATGACAAGAACCTACAAAAAAGTCAGGTACTTACCTAAAAGTAAGGTACTGCGATGACACCCTATTCCGCAGCGACCGGCGTCGAAAACGTGCTGAAGATTCTGGAAGGGCGATGGAAGCTCATCATTCTTTTCCACCTCTTCGGCGGCAAGGTGCTGCGCTTTTCCGATCTCGAACGCGCCATTCCCGCCATCTCGCAGAAGATGCTGATCCAGCAGCTCCGCCAGATGGAGAATGACGGCATCGTGCTGCGCATCGTCCATCATCAGGTGCCGCCCAAGGTGGAATATCGGCTGACCGATTGGGGTCAGGCCCTTTGCCCCGCCTTGGACGCCCTGTTGAAATGGGCCGCCCTGAAGGACAAGGACCTGACCGGCATGGTTTTCACTCCGGAAGAAGCGGTCGACGGGACTGCGACTGCCTAGCGACTAGGCCGCGAGGTGAATGCCGCCGTCGCAAGTCAGGACGTGACCACTCATGAAGCCGTTCGAGATCAGGAACGCGACGGCCTTGGCGACATCATCCGGATGGCCGATGCGACCGACCGGCGTGCGCCCGGCAAAATCCTGGAACACGGCCTGACGCTGTTCGGTGGGCAGGAAATCCCACCACGGCGTATCGATCACACCAGGTGAAACGCCATTCACGCGCAGTGGCTTCAACTCGGCAGCGAGCACCCGCACCATCGCCTCGATTCCCGCATTGACGGCAGCAAGGCCTGCGGTTCCCGGCATCGCGGCTTGCGCACTAACTGCGGACACGAAAGTAATGCTGCCGTCTGGCCGCAGGAACGGCAGAGCCGCCTGCGCCGTCACCGCATGCGGGATGAGCTTCGTCTGCAAGCCGGCAAGCAGGTCGGCCATGTCAAGCGTCGCGAAGGGACCGGCGCCATGGCCGCTGCCCAGCGCCAACACGAGATGATCGAAGGATCCGAGACTTTCGAAGGCCTGCTTCACGGTGGCGGGATCTCGGGCATCGATGGCGATCGTTCCGATCTCGCCGGAAAGATGATCAGCCGATGCCTTGAGCTTCGCCTCGTCCCGTGCAGCGATGGTGACGCGAAACCCTTGTTCCAGAAGCAGTCTCGCCGAGGCGAGGCCGATACCTGAAGAGCCGCCGATAACGACTGCGTGCTGCAATGACATGAGAATACTCCTTATATGATCGAACCTCCGGCCTTCGTTGCCGGGACGGTCTCATCTTGCGGAGTCCCAAAATCGCAAACAGGCCTGATTTTATCCTGGTATTGATACTGATATGATTATCGCCATGGATCAGAAGCTGGACACGTTCGAAGCCCGCCGCCGCGAATTCGCGGCGTTCCTGCGCTCGCGCCGTGAGCGCCTGCGCCCGGTCGATGTCGGCCTGCCGGACGGTTTTCGCCGCCGCACGCCGGGGCTCAGGCGCGAAGAGCTCGCCATGATCGCCGGTGTCGGCACCACCTGGTACACATGGCTGGAACAGGGGCGCGACATCCGCCCCTCCCCGCAGGTGCTGAACGCGCTCGCGGATGCGCTTCGCCTTGATGAGGCCGAGCGCCAGCATCTATTCACCCTGAACAGCCGCCAGCCGCCGCAGCTGCTTTCGTCCGCGCCGGAAGTGGTCGACGAGCCGCTGCGCCGAATGCTGGATAATCTGACCCAGCAGCCGGCGTATGTACTTGGTCGCCGCTGGGACGTGCTGGCCTGGAACCGTGCCGCCGACCTGCTCTTCGGCGGTTATGACCGGCTGGGACCGGACGAGCGCAACACCATGCACCGGCTGTTTGCCGATGATTTCCATCGCAGCCTGCTGGTCGACTGGGAGGCCGTCGCCCGCGTGTCGCTCGCCATGTTCCGCGCCGACAGCGCCCGTTATGCCGGCGACCCGGATTTCGAGCGGCTCATCACCCTGCTCCAGCAGGCAAGTTCGGAATTCCGTGCCTGGTGGCCACGCCATGAGGTCGTGGCTCCGCTCACCGGCGTGAAGCGCCTGAACCATCCGGTCAAGGGCCTGATGTCCTTCGAACATACCGGCCTTGCGCTGATGAGCCAGCCGGACATGAAGCTGATCGTCTATACGCCTCTCGACGAGCACGACACGAACAGGAAACTCGCCGAGCTTCTTGCCTGATCATTGCCTGCCGCAGAAGTGACGCCATATCTTTCCCATCGCCGTCCTTTGAGGGGAAATTCATGGACCGCCTTCCCAGACAATCCGTCGCCATTCTCGCCGCCATTTCGCTTTACCTTGCGCCGATGCCGGCTTTTGCCGCTTCGCCGGCACCTGTCGAAGCCGAACACGGCATGGTCGTCACCGCCCAGCATCTGGCAACCGATGTCGGCGTCGACGTGCTGAAGAGCGGCGGCAATGCCGTCGATGCCGCGGTCGCGGTGGGCTACGCGCTAGCCGTCGTCTATCCGACGGCCGGTAATCTTGGCGGCGGTGGTTTCATGACGATCCGGATGAAGGATGGAAAAACGACCTTCCTTGATTTCCGCGAACGCGCGCCGCTTGCGGCAACCAAGACCATGTATCTCGATGCCAAAGGCGACATCGTCCCACGTGCCAGCCTCGACGGCTATCTCGCCGTCGGCACACCGGGTTCGGTCATGGGCTTCGAGACAGCCCGCGAGAAATACGGTACCAGGAAGCGTGAAGAACTGATCGCCCCAGCTTTAAAATATGCGAAGGAAGGCTTTACGCTGGAGCAGGGCGATGCAGCCGCTTTCGCGAGCAGCGCCAAACGGCTCGCCAAGGATGAAGAGGCCGCCAAAATCTTCCTGAAAGCCGGTGGCAGCCCCTATGCGTCGGGCGAAAAGCTGGTGCAGCCGGATCTTGCGGCTATCCTGCAATCCATCTCCGAAAAAGGCCCCGATGCCTTCTACAAAGGTGCGCCTGCCGAGGCGATCGTCAACGCCAGCCAGGCCAAGGGCGGCATTCTCGCCAAGGAGGATTTCGAGCAGTACAAGGTGCGGGAACTGAAGCCGATCGAGTGCAATTACCGCGGCTATGACATCATTTCCTCGCCGCCACCCTCCTCCGGTGGCGTCATCATCTGCGAGATCTTAAACGTCCTCGAAGGCTATCCGCTCTCTTATCTCGGCTACGGATCGGCAGAAACCGTCCACATCATGGTCGAGGCCATGCGTTATGCCTATGTGGACCGCAACGCCGCACTCGGCGACCCTGACTTTATCGACAATCCCGTCTCCAAACTGCTGGACAGAAGTTATGCGGCATCAATTCGTGCCAAGATCGATCCATACAGGGCCGGCACCTCGGCCAATCTGAAGCCGCTCGGCGGCAAGGAAAGCACCGAGACGACGCATTATTCTGTTATCGATGACGAGGGCAATGCAGTTGCCGTGACCTATACGCTGAACGGCTCCTTCGGCGCTGGCGTCGTTGCACCCGGCACCGGCGTGCTGCTCAACAACGAGATGGACGACTTCACCTCCAAGCCCGGCGTGCCGAACCTCTATGGCCTCGTACAGGGCGAAGCCAATGCCATCGCGCCGAAGAAGACGCCGCTTTCTTCCATGAGCCCGACGATCGTCACCAAGGATGGCAAGCCCTTCATGGTGATCGGCAGCCCCGGCGGTTCGCGCATCATTACGATCACCCTGGAAGCGATCCTCAACGTTGTCGATTTCGGCATGAACATCAGCCAAGCGGTCAACGCACCGCGCATCCATCATCAGTGGCAGCCGGACACCGTCTACCTGGAGCCTTTTGCGCTCTCGCCGGATACCGAAAAGGCGCTCGCCGCAATGGGCTACAAGCTCGATGGCGGCAATGATGCTCCGGTCTGGGGACAGGCCGCCGGTATTCTCGTCGGCGGCAAGAGCCTTGCAGCCATCCAGAAGGGCGGCGGCGCCCGCTACAATGGCGCAATGGACGACCGTGCGACCGAAGGCTCAGCCAGCGGTTATTGAACAGCCGCTTAGCGGATCCTGACCCGAACGAAATCGCCATCGATCTCGACACGTGGCATGGCGCCCGGCACGCTTGGCTGCAGGGCATCGACCCAGGAAGCCTTTGCCGTCACCTTGTAATCGACCGGCGCGCTGTCTCCGAAACCGAGATAGGCATCGAGAGCACGAGCGCGGATCGATACTCTCTCGTCCGCTTCGACCCTGTCGAAATCGAGGGAAGCCCGCACGGCGTCTGCGCGAATATCGATGTCCCCGGCATGGCCGTCCAAGGTGATGTCGGCCGCTTTTCCGGCAATCGCGAGCTCGGAAAAATGCCCAGTGAGCCTTGCCGTAAAAGCGCTCTGATCGATCCGGAGGGCCGCACCAGCAGGCACATTGGCGTTCACCTCGATCACACAGTCGGACGGGTCCAGCCACGACGATGCGGCGATATCGATATGCAAGACCGTGTTTTCGACCCGCATGTTGCTGTTGTCGCGGCAATCGGCAAAATACCAGCTCGAATACCAGGACGAGAACCAACCCTTCCGTCGCCCGCTGAGTGATGCGCCATAGGGCTGGTCGCTTCGCGTGGTGATGTTGATCGAGCTTGCGTCACCGCTGATGGCAATCGCACGCACGCCGGAAAGATCGGGAATTGCAGTTGTCGATACCTTGTCCGGCAGAGCGGCTGCCGAAGCTACCAGAAGCACCGGCATCACAAGAGAATAATCATTGGAATCCGTCCATGAATGAGGCCCTCCCGTCGAGGACATTTTCAGGATGGATTTTCAGCCCCTATTTCGAGACCTCGATCACGATCCGGGTCGACCGCGAACGCAATCGGGTTCATTCTGAGGGTCATTGTTGCCGCCGGATATCGCCGATGATTTTCGTTCCCTTGCCCTTCGTCGTGGCTCTGCTGCTTGCCATCCTGCTGATCCGCATGCTGCGGCAGGGAGATGGGGCGCTTGCCGAAAAGCGGCCTTTCCTGCTGCTGATCGGGTTCTACATCCTCCAATCCGTCGTGATCGGCATCCGCTGGGGTTACGACGTCATCGCGATCATGCCGATTCAATCGTTGATCGCGACAACAATCGCGGCCCTCGCCTGGGTCTGCTTCAAGGGGCTTGCTATGGAAGAGCAACCCACCCTTTCCCGTTTCTGGCCACACCTTTTGCCGACGGCCTCAATCGTCGTCTTGATCGCGCTCTATCCAGAGCCGATCAGTCTCGCCATCATTCTGATCTTCCTTGGCTACGGCGCGGCCCTGCTCTGGCTTGCCCGGCATGGTCCAGATGCGCTCGTCGCCTCCCGCCTTGACGGTGCGGTGCTTTCCTATCGTTCGCTGCAGATCACCGGCTTTGCCCTCATCGCCTCCGCCGTCACCGACGTCATCATCAGCTTCGATTTCACCAAGACCGGCGGCATTCATGCAGGCGCCATCGTCGCGCTCGGCAACGTTATCGCGCTGCTGATCCTTGGCACCGCCGCTTCGGTGGCGAGTAGCGGGAGCAGCACGGAGGCGACATCTGAGGAGCCGCCGCCGCCGCCGACAACGGAAGAAGACGAGGCCGTCGCCGCTGCCCTCGATACGCTGATGCGCGCGCGCCAGCTCTATCGCGATCCCGATCTCAATCTCACCCGCATTGCCCGCAAGATGAATCTCCCGGCCCGGCGCGTCTCCACGGCCGTCAACCGCATCCACGGCATGAGCGTCTCGCAATATGTGAACGACTTCCGTATCCGCGCCGCCTGCGAGCAGCTGGTCGGCACCGATCATCCGATAACGCAGGTGATGTTCGACTCCGGCTTCATCAGCAAGTCCAATTTCAATCGCGAATTCGCGCGCATGAATGGCGAAAACCCCACACAGTTCAGAAAGCGGCGCGTCCCGCGGGAATCGGGTGGCGCGGCGTCCAATGTCATATTCATGTCACCGTGACAAAGTCGCCGTTCACAAGCAAAGATGCGCGCTCTATGCATGAGCGGCATTAAAGCAGAAGAGATTCCCATGGCCTCCATTGAAATGATCGTTGCCGCCAGGGCCCGCCTGCGCGGACATGCGCGGCGCACGCCGCTTCTCTCCTCCCCCTTCCTCGATGAAATCGCCGGCCGGCGGCTGTTCGTGAAGGCCGAATGCCTGCAGCATTCCGGCTCCTTCAAGTTCCGCGGCGGCTGGTCTGCCGTCTCGGGCATCGATCCGGAACTGCGCAAGAAGGGCGTCATCGCCTTCTCCTCCGGCAACCATGCCCAGGGTGTTGCGCTGGCCGCTCGTTTGCACGGCGTTCCCTCCGTCATCATCATGCCGAGCGATGCGCCGAAGCTGAAGATTGCCAATACGCGCGCCTTCGGCGCCGAAGTGGTGCTCTATGACCGCGCCAATGAAGACCGCGACGAGATCGGCGCGAGACTTTCGGCCGAACGCGGACTGACGCTCATCAAGCCTTTCGACGAACCGCTGGTCATTGCCGGCCAGGGCACGACCGGGCTGGAAATCGCCGAACAGGCGGAAGAGGAAGGCGTCAGGAATGCCGAAGTCCTCGTTCCCTGCGGTGGCGGCGGCCTGAGTTCGGGCATCGCCCTGGCATTGGAAGCGAGTGCGCCGGGCTTTCGCGTACGCCCCTGCGAGCCTGAGAATTTCGACGACACCACACGATCGCTTGCGTCAGGCAAGATCGAGCGCAATGCCACCATGAGCGGGTCGATCTGCGATGCGATCATCACGCCGCAGCCGGGCAACATTACCTTCCCGATCCTCAAGCGTCTGGCCGGACAGGGTATTGTCGTGACGGATGATGAGGCGCTGCGCGCCGTAGCCCTCGCCTTCACGCGCCTCAAGATCGTTGTGGAACCGGGTGGTGCCGTTGCCCTTGCAGCAGCACTTTTCCATGGCGATCAGCTGGATAGCGATACGACGGTCGTTGTCACGTCAGGCGGCAATATCGACGCCGACGTCTTCACCACGGCGCTGGAACGCTTCGGCTAAAAGCCGATAACCTCTCGAAGACCCTGATCGCGATCGGCAACGACCTCGATCATGATCGGGGTCTCACTCACCTGGGAAACAACGGAAACCTCGCCTTGCCGTCATGTGGCGGTCTTCGTTCCGAGGTTTTCATGAGACATCTTCTCACCCTGCTGCTGTCGGCCTGCCTCCTTGCCACCAACACCCCGGCACATGCGGCCGACACTATCGGCCTTTCTTTCCTCTCGGTCCCCGTGCCGGAACGCGGCGGCCGCATGGACATCACGCTCTGGTATCCGGCAATGGCAGGCGGAGCGTCTATCCTGATCGGCGACAGTCCGCTTTTCAACGGCGAGGCCGCGCAACAGGACGCGCCTGCCGCTGCCGGCAGTCACCCTTTGATCCTGCTTTCCCACGGCGGCCTGAAATCCGGCCCGTTCATCGGCGCCTGGATGGCGTCACGCCTCGCATCCAAAGGCTTCGCGGTAGCGATGATGCGCCAGCCAGATCCGCACACGATGACGAGCGAGGAGAGCCTCCGCGAAATATGGCTGCGGCCTGCCGATCTCTCCGCTGCCCTGACTGCGATCGAGAAGCGCAGCACATTGTCTGTCGAGATAGACCGCAACCGCGTCGGCGTGCTGGGCTTCCTTGTCGGCGGAACGTCAGCACTCTCCCTCGGAGGCGGCCGCCTCGATCCGGAAAGCTTCGCGCGTTCCTGCGACCCCGGCGGCACAGGCGTCGACTGCGCCGAATTCGCCGGCGCCGGCATCGATCTTCATTCCATCGATCCGCAAAATATCGCTCGCTGTCATCTCGATCCGCGGGTGAAGGCGGCCGTTGTCATCGATCCTGAATTCGGCGCCAATTTCGCACCCGACAGCCTCAAGCACATATCGATCCCGGTCCGCCTCATCAATCTCGGCACGCCGGCAACGATCTGGCCTGGGCTGCGCGTGTCAGGCCTGAAGGACGCTATACCCGGCGCGCACTTCGATCTTCTGAGCGATGCTTCGCAATATAGTGCCTTCAGTGAATGCAAACCGGGAGGCGCTGCGATCCTTCGGGAAGAAGGTGAAGAACCTCTCTGTGACGATCCCGGGGGAACAAGTCGGGCCACCATCCACGATCGCCTCGCCGAGAATGTCGCAGCGGCCTTCCGCTCGGATCTCCCCCAATAGAAAACATCGTCCGCAGCGACCTGCCGCGGACGATGTCTTCGCTATCGATCGTCTTCAGGCGATCTTGTAGCGCGCAGCCGGAGCCGAACGTGACAGGTTCGGCATCAGCGCCTGGCGAGCCTGTTCATAGGCAGCAAGCAAGCCGGCATCTTCAAGCGCCGGGATCGTCGCAAATTCTCCCGCGGCAAGGCCTGCCAACGAAGCATCGACCATGTTTTCCGCCGACATGACGATCTCGCCCGGCAGGTGCTCGACTGGCGTGCCGGCAATGCCCCAGAATTCGGTCGCCGTGGCACCCGGCAGCACGACCTGAACGCGGATATTCTTGTCGGCAAGCTCGTGCTTCAGCGACTGGCTGAAGGCGAGGACGAAGGCTTTGCTACCGCCATAGACACCGTTGAGGACCTCGGGCGCGATTGCGACGATCGAGGCGATGTTGATGATTGTGCCGCCACCGCGGGCAACGAGGCCTGGCACTACCGCATAGGTCAGCCGCGTCAATGCCGTCACGTTGAGCTCGATCATTTCCTGCATCTTGTCGACGTGGGACGCGAGCAGCGGCGCCGTGCCGCCGAAGCCGGCATTGTTGACAAGCAGGGTAATGCTCTGATCTTCCTTCAGCACCTTCTCGACCTTGGCAAGATCGTCCTTCTTGCCGAGATCAGCGGAAAGCGTCTCGACGGTCCGGCCCGTCTCATCGGTCAGCCGGCTTGCCAGCGCCTTCAGCCGCTCGCCATTGCGGGCGACGAGGATGAGATTGTAGCCCTGCTTTGCCAGACGATGCGCATAGATTGCTCCGATGCCCGAGGATGCGCCGGTGACCAGTGCCGTACCCTTGTGTTCTTGTGCCATGATCGTTTCTCCATTTGGTGCTCGGCCCGATTGCCTTGCGCTTGAGGAGAGTTTTACGCCCGATTGCCGATGTCCCAAATGTCATATATACCACCTTTTAAGACATCCACTTTTCAGGACATGATGACCATGCAGCAAATCGGCTTCCTGCTTTTTCCCGGTTTCCAGATCATGAGCCTTGCCGCCGTCTCGGCCTTCGAATTCACCAATCTCGAGATCGGCGAAAAGGTCTACGACATCCATTATCTCTCGGAGACCGGCGGCCCCATCGCCAATTCTCTCGGCATGATCGTCGAAACGGAAGCTTTCGGCGATCCCGGTTTCGATACGCTGATCGTTGCCGG
>UCKU01000022.1 GCA_900473185.1 Hyphomicrobiales bacterium | reverse complement strand
CCCCACCGAAACAGTCAACAGGCCTTTTTCAAAAAAATCGTTTTTCTTCCATCCAATTGTTTCTACAGGAGATTTTGTATCGGTTGCTAAAGTCCGCTCGTTTCCCGGATTCCGATCGAACCGGAAAAGCCTGGAAAACATGACTGTTTGTCGGTTTTGCTGTGGAAGATACGATTTTGATCGTCTTCGCCCCGACATCATCACATTCTGCTGATCAGAGGAAACACGCATGATTCACGCAGGCATGTGCACGTAGAGTGCCTATTCTGGTGTGATTTGACTTGAGTGCCCAAAATATGCACATCTTTCGCCCAGCCAGGACGGCCCGCGGATGCCCATGACGACATCGAATGTAAGGATGCGAACTCCACTGCCATGATGACGGAGAAAATGATGATCCGCTCGCTGGGCAGCGAGCCTCCGCTTCTGGCAGACGGGCGACGTGCGCCCGACCGGCGCGAGGTTTCATTACGCTGGCTTTCGGGCACGTTCCTCACCGGCATTACATCTTCGATCCTCATGGGTGTCGCGCTTTTTGCCGCCCTCGACGGCCGGCAGCAGCTGGCAATCCCGGCCGAAGCCTATGCAAGCGCATCGGCGGACGCACATCAGGATACGTCTGTTACCCGCGGCGGTCGTCTGATCGCCCCAGTCATCGCCGCCAAGCCATCCGACCGTGCCATCATGGAAGTCTCGACCGTCGTCCATGACGGCGAGAAGGAAGTCGTGCGCCGCCAGCCCTTCTCCCATGTGAAGATGATGTTGGCTGCCAATCACGTCGCGACTGAGGATTATCCGGACTTCGATCCGCTGGCGATCTTCTCGGCCGACGAGCCCCAGCCAGCACCGCAAAGCCGCACCGGCGCAATTTACGGTTCCGATGTCGAATCCGAAGTGGCGCTGAAGACCGTTCCCTTCCCGACCAGCAAGTCGGACCTCAATATGGCCCCCGGCCTGTCACTTGACGAAGTCGAGGAAAACGTCCGCTCCAACGGCTCCGTTCTGACGGACGGAAATGCCCAGCTTGCCGCCCTCTACTATGTGGATCCACGCCGTTTCTCCGCCGAGGACAATGACGTCGACCTGACCGCCGGCCTTGCCGCGCGCGTGCTAGAGCAAAACATGACGGTCTCGGCACCAGAATCCATCACACCGCAGACCGAAGAATTCGCCGACGACATCCTGCCGGTGCGCCAGGACACGACAATCGCCAAGGCGCTCGCCGATTCCGGCTATCCGCAGCCTCAGGCAGACGGTATGTCCGGCTATATCGCTCCCCTGTTCGGCACCGATACGCTTTCGAAGGGCGACGTCCTGCGCATCGGTATCATTCAGAAGGGCGAGCAGGCGAAGATCATCCGCGCCAGCATCTATCGCGGTACACGGCATCTGATTACCGTCGCCCTCGACGACAAGGGCCGTTTCGTGGCCGGCAGCGAACCGCCGATGCTGGATGCTGTCGCCACCGCCTTTGAGGACAATTCCGTCGCTCCGCCCGCTGGCCAGAATCTGCCGCGCGTTTATGATGGAATTTACCGCGCAGCTCTTTCCTATGGCATGACCAAGGACATGACGGCGCTGATCATCAAGCTGCTCGCGGCCAATGTCGACTTCCAGGCGCAGTTGAAGCCGACGGACTACCTCGAAGCCTTCTTCTCCGTCACCGACAGTAACGGCCAGGCGACCGAGGATTCCGATCTTCTCTACGTCAACGCCCGCTTTGGCGATACGTTGACGCGCTTCTATCGCTTCCAAGACCCGGAAGATGGCACGATCGATTACTTCGATCAGGACGGTAAGAGCATCCGCCAGTTCCTGCTGCGCAATCCTGTCCCGAACGGCATCTTCAAGTCCGGCTTCGGCATGCGCCGTCACCCGATCCTCGGCTTCGCGCGCATGCATACTGGTGTCGACTGGGCGGCCCCCCGCGGCACGGCGATCATTGCGGCCGGCAACGGGACTGTTGAAAAGGCAGGCTGGGATTCCGGCGGTTACGGCAACCAGACCATCGTCCGCCACGCCAATGGCTATGAATCCTCCTATAACCACCAGAGCGCCATCGCCAAAGGCATCGTGCCGGGCGCCAAGGTGCGACAGGGCCAGGTCATCGGTTGGGTAGGAACGACGGGCGAATCCACCGGCCCGCACCTGCACTATGAATTGATCGTCAACGGCACCAAGGTCGACCCGCTGCGCATCCGCCTGCCGGGCGGCAAGTCGCTCCAGGGCGATGCGCTCGCCAAGTTCGAGGACGAGCGCAAGCGCATCGACACGCTGCTGAATAACCAGCCCGCCACGGATCAGGTCGCGAGCAAATAATTCTCCCCGTCTGCAGAAACAAAAATGGCGGCCCGAAGGCCGCCAATTTCAATTCTCGTCTGCGCAGCCTTACGCCGCTTCGCTGACCGACTGCTTCGACCGGAACAGCAACCGGTCCGAGCCGCTGGTGATCGTCACCGTCGATCCATCCGGGACCTGACCTGAAAGGATCTGCTCGGCGAGCGGATCCTGGACGAACTTCTGGATCACCCTCTTCAGCGGGCGAGCGCCGTAGACTGGATCGTATCCCTTGTTCGCCAGCCAATTGCGGGCATCCTCATCGAGATCGAGCGTGATCTTGCGCTCGGACAGCAGAGAGATCAGCCGCTTCAGCTGGATATCGACGATCGCCCCCATTTCCTCACGCTTCAGGCGGTGGAAGAGGATGATCTCATCGATACGGTTCAGGAACTCCGGCCGGAAATGACCGCGAACGACATCCATCACCTGCTCCCGAACGGTCTCGCTGTCCTCACCCTCACGCAACTGCGTCAGGTATTCAGCACCGAGGTTCGACGTCATGATGATCATCGTGTTGCGGAAGTCGACCGTCCGGCCCTGACCATCGGTCAGGCGACCGTCGTCCAATACCTGCAGCAGGATGTTGAAGACATCTGGATGCGCCTTCTCGATCTCGTCGAACAAAACGACCTGGTAGGGTCGGCGACGGACAGCTTCCGTCAGCGCGCCACCTTCATCATAGCCGACATAACCGGGAGGGGCACCGATCAGCCGGGCCACGGAGTGCTTCTCCATATACTCGGACATATCCATGCGCACCATCGCTGTCTCGTCGTCGAAGAGGAAGCGGGCGAGCGCCTTGGTGAGCTCCGTCTTGCCGACGCCGGTCGGGCCGAGGAAGATGAACGAGCCGATCGGCCGGTTCGGATCCTGAAGGCCTGCGCGGGCACGGCGCACGGCGCGGGATACGGCCTGAACCGCATCGCCCTGGCCGATCACCGACTTCGCCAGCTCGTCTTCCATCCGGAGCAGCTTGTCGCGTTCGCCCTCCAACATCTTGTCAACAGGAATGCCGGTCCAGCGGGAAACGACATGGGCGATATTGTCAGGGATCACGACCTCCTGCACCATCGCGTTGCGGCTGTTGTCTTCCTTGCTTTCAGCCTCGGTCAGCTGCTTTTCGAGATCGGGGATCACGCCATAGGCGAGCTCGCCGGCGCGCTGGAATTCACCCTTGCGCTGGGCGATTGCTAGTTCATTGCGGGCATCGTCGAGCTGCTTCTTAAGGTCAGCGGCAAGGCCGAGTTTCTGCTTTTCCGCCTGCCAGCGGGCCGTCAGCGCGTCGGCTTCTTCCTCGAGAGAAACGAGCTCGCCTTCCAGCCGCTTCAGCCGGTCGGCGGAAGCCACGTCGGTTTCCTTCTTAAGCGCCTCGCGCTCTATCTTCAGCTGGATGATGCGGCGGTCGAGCTCGTCGAGTTCTTCCGGCTTGGAATCCACCTGCATGCGTAGGCGGGCAGCCGCCTCGTCCATCAAATCGATCGCCTTGTCCGGCAAGAACCGGTCGGTGATATAACGGTTCGAAAGGGTCGCAGCAGCAACCAGCGCAGCATCGGCGATGCGCACCTTGTGATGCTGCTCATATTTTTCCTTCAAGCCGCGCAGGATCGAGATCGTATCCTCGACCGTCGGTTCCTCGACCATGACAGGCTGGAAACGGCGGGCAAGAGCCGGATCCTTCTCTACATGCTTGCGGTATTCATCGAGCGTGGTAGCACCGACGCAATGCAGCTCACCGCGGGCAAGAGCAGGCTTCAGCAGGTTGGAGGCATCCATTGCCCCATCTGCCTTGCCGGCACCAACAAGCGTGTGCATTTCGTCGATGAAGAGGATGATCTCGCCGTTCTCCGACTGAACCTCGTTCAGCACAGCCTTCAGGCGCTCTTCGAATTCGCCGCGGAACTTCGCACCGGCAATCAGGGCACCCATGTCGAGCGCCATCAGCTTCTTGTCCTTCAGGCTTTCCGGCACGTCGCCATTGACGATGCGCAGCGCAAGGCCTTCGACGATCGCCGTCTTACCGACACCCGGCTCACCGATCAGGACGGGATTGTTCTTGGTGCGACGCGAGAGAACCTGGATCGTGCGGCGAATTTCGTCGTCGCGGCCGATAACCGGGTCGAGTTTACCTTCGCGGGCATCGCTCGTCAGGTCGCGGGCATATTTCTTCAGGCTGTCGAAACCTTGCTCAGCACTCGCCGTGTCGGCGGTGCGGCCCTTGCGGATTTCGTTGATGACCTGGTTGAGCGCCTGTGCGGTCACACCGGCATTCTTCAGCGACTGGTAGGTCGAGGCAGAGGTTTCGATCGCCAGTGCCTGCAGCAGACGCTCGACCGTCACGAAGCTGTCGCCGGCTTTCTTCGCGGCCTCTTCGGCAGTGGAGAAAACCTTGGCGAGTGGCTGGGCAAGATAAATGTTGCCGTTGCCGCCGGAAACTTTCGGCAGCTTGGCAAGTGCGGCATCATTGGCAAGCCGCGCGGCCTTTGCATCGCCACCGGCGCGCTCGATCAGCGAAGCGGCCATGCCCTGATCGTCATCGAGCAGGACTTTGAGCACATGTTCTGCGGTGAATTGCTGGTGCCCTTGCGCAAGCGCATAGGTCTGGGCGGACTGAACGAAACCGCGCACCCGCTCGGAGTATTTTTCGATATTCATATGTTACCTCCATGAATCGCCCTGCCCTTCATAAGGCACAGACCGATGATTGAGATTGAGCTCCCTCAAAAGGCAAGCCCCTGTTTGTCGCCATTGGAATTTGCGGCAAACAACCTGAGCAGGATATGGTGGAGAATCCCAATAGTTTAAAGGGGCGGGCAAGGGAAAAACCAGCAGCTCAAAGCGGCCTCCCCTGCAGCCATGTCTTCCTTGTTCCCATCGGTTTCTCCCGAAGGAGCAGCCGATGACGTCTTTAAGCGTTCCGTGCCGTCACGCAATTGGACGTTCCATCGAATGGCCCGGCGGCAGCTCTCGAAACGCCATGAGAATGCCAATGAAATAGAGGAGGATAAAAAGGGCTTGTCCGATCAGCCAGATATTTTTCCCTTTAGAGATTGGCGAATAGTAGAAGCTCGGCCAGATGGCATCGAAGACGAAATAGCCGGCATAACCGACGCCGAAAACGCCGAGCAGACCCACCACACATAGAAGGAGCGGCAAGCCGGATGCTCGAATCGGCAGGGATGCACGCTCCATCACCGCCATGGTCAGCCCGATCGCGACCATGCCAAGGCCGCCGGCATGGACCGCCGCGACCGACAATGTCCATGGGCACGCCCACCAAAGCGTAATATTCTGCATGAACAATTCGCCGGGCGGCCATCGCGCACCCACGCAGTAATGAGCGATGACGCCGAAGCTCAGAAAGACCCCGAACAGGAAGAGCCCAATCCTCCATCTCGCGAAACGTAGCCCGTCATTCATCGGCCTATCTCCAGGGTGGCTTTGATTGCCCGGCTTGCGAGAGCAGATTGCCTCTCAGCCTTACTTGCTCATCAGCGCGACATCCGGCAGTACCCACCTCTTGTCAAAGAAGTCCTTGGTTGGACCATAAGCGCGGAACATCAGCTCAAACTTCCGCTTCGGGTCCGTCGGCACCCAATTGGCCTCCCTGCCTCTCGGCGCACTTGGTCCGAAATAGAGGTCGATGGAACCGTCCTCGTTCTTGACGAGCTCGGAAATCTGCGATGAGCGGCTCGCGCGCGAAACATTCTTGATCAGCGCATGCGTCTGCCGGTCATAAGCCGTCACCGACCAGTACTGCTCGACGGGCACATTTGGGGGAACGTTAAGGCGATAGGTCCTGCCACCGTCAAAATCATTCCCGTCCTTGTCGCGGATCGAGATCGAATAGAATTGGCCTGCGCCCAGCCGCTTGATGCCGATATAGGCATAGCTGTAGGCAACACCGCGATGATCGACGGGATAGGCATCGGGTTCATCGAAATTGGACTGCGACGCCTTGATGAGATCAGGGTAGGCCGGGAAGGTCCAGCGGCTTTTCTCGGTGAAAAATGGGGGAAGCCCGGCATCGTATTTCGCCTCCAGAAGCGCCTGCGCTTCCTTGATGCCTTTCATCAGGAGGGACTGCACACGCCGGTCCGGCTTGAAGGGCTTGCCCTTTTCGATGCCGATCGATTTCAGCTGATCGATCATCACGCGGTCACGAACGATCCACGGCTCCTCCTGAATGACGCGGTTCAGATTGTCGAAGAAGCTCTCATCCCATTTGATGGTGGAGTCAAAGAGGATGTTTTTGACGTCGGCGAAGATGGTCTCCGGCGGATTGCCGGCAGCGGAGAGAGGGTAGATCTTCAGCTTCTTGCCATAGTCGATCGAAGCCTGCACGTCGGCGTCGCTGTGGCTCTTCAGGTTTGAGCGGAAGAGTATGTAGCCGCCGTAGACCTCCGACTGCAGCGGAATGAAACCATCCGGCAGCTTGTCTTTATAGTCCGGCGGCAGGATTACGAATTTTCCGCCCTTGCCCTTATCGATTCCGAGCAAACCGGCGTCCTCGAGCGGCAGTTGCCAGGCATTGACGATGTTGCCGTTGAAAGAGGCGCCACTCTCTGCGGCCGGCAAATCGAGAACAACGGGACCATCCCTCGTGGTGAAGAAAGCCATGAAATAGAGAGCATCTGGATTGGGCGTCAGCGTCTGGTTCTTCCAATCCAGTGGCCGCCCCCAATAGATGACCTGCCCAACCTTGCCCGACGTCTTGGTCAGCATCTCCTGGCGCATCAGGTCATAATTGACGACAGGAATTCCCCATACGACAGCCTGGACGGCCTTCCGCTCGATCTCACTGTCGAAAACTTGCTGCGCCGCCTTCTCCGCGCCATGAGCGGAGGCTGCGACCAGCATGCACAAGAAAACAAGATACTTCATGATGGCGTTCCTCCGGTCCCGACAGGTGTCCTGGAGTGAATGCCTCGAAGGCTCAATGCGGAAGTACGTTACTGTAAATTCGCGTGTAAACGCGCCCTCACAATAGTCGCAGCAACCGAAAGCAGCGGGTGCCCCGCAAAAGAAAAGGCCGCCAGGAAAGGCGGCCTTTCAAATTCTACGATTGAAGCAAGCTTATTCAGAAGCAGCTTCAGCCAGAACAGGGGCTTCCGCGGAAGCGCCTTCCTCACCGGCGGCCTCACCTTCCGCACCGCGACGCGGACGGCGTGGGCGGCTGCCGGCATTGCGACGGCGGGGCTGGCGCTCGCGCTGCGGCGCAGCAGAGCCTTCGTCTTCCATCGCGACTTCGGCGGGAATGCCTTCGATTTCCGGCTGCGGGCCGGTTCCGTCAATCGCTTCCGCCTGCTGCACCGGCGCCGCTACAGGAGCAGCCTGCTGCTGTTCGCGCTGCTGCTTATGAGGCGGTTGAACGATGACGACGTCGTCATTGTCGCCCGTATCCAGTTCGTCGCCGTCACGGTCCGCGTTGTCACGATCATTATAATCGTTGCGGTCGTCACGCTGGAAGCGTTCCTGCATCTGCGCCTGTGCGGCGGCAATGATGCGGTTATAGTGTTCGGCGTGCTGCAGGTAATTCTCAGCTATGACGCGGTCACCGGAGCTCTGGGCGTCACGGGCGAGTTGCGCATACTTTTCAGCTATGTGCTGAGCAGTGCCGCGGATTTTCACATCGGGGCCGGAGCTGTCGTAGGTCCGGGTCAGCGGGTTCCCACCCTTACGGTTGAAATTATTATTGTTGTTATTTCCGCCGCCGCCATTGTTATTGTTGTTGTTATTGCCACGCCCTCGACCGCGCTTGTTCTGCTGTCCTGGCCTCATCGATCGTTCACCTGAATTCTCTGTTTGTGATTGGATACATGGCACCAACCGCCAAGACCGGTCCATCCGGATCAGGGCCTTCGTGCCGCAAGCATAGAGCGCCTTCGCGCCGACCTGCCGCTTGTCTTCAAGTCAGTTTGACTGATTCACGCATTGGGTCGTGTTCAACCTTTGAAACTCTCGTTTAAAAGAGCAGACCCCCGAGGCTGAGCAAGTACCGAACGAATCTCGTTCATTCCTATGCGCCCAACGCGTAAGGGCAACCTATATTGCTTCCTCGGGAAATCCAAGCCTTTTCTTCGCAATAGCAACAATGTCCAGTTAGATGCTGCAATTTGTCGCCGGTCATGCCGGCGAGAACACGAGCACTCTATCATTCTGGCCATAATCTTTCACAGATTTGAGACACTTGAAGCCTTCCGCTTCGAAGATCGCCGTCACATCGTTTCGTTGATCATAGCCAATTTCCAGTCCGACGATTCCATTTGGCCGTACGAACCTTCCCGCATCCTTTGCTATGGCTTTGTAGGCGTCAAGCCCATCCGGGCCGCCGTCCAGAGCTGCAGCCGGATCAAATTTCGTCACTTCGGGAGCGAGATCGTGAATGACATTGGAAGCAATATAGGGCGGATTTGAGACAACCGCATGAAACGTCCCGTGGATGTTCTCGAACCAGTTCGATCGAATGGTCGTGAATCGGTCCTGCAATCCGTTTCTTTCTGCGTTTGATCTTGCCGTCTCAAGTGCATCGGTCGAAATGTCGCTGCCGATGCCTGATGCTTCCGGACATTCATTGAGGAGCGCAAGGCAAATCGCTCCAGTCCCGGTTCCGATGTCGAGAATATGGATATTGCTTTCCGTCTTTGCAAGATCGCGCAGATAAGGAATGATCGTATCGACGAGAATTTCGGTATCGGGCCGCGGCTCCAGCGTGCCGGCGGACAGCGAAAGCGGCAGGCCGTAGAATTCCCGCTCTCCGAGAATACGATGCACCGGCTCGTGCTTCAGCCGCCTTTCGATAGCGCGGCCGATACTGCCCGCCTGCTCCTCCGAAACCGGCTCGCGACCCGCCGTCAGTATCTCGGTCGGCGAAAGCTTCAGCAGTCCAGAAATCAGCAACCGTGCATCGGTCTGTGGATCGGCAATGCCGGCTTCCATGAAGCGGCGCCGGGCCTCGGCAAGCATCTCGGAAACCGTCGACCCGGATGCGGTCATTGCTGTTCGCCAAGCTGCGCCAGCTGACTCGCCTGGTAGTCGGCAAGCAGCGCATCCACCACTTCGTCGATCTCGCCGATCATCATCCGGTCGAGTTTGTAAAGCGTCAGATTGATGCGATGGTCGGTCACGCGCCCCTGCGGAAAATTGTAGGTGCGGATGCGCTCCGAGCGGTCGCCGGAGCCAACCTGGCTTTTGCGGTCGGCCGAACGTTCGCTATCGGCCCTCTGCCGCTCGGCATCGTAGAGACGCGAGCGAAGCACCTGCATGGCCTTGGCGCGGTTCTGATGCTGCGATTTTTCCGAGCTGGTAACAACGATGCCCGTCGGCAGGTGGGTGATACGCACCGCCGAGTCCGTTGTATTGACGTGCTGGCCGCCCGCACCCGAAGAGCGCATCGTATCGATGCGGATATCTTCCGGCCGGATTTCGATATCGATCTCCTCCGCTTCGGGAAGAACGGCAACCGTCGCAGCCGAGGTGTGAATGCGCCCCCCCGCTTCCGTCTCCGGTACGCGCTGCACACGGTGCACACCGGATTCGAATTTCAGCTTGGCAAAGACCCCCTTGCCGGTGATCGTCGCGATGATCTCCTTGTAACCACCGGCTTCACCTTCGCTCGACGACAGCACTTCCACCTTCCATCCGTGCGTTGACGCATAGCGCTCATACATGCGGAACAGGTCGCCAGCGAAAAGGGCCGCCTCATTGCCGCCGGTGCCGGCGCGGATTTCCAGGATCGCGCTCTTCTCGTCGGCCGCATCCTTCGGCAGCAACAGGATCTGGATTTCGTTCTCCAACGCCTCGATCCGCTCTTTCACGTCAGGCAGCTCGAGTTCGGCGAGCTCACGCATGTCGCGGTCGACGGACTTGTCCTCGAGCAGCATCTCCAGATCGGCAAGCTCGCCGACGGCCTTCTGATAGGCGCGGATCTTGGTGACGACGGGCTGCAGTTCTGAATATTCAGACGCGAGCTTTACATAGACATCGGCCGAAGGGCCGGCCGACATGCGCGCTTCGATCTCGCCGAAGCGGCGCTCAAGCTCGCGCATCTTTTCAATGGGAAGCTTCGCCACCCCTTACTCCAATTCTTCTTATATATGTCTAAAGGGGAATATTGTGGCTCTCGGCGAAGCGGGCAAGCACCTCGCGCATCGGCACGGTCGCATTCCGGTCGTCCAGCGCCTCATTGACAGCCTTCGTCAGAGCCTCGGCATCGAGACCGAGCAACATCGCCTTGACCGGTCCGATCGAAGCCGGCGACATGGAGATGGAGCGGAACCCGACGCCGAGCAACGCCATGGCCGAAATCGGCTTGCCTGCCAGTTCGCCGCAGAGCGTCACCGGCGTCTTGTTGCGATCCGCACCGCGCACGATATCGCGCAGGAGACGCAGGAACGGCCGCTCCAGCGGATCGAAGCGCTCGGAAACCCGTGCATTGCCGCGATCAACAGCCATCGCGAACTGGAACAGATCGTTGGAACCCACCGAAACGAAATCGACCGCATCCATCAGTTCATCGAGCTGCCATAGCAGAGCCGGCACTTCCAGCATCGCACCAAACTGCAGTTTGCGCGGCAGACCGTGGCCGAAACGCGAAAGATGCTGCACTTCCTTTTGCAGGAGTTCGCGCACCTGTCTGAGTTCGGAAACCTCGGTCACCATCGGCACCATCAGCTTCAGCTCGGTGCCCGCCGCAGCCTTCAGCATGGCGCGCAACTGCGTGCGCAACAATCCCGGCCGATCGAGCGAGAGACGGATTGCCCGCCAGCCGAGCGCCGGGTTCTCTTCCTCGTGGCCGCGGAAATAGGGAACAACCTTGTCGCCGCCGATATCGAGCGTACGGAAGGTTACGACACGGCCGCCTGCCTGCTTCAGCACATTGCGGTAGAACATTTCCTGCTCTTCCGCCTTCGGCATGGTCGAGGCGATCATGAATTGCAGCTCGGTGCGGAATAGGCCGATACCCTCGGCACCAGATTCCGCCAGCTGCGGCAGATCGACCAGCAAGCCGGCATTCATCAGAAGCTGGATGCGCTGGCCGTCCCGGGTGACCGGCTCGACGGAGCGCAGCGCCCGGAACTGCTCCTGCCGCCTGGCGCGGAAGCGGACCTTTTCTTCATAGGAGCGCTGATGCTCCGGCATTGGCCGGATATGCACATGCCCTTCGTCGCCATCGATAATGACGGCGTCACCATTTTCGGCAAGCGCCACGACACCCGCCGCCTGGCCGATAACCGGAATGCCCATGGCGCGTGCAACAATCACCACATGGCTCGTCACCGCGCCTTCTTCCAGCACCAGCCCACGCACATTGGCGCGCGGATAATCGAGAAGTTCCGCCGCACCCATGGCCCGCGCCAGAATGATTGCGTCAGTCGGGAAACCCTCGGCCGTCGTGCGGCCCGTATAACCGGTCAGGACACGCAGCAGCCGATTGGCCAGATCCTCGAAATCGTGCATGCGCTCGCGCAGATACGGATCGGTCAAGCGCATCATGCGCGCCTTGGTGTCGCTCTGCACCTTCTCGACAGCCGCTTCCGCCGTCAGGCCGTTGCGGATCGCCTCTTCCAGCTTGCGCACCCAGCCCTGGTCGTGGGCAAACATGCGATAGGTTTCGAGCACCTCGCGGTGCTCACCCTCCATGGAAACATCGCGACGCGACAGCATGTCGTCAATGGAGATCCGGAGCGAGCCCATGGCATCCGCCAGCCGCCGGATTTCCTTCTCCGCATCGTCGTTGAGCAGATTGGTGACCACGATGCGCGGCTCGTGGAGCACGACGTAACCAAGGCCGATCCCGTCATTATAGGTATCGCCATCGACCGTGACCGAGCGGGTAAGATCGAGTTCCAGGCCCGGCTTGGTGATCTTCTTCAGTTCGCCGGTCGCGATCATCTCAGCGAGAACCATCGCCGTCGTTTCGAGCGCTTCCAGCTCCTCGTCACGATAATTGCGGCTCGCCTTGTTCTGCACGACGAGAACGCCGAGCGAACGTCCCGTACGCAGGATCGGCACGCCGAGGAAGGAATGGTAGATCTCTTCGCCCGTTTCCGGCAGGTAGCGGAAGGCCGGATGCGACTGCGCGTCGGAAAGATTGAGCGGCTGGGCCGATGCGGCGATCGTGCCGACGAGGCCCTGTCCCATCTTCAGCTGCGAGAGGTGGACGGCTTCCTTGTTGAGACCTTCGGTAGCATAAAGCTCGAGTACGCCATCGGCGCGCAGCACGTAAACGGAACAAACCTCCGCCACCATGTTGCTGGCGATCTGGCGCACGATCCGATCGAGTCGCTCCTGCGGCTCCAGCGGCTCCGCCATCAATTCGCGCAGCCGCTTGAGCAGCACGCGCGGACCGCCGGAAAGGTCTCTCATTGCGTCTCAAGCTCCCCGAAACAAACGCTTAGTGCGGCCAGAAGAACCGGCCGCATCTTCAACCTGAAGGGGCAGGCCGCCCGCTGGGAATCAATTCTTATCCAGACCGTAGCAGGAATGCAAAGTTCTGACAGCGAGTTCTGCATAGGGACCGTCGATCAGGATCGAAATCTTGATCTCTGAGGTTGTAATTGCCTTGATGTTGATGCCTTTTTCGGCAAGTGCCCGGAAGGCAGTCGCTGCAACGCCCGCATGACTGCGCATGCCGATGCCGATGACCGAGACCTTCACCAGACCCGATTCGCTCTGCGCGACGTCGTAGCCGATCTTGTCCTTGTTGTCGGAGAGAACCTTGATGGCCTTCTCCACATCACCCGAGGGCACGGTGAAGGTCATATCGGTCTTCGAACCGTCTTCGGAAATGTTCTGGACAATCATGTCGACGTTGATGTGGCTTTCGGCAAGCGGCCCGAAGATCGCGGCGGAAACGCCCGGTCGGTCGGCAAGACGGCGAAGCGAGATCTGAGCCTCATCCTTGGCATAGGCGATGCCGGTGACTACTTCCTGTTCCACGATTTCATCCTCGTCACAAATCAGCGTTCCGGGCGGGTTCAAGAGGTCGCCCATGCCCGGAGCATCGGGATCCTCGAAAGACGAACGCACGAAGGTGCGTACCTTATGCACCATGGCAAGCTCTACCGAGCGAACCTGAAGAACCTTGGCGCCGAGCGACGCCATTTCCAGCATTTCTTCGAAAGCAATCTTCTTCAGACGCCGTGCCTTGGGCTCGATGCGCGGGTCGGTCGTGTAGACGCCGTCGACATCGGTATAGATGTCGCAACGATCGGCCTTCACGGCGGCCGCAATCGCCACTGCCGACGTGTCCGATCCGCCGCGTCCGAGCGTCGAGATACGGTTATCAGGACCGAGTCCCTGGAAGCCGGAGACGACGGCAACCTGACCCTCGCCCATGCGCTTGATAATATCGGCCCCGTCGATTTCCATGATGCGCGCCGCGCCATGTGCGTTGTCGGTGCGGATCGGGATCTGCCAGCCCTGCCAGGAACGGGCGTTGATGCCCATGCTCTGCAGCGCAATTGCTAGAAGGCCTGACGTGACCTGCTCGCCGGAAGCGACAATGGTGTCGTATTCGCGCGCATCGTAGAAGGGCGAGTTGGCGCCGATCACCTTCGGCGTATTCTGAACCCAACCGACCAACTCGTTGGTCTTGCCGGACATGGCGGAAACGACGACCGCCACCTCATGACCGGCATCGACTTCACGTTTCACATGGCGGGCAACGTTCTTGATGCGATCCAGATCAGCGACGGAGGTTCCGCCGAATTTCATAACGATGCGTGCCATAAGCCTCTACCACGACCCGCGCGCGATTGCCGGAAAACGGGATTTGCGTTCCCGGCACGCCACGCGCCATTCACAAACCGCCGGGAGACGCAGACCTCCCGGACATCAGAAAACCCAAGCTGTCAAATGGCCGAAGAGCCCGGAAATACTGGTTTCTGGAACGCTTCTAAAGCCCCGCCAACCAAGGACGAAAGTTGGCGCGTCTCTTAGCGAGTTTGACAGGGGGTGGCAAGGGCGGGAAAAGGGTGAAGTGGAGACGGCAGGAGTTCGCCAGAAAGGTCCCCGCCGCCCGCTACAAAACACCCCTTTCACCGTACCCGTCAAACCGGAGCATGAAAGCGATTGAACTTAGTGGTCCTAAATGCGTTTAAACAGCAATAGATACGTCAAGAAAGCTGGTGAGTAGAATGAGAAGATTAGCGATAATTGCACTGTCGATAGCGACCGCATCCTCCGGAATGCCTGCCTGGGCAGGGCCGGCCTATACGGCAAACCCTACTCAGTCGGCAGCGCAACCCCAAACCGCCGGAGACCAGGCCGAGCTTCTTCAGGTCGGCTGCAACAACTTCACGAAATGCCCTCGTTATAACCAGGGTTGGGGCCGCAATTACCGCTATTCGGACCGTTATAGCTATGATCGCGGATGGGACAGGGACCGCCGCTATTATGGCGACCGCTATTATGGGGACCGCTACTACCGCGACCGCTATTATCGCCGCCATGACAATACTGGCGCCATTATCGGTGGTCTGGCCGCCGGCGCGATCATCGGTGGTATCATAGCCTCGCAGCCGCGCGTGAGTGCGGGCAGTTCACATGCCGAATACTGCTACAGCCGTTATCGCTCGTACCGCGCATACGATAACACATACCAGCCCACCTACGGCCCGCGCCGTCAGTGCCGCTGAACCGGCGTCACCTTGGATCCGAAACCCCGCGAAGACGCGGGGTTTTTACTGCCTTCAGACGAGCTCTATTTTTTACGGTCCCTGCCAAGCCTTCGGTGCGACCTGAGCGCCCTTGACTTATCGCCTCGATCGTCCGACTTCACTGATAGGACATTAAGGAGCGGCAGATGAACGAAGCGGCAAAGACCACCATCGACCAGAGCGAAGTCGATCGCTTTTCCGCCATGGCAGCCGAGTGGTGGAGCCCGACGGGCAAGTTCAAGCCGCTGCACAAGTTCAATCCTGTTCGCCTGGCCTATATCCGCGACAAGGCAGCAGAGAATTTTTCGCGCAGTCCGAAGACTGCCAAGCCGCTTGAAGGCCTGCGCGTGCTCGATATCGGCTGCGGCGGCGGCCTGTTGTCGGAGCCGGTCGCCCGAATGGGCGCTGAAGTTGTCGGCGCCGATCCCTCGGAAAAGAACATCGGCATCGCCTCCACCCACGCCAAGGCATCGGGTGTTGCGGTCGACTATCGCGCCGTCACCGCCGAGCAACTCGCGGAGGCAGGCGAGACCTTCGATATAGTGCTCAACATGGAAGTGGTGGAGCATGTGGCCGATGTCGAGCTTTTCATGAATACCTGCGCCAGCATGGTCCGGCCGGGCGGCCTGATGTTCGTCGCCACGATCAACCGCACCATGAAGGCGGCCGCACTTGCCATTTTCGCTGCCGAAAACGTCCTGCGCTGGCTGCCGCGCGGCACACATCAGTATGAGAAGCTGGTACGCCCGGAAGAACTGGAAAAGCCGCTTGCCGCAAGCGGTCTCGAGATTGTCGACCGCACGGGCGTCTTCTTCAATCCGCTGGCAAACCAGTGGAACCTGTCGAAGGACATGGATGTGAATTACATGCTGCTGGCAAAACGGCCGGCCTGATCACACCGCACGCAGGCCCAAATCATAAAAGGCCAGCCGCCGGCATATCAGTTCACGTCTTCGGGCAAGACCGGCAGGGCGGCGATCTCGATGCCTTCTTCCACCAACGCTTCAGCTTCGTCGGGCGTTGCCTGGCCGATGATACCGCGGGCATCCGCCTCACCGTAGTGGATCTTGCGAGCTTCCTCGGGAAATCGGGTTCCGACATCCTCGGAATTCGCCTTGATCGCGGCGACAGCTTCCTTGAGCTTCAGGAAGGCTTCGCGGCGGGCCGTGTCCATCGCGACCGTCTGCATCTCTTCCTTCTTGCGCGCGGTCGAGACGGAGGGAGCCATGAGTGACTTGGAGATGGAAGCGGAATTGCAGACGGGGCAGGTCAGAAAGCCGCTTGCGACCTGCCGGTCAAAATCGGCGCCTTCAGAAAACCAGCCTTCGAATTCGTGGACATTCTCACAAATAAGGGAATAGCGGATCACGCTGCTACGCCTCCTGAAATTTCCCCCGCAATCCTCTCGATGGAAAACTCCCGACCGTTCTTAAGGTTCGGAATCTTGTCATGGGCGGCCTTCACAGCCGCCGGATCGATCTCCGCCAAAATGACCGCCTCGCCGGTCAGACCGGCTGACGCCAGCACCTTGCCCCAGGGATCGATGATCATAGAATGGCCGAATGTCTCGCGTCCGTCTTCATGCATGCCGGCCTGCGCTGCGGCGATGACGAAGACACCATTTTCAATGGCGCGCGCCCGCAGCAGGATTTCCCAATGTGCCTCGCCTGTCTGCTTCGTGAAGGCGGCCGGAACGGTCATCACTTCGGCACCGGCAACAGCCTGCGCTCGGAAAAGCTGCGGGAAACGCACGTCGTAACAGATGGTGAAACCCATCTCGGCGAACGGCAACGACAGAACGCGCGCTTCCGAACCCGGCCTGTAAGCTGCACTTTCGCGCCAGCTCTCGCCATTGTCGAGATCGACATCGAACATGTGGATCTTGTCGTAACGGTTCAGGATCTTGCCGTCAGGTCCGAAGAGGAAACCGCGATTGGCCATCTTGCCGTCATCGAGCGCAATCGCTGTCGAGCCGACATGCATGAAGATGCCGAGTTCGACCGCAAGCGCCGAGCCGGTTTTGACGATGATGTCATTGCTCTCGTCGCGCAGAACTTCCTTTGCCGCAGCGCGGTTACGCTGCAACATGCCGGTCATTTCAGGCGTCTGCACGTAATTTGCGCCCTTTGCAGCAGCCTCTCGGACGAGGCGCGCCATCGAAGCGGCATTCCGCTCCGGATCGACACCGGAACACATCTGGATGGCGGCGGCCGTGAAGCTCATCGCTCTTCCTCAGGCTGCCAGCAGCGGATCGAGCTTGCCTGCCCGATCGAGCGCGTAGAGATCGTCGCAACCGCCGACATGCGTGCTGCCGATGAAAATCTGCGGAAAGGTGGTGCGGCCGTTCGACTTGCCAAGCATTTCCTGGCGAAGCTCGGGCGAGAAGGTCGCGTCATGTTCGACATAGTCAACGCCCTTCTCTTCAAGAAGAGATTTGGCGCGTGCACAATAGCCGCAGAATTGACGCGTATAGATGGCAACGGGTACCATGAAGGTCTCCAGACAGTGCTGTTTTCTTTCTGTCATATAGTTTCTGCAATAGCCCTTGCAAAGGTCAAAACCGTTATATCGGCAGCCCCCGCCTTGCGCAGCGTACGCGCTGCCGCACCAACTGTCGCTCCTGTCGTAAAGACGTCGTCGACAAGCACGATGCGTTTGCCGAAGACATCGCTTTCCCTGCCCGCGGCGACCGCAAAAGCGCCGCGGACATTGTCCTCGCGCGCGCGTACACCAAGACCAACCTGCTGGCTGGTACGCTTCACACGCAGAAGCGTTCCCGGCAACAGCGGTTTTCCTGCAAGCCCCGCCAAATGTCGGGCGAGCTCCGCGGCCTGGTTGAATTTGCGCGAGACCATGCGGGTGCGATGAAGCGGAACCGGAATGACGGCATCGCAGCGTTCGACCATGCCGTCCGACGCGCGCAGCATCCAGCCGGCCATCATCGGCGCGAGATCGGTACGATCCCGGTATTTGAGGCCGTGTACAAGAGTGCGAACGGCATGATCAAGGGTGGCTGCTGAACGCAGCCGATCGAACGGCGGCGGATTGGCGATCGCCTCGGCGCTCAGGATGCCGGCCCCGAGATCATGGGAAAAGGGAAGGCCGAGCACCTCGCAATAGGGCCGTTCGATGAAACGGACCTCGAACCAGCATTTGGCACAGAGCCCGCGATGGCCGCCTGTCGAAACACCGCAAGCCGCACAGGACGGAGGATAGACAAGATCGGCAAGTACCGAAAAGGGTCGCAGAAGCTGCGCCCATACCCGCCCCGTCTCACTTTTCATCTCGATCGTCCCCATATCAGGCAGACTAGCGCGTCGCGCGCCAAAGGAAAATCGCCTTGCCGCCTGCCGGATGGAGGAATATGGACATCGCCATGGATATCATCTTCGACAAGGCGCAGATCGCCGCAAACCGTAGGCGCGCGCTCGCAAACAATGATCCCAAAGCGGGCTTCCTACTCGACATCGCCGCCGAGGAACTGGCAGACCGCCTGGCCGTCGTGGAGCGCAGGTTCGAACATGCGGTGGAACTGCACGGCACCACGGGCGCGGCCGCCCGTGCGGCGATCGCGACCGGCAAGGTCGGCAGCCTCACCCGCGTGGAAAGCGACGTCCACTATGTCGTGCCGGGCGAACCTTTTCTCGACGCGCCGCTCGAAGACGTGCCGCTCGCACCCCAATCGACCAATCTGGTAATTGCACCGCTCAACCTGCACCTGACCAACGACACACCCGGCGTCTTCATTCAGATCCGCCGCGCATTGAAGGCGGACGGCCTGTTCCTGGCCGCCATTCCGGGCGCCGGTACGCTGCAGGAACTGCGCGAGGTGCTGCTCGCCACCGAGATCGAGATGACCGGCGGTGCAAGCCCGCGCGTCATCCCCTTCGCCGATGTCCGCGATGTGGGCGGTCTGCTGCAGCGCGCAGGCTTTGCGCTGCCCGTCATCGACGCGGAGAATTATACGGTACGCTATGATTCAATTTTTCCGCTGATGCGCGACCTGAGAGCGATGGGCATGGCCAATCCGCTCGCTGCCCGCAGCCGCAAGCCACTGACGCGCGCCTTCTTCCTGCGCGCCGCTGAAATCTATGCCGAGCGCTATTCGGACCCCGACGGCCGCATCCGCGCGACATTTTCAGTGATCTATGTGTCGGGATGGGCGCCGCACGAAAGCCAGCAGCAGCCGCTGAAGCCAGGAACGGCCAAGGCGCGGCTTGCTGACGCACTGAAGGTGGAAGAGCAGAAACTCAGGCAGTGAGGCCTAACGGACATCTCAGTTGATCGTCAGGTTATTCTCGACGGTGTTGAATACGCCGCGCAGGCCATTGGTGAACACACCCAGGCCCCCAATGAGGGCAACCGCCATCAGCGCTGCAATCAATCCATATTCGATCGCCGTTGCACCGCTTCTGTCTGCCAGAAATTTCTTCAGCAAATTCATCAACCCAACCCTTCTGCGCGCAAGACCGCAATGAAATTCATGGCTTCCTGGGACGGAAACCTCATTTCCTCAGCAGCCGGCGCCGACGCCGTAGCCCTGGACGACACAGACCGAACCAGGTGTATCCTGGAGCACGCTGCGGCGGATTGTATAGCGCTTGCCGTTCTCGCTCTTCGGGCCATTCTCGGTCTTCGGGATGGAGCCGGTGGTGATCGTGTCGAAATCCGCCGGCGCGCTGGCTAGCACGCTTTTCTTGGAAGAATCCGCCAGCATTGGCGTCAGGATGAGGGTCAGCGCCACTACAGCGGTACCGAAGAGAAGGGCAATATTGAGCGCCCCCGTTCTGCGCGAAGCAGACGAAGAAGCACGTTCCTTTTCGCGCACAGCTTTCCAGAAATCGTCGTCCATGACGTCAAGCCCTTAAATACACACACGCCAGTTGCTTGAGTGAGGCCGATCATTGCCAGAAGGTGCTAAATGATCGATTAATATCCACAGGCGAAATCGACGTTTCGCCTCAATAATCAGCAAAAGCTAAAGTAGATCCTGCAGTACCGGGATGAGCGGCTCGTCGGCCGGCGGCATCGGATAATCGCGCAATGCCTGCGGGCGTACCCATTTGATTGCCTGGCCCTCGCGACCATGCGGAATGCCTTCATAGCGGCGGCAGACATAGAGCGGCATCAGCAGGTGGAACGTATCATAGCTGTGACTGGCGAAGGTCAGCGGCGCAAGACACGCCACCTTCGTCGAAATACCGAGTTCTTCGTTCAGTTCCCGTACGAGCGTTTCCTCCGGCGTCTCGCCGGGTTCGACCTTACCGCCGGGGAATTCCCACAGGCCGGCAAGGGACTTGCCTTCCGGCCGCTGTGCCAAAAGGATACGCCCGTCCGCATCGATCAGCGCACAGGCTGCGACCAGGAGCAGCTTCCTTCCGGCGTCGCTCATTCGCAGCGCTCCTGCCAATAGCAATAGTGATAGGCATCACGGAAACCGAGACGCTCATAAAGAGCAATCGCCGGTGCGTTGGAGAGCTTCACCTGCAGCCAGGCGGTACGGGCGCTGCGCATCCGCGCCCAGCGCAGTGCCGAAGTCAGGATCTCGATGCCGAGCCCCTTGCGGCGATGGCTGTCAGCGACCGAAAGCGACATGATGCCTGCAAGATCGTTGTCCTGCACGCAAAGGACCGTTGCCAGCGAGCCATGGACGGTATCCTCGATCATGAAAAGGCCGGATGGCGGCTTGATTGCCGAGATGATCTCGGCAAGCGCCGGTTTCAGAGAAAGCTGCGCCTGATCGACGGCGAGATTGGCATCGACGAACCGGCCGACATCGTGGGTCGGAAGATGGTCGAGCGTATCGGGCAGATCGGCCTGCGAGAGATCGCAGACCATGACGGCCGTTTCATCGAAACGCTTCCATCCCTGTTCCCTAATCAGGTCAATCAGAACAGGCGAGGCAAGCGGCGTCTCACGCACGACGGCAGGACGGCCATAGGCCTCGAATTTGCGGCTTGCCTTCTCCAGCCTGATCTCGACATCACGATGGTCGGAGGGATCGAGCGGCACGATGGAGTTCAGGCGGTTGGAGGGGTGGCCGGCGGTCAGGCGGACCTGCCAGCTTCCGTCATATTGTACGGAAGCGGCCGGCCAGGCGCGAAAGCCCACGGCTTCCAGCCGCCGGACCAGCGGCAGATTCTGCTTCGGAAGGGATGCCTGCATCAACGAACGATCAGCTCCGGTAGTCGCCATTGATCGCAACATATTCCTTGGTGAGGTCGCAGGTCCAGACCGTAGCCTTGCCGGAGCCGAGGCCAATATCGACTTTGACAGGAATATCCTGCTTCTTCATCACGGCGGAGGCCGCATCCTCGGAATAGGAAGGGTCGCGCTCGCCATTAACAGCAACACGCACATCGCCGAACCAGATGGCGAGCCGGTCACGATCGGCCATTTCGCCGGCCTTGCCGACGGCCATGACGATACGGCCCCAATTGGCGTCCTCGCCTGCAGCCGCCGTCTTGACCAGCGGCGAATTGGCGATGGAAAGAGCGATCGTCTTGGCAGCGGCATCGCTCTCGGCACCGGTCACGGTGATTTCGAGCATCTTCGTGGCGCCCTCGCCGTCGCGGGCGACCTGGATCGCCAGATCCTTGAGGAGTTCGTTGAGGGCTGCGCGGAATGCTCCGAGCTGCGGATCGTCCGCGCTCGTGATGCGAGCCTGTCCATCGGTTGCTGCGGCACCTGTCGCAAACAGCATCAGCGTGTCTGAGGTCGAGGTGTCGCTGTCGACGGTCATGGAGTTGAAGCTCGGCTCGACACCGGCAGACAGCAGAGACTGCAGGGCGGAAGACGCGATATCGGCATCCGTGACGACGAAGGAAAGCATGGTCGCCATGTCGGGCGCGATCATGCCGGCACCCTTGGCGATGCCGTTGATCGTCACCTTGACGCCACCGATCTCGGCGGTGCGGGTCGCGACCTTCGGATAGGTGTCAGTGGTCATGATGGCCTTGGCCGCCTCGAACCAGAAATCGCCTGTCGCATCGGCATGCATCGTGTCGAGCACACCGGCAAATTTGGTGGCGTCGAGCGGTTCGCCGATGACGCCGGTCGACGCAAGGAAGATTTCATTTTCGCCGCAGCCGACGGCAGCGGCGGCCGACTTTGCGGTGAGCTCAGTCGCAGCGCGGCCCTTCAAGCCCGTGAAGGCATTGGCATTGCCGGAATTGACGACGACGGCGCGTGCCATGCCGTGCGGCAGGTTGGCCCGGCAGAAATCGACGGGCGCGGAGGGGCACTTCGATTTGGTGAAGACGCCCGCAACGGCAGCCGGCGCATCAAAAACCATCATCAGCACGTCCGTCCGGTTCTTGTACTTGATGCCGGCGGAAGCGGTCGCCATGCGCACGCCGCGAAGCGCGGGCAGCGAGGCAAAGGTTTTCGGGGCAAGCGGAGAAACGGTAGCGGACATGGGATGTGACCTGCCAATAAGCATTTCCAGGCGAATGGAAACCGGTTCGCCGGTCCGGAAATGCGACAACAAACGATGCTCGAGCATGATGCCGAAAAGTGTGAGCGGTTTTCGGACGACATCATGCTCTATTTTTTGATTTAGATCCGGATTCAGATTTTAGGCCGATCAGGCCCAAAATCATCCGGATCTAATGAAGGGCCCGGAAGAACCGGGCCCTGATGCGATAATTACTGCTGCGGTGCCGGAACTGGCGCGGGTTCGGCACCAGGATCCGGCTGCTTGTTGGCGTCTTCGTAGCCCTTGCGAAGCGTTTCGTCGGTGATATCGACCTTGGACTTGGCCTTCGCATCATTCAGGAGCGCAAGATACTTGTCGCGCATGACGAGCTGACGAACCTGATCCTTCACCTGGTCGAACGGCGGCGGCGGAGCGTCGCGCTTATCTTCGACCTTGATGACGTGATACCCGAAGTCGGTCTTCACAGGGGTCTTGGAATAGGTGCCCTTTTCGAGAGCGAAGGCAGCATCCTCGAATTCCTTGACCATGCGACCGCGGGAGAAATAGCCAAGGTCGCCGCCGTCATCCTTGTTCGGATCGGTGGACTTTTCCTTGGCGAGTTCGGCAAAGTCCTTGCCGGCGTCGAGCTGCTTGATGACGTCCTTGGCTTCGTCCTCGGTCTTGACGAGGATATGGCGGGCGTGAACTTCTTCCTGCTTCGGCAGGGCGGCGACTTCCTTGTCGTAGCGTGCCTTCACGTCGGCATCGGTGACGGTGTCGACAACATGCTTCTTGAAGTAGGCGTTATGAAGCTCACGGTCGGTCAGATACTGCATGCGCTTCTTGAAATCATCAGTTTGGTCGAGCTTTTCGGCAGTGGCGTCGGCAGCAAGCAGCTTCACATCGATGGCAGCAGAAAGTGCGGCGACCTTCTTCTGGTCATCAGGGAGCTGCGCGAGCTGCGGGTCAAGATTGGCCACGGCCAGATCGAGTTCCGACTGGTGGATATCCAGATTGCCGACCTTGGCGACGACGGCATCATCGGCATAGGCCGGAGCCTGGAAGGCGACGAAGGCCGTAAACGCCAGCGCAGCAAGTTTGTTGGTGCTCAACATCAAATAACCCTTCACAATTATACCCGCCGGCTTCAGCTTTCGTGAATCCAGCCCGAAAACAGCCTTCAACACCGGAATGTGGCCTTTCTATATCAGCCAAATCCGTTGACATCATTTGCCCCCCCTCTTATCTGTCACGCAACCTCGCGTCCAGAACAGTTTCCGGGCGTTTTCAAGCGTGCGCCTGTTTTTCGGCTGGGTAGCGAATAAGAAACGTCGGGGAAGAATATTCAGAAAGGACCAGTCATATGGTCAGCTTTGGCGGTATTGCCCGCAAGTTATTTGGCTCAGCCAACGATCGCCGCGTGCGATCCTTCCAGCCGAACGTCGCCGCAATCAACTCTATTGAAGAGAAGACCAAGGCGCTGACGGACGAGCAGCTTGCCGCAAAGACGGTGGAGTTCCGCGCGCTCCTCGCAGAAGGCAAAACGCTCGACGATATCCTGATCCCGGCCTTCGCGGTCGTGCGCGAAGCCTCCCGCCGCGTCCTCGGCATGCGACCTTTTGACGTACAGCTCGTCGGCGGCATGATCCTGCATTCCAACGCCATCGCCGAAATGAAGACCGGCGAAGGTAAGACGCTCGTCGCGACCCTGCCGGTCTATCTGAACGCGCTTGCCGGCAAGGGCGTGCATGTCGTCACCGTCAACGACTACCTCGCTCAGCGTGACGCGGCGAACATGGGCCGCCTCTACGGCTTCCTCGGCCTGACCACGGGCGTCATCGTCCATGGCCTTTCCGACGAGGAGCGACGCGACGCTTATGCCTGCGACATCACCTACGCAACCAACAACGAACTCGGCTTCGATTATCTGCGCGATAATATGAAGTACGAGACGAACCAGATGGTCCAGCGCGGCCATAACTTCGCGATCGTCGACGAAGTGGACTCGATCCTGGTTGACGAAGCGCGCACGCCGCTCATCATCTCCGGCCCGCTCGACGACCGCTCCGACCTCTACAACACCATCGACACTTACATTCCGCTGCTGACGCCGGAAGACTATGAGATCGATGAAAAGCAACGTTCGGCAAACTTCTCCGAAGTCGGCACCGAGAAGCTGGAAAACCTGCTGAAGCAGGCCGGCCTCCTGAAGGGCGCCTCGCTCTACGACATCGAGAATGTCGCGATCGTTCACCACATCAACAATGCGCTGAAGGCCCATAAGCTGTTCCAGCGTGACAAGGACTACATCGTCCGCAATGGCGAAATCGTCATCATCGACGAATTCACCGGCCGCATGATGCCAGGCCGCCGCTACTCCGAAGGTCAGCACCAGGCGCTGGAAGCCAAGGAAAAGGTGCAAATCCAGCCGGAAAACCAGACGCTGGCCTCGATCACCTTCCAGAACTATTTCCGCATGTATGCCAAGCTTGCCGGCATGACCGGTACGGCCCAGACGGAAGCGGAAGAATTCGGCAACATCTACAATCTCGACGTTCTCGAGGTGCCGACCAACCTGCCGATCCAGCGTATCGACGAAGACGACGAGGTCTACCGGACCGTCGAGGAGAAGTACAAGGCGATCATCACCGAGATATTGGACGCCCACAAGCGCGGCCAGCCGGTGCTCGTCGGTACGACCTCGATCGAAAAGTCGGAATTCTTGGCCGAACTGATGCGCAAGCAGGGTTTCTCGAACTTCCAGGTTCTGAACGCCCGCTACCACGAGCAGGAAGCCTATATTGTTTCCCAGGCTGGTGTGCCGGGCGCCGTGACGATCGCCACCAACATGGCCGGCCGCGGTACCGACATCCAGCTCGGCGGCAACCTCGACATGCGCATCGACCATGAGCTTGCCGAAGTCGAGCCAGGCCCGGAGCGCGACGCAAAGGTCGCGGCGATCCGCGAAGAAATCAGGGCGCTCAAGGAAAAGGCGCTTGCCGCTGGCGGTCTCTACGTTATCGCCACCGAGCGCCATGAAAGCCGCCGCATCGACAACCAGCTGCGCGGCCGTTCCGGCCGTCAGGGTGACCCCGGCCGCTCCAAGTTCTACCTGTCGCTTCAGGACGACCTGATGCGCATCTTCGGCTCCGACCGCATGGACAGCATGCTGCAGAAGCTGGGTCTCAAGGAGGGCGAGGCGATCGTCCATCCCTGGATCAACAAGGCTCTGGAACGCGCGCAGAAGAAGGTCGAAGCTCGCAACTTCGACATCCGCAAGAACCTTCTGAAGTACGACGACGTTCTGAACGACCAGCGCAAAGTTATCTTCGAACAGCGTGTCGAGATGATGGAAGCGCCGAACATTTCCGAGACCGTGTCCGACATGCGTCGCGAAGTGGTCGACGATCTGGTCACGACCCACATTCCGGAACGCGCTTACGCCGAGCAGTGGGACGCCGTCGGCCTGAAGACGCAGGCCGCCAACATCCTCAACCTCGATCTGCCGATCGAGGACTGGGTGAAGGAAGAAGGCATTGGCGAAGACGATATCCGCGAACGCCTGACGGAAGCCACCAACGCCGCCTTCAACGAGAAGGTCGAGCGCTTCGGCCCCGATATCATGCACTATGTCGAGCGCCAGGTTGTCATGCAGACGCTCGATCATCTCTGGCGCGAGCACATCGTCAACCTCGATCACCTACGTTCCGTCATCGGCTTCCGCGGTTACGCCCAGCGCGATCCGCTGCAGGAATACAAGTCGGAAGCCTTCGAGCTCTTCCAGGCGCTGCTCAACAACCTGCGTCAGGCCGTCACCGCACAGCTGATGCGCGTCGAGCTGGTGCAGCAGGCTCCGCCGCAGCCGGAACCGCCGGTCATGCAGGCCCATCACCTCGATCCGACGACCGGCGAGGATGAGTTCACCAACACGACCTATCAGGCGCTTGAAGTCACCGTGCCGCCGGAAAACCGCAACCCCAACGATCCATCGACCTGGGGCAAGGTCGGCCGCAACGAGGCCTGCCCCTGCGGCTCGGGCAAGAAATACAAGCACTGCCACGGTGCTTTCGAACAGGTCTGAGAATGGCGCCTTCGGGCGCCATTTTTCTTGGGTAATTTCCGCCCAATTATGGATCACCGTGGCAGGCAACGCCGCCACGTTGGGCATACCGTTTCTTAACTCTGATCTGGCAAGACTTGCCGGTGCGAATGCCCTGCCCCTAGAGTTTTGCGTGTTAAAATGGCGGTCATAGAAACAGCGGAAAAAATGCTGCCCGCGGGGCTGCGGCCGATCGCCGGCCGCGTGATGCGCATGCTCGCCGCCGTGATGACCGAACGGGGTGACAAGGCAGCCGCACAGCGCATGGCGCTGATCGCCTTTTCAATCCGCATCCTGAGCGCAGCCCTCGCCTTCCTGTCGCAAATTGTGCTCGCCCGGCTGATGGGCGAATATGAATACGGCATCTTCGTTTTCGTCTGGGTGCTGGTCGTCCTCTGCGGCGATCTTTCCTGCCTCGGTTTTCACACCGCGATCGTCCGCTTCCTGCCGCAATATCGCGCCGCCGGCGCCTTCGCCGAAATCCGCGGCCTGACCGGCACCGCGCGCGTTTTCGCGCTGCTCTCGGGTACGACCGTTCTCATCGCCGGCATGCTCGGCCTGCATTTCCTCGGCGACAGAATCGAGAGCTATTATCTGGTGCCGATCTTCCTCGGCCTGATGGCCATGCCGATGATCGCGCTCGGCGACATTCTCGAGGGCACGTCGCGGGCCAATCATTGGCCCGTCATGGCGCTCAGTCCGGTGTATATTGTCAGGCCGATCCTCATCATCCTTTTCATGCTGACTGCGATCTTCTTCGGCGCACCGCACACGGCAGTCACCGCCATGCAGGCGGCACTCGCGGCAACCTTCGTCACCGCACTCGGCCAATATGTCGCCACCCTCCATCGGATGCGCAAGCACTACGATACCGGCCCCCGCAAGGTGGATTTCGTGGAATGGCTGGGCGTTGCCTTCCCGATCTTCCTGATCGAAGGCGTGAGCTTCCTGCTCACCAATTCCGATGTCGTGATCGTCGGCATCTTCCTGGAGCCGCATGACGTCGCGATCTACTTCGCAGCAGCCAAGACCATGGCTCTGGTGCATTTCATCAATTTCTCGGTGAAAGCCGCCTCCGGCCCGCGCTTCTCCTTGATTATCGCCGAAGGCAACCGGGCCGATCTCGCGGCTGCGGCTATCGATGCTGCCCGCTGGACGTTCTGGCCTGCCCTCGCCGTCGGTCTCGCGGTCCTGGCGGCAGGGCATCTGCTGCTGTCGCTTTTCGGCGGCGCATTCACGGCCGGTTATATGCTGATGGCGATCCTGCTGGCCGGCATCCTCACTAAGGCGCTGGTCGGTCCCGCCGAGACGCTGCTGATGATGGCAGGCAAGCAGAACCTCTGCGTCGCCCTTTATGCCGGAGCGCTCGCCGCCAATGTCGGCCTCAATATCCTGCTGATCCCGCACTACGGCATCGTCGGCACGGCGATCGCCACGGCCTCCGCCATGGCCGTGGAAGCGATCCTGCTGCATGTCTTCGTGCGCCGCGCACTCGGCTTTACGCTTTTCGCCTTCGCAATCCCTTCCGCCGCAACGCCAGAAATGAGAGCCCGATAGATGGTGCGTATACCACCCATCACCGAGAGCACCGACAGCAACGCGAACCGCATGGTTCACGATCTTGCCGCGCTCAAGTTCGAAGCGCCGCAGGCTGAAGCCCGGATCGAAATCGGCCGGCTAGGGCGCGAACTCTGCCTTTACCCTGGTAAGCTGGGTTACGATCTGCAGGAAGAATTGGACTTCCTCTCCAACCGCGCGATGGAGCCGAACGTCTTCTTCAGTGGCCGTTTCCTGGCGCCTGCCATGCCGCGGTTGGAAGACCGGCAGGTCAATTTCGCGATCATCCGCGACGAGAACGAACATCGCAGCCGCATGCGCCTGCTCATGCCCTTCTCTGTCGATAAGCCCGGCTTCGCCGTCGGCCCGTCGATCATCCGCGGTTGGGCAAATAGCTTCGGTCCGCTCGGCACCCCCTTGGTCGATGCCGAGGACGCGGCGGAGACGCTGGACAACCTCTTCGAAGGCCTGATCACGCCGGACCTCGGTTTGCCGGGTACGCTGGTGCTGCCGGACGTCCGGCTGAACGGCATCTTCGTGCGCATGGCAAAGGCAGTAGCGCTTAGCCGCAACCTGCCGCTGACCGTCGCCAATCCCTATGAGCGGCCGATGCTGCAGAGCGATGACGACGCCATGGTCTATCTTGGCCGCACCATATCCTCCTCTCACCAGCGCGAGATGCGCCGCCAGTGGCGGCTGCTCGATGAGCTCGGCACGGTCGTCCACACCGTTGCCCGCCAGCCGCGCGAGATTCACATGCGCTTCGAGGAATTCCTGGCGCTGGAGGCCGGCGGCTGGAAAGGCAAGCGCCGCAGCGCGCTGGTGACCGACCGCTATCACACCGCCTTCGCCCGCGAGGCCGTCTCCAATCTGGCGGAAGTCGATGCCGTGCGCATCCACACGATCGACATTAACGGCAAGGCGATCGCCGCCGTGGTCGTGCTGATGATGGGCGGCGAGGCCTATACCTGGAAGACCGCCTATGACGAAAGCTACTCCCGCTATTCGCCGGGCAAGCTGTTGATGAGCGAACTGACCGAATGGCATCTCGACGACGCCAATGTCGTACGTTCGGATTCCTGCGCCGTCTCCGATCATCCGATCATGAGCCGCTTCTGGCAGGAACGCGAGGAGATGGGCACACTGGTGATCGGCCTCACCCAGAACGGCGACCGCGACATGCGACAGGTCGCAGCCCAGCTTCATATGTACCGCAGCACCCGCAACATGGCGAAGATGCTCCGCGAGAAGATCATGTCGCTTGCCGGCCGCGGTTAGTTTTCAGCTTCCGCCGCAGCCTTCTCCCGCAACAGCCGGCGAATAACCTTGCCTGTAGTCGTCAGCGGCAGCGCATCGACGAATTCGACCTCGCGCGGATATTCGTGCATCGAAAGCCGGGTTTTCACCCAGTCCCGGATTTCCGCTGCCAGCTCCGCACTCGGGCTGTAGCCCGGCGAAAGCACGATATAGGCCTTGACGATCTCCGTACGCATCGCATCGGGCTTGCCGACGGCCGCAGCAAGCTGGACGGCCGGATGGCCTATAAGACAGTCCTCGATCTCTGCAGGCCCTATGCGATACCCCGACGAGGTGATGACATCATCGTCGCGCCCTGCAAAGGTGACATAGCCCTCAGCATCCTGCCGGCCGATATCGCCGGTCAGCAGCCAGCCCCTGGCATATTTCCTCGCCGTCGCCTCAGGATCGTTCCAATAACCCAGGAACATTACCGGATCGGGGCTGGCGATAGCGATCTGCCCCTGCTCGCCCACCGGCAGCTCGTCACCCTCGTCGCTGACAACAGCCACCCTGTGGCCGGGCGAAGCACGCCCGATTGCACCGGCCTTCGTCACCCCGAAGGCAGCGCTCGAAGACAGCACGAAATTGCACTCCGTCTGCCCGTAAAATTCATTGACGGTAACGCCGAGCGTACGGCGCACCCACTCATAGGTCTCGCGCCCCAGGGATTCACCTGCCGAACCGATGGTGCGCAGCACGAGATCGTATTTCGAGCGCGGCTCCTCGACGGATTTCAGGAGCCGCAGCGCCGTTGGCGGAATGAAGGCATTACGCACCTTCATCTCGGCCATGATGCGATAGGCGATGTCCGCATCGAATTTCTGTGCCGGCGAGGAAACAACAGGCACGCCGAGCAGCAGGCTCGGCAGCAGCGCATTGAGCAGCCCGCCGGCCCAGGCCCAGTCAGACGGCGTCCAGACCTTGTCTCCCGCCTGCGGGAAACCCTCATGGGCAAACTGCATGCCGGGAATATGACCTGCGAGTACCCGGTGGCCATGCAGCGCGCCCTTCGGCGGCCCCGTCGTGCCCGACGTGAAGATCATCAGCGCTGGCTCGTCGGGGCCTGACTGCGCAATTTCGAAAGTGGGAGAATGGGCGGAAACCAGATCGGCAAAGCCGAGCGTGCTTGCGGAGGCTGCTTCGACGCTGATGACATGTTTGACGTCAGGCAGTCGGTCGCGGATCTGGTTGATGCGTCCAAGCCCGAAACCATTGGTGACGACAGCTGTCGCACCTGCAGCCTTCAGCCGGTACTCCAGCGCCTCGACCCCGAAAAGCAGCGCAAGCGGCAGCGCGATCGCGCCCATCTTGTAGATCGCCACATGCGAAATGACCGTCTCGAAGGATTGCGGCAGGAGCAGCGCCACACGATCCCCCTTGCCGATACCAAGTGCCGAAAGCGCATTGGCGAAGGATGAGGAGCGGGCGGCAAGCTCGCCATAGGTCAACGACAGATGGTTGCTGTCGGGACTGAAATGTTCGAGGCAGACGCGATCAGGATCACGCGCGGCCCAATCATCGCAGACGGCGCGGCCGATATTGAAATCCTCTGATATCTGCCAGGAGAAATCGCGGTAGAGCGTGTCATATCGATCGCCGGGCGGCAGTTTCATGGGCATGATCCGGTAAAATGCTGCACCAGCTAACACCTCACCGACCGAATGCGCAAGCGGTGTAACCCGCAAGGATAAGACGACATTCCGCCCGCTCATCAGGTATTATTGCGCTAACTGCAAAACACATTCTCCGCTAGGCTCGCTGAGACTTCCGCGATTTCTGCGCTACATCATGTGCATGCGCCTGGGGAGTCGCTGAAATTCATCGCGGAGCACTTTCATGGAATATGTAAAACTCGGGAAGACCGGTCTCGAAGTCTCGAAGATCTGCCTCGGCTGCATGACCTATGGCGATCCCAACCGCGGAAACCACGCCTGGAGCCTACCGGAAGAGGAAAGCCGCGCGCTCCTCAAACAGGCGATCGATCTCGGCATCAATTTCCTCGACACGGCCAACACCTATTCCAATGGCTCCTCCGAGGAGATCGTCGGCCGCGCCATCAAGGATTTCGCCAAGCGCGAGGATATCGTGCTCGCGACCAAGGTCTTCAACCGCATGCGGCCCGGGCCGAATGGCGCCGGCCTGTCGCGCAAGGCGATCTTCGACGAAATAGACAACAGCCTGCGCCGCCTCGGCACTGATTACGTCGACCTCTACCAGATCCACCGCTGGGACTACACGACACCGATCGAGGAAACGCTGGAAGCCCTCCATGATGTCGTGAAAGCCGGAAAGGCGCGTTATATCGGCGCTTCCTCCATGTATTCCTGGCAGTTCGCCAAGGCGCTCTACACCTCGCGCCTCAATGGCTGGACGGAATTCGTCAGCATGCAGGACCACGTAAACCTGCTCTACCGCGAGGAAGAGCGCGAAATGCTGCCTTTCTGCGAGGACCAGAAGATCGCCGTCATTCCCTGGAGCCCGCTTGCCCGCGGCCGCCTGACCCGTGACTGGGATGAGAAGACCAACCGCAGCGAAACCGATGAATTCGGCAAGACGCTCTATAAGCAGGCCGAAGATGCCGATCGCAAGATCGTCGAGAAGGTCGCCGAAATCGCCAAGGCCCATGGCGTTTCCCGTGCGCAGGTCGCCACCGCCTGGATCCTGCAGAAGAGCGCCGTAACCGCCCCGATCATCGGCGCTTCCAAGGCGCAACACCTGACGGACGCCGTCGGCGCGCTGACCGTGAAACTCAGCGCCGATGATATCGCCGCACTCGAAGCACCCTACATCCCGCACAACGTCGCCGGCTTCAAATAAGTGACGTGACAGCCTCCCTCCGCCGATGTCGAGGGAGGCTCATTCCTTTCCCGATATCAGGACTTCCAGACGGGTGCCTGCTGTGTGAGTTCGGCCGCGACCTATTGAAGCAGATCATGCCGCTCTGGCGCTGGGTGTCACCTCTTTCGGGGCCGGGCGTGCGCGATCCAAGAAACCATCACGAGCCGGTCACAGTTGAGCCTTAGCGGTTTGCGACAAACAGAGGATCGTCCGGATGATTATCGTTCCTTTCGAAGCCCGCCGCTTTCGCACCACTGCCGTCTACTACAACCGCTTCCGTGTCCCCTATCCGGACAGGCTGATCGAACGCGTCACCGAACGCACCGGCCTGAAATCGGGCGATCGTGTGCTCGATCTCGGCTGCGGACCAGGACCGCTCGGCGTCGCCTTCGCACGCCTCGCCGGTGCTGATGTGATCGGGGTCGATCCCGAGCCGGAAATGCTGGATGCCGCGCGCGAAAATGCAGCCGAAGCCGCCGTGAGGATAAGGCTCATCCAGGGCTCCTCTTACGATCTCAACCCGGATCTGGCGCCGCTGAAGCTTGCTGTCCTGGGCCGCTCCTTCCATTGGATGGACCGCCCGACGACGCTTGCTATCCTAGACAAGCTCATCGATCCGGGCGGAGCCGTCGTCCTCTTCTCCGACAGACATATCGCAGCGACACCGGATTGGCGTGACGTGCTGCGTCAACTGTCGGAGACCTATTCGCCGGAAAAAAGCGCCGAGCGCAAACTACGCCGCGCGCAGGAATTCGGGCCGCATGAGGCAATTCTGCTGCGCTCCCCCTTCCGCAGCCTCGAACGCATCGGCATCGTCAACGAACGGGTAATCGGAACGGAGGATATCATCGGCCGCGCCTTTTCCATGTCCGTTACCTCTCCACAGGCGCTAGGCGACAAGACAGAGGAATTCGAGGCAGCCTTCCGCAGCGAGCTCGCCGCTCTGTCGCCGGACGGCACCTTCACCGAAATCGTCGAAAGCCACGCGATGATCGCCTTCCGCGACTAAGCAATCCCAGTAAAAGCGCGCAGCGGTTTTGCGTCCGGAATTGCGTGAATGCTTTGGGATTACTGCGCCGGGTCGAGCTTGAGGCGCATCGTGACCAGGAACTGCTCGGCAAGCGCCCGATCCTCGACCGCGCGGGCAAGAATGACGGCGCCCATCATCGATGAAAGCGTCGTCGTCGCATTGGCGCGGCGCTCTTCCTCCGTCGCACCCGACACCACCTCCTTTAGTACATCGACCAGCGTGGACAGCCCCTCGCTGAAGGTCGCACGAACTGCACCTTCGCTGCGGCTGACTTCCTGGATCAAGGAGGCGAATACGCAGCTTCCGCCGGGATCGTCGACCGTGCGCCAATGGATGTAATGATCGAGCAGCGCTTGAAGCGGCCGGTCTGGCTCGCCGGAAATCAGCTCACGCCAGCGTTCTTCCACGCGCTCGATCAGCTTGCGGCTGACCTCCAGCGCAAGGTCGTCCTTCGATTCGAAATGGCCGTAGAACCCGCCATGCGTAAGACCCGCGGCCTTCATGATGTCGGCGACGCCGACGCCGTCGAACCCGTTCTCGCGGAAGAGCACGCTGGCCACCGTCAGGATCTTCTCGCGGTTTTCTGCAAATTTCTCGCGGCTGACCCGCATTTTTCGTCTCCGGAAATGGTCGCTTGACAATTTATATGATGTCCATCATCAATACGCAACAAATATGATGACCGTCATGTAAAGCGGTCTTGTATATGGTCCTCACGTCATAAACGGAATTTGCCCATGGTCTCTGCAGTCCTTGCATCATCCCTTGCCCGGCGAAACATTCACTATGGATGGGTTGTCGTCGCCGCCACCTTCCTGACCATGCTGGTAACCGCCGGCGCGATGGGCGCGCCGGGTGTCCTCATCAAGCCGCTGCAGGACGAATTCGGCTGGGAAACCTCGCAAATCTCCTCCGCCCTCGCCATCCGCCTGATCCTCTTCGGCCTGATGGGTCCGTTTGCGGCAGCCTTCATGAACTATTTCGGCGTCCGCAAGGTCATCGTCTTCGCACTCGCCCTCATCGGCGCGGGCTTCGTCGGCTCGCTGTTTATGACCAAGCTTTGGCATCTGCTGGCGCTCTGGGGCATCGTCGTCGGCTTCGGCACGGGCCTGACGGCTATGGTGCTGGCGGCCACGATTTCCACGCGCTGGTTCGTCAAGCATCGCGGCCTTGTCGTCGGCATGCTCTCGGCAAGCTCGGCAACCGGCCAGCTCGTTTTCCTGCCGCTGATGGCCGAACTGACCGAACGCTACGGCTGGCGCGCCACGGTCTTCTTCGTCTGCGCCATGATCATGGTCGCGGCTCTTCTCGTGCTGCTCTTTATGCGTGACCGCCCCTCGGACGTAAACCTGCCCTCGGTCGGCGAAACCCAAGTGACGCCGGCCCCGGCCCGCGGCACCCTCGGCGCAGCGCTTGCAACGCCGATGACGGTTCTCAGGGACATTTCAACGACCTCGACCTTTTGGATCCTGTTTGCCACCTTCTTCATCTGCGGGCTGAGCACCAACGGCCTTATCCAGACGCATTTCGTCACACTCTGCGGCGATTTCGGCATCATGCCGGTCGCAGCCGCCAGCGTTCTAGCCGTCATGGGCATCTTCGATTTCTTCGGTACCATCGGCTCCGGCTGGCTTTCCGACCGCTTCGACAATCGCTGGCTGCTCTTCTGGTATTATGGCCTGCGCGGACTCTCGCTGCTCTTCCTGCCTTTCAGCGATTTCAGCTTCTACGGCCTGTCCATCTTCGCCGTCTTCTACGGCTTGGACTGGATCGCCACCGTACCACCGACCGTCAAGATCGCCGCCGACCGCTTCGGCCGTGAAAAAGCCGGCCTCGTCTTCGGCTGGGTCTTCGCCGGGCACCAGCTTGGTGCTGCTACCGCGGCTTACGGCGCAGGCCTGTCGCGCACGGCGCTGGAAAGCTACCTGCCGGCCTTCTTCATTGCCGGCGCCTTCTGCCTGCTGGCCTCGGTCCTGGCGATTACGCTGAAGAAATCCAGCCTGACCGCCCCGAGTGAGGCAGTTGCCCACTAAACCTCGATTTCTAAACGCCAAAACTTCGCCCGCCGTCTTGCACGCGCGGGCGAACGCATGTTAGACAGCCGCCTCGTATTTCGCTGCCCCATTGGCGGAATTGGTAGACGCGCTCGACTCAAAATCGAGTTTCGAAAGAAGTGCTGGTTCGACCCCGGCATGGGGCACCAAATATCTCTGAATAAATGGATTTTAAACTTCGCCCACGCCCCAGAGGGCGAGGGCATGAGCGTTGGCGGACGATGCCGAAGTTCCGGCGGAGTGGGATGCCGCCCCTCAGCCTGCTGTTCAATCACACCGTCTGACCGTTTTTGTGACAGTGCCTTCATCGGTCTGACGGGTCACGCTGCGCGTGACGCAACGGTCACGGTCCCGATCGCGCCAGCGATCCCGTTCGCGCACCGCGCCGAACGTAATGCCGCGATCACTGATGGTAACGCCGGGCCGAGCCCGGTCACGGTCATAATGGTCATAACCGTCATAGGCACGCTCGCGCATGACCGTCACGCTGTCTGCCATTGCAGGCGCTGCGGCCGAGCCCAGGGCAAGGACAGCGATTGCACAGTTGATGATGATCTTTCGCATATCTCTTCTCCTTGTCGTGATGTATAGGCAACGACACGGGAGCTTAGTAGTTCCGCTCAAAAAGCCGGCCATTTAAGCCTAATCCATCCAAATCAACTCTTTAACTTTGCCGGCGCTTCATCCTAAAGTGCCGGCCGCAGGCATTTTGAGAGGGCTGATGCATCAGGAAGCGGGACTCATTGCGACAGTAGCCATAAGCTTCGTCTTTGCGGCGGTTCTTGGCTATTGCGCCGACAGGCTGCGACTGCCGCCACTGGTCGGCTATCTCTTCGCCGGCATTCTCATGGGACCGTTCACACCGGGCTTTGTGGCCGACACGGAGCTTGCGAGCCAACTCGCCGAAATGGGCGTGATCCTGCTGATGTTCGGCGTCGGTCTGCACTTCTCCGCATCCGATCTTTTGGCCGTGCGCGGCATAGCCGTGCCGGGCGCGATCGGCCAGATCCTGTTTGCCACCCTGCTCGGCGTCGGCCTCGGCGAACTCTGGGGCTGGAGCCTCGGCGCCGGCATCGTCTTCGGCCTCAGCCTTTCGGTTGCCAGCACCGTCGTGCTCCTGAAAGCGCTGGAAGAGCGCAACCTCGTCAATACCGCCGGCGGGCGCGTGGCCGTCGGCTGGTTGATCGTCGAGGATCTCGCGATGGTTCTGGCGCTCGTGCTGCTGCCGGCCCTCGCCGAACTTCTGGGCGGCCATGCGAGCGACGTCGGCTCGCATGGTCTCGACCTGCCGCTTTCGGTCACCATCGCACTCACCTTGCTGAAAGTCGCAGCCTTTGCCGCCATGGCGATCTTCCTTGGGCCGCGCATCGTGCCCTGGCTTTTGACGCTGATTGCCCGCACCGGCTCGCGTGAACTCTTCACGCTCACCGTGCTCGCCATCGCGCTCGGCATCGCCTTCGGCTCGGCGGCAATCTTTGGCGTTTCCTTTGCGCTCGGCGCCTTCTTCGCTGGCGTGGTCATGAGCGAATCTCATCTCAGCCATCGCGCCGCCGCCGATTCCCTGCCGCTGCAGAATGCCTTCTCGGTGCTGTTTTTCGTTTCCGTCGGCATGCTCTTCGATCCGTCGATCATTGTGCAGCATCCTCTGGCTGTGATCAGTGCTTTGGCACTGATCATCGTCGGTAAGGCAATCATCTCTTTTGGTATTGTCGTCCTGTTGCGCTATCCGATCGGCATGGGCCTGACGGCCGCCGGCGGCCTTGCCCAGATCGGCGAATTCTCCTTCATCCTTGCCGGCCTTGGCGTTTCGCTCGGGCTCCTGCCGCATGAAGGACAGGATCTGATTCTTGCCGCCGCAATCCTTTCCATCACGCTGAACCCGCTCGTCATCTTCGTGGCCGAGAAGCTGAACCGCAAGATCAGGGTGAAATGGCCGCGCCTACATGAAAGCTACGGCCGGAAAAACCAGGACGCCCTGGCACGGGAATTGGAAAAGATCAGGGCGCTCGGCGAGGAGCGCGCACGCCAGCATCATCTGCGGATCCAGCAGCTGGTCGAGACCTTCCCGCTTTTCTCCGAAGTTGGCGAGGATGCGCTTGAGGAACTGCTCTTGCTGTTCAACCCCAAACTCGCCTCGCCCGGCGAACGCGTCATCCGCCGCGGCGACCGCGGCGACAGCATGTATTTCATCTCCTCCGGCGCAGTGGAGGTGCGCTTGGCAAGCGGCGCGGTACGGCTTGAGCCCGGTGCCTTCTTCGGCGAAATGGCGCTGCTCAGCGGCGGACGCCGTACGGCCGATGTCACCGCCGTCGATTTCTGCCAGTTCGAAGTGCTGGAACGGCGTGACTTCAACATGTTCATGTCTCGCCACCCGAACCTTCGCGCCATCGTCAGCGAAATGGCGCAGAAGCGCACCGAAATGAACGTCATGCGCCAGCAGTGGGAAAAATCCATGGACCTGTCGTAAGCGGTCGGAGCGCAAACCCGATCACGCCGTCGCAGTTTCATCCAGCTTCGGCCAGTAAAGATCAGAACGAAAATCGGCCGGGATGGGATCGAGCCGGCAGATGGCATCTGCAGCGAACCCGATCTGCATGGCGAAATATTGGAACGCCGGCGGCATCGGCACGCCGGCTGCTTCCATAATGCGGGAACGGTGATAGCCGCTGGCGCTCAAACGACGAGCCGCCTCGCGCCTGATATCCTCGCGCTCCGGCCCACGACCGCTCGCTTGCCTATCCCGCTCTCCTGCGGAACTCAGCCCGCCCTCTATGACCCTGAATTTCATGACATGCCCGGATTCGTCGAACGACAACCCAGCCTGACGTAGTTTGGCGCTTTTGCCATCCCGCAAGATCTTGGGAGGGAATGCCTGCATCAGATCACGAAAATTTTCAGCGCGAATGCCGGGAAGCCACAGCCCGAGCATTTACAGCGTCATGATCGCCCCCTAATGCTTTGTGCGTCGCAACAGAGAAAGGGAACGGATGCTCCGCAGACTTTACGACTGGACCATGTCTCTGGCCTCGAAGAAATCAGCCGAAGTCTGGCTCGCCGTCATCGCCTTCGTCGAAAGCTCCGTCTTTCTGGTTCCCGCTGACGTGCTCTTTCTGCCGATGGCGCTTGCCAAGCCCGAACGCTCCTATCGCTACGCGCTCGTCGCCACTGTCGCATCGGTGCTGGGCGGCATCGCCGGCTGGGCGCTTGGCTATTTTGCCTACGAAACCGTGGCACGACCGGTTCTGGAATTCTATGGAAAGCTCGATCAATTCGAGCAGATGAAATCCTACGTCACTTACGAGACGATCCTGCTGCTGCTCGTCACCTCAGGTCTCGCGCATCTGCCGCCGATCAAGATCGTCACGATCCTGTCCGGCGTCATCCATGTTAGCCTGCCGCTCTTCATCGTTTCGGCGATCATCGCCCGCGGTGCCCGCTTCCTGTTCCTTGCCTGGCTGCTGCGTCGTTACGGCGAGCCGATCCGCCACTTCATCGAGAAGCGCCTCGGCCAGATCGTCGGCATCGGCGCGGCGGTCGTGATCGTGCTATATATCGCCTACCGATACTTTGCCCACTGAGCCAACTTCGCGGAGTTCCGCCATGAATGCCACCACCTCGCCGCTTGCCCGCCCGGGCTTCACCCTCTCGTTGCTGCTTGCCGTTGCCATGGCAGTGGTCGTCGGAACGGCTCTCGGCTTCCAGTATATCGGCGGCTATATTCCCTGTGCGCTCTGCCTGCTGCAGCGCCAGCCCTATTATTATGGGATTCCGATCGCGATCGTCGGCGCGGTGGCCGCCCTCATCGGCCTGCCGAACTGGATGACGCGCGCCATCATTCTTGCCGTTGGCATCCTCATGCTCGTCGGCGCCGGCATGGGCGTCTATCACGCAGGTGTGGAATGGCACTTCTGGGCAGGTCCGGCCACCTGCTCGACCACCGCAAGCAGCATGACTACCAATGCCGGCGATCTCCTGGGCGAGCTGAACACGATCAAGGGGCCGTCCTGCACGGATGCGGCACTGCGCGTTCTCGGCCTGTCCTTTGCGGGCTGGAATGTGATCGCGAGCCTGATCCTCGCAGCCTTCGCCTTCTGGAGTGTGAAGAAGACTGCGTAAGCGCTTAAAGCACGTCGCGCAGAAATGCGCAGTTAACGACTGCGTAAACCAAGGACTTCGAACCAACGCATCACGGCTGTAGCTCGGTATCCCAGTAGAGGTAGTCGAGCCAGCTGTCATGCAGGTAGTTCGGCGGGAAGAGCCGGCCGTTATTGTGCAGATCCTGCACAGTCGGCTGGTACGGCTTCTGCGCCGGGAACATGCTTGCCTGCTTCGGAAGCTTGCTGCCCTTGCGCAGATTGCAGGGCGAACAGGCCGCCACGACATTCTCCCAGGTCGTCTCGCCGCCATGAGCGCGCGGGATAACGTGGTCGAAGGTCAGATCGTCATGAGCGCCGCAATACTGGCACTCGAACCTGTCGCGCAGGAAGACGTTGAAGCGGGTAAAGGCGGGATTGCGGGACGGCTGAACGTAAGTTTTTAGGCACACGACACTCGGCAGCCGCATCGAGAAGCTCGGTGAGGAAACCTCATGCTCATATTCCGCGATAATGTTCACACGGTCGAGAAATACCGCCTTGATCGCGTCCTGCCAGGACCAGAGCGACAAGGGGTAATAACTCAGTGGCCGGTAGTCAGCGTTCAGGACGAGCGCTGGCAGGGCCTGTGGTGAGACTGCAATCGTCAAGGAGCCCTCCTGGATCGATTCGGCATCTGCACCTGTATATTAGGCCGGTTGTTACAGGATTGTGAAGTCCAATAAATTCAGGGGATAAAGGCAAATTGAGGGAAGGTGTCCATTAGCCGATCGGCAGCACGTCGCGACGCATTTTTGCGGCGTAATAAGCCCAGAAAAGCCGGGCTGCGACCGAGCGCCAGGGTGACCAGATTTCCGCAAGCCCTGTAAGTACTTTGGCTTGCGGGCGTTCAGCGAGACCGAATGCCGCAGCAACCGCCGCCTGAAGCGCCACGTCACCCGCAGGAAACACGTCCACATGGCCGCCGCAGAACATCAGATAGACCTCTGCCGTCCATGGCCCGATTCCCTTCTGAGCCGTCAGTTCTGCGAGCGCTTCGCCAGGCGGTTTCTGGACCAGGGTCTGCAAATTGATTCGTCCGGATGCGACCGCCTGCGCAGTCCGCGTCAACGTATCGGCCTTGGCGCGCGATAGCCCAAACTCGCGCCAGGCATCTGGATGAAGCAATATGTAAGATTCCGCGCTTAGCAGTCCGCTCGCCGGCTGCATCCGCCGCCAGATCGCCTCGGCGCTGGCGCGCGACACCATCTGCGAAACGATGATATGAGCAAGGCCGGCAAAGCCCGGCTCGCGCAGCCTCAGCGGGACAGGGCCGGCCTCACTGGCAATCGGCACGAGCCGTGGATCGAGAACGAGAAGAGCGGCAAGCCCCTCTTCAATATCCTTTTCATTGCTGATGACCCGCACCTTGCCTCGCGATCGCTTCAAATCCATGCCAGAAGAAAGCATGATCACGACTCCGCGTCAAAAACCCGTCTTCCGTTTCGCCCCGAGCCCCAATGGGCCTCTGCATCTCGGTCACGCGCTGTCGGCTTTCCTGAACGACGACATGGCCAGGGCCGCAGACGGACGGCTGCTGCTGCGTATCGAAGACATCGATCTGACGCGCTGCACGCCCGAATTCGAGGCCGGTATCTACGCCGATCTCCAGTGGCTGGGCATTGAATGGGAACAGCCGGTCCGTCGCCAGCAGGAACATTTCTCCGAATACCAGGCAGCCCTTCATTCACTGATCGAACGCGGACTGGTCTATCCCTCCTTCCTGACGCGCAGCGAGGTCAAAACACGCGTCGCCGCCTATGAGAGAATGGGTGAGTCCTGGCCGCGAGATCCGGATGGCACGCCGCACTATCCAGCCGACGACCGTGACCGCAGCGATGAAGAACGCGATACGATGCTGGTCTCCGGTCTCAAACATGCATGGCGGCTCAACATGAACAGGGCACTGGATCTGATCGGCGAACCGCTGTTTTGGATAGAGACCGGCGATGAACGAAAGGGCGAAATCCTGGCAGAGCCCGCCGCTTGGGGCGACGTCGTTCTCTCACGCTCGGATGCGCCCTCGAGCTATCATCTCTCCGTGGTCATCGATGATGCGCTGCAGGGCGTGACCCATGTCGTGCGCGGTCTCGACCTCTTCCACGCCACCTCGGTGCACAGGCTGCTGCAAAACCTGCTCAACCTGCCGCAGCCCGTCTACTATCATCATCGCCTCGTCGTGGATGCAGATGGCCGCAAGCTTTCCAAGAGCGAGGGTGATACCGGCCTTGCGGAGCTGCGTGCCAAAGGGCTGTCAGCTGCCGATATTCGCCGTCTTGTCGGACTTTGAATCAGCAGTGTGGTCACGTCCGACCACCGAGAAAGTTCGCGAGAAATTGCGCAGCACCCGGAACTTCATGAGCGCCGCATTGATCTCCGCGCCCACGATGAAGATGACACCCACCATGTAGAGAAAGATCAGCACGATCATGACAGATGCCAGACCGGCATAGGTGGCCGTGTAATTGGCAAAGGTCGCAAGATAATAGGCAAAGATCAGCGCGCCGACGAGCCAGAGCACCAAGGTCAGAAACACGCCTGGAACGACGTCGAAAACGCGACGCTTGCCGGCGGGTAACCAGAGATGGACGACAAGCAGGGCAATCGTCAGCATGACGAGCGTGCCATAAATGCGCCAGCTGAAAACAATTTCGAGTGTGTCGACGATAATGGGCAACCATTGACGGATCGTGACGGGAAGCCATTCGAGCGTGTCGTTATGCAGCAGCCAGTCGCGCGCATAGTCAAGACCAACAGGAACTGCCACGAGCAGAATGCTGATGGCCGCAAAGATGATCACAGCGATGAAGACATAGCCAAGGCTGGCAAGGCGCGTGAAGTACCAGGGCCGTGTCTCTTGCACGCGATAAGCACGATTCAACGAGATTCTGAGCGCCTCGACACCGTTCGAGGCGAAATAGGCAGCTGCAAGCACAGAGATGGTCAGCAGCCCGCCGCGAGGGATCGTCAACACCTGCACCACCTGGTCGGCCAGCGGCTTGGCGATGGCTTCCGGCCATGTATCAAAGATCAGATGGATGGCCGTGGTGGAAAACTGGTCGGCGCCAAGAAAATTGGCAAGCGCAGTGCCGAAGATCAGGAAGGGAAAGACCGCAAGCAGAGTGGAAAGCGCCACATGGCTTGCCATGGCAAAGCCGTCGTCCTCGATGAGATGGCAGATGGCATCGTAGACCACATCATAGAGCGTGCGCAGGAATTTCGGCATTCGGCTTCCCAATTGTATCCTTCCCGCGAATATGGGAAACGAGTCCCACTTTGTACAGGAATCATTGAATGGCCGATCAGCGCACCATCGTCGTGACCGGATGCTCTTCCGGCATCGGCGCTTATTGCGCGCGCGCCCTGAAAGCGGGCGGCTGGCGTGTCTTCGCCACAGTACGCAAGGTCGAGGATCTGTCGTCGCTTGAAGCAGACGGCATCGAAGCTTTCCTAATGGACTACACACAGCCCGAGACGATCTCGGCACTGGTGAGTGCAGTGGCCGAGCGCAGCGGAGGCAGGATCGATGCACTGTTCAACAATGGCGCCTATGGGCAGCCGGGAGCGGTAGAAGATTTGTCGACGCAGGCGCTGCGCGACCAGTTCGAGACCAATGTCTTTGGCTGGCACGAGCTGACCAGGCTGGTCATTCCCTTCATGCGCCGGCACGGCCAGGGGCGCATCGTGCAATGTTCCTCAATTCTCGGCCTCGTGCCCTACCGCTATCGCGGCGCCTACACGGCCTCGAAATTCGCGCTCGAAGGCTTGAGCATCACCCTGCGCATGGAACTGCAGGGAAGCGGCATTCATGTGAGCCTGATTGAGCCGGGACCGATCACCAGCCGCTTTACGGCAAACGCGCTGGTAAAGATCAAAGAACATGTCGACCTGGAAAACTCGCCCCATGCGGTCGAATACCGCAGACAGCTTGCCCGCCTTGAAGGCTCGGGCCCGGTCAACCGCCACAAACTTGGCCCCGAGGCGGTCTATGCAGTATTGACGCGTGCATTGAACTCGAAAAATCCGAAGCCACATTATCCCGTAACGATTCCGGCTAAACAGGGCATATTGTTGAAGAGGCTGCTTCCGGCCAATCTCTTCTACCGCCTGATGCGCTGGACGGACTGAAGAAGAAAAGAGACTGCCATGTCCACAGTCACCTACGTCATCGCGATCATCGTCATGGGCCTCGTCGCCCTCGTACTGATCCGCGGCCTGTTCAACATGATGAAGGGTGGCGATGCGAACCTTTCCAACAAGCTGATGCAGCTGCGCGTGCTGCTGCAGGCGATCGCCGTCATCCTGATCATGCTGACGCTCTGGCTGACCGGCGGCGGACGCCCGAGCTGATCTGCGAGCCGGCGATGGTAAAGCTCAACAAGATCTACACCAGAACCGGCGATGACGGCACGACCGCGCTGGTCTCCGGCCAGCGCCGCGCCAAACACGATACGCGCGTCGAGGCCTACGGAACCATCGACGAAACCAATTCGGCGATCGGCGTCGCAAGGCTGCATACGGCAGACCTAGCCGAACTCGACGCCATGCTGGCGCTGATCCAGAACGACCTCTTCGATCTCGGCGCCGATCTGGCCACGCCTGAAACCGCTGAGCCGCCGGCTTACGAGCCGCTGCGCATCGTCGAAAGCCAGGTCACACGGCTGGAGCAGGATATCGACAGGCTGAATGCCGAACTGCAGCCGCTGAAATCCTTCGTTTTGCCTGGCGGCAGCGCCGCGGCCGCCCATCTGCACCTCGCCCGCACGATCGCACGCCGCGCCGAACGGCTGATGGTGGCGCTTGCCCGAAGCGACGGAGAAATCGTCAGCGCCGCAGCACTTCAATACGTCAACCGCCTCTCCGATTTCCTGTTCGTAGCTTCCCGTCATGCAAATAATGGCGGCAAGGCAGATGTGCTTTGGGTTCCCGGAAAAAACAGGTAGGTTCGCAGCCGTCACGATCGCCCGGGGGCAGGCCTTCATGTTCATACCGCTGCACGATGCCAACACGCTGAAACACATTAGGGTTCAGTGGGTCACACTCGGGCTGATGGCGGCGAACATCGCCGCCTGGATCTTCACGGCAGTCGAAAGCGATCAAGTCGCGCAGGCGGCAACCATCGGCCTCGGCTATATCCCGGCTATCATCTTCGGCCATGCGATGCTGGCGCCAGGACTGGAGATCGTGCCGGAAGCTGCCACCTACATCACCTATTCCTTCATCCACACAGGCTTCTGGCATCTTGCCGGCAACATGATCTTCCTCTGGGTCTTCGGCGACAATGTCGAGGATGCAATGGGACATCTGCGTTTCCTCATCTTCTACCTCGCCTGCGCTGCCGCCGGTGCCCTTTGCCACGGTCTGCTGTCGACGACATCGGAAGCGCCTCTCGTCGGTGCATCGGGCGCAATTTCCGGCGTGGTGGCGGCCTATCTGATGCTGCATCCGCGCGTGCGGGTCTGGGTGCTGGTCTTTTTCCGCGTACCATTGCCGCTGCCGGCCTTCATCCCACTCCTGCTCTGGGTTGGTCAGCAGTTTTTCATGCTGTTGGTCGATCCTGACGGTAACGTCTCGTGGGGCGCGCATGTCGGCGGCATCATCGCTGGCGCCCTGCTCATTCTGATCCTGCGCCGGCCGGGCGTGCCGCTCTTCGACCGGCAGATCGTCACACCACGTGCCGTTCGCGATCGGCCGGTCCCCATCCGTGTCACCGCCTCCGGCATGCCCGTGCCGCCGCGCCTGCCCTGGGGACGGGACAAGCTTTAATATTGACGTGAACGTAAACGTTAATATATTGCCATCCAAATCGACTGGCTGCGTTACGGAAGCGTTGTATTTGGAGGAAAAACGCGTATCCATGTCGCCATTCGACAATCGGAGCAGCGTCCAAGCGCGCATTTTCCCAGAAGTCTCTGTTGAAGGCCCATCTCTGTTCGAAGGAAGGACCCCATGAAAATTCTCGTCCCAGTCAAGCGCGTTGTCGATTACAACGTGAAGATCCGCGTCAAGCCGGATGGATCGGGCGTCGACCTTGCCAACGTCAAGATGTCGATGAACCCGTTCGACGAGATTTCGGTTGAGGAGGCCCTTCGCCTGAAGGAAGCCGGCAAGGCCGAGGAAGTGGTCGTCGTCTCGATCGGCCCGGCCAAGGCCGAAGAAACTTTGCGCACCGCGCTCGCCATGGGTGCCGACCGCGCCATCCTCGTCGAGACCGATGACGCCGTCGAGCCGCTCGCCGTCGCAAAGATCCTCAAGGGTGTTGCCGACGCCGAAAAGCCAGGCCTGATCATCGTCGGCAAGCAGGCGATCGACGATGATAGCAACCAGACCGGCCAGATGCTTGCAGCCCTTCTCGGCGCCGCCCAGGCGACCTTCGCCTCCAAGGTCGAGATCGCCGGCGATAGCGCCACTGTCACCCGTGAGATCGACGGTGGCCTGCAGACGATCAAGGTCAAGCTTCCGGCCGTCGTGACGACCGACCTGCGCTTGAACGAGCCGCGCTACGCAACGCTGCCAAACATCATGAAGGCGAAGAAGAAGCCGCTCGACAAGAAGAGCCCGGCTGATTTCGGCGTCTCCACCGCGCCGCGCCTCAAGGTGCTGAAAACGGAAGAACCGTCGGGCCGCAAGGCAGGCGTGAAGGTGAAGTCGGTCGCCGAGCTTGTCGACAAGCTCAAGAACGAAGCCGGCGTACTCTGAGATCTGGAAAGGGAGAACACGATAATGGCCATTCTTCTTCTGGCTGACCACGACAACGCGAGCCTTTCCGACCAGACTGCCAAGGCCCTGACGGCTGCGTCTCAGATCGGTGGTGACATCCACGTTCTCGTCGCCGGCAAGGGTGCAAAAGCCGCCGCCGACGCAGCTGCCAAGCTCTCCGGTGTCTCTAAGGTGCTGCTCGCCGAAAGCGACGAGCTCGCCAACAACCTTGCCGAACCGCTCGCCGACCTGATCGTTTCACTGGCCGGCAGCTACGACACGATCGTCACCGCCGCCACCTCCACCGGCAAGAACGTCATGCCGCGTGTCGCAGCACTCCTCGACGCCGCCCAGGTCTCCGAAATCATCGAAGTGGTTTCGCCCGACACCTTCAAGCGCCCGATCTATGCCGGCAATGCGATCCAGACGGTGCAGGCGACCGACGCCAAGAAGGTCATCACCGTGCGCACCGCCTCTTTCGCATCGGCTTCCGAGGGCGGTTCGGCTGCCGTCGACGTGATTCCGGCCGTTTCTGATCCGGGTCTTTCGAATTTCGTGTCCGACGCGCTGTCGGCCTCCGAGCGACCGGAACTGACCTCCGCCAAGATCATCATTTCCGGCGGTCGCGCGCTCGGCTCCGCCGAAAAGTTCAAGGAAGTCATCCTGCCGGTCGCCGACAAGCTCGGTGCAGCCGTCGGTGCTTCCCGTGCCGCCGTCGATGCCGGCTACGCCCCGAACGACTGGCAGGTCGGCCAGACCGGCAAGGTCGTCGCCCCGCAGCTCTATATTGCCTGCGGCATCTCTGGCGCCATCCAGCATCTCGCCGGCATGAAGGACTCGAAGGTTATCGTTGCGATCAACAAGGACGAGGAAGCTCCGATCTTTCAGATTGCCGACTATGGACTTGTCGCCGATCTCTTCGACGTCCTGCCGGAGCTCGAAAAAGCCCTCTGATCGGGCAGATTGCCTTCTTTTCGCACTTGCGAATGACTGGAAAATTGTCTTCTATCGGTCTACTACTTTTGCCGGGCGATCTTTCGTCCGGCAATTTCATATAAAAATACCGGCAGCGCGGGGGTGTATGCCGGGCGGGGGTTGGAGATGAGCGCGGTGTTGAAGAATATTGGTATCATCGGTGCGGGCCAGATGGGCTGCGGCATCGCACATGTTTCGGCCGCCGCAGGATACAAGGTTCACATCTACGATCTGTCGCAGGATCGTATCGAGTCCGGCCTTGCCACCATCAACGGCAATTTTGCGCGTCAGGTGACGAACGGCAAGATGACCGATGAAGAGCGCAGTGCAGCGCTTGCGTGCATTACCGGCTCAGCCGATGTCAACGATCTCGCCCGCTCCGATCTTGTGATCGAGGCGGCGACCGAGGATGAAAGCGTCAAGCGCAAGATTTATGCGCAGGTCTGTCCGGTACTGAAGCCGGAAGCGATCCTTGCCACCAACACCTCCTCGCTGTCGATCACACGCCTTGCGGCCGCGACAGACCGCCCCGAGCGCTTCATGGGCATCCACTTCATGAACCCGGTTCCGGTCATGAAGCTCGTGGAGCTGGTGCGCGGCATCGCGACTGAGGAAGCAACCTTCTCTGCCGCCAGGGAATTCGTCGCATCGCTGGAAAAGACCGTCACGGTCGCCGAGGATTTCCCGGCCTTCATCGTCAACCGCATCCTGCTGCCGATGATCAACGAAGCGATCTACACGCTGTACGAAGGTGTCGGTACGGTCGATGCCATCGATACCGCTATGAAGCTCGGCGCCAACCATCCGATGGGCCCGCTGCAGCTTGCCGATTTCATCGGCCTCGATACTTGCCTGTCGATCATGCAGGTGTTGCATGACGGCCTCGCCGACAGCAAATACCGCCCTTGCCCGCTACTAGTGAAATATGTTGAAGCCGGCTGGCTCGGCCGCAAATCCGGCCGCGGCTTCTACGACTATCGTGGCGAAACACCTGTTCCGACCCGCTAAGCCGGGCCATCGCCTGAACGGGCGAATGGAACAAACGCCCGCGAAGTGCTTTCCTTGCCGTGAACGGGAGGAAATACCATGTCGAGCGAATTGCCGATGTTTCTACTGCAGTGCTGCGTCCTCATCGGACTTGCGGGTGTCTTCCTCATCCGCGGATCCGGTGACTCCTGACCGGCAGTCTTACGACCGGACAGCACCCTTGATCAACGCCTTGGCGTCTTCGCTGTCCCAGGCGGCCGGACCATTCATGGCTGAGATCAGGCAACCCTTGTCATCGATCAGCAGCGTCACCGGAAGACCGAAGGCCAGGCCTTCCTTCTTCAGGCTGTTGAAAACACCGATCGTATTGTCACGGTAGAGCTGCAAAGCATCCACACCGATTTCGCTGAGAAACGCCTTCGGCTTCTCATCGTCACCCGTGTCGATATTGACGGGCACGACCTGGAACTTGTCGCTGCCCATCTCCTTCTCCAGCGCATTCAGCGCCGGCATCTCCTCGCGGCAGGGCACACACCAAGTGGCCCAGAGATTGAGAAGCACCGTCTTGCCAGCGAAATGATCGAGCGTCATCGGCTTGCCGTCAGGGCCGTTGAAGGCGACGGTTTCGAGCTTCCTCGGCTGATTGGCAGCAACCATCGCGGCGACCTGCCCCTTCATGAGCGGCGTCAGGTTGACGGCGCGCTCCTTCGTCAGCGGGCATTCGGCCGAGGCCGTACCACTGACGCCATTGCCAATGCCCGTCTCCTTCACGTATACCGCTGCCGCACCGGCAACGATGCCAGCAACGGCAGCGATTGCGATCAGTTTCACGGACGGCAGGCCGAAGGGTTTTTTCGTCGTCATTTCATTCTCCAGGACGGGCATCTTCCATGGCCGAGGACAACACGGACACCAAATCCTCCAACCAGATGTGGGGCGGACGTTTCGCCTCCGGCCCCGATGCGATCATGGAGGAGATAAATGCCTCGATCGGTTTCGACAAGAAGCTGTTTGCCCAGGATATCCGCGGATCGATCGCCCACGCCACGATGCTCGCTCATCAAGGCATCATTTCATCAGACGATAAGGACAAGATCGTTCACGGGCTAAACACGATCCTGTCAGAAATCGAAAGCGGCAATTTCGAGTTCTCTCGTCAACTCGAAGACATTCACATGAATGTCGAGGCCAGGCTTGCGACCCTGATCGGCCCCGCCGCCGGTCGCCTTCACACTGCCCGCTCGCGCAATGACCAGGTAGCGCTCGACTTCCGCCTCTGGGTGAAGGAAGAGCTGCAGAAGACCGAGGCCATGCTGACGAACCTGATTGCAGCCTTCCTCGACCGTGCCGAGGAACATGCAGACAGCGTCATGCCCGGCTTCACGCATCTGCAGACCGCCCAGCCGGTCACCTTCGGCCATCACTGCATGGCCTATGTGGAAATGTTCGGCCGCGATCGTTCCCGCGTTCGCCATGCGATCGAACATCTGGACGAAAGCCCGATCGGTGCAGCGGCGCTTGCCGGCACCGGCTATCCGATTGACCGTCACATGACGGCAAAGGCACTTGGTTTCCGCGAACCGACCCGCAACTCGATCGACACCGTTTCCGATCGCGACTTCGCCATCGAATTCCTGGCGATTGCGGCGATCTGCTCCGTGCATCTGTCGCGCCTCGCTGAAGAGATCGTCATCTGGTCGACGCCGCAATTCGGCTTCGTGCGCCTCTCCGACGCCTTCTCCACCGGTTCCTCCATCATGCCGCAGAAGAAGAACCCCGATGCGGCTGAACTGGTGCGCGCCAAGACCGGCCGTATCAACGGCTCGCTGATCGCACTGCTGACGATCATGAAGGGCCTGCCGCTCGCCTATTCCAAGGACATGCAGGAAGACAAGGAACAGGTCTTCGACGCTGCCGAAAGCCTGGAACTCGCGATTGCCGCCATGACCGGCATGGTGCGCGACATGACCATCAATACGGCACGCATGAAAGCGGCTGCCGGATCCGGTTATTCGACCGCGACGGATCTCGCCGACTGGCTAGTGCGTGAGGCAGGCCTTCCCTTCCGCGACGCCCACCACGTCACCGGCCGCGCCGTCGCACTTGCCGAAAGCAAGGGCTGCGATCTCTCGGAGCTTCCGCTCGCCGATCTGCAGGCAATCAATCTCGCCATCACCGACAAGGTCTATGACGTGCTGACGGTCGAAGCTTCGGTCGCCAGCCGCAAAAGCTTCGGCGGCACAGCACCTTCGGAAGTCAGGAAGCAGATCGCCTATTGGCGCGCTCGCAATTAAGGCATTTCCGGGTGAAATGGCGACCGTTCGCCACCCGGAAATGCACACAGGCCGAAGCTTCAACAATCGGGGTGCACAAGGCTGATAAACTTCGCTATGAAGATGCCAGCCAGTGCCCCGTGCCCGAATGAGGATATTCATGCAGATGAGCTTGCCGCATTTCATCCGCCTTACGGTGGTTTTTGCCGTCATCGGCCTTGCCGTTGCCGGATGCGGCCGCAAGGGCGACCTCGATCCGCCGAGCGCCAATGCAACGAAGGGCGGCGATATCTCCAAGCCGACGAAACAACCCGGCACCGTCGATAAGCCCTTCATTCTCGATCCTCTTCTCTAAGGCCCGGCTACCGTGAACCATTTCGAGTACCGCGACGGCATTCTCTACGCCGAGAACGTTCCCGTTCCCGAGATCGCCAAGGCGGTCGGCACGCCCTTCTACGTCTATTCGACAGCAACGCTCGAGCGCCATTACCGGGTCTTCTCCGAAGCCTTCGGCGATGTCGATTCCATGGTCTGCTATGCAATGAAGGCCAATTCGAACCAGGCCGTGCTGAAGACGCTCGGCCGGCTCGGTGCCGGCATCGATGTGGTTTCCGAAGGCGAGTTGCGTCGCGCGCTTGCAGCCGGAATACCCGCCAATCGCATCATGTTTTCCGGCGTCGGCAAAACACCGAATGAGATGGACTACGCACTCGAAGCCGGCATCTACTGCTTCAATGTCGAATCCGAACCGGAACTCGAAGTCCTCAATCAGCGTGCCGTGCGCGCCGGCAAGAAGGCACCTGTTTCCTTCCGCATCAATCCCGATGTCGATGCCCGCACCCATGCGAAAATTTCGACCGGCAAGAAGGAAAACAAGTTCGGCATCTCCTGGGAGCGCGCCCGGGCCATCTATGCCCGCGCCGCCAGCCTGCCCGGCATCGAAGTAACCGGCATCGACATGCATATCGGCAGCCAGATCACTGAGCTGCAGCCCTTCGACGATGCCTTCAAGCTGCTGCACGATCTGGTCAACACGCTGCGCGCCGACGGCCATAACATCCACCACGTCGACATCGGCGGCGGTCTCGGCATTCCCTACAAGGACGACAACAACCCGCCGCCACTGCCGGACGCCTATGCCGCGATCGTCAAGAACCAGCTTCGCGCTCTGAACTGCAAGATCATTACCGAGCCTGGCCGCCTGATCGTCGGCAATGCCGGTATCCTCGTGACCGAAGTCATCTATGTGAAGGATGGCGGCGAGAAGACCTTTGTGATCGTCGACGGCGCGATGAACGACCTTATCCGCCCGACACTCTATGAGGCCTATCACGAGATCCGCCCCGTAGTGATTTCGGCCGCCAATGCGCCGCGCATCCGCGCCGATGTCGTCGGCCCCGTCTGCGAGACTGGCGATTACCTCGCGCTCGACCGGGAAATGGCGCCCCCGAAGCCCGGCGACCTCCTGGCCGTCGGCACTGCCGGCGCCTATGGCGCAGTCCAGGCCGGCACCTATAACAGCCGCCTTCTGGTGCCTGAAGTCCTGGTCAAGGGTGACGAATTCCATGTGGTTCGTCCTCGCCGCACCTATTCGGAGCTGATCGGTCTCGATTCCGTTCCGGCCTGGCTGGACTAAAAGTCGCAATCACTTTTTGGCGACCACACGGGAAAAACCGGTATTGACGGGTGCTCGCCCTCGCCTTCGCCACAAAGAGTGTTATCCTTTTCTTTCGTGAGCGTATTGCCCAGCAATCGCCGGAAGCGCCCTCTGTTCCCTGAACACCAGATCGCGGAGACCGGATTGATGACAAGCCCCGCAAGGCAGAAGAAAGGCGCATTCGCGCTTCAACCCTCTCTTGCGCGGCTGGTGGCGGCAAAACGCTTCCTGGCCCGGATCGTGCTTTTTGCCGAGCAGATCCTTCCGTTGCTGGTGCCCGCCCTTTCCGTCATTGCGATTTATCTCTCGATCTCCTGGTTCGGCTTCTTCCGCTTTGTACCGGACTGGCTGCGTGTCCTGCTCCTGATCGCCTTTGCTGCCGGCTTCCTTGTTTCCCTGCTGCCGTTCCGCAATCTTCGCTGGCCACAGGTTGTCGACGCCGACCGCATGCTGGAAGAGCGCAACGGCCTGCCGCATCAGCCGGTCATGGTGCAGGAAGATGAGCCCGCCTTCGATACGCCCTTCTCCCGCGCCTTGTGGCGTGAACACCAGACGCGCATGGCGCGGAAGATCGCGACATTGGACGCCGGCATGCCGCGACCCGATATCGCCCGGCACGACCGCTTCGCGTTGCGTGCCATTCCGGCGCTGCTTGTTGTCACAGCGTTTGGTTATTCGCTGTCCATCAACGGCGGCTCCGTCGCCGACGCATTTCAGCCTGCCCCCGCACAGGTTACGAGCAATCCGGCCGTGCGTGTCGACGCATGGGTGACCCCGCCCCCCTATACCGGCCGCGCGCCGATCTATCTGACGGCCGATGGCAGTGAACAGGCGCCAATCGGTGTTCCGCAGTTTTCCAGCCTGACGGTGCGCGTCAGCGGCGGCCAATCGGCCGAGAAGGTGCTGTTCAGGAAGGCCAATGGCGAAAGCCAGGAAATCGCTGTTCAGGAAGACACCCGGCCGCAGCAGCCGGCCGCAAATGCCGATGCCCAACAGGCTTCGGGCGTTCCAGTCGCACCTCAGCTGATGGCGCAGACGCACATCATGAAGCTCGAGGAGAATGGCGCACTGCAGGCAAACGGCCGCACCTGGGCTTTCGACGTGCTCCCCGACAAGGCGCCGGAAATCGCCTTCGACGGCATGCCGCGCCGCGCCGTCAACGGCGCGTTGGAAATCGGCTTTACGGTGAAAGACGATTACGGCGTGCAGGAGGCTCATGCCGAGATCCTACCGGTCGAATCCGATCCGGCCGCAACGCCGCTCTATCCGCTGCCGGAATTCCGGCTGGACATTCCCCGTCGCAACGCCCGTGACGGCAAGGGTCTGACGAGCAAGAACCTGACCGAACATCCGCTGGCCGGCAAACGCGTGCGCATCACCCTCGTCGCCAAGGATGCCGCCGGGCAGACGGGCCGCAGCCCGCCCTATGAGATGATCATGCCGTCGCGTCCGTTCAGCGAGCCACTGGCTGCGGCCGTCGCCGAAGAGCGCCAGACCTTCGCTCTCGATACCCGTAAGATGCCCGAGGCGATCGCGCTCAACGAAGCCCTGACGATCCGGCCCGAGGAGACCATCCCGAACACCACCCACTACCTGCTGATCGAGTCCGCGCTGACCCGCATGAAGCTCGCCAAGGGTGATGAACAGCTCAAGGATACAGCCCAGCATCTCTGGGACATCGCCCTTGGCATCGAGGAAGGTGATCTTTCGCTGGCCGAACGGCGACTGCGCGACGCCCAGCAGAACCTTGCCGATGCGCTGAACCGCAATGCTCCGGACGCCGAAATCAAGAAATTGATGGATGAGCTGCGCAAGGCGATGCAGGATTATATGAACGAGCTCGCCCAACGCCTGCAGAACATGCCGATGCAGCCGAACCAGAATGCCCAGAATTTCCTGCGCCAGCAGGATCTCCAGCGCATGATGGACCAGATCGAAAACCTGGCACGCTCCGGCAATCGCGATGCCGCCCAGCAGATGCTCTCCGATCTGCAGCGGCTGATGAACAACCTGCAGACCGCTCGCCCGCAGCGCGGCCAGCAGCAGGAAAACAGCCAACTGACTCAGCAGATGAACAAGCTCGGCCAGATCCTGCGCGACCAGCAGAAGCTGATGGAGGAGACTTTCCGCCTCGACCAGCAGCTTCGCGACCGCATGCAGCGTGGCGATCCCAACATGGACGACATGATGCCGGGCGAGGAAGGCCAGCAGCAACAACAGCAGGGCCAGCAGGAGCAGCAAGGCCAACAGCCCGGCGACCAGATGACGGCCGAGCAACTGCGCGAAGCGTTAAAGCAGCTCCGTGGCCAGCAGGACGCGCTCGGCAAGCAGTTGCAGGAACTGCAGAAGAGCCTTGGCGATATGGGTATGAAGCCAGGCGAAGGCTTCGGTCAGGCACAGCGCGAAATGGAAGGTGCCGGCCGTGACCTCGGCCAGGGCAACGGCAGCAGTGCCGTGGAAGGCCAGGGCCGGGCTCTCGAAGCGCTGCGTCAGGGCGCACGTGACATGATGAGCCAGATGATGCAGGCCCAGCAGGGTCAACAAGGACAGCAGGGCCCGAACGGCCAGCTTGGCCAGGGCAACCAGAACGGCCGTGATCCGCTCGGCCGTCCGCGCCAGACCGACCTCGGGCCGGATATGAACAACGACGTGAAGATACCCGACGAGATCGACGTTCAGCGCGCCCGAGAGATTCTCGACGCTATCCGCGAAAAGCTCGGCAACAATCCGACCCAGGCGATCGAGCGACAATATCTCGAACGGCTGCTGGATATTCAGTGATGCTGGGAGGATGAGGCTTTTGGCGTGCCTTGGAGGCACGCCCGGGCCATAAACGTCAGGCCACTAGCGCCCGTGCTACGGCCTTGCGGATGTCCGGCAACGCGAACGGCTTAGGCACGACATCGATGATTTTTGCGGCGAGGTCGTCGGCCCGTTCGCGCTGTTCGGCATAGCCCGTCATCAGCAGGATTTTCAGCGCCGGAAAGGCGTCCTTCGCCTGATGCGCCAGTTCGATGCCGTCCATGACCGGCATACGGATATCGGAAAGCAGCAGATCGTAGCTGCCACCCTTCAGCTTTTCCAGCCCTTCCGCCCCATCGGCGGCTTCATCGGTCTCATGACCGTCAAGGCGTAGTGCCCGGGCTACGAAAGTACGAAGGGAATCCTCATCTTCCGTGATCAGAATTTTTGCCATCTGTGCATTGCTCCGTCGTCATGCCCCGCGACGGAGATCGCATGCGGTTCCCTAGCGATCGGTAAACATGCCAAGCCGATCGACGGAATGGTTAACAAGCCGTCTTGAAGCAGGACGCCTTACGCGTCACCGGTAACCACGCCGACGAAGGGGAGCTCGCGGAAGGCATAGGCGACGTCCATGCCGTAGCCGACAACGAAATAGTCGGGGCATTCGAAGCCAACATAGTCCGCTTCCAGCTCTTCCTTGCGCTTGACCCGCTTGTCGAGCAGTACGGCGATCGTCACGTTGCGCGCGCCGCGTTCATAGAGCAATTCCTTGGCAAACCGCAGCGTACGGCCGGATTCGAGAATGTCGTCGATCAGCAGGACATCACGGTCCTTTACGTCGCTGTCGATATCCTTGACGATGCGCACGCCCTGCGAAACCGTGCCCGCGCCATAGCTCGAAAGCGTGATGAACTCGACCTCAGGAGCAAGGCCGGTATCATGCAGAGCGCGCAGCAGGTCGGCCGCAAAAATGAAGGAGCCCTTGAGCACGGCGATGACCAGCAGGTCCTTCGTCGGGCCGGCGGCGATATCCTGCGCCATGGAATGATTGCGCTCGGCGATCTGCTCGGCAGTGAAGAGCGGCTCGATGTTTTTTCCGCGCACGACAGGCATAAAGGCTTGCTCCGTAAAATGAAGGGTAAGCCGTTAGCACATTAATTCCGGCGAAACACCCCGGAGAGACAGGTTTTTCCCATCGATCAACCCAAAAACGCGCCTCGGCGCTCAAGGCATGAACGAAAGCCTGATATCCGGCACCTTGCCGCCGGCATGCTGCACGCGGGCCGAAAAGCCGCGGCTCTGGCCGGCATAAATGGCATCCGTCGGCGGCGCGATGACGATGCTGGCGGTCAATCGCTCGTCGGCGACGAGATCGGCGCGGATCGGCTTGACCTGTTGTGTGACGCCGCTTTCGTTCTCGATGATGCCGTTGATCAGCAGGATGCGCATGCCATTGGCGTCGCGCGGGGTAATCGTCACATGCGAGAAGTGGAGCGTAGTAGCCGGCGACGCTCCACTCTTCGAAAGACCGGAAAATCCGCCGGCAAGCCCGAAGACCAGCACGAAGAGCGAGATCACCAGTGCCGCAAAGCCCCGCAGCGACGCCTGTTGCAGCCAGACCTCCATGCCACGCAAGACCGCAGCAGCGGTGGCAAGCAAGACCGGAGGCTGGGTCTTGGGCGGGACACTACGACGACGATTGTCGTTTCGGGTCGCGTCGCGGGCACCGGCAGATGCACCTTGCGGCCGCGCCTTGCCGACGACAACGAATTCGGCATCGGCAACGTCATCCCTGCGCGGCATGCGGCGCGGTTGGCGGATAACCCGCTCCGGCGGCAGAAAATCATAGGCCCGGCCAGCGGCCGGTCGTCTGAAGGAGGATGCTTCCATGGTGGCGACCTCTCGGATGTCCACATGGTTTCGCTGCCCAAGACAATCTTGGCATTGAAACGAATCCAGCCCAGTCGTAAATTTCAATGGTTAATGCTTCGCAAAGATCGCCATCAAACGGGCGTCTTTCCGGCAAAATTTACCTGCTGTTAACGGTGTTGGTTAACAAGTCATGCGGTGAAACCACGAAAGACTGAGCTACCCCGTTGATCCACTTCGAGAATGTCGGTTTGCGATATGGCATGGGCCCGGAAATTCTCCGGGACCTGACTTTCGACATCCCGAAAAAGTCCTTCCAGTTTCTGACTGGCCCGTCCGGCGCCGGCAAGACCACGCTGCTGCGCCTGCTCTTCATGTCGCTGCAGCCGACCCGCGGCCTGATCCGCATGTTTGGGCGCGACATATCCGAGATCCCGCGGCCGGAACTGCCGCTGCTGCGCCGCCGCGTCGGTATCGTCTTTCAGGATTTTCGTCTCCTCGACCATCTGACGACCTATGAGAATGTGGCCCTGCCGCTTCGCGTGCGCGGCAAGGATGAAAGCACCTACAAGACCGATGTGCTTGAACTTTTGAAATGGGTCGGGCTCGGCGAACGCATCAACGTGCTGCCGCCGGTGCTCTCGGGCGGTGAGAAACAGCGTGCCGCAATCGCCCGCGCGCTGATGGACCGGCCGGAAGTGCTGCTCGCCGACGAGCCGACCGGCAACGTCGATCCACCGATGGCCAAACGCCTTCTGAACCTCTTCATGGAACTCAACCGTCTAGGCACCGCGGTGGTGATCGCCACCCACGATCTCTCGCTGATGGACCAGGTGGAAGCCCGCCGCATGATCCTCTCGGAAGGGCATCTCGATATTTATGACTAAAACGCCCACCAGGACCCGCGCAAAGGCGCCAGCCGCTGCCCCTGCCCAGCAGCCCAAGCGGCCGGAGATGCGCGTGCGCCCCACGGCACCGATCCTGCCGCCATCAAACATTCAGGGCAATGCGCTGACGGTTGTCATCGCCATCATGGCCTTCCTTGCCTGCCTGACGCTCGGCGGCGTCAGCATGGTTCGCTCGACGGCGGCGAGCTGGGAAAGCCAGATCTCTCGCGAAGTCACCATTCAGATCAAGCCCGACGATAACATGGACATGGAAAAAGCCCTCGTTCAGGCCCGCGATATCGCGCTGACCTTCGTCGGCACGAAGAGTGGTCAGATCGTCGATGAAGCCGCCACTGCACGCCTTCTGGAGCCATGGCTCGGCAGCGGCCTGGACATCAAGGAACTTCCCGTGCCGCGCCTCGTCATCATCACCATTGACGAGAGCCATCCACCCGACTTTGCGGCAATGCGGGACCTTCTGAAGGAAAGCATTCCGCAGGCCTTCCTCGATGACCACCGTACCTGGGTCGACCGGCTGGTAGCGATGGCCCGCACGACGGTCATGATCGGCACCGGCATCCTGCTGCTCGTTTTCGCTGCCATGGTGCTGACAGTAGTCTTTGCCACGCGTGGCGTGCTCTCGGGCAACCGCCATATCGTCGAAGTGTTGCATTTTGTCGGCGCCGAGAGCTCGTTCGTCGCAACGGAATTCCAGAAGCATTTCCTAAAAATCAGCCTCAAGGGTTCGGCCATCGGCAGTGCACTGGCCGCCCTCTTTTTCGCCGGCGCCGGCTTCCTGCAAAGCAAGACGATCGCCACGCCCGAGACCGATCAGGCAACGGCCCTCTTCGGCACTTTTTCGGTTGGCGCCCTCGGCTATCTCGGCATCTTAGCGACGATGATCGTGATCGCACTGCTGACGACGCTGACGGCGCGGCTCACCGTCATGCGCACGATCTATGAAATCGATACATTGCGTTCCGATCCGACGCGTGCGGACGGCATCGTGAATTAGTAGCAGCCATGCCGTTTTGCCATGAAACCGTCTGTTCTGCGCCGCAATCAGCGTATAATCACGATTCATGACGATGGGCCATACGACACGCAATTCGATTCGCCCTGACCCGGAGCTTGAACGCCCCGAGAACGTCTCGCCGCGGCGCGGCCCAATCCGTCGCGTCTTACGCTGGATGGGCTTTTCCTGCGTGTTGATCGCCGCGCTGATCTTCGTCGGCTTTTTACGCTTTGCAGATTCGGTGACGACCCTGAAGCCCCCTGCCGAGCCGCGGGCCGACGCAATCATCGTGCTGACCGGCGGCTACCAGCGTATCGATCAGGCCGTCGAGCTCCTGCAGAAAGGCGCCGGCAGGCGGCTGCTGATCTCTGGTGCGCATCCCTCCACCACGCCGAAGCAGATCCGCAGGATGACTCAAGGGTCCGCCGATCTCTTTTCCTGCTGTGTCGACATCGGCTATGACGCGCTCGATACGATCGGAAACGCCGAGGAAGCCTCGAACTGGATCCATGCAAAGGGTTATAAGAGCATCCTCGTCGTCACCAACAACTACCACATGCCGCGCAGTCTCGCCGAACTCTCCTATGTCGATCCTGACATCGAGTTCATTCCCTATCCCGTCGTCAATTCCGATCTGAAGACACGCGATTGGTTCACCGATCCGAACGCCTTGCGCGTCATGCTGGCCGAATATGCCAAGGTGCTGCTGGCAGGCGGGCGCAACATCGTCGGCCTGCGCCATACCGGCCTGCGTTCCGCCAGCCTGGCCGATCAGAACTGAGGCTTTTACGCGCTTCGGCAATCAGACGCTTTTTCTGACAGGCAATATCGTGTAGGCCGATCGGCGTGACCGTGCCTCGGGAAAGTTTCATGATCGCCCTGCGTTCCGTTCTGTTCAACACGATCTTCTATGCTAACCTCATCATCAGGATGATCGTGCTCTCCCCTTTCTACTTCATCGCGCCGCGCAAGCTCGCCTACAACGTTCCCAAGAACTGGGCGCGCTCGAACCACTGGCTGATGCGAGTGATCGTCGGCACCACCTTCGAGATCGAGGGCTTGGAGAACCTGCCTGACGGCAGCTACATCATTTCACCGAAGCATCAGTCCTTCTGGGATACTTATGCGCTGCTGCCCAACCTCAAGGACCCTGTCTATATCCTCAAGCGCGAGCTGATGTGGATCCCGCTTTTCGGCTGGTACGCCAAGAGGCAGCGCATGATCCCGGTCGATCGTGGCGCGCGCGGCAAGGTGATGGTGGAGGTACTGAAGCGCACCAAGGAAGAACTCGCCACCGGCCGCCAGCTCATCATCTATCCCGAGGGCACGCGACGCCCACCGGGTGCCGAGCCAATGTACAAATATGGCATCGCCCGCATGTATCGCGACCTGCAGCTCCCGGTCGTACCCATCGTCATGCATCCCGGTCTGTTCTGGCCGCGCCGCAGCACCATGCGTTATCCTGGTCATTTCAAGGTACAGATCCTGCCGCCCATTATGCCTGGCATGGATCCCGACGCCTTCTTCGCCCATCTGATCGACGTGACGGAAAGCGCCAGCGATCAGCTTCTGATCGACACGGTCGAACACAACCCGCATGTGCCGCTGCCGCCGACGGCGGTAGAGCGGCTGGCCGAATTGCGCAAGGCAAAGGCCGCGACGGCTTGAAGCAATTCCGGCAAAAGCGTGCGGCGGTTTGCGTCGGAATTACATGAAAACAAAGAGATAGATCCTTTCTGGGAAAGGATCTAAGCCACGGCACGCAGCCGCGTGACTTCCTCGACCACCTGTTCCAGCCACTGGTCGCGAATGCCCATCTCCTTCAAATGCGCGAGCGTATTGAAGACATAGGCATCGTTCGGGCCCGACTGGCCGACAGAGACATTGACGATCCGCGCGGCGGCAAGCGCATCCAGCGCGCCGGCATATTGCTCATGGGCGCGATCGACCACATAGGCGACCGCCCGCGCGCTGCGACCATCCGGAAGCTGCAGCGGCAGATGCCGTTCCAGATAGACGTTTGTGACGAGTTCGCGGGCGCGCAGATAATCGACCACCTCGTCCCAATTCTCTGGTGCGACGCGAAACGCCATGCCGCGGCAGGCACCGCCCCTGTCGAGGCCGAGAACAAGGCCGGGATTTTCGCGGCTGCCGCGATGCACGAAAGAACGGACGCAGAGCGAGCGCCGGTAGCCATAAACCAGGGCTTGCGACCGCTCGACGAATTCGAAGCCCGGATTCCACATCAACGAGCCGTAGCCAAATACCCAAAATTCGTCCATATCGCACGCCAGATCAAATCAGATTTCGCTCTCACCATTGGAGAACATCATGGCAGCGTCAAGCCAATCCGGCAGCGGCCAATACAGTAGCGGCAGGAAATTCTGGTTGCTGGGCGGCGCTATCCTTCTGGTGATCGCTCTCTATACAGGCGGCTGGTTCTATGCGGCCTCTGCGCTGAAACAGACCGTTCTGACCGCAATCGCTCCCCGTGCCGAAGTGGGCGTGAGCGGCGAGTGCTCCGATATCGAATTCCGCGGCTTTCCTTTCCGCATCGGACTTTTCTGCTCCAAGGTGGATGTGGATGACAATGTGAATGGTATTTCCGCCACCTTCGGCGCGCTTCGCTCCGCCGCCCAGGTCTATGCCCCCGGCCATATCGTCTGGGAACTCGACTCCCCGGCCGAGATCCGCACCGCGCAGGGCCTGACCGTCAATGCCCAATGGGACAATCTGCAATCGAGCCTCGTCACCAAGGCGCAGGGCATCGATCGTACCTCGACCGTCATCGACGGGCTGAAGGCCGTGGCCATCTCCTCCTTTACCGGGCAGACTGTCAATTTCGATGCCGCCCGCACCGAGATCCACCTGCGGCAGAACGGAGCGGATCTTGACGGCGCAATCTCGGTCGAAAACGCCAATGCTGTTATCAAGGACTGGCCGCAGGTCTTCCCGAAATTCTCCGCCAGCGCCGACCTGACGCTGATTGGCAAGGCCGGAATGATCGACGGCACCGACGAACAAGGCATCCACGGCTCTCAGGGCGAGCTTCGCCGCATCGTCGCCGATATCGGCGACGGCAAGGTGATGACCATCTCCGGCCCCTTCGCCTTCGACGAACAGGGCTTCCTCTCGGGCAAGTTCAAGCTGGAGATCGAGCAGCTCGGGCCCTGGGGCAAAAGCATCAAGGAGGCCTTCCCCGAGGTGGCATCGACCGTCGATACGGCGACGAAGCTCCTGAAGGCGCTTGCCGGCGGCGGCGACAAGGTTTCGGTCGATCTGGTCGTCGATCACGGCAACGCAACGGTGAGCGGCTTCATCCCGCTCGGCAAGATCCCGCCGGTTTAATCGAGTTTTTTTAGGAAGAAGACTTCCGGCACCGTCTGGATGCCGGGCAGTTCGATCGATCCGGTTTCAGAAAAGCCGTTGCGGCGATGCCAATCCTGCGGACGGCTTTCATCGCACTCGCTCGAAGTCATCAAAAGACGCGCGCCGCTCTCGCGCATCGCCGTTTCCCAGGCGAGAAACAGCGCCGTGCCGGCGCCGGACCGGCGATGGCCATCCAGCACCCGGATCATTTCCATATAGGGAATCCTGCCCCAGAAGCGGGAGAAGCGCAGGAAGCCGACAATCTCACCTTGCTCACGGGCGATCAGATATTCGCCGAGATCGATGCAGCGCGAAATCCAGGCCTCGCCGACATGATGATCTTCGCGAAGCAGCCATTCCTTGTCCGCCTGGCCCGGCTTTGCGACCTCCACCATGAGACTATTTCTTTTCCAGCGGATGCGGGCGGCCGAAGTCCGGCGCATCCACATCCTGGCCAGCCTGGACGATCGAGCGGCGGATGGCACGGGTGCGGGTAAAGAGTTCGAAAATCTTGTCGCCCTCGCCCCAGCGGATCGCCCGCTGCAGATAGGCGAGATCTTCCGAGAAACGCGCCAGCATTTCCAGGATCGCATCGCGATTGTGCAGGCAGACGTCGCGCCACATCGTCGGATCTGATGCGGCAAGACGGGTGAAATCGCGGAAGCCGGAGGCGGAATATTTGATAACTTCCGATTCCGTCACTGTCTCAAGATCGTCGGCCGTGCCGACAATATTGTAGGCTATGAGATGCGGCAGATGGGACACGATCGCGAGCACCTTGTCATGATGCTGGGCGTCCATCTCGTCGACTCGGGAGCCAAGTGCTTCCCAGAAGCTGCGCAACGTCTTCAGCGCTGTCGGGTCAGTTCCTTCGAGCGGTGTCAAGATGCACCAACGTCCCTGAAACAGGCCGGGGAAGCCTGCATCCGGGCCGGACTTTTCCGTACCCGCGATCGGATGGCCAGCAATGAAATGCACATGGTCAGGCATATGCGGCTGCATCTGCGCGATCACCGAAGCCTTGGTGGAACCGACATCGGTAACGATCGCGCCGGGTTTCAGGCTGCCGGCGATCTCTTTCGCCACGCTTTCGGAGGCGCCGACCGGCACCGAAACAATCACGAGATCGGCATCCTTTACCGCCTCTGCCGACGAGGTCGTATAGCGATCGCCGAGCTTCAGCTCTTCAGCACGCTTCAGCGTCTCGGCACTGCGTGTAGCGACGACGACTTCATCGGCAAGGCCCAGACGCTTGATGTCATGGGCGAGCGAAGAGCCAATCAGGCCGATGCCGATCAGGGTGATACGATTGAACTGCGCTGTCATGCCTTGCGTCCCATGAATTCGCCAAGCGCCGCGATGACGCCGTGGTTGGCTTCTTCCGGACCGACGCTCATCCGCAGCGAGTTGGGAAAGCCGTAGCCGCGCACCGCGCGCAGGATATAGCCGCGGCTCGTCAGAAATTCATCGGCATCCGCTGCCCGCTTGCCGTCGATATCGGGGAAATGGATGAGAACGAAGTTGGTAACCGATGGCGTGACCTCCAGACCGATGGCCTCGAATGCGCTCGTCAGCTTCTCGATCCACATCAGGTTGAAAGACGCGACATCCTGAATGAAGGACTGGTCGCGGATCGCGGCAGCGCCCGCGGCGATTGCCGGCGCATTCATGTTGAAAGGCCCGCGCACACGATTCAGCGCATCGATAATCTCAGCCGGCGCATATATCCAGCCGACACGCAGCGCCGCAAGACCATAGATCTTCGAGAAGGTGCGGGTCATGACGACATTGGCGTTGGACGAAACGACCTCGATACCAGCTTCATAGTCGTTGCGGCGAACATATTCCGCATAGGCTGCATCGAGCACGAGAACGACGTGCTTCGGCAGGCCGGCCTGCAGACGGCGGATCTCGCTGACCGGAATATAAGTGCCGGTCGGATTGCCGGGATTGGCGATGAAGACGATCTTCGTCTTGTCTGTCACCGCAGCAAGGATCGCATCGACATCGACAGTGTGGTTCTTTTCCTTGACCACGACAGGCGTCGCACCCGCGCCCATGATCTGGATCTTGTAGACGAGGAAGCCGTGCTCGGTGATGATGCCTTCGTCGCCGGGGCCGAGATAGACATGGCAGAGCAAGCCGAGCAGCTCGTCGGAGCCGTTGCCGCACAGGATGTTTGCCGGGTTGAGGCCGTGCACTGAAGCGATTGCCGCGCGCAACTCATGCGCCTGTCCGTCGGGATAACGCTCGAGATTACCTGCGGCCGCCTTGAATGCTTCGATCGCCTTGGGGCTCGCGCCAAGCGGCGTCTCGTTGGAGGAGAGCTTGTAGACGCGGGCCACACCCGGTGCGTGCTCCTTGCCCGGCACATAGGCTGCAATATCCAGAATACCGGGACGCGGAACGGGCTTGCTCATCTCAACACTCATGGATCGACCTTGGAAATTACCGGAAAGCCGGCGAAAGACTTGAGTGCAATTAAAGCGGAATGGCGATTTTGTCGAGTGCTGCGGCGCCTAGCGGCTGCGTGTGGTCGGCACGCCATGCGGTGCAAGCACGGGCACGAAAACGCGCCGCGAGGCACGCACGGCCACCGGCAGACCCTGGTAAAGCCGCTTCTGCGCCTCGACGATAATGACGCCGGAGAAAGCCGGCCAGAGCGTGCGGCCGATCCGCTCGAAGCCGCGGCGCAGGCGCAGCACGGCGCGCAGTTTCGACGGCGGGAAGAACAGCGCCTCGGCTGTCGCGCCTGGCGTGAAATTGGTCTCGCGCAGCAGATGGGTCAGCTGGCCGCGCGAATAGGGCCGGCCGGAGCCGAAAGGCGTATGCTCCATACGTGCCCAGACACCACGGCGGTTCGGCACGACGATAACGAGGCGTCCGCCCGGCGCCAGCACCCGCCAGAGTTCCTTCAGCGTCTCGCGCGGGCTTTCGGCAAATTCCAGCGAATGCACCATCAGCACCCGGTCGATCGAGGAATCCGGCAGCGGCAATTCCTCGTCGAAGATCAATGCGGTGGAAGAAAGCGAACCGACAGGCCAGTTCACAGCCCCTTGTCCCGCCGGCATGAAAGCGAAGGTGCGCTCCGTATCGGCCTGGAACCGGTCGAGGAAGGGCACGGAATAACCAATGCCCACAAGCCGCTCCTGCGGCAGGCGCACCCAGAGCGACGACAGCGCCATGGCTATCGACTGCTCGGCCATGTGTCCAAGCTCGGAATGATAGAATTGGCGAAGGTCGACGATATCGGCGTGCATTAAGACAAATGTTATCAGTGACCGGTTGGACTTCAAGGCCGGAACCTCTACATTCCCGGTCAGTACGAGGGATAAGGGACTATTTGAACGATGAAACCTTTGGAATTAGAAGTTTTTCTCTGCCGCAGCGACAATTTCGGCGTTCTCGTCCATGACCCGGAAACGGGGCAGACCGCCTCGATCGACGCGCCTGATGCGGCAGCCGTGGAAGCTGCTGCTGTGCGCCGTGGCTGGACCATCACCCATATCTTCACGACCCATCACCATATCGACCACGTGGAAGGCAACCTGGCGCTGAAGGAACAGTACGGCCTGGAGATCATCGGCCCGGTCAACGAAGCGGTGGCGATTCCCGGCCTCGACAAGACGGTGGGCGACGGCGACAGCTTCCTCTTCGGCGACCATATAGTCAACATCATCGAAACGCCCGGCCATACTGCCGGCCACATCTGCTATCACTTTGCCGACGACAAGCTGCTCTTTGCCGCTGATACGCTCTTTGCGCTCGGCTGCGGCCGCCTGTTCGAACGCCCCGCCGCCGACATGTGGCATTCGCTGCAGAAGCTTGCCGTTCTTCCGGATGAGACCGCCGTCTATTTCGGCCACGAATATACGCTCTCCAACGCCCGTTTTGCGGTCACCATCGATCCCGGCAATGAGCGCCTGAAGAGCCGCGCGGCAGAAATCGAAGCGTTGCGGGCTGAAGGCAAGTTCACTATTCCGACGACGCTGGCACTCGAAAAGGAAACCAATCCCTTCCTGCGCGCGGCCGATCCCGCCGTCCGCCGCAATCTGCTGATGGAAGGCAAGACCAATGAAGAGGTCTTCGCCGAAATCCGCAAGCGCAAGGACAATTTCTAGGACATGGCCGGGAGAGAACTCACTACCGAGGAGATCATCCGCGAGCTTAGCATGCAGCCGCACCCCGAAGGCGGCTGGTATGCACAGACCTTCCGCGACATCAATGGCGGCGAACGCGGCCATTCGACGGCGATCTACTATCTGCTCGCAAGGGGAGAGCGCTCGCACTGGCACCGTGTCCATGATGCGGCAGAGGTCTGGCATTACTATGCGGGCGCGCCGCTCGCACTGCACCGCTCCGGAGACGGTCGCCACAGCGAGACGCTGAAGCTCGGCCCGGATATCGCCGGCGGTGAGCGGCCGCAGGCCATCATCCCTGCCAATTGGTGGCAATCGGCCGAGACGCTCGGCGACTATACTCTAGTCGGCTGCACGGTGGCGCCCGGCTTTGAGTTTTCCAAATTCGAGATGGCGCCGCCGGACTGGAAGCCCGGTATTATCTAGGCCTGCTCGGCTGTGACCGGCTGCATCTGTGGCTTGCGGCGGAACATCTCTTGTGCCGCAAGCACCGCACCACCCGTGATCAGCAGGCAGGCAAGCGCGATGCGCCAGCTGGGCTCGGCAATGCCGAAAACAGTCAGGATCAGTGTCGAAAGCAGCGGCGCGGCGTAACTTGCGGCACCAAGGATCTGGATGTCGCCGTTCTTGACCCCATGGTCCCAGGCATAGAAGGCAGCTCCCACCGGAAAGAGACCGAGGCCGACCACCGCAAGCCATTCGAAGCTCGTCTCCGGCCAGACCGTTGTCTCAAGTCCCAGATGGCAGAGTAGCGAAAGCACCGATGTCGCAAGGCAGAAGCCGGTGACCACATCGGTGGAGACGGCATCGAAACGCCGCGTCAGCAGCGAATAGCCCGACCATGTGAAGGCGCAGAGGAAGGCCGCCCCATAACCGACGGCATAGGCACCGTCGAAATCGATGCCGTTGCGCCCGACGATCATGAAGGTGCCGCCCAGACCGGCCAGAGCGCCGACGATGTGGTACCAGCGCAGCCTCTCGCCCGGCAGCAGTGCCGAACCGACGACAATCAGCAACGGCCAGAGATAGGCAATCAATCCCGCCTCGACGGCCGGCGCGTTTCTCAGCGCCGTGAAATAGAGGAAATGGTAGCCGAACAGGCCGGCAATGCCCGTGATCCAGACCTTTGCCGGCTGCTTCAGGAGCGCGATCCGCGACGGGTTGAAGATGAGCACGAGAATGCCGGGAATGCTGCCGATGGCAAAGCAGATGGCCGAAAGCTGGAATGGCGGCATCTTGCCGGAGGCGGCCGTAAAGAGCGCCAGGAACGACCACATCAGAATGGCCGTAAAACCGATCAACGTTGCCCGAAGCTTCACCTGTCCCCCTCGCGGAGACTTACGAAAGCTCCGTCAGCTGTTCACGCGGCCGTACTTCACAGCCGTGATCGTCACCGTCCCGTACTCCGTAGGAATGCGGACGTAGACCGGAGCATATACATTTGCCGCCTCCGCCTTGGCAAACCAGATTTCCATGCGGTTACTCTTGCTGAGGTAGACGAGATCCTTGCGGCCCTTCTTGTAGCCGGAGCGCGGAATGAAGCGCACGCCGCAGACGGTCGCCTTGCCTTTGAAGCCATCAGTCGAGAAATCCTCGTCGCCTTTCGGTGAAAGCACGAGGTCCATGCGCGTCTCGCCGTCGAAGATCGGCAGCTTCTGCGAGCAGACATCGGTATCGCCGGTGAAGATGAGCCCCGAAATCGGATCGAGCACAGAGCGCATATCGCCCTGTGTTACCGGAATCCATTCCTTCGGTCGGCGCGGCTCCGGTGTCGTGGTGGCCGAAACGATATTGCCGTTGCGGTAGCTGACCTCATAGGTGCGAACCTTTTTGCCGGTCTTGTAATAGAGGACATATTTTGCCGCCTGCAGCCGGTCGTCGCGTACCACCCCGGTAACGCTGGTCTTTGCCAGGATGTCGGTGACGAGATCGGCAAGCCCGGCCGATTTGATGTCACCGTCGATTTTGTAGCTGTGATCGTCTTCGATCTTGGTGAGAAAGGCAGCCCGCGCGATCGTCAGGCCGGCAAGGGCTACCTTGTACTCCGTGCGGTGTTGCACTTCGCTCGCGCCGGCCGGCAAGGCCAGAAGCGCCGCAAATGCCGAAACTAAAATCCGTCTGCCCAGATGAGCCATGGTGAGAGCCTTGTCTTGCCGGGCCGCTTGCGCCCTTGCACTGCGGTCTATACTCCTGCCGCATTGCGAAGAAAACAGCAGCTTTTTGACAGAATTGCGGGAAAGGCCAAGGTTTGGCTTGACGCGCGCGACCGGTCTGACTATAGAACCGCAACTTTCCAATCATGGCCTGATGGATTGCGCAGCCGGTCGTTGCCGGATTGTCATTCAATGGCCCGAGAAAAACAAGAAATAGGTGTTCCATGTCCCGCATGTGCGAATTGACCGGCAAGGCAGTCCTGACTGGTAACAATGTCAGCCATGCCAACAACAAGACCAAGCGCCGGTTCCTCCCGAACCTGTGCCAGGTTACGCTGATCTCCGACGCGCTCGGCCAGCGTTACCGTCTTCGCGTTTCGGCTGCTGCTCTTCGTTCCGTCGAGCATCGTGGCGGCCTTGATGCCTTCCTGCTGAAGGCTAACGAAGGCGAACTTTCGATGCGCGCCCGTCTGCTGCGTCGTCAGATCGTCAAGAAGACCGCTGAAGCCGCTGCTGCTTAAGCTTCGGCCCACGTCCTTCTAGAGCTTTGAAAGGCTTGCACGGATAATATCCGGACAAGCCTTTTGCTTTGCCAGGTTGGCCCTAGTTCCAGCCTGGAATTTTTACTCGAACTGGTGGCATCACCCAGGATAAAAAAATGCTGAAGACCCGCTATACGTTTGCCTATGTCGCCCTGATGACGCTCGTCGTCGTCGCCTCCAACTTCCTCGTCCAGTTTCCGCTGAACGCGGCGATTGCCGGCATCAATCTCGCCGACATTCTCACCTGGGGCGCCTTCTCCTATCCGATCGCCTTCCTGATCACCGATCTGACGAACCGCCAGTTCGGCCCGCAGGCTGCGCGCAAGGTGGTCTTCGCCGGCTTTGTGGTTGGTGTGGCGCTTTCTTTCTTCACCGCGGTGCCGCGTATCGCGATCGCCTCCGGCTCAGCCTATCTCGCCGGCCAGCTTCTCGATATCGCCGTCTTCAACCGCCTGCGTCGTCAGGCCTGGTGGCGCGCACCGCTCGTCGGCTCGCTGATCGGTTCGGCGCTGGATACGGTGATGTTCTTTTCGCTGTCCTTTGCCGCCTTCTTCGTCTTCCTCGGCCCGAACGAACCCTTTGCGCTGGAAAATGCGCCGATCTTCGGCGTCCTCTCCACGGAAGCTCCGCGCTGGATCTCCTGGGCACTCGGCGATTTCTCGGTGAAGATGCTTGTCGGCCTGGTGATGTTGCTGCCCTATGGCGCACTCATGAACGTGCTGCGCCCGATGCAATCCGCCGCGGCACGGTAAATACCCTTCCGCATTCCCCACCTTGCTCCTCGCTTTGGATGGAGATCACTTCTGATCGAGCGACCCAGGAAAACGCTCTGATCATGAATGCTGGACGGGCTGGCTGCAGACCTTGCAACCAGCCCGCACCCACCAATCACAGCGCCAACTGCAGATCTCACGACGCCTGCGGGCGCCCTGCAATGACCGCCGGGTGGCTCAGCACCTCCGCAACGAGTTCTCCGACAGGCCGTGATGAATCGAGCCGCAAGATCGGCCTTGTGAGCGTCTTCAGCCACTCTTCATGTCCAACGAGACTTCTACGTTCCGGTCCCGCCGTATCGTAGCTCTCTGCCCAATCCATGAATTCGCGGCTTTTCACCGCCATGTCGCCACCGGGCCTGATCCTCTCGCCGTAGTGCTCCTCCTCGCGCTTACGGATGCGCTCCATACGCGCGATAGGATCGATCCTCAGAAAGACCACCAGATCGTAGAGCGGCTCGAATTCCGCACCCCATTTCACTGCCGAGCCGGAAAGCACCCAACCGGCATCCGGCAGCGCTTCTTGCCTGAGCATCGCGATACGCGCCCCAACCTCGCGCTGCGTCGTGAAGGGCGGATCGGTCGGCATCCAGAAGAAATGATCTGTATCGAGATGACGGATGCCGAGCAGCTCGGCCAGCGCCAGGCCAAGCGTGGTCGTGCCGGAGCCCGAGGCTCCCGTGATATGGATGTGCATGATACGCTCTCTTAAAGGGTATTGTCCGCGAGGGGATAGACCGGATAGCGCAGAGTTATGACAGCCGTTCGATGGCCGCTCAATCGACCAGCCGGAACTCCAGCATCAGATTGCGCTGCAGAATGGAGTGATTGTCGTCAGACACCAGGATGATATGCGTCGTGCCATCGGCTGCCTGGAAGGCATCGAGCCCTTCCATATTATCGATATTGTAATTGAAGTTGCCCTCGACGAGCAGCTCGCCGTTCACGATGGCGCCGGGCTCGATGTCTGCTCCCTTGATGCGGCGAATGCGCATGCCGATACCTTCGGCCATGTTGAAGCGCCGCTCCAGCAGCAGCAGGTCACCATCCGGCAGGAAGGCACCGTCAGTCACATCGAAGCTGCCATCCTTCTCGACCGTGAACTGCCCCTTCAGCGGCCCGCCCAGAATAGCCGCAAGCCGGTTGCCGTCCTCGTCGAGGCTACGCTCCGCCACGATTACGGGCGCGCCTTTCAGCCGGCTCGAGGCGGGGGCTACGACAACGGTTTCAATGCCGCGGTTTGCCCGCATCTCGTCGCGGGGAATGAGGATCCCGACCGTCGACAAGGAACGCGAGTCGAGAAAACCGGGATCCGGATAGACGTCGACGCGATGATCCTGCTCGAAGGAAACGAGAATCCGGTCGCCATCGAGCGCGAGCCCTTCGGCATCCATGCGCCCCTTTCCCTCATAGATCCGGCCAACACGATCCCGCATCGGCGTGATCTCGACACCGGAAAGACCGGACAGCCTGCCTTTGGCATCGCGCTCGATGCTGCCCGTCAGCCAGTGCCCGGTATCGAGCACGCCGATGAAACTGTTGCCGTCAGGGCGCATGCGGACGGAGGAAAGCGAGCCGAAGAGGGAATTGTTCGACACCATCTCCAGCCCGCCGATAAATTCCAAGGGGCCGAAGCGGGTTTCGTCGCGACCGATATGGAAATCCGAAATCTTGCGGCTGATGATCTTCGCAGGCTCGCCCGCATGAGCGCCTGACAAACCTGTCGCGAGGCCAAGAACGAGCAGAGCCGCGCGGGACAGGTTTTCAAACGCCATGCGGATGTTTCCCCGAAACTGTATCAGCCAGCGCGGCGCAGGCGGCCACCACGCGGCTGTGCGGCATGGTCCTCGAACAATTCGGCAAGCTGCTCGGTCATGGCGCCGGCAAGCTCGTCCGCATCGACGATCGTCACGGCGCGGCGATAGTAACGCGTCACGTCATGGCCGATGCCGATTGCCAGGAGCTCGACCGGAGAACGCGTCTCGATCTGTTCGATCACGGCGCGCAGATGCCGCTCCAGATAATTGCCCGGATTGACCGACAGCGTGGAATCATCGACCGGCGCACCATCCGAAATCATCATCAGGATGCGGCGCTGCTGGCGCCGCGCCAGCAGGCGATTATGCGCCCAGATCAGCGCCTCGCCATCGATGTTTTCCTTGAGCAGGCCTTCGCGCATCATCAGGCCGAGATTGGTGCGCGCCCGCCGCCACGGGGCATCGGCCGACTTGTAGACGATGTGACGCAGGTCGTTGAGACGGCCGGGCGTCTGCGGCTTGCCATTGGCAAGCCAGTTCTCGCGTGCCTGACCACCTTTCCAGGCCTTCGTCGTGAAGCCGAGGATCTCTACCTTGACGCCGCAGCGCTCCAGCGTGCGCGCCAGGATATCGGCGCAGGTCGCGGCAACCGTGATCGGTCGCCCGCGCATGGAGCCGGAATTGTCGATCAGCAATGTCACGACCGTATCGCGGAACTGCGTGTCGCGCTCCATCTTGAAGGAGAGCGGTTGCGTCGGATCGATGATGATGCGCTGCAGACGGGCCGTATCGAGATAGCCTTCCTCGAGATCGAAATCCCAGGAACGGTTCTGCTGCGCCATCAGCTTGCGCTGCAGGCGATTGGCAAGCCGGCCGACAGCGCCCTGAAGATGCGCGAGCTGCTTGTCGAGAAAGGCGCGCAGGCGCTCCAGTTCGGCGGCATCGCACAGCTCTTCGGCCGTGATGATCTCGTCGAATTCCTCCGTATAGACGTGGTAATCGACCTTTTCATTGAAATCAGCAAACGGCGTGTTCGGACGGCGGGTTTCGCCCGGCGTCTCGGAATCGTCGTCGCCCTCTTCCATCATGTCGTCGTCGGAGATTTCGGCACCTTCGGTTTCGCCGTCCTCCATCTGCTCGTCGGAGACTTCGCTATCTTCGACGGGTGCGGCATCGCTGCCGGCATCCTCATCGACCTCATCCTCGTTCTGCTCGTCGCCCGTCGGTTGATCATCCTCGTTGGACTGATCGTCGGCATCAGGATCGCTGTCGTCATCGCCATATTCCTCGGCCATTTCCATGGCCGAAAGCATATTGCGGATGACCTTGGAGAAGGCCTGCTGATCGTTGATGACACCGGTGAGATTGTTGAGCTCGCCGCCAGCCTTGTCTTCGATGAAGGAACGCCACAGGTCGAGAACTTTTCCGGCCGAAGCCGGCGGCTTCTGGCCGGTGAGCTTTTCGCGCACCATCATGGCGACAGCCTCGCCGATCGGCGCATCTTCCTGTCGTTCGATGCCGGTGAAATTCGCCTTAGCGTACTTCTCCTCGGTCATGGAACGCAGATTGGCGGCCATGCCTTCCATCCGCAGCGAACCGATCGATTCCACGCGCGCCTGCTCGACGGCGTCGAAGATCGCCCGGGCATCCGAGCCCTGCGGCGCCATGCTGGAATGGACCTTCTCGTCGTGACAGGCGATACGCAGTGCCATGGAATCGCCAAGGCCACGCGTCACCGCCAGCTCATGCGCCGTCGGACGCTTGGAAAGCTCCGGCAGGCGGATGCGCTCGCCCGTCATGCCGGGACGCTCATTGGCGAAGGCTACCTCGACCTGGTCATCGCCCGCGATTGCGCGCACGCAGCCCGTTATCGCCCGCCGCAACGGCTCGACATCGACGGGCGCACCAGGCTTTGCTTTCGAATTGTCACCACGAGATGCCATGATCGACTGGCCTTAAGCTCCCAGCACGATGTTGGCGGCACTTTCCTTCAGTTCCACGCCGAAGGCGCGCTGATAGTGCTCGGCCACCAGAGGACGCTCCAGCTCGTCGCACTTGTTGAGGAAGGTGACGCGGAAGGCGAAAGCGATATCGCCGAAGATCTCGGCATTCTCGGCCCAGGTGATGACGGTACGCGGGCTCATGACCGTGGAGAGATCACCGTTCATGAACGACGCGCGCGTGAGATCCGCAACACGAACCATCTTGGAAACCGTATCGCGGCCTTCCTTGTCCTTGCCGAAGCTCTTCACCTTGGCGGCGACGATATTCACTTCGTGGTCGTGCGGCAGATAGTTCAGCGTCGAGACGATCGACCAGCGGTCCATCTGCGCCTGGTTGATCTGCTGCGTGCCGTGATAGAGGCCCGTCGTATCGCCAAGACCGATGGTGTTGGCGGTCGCAAACAGGCGGAAGGCCGGATGAGGACGGATGACACGGCTCTGGTCGAGCAGCGTCAGGCGGCCGGAGGATTCCAGCACGCGCTGGATGACGAACATCACGTCCGGGCGGCCGGCATCGTATTCGTCGAAGACGAGCGCGACATTGTGCTGGTAGGCCCAGGGCAGGATGCCGTCCTTGAATTCGGTGACCTGCAGCCCGTCCTTGACGACGATCGCGTCCTTGCCGACGAGATCGATACGGCTGACATGGCTGTCGAGGTTGATACGCACGCAAGGCCAGTTGAGGCGCGCGGCAACCTGCTCGATATGCGAAGACTTGCCCGTGCCGTGGTAGCCGGAGATCATCACGCGTCGGTTATGGGCAAAGCCGGCAAGGATCGCGAGCGTCGTCTCGCGGTCGAAGAGATAGTCGGAGTCGAGATCCGGAACATAGGCGTCACCCTTGCTGTAGGCGGGCACACGAATGTCGGAATCGATGCCGAAGACCTCCCGGACCGAAACGGTGGTATCGGGCAGTTCGGAAATATCAAGGTCAATCTTGCTCATCATGTCTCCAAGGCGGGTGACGGTCACCCGACCACACTATCTCAGCCATTGCGCAACCATGGCGCCGCAGTATCTTTTCCGCGTTCTCCAAGGGTCGGAACGTCGGCGATACTTCTCCGGGACTGAAACGAAACCTCGGCGGGATGATGACCGCTGGCGAGCATTCTTGAAAGAGTCCCGGACAAGAAACGCCGCGTCCGGAAGGTCGGCAGAGGCGATGTCGGGAAAACGCACAAATATGTATGCCGCGGTTGCCTGCGGCCTCAGCCGATGAGGACCATACCCGATTGAAGCTTAAGAGCAAGGACGGGAATTAACAAAAACCGTTCTGCTTCAATAATTGATAGGCCTGGATGACGGCACGGAAACGTTCTTCCGAGCCGCGATCGCCGCCATTCGCATCGGGGTGATGCTTCTTGACCAGTTCCTTGTACTTGCTCTTGATCTCCGCCGAGGTGGCGTTCGCTGCAAGTCCCATCGTATCGAAAGCCTTGGCTTCCAGCGATTTCAGCTTGCGGGCCTGCGGAAAACGCGGGCCGCTGCCCTTGCCGCCACCTTCCTTCACGAAACCGAAGGGATCACGCACGCGCGAATAGGCGCCGGAGCGAACTTCGGCATGCAGCGGGCTGTTCTTGGCATCCTTGTTGACGCCGACCGTCCAGGTGGGGCGATGACCGGTGATCGCCTCCTTCTGGTAGCGTGCAATTTCGCCGTCCGAGAGGCCGGAGAAATAATTGTATCCCTTGTTGTAGTCCTTGACGTGCTCGAAACAGAACAAAAAGAACTGGCCTTCCGCATTGCGTCCCACAGGAGCGCGATGCGTGCCTTTTTTGTCGCAGCCGTCCCACTGACAGCTTGGAGGCGCCTGTTCGGGCTCCTGCTCTCGCCTGCGGCGCGTTCGGATGCGATCGAAGTATTTGGAATCAAGTCTCATGACGGCGCTAATTATGGGGCTGCTGACTGATGACAACAAGAATTGACAAACGGGAATGTTGCTGGCTTGGTGGGAACCTTTTTCGTGAACTCAGAAGACTCGGTGATGACACTCCAGACCAGCATAGAAGAGAAGCTCAAGGCGACCTTCGCACCCGAACGCCTCTCCGTCATCAACGAGAGCCATCTGCACGCCGGCCACCAGCCGGACATCACGGGCACCGGTGAGACGCATATGCGCGTTCGCATTGTCTCTGCAAAATTCGTCGGCATGTCTCGGCTGCAACGGCATAGGGCGATCACCGACCTCTTGAAGCCCGAGCTGGATGCCGGGCTTCACGCATTGGCCGTCGAGCCAGCAGCGCCGGGCGAACCGACGCGCTGGTAGAGCCTACTTTCACGCAATTCCGGACGCAAAACCGCGGCGCACTTTTACGTGAATTGCTCTAGCGGATAATGAGCGCCGTCGCGTAAAGCCCGAAACCGAAGACGGTATGGGCGAGCAGATTGAGCACCCGGACCTTCGTGGGGTTCGGCGTCTTCGAAGCCGCCCAGCCAAGCCCAAGCCCCGGCTGCATCAGGAACCAGCCAGCGCCGACAGTGACGATGCCGAGAATCCAGGCCGGCAGGAAAATCGGCTCGGCAAACCAGGCCGGACCGACGAAGATCGCCAGCAGAATGCCGTAGAGGATTCCGACCGCGTAGTGGCCGATCCAGCCGAGCGCCAGCTCGCTGGCATAAGGCGCGGCGTCAGCGATATTATCGTGAAAGACCTTGCCCTTGCCGAGATGCCAGAACCAGCGGCCGGCTGGCGCCCAGTTCGGCGACGACGTCACGCCGAGCTTTGCGAGCAGGATCGCCCAGATATCCATGAGGACGGTTGCCCCGATGCCGATGGCGACGGATCGCCAGAGAATGTCGAACATGTCAGATCCTGTAGGATGAGCCGGCGCACGGAAATGCCGCCGGTAACGGAAATCTTGGTCAGGCGGGCTTGGTCTCGTCTTCCTCGGCGGGGCGGATGCGCAGCTTGGTGATACGGTTCTTTTCCCGCTTCATGACGACGAAGCGCTTGCCGTAGAAGGTGAAGGCCTGCCGCTCTTCGGGAATGGTCATCGATTCATGGATGACGAGACCGGCGATCGTCGTGGCTTCCTCGTCCGGCAGGTTCCAGTCCAGCGCGCGGTTGAGATCGCGGATTGATACGCCACCATCGACGACGATGGAGCCGTCGGCCTCCTGGCGCACACCCTGTATATCAATATCGTGCTCGTCGGAGATATCGCCGACGATCTCCTCCAGAATGTCCTCGAGCGTCACGACGCCCTGCACCTCGCCATATTCGTCGACGACGACGGCGAAATGCTGCTTGCGGCGCAGGAAGGCATTGAGCTGGTCTTCAAGATTGGTGCTGTCAGGCACGAACCAGGGTTTCTGGGCGATCTTCACGATGTCGAGCTGCTGCGGCTCCATATTTGGCTCGGCGAGCGCCCGCAACAGATCCTTGGCGTGTACGACGCCGATGATGTTGTCGATCGTACCGCGCCACAGCGGCATGCGTGTATAGGGGCTTTCGAGGATCACTCGGACCACGGATTCCGGCGGATCGTCGGCATTGATCGCCCGCATCGCCATCCGGTGGACCATGATATCGGAAAGCTCGAGCTCACCGAGATCGAGCACTCCGCCAAGACGGTCACGGTCGGCCTTCACAACGGAACCTTCGCGATGCAGCAGGTCGACGGCGCCGCGCAGCTCCTCATGCGCTGACAGCATCGAGACTTCGCGCGACAGGTTGATCCCGAAAAGACCGAGGATCCGGCGTACGATCGCGTTGACGAAGGAAGAGAGCGGTCCGACAACGGCGACGAAGAGCCGCGTCGGCATCGCAACATTGAGAGCAAAACGCTCAGGCGTGGAGATCGCCCAGCTCTTCGGCAGCACTTCTGCAAAGATGACGAGGATGATCGTCATGGCAAGCGTTGCCAGTGCCACACCGGAATTGCCGAAGATCCCCAGAAATACGCTTGTCGCCAGTGATGACGACAGGATGTTGGCGAGATTATTGCCGATCAGCAGCGCACCGATCAGCCGGTCACGACGCTCGATGAGGGTTCTGACGAGACCGGCGCGCTCATCGCCATTGGCTTCCAGTGTATGGATCCGGCTTCTCGAAACGGCGGTCAGCGCGGTTTCGGATCCCGAAAAGAACGCAGACATCAGCACCAGAGCCACGATCGAAACGATCTCCGGCCAGTAGACCGATAAAAACGCCAGGGTGCCCTCGACTGACATCAGGGATGTTTTTCCTTCAGAAAGCTGATTACTTCGGAAGCAGGCACGTCATCGGCGACGAAGGACTGGCCGATGCCGCGGGTGAGAATGAAGGTAAGCTTACCGCCCTTGACTTTCTTGTCCTGCGCAATCGCATCCATCAGCACTTCGGCTGGCGGCAGGTTGCCCGGGATTTCCGACAGGCGGGTCGGCAGGCCGACAGCCTTCAGATGCGCCTCGACGCGGCGGGCATCATCAGGGCTCGCAAGGTTCATGCGCGCTGAAAATTCATGCGCCAGCACCATGCCAATCGAAACGCCTTCACCATGAACCAGCCGGCTGCTGTCATAGGCGGTCGCGGCCTCCAGCGCGTGGCCGAAAGTGTGGCCGAGATTGAGCAGCGCCCGCGGGCCGTTTTCCCGCTCGTCGGCAACCACGACATCCGCCTTCGCCTGGCAGCTGACGGCAATCGCTTCGATACGCGCCGAACCGCCTGCAAAAACCGCCTGCCAGTTGTTCTCCAGCCAGGCGAAGAAATCCGGCTTGTCGATCAGGCCATACTTGGCGACTTCGGCATAACCGGCGCGGAATTCGCGTTCGCTCAGGGAATTCAGGACATCGGTATCGGCGAGAACCAGATCCGGCTGATGGAAGACGCCGATGAGGTTCTTGCCGTGGCGGCTATTGATGCCGGTCTTGCCGCCGACGGAGGAATCCACCTGGGCGAGCAGCGAGGTTGGTACCTGTACGAAGCGCACGCCGCGCCTGACGATGCCGGCCGCAAAACCCGAGAGGTCACCGATGACGCCGCCACCGAGCGCGATGACATAGTCATTGCGTTCGACGCGCGCTTCGAGAACCTTGTCGCAGACATTGATCAGATGCTCGAAACTCTTGGTCTTCTCTCCGGCCGGCAGCACGACATCAGCCGAGACGATACCGGCGGCATCGAGGCTCGCCTTCAAGGCATCGAGATAAAGCGGCGCCACATGCTCGTCGGTGATGATCGCCGCCTTGCGGCCCTTGAGCCGCGAGCCGATCTCGCCCCCGGCGCTGGCAATCAGCCCCGGCCCGATCAGAATGTCGTAGGCGCGTTCGCCAAGCGGTACATGCACCTTGCGGACGGCGGAAGCGGAGGTGATCGCGTTCATGATACTGCACTTTCCTTCTGGGCCTCGACCACGGCTCTCAGCACTTCATCGGCCATGACTTCCTTGCGCACGTCGCGTGAAAGCACCGTGAGATCGGCTTCGGCATAAACGGGGTAGCGGGCGTTCATCAGATTTTCGAGCGTCTGCTTCGGGTTTTCGGTCTTCAGCAGCGGACGTGTATCGCGCTTGTTGACCCGCTCCCAGAGCACGTCGAGATCGGCCTTCAGCCAGACCGAAAGGCCGCCCTTCTTGATATGCCTGCGCGTGCGGGCGTTGATGAAGGCGCCGCCGCCGGTAGAGACGACGCGCGGGCCGCCCTTCAGCAGACGCTTCATCACCCGCGCTTCGAGCGCCCGGAACTCTTCTTCTCCATAGGCAGCGAAAAGCTCCGTGATCGTCATGCGCGAGACGCGCTCGATCTCTATATCGCTGTCGATGAAGGGAACGCCGAGCTGCTGCGCAACGAGGCGGCCGACCGAGGATTTTCCGGCCCCCATAAGGCCGACGAGGATCAGATTGCGTGAACCAAGCGCGGCGCGAGCTCTGTCTCTCAGGCTGTCTGCAACGGAAACTGGGGGTTCACTCATCGGTCCATTCACACTTTGTTTGCAAACGGTATCGACAAATGCGGGTGTAGCGTCAAGTCGCGGACAAGGGAATCATGGTCTCACTGCCGCTTCTTGCACTTGCAAACATGCTTCTTATAACAGAAGCAGAGTTCTAAGGAGTAACCGGATGCCGAGCCTGATCCGTTTCCTGTCCGTCTTGGCGGTCATCGCCGGACTGATCTATGGAGCGATGTGGGCGCTCGTCACCTTCGTCGAGCCGCAGGAACGTGATGTGACGATCCGCATCCCCTCCGAGCGGGTAAACCCGCCCTCGACAGGCACGATCAACACCACGAAGAAGTGACGCGATGAAGGATCTCGGCCGCGTCCACGTGGAATCATTCCTGGAAATGATGAGTGCCGAGCGGGGTGCTGCAGTCAATACGCTGCAGTCCTACGAACGCGATCTGGACGACCTGCGCTCCTTCCTCCACGGCCGCAGCATTCGCCTGACCGAAGCGGCATCGGGCGATCTCGGCGCCTATCTCGGCTCGCTATCCGCGCAGGGTTTCAAGCCCTCCTCGCAAGCCCGCCGCCTTGCCGCCATGCGGCAGTTCTACAAATTCCTCTATGCCGAGGGCCTGCGCACCGACGATCCGACCGGCATTCTCGATGCGCCGAAGAAGGGCCGCTCCCTGCCGAAGACGATGGGCGTCGAGGAAGTGACCAAGCTGCTTACTCAGGCAGAAACCGAGGCCGCTGACCCTGCCCCCGGCCAGCTTCATCGCATGCGCATGCTGGCGCTGCTGGAACTGCTCTATGCCACCGGCATGCGTGTCAGCGAACTCGTCTCGCTTCCAGCCCGAGTTCTCGATCAGGAAGGCCGTTTCCTAATGATCCGCGGCAAGGGCAACAAGGAGCGGCTGGTACCGCTTTCCCAATCGGCCATTGCCGCTCTGAAATCCTACGGCCGCATGCTGGCGTCTGAAAACGCCGCATCAAAACAGCCCCAGGAGAGCCCCTGGCTCTTCCCGGCCGCCTCGAAAGAGGGATACTTGCCGCGCCAGGTTTTCGCCCGCGATCTCAAGAATCTGGCAATCCGCGCCGGCCTCACACCGTCGATGATTTCGCCGCACGTCATGCGGCACGCCTTTGCCAGCCATCTTCTCGCCAATGGCGCGGACCTGCGCGTGGTGCAGGAACTCCTCGGCCATTCAGACATTTCGACGACACAAATCTATACGCATGTTCTGGAAGAACGCCTCCAGCAGCTCGTCCATACGCACCACCCCCTTGCAAAACAGGCGAAAAAGCACGAATAGGACCGGCGACAAGGGGCGGAACCAGGAAACTGCCCCGCGCACAAGGAACGGAAACGCACCTCATGCACAACTATCTCGACTTCGAAAAGCCGATCTCCGACCTCGAAGGTAAGATCATCGAGCTTAAGAAGCTGGCAACGGAAGACGAAAGCATCGACACCTCCGACGAAGTCGGCAGGCTCGAAGTCCGCGTCCGCGAGGCAATCGTCGAGATCTATTCGAAGCTCAACGCCTGGCAGAAGACGCAGGTCGCGCGCCATCCGCAGCGTCCGCATTTCGTCGATTATGCCAAGACGCTCTTCCAGGAATTCACGCCGCTTGCCGGCGACCGCAAGTTTTCCGAGGATGCCGCCATCCAGGCAGGTCTCGCCCGCTTCCGCGGCCAGCCGGTCGCCGTCATCGGCCAGGAAAAGGGCAACGACACCAAGAGCCGCCTGAAGCACAATTTCGGCAGCGCCCGTCCTGAAGGTTACCGCAAAGCGATCCGCATCCTCGAAATGGCCGACCGTTTCCAGCTTCCGGTCATCACCCTCGTCGATACCGCAGGCGCCTATCCGGGTGTCGGCGCCGAAGAGCGCGGTCAGGCCGAAGCCATCGCCCGTTCGACGGAGATGTGCCTCGGCGTGAAGGTGCCGCTGATCTCGATCGTCATCGGCGAAGGCGGCTCGGGCGGCGCGATCGCGATTGCCACCGGCAACCGCGTCTACATGCTCGAACATTCGATCTACAGCGTCATCTCGCCGGAAGGTGCAGCCTCGATCCTCTGGCGCGATTCCACCCGCGCCAAGGAAGCTGCGACCAACATGAAGATCACGGCGGAGGACCTGAAGGCACTCGGCGTCATCGACGGCATCATCCCCGAACCGCTCGGCGGCGCCCACCGCGATCCCGACAGCGTCATCGCCGCCACCGGCGATATGATCTCCAACGCGCTTGCCGAAATGGCTTCCCGCTCCGGCGAACAACTGCGCAACGACCGCCGCCAGAAGTTCCTCGCCATGGGCCGCAATCTGTAAGTTCCACAGGCCGGCACAGCCGATTGGGGCCAAATCTTGGCCACAATAATGTTATCTGTAACATTGCGCTTGCAGGACACGTCGGCGCAAGTCATAGGCTGGTAAGGATTTATCAAGTATAAGCCGCCTATGATTCCGTGCTACGCCCGGTTTCCGTAAGCGGGTTGGGTCGCATTATTGATGGGCTGATTGAATGCGCATACGTCATTTTGCCTATGTTTCGCTCATGGCGCTGGCTCTGACCGGCTGCAATGACGCATTGGAATCGGCTCAAGGCATCGACCTTTCGAGCGTCAAGAACAAGGTGGAGCAGCCGCTTCCCGCCCACATCCTTGCCGACATGTCGGCCAAGAACATGGACCGCAACTCGCCGATCATGATCCGCATCTTCAAGGAAGAAGGTGCGCTGGAAGTCTGGAAGGCGAAGACGGACAACCGGTTTGAGAAGATCGCAGGCTACAAGATCTGCGCCTGGTCCGGCAAGCTCGGCCCGAAGGTCAAGACCGGCGACCGGCAGGCGCCGGAAGGCTTCTACAACCTGAGCCGCGCCAACCTGAACCCCAATTCCAAATATTATCTAGCGATCAACACCGGTTTTCCGAACCGCTATGATGCTGTCAACGGTCGCACCGGCAGTGACCTGATGATCCACGGTGCCTGCTCATCGTCCGGCTGCTATTCGATGACCGATCAGCAGGTTCTGGAAATCTACGCCTTTGCCCGTGACGCCTTCAAGGGTGGCCAGGAAAGCGTCCAGCTTCAGGCCTTTCCCTTCCGCATGACCGCCGAGAACATGGTCAAGCATCGTCTCGATCAGAACTACGATTTCTGGAAGATGCTGAAGGTCGGCTACGACAATTTCGAAGTCACCAAACGCCCGCCGGAAGTGAATGTCTGTGAGAAGAAATACGTCTTCAACCAGCAGGCCACGAATGGTGGCAGCTTCAATCCGGCTGGCGCCTGCCCGGCCATGTCTACGCCGCCGGCGCTGACGGCAGCGCTCGCCTCCTACGGCAAGACCTATGATGCCGATTATCAGACGGCGCTGAAGAAATATGACGGGCTTGCCTGGTACGACCCGACGGAAGCAGAACGCAAGGCTGTGGTCGCCAAGCAGCGCAAGGGTCGTGAACTCGCCTATGCTCCAACGGGCACGTCGCTGGAAGCCGGCCGCATGGTCAAGGTTGCCGAACTCGAAGACATGATGGCCAATCAGGCCGCAAAGAGCGTTGCTGCCAAGACCGTAGCGACTGCGACGCCGACGACGCAGGCTCAAGCCACGACCGTCGCTGCAGCGCTGCCGGCCAATATTCCGGTGCCGATGCAGAATCCGCTGGCCTATGCCGCGCCCGAGCCCGCGCCGCAGGAAACCGCCGACGCCACCAAGAAGCCGTTCTGGAAGTTCTGGGCCAGGAACTGATCGGCTTGGACGCCGTTCTCTACGATCTGCGCGGGCTGAAATGCCCGCTTCCCGTCATCAAGACGCGAAAGAAGCTGACGGCTATGCCGAGCGGTGCAATGATCCTCGTCGATACCAGCGATCCGCTTGCCGTCATCGATATCCCGCATTTCTGCAATGAAGACGGCCACGAGCTCCTCAGCACGGAGAAGACCGAGCGCGGCCACCGTTTCCTGATCCGCAAGGGATAGAGCCTTTTCTGATTAGATCCGCATGCCCGGAATAGCGAGCGGATTGTCGCTGAGCGCGGCGCGATCCGGTGTATCAATGCGCGGCTTGCCGAGGAAGGCATCGAAGAGATCTTTCACGAAAGCCTCAGGCAGATCCTTGGTGATCAGCACCATGCGCGTGCGCCGATCCTCAGGGTCCGGCCAGGCGGCAAGCCGCACCGGCGGGTGGAAGATGCTCTGGACGCCATGCAGCACCAGCGGCCTCTCCGGCCGATCTGATGTGGCGATGATCGCCTTCATGCGCAGAAGCTTTTCCCCATGCGCCGAGCGCAGGAGATCGATGAACATTTCGAGCGCCATCGGATCGATTGCCTTCTCCTCGATGATCGAGAAGGAGCGGATCGACGCATCGTGACGATTGACGTCGTGCGGGTCCTGATGCTCGTGGCCATGGTGATGATGGTGGTGATGACCGTGATCATGGCCATGGTCGTGATGATGATGCCCTTCATGCTCATCCTCATCATGCAGCCAGCGGCGGACATCGGCGATTTTTGTGCCGGGATCATAAAGCCCGTTGACGAAAATACGCGCTGAGCCTGCCTCATCGCTGTCGGCATCCATGATGGCGGCGCGCGGATTGAGGCCATGCAGACGTGCCATCAGCGCATCCGTATCGCCTTCTATGCTCTGTTTCGAAACGATCAGCCGATCGGCGACGGCCGCTTGCTTGCGCGCCTCTTCGTGATTATCGAGGGTCTGCAGGCCGTTCACGGCATCGACGACGGTGACCACACCATCGAGCTCGAAATTCTGCGCAATGATGGGGTTACCCATGATCGCCTGCATGACGGGAGCCGGATCGGCAAGGCCGGTGGTTTCGATGACCACGCGCTTGACCGGCTTCACACGGCCCGTCTGCACGGCATCCATGAGGTTTGCCAGCGTATCGACCAGTTCCCCGCGCACGGTGCAGCAGAGGCAGCCATCGGAGAGCTCGATGATGGAATCGCCGGAGCTTTCGACCAGCAGATGGTCGATGCCGACATCGCCGAATTCGTTGATGATGACGGCCGCATCCTTCATGGCAGGATCTTTGAGAATACGGTTCAGAAGCGTCGATTTTCCGGCGCCGAGGAAGCCGGTCAGGATTGTGACCGGGATCTTGTCGCTAAACGTGCTCATGGTTTTCCTCAGAAGGATTTCGGCCGTGGAAGCGGAACCGGCACATTGGCGAGCGCCTCGACCGCGTCACCCTTGGCGGTCTTGTCGTTCTGCGCAACAGGCTGCGGATCCTGCCCCGGAATGAGGCCGGCGAACACGAATTGCGGCTCGTGATCCATCTCGTGAATATAGGGCGACTGTACCTTCATACGGCCGACCTCGTCGCGCGTTTCGCTGCGCACCTTCGCGCCCTTGGCGCTGCAGATATCGGCCGTGATGTCGTTCACCTGGTCCTGCCCCGGACCGTAGGGCCTCAGCGAACCCAGTGTATCATTTGCCGCAAACTGCGTGGTGAAGCCCTTCTGCAGCAGGTTGGCGGTGGCGTCGGCGCGGGCCGCCAGGCTGTCGGTGCCGAGCACGACGGAAACCAGCGTGCGGCCGTTGCGCGTCGCAGAACCGATCTGGTTGAAGCCCGAAGCGCAGATAAAGCCGGTCTTCATGCCATCGGCGCCGGCAAAGCGGCCGATCAGCATGTTGATGTTCGGAACGTTCTGCTTGCCGTTCGTGAAGCCTTCCAGCGAGAAATAACCGGCATATTGCGGGAAGTCGCGGCGCAGCGCCACCGTCAGGATCGCAAGGTCGCGGGCCGTCGTATACTGGCCGTTGCCCGGCAGGCCGTTCGGATTGACGAAATGCGAATCCGACATGCCAAGCTTCGCCGCCTCGGAATTCATGCGCACGACGAAAGCTTCCTGGGTGTCGCCGACCGCTTCCGCAACGGCGACGGCGATGTCATTGGCCGACTTCACCATCAGGATCTTCAACGCGCTGTCGAGCGTGAATTTCTGGCCCGGCTTGAAGCCCATCTTGGCGGGCGGCGCGGACGCGGCGCGCTTGCTCATGACAACGGGTGTGTCGAGGTTGATCTGGCCGGAGCGGATCGCATCGAATACCGTATAAACGGTCATGAGTTTGGTGAGTGAAGCCGGATACCACTTGCGGAAGGCTTCTTCATGCTCCAGCACCCGGCCGGTCTGTACGTCGACGAGAATATGCGGATTGGCTTCAGCAATTGTAACGGACGAGACAAGAACCGCTGTTGCTGTCGCTATAAAAGAAAAGGGCCGCAAAGCGGCGAACAAACGATCGTGGCGCGTCGACAAGTGCTCGTCCTTCAGGGAATTATCTCGAAACCTTCCCCTATTTACCCTATATGGCTATGACATGGCAAAGGTCATTGACTAAGTTATTTCCAAGGCATCACGCCCTTGTGATGCTTTCAGACAGGCCCCACGCATTTCATTCACAGGAAGCCAAGAATGCCGATTCTGAATAGAGCCGCCGAACTTCAGGACGAAGTCGCAGAGTGGCGCCGTCACATCCATGCGCGGCCGGAACTTCTCTTCGCAGTCGAAAATACGGCTGCCTTCGTTGCTGAAAAGCTTAAGGAATTCGGCGTCGACGAAGTCGTCACCGGCATCGGTCGCACCGGCGTCGTCGGCCTCATCAAGGGCAAGGGCGAAGGCAGCCGTACGGTCGGCCTGCGCGCCGATATGGATGCCCTGCCGCTCACCGAAATCACCGGCAAACCCTGGGCATCGAAAACACCTGGCAAGATGCACGCCTGCGGTCATGACGGCCATACCGCCATGCTGCTGGGTGCAGCGAAATATCTCGCAGAGACCCGCAACTTCAATGGCAATGTCGCTGTGATCTTTCAGCCCGCCGAAGAAGGCGGCGGCGGCGGCAACCTGATGGTCAAAGACGGCATGATGGAACGCTTTGGCATCGAAGAAGTCTACGGCATGCATAATCTGCCGGGCCTGCCCGTCGGCCAGTTCGCCACGCGCAAGGGGCCGATCATGGCGGCGACCGACGAATTCACCATCACCATCAAGGGCCGCGGCGGCCATGCGGCGCAGCCGCACCGCACGATCGATCCGATCGCAATCGGCGCGCAGATCGTCTCGAACCTGCAGCTGATCGCCTCGCGCAGCGTCAATCCGCTACGTTCGGTCGTCGTCTCCGTCACCAAGTTCAATGCCGGCTTCGCCCATAACGTCATCCCCAATGACGCAACCTTCGCCGGCACGATCCGTACGCTGGATGACGAGGTGCGCGCCCAGGCCGAAGCACGCCTGCGCGAAGTCGTGGAAGGCATCTGCGCTGCCCATGGTGCGGCAGCCGACATCAACTTCCACCGCAACTACCCCGTCACCTTCAACCATGCGGATGAAACGGAACATGCCGTCGCCATCGCCACCGACATTGCCGGCGAAGCCAACGTTAATCCTGAGGTCGATCCGATGATGGGCGGCGAGGATTTCTCCTACATGCTGAACGCCCGCCCCGGCGCGTTCATCTTCATCGGCAACGGCGACACCGCCGGCCTGCATAACCCCGCCTACGATTTCAACGACGACGCAATCGCCCATGGCATTTCCTACTGGGTGCGCCTTGCCGAACAGCGCCTCGGCGCCTGAGATGAAACGACATTAGAAACACTGAAAAGGCTTGGCTTCCTGCCAAGCCTTTTGTATGCATGGCATCCAAGTGGTCCCGTAGCTCAGCAGGATAGAGCACCAGATTCCTAATCTGGGGGTCACGCGTTCGAATCGCGTCGGGATCACCATTCTCTCACCGATAGCCAGGTCGCCACCGTACGGCGCGTTTTGCGCCAACCCCGAACAGCGCCGCGATGATCCATCCGTCGCATGATTGCGTGACCCGCACGGAACGCATCCATAGCCACGGCGAAACCGTGATCAGGAAGATCCGTATTTGCCGCTAAGACAGGAAGACTCCGGCTGGAGACCCACCCGGAGTCTACTGTTTTGAAGCATGAGGAACTTCGGAATTTCTCCCGCGTTTTACCGGCAAAACAGGAGTATCCGTCATGCGTATTCGAATGACCCTGCTTGCAATTGGCGGCGTAATCGCCTGCGGTCTGCTCATCGCCATCAGCTATCAGCCGCAAGGCCCCGTCACCACACATAAGACCGATCGGCTCATTGGTGAAAAGGCGCCCGCCGGCTTCCTGACCGAGCGCTTCGGCTGATCAGCTGAGCGACGGCTTGCGTGCCACGACGTGGAAATATTCCTCGCCTGCCAGCGTTTCGCCACCGAGCGGGCGACCATCGACCGAAAAGAGCAACGGCTCGCCGATAAAGCCACTTTCAGAAAGTTGCAAACGCAGCTGGCCGGGTGTCGTGGCGTAGACCATGATGCCGAAATCATGGGCGCGATGCAGCAAGATCGCATGTTCGCCATCCCGCCGCTCCAGCGGTGCGAAACGGCGCTCCCGCACCAGCCCCATCGCGTGCTTGAGGAGCCGGAAACTCAGCTTCACCGGGTGGTTGGACCAAACGATCGATGAGCGCGCGCGGTTTTCGCCAAAACCGTGCCAGTTGCGATTGAAGGTCGAAAAAGCAAACGTGCCACCGGCCTTCAGCACGCGCGAGACTTCACGCAGGACCGATCTGCGTCCATCGGCATCGACAGAGTCGATGCCGTTATAGCTGAAAACGACGAGATCGAAGGAGCCATTGGCAAAGGCCGAAAGATCACGTGCATCCATATTTTCGAAGCAAAGACCCGGGTGGTTGGAGCGCGCAATCGTCACCATCTCGGGCGTATAGTCGATGCCGACATAGTTGCCGGCCTCCCCGGCAAGAAGCGCCGCCGTGCGGCCACCGCCGACGCCGATGTCGAGGACGCTGCCGCCCTTGGCATTGGCGAGGCCAATGCTAAGCGCCATACGCTCGCCTTCATTGATGAAGCCGCTGCTATTGCGATAGTCGCGTCGGGAGAGCGGGCTGCTCCATGTCCGACGATTGATCATTTCCATCTGATGCATCAAAACACCTGGCTTTCGGGGGCTGGAATAAGTCCAAACCTAGGTCAGGGGTCGGCACGAACAAACTTACAGAAAGTTAATGTTTGGTTAATAGTTAATGTCGAACATTAATCATCGAGTCCGCAAGCAAAATACGGTTTCGAACCGTATGCACGCCGTCAACTGTTCTTGCGACGACTGTTGCCCGCTCGATTTCATCAACCGTACCGACGCTGCCGCTCAAAACGATCTCGTCGCCTTCGGCCGTAACCTCGACATCGGATGCATCGATACCGCCTGCAACGGCCAGCGCATTGGCAACCGCAGATTCCAGCGTCGCGCGGTTGGCATATTCAGCCTCAATCTCGGGCAGATGACCATGAAATGTCTGTTCCTTGAAGACCATCGTTCTGTCCTCCTTGACGGTGAGGAAGAAACGCGGCTGACAGGACTTTGGTTTCGCCTACCAGCGAAGCTGATAGTTCAAATTGACATTTCCCGTCCGCCCCGTCGAAAGCGGATCGGACACAGACGCGCTCAGTCCGAGATTGGGCAGGATGTTCTGACTGACGGCAACGGTGCTGGAAAAGTCGCCATTGAAATCGCTGACGCTGCTCCCGGCCGAAATCGATGTACCGGTCCACGGATAGATCAGCTTGACCACCTGGGAAGCTGACACCGTCGCCTGCCGCGCATCGACGGCATTGTAACCGAGGCTCACCGCGCGTGTCGTCTGCATGTCAAGTGTGTCAGAGAGTATCCAGCTTCGCGAGCGGCTGAGCATAAGCGCGCCGCTGCCGCGCAAAGTATCGACCTGTAGCGTTACATCCTGCTGCGCACGGCTGGCCGGCGTAACGCTCACCTTCTGCAGCTTGCCCCAGAGCATCGCCTGGCCGGAATTCGGCAGCGGTGCCCCACTCTTGTTGGAGGCAAGTGCCAGATCTGCACCGGCGCTCGTCTCCCATTCCATCGGCAGGCGGAACCCAACCGTCGTTTTGTAGGAACCGCTGGATACCTTCACCGGCGACCAGATCACCAGATCATCCGCAAATACCGGATTGGCCAGCGGCAGAAGGGCAAAAACAAAGCATGCAATCTTTATTTTCGTCATAATATCGCATCGTTTTGAACTAGCACGCCGATCGCGCACTGATAGGCGCAGAACGGACGTGGAGCGCTCGCGTCGAACGCAATGAAGGACGGCAGATACGCAATCCCGGTTCAGTCTTCGATTTTTGTTTGGCCCGCGGCCAGTGGCATAAATTGCCGGTTGCTCGTCGGACACATCAGCGCCCAGCGGATTTGCCTTTTCGACCGCAACCGGCCGCAGCAAATGATCATCCCCGTGAGGACCGTCATCAGGATCACATCATGGCGGAACTCTGTAAACCCCTCTGGAGTTGAAATTTGCTGCACCGCACACTTGCTGCCTCCCGCGATCCCCTGTAGAGCCGATGCCGAATATGCAATTTCTTGCGAAATCGACCATGATGACGAGCAAAATCGCGCCTCGGCGCCTCAGTATCTTCGGTTCGACCGGCTCGATCGGCCAAAATACGCTCAATGTCATCGATCATCTGGGCGGCCGGGACAATTTCGAAATTTCCGTCCTGACCGGCAACGGCAATGTGGAATTGCTGGCGCAACAAGCGAAATCGTCAGGCGCGCGGCTGGCCGTCATCGCCAATGACCGGCATTACGAATCACTGAAAAGCGAACTTTCGGGCAGCGGCATCGCAGTCGCTGCCGGCAAATCCGGCCTGATGGAGGCAGCAGACCGCGAGGCGGATTGGGTGATGGCAGCCATCGTCGGCACGGCCGGCCTTGCTCCTACTCTTGCTGCGGCACGCCGCGGCGCCGATATCGCGCTCGCCAACAAGGAATGTCTTGTTTCGGCAGGCGATCTTTTCATCGAGTCGGTGAAGAACGGCGGCGGCAAGCTGTTGCCTGTCGATAGCGAACACAATGCGATCTTCCAGGTGCTGGAGGAAAACCAGCGCCATGCCGTGGAACGTATCATCCTGACGGCATCAGGCGGCCCCTTCCGCACGTGCTCGCTGGAGGAGATGGCCAACGTCACGGTAGAGACCGCACGCGCCCATCCGAGATGGTCGATGGGCCTGAAGATTTCCATCGACAGCGCGTCGCTGTTCAACAAGGCGCTGGAGATGATCGAGGCGAAGCACCTTTTCGGCCTGCGCCCCGAGCAGGTGGAGGTGATCGTTCATCCCCAATCGGTCATCCATTCGATGGTCGGCTATACGGATGGCTCGGTGTTGGCACAGCTCGGCGCGCCGGACATGCGCACCGCGATCGGCTACGCCCTTTCCCATCCGCGCCGGGCGAACCTGCCGATCGAGCGGCTGGATTTCGCCAAGCTTGCGCGGCTGGATTTCGAGGCCCCGGATGAAAAACGCTTCCCTGCCCTCCGGCTTGCCCGGCTGGCGATGACGCGCGGCGGCGTCCAGGGCGCGGTGCTGAATGGCGCCAAGGAAGTCGCGCTCGAAGCCTTCATCGACGGCCGCCTGCCCTTCCTCGCCATGGCCGAGATCACCGAAAAAGTGATGGACGATCTCATCGATCTGCCAGCGGCCGTGACGATGGACGAAGTGTTCGCAGCAGACAAGGAAGCCCGGCAGCGGGCTGCCGGGCTCATCCGATAAAGAAATTTTCCTGAAAAATCAGGCGCCGTGGCGTCAAGCGACGTGACGGGCAAGCGCGCAGCGCGACCAGAGCGAATGCAGCGCGCCGACGAGATGCTCGATATCGGCATCCGAATGCAGCGGCGTTGGCGTGATGCGCAGGCGCTCGGTCTTCTTCGGCACCGTCGGATAGTTGATCGGCTGCACATAGACACCGAAATTGTCGAGCAGCAGATCCGAGATCCACTTGCACTTGGCCGCATCGCCGACCATGACCGGCACAATATGGCTCGGGTTCGGCATGTGCGGAATACCCTGCTGGTCAAGCAGCGTGCGCAGCTTCCGCACGCGATCATGATGGCGAGCTCGCTCGAAGGGGCTTGCCTTTAGATGCCGGATCGAAGCGATCGAGCCGGCAGCGAGGGCCGGCGGCAGCGACGTCGTGAAGATGAAGCCCGATGCAAAAGAGCGGATGAAATCACAGAGCGCCGTAGAAGCGGCGATGTAACCGCCCATGACGCCGAAACCCTTGGCGAGCGTGCCTTCGATGACGGTGATGCGGTCCATCAGGCCTTCGCGCTCGGCAATGCCGCCCCCGCGCGGACCGTACATGCCGACGGCATGCACTTCATCGAGATAGGTCATCGCGCCATACTTGTCGGCGAGATCGCAGATTTCCTTGATCGGCGCGATATCGCCATCCATCGAATAGACGGATTCGAAGGCGATGAGCTTCGGCGCCTTGGGATCGGCAGCAGCGAGCCTGGCTTCGAGATCGGCCACGTCATTGTGCTTCCAGATGACCTTCTCGCACTTGGCGTAGCGGATGCCCTCGATCATCGAGGCATGGTTGAAAGCATCGGAGAAGATGATGAGGCCGGGGATCTTGGAGCCGAGCGTACCAAGCGCTGCCCAGTTGGAAACATAACCGGATGTGAAGGTCAGCGCGGCTTCCTTGCCGTGCAGATCGGCGAGCTCCTGTTCAAGCAGAACATGGTAGTGGTTGGTGCCAGAGATATTCCGGGTGCCTCCCGCACCCGCGCCACAGTGATCGATGGCTTCCTTCATCGCCTCGATCACCTTGGGGTGCTGGCCCATGCCGAGATAGTCGTTGGAGCACCAGACGGTCACTTCCTGTTCGCCATTCGCCGTGTGGCGCGTCGCACGCGGAAAGTTACCGCGATGGCGCTCCAGATCGGCAAAAACGCGGTAACGGCCCTCAGTGTGAAGCCCGTCCAGCTCGCTTTTGAAAAACGCTTCGAAATCCATCATATGCTCCAGTTCGTACGGCTGTTTCTTGCTGAGACGGCAACCGGACGTCAACCCTTACGTCCCTGATTTAACATCAACTGCGGCAAAAGGCGCAGACTTTTGAATGATTCCAGATAAAAAATATGCGAGCCGTGATCGGGGAAATTGATCGACGTCAATTCCGGCGAAAAATTCGTTTTTAATCGTGGAAAGAAACCTGCGCCTTACGAAAAAAGCTCGATGATGGTGGACAAGCCCTTCTTGCGACATAGTTTTCGGGCTAGCCTGCGAAAAAAACAGGTTAGGGACGACATCCGCCCGCTGGGGCGCCAAAACCTCGGAGAGAAGAATGAAAAAAGTCCTCGTACTCGCATTGATCGGCCTTTCGATCGCAAGCTGCACACCCACGCAACAAGGTGCCGGTATCGGCGCAGCGTCTGGTGCCGTTATCGGCGGCGTGGTCACCGGCGACGTGCGCGGCGCGGCAGTCGGCGCAGCGATCGGCGGCGTTTCGGGCGCGTTGATCGGCAGGGTCGCAGAGCAGCCCGGCCAATGCTACTACCGGGACCGGTATGGTCGCCGCTACATCGATGATTGCCGCTGAGATCTGCAATCAGAATGGGAAAAATGGAAATCCCGGACCCTCGTCCGGGATTTTTTTGTACTAAATTAGTGCGCCAGCAGTTTAAATTGGTACACGTGGCGAGATTTTGCCGCTAAGCTTGTTATCGGCTGGGCAACGCAGAGCTTCATTTTAATGTAACCAAAAAGCGGCGGATGCGGATTAGAGGGACGGGCCTGAGAACGGGTATTGCGTATCGAGCAGGCGCCATGGTGGTGGTCGCAGCGGCGGCTGCATTTTCACCAGTCCTCGTGGGCAATGCTTACGCATTCAAGCTTTTTGGCATCACCATATTCGGCAAGGACGAGGACGAGAACCTGCAGGTGCCCGATCCTGTGCGCTATGATGTCGACCTCGAAGCTGGGACAGCCGACAGCGACCTCAAGGAGGCACTGGAGAACAGTTCTCGTCTCGTCGGCGACAAGAACCGTCCGGTTTCAGGCGACCTTGGCGTCGTCGTGAAAGCCCGCGACGACCGCGACAGGCTGATCGCCACGCTTTACGAAAAGGCGCGCTACGGCGGTGTGGTGACGATTACCATCGACGGCCGCAACATGGACGATCTGCCGCCGAACCCGACTTTCGATCGTTCAAAGCCCGTCCCGGTCAAGGTGGATATAGCCCCTGGCCCGGTCTTCACTGTCAATGAAGTGCAGTTCGGCGGCGATGCTGCGCACCGCAATCCCGCCGATTACGATCTGGCACCTGGCGAGCAAGCCGGCTCGCTCGCCATCATCAAGGCCGGCGATACGATCGTCGACCAGTTGAAGAGCGAAGGCAGGCCCTTTGCCAAGCTGACCGAGCGGCGCGTGATCGCCGACCACAGGAAAAACACCGTCGATATCGTTCTCGCTGCCGAAGGTGGTCCGGTTGCTCCGATCGGCGACGTCGGCGTGACTGGGGAGGAAAGGGTCAAGCCGGAATTCATCCAGCGCTATTCCCGCCTGCAGAAGGGCGAAGCCTATTCACCGGAGGCACTGAGGAAGGCAGGCGAGCGCCTGCGCGCGCTCGGCGTGTTCTCCAGTGTGACGATCCACGAAGGCGACGCGCTGGCCTCCGATGGTACCTTGCCCATGACGATCGAGGTTTCCGAAGGCAAGCGGCGCTACCTCGGCATCGGCGCGCAATATTCGACGATCGACGGTTTCGGCGTCAACGGCTACTGGGGCCATCGCAACCTGTTCGGCGGGGCCGAATCGCTGCGCATCGAAGGCGCCGTCTCGCGTCTCGGCGAAGCGTCCGACCTCGGCGATCTCGATTACTCCGCCGGTATCCTCTTCACGAAACCGGGCTTCATTCATCCGTCCGCCACCCTTAAGGCCGGGATCGTTGCCAAGACGCAAAATCCGGATGCCTATAATGCAAAGCTTGTCACCGCCTCGCTCGGCCTCTCCTATGAATTGACGGATCAGGACACCATCTCTGCCGCCGGCGAAGTGAGCTTCGAGAACGACGACGACGCTTTCGGCAACAACAACTATCTGACCTTCACGCTGCCGATTACCTATGATCGCGACGCCCGCGACGACAAATTCAATCCGACCGGAGGCTACCACGCCACGCTGTCGGCAAAGCCGGGCTATGAGTTCATGAACGGAACGGTCTATTCGGCCTTCGAGGGTTCGATATCAGGCTATCTCGGCCTTGGCGCCGAAGACGGCATCGTGCTGGCCGCCAAGCTCGCGGCCGGCACGCTGATCGGCGGCGACGGCGTTCAGGATATTCCGGCAACCCAGCGTTTCTTCGCCGGCGGCGGCGGTTCCGTGCGCGGCTACGGCTATCAGGAAATCTCGCCCTATAACGAAAACGGCGATGCGACCGGCGGCCGCTCCTATGTGACCGGCTCCTTCGAGGCGCGCATCAAGATCACCGATACAATCGGTATCGTGCCCTTCATCGATGTCGGTACGGTTTCGGACAGCATTACGCCTGATTTTTCCGATATCCGGGCCGGCGCGGGCGCCGGTATCCGCTATGCAACGCCTTTCGGACCCCTTCGGCTTGATTTTGCCGTACCGCTGAACAAGTACGACGGTGGGACGGATTATGGAATTTATGCCGGCATAGGCCAGTCGTTCTAGCAAGACGGAGCATTTCCATGACCAGAAACGGAAATGCTTTGGGAATGCCGATTTCGCAGTGTTTTCCGACCTGTGAGCTGTCATGAAAACGGGATAGTGTCCGCTCTTATGCAAATGTTGGCGAAAATCATGAACTGGACAATGCGGCTCTTCGGCTACGGCCTCGGCGCGGCTATTATCCTTGCCGTCATTGCTTTGGCGATCTTCGGTTTCACCTCCTTCGGTGCCCGCATCATCACCGAAAATGTCGCTTCCGCGCTCTCCAACCGCGATATGACGATATCTGTGCGCGAACCCGAGGGCCTGCTGACCGGCGGCTTGCGCGCAGCCGAGATCACCCTGTCGGACACGCGCGGCACATTTGCAGAAATCCGCGGCATCGCCATCGACTGGAATCCCCTGGCGCTGCTTACCGGTACCTTCCACGCCAGACAGGTATCAGTCGCCTCCATCGACGTGCGCCGACGGCCGGTACGCACTCTGCCTTCCAGGCCAGCAACTCCGGAGGAAGGAAGCAGCGGGGGCTTCCGGCTGCCGCTGAAGATCGATATCGAGCATATCGCCTTGCCCGATATTTCCCTTGGCGCACCGCTGACCGGCCGCGCCTTCTCGCTTGCCGCCACCGGCAACCTCAGAGCCGATGGCGATGGCGGCGAAGCGCTTGTTAACGTCAACCGCCACCAGGTTCCCGACGCAAAGCTCTCCGCCGATATCGCCTTCACCCCGGCAAACAACCATCTGCGGCTGAACGCCCAGCTTGCCGAACCGCAGGGCGGCCTGCTCGCAGGCTTTCTCGGTCTGCCCGGCAGCCCGGCGGTCAATATCGCGCTCAACGGCGAAGGTCCGATCTCGGACTGGAACGGCAAGCTGCAGGCTGCCCTGGATGGCCAGCAACGTGCCTCGCTGGAAGGCAAGCACGCAATCACGCCCGACGGCTTGCATCATCTCGACCTCAAGGGCGGCGGCGATGTAAGCTCGCTGCTTCCCATGGCATTCCGGCCGCTTTTTGCAGGCCAGACGAATATCGATGTATCCGCGACCTTCAACGATCATGGCAAGATCGATATCCAGACCGGCAATCTCGCGACCGGCAGCGTCGTCATCGCCGCATCAGGCACGCTCGATCCTGCCGGCAACAACAGCTTGAATGGCAATGTGCTCGGCACCTCGGGTCCGGTCGATTTCCGCTGGCCGCTTGCCGATGGCGAAGCGCGCTTCATGATTTCGGGCCTCAATCTGGCGATGACCGGACAGGCACAGGCCGTGCGCATCAATGCCAGCGGATCGCTGGATTCCGCCACGATGCCGCAGGCCGATATCGGCAACGTCAAGCTGACGGCCAAGAGCGATGCCTTCAATCTCGCCAATGGTGCCGGCGATATCCAGCTGCGCCTCGTCGCAGGTGACGCCACCTTCACCGAGCCCAACCTCAACCGCGCCGTTCGGGGTCCGATCACACTTGTCGCGCCGCTTCAGATTTCGCGCAACGGCATCGGCTTCAACGGCACGACGGTCGAAAGCGCCAATATCGGCGCCGATCTCAACGGCTCCTATCGCCTGGCCGACAATACGCTGACCGGCAATGCGAAATTTACCGTCCAGCCCGCCGCCTTGCCACCGGCCGTCGCCGAAAAGTTCGATGCACCGATCAACCTCGAAACCCAGATTGCCGGCACGATCCCCTCCAAGGTGACGCTGTCGAACATCACGATCAAATCCCCGACCATCGAGGCAGGCGGCAATGTCGCGCTCGAAGATGACGCGCTGACGGCCGATCTCGCCGGCAAGCTTCCCGATATCGGCAAGCTGCTGTCGGGCACAAGCGGGGAAGCGGATTACAGCGTCAAGGCAAGCGGCACGCTTCCAGCCCTTGCACTCACCGCCAATGTGAAAGCCGCCAGCCTGCAGATGGCCGATCGCAAGGTCGGCGATCTCAACATCGACCTGATGGGCTCCGCTGATCCTGCTGCTCCGCAGGGCCGGATCGCCGCGACCGGCACGATCGACGGCCAGCCGATCGGCATCAATGGGGACGTCAAATCCGAGAAGGGGATCATTTCTATCCCCGCGTTGACGGCCGATGTCGGCAGCAATCGCCTGGCGGGCAACCTCACGCTTTCGTCAGGCATGACGCCGGCTGGTGCGTTTACCTTCGACTTCCCTGATATCAGCCTGCTTGCCGCGCTCGGTGGCCAGAAGGCGGAAGGCGACCTCAAGGGCTCCGTCGACATTACCGGCACTGACGGCAAGATTGCGCTCAAGGTTGCCGCCAACGGCAGTGGAATTCGCCGCGACACGCTTGATATCGTCAAGCCGACGATCGATGTGACCGTCAGCGATATCATGGCTTTTGCAGCGAGTGGCACGATACGGGCCGACGGGTTCGGTGTCGGGACCAACAAGCTTACCGGCATTGCGCTTGATTTCGTCCAGCAGCAGACCCGCACCGACTTCAATCTGGATGCAGGCTATGACGGCAATCCCCTGCAGGCGGCAGGCAGCGTGCAGTCTGCAGGCGGCATGATCGATCTCAGTCTCGACCGCTTCACCGCCAAGCCGCACAACATTCCGGTCGAACTGGCGTCACCCGCACAGGTCAACGTCACCAAGGGAGTTGCCAGCCTGAACGGCCTGACCGTCAAAACCGGCAGCGGCTCCGTATCGGTCACCGGTTCGGCTGGTGAGACCCTGAAGCTGGATGCCGTCATCACTGACCTGCCGGCGAGCCTTGCCAACAGCTTCGTTCCCAATCTGGCCGCTGACGGCACGATTTCCGGTACGGTGAACGTAACCGGGACACCGGCCGCCCCCGCGGTCAATTTCAAGCTCGACTGGAAGGACGCGGCCACCAGCCATACAAAAGGCGCCAGCATCGCCCCTCTCGGCATCTCGACATCAGGCACCTTCGCCGACAACAAGCTGAACTTCGATGGCGACATTAGCGGCGCTGACGGCCTTTCCCTGAAGGCGGCGGGCGACATTGGCCTTGCGGACCCGAACGGTCCGACCCTCAATATCAACGCCGACATCGTCAGCCTGCCGGCAAAGGTCGCCAATGGCTTTGTTCCCGATCTTGCTGCGGAAGGTACGGTTTCGGGAACGGTCACGGCAACGGGCACGCCCGCAGCGCCAGCGGCCGATTTCAAGCTGAACTGGAAAAACGCCGCGACAAGCCAGACAAAGAGCGCCAAGCTTGCCGGTCTGTCGCTCAACGCATCCGGCAGGTTTGCGGATAACAGGCTCGATTTCGATACGGCGCTCACCGGCAAGGGCGGACTATCGCTGAAAGCGCTCGGTAATGTCGCTATCACCGGAACCACGATCGGCAACATCAAGGTCGATGCCGAACTTGCGAATGTTCCGGCCAATATCGCCAACGGTTTCGTGAAGGATCTCGATGCCGGCGGAACGATTTCTGGCACAGCCTCGGCGTCAGGGACGCCTGCCGCACCGGCTGCGGATTTCAAGCTCAGCTGGCAGGATGCCACGACACGGCACACCAAAACCGCCGGCCTGACTGGACTCGACCTTGCGGCAACCGGCCATTTTGCCGACCAGAAACTCGATTTCGATGCCAACCTCGCCGGACCGAAAGCCCTGTCGCTGAAGGCGACGGGCAATGTCGAGCTTGTTGGGACGGCGGTACGCAATCTGAAGGTCGATGCAGATCTCGCAAACCTTCCAGCCGGCCTTGCCAACGGCTTCGTTCCCGATCTGGGCGCCGAAGGCACGATTTCCGGCAAGGCATCGGCCTCCGGCTCGCTGCCGACACCGGCAGTCACTTTCGATCTGGCCTGGGCAAATGCGGCAACGCGCCAGACAAAGAGCAACGGCCTCACCGATCTCTCCGCCAAGGCCACTGGCAAATATGAAAACAACAGGGTCGATTTCGACGCCAATCTCGGCAGCGGCAACGGCGCGCTGCTGAAAGCGAACGGCGGCGTGACGATCGATGGCACCGCCATTCGCGACCTCGCCGTCAACGCTGACATCGCCGGCCTGCCCGCAAATCTCGCCAATGGCTTCGTGCCCGGTCTTGGCGCTGAGGGCATAATCTCCGGCACTGCGGTCACCTCAGGCACACCGACAGAGCCGGTGATCGATTTCAAGCTCGACTGGAAAAACGCGGCAACGCGCCAGACCAAGACCGCCGGTCTTTCTGGCCTGGCGCTTGCCGCTTCGGGAAAATATGTCAGCAACCGTCTGGATTTCGACGCCAGTTTGAATGGCAAAGGTGGCGTCTCGCTGAAAGCGGCCGGCAATCTCGCATTGGCGGGCACCACGATCCAGGGCATCGATGCCAAGGCTGATATCACCAATCTGCCGGCTGCCGTCGCCAATGGGTTCGTCCCTGATATTGGAGCCGAAGGCATCATCACGGCGACAGCGACTGCCTCCGGATCGCTCACCGCCCCCTCCGCCGATTTCAAGATCGACTGGAAAAACGCCGGGACGAAACAGACCAGAACTGCCGGCCTCTCCGGTCTGACGCTCGCCGCTTCGGGCAAACTCAGCAAAGACCGGCTGGATTTCGACGCCAATCTCAACGGCAATGGCGGTGTCTCGCTGAAGGCAGCGGGCAATCTCGATATAGCCGGAACGACCGTCAAGGGCGTCAATGCCAAGGCCGATGTCACCAATCTGCCGGCGGCCGTCGCCAATGGGTTCGTTCCGAACCTTGGTGCCGAAGGCGCCATCACGGCGACAGCGACTGCCTCGGGATCGCTTCCCCTTCCCTCGGTCGATTTCAAGGTCGACTGGAAGAATGCCCAAACGAGCCAGACGAAGGGCGCCGGCCTTGCCCCACTCACTCTTGGCGCAAGCGGCAAGCTGGCCGACAACCGTCTGACGGTCGACACCAGCCTTGCCGGCGACGGCGGATTGTCGCTGAACGGCGGCGGCACTCTCGCAATGACAGGCAACCGCACCATGTCGATGCGTTTCAACGGCAGTCTTCCCTTCGCCGTTCTCGGTGCACAGCTTGCCCAGCAGGGTCTCGTTGCCGAAGGCGTCGCCAATGTGAACCTTGAGGTCAGCGGCACGACGGCTGCCCCGGTCATCAACGGCACGGTGACGACGGATGGCGCAAAGCTGATCGACGTGCGCCGCAACCTCGCCCTCGAAGGCCTTGGCGCAACCATTACCTTCAACGGCCAGCAGGCCGTCATTTCGCGGCTGAACGGCAGGCTCGCAAGCGGCGGCTCGATCTCGGCGAGCGGCTCGGTTGGCATCAGCGGCACCTTCCCCGCCGATCTTTCCATCCGCCTGGACCACGCGGTCTATGTCGACGGCACTCTGGTTGTCGCAACGGTCGACGGCACGCTCGGCCTGAGGGGACCGCTGCTTTCCAATCCCACGCTTGATGGTAAGCTTCACATCGACAAGGCTTCGATCACCGTGCCGGAGAGGCTGCCGACATCGCTGCGTGAAATCGATATCCGCCATATCCACGCGCCGCCCGCCGTGCTCGCCCAGCTCAGGGACAATGCTCAGCAGCAGCCCCGGGAAAAATCTTCGACCATCATGCTGGATATCCAGCTCGATGCACCCTCGCAGATCTTCGTGCGCGGCCGTGGCATCGATGCGGAAGTCGGCGGCAACATTACGATCCGCGGCTCGGCTGCCGCGCCGGAGGTTGCTGGCGCCTTCACCATGCGTCGCGGCCGTCTGACGATCCTCAACCGCCGTCTCGATTTCTCCGACCGCAGCCGCATCACATTTGCCGGCGACCTGACGCCCGCCCTCGACATGGAGGCCACTTCCACGTCAGGTACGACGACGCTCACGGTGGATGTCACGGGTCTCGCGACCGACCCCGCCATCACCTTCTCCTCGTCGCCTGCCCTGCCTCAGGACGAAGTGCTGGCCCAGCTCATCTTCGGCCAATCCATGTCCCGCCTGTCGCCAGTGCAGATCGCCCAGCTTGCCGATGCCGTCAGCCAGCTCGCCGGCAACCGCTCGACCTCGCTCTTCGAAGGGCTCCGCAACCAGCTCGGCGTCGACGACCTCGACATCAGCACGGATGCGAAGGGACGGACCAGCGTCAGTGTCGGCCGCTACCTCAACGAACGGACCTATTTCGAGCTGCAGCAGGGCGGAGAAGCCGGCGCCAAGGCAATCATCAATCTGGATGTCGGCCGCGGCGTGAAGCTGCGGGGTGCCGCCGGCGGCAATGGCTCGGGTGAAGCCGGCATCGTCTACGAGCATGAATATTGAGGCCAGCCTGGAAAATTGAAGCCTAAAAGCTCGCCTTGCTGGTCTTCAGCAGAATGTTGGTTTCGGTGGTATTGATGCCGTCGATGAGACGTATCCGGCGCAGCGTCTCGTCGAAGGAGACGAGGTCGCGATCCTCGAGCTCGGCAACGAGATCCCATTTGCCGTTGGTGCTGTGCAGCGCGCGCACCTGCGGCAAGCCACGAAGCTGGGTTGCCACCTTGTCGGCAAGCTTACCATGCACTTCGATCATGACGATGGCCCGAACGCCGGCGGAACGCGTCTCGTGACCGGTGCGGATGGTGAAACCGGCAATCGTGCCGTTTTCCACCAGCCTGTCGATGCGCGTGGAAACCGTCGCCCGCGAAGCTCCCGTCAGCGCCGCAAGCGAGGAGACGGAGATTCGCGCATTGTGCCGAAGCGCACTCAGAAGCTCGTTATCGAGATCGTCCACGGTTTCACTTTGTCAAATTAGCTTTATCAATCTGCGCAATCATAATCCATTTCTGACACTTTTCCATCTATTTGCCGCCGCCACTTTATCCCACTATCGGCCAAAACAGGCCTCAGAACGGAGCCCTCGGAATGGAAGTACAATCTCGATCTGTCGCCCTTATCGGTGTCCCCCTTGAAGAAGGTTCCGGCCGCAGAGGCGCGGGCATGGGACCGACAGCATTGCGCATTGCGGGTGTCGACAAGGCGCTGACTGACCTCGGCCACACTGTTGTCGACACGGGCGATCTCAGCATCGTCCCGGCCAGGGACCTTCCCAATCATTCGAAAGCACATAATCTTCGCATCGTCGGCGCCTATACGCGTGCGCTCGAAGCAGCCACCTATGACGCGGCGAAAGCCGGCCACTTCCCGCTGATCCTCGGCGGCGACCACAGCCTTTCCATGGGCAGCGTCTCCGGCATGGCGCGTTATGCCGCCGAAAAGGACCGCCCGCTCTTCGTGCTGTGGCTCGACGCCCATTCGGATTTCAATACTCCTGAGACCTCGCCGTCAGGCAATATTCACGGCATGCCCGTCGCCTTCTTCTGCGGTCTGGCGGATTTTGCCGAAATCCTGCCGAAGGACCGTGCACTCGTCGATCCCAAGAAGATCTTCCAGGTGGGCATCCGCTCGGTCGACGCCTCCGAGCGCGTCGAAATCCGCAAGCACGGCGTCAATGTCTTCGATATGCGCTCGCTCGATGAACAGGGCGTGGCTGTGATCCTCCGCCAGATCCTGGAAACGATCGAGAAGGCGAACGGCCTGCTGCATGTCAGCTTCGATGTCGATTTCCTCGATCCCGATTTTGCGCCGGGCGTCGGCACCACCGTTCCTGGCGGCGCCACCTTCCGTGAAGCGCACCTCATCATGGAGATGCTGTCCGACAGCGGCCTCGTCTCCTCGCTCGACCTCGTCGAACTCAATCCTTTCCTTGATGACCGCGGCAAGAGCGCCCGCATCATGGTGGAGATGACGGCAAGCCTCTTCGGCCGCCGTATCTTCGATCGTCCTACACGCGCCGCATAAGGGAGCACCGGCCATGAACACCTCGTCGAACCTCATCGCCACCGAACAGCGTCTTGGAGCCAATAACTACAAGCCGCTCGATGTCGTGCTGACGCGGGGTGAAGGTGTTCATGTCTGGGACACGGATGGCAAGTGCTACCTCGACTGCCTCTCGGCCTATTCTGCCGTCAACCAGGGCCATTGCCATCCGAAGATCCTTGCCGCCATGGTCGAGCAGGCCGGCCGCCTGACACTCACCTCGCGCGCCTTCCGCAACGACCAGCTCGCCTATCTCTATGAGGAGCTCGCCGCACTGACTGGTTCCCACAAGATCCTGCCTATGAATTCAGGCGCGGAAGCCGTCGAGACCGCCATCAAGGCGGTTCGCAAATGGGGCTATGAGGTGAAGGGCGTCCCGGAGGGCAAGGCGGAGATCATCGTCTGCGCCAACAATTTCCACGGCCGCACGCTGAGCATCATCAGCTTCTCGACTGACCCCGACGCCCGTACCGGCTTCGGGCCTTATACGCCAGGCTTCCGCATCGTTCCCTTCGGTGATGCAGAAGCCTTCGCGGCGGCCATCAATGCCAATACCGTCGCAGCACTGATCGAGCCGATCCAGGGCGAGGCTGGCGTCATCATTCCGCCGGCCGGTTACTTCACCCGCGTGCGCGAACTCTGCACGGCAAACAACGTCACGCTCATCCTCGACGAAATCCAGACCGGCCTTGGGCGCACCGGCAAGCTGCTCGCCGAAGAACATGAAGGTATCGAGGCCGACGTGACGCTGATCGGCAAGGCGCTTTCGGGCGGCTTTTATCCTGTTTCAGCCGTGCTTTCGAATTCGGAGGTCCTCGGCGTGCTCAAGCCCGGCCAGCATGGCTCGACCTTCGGCGGCAACCCGCTGGCCTGTGCGGTCGCCCGCGCGGCCCTGAAGGTGCTGACCGAAGAAGGAATGATCGAGAACGCCGAGACGATGGGCGACTATTTCCTCGAAGGTCTGCGCTCCATTCGCTCCAACATCGTCAAGGATGTGCGCGGCCGTGGCCTGATGCTCGCGGTCGAACTGGAGCCGGACGCCGGTGGTGCCCGGCAATATTGTTACGCCCTGAAGGATCGCGGCCTTCTCGCCAAGGATACACACGACCACACGATTCGCTTCGCGCCGCCACTGGTCATCACCAGACCGCAGGTGGATTGGGCGGTCTCGCAAATTGAAAAGACAATAACCTAAAGTAAAACTATAGAAATTTTGCAACTTTTAATATTTTATCAGGAGAAAAACTAATTCTCCTCTGTAAAAAATTGTAAAAATGATGTCGCAATCCGATCAAAATCGGATTTGGTTACTCATTGTTAATCGTGAAAATTATATTTATTTGATGTGAATACAGATCATCCCCGCGTCTCAGCGCCAAGGACCGAGATTCACGGTAGAATTGATACCGATCAGCCTCGTTTGTGAAGCAGGACAGACTTAAAGTATTGCCGGATATACTGCAGTTTTGCGGTAGCTCCGCCTTACTCAAATCCGGTCCATTCTCCGAGAGATCGGCTGGTAGCAACCACACATCGGAGGATTGAAATGTCATTGTTTTCGCTGGGTGCGACGTCGGATTCACGTGCAACCGTCACAGCTCTCATGAAATCGCAGGCAACGATCGAATTCGACCTGCAGGGAAAGATCCTCAACGCAAACGAAAATTTCTGCCGGGCACTCGGTTACAAGCTCGGCGAGATTATCGGCAAGCATCACAGCATCTTCTGCGAGCCGGATTATGTCGCCTCCTCAGCCTACCGGGAATTCTGGCAGAAGCTTGGCAGGGGCGAATTCGATGCCGGCGAATACAAGCGCATCGGCAAGGATGGCCGCGAGGTCTGGATCCAGGCTAGCTACAACCCTCTGATGTCTGGCGGCAAGCCCTACAAGATCGTCAAGCTGGCAAGCGATGTGACCGCCATCAAGCTGAAAGCGGCCGATGCCGAAGGCAAGATCGCGGCCCTCTCGCGGGCTCAGGCCGTCATCGAGTTCACGCCGGATGGCGAGATCCTGCAGGCGAACGACAATTTCCTCTCGGTCATGGGTTACCGGCTGGAGGAGATTCGCGGCAAACATCACCGTATGTTCTGCGAGCCGGCCTATGTGCGCTCCGAAGCTTATGCGGGATTCTGGAAGAAGCTCGCCGCCGGCCAGTTCGTCGCCGAGGAATTTCTGCGCATCGGCAAGGGCGGCAAGGTCGTCTGGATCCAGGCATCCTATAATCCTATCTTCGACATGAGCGGCCGCGTCTTCAAGGTCGTCAAATTCGCGACCGACGTCACCGAACGCGTCCGTGCTGTCGATGATCTGGCAACCGGCCTGACCGCACTTGCCGACGGCGACCTGACGAAGCGGGTCGAAAATCCTTTCCCGCCGGCGCTGGAGAAAGTCCGGACCGATTTCAACGCCGCGATCGACAAACTCGGCAGCGCCATGCGCACGGTCCTCGTCAATGCCGAGGCGATCGCCAGCGGTGCGCGCGAAACGAAGGAAGCCGCCGACGTTCTGTCCAAACGCACCGAACAGCAGGCCGCAACCGTTGAAGAGACGGCCGCGGCGCTCGATGAAATCACCCAGACCGTTGCCGACAGCGCCGGCCGCGCCGCCGAAGCAGGCGGGCTTGTCGCGGAAACGAAGCGCGGTGCAGAACATTCCGGCAATATCGTCCGCAAGGCGGTCGATGCTATGGGCCAGATCGAGAAATCCTCGCGCGAGATCAGCAATATCATCGGAGTGATCGACGAGATCGCCTTCCAGACCAACCTGCTGGCGCTGAACGCCGGCGTCGAGGCAGCGCGTGCCGGCGAAGCCGGCAAGGGTTTTGCCGTCGTCGCCCAGGAAGTGCGTGAACTCGCACAGCGCTCGGCCAGCGCCGCCAAGGAGATCAAGGCGCTCATTACCACCTCCTCGGAGCACGTGAAAAGCGGTGTCGACCTTGTTGGCCAGACCGGCCAGGCACTGGAACGGATCGTCACCCAGGTCGGCAATATCGACGTCAACGTAATGGCGATCGTCGAGTCCTCGCGCGAACAATCGACCGGGCTTGTGGAAATCAACAAGGCTGTCAACGTCATGGATCAGGGCACACAGCAGAATGCGGCCATGGTGGAGGAGACGACGGCGGCAAGCGCCCGACTTTCAGCCGAGACTGAAAACCTTCGCAATCTCGTCTCACAGTTTAGATTTGGGCAACACTCTTCCGTTAATATCATCGATAACCGTAACGATGCTTCGCCGGGTGCAAAGCCATCGCGTGGTATGAAGGCAAAGCTCGTCCGCGCCAATGGTGGCGCTGTCGCTTCTGCCCTGGCTTACGATAGTTGGGAAGAATTCTAATGGCCACGATCAACTCCACTAGCTTCAGCGGCGACACGCTCGAAATCATTGCCTTCCGCCTGCACGATCAGGAGTTTTGCGTGAAGACCACGACCATCCGCGAAATCCGCGGCTGGGCGCCGTCGACGCCGATCCCGCACTCTCCGGCAGATGTCATCGGTGTCATGAACCTGCGCGGTTCGGTCATCCCGATCATCGACCTCGCCTACAAGCTCGGCATGAAGAGCACTGTCGCCAATGAGCGCAGCGCCATTGTCGTCGCCGAAGTGCACAATATGGTCATCGGCATGCTGGTTGATCGCGTTTCCGACATCCTGACAATTTCTTCCAGCCATGTTCAACCCGTTCCGGAAGTGACCGCTTCCTTCGATCGTGCTTTCTGCGAAGGTATCATCGCTTCCGAAAACGGCATGATCTGCTTCCTGAACCTCGCCAAGATGTTCAAGGAAAACGAGACCGACGAACTGGCCGCCTGATCGCCACACTAAGCAGTCTGCCAAATAATTGAGATGAAGAACCGCCTCACAAGGGCGGTTTTTTGTTACCCAAACTCCCCATACGTGCGCGACCTGTAATTTTCTCTCCAAAATACATATTTATTAGTATCTGCTTTTATACAGAAAATTTACTGCCACCGATCATCATCGGTTGTGAAGAATCAACCCGATACGATTTCTGATAGGCGGAAATGGTAGTCGTTGCCCGGCTGCATTTCCACGCCGCGAACCCGTGCCTGTTTGGTCTTCGATGTCAGGGGGGTGGGCGCGAATAGACGCGCCATATTCAGAGGGGACGGGAATGTTTGGTCTATCATCCGATTCGAAATGCGTTCTTGATGCCATTTCCAGATCGCAGGCGATCATCGAATTCGATCTGGCTGGAAATGTTCTCACGGCGAACGAAAATTTCTGCAAGGCGCTCGGTTACAGTCTGAACGAGATTGCCGGCAAACATCACAGCATATTCTGCGAACCGGCCTATGCGGCAACCACCAGCTACCGGGATTTCTGGACCCGCCTCGGCCGTGGAGAATATGACGCCGGCGCTTACAAACGCCTGGCAAAAGGCGGCCGCGAGATCTGGATCCAGGCCTCCTACAACCCTGTCTTCAAGCACGGCAAACCTTTCAAGGTGGTGAAATTCGCCTCCGACATTACCGAGGCCAAGAAGCGCGCCGTCGAGGATGCCGGCAAGCTCGAAGCCATTTCACGCTCGCAGGCCGTGATCGAATTTACTCCTGCGGGCGACATCCTCGCGGCCAACGAAAATTTCTGCAATGGTCTTGGCTATTCGCTGTCGGAGATTGTTGGCAAGCATCACAGCATGTTCTGCGATCCCGCCTATGCCCGCAGCGACGAATACAGGCAGTTCTGGCCACGGTTGGCAAAGGGTGAGTTCATCGCCAACGAATTCGTCCGCTACGGCAAGGGCGGCAGGGAAATCTGGATCCAGGCCGCCTATAATCCGATCGCCGACGCGGATGGCAGGATCTATAAGGTTGTGAAATTCGCAACCGACGTGACGCAACGCATGAACGCGATTGCCCTTCTCGGCACCGCCCTGCGCCAGCTTTCCGAAGGCGATCTGACCCGGACTCTGGACACGGCCTTCGTGCCTTCGATGGAGCAGTTGCGTCACGATTTCAACGCAACGATCGACAAACTCTCCGTGACGATGAAAACCATCGGCGAGAACGCCATCGCTATCGCCGATAGTTCACGCGAGATCGGCGCTTCGGCAGACTCTTTCTCCAAGCGAACGGAACAGCAAGCCGCCTCCGTCGAGGAAACGGCAGCGGCGCTGGAAGAGATCACCACCACGGTCAACGATTCCAGTCATCGTGCCGAAGAAGCCGGCCGTCTCGTTGCACAGACAAAGCAGGGCGCGGAACAATCCGGCACCGTCGTGCGCAAAGCAGTCGCGGCGATGGACCAGATCGAACAGTCCTCCCGCGAGATCACCAACATCATCGGCGTGATCGACGACATCGCCTTCCAGACGAACCTGCTGGCGCTCAATGCCGGTGTCGAAGCAGCGCGTGCCGGTGAAGCCGGCAAGGGCTTTGCCGTCGTCGCCCAGGAAGTGCGTGAACTCGCCCAGCGCTCGGCAAGCGCGGCCAAGGAGATCAAGGCGTTGATCAACACATCGAGCGAACTCGTGAAAAACGGCGTGGGACTGGTCGGCCAGACCGGCAAGGCGCTGGAGGAAATCGTCGTTCAGGTCGCCAGCATCAATTCAAACGTCGTGGCGATCGTCGAGGCCTCGAGGGAACAAGCGACTGGCCTCAAGGAGATCAATCAGGCCGTCAACACGCTCGACCAGGCAACACAACAGAACGCCGCGATGGTGGAGGAGAGTACAGCCGCCAGTCATAACCTTGCCGCAGAAGCCGATGCGCTGCGGAGGCTGCTCACGCAGTTCCAGCTCCCCGGCAGCAATATCGCCGCGACGCGGCACGCGGCAAAGCCAGCTGCCGCTCCGGCACTGCATCTTGTTGCCCGCATCTCGAGAGCCCACGGCGCCGCGGCGCCAGCCGCCGAAAGCTCGGAAGTATTCTGAACCAGTTTCAGTCGAACAGCTCGTGCCGCGTAAAGGCGGCACGAGCTCTTACTGATCATAGCCTTTGGTCGGCACCCCGAAGAACCGCCCGCCGACGTCGGCCTATCGAAGTGGCTGTTCTGCCGGCTCCGGTTTCCGGATCAGGGGCGCTGCCTGCAGCACGAGTGCATCGAGGCCGTTATCTTGCTTTTCCAGGATTTCGAAGAGTTGCCGCCGCATGCGCGGCTCCCAGAATTTGTTGATATGCGTCGCAACCCCTTGCGCAGCCTCGCTTTCGGGCTGTGTCTTGAAGAAGGTTGCAATCTGGTTTGCCATGTAGACGAGTTTGGTCTTGGTATCATGCGACATCGGCGATGCTTCCGGGCGACAGGCGATGCGGGTGGGTGAAAATCTCGAAATCCTCGCCGCGCACGAGGGCGACCAGCGTCATGCCGGCTTCCTCGGCCGTGCGGATGGCAAGTGCGGTCGGCGCAGAAATGGCGATCAGCACCGGCGCGCCGAGGATCGCCGTCTTCTGAACCATTTCGACGGAGAGGCGGCTGGTAACGGCGACAGCGCCGGAAGCGCCCGCCTCCCCCGCCCCGACGACGGCGCCACAGAGCTTGTCGAGCGCATTGTGCCGGCCGACATCCTCACGCACGGCGATCAATCCCTTGCCGGGGATGTAGAAGCCGGCGCCATGAACGGCTCGCGTCTCGCGATGCAGCGGCTGGGAATCGTTGAGCAGCGCGATCGCCTGCACGACATCGGCATGCGACAGCGACAACTCGGTCTTGGAAACATCCGGCACCTTCCTGACCGCCTGCTCGATCGACTCGATACCGCAGAGACCGCAGCCGACAGGCCCCGCCATGCTGCGCCGCCGCTTTCTGAGCGCGTCCTCGACATCATCAACAAGCGTCACCTGGACGTCGATACCCTTCTCGTCCTCGATGAACTCGACACCAGCGACCTGGCTGCGGTCGGTGATAATGCCCTCAGTAAGGCTGAAACCGACAGCAAAATCCTCGAGATCGCCAGGCGTGCCCATCATGACAGCATGCGAACTGCCGCCATAGGAAAAGGCGATCGGCACTTCCTCGGGCACGATACGCTCGGCCCGTGTCATGACGCCGCCCCTCCGGGCGACCTCCGTCACGCTTATGCGGGTCGGCCTTTCAGTCATTATTCCGCCGCCTCCATCTTGCTGGCGATGCGGCGGGACTGACGGGCCTGCTCGTCATACTCGACCTGCCACTCGGACGGGCCGTTGGAGGGCGAAACCTGCACCGCCGTCACCTTGTATTCCGGGCAGTTGGTCGCCCAGTCGGAAAAGTCCGTCGTGATGACATTTGCCTGCGTATCCGGATGGTGGAAGGTCGTATAGACGACGCCAGGCGCCACGCGATCGGTGATCAATGCACGGAGCGTCGTATCGCCGGAGCGGCTGCCGAGCTTCACCCAATCGCCATCGCGAATGCCGCGCTGTTCGGCATCATGCGGATGAATTTCCAGCCGGTCTTCGGAGTGCCAGATGACATTATCGGTGCGGCGTGTCTGCGCCCCGACATTATACTGGCTAAGAATGCGGCCGGTGGTGAGAAGCAGCGGGAAGCGCGGACCTGTGCGCTCGTCGGTCGCCACATATTCCGTGCGGATGAACTTGCCTTTGCCGCGCACGAATCCATCCACATGCATGATCGGCGAGCCGAGCGGATGTTGCTCGTTGCAAGGCCACTGAACGGAGCCCATCTTGTCGAGATAATCGTAAGAGACCGAAGCGAAGCTCGGCGTCGTGGCGGCAATCTCGTCCATGATCTCGGACGGATGCGTATAGTGCCAGTCGAGGCCCATGGCTTGGGCGAGTTTCTGCGTCACTTCCCAGTCGCCATAGCCGTTGCGTGGCGTCATAACCTTGCGCACGCGGTTGATGCGGCGCTCGGCATTGGTGAAGGTGCCGTCCTTTTCCAGGAAGGTAGAGCCCGGCAGGAAGACATGTGCATAGTTCGCCGTCTCGTTCAGGAAGAGATCCTGCACGACGACGCATTCCATGGCGGCCAGACCGGCGGCGACATGTTTGGTATCGGGATCGGACTGCAGGATGTCCTCACCCTGAATATAGATACCCTTGAAGGAGCCATCGACGGCAGCATCCAGCATGTTCGGAATACGCAGGCCCGGCTCGTTGTTGAGCTTTACGCCCCAGAGCTTTTCGAAGATATCGCGCGTCGCATCGTCGGAGATGTGGCGATAGCCCGGCAGCTCGTGCGGGAAGGAGCCCATGTCGCAGGAGCCCTGCACATTGTTCTGGCCACGCAGCGGGTTCACGCCGACGCCTGGACGGCCGATATTGCCGGTCGCCATGGCAAGATTGGCGATCGCCATGACCGTCGTCGAGCCCTGGCTGTGTTCGGTGACGCCGAGGCCGTAATAGATGGCGCCATTGCCGCCGGTCGCGAAAAGCCGGGCAGCGCCGCGCAAATCTTCCGGCTTCACGCCGGTAAACTTCTCGATGGCCTCCGGGCTATGCTGCGGCTCGGCGACAAAAGCCGCCCAATCCTCGAACTCCGACCAGTCGCAACGCTCCCGGATGAATTTCTCGTCGTAGAGGCCTTCGGTCACGATCACATGCGCAAGCGCCGTCATGATTGCGACATTGGTGCCGGGCTTCAGCGGCAGATGGAAGGATGCCTCCACATGCGGCGAGCGAATAATATCGATACGGCGCGGATCAATGACAATAAGCTTGGCACCCTGCCGCAGCCGCTTCTTCAGGCGCGAACCGAAGACCGGATGGCCGTCGGTCGGATTGGCGCCGATGATGACGACCACATCGGACTGCTCGACGCTGTCGAAATTCTGCGTGCCGGCCGATGTGCCGAAAGCCTGGCCCAGCCCATAACCTGTCGGCGAATGGCAGACGCGGGCGCAGGTATCGACATTGTTATTGCCGAAGCCGGCGCGGATCAGCTTCTGGACAAGGTAGGTCTCTTCGTTGGTGCAGCGGGACGATGTGATACCGCCGATCGCTTCGCGGCCATACTGATACTGGATGCGGCGGAACTCGGAAGCGACATGGGCGTAGGCCTCATCCCAGCTCACTTCACGCCAGGGATCCGTCACCTTCTCGCGGATCATCGGGTTGAGAATGCGGTCCTTATGGGTTGAGTAGCCATAGGCGAAGCGACCCTTGACGCAGGAATGGCCGCGGTTTGCCTGCCCATCCTTCCACGGCACCATGCGCACCAGCTCTTCGCCGCGCATTTCCGCCTTGAAGGAGCAGCCGACGCCGCAATAAGCGCAGGTCGTGACAGCCGAATGTTCCGGCTGGCCGATGCGGATGACTGATTTCTCCGTCAGAGTCGCCGTCGGGCAAGCCTGCACGCAGGCGCCGCAGGACACGCATTCGGAATCGACGAAATGCTCGTGCATACCAGGCGAAACGCGAGACCCGAAACCACGCCCCTCGATCGTCAGCGCGAAGGTGCCCTGCACTTCCTCGCAGGCGCGCACGCAACGGGAGCAGACGATGCACTTCGACGGATCATAGGTGAAGTACGGATTGGACTCGTCCTTCGGCATCCATTTCAGATTGATCTCACCGCTGTTGCGCGCCTTGACGTGGTTGTCGCCCTCATAGCCATAGCGCACGTCGCGCAGACCGACGGCGCCTGCCATATCCTGCAGCTCGCAATCGCCATTGGCCGCACAGGTCAGACAGTCGAGCGGATGGTCGGAGATATAAAGCTCCATGACGCCGCGGCGGATATTCTTCAGCCGCTCCGTCTGCGTATGGACGACGATGCCGGACGCCACCGGCGTGGTGCAGGAGGCGGGCGTTCCGTTGCGGCCGTCGATTTCGATCAGACAGAGGCGGCAGGAACCGAAGGCATCGACCATATCGGTCGCGCAGAGCTTCGGCACCTGAATGCCGGCCTCCATGGAGGCGCGCATGATCGAGGTTCCCTCAGGAACCGTCACCTGCCGGCCGTCGATGGTCAGCGTCACCATCGTTTCGGATTTCGAAGCCGGCGTTCCGTAGTCGATTTCATGAATGAGAGACATGGCTTATTCCGCCGCTTCAATGAGAGGGACCGGAGCAAAATCGTCCGGGAAGTGCGTCATGGCGCTCAGCACCGGATAGGGCGTGAAACCACCAAGCGCGCAGAGCGAACCGAACTTCATCGTGTTGCAGAGATCTGCGAGCAACTCACGGTTCTTTTCAGGTTGTATACCCTGGGCAATCTTGTCAGCCGTTTCGACGCCTCGGGTCGAGCCGATGCGGCAGGGCGTGCACTTGCCGCAACTTTCCACCGCGCAGAATTCCATCGCGAAACGCGCCTGCTTCAGCATATCGGCCGTATCGTCGAAGATGACGAGACCGGCATGGCCGATAAGGCCGTCCTTGGCTGCAAAGGCCTCATAGTCGAACGGCGTATCGAAGAGCGCACGCGGGAAATAGGCACCGAGCGGCCCGCCCACCTGCACCGCCTTCACTGGCCGGCCGGACGCCGTGCCGCCGCCGATCTTCTCGACGATATCGCCGAGCGAAAGACCAAAGGCGGTTTCGTAGAGACCGCCATATTTCACATTGCCGGCGATCTGCAGCGGGATGGTGCCGCGTGAGCGGCCCATGCCGAAATCGCGATAGAAGGCGGCCCCCTTGTCCATGATCACAGGCACGGACGCGAGCGAGATCACGTTGTTGATGACGGTCGGACAGTTGAACAGGCCCTTATGCGCCGGCAGCGGCGGCTTGGCGCGCACGATGCCCCGCTTGCCTTCGAGGCTGTTGAGCAGCGCCGTTTCCTCGCCGCACACATAAGCACCCGCACCGGTGCGGATCTCCATGTCGAATTCCTTGCCGGAGCCGAGCACCGAAGCGCCCAGAATGCCGGCCTTGCGGGCGATCTCCACCGCCTGCGTCATCGTGGCGATCGCATGCGGATATTCCGAGCGCGTATAGACGAAGCCTTTCGTAGCGCCAGTCGCAAGCCCGGCAATCGCCATGCCTTCGATGAGCACGAAAGGATCGCCTTCCATGATCATCCGGTCGGCAAAGGTACCGCTGTCGCCCTCATCTGCATTGCAGACGATATATTTGCGCGAACCCGCGGCATCGAGCACCGTCTTCCATTTGATACCGGTCGGAAAACCCGCGCCGCCACGGCCGCGAAGGCCGGAATCGGTGACTTCCTTGACGACATCGGCAGGCTGCATCGACACTGCACGGCGAAGACCGGCAAGCCCACTATGGGCCTCGTAATCATCAAGCGAAAGCGGATCGGTAATGCCGCAGCGGGCGAAAGTGAGACGGGTCTGGCCTTTCAGGAACGGGAGGTCCTCGACCTCCCCAAGACAGAGCGCATGCGCCCCACCATCCATCAGTCCCGCGTCGAACAGCCCGCCGACATCCTTCGCCTTGACCGGCCCATAGCCGATCCGTTTCCCGGATATCTCAACCTCGACCAGCGGCTCCAGCCAGAACATTCCGCGCGAGCCGTTGCGCACGACGGTCGCATCGAGGCCGCGGGCGGCGATCTCCTGGGTAATCGCCATTGCCACCTTCTCGGCACCGAGCGAGAGCGCTGCGGCATCGCGCGGAACATAAATCTTCACAGTCATCGGCGCGCCTCCTCGACGAGTTCGGCCGCCAGTTCGTCATCGACGCGGCCATGCACCTCGCCATCGAACATGGCGGCCGGCGCGCAGGCACAGAGACCGAGACAGTAAACGGGCTCCAGCGTAACGCTGCCGTCGAGTGTCGTCTGATGAAAATCGATGCTGAGCAGGATCTTGATACGCTCGGCCAGAGCATCGCCACCCATCGACTGGCAGGCTTCGGCGCGACAGAGCTTCAGCACGTGCCGACCGGCGGGATGATCACGATAATCATGATAGAAGGTTACGACACCGTGGACCTCGGCGCGAGAAAGATTGAGCTCGTCAGCGATGACTGGCAGAGCCTCCTGCGGCACGTAACCGAACTCGTCCTGAACCTCATGCAGAATGGGGAGCAGTGGGCCTTCGAGGGATCGAAGATCAGCTACGATCGAGCGGATACGCCCGGCGATATCGCCCTGAGCGATACGTATGTTCATAAGCAGCCTCCCTTCGGCTTGCGCGTTCCGTGAAAACCGCAAAACTCCCCATGTCATTGCGAATTCTACCGAACTGTTTCAGGGAAGCAGGCTGCAATCAATAAAGCAGTCTTGTTGCTTGATAGCTTTTTTCTATCAAAGTTCCGCGCCTTCAACGAGTGTTCTTGCTTCATGCAACAAGGCGGAGACAAGCGGCGTGAAAGGTTCCCGATAAGGAGCGACAAGACCGACGAGATGATGCGCCTCCGGCTCGACGATCGGGATCATCCGGATCTCTGCAGGAAAGCCGAATGATATCGCAACGTTACGCGGCATGATGCTTGCCCAGCGGCCAGTTCGCACGTGCGAAAAAAGAACGATCATCGAATTCGATTCGAGTGTCGGATGGACTGTCGCGCCTGCTTCGGCCAAATGCCGGTTGATGATACGCCGATTCTGCATGTCAGCCGTCAATAGGCAAAGCCGAAGATCGCCCACTTCACGCCATGTCACACTCTCGCGATCCGAGAGCGGACTGCCGGCGGCGGTGATGAGATTGTAGCGTTCAGCATAGAGCGGCACCGAAGTGACGCGCCCAAGCGGCTCGTTTTCCAGATAGGTGATGCCGGCATCGATCTCGAGATTTTCGAGCATGCTCAGCACCTGCAGCGAGTTGCGCGAGACGATGGAGAAGGTGACGTCGGGATGCCGTTCCTGAAAGGGCGTTGTGATTCGCGACAGCATCGCGAGCGCGGTCGGAATGGACGCCAGACGCAGATGGCCGGCGAGACCTTTGCGGGCGGCGCGCATTTCCTCGCGCATGGTGCGCGTGTCGCCGACGATGCGCCGCGCCCATTCGAGCACGCGCTGCCCTTCCGGCGTCAATCCTTGAAAGCGGGAGCCGCGCTGCACCAGCATGACGCCCAGCTGATCTTCGAGCTGGCGAATGGCGGCCGAGAGCGTGGGTTGGGAAACGCCGCATTCCTCCGCCGCACGACCGAAATGTTTCTCGTTGGCGAGTGCGATGAAGAATTCCAGCTTGTCGATCATCCGGCCTCCTGCCGAATTCGGGATGAGGCCTATCTTTGCGGCTTGCCGGCCGCTTCGCAAGAGCCGGCAGGCTCAGCCCGTCTCGGCAACCGGAAAGAGACTGAAAAGTGATTCGAGGAAAGCCATGACGCTTTCATTACCCATGCTGTAATAGACAAGCCGCCCTTCGCGCCGCGTATTGACGAGGCCTTCGAGCCTCAGTCGCGCAAGCTGCTGGGACACCATAGCCTGCTGTATACCAAGGATATCCTCGATTTCGCCGACCGTCTTTTCCCCTTCCGACAGGATACAGAGGATGAGCAACCGGGTCTGATGGGCTAGCGCCTTCAGGAGATCGCTCGCCTCGTGGGCTTTGTCAGCAAGCTTCTGCAAGTCCTGGCCGGTCATGCCCGGCTTCGGTTTAGGCAATGGCATTTGCTTCTCGGAAGGAGGTAATAGGATAGATCAGCACAATATCATATTCGCAGAAGCGAATTCGTCAAATGTCGTGAAATCCCAAAAAAAGTCCAAACAAATCAGCAAATAAGCTGGCCACCATTGATCTCCAGGACTTGACCTGTGATGTAGCCGGAGAGTGATGGAGCCGCTAGGAAGAGATAGGCGGGGGCACAATCCTCCGCCATTCCGAGCCGCTGCAATGGTATCGACTTGCGGGTCTGCTCCAGCTTTTCACGCGATGAATAGCGTGCATGGAAATCGGTTTCGATCGTGCCGGGCGAGACGCAGTTGACCCTGATACCATCAGGCGCAAGCTCTCGGGCCAGCGCTTTCGAATAGGTCGCAACAAATGCCTTCGATGCGGAATAGATTGCAGAACCGGGACTTCCGCCCGTCAGCGCCGAAATCGAAACCGTGTTGACGATAGCAGCGCCCTGCGCCGCCCGGAGCGCTGGAAGCAGCGCCCGCGTCAACTCCACCACCGACGTCTGGTTGAGGCGCACGACAGTCTCATAATCGGCATCGGTCAGTTCACCGGCTGGAAAACGCCCATGCATCGTGCCGGCATTGTTGACCAGCACATGCACCTTGTCGAAGAATTCGAGCGCCTCTTCCGCAAATTCCGCAGCCCCGCCCTGCTGCAGGAAATCTGCCGGCAACAGCAGGGCCCGGCGCTCTGATTCGGCGGTCAGGAGAAAATCCGGCAGTTCGCGTTCCCCTTGGCGCCCGGTATGGACAAGCACGCGCGCACCGCAATCCAGAAACTGTCGGGCAACTTCGAGGCCGATACCGCGGCCTGCACCTGTCACGACGACATTGCGGTTTTCGAACAATTTGGGATGAAACACGAAGCTCTCCTCCTTACGGGCCGGCCCGCCGCTTGCGCTATCAGGCCTAACATATGCGGCCATCGGCCAAAAGAAAGCCCGAAGGTCTAGGCCCCCGGGTCGAGAAGCCGCGCACCGGCGCCTTGCCTGCCGAGCACGTCGAAGGGATTGCGCAGCGGACAGGCGTCGATCGAGAGGCAGCCGCAGCCAATGCAGCTCGTCAGATGGTCGCGCAGCAGGCTCAGCTGCTTGATGCGCGCATCGAGATCATCCTTCCAGAGCGCCGACAGTTTCTGCCAGTCCTCGACTGTCGGCGTCCGGCTCTGCGGCAGAGTCTCGAAGGCAGTCTGGATTTCGGCAAGCGGAATGCCGACGCGTTGCGCCACCTTGATAATGCCCAGGCGCCGCAGCACATCGCGGCCGTAGCGGCGCTGGTTGCCGCGGGTGCGGATGCTGGAGATCAGCCCCTTCGCCTCGTAGAAATGCAGGGCGGAAACCGCAAGTCCGCTGCGCTCTGCCACCTCGCCCACCGTCAGGAGCCTGCTCAAGGAGAATGCCGGATTTTGTCGCATGGCCTATTGACCTCAATATTAGTTGAGGTTTTATAGACTGCGCTCCCGAGGCCGTAAAGCCGCAACGAGAAGGAGCAATGCATGCGGAAACCCATGAGGCTTGTCGTCATCTACGGCAGCACGCGCGAGGGGCGCATCTGCGACAGGGTTGTGAAATGGCTCGAAAGAGAGCTGACCCGCTTTCCACAATTCGAGATCGACATCATCGACCCGCTGGCGTTTTCGCTGCCGCGAGAGCATGTACCGCATCATCCGGAGGCAAGACGGCTTGCTGACAGGCTCCATCAGGCCGATGGCTTCATTCTCGTCACGCCGGAATATAACCACAGCTTCACCGCTTCCCTGAAATTCCTCATCGATCTCTTCGCCGAGCCATGGCACGGCAAGCCGATCGCCTTCGTCTGCTATGGCGGCGTCTCCGGCGGATTGCGGGCGGTCGAACAGCTCCGCCTCGTCTTTGCAGAGCTTCACGCCGTCTCGATCTGCGATGCCGTCAGCTTCAGTTCCCCCTGGCGCCGTTTCGACAATGACGGCCCGCTGCAGGATCCAGAGGACGCATTGCGCCGGCTTTCCCGAATGATGGCCCAGTTGCAATGGTGGACTGAGGCGCTGATCACTGCCCGCAGCGACTCTCCTTATGCCGGCATCGCCGCCTGAGACAACGACATCCGATTCCGTTTCTGGCAGGTACGGAACCGGCTGGACACCCGGACAGGACCTCCGTCCGGGTGTTTCCTTCCTCTGACACCGACAGGTGCGCCCGAACTGCCATTGCCCTCTTTCCGACCGTGTAGCCGGATAGGAATTTTACGGTTGCGGTATCGCAGGCCCGGTGCTAGCTTCCGCCACAATTTCACGGGGGAGCTCCGAATTGCCGGGGCTGAGATGTGAGGCGCATGCCTCCGGACCCTTCAAAGCTGATCTGGGTAATGCCAGCGGAGCGAGGTCTAAATGTTTTCCGGCGCACAAGTGTCTCTATATCCGATGTCCGGCAATTTCGTCGGCATCATCCTTGATGCTATCAAGGCTCTTGACCCCTATCGTGATCGTCTTCGTATCGAAACCGACGATATTTCCACGCTGATGGTCGGCCCGCCCGACGTGCTGTTTGCCGCCATGCGCGACCTCTTCGTCTCGGCTGCCGCAAGCGGCGAGCATTGCGTATTGTCCGCAGCGATCTCGCGGGGCTGCCCCGGCGAACCGGATGATGCGATCTGTGGCGCCGGCCTGTCTTCCAGCCGATCCGAGCCGCTCGCCGAACGGATGGAAGCCGCGATCGCAGCAGTCAGGGACACCACAGAAACCGGCCAGCCAACGGCCGCCCAATTTTCTTTGTACGTTATGGGAACGGGCACCCATATGGACGAGATCTACGGCTGCATCGATTTCCTGAAACGCTCGGGCACATTCGACCGCTCCAAGAATTTCTGCACCAAGCTGCGCGGCGACGCCGGCGCGATCTTCGCGACCATCCATGAAGCCTTCTATCGTTTCGGCGATCCCGAAGGTCATGTGACGCTGGATATCACGGTCTCCGCGAACAGCCCGAGCAAAGCCTGAGACGCCTGACGGCAATGACCTTATCGAAACCGGATTCGACATTTGCGCCACTGAGGCGGGCCTTGCCCGCCATTCTTGCCGTGCTTGCCTTCCTGGCCGTCTGGGAGCTCTATGTGGATCTCTCCGGCATCAAACCCTCCATCCTGCCCTCGCCTTCGCGCATCCTTACGCAGGGCTGGCTGAACAGGCAGGCGCTGCTCGACAATACCTGGCCGACGCTCGGCGCGACGCTCGGCGGTTTCGCTTTGTCGCTGGTCTTCGCCTTCGCCTCGTCGGTGCTGATGGATTTCGTGCCCTTCATGCGCCGCGCGCTGCTGCCGCTCTTCATCGTCAGCCAGACATTGCCGCTGGTCGCGATTGCCCCCTTGGTCGTGCTCTGGTTCGGTTTCGGGCTGCTGCCGAAGCTTCTGCTCGTCGCTCTCGTCACCTTCTTTCCGCTGCTGGTCGCCCTGCTGCAGGGCTATGAAGCGACGGACCGGGATATCGCCGAGCTTCTGAGTTCCATGAAGGCAAGCCGCTGGCGCATCTTCTGCCTGGCGAGGCTCCCCTCCGCCATGCCCTTCTTCTTTGCCGGCCTGCGCATTTCGATCACCTATGCCGTGGTCGGCGCCATCTTCGCCGAATATGCAGGTGCCGCACGTGGCCTCGGGATCTACATCCTCAATGCCAAGAACAATTTCCGGCCCGACCTCGTGCTTGCCGCCGTCGTCGTGAGCGCCCTCCTGACCCTTTGCCTCTTCGGTCTCACGCTGGCGGTGCAGCGTTTCGTCATGCCCTGGCAATCTCCCGCGGAGAAACGCCCATGAGCGGGATGCTTGAGTTGAAGAACGTCTCGAAGTCCTTCGACGGCATGGAAGTGCTGAAGGATATTTCTCTTCATATCGCCAGAGGTGAATTCGTCTCGATCGTCGGCCCCTCCGGCTCCGGCAAGTCGACGATCCTCCGTCTGCTGACACAGGCGCTGCAGGCAGACAAAGGCGACATTCTTTTTGACGGCATGCTGCTTTCGCAAGCGGCGCACGCATTCGCCTTCATGCCCCAGCGCGATGCGCTGATGCCGTGGCGAAGCGTCATCGACAATGCGATCCTTGGCCTTGAAGTGCACGGCATGCGCCGCAGCCAGGCGCGAGCGGTTGCCGCCCCTCTCTTTGAACGCTTCGGCCTCGCCGGCTTTGAAAAGCACTATCCCGCGGCCCTTTCAGGCGGCATGCGCCAGCGCGCGGCCCTGCTGCGCACCGTGATCCAGCGGCAGGACATGCTGCTGCTCGACGAGCCCTTCGGGGCACTCGACGCACTGACCCGCACCCAGATGCAGGAATGGCTGCAGGGCATGTGGACAGATCATCGCTGGACGGCCCTGCTGATCACCCATGATGTGCGGGAAGCCGTTTTCCTGTCTGACCGCATCTATGTGCTTTCCGCCCGCCCGGCGGCCGTGATCAGGGAGTTCGAAGTGCCGCTGAAAAGGCCGCGCACGCTTGCCGATCTCGGCTCTCCGGCCGCCCAGGCGATCGAAACCGAAATTCTTCAAACATTGCTGCATCCGCAAAGAACCTGAGGAGGTCCCGATGCTTCTCACCCGCCGACAGACCCTTTTTGCCGCCATGGCCGCAAGCCTCGCCGGCCGCACTGCCTTCGCCCAATCCGCCGCCAAGGTGCGCATGGCGCTCGACTGGACGCCGAACACCAATCATATCGGCATCTATGTCGCCAAGGCGAAGGGCTTCTATGAGGCCGCCGGCCTCGATGTCGAGATCCTGCCCTATGCCGATACCAGCGCTGGCACGCTGGTCGCGAACGGCGTTGCCGATTTCGGCATTTGCGGAGAAATCGAGACCTTTACCCAGCGCGCCGCCGGCGCTGATGTGAAACTGGTCTATGCCGTCGTGCAGACGGAAACCGGCAGGCTGATCTTCAAGGGCGGCCGCAACGATATCAAAAGCCCCAAGGACCTGGACGGAAAAACCTATGGCGGCTTCGGCGGCGCATGGGAGGAGGCACTCGTCTCCGCGATGATCCGCAACGACGGCGGCAAAGGCACCTTCCAGAATGTCACGCTCGGCACTTCGGCCTATGAGGCGCTCGACAACGGCGCCGTGGACTTCACGCTGGAAATCTACACCTGGGAGGGCATCGCCGCCCAGCTGGAGAACCGGCAGGTCGGCCGCTGGCGCTATAGCGATTACGGCATTCCCGACGAACAGACGACCGCGATCGCTTCCAGCGACGCCTATCTCTCGGCCAATCCGCAAAATGCCCGCGCCTTCATCCAGGCAACGCTCAAGGGTTACGCCTATTCGGTCGATAATCCGGACGAGGCTTGTGACCTCCTGATTGCCGGCAGCAACGGCGCGTTGCTGAATACCGAACTGGTCAAGGCATCGCAAAAAGCGCTGGTCGAGGGGCATTTCCTCAAGGGCGATAACGGCACGATCGGCATCATCGATCCGGCCAAGGCCGAAGCGATCGGCGCCTTCCTGTTCGACCATGGCATCCTGCTCGATGCCAATGGTGCGGCGCTGAAGGAAAAGCCCGACTTTTCCGGCTATTACACCAACGATCTGCTTGGCTGAGATGACCCTGCCCTTGCCGGCAGCAGCTTTCCGCTGCAAAGTCCGGCAAGGAGCGAGGGAGTGACATGCAGCAGCAGGGTCGGGTGGCCGGAGCGGATTTCTTGCGTGCAGCAGCCTGCCTGCTTGTCCTCATCCACCATCTCATTCTGCGTATCGACCTCAACAAGACCGAGGGATTGCAGGCGACGCTGACTGCCTTGCGCTTCGGCAATTTCGGCGTCGCCATCTTCTTCATCCTCAGCGGTTTCCTGCTGGCCTTGCCGTTCTGGCGTTCCCTTGATGCCGGTTGCGCCACGCCTGACCTGAGCACCTATGTGCTGCGTCGCGCGGCCCGCATCGTGCCCGGTTATTGGGTGGCTTTGACGGCGGGCTTCCTTCTCAGCATTACGCTGCTTGGGCATGCACTGACGCCGGAGCTCGTTATGCGCTATGTCAGCGGTCTCTTTTTCATGAGCCAGTGGCACTGGCGCACCTTCTTTCCTGTCGAAGGCAACGGCCCGCTCTGGTCCATATCTTTCGAAGTAACGAGCTATGTGCTGCTGCCGCTTGGGTTCCTCTGGCTTTTCGCTATCCCGGAAAAACACCGTTCTCCGCTCGTCACGCGCCTTGCCTGGCTCGGCATCATTGCCGTGACGCTGCTTGCCCACGAAACCTTCCGTACGATCGTTCCCCCCAATGAGATTGACCGCGGCTGGCAGTTTGGCATGCAGGGCGGCGCGAAGGAGTGGATGCCGAACTATAATCCCTTCGGTTTCTTCGCCGTTTTTGCGCTCGGTGCGCTCGCAGCCGGCATTCAGATCATGTTGCCGCGAAAGCGTCAGATCTTGTTCGACATCGTTGCGTTCGCCTGCCTGGTCACCGCCGGCTCCCAGCTGCCGCTTTCGACAGGCGGACCTTGGGAAGCCTATGGATGGCTCGGAATCCCCTACGCCTTTCCGCTGTTTCCGATCATGATCGCTGCCGCGCTTGTGGCCCTCTCGCGTTCCGTATTGCTTGCGGCACTGCTCGACAATGCCTTCATGCGCTTCACGGCAACCGTCTCATTCGGCATCTATATCTGGCAGGACATCGTTCTGACCTCAATGCAGACGATCTCTCCGGCCCTATTCGGGATCGGCAAAGACGATCCGCTATGGGACTGGTTTATCGGTTGCACCTTTGCGACGGCGATCATTTTTCTTCTCGCAAGCCTCAGCTATTTCGCTGTTGAACGACAGGCAATACGGCGTGCCGCACGCATAACGCGCAAGAATTCAGCCATTACTCAATATAGTTAATTCCCAACCAACCAAAAATATCAGGGAGATATTTCGAATACTCCCAAATTTGGCGCTGCTATGGTTACGAAAACATTAAGGAAGCGGGTGACAAATCGATCCCGTCCATGTATTTGTGCCAGCGCGACGCAATATGCGAGTATTTCCACGGACGTTGCTTAATGAACGTGTTTACTTCAAATAAGCTTCAAGACACGGCTTTCTCTGCAAAGGCGGTGAAGATGAACGCTCTCGACGCAGCGAATTCCAACATTCGCCAGCCCGAGAGCTTTGCCTCATTGGATGGCGGGAACAGGCTTCAGCTTGGCTTGAAGAGAGCTTTCGACATTTTCGGTGCAACAAGCGCCCTGGTCGTCCTGTTTCCCGTCCTTCTGACGATTGCGCTTCTCATTGTGATCGATGATGGCGGGCCGGTGTTTTTCCGGCAGATTCGCTGGGGCCTGAAGGGCAGCAAGATCACCGTCTACAAGTTCCGCTCAATGCGTGCAGATCTCTGCGATCCCACCGGTGTCGAACAAACCGTCAAGGGTGATCGGCGCGTGACGCGGATCGGCGCCTTCCTGCGGAAGACCAACATCGACGAACTTCCGCAGCTTCTCAACGTCATCAAAGGCGATATGTCGCTCGTCGGTCCTCGTTGCCATGCCATCAACATGCGCGCAGCCGGCATGCTCTACGAGGAACTGGTGCCCGAATATCATTACCGCCATCTGATGCGGCCGGGCATTACCGGCCTCGCCCAGACGCGCGGCTGGCGCGGTCCGACGGAGCGCCCGACAGAGGCACGCGCCCGCATCGCCAGCGATATCTATTACATCAGAAATTTCAGCCTCCGGCTGGATATGAAGATCCTGTTCGGCACACTGCTCTCCGAGCTGCGCGGCGGCACCGGCTTCTGAGATATCCAATTTTCTCGGACCAGATCGATCAGACAGGCGGAGAAATACCGCCTGTTTTGTTTTTGCAGTATTCGCCAGGATAAGCGCAACTTGTCCGCATAAAAAAACGGCCTTGAAGGCCGCTTTTCTGTTCAATCTATAATGTCTGTCTGAACCGATTAGTCCTGACCGACCATGCCCTGCAGACGGGTCATTTCCATGATGAAGTGCTCAAGCTTGGACTTGTGTTCGTGATGCACGACATCCTCTAGTTCCATCTTCGCAGCTTCGATGCGGCGAGTGAGTTCATCCTTGTTGAGCTCTTGGACAGGAACAGCGGATTCAGCAAGCAGCGTGCAGCCCGTCGGCAGGATGTCGGCGAAACCGCCGAACACGACGTAGTCCTGCTTTGAGCCGGCAGAGGAACGAACGCTCACAATGCCCGGCTTGATGGTCGTCATCGTCGGCGCATGATTGGCCATGACCGTCATTTCGCCTTCGGTGGCGGGAATGACGACCTCGGTCACCATCTCCGACAGCAGCAGACGCTCCGGCGAAACGAGCTCAAAGTTGAAATTGTCAGCCATCAGTGACTTACCTTCTCGGCTATGGCTTCTGCATCTTGCAGTTTGGTCCCGCAGAACGGGCAGTGCATTATCGCATGATCGAGATATCCGAGGCCTTCCTCGGTCTGAGCCAGCCCGACAACCATCATCATCACGCCACTATCGGCACGGTAGATGGTCGGCGCTGCCGGTTCAGGAAGCTCCGCCACGACACTTTTGAGGGTGTCGCAGCAGAATATCTCGTCCTGAGCGTCGCTCATCAAGCAGCAGCGAGCTTCTTGGCCTTCTCAACGGCTTCGTCGATCGAACCAACCATGTAGAAAGCAGCTTCCGGCAGGTGATCGTACTCACCGTTGACGAGGCCCTTGAAGCCCTTGATCGTGTCTTCGAGAGCAACCAGCTTGCCCGGCGAACCGGTGAAGACTTCAGCAACGAAGAATGGCTGAGACAGGAAGCGCTCGATCTTGCGGGCGCGGGCAACCGACAGCTTGTCTTCTTCAGACAGTTCGTCCATGCCCAGGATGGCGATGATGTCCTGCAGAGACTTGTAGCGCTGCAGGGTCGACTGAACCTTACGAGCGATTTCATAGTGCTCTTCGCCGACGACCAGCGGATCAAGCATGCGCGACGTAGAGTCGAGCGGGTCAACCGCCGGGTAGATACCCTTTTCAGCGATCGAGCGTGACAGAACCGTTGTTGCATCCAAGTGGGCGAACGAGGTTGCCGGTGCCGGGTCGGTCAAGTCGTCGGCCGGAACGTAAATGGCCTGAACCGAAGTGATCGAGCCCGTCGTCGTCGTGGTGATGCGTTCCTGCATCTGACCCATGTCGGTTGCGAGCGTCGGCTGATAACCCACAGCCGAAGGAATACGGCCGAGCAGAGCCGACACTTCCGAGCCAGCCTGCGTGAAGCGGAAGATGTTGTCGACGAAGAACAGAACGTCCTGGCCCTGGTCGCGGAAGTGTTCAGCAACCGTCAGACCCGTCAGAGCGACACGAGCACGTGCGCCCGGCGGTTCGTTCATCTGGCCGTAAACCAGCGCAGCCTTGGAACCCTCGCCGCCGCCATGCTTGTTGACGCCCGATTCGATCATTTCGTGGTAAAGGTCGTTGCCTTCGCGGGTGCGTTCACCGACGCCTGCAAAAACCGAGTAACCACCGTGCGCCTTGGCGACGTTGTTGATCAGTTCCATGATGAGAACGGTCTTGCCGACGCCTGCGCCGCCGAACAGGCCGATCTTGCCGCCCTTTGCGTAGGGAGCGAGAAGGTCGACGACCTTGATGCCGGTGACGAGGATCTGCGCTTCCGTGGACTGCTCGACGTAAGCCGGAGCATCCTGGTGAATGGCGCGCTTGTGGGCGGTGTTCAGCGGACCAGCTTCGTCGACCGGCTCGCCGATGACGTTCATGATACGGCCGAGCGTTTCGTCGCCAACCGGAACCGAGATCGGAGCGCCCGTATCGCTAACCTGCTGGCCGCGAACGAGACCTTCGGTCGAGTCCATGGCGATCGTGCGGACTTCGTTTTCGCCCAGATGCTGAGCGACTTCGAGAACCAGGCGATTGCCGTTGTTGTCGGTTTCGAGCGCGTTCAAAATCGCCGGCAGTTCGCCTTCGAAAGCAACGTCGACGACGGCGCCGATAACCTGGGTGACTTTGCCGACAGAGCGGGTAGCTGCCTCAGCCATTTTCTTACCCTCTTTTCCTAACTCAGAGCGCTTCCGCGCCCGAAATGATTTCAATCAGTTCCTTGGTGATCTGCGCCTGGCGCTGACGGTTGTAGCTCAGCGTCAGCTTGTTGATCATCTCACCAGCATTGCGCGTCGCATTGTCCATCGCGCTCATCTTGGCACCCATTTCGCCCGCGACGTTCTCAAGGAGAGCGCGGAAGATCTGGACAGAGATATTGCGCGGGATCAGTTCGTCGAGGATCGACGCCGGATCCGGCTCGTATTCATAGACAGCGCCGGCATGGGCTGCATCTTCGGTGACGGCTTCAGGAGCCTTGGCCGGGATGAGCTGCTGGGCGGTCGGGACCTGGCTGATCACCGACTTGAATTCCGAGTAGAACAGCGTGCAGACATCGAACTCACCGGCTTCGAACATCTCGATGATGCGCTTGCCGATCTGGTCGGCATTCTCGAAACCGATCTTCTTGACTTCGCGCAGCTCCTTGCGCTCGATGATCATCGACGCGAATTCGCGACGCAGGATGTCATAGCCCTTCTTGCCGACGGTCATGATCTTGACCGTCTTGCCTTCGGTGACCAGCTTGCGGACGTGGTCACGTGCAAAGCGCGCAATCTGCGAATTGAAGCCGCCACACAGCCCGCGTTCAGCCGTGCAGACGACGAGCAGGTGCACCTGATCCTTGCCCGTACCGGTCATCAGGACCGGCGCGCCGTCCGTATCGGTAAGGGCCTTGGCGATATTCGCCAGGACCGCACCCATACGCTGCGAATAAGGCCGGGCGGCCTCGGCCGCCTCCTGCGCACGCCGAAGCTTCGCCGCGGCGACCATCTTCATCGCCTTGGTGATCTTCTGCGTCGCCTTGACGGAGGCGATCCGGTTTTTCAGATCCTTAAGTGAAGGCATCCGTTATCCGTCCTAACCTAGGGCCCGATTACTGGAAAGACTTGGCGAAGCTGTCGAGAGCAGCGGTAAGCTTGCCCTTCGTCGCGTCGCTGATAGCCTTTTCCGTGCGGATCGCATCGAGGATGGCAGAGCCTTCCGAACGCAGATAGGACAACAGGCCCTGTTCGAACTTGCCGACCTGAGTGACCGGCAGCTTGTCGAGGTAGCCATTGACGCCTGCGAAGATCACGGCGACCTGTTCTTCCGTCTTCAGCGGCGAGAACTGCGGCTGCTTCAGGAGTTCGGTCAGGCGCGCACCACGGTTCAGCAGGCGCTGCGTCGCAGCATCGAGGTCCGAACCGAACTGGGCGAAGGCGGCCATTTCGCGATACTGGGCGAGTTCGCCCTTGATCGATCCGGCAACCTGCTTCATCGCCTTGATCTGCGCCGAAGAACCGACCCGCGAAACCGACAGACCGACGTTAACGGCCGGACGGATACCCTGATAGAACAGGTCGGTTTCGAGGAAGATCTGGCCGTCGGTGATCGAGATCACGTTGGTCGGAATGAAGGCCGAAACGTCGTTACCCTGCGTTTCGATGACCGGAAGAGCGGTGAGCGAGCCGGCACCCTTGTCGTCGTTCATCTTTGCAGCGCGCTCTAGGAGACGCGAGTGCAGGTAGAAAACGTCGCCCGGATAAGCTTCGCGGCCCGGCGGGCGGCGCAGCAGCAGCGACATCTGGCGGTAAGCGACAGCCTGCTTGGACAGGTCGTCATAGCCAATCAGCGCGTGCTGGGCGTTGTCACGGAAGTATTCGCCCATCGCGCAACCTGCGAACGGAGCAAGATACTGCATCGGAGCCGGATCGGAAGCCGTAGCGGCAACAACAATCGAGTACTTCAGCGCGCCGCGCTCTTCCAGAACCTTGACGAACTGGGCAACGGTGGAGCGCTTCTGGCCGATGGCAACGTAGACGCAGAAAAGCTTGTCCTGATCCGGGCCATTATCATGGATCGGCTTCTGGTTCAGGAACGTATCGAGAATGATCGCGGTCTTGCCGGTCTGGCGGTCGCCGATGACGAGCTCGCGCTGGCCACGGCCAACCGGGATCAGCGCATCGATAGCCTTGAGGCCGGTCGACATCGGCTCATGAACCGACTTGCGCGGAATGATGCCGGGAGCCTTGACGTCGACGCGCGAACGGCGGGTCGCGTTGATCGGGCCCTTGCCATCGATCGGATTGCCGAGAGCATCGACGACGCGGCCGAGCAGTTCCGGCCCAACCGGAACGTCGACGATTGCGCCGGTACGCTTGACAGTGTCGCCTTCCTTGATGTCGCGGTCGGAGCCGAAAATAACGACACCGACATTGTCGGATTCAAGGTTGAGCGCCATGCCGCGGATGCCGCCGGGGAACTCGACCATTTCACCAGCCTGAACGTTGTCCAGGCCGTAAACGCGAGCGATACCGTCACCAACGGAGAGAACCTGACCGACCTCCGAGACTTCTGCCTCTTTGCCGAAGTTCTTGATCTGGTCTTTAAGAATTGCGGAAATTTCCGCAGCGCGGATATCCATCAGCCGACCTCTTTCAATGCAAGCTTAAGGGTAGAGAGTTTGGTACGAATAGACGTGTCAATCTGACGGGACCCGACCTTGACGATCAGACCACCAAGAATTGACGGATCAACCGTGACAGCAATTGCCACGTCTTTGCCGGTGACGCCCTTCAGCGCCGCCTTCAATTCATTTTCCTGCTCTGCGGAGAGAGCATGGGCCGAAGTGACCTCGGCAGAAATTTCGCCGCGATGGTTGGCAGCAATGATGCGGAAGGCCTTGATCATGCCCGGCAGGGCAAACAGGCGGCGGTTACGCGCCACAACCTTCAGGAAATTAGCAAAGAAACCCGAGAGGCCAGCTTTTTCGCTGAGAGCGACGATGGCCTTGAGCTGATCATCTGCGGAGAAGACCGGACTCAGGACAAAGCGCTTCAGGTCTTCGCTTTCATCCAGCATGGCCTGGAAACGGTCGAGATCGGCGGTAACGCTGTCGACGGCACCTTCTTCAAGCGCCAGCTCGAAAAGCGACGAGGCATAGCGCTCTGCAACACCAGAAGTAAGCTGGGACGTGTCTGCCACGGGCACAAATTTCCCTGATTTCAATTCAAAATCGGACTTCCGGCGAGCGCCGAACCTATGACTTTGAATTCGTTTTGATTTCCCCCAGAAATCGCAAGAGAAGCCTCTTGCTTCTTCCGAAATTCGGGGTCCGTCTAACATAGGATGTTCGGACTCGCAACACGCGTAACGTCCGAATACGTGTTTCGCATGATTTTCTGTCAGCAAAATTACGGAAACGCCCGAAAGCAGCCTGCAAATCGCATTAATTTCGGCTTTGGATCAGCCTTGAAGGAAGCCGAATACGTGAAGCAGAGGCAATGCGGCTACGGCCGCCTGCACAACCAGAAGTAAATAGTTGAGGAGCGAGCTCCCCTTATCGGACAGGATGGAGATGATGCGCGCGAAAGCTGCCATCGCGAAGGAGGCTCCGAGCGCCAGATAGGTCCAGTCCTGCGCCAGCATGATCGCGGCGACGCCGAGACCGAGATAGAGGCCGCCCATCGATCGAACTTCGCTATAACCCTCGCGCCGCTCGCCCCGTGGCGCCAGACCGAAGGCCCGCATGGCAAGACCGGGCGCGAACATGATGACGAAGCCGGCAAGGGCGGTGAAGGCCGCAGCACCAAAGGCAAGCTGCTCGCCAAATTCCGTCGGAAAGTAGAATTCCATGCCTCAACCCCAAATCATCAGCTGATTCTGCGTTTATGCCATGATCGGCCGTATCCGGAAAAGCCGGGGCGGAGATGATCTACAGGAAGCTCTGCGGGTCGATATCGAGCTGCACCTGAACCGAGCCGCGCTCCTTCGGCGATTGTGCGAGCAATGCCCTGAGATAGGCCTGCATGTCGGAATTCCGTCGACCATGCACGAGGAGGCGGAAACGATGGCGTCCACGCACCAGCGCCAACGGCGCCTCCGCCGGCCCTAGAACGGAAATGCCCGAAACCTGGGGTGCCGCGTTGCGCATGCCGCGCGCATGGTTTTCCGCATCCTGCCGCGTGTCTGCCGATACGATGATCGAGGCGAGCCTGCCGAAGGGCGGCAGGGCAGCACGTTCCCGCTCGCCTATTTCACGATCGTAGAAAGCCCGCGCATCGCCGGAGACGATTGCCTGCATGACAGGATGCTGCGGCTGATAGGTCTGCAGCAGGCCATGGCTCTTCAGGCCCGTTCGACCGGCGCGGCCCGTAACCTGCGAAAGAAGCTGAAAGGTCCTCTCCGCTGCGCGAGGATCACCATTTGCCAGCCCCAAATCCGAATCGACAATGCCGACCAGCGTCATCAGCGGAAAGTTGTGCCCCTTGGCGACAAGCTGCGTGCCGATGACGATATCCGCCTCACCCTTGGCGATGGCATCGAGCTCCAGCCGTAGCCGCTTCACCCCGCCCATGATGTCGGAGGAGAGCACGATGGTGCGCGCATCAGGAAAATGCCGCTCCACCTCTTCGGCGATGCGCTCCACACCCGGCCCGCAGGCGACGAGGTGATCGAGCGTTCCGCATTCCGGGCAGGCCTCCGGTATCGGCTCCGAATGACCACACTGATGGCATTGCAGCTGCCGGCGAAAGCGATGCTCCACCAGCCAGCTCGAACATTGCGGGCACTGGAAACGATGGCCGCACACACGGCAGAGCGTCAGCGGCGCGTAGCCGCGACGATTGAGGAAGAGCAGGGCCTGCTCACCCTTTTCCACCGTCTTGCCGATCGCCCTGATCAGTACCGGCGACAGAAAACCGCCGCGTTCCGGCGCATGGCGCCGCATGTCGACCAGATGCAGGTCGGGCAGCGCGGCATCGCCGAAACGCGTCGGCAGATGGATCGTGCTGTAGCGACCGCTCTGGCCGTTGACCTGGCTTTCGACCGAAGGCGTCGCCGAAACGAGTACCACGGGAAAATCGCCGATCCGCGCCCGCACGACCGCCATGTCACGCGCGTTGTAGTAGACACGGTCTTCCTGCTTATAGGCAGGATCATGCTCTTCATCGACAATGATGAGGCCGAGATCCTCGAAAGGCAGGAACAGCGCCGAACGCGCGCCGGCGACGACCCGCACCTCACCGGTTACCGCCTGCCGCCAGACCTTTTCGCGCATACGCGGGGCAAGATCGGAATGCCATTCGGCAGGTTTCGCGCCGAACCGATCCTGGAAGCGTTCGAGAAAACTTGCCGTGAGCGCGATCTCCGGCAGCAGGATCAGCACCTGTTTGCCACGCCTCAGCGTCTCTGCGATTGCCTCGAAATAGACTTCCGTCTTGCCGGAACCTGTCACACCGTCGATCAGCGAAACCGCGAATTCGCCCTTGCGCACTTCGTCCAGAATTTCTTCGGCCGCCTCCTTCTGCGGACCTTCGAGGCGGGCACCAGTAAAGTCCGGATCAGGCTCGGCGACGACAGGTGGCGGCGGCAGGAAGATCGTCTCGAAAATGCCTTGCGCGATCAGGCCATCGACGACGCTTGTGGAAACACCGGCAGCATGCGCAAGGCCGGTCCGCGTCCAGGACAGCCCGTCCGCGGCGGTGTCGAGCACGCGGGCGCGCGCCGGCGTCATCCGCTCCAGCGCGCCGCCGATGAAGCGCAATCCCTCCACCATCGGCTCCGGCTCGAAGGCATTCGGCGCCCTCAGCGCCATGCGCGCCACCAGTCCGGGTGGGGAAAGCGTATAGGCTGCAACCCAGTCTATGAAATCCCGCATCTCCTTGGTCAGTGGCGGGCAATCGAAGACATGGGTGATAGGCCGGAGCTTCTTCGGATCGACACCATCCTCGCCACCATCCCAGACGACACCGATCACCTGGCGCGGCCCAAGCGGCACCTGCACGACCGAGCCGGGCTCGACCGCCATGCCTTCAGGCACCGAGTAGGAATAGGGCCTTGGCGCCGGCATCGGTACCAGCACCGGAACCGTGCGGGTCACGGGCGGGGCCTCGAAAAGCGCGCCAAAAAGATCGGACGAATCTGTACTCATCGCGGCAGACCATGCCCGCAACGGCCGTAAATTGGAACCCGCCGACAATGAGGGTCAATCATCATCGTCTTCACCAGCGATCGTTCCCGTCAGCCGCATGCCTTCGATCCACGTGGCGCCATTCTCACGGATAACCTTTCGCGGACGAACGCCGCAGCGTTCGCGCACCGCCTCGGCCAGTTGCACCGAATGGGTGACGATCCAGACCTGGCTGCTCTTTGACGCTTCGGCGATCATATCGGCGAGCGGCACCAGCATATCGGGATGCAGGCTGGCCTCCGGCTCGTTCAGGGCGATGAGCGCCGGCAGCCTGTAGGAGAGCAGTGCAGCCGCAAGGCCGAGAAAGCGGATCTGCCCGTCAGACAGCTCGCGCGGATGAAAGACGCGGTGCGGGAAATCCGGCAGCATCAGGCCGAACTCCGCCGTCTCGCCCGGCTCAGGCACGACAAGTCCCGCGCCACCGAGCGCCGACGCCAGGATGCGATCGAGCTCGACCGTATCCTGCCGCGTATGGGCGAGCGTCGCAAAGACGGCGGCGAGATTGGCACCATCCTCATCCAGAATGGGACTGGTCACGGCAAGGCAGGGATGGCGGAGCGGAGAAGCCCTGTCAGTGCGAAAACCATGGAAGAAGCGCCAATTGTTGACGATGCGACGGAAGGCGGCAACCTCGGGGAAATGGCCGGCATCGCCGAGCAGGGCGATCGCCGTTTCCGATGTCAGCGCCTCGTCTGGATAGTCCTGCATACGCCCAGCACTATCGCGAACGGAGATGCCCAGACCTGCCCGCTTCATCATCGTCACCGCACGGCGGCCGGTTTCGACGGAAAGCTCTTCAGCTTTGATCTGCGGCTCCAGCGCAAAGCCGGCCGCTGCCGTAGGCGGTCTCAGTCCTGCTTCGACGTGATATCGGAACGTGACTGCGCGCTCCTCGTCGATGATCTCGACTTCCAGGCGGATTCGAGCTGGCCCATCGGATGTGCGTCGTGGCCCGGACCAGAGAGCCGAGAGCATTCCGCCTTCGGCAGCAAGTTCATAGGCCAGCCGCCCGCGGACCGCTGCCTGCACAAGCTGCAGCGCACGATAGAGATTGGACTTGCCAGCGCCATTCTCGCCGAGAAACAGCGTCGTATCCGCCAGATCCATGCGGATCGAGCGCAGTGACCGGTAATTCTTGGCAAACATGGAGCGAAGACGCATGTCTCCGCTTTAGCGCAAAGCAACGCTAAAAAGAATGGGCCGCGACAGGCTCCGGCACCAGTTGCCGGGACACAGGCACGAAGCGTGAGTCGCCATCAACAGCCATGTCATAGACCGTGTGCCTTTCGAGCGCCTTCGTCACCTCGTTCAGATCGCCGTCGAGCTCTTCGGCGGGAATGAGATTGCCGATGACGAAATCGAAACGGTCGCCCTTCTTGTTCAGAAGTTCATAGAAGACCGTCATGTCACGCAATTCGGTCGACCATTTGGCAAACCAGTAGAAAAGCCCGGAATTGCGCGCCGTCATGTGAACGGGGAGGATCGGCAGACCGTATTTACGGGCAAGGCCGACGGCAGAGGTTTTCCACGGCCGCTCGTTCAATCGCCCATTTGCCCAATAGGCGATGCGACCGGAGGGGAACAGCACGGTCGCCTTACCCTCCTTCACCGCATGGTTGGTGAGCTGCAGCGTCTCGCGCGCCTTGAGCTTGCTCTTGAATTCTTCGCGCCATTCGACCGGGATGATCATTTCTGCAAAGCGCGGATTGACGCGTACCGCATCCCGGTTGGCGAAGAACATCATGTCCGACCGGCGCGTCTTCAGGAGATCGAACACCGCCACACCATCTGCAATGCCGGTCGGATGATTGCTGACGAGAATGAAACCGCCGGATGCTGGAATGCGCTCGGCATTGGTGACGTTGATATCGAGCTTCAGCAGGTTGCTCATATATTCGAACGACTGGAAGCCCGGCATGTTGGCAACGTCATTGGCGAATTCGATCGCCTTGTTGTAGCGCAGCAGCGTATAGAGAAACGGCCGCATGAGCGGCCACAGAGGATGGCGGACGATCTTCTGTCCGCGCTCGGCAATCAGCGTATCGACGATATGGCCGGGCTTTCCGTGTGAAACCAGGGCAATCGCTTCCGCGAGCTGTCCAAAGGCCGTCATGGAATCGCGCCGTGCCATGAAAATTCCTGTTTTACGGAAGCTATAAGCTATCTCAATGAATTATGATCGATACATGACAAGGGCTTGGCAAGCATTAGCAATTCCATAACGCCACTGTTTCAAAATTGGCGTCACCGAAAGCAAATTCAAGAGCCAAAACCGTGAATGAACTCCTGATCATCGCCGATCCGCACCTTATGACGGAACGCAGCGCCTGGCTCGAAAACCTCGCCCGGGAGCGCCGCCTTTCCGAACACACGCTCGATGCCTATGAGCGCGACACGCGTCAGTTCCTGACCTTCATGACCAGTCATCTCGGTGGCCCGACGACGCTGCGCGATGTCGAAACGCTGCGCCCGGCAGACTTCCGCGCCTTTCTGGCGGCCCGCCGCAAGGAGGGCTCCGGCGCCCGCTCGGTTGCCCGCAATCTCGCCGGCATTCGCTCCTTTCTGCGTCACCTTGAAAAGAAGGGCCTCGTGAATGCGGCAGGCGCCGGCGCCGTGCGATCCCCGAAGCAACCGAAATCTCTTCCGAAGCTTCTGTCGGACAGGCAGGCCATCACCGTTGTCAGCAACGAAGCCCAGCTCCATGACGAGCCATGGATTGCCGCGCGCGATGCCGCCGTCATGACCCTGCTTTATGGTTGCGGCCTGCGCATTTCCGAAGCGCTCGACCTGACGCCCGCCGATATCAGGACCGGCACCACCACGCTCCGCATCACCGGTAAAGGCAACAAGACGCGCCTCGTGCCGTTGTTGCCCATCGTTTCCGAAGCCGTCGAGAAATACCGAGCGCTCTGCCCCTTTCATCTTGCCGAAGGCGAGCCGCTCTTTCGCGGCGCCCGCAGCGGTAAGCTGCAGCCTGCCATCATCCAGCGCGCCATGCAGAAATTGCGCAGTGCCTTCGGCCTGCCGGAAACGGCAACCCCGCATGCGCTGCGCCACTCCTTCGCCACGCATCTGCTGGCCGGCGGCGGCGACCTGCGCACCATTCAGGAGTTGCTCGGCCATGCCAGCCTTTCCACCACACAGGTCTATACCGGCGTCGATGCATCAAGGCTTCTGGAGGTGTATGATAGGGCGCATCCGCGCGCGTAAGCCTTCGTTAACGCTGTCTCTTAAAGGAATATGCGCAAGCCCGGCGTAGAGCATGAGGCTTGAAGCACATGTGACCGGATTACCATCATGACGATCTCCATCGGCCACCGCATTTTCCATATCGCGCAGCCGGGCAATATCCTGCTCTGGCTGATCGCCGCCTTTCACATGCTGCTTGCCGCCGCATTGCTCGCTGTCGTCTTTTCCGTCACGCCGGCCGATGCCGCCGAGGACAGCTGTACCGGAAAGAACCTGCTCACGGAGCTGCAGCAGAACGAACCGGGCCGGTATGCCGAAGCGGTGAAAGAGGCAGATGCCACACCGAACGGCAAAGGCATTTTCTGGAAGATCGAAAAACCCGGCCTCAAGACGTCCTGGCTGCTCGGCACCATGCATGTCACCGATCCACGTGTCTTGAACCTGCCGCCCCGCGCGCAGGAAGCCCACGACGGTGCCGATACGATCGTCATCGAGTCCGACGAAATCCTCGATGAGAAGAAGGCCACTGCATCACTTCTGATGAGGCCGGACCTGATGATGTTCACGGACGGCACGACCATCGAAAAGCTTCTTTCGCCTGAGGACTATACCCGCCTCGAAGCCGGGCTGAAGCAGCGCGGCATCCCGCTCTCCGCCGTTTCGCGCATGCGCCCCTGGATGATCGCGAGCGCCGTTGCACTTCCCGCCTGCGAGATCGCCCGCAAGGCCAAGGGAGTGCAGTTCCTCGACCAGAAGATCGCTGCCGACGCGGCCGCTGAAGGCAAGCAGGTCAAAGGACTGGAAACCCTGGCTGAGCAGCTGCAGGCCATGGCCGAACTGCCGATCGAATTTCATCTGAAGTCGCTGATCGAAACCTTGGAACTCGGAGCCAAGATGAACGACGTTGTCGAAACCATGACAGACGTCTATCTCTCCGGTGATATCGGCATGACCATGCCGATGCTGAAGACCGTATCGCCGGAAGGCAGCGACGAGGACAGCGATTACGCCGCCTTCGAACAGCGCATCATCCTCGACCGCAACAAGGTGATGGCCGAACGCGCCGCCCCCATCCTCGCCAATGGCAACGTCTTCATGGCCGTCGGTGCCCTGCACCTCCCCGGCAAGGATGGTGTCATCGAACTGCTGCGTCAGCAGGGCTTCACGGTCACGGCGGTCAACTGACCGTCGTCCTTCTCAGCCCAAGGTCATGCGCCGCAATACATCTGTCTTCCAATAGAACTGGTGGACCAGCGCACCAAAGACATGCGCGACAATGACGATCCAGAGGATGAGCTTCAGGACGTCGGCATGCAACGCGCCCAGTGCTTCCACACCAAAATAATAGACTGCAATGCCTGAAGCCGGCAGGGCAAGCAGCAGCAGATAGAGGCTCGCATGCGCCAGCCGTGCAGCGAGCCGAAAGATCGCCGGCTCGTCTGCGGCTTCAGGCGGTACGCCCTGCACGAAGCGCAGGCCGAACCTCAGGATCGTCATAAGCAGAATTGCGATACCGACATAGGCGTGGATATTGGCCGAAGCGATCTGTTCCGGCGATGGCGTGCCGCCATGGCGGACAAGCCGATACCAGGCATTCATGCCATCGGGCAGAAGAAGGTTGAAGAGGACCAGGAGCACGGTCGCCCAGTGAAGGAAACGCTGGGATAGGCTGTAGCCGGAAACGACGCGATCATTCATTTTCTTGGCTTTCGTCAAATGGTTAGCGAAACTTGCCCACCAAATAAAAACGCCGCCTGCCCGAAGGCAAGCGGCATTATGAATGATTGCTGATATTTAATCTTACATATGGATCGGCTTGAAGAAGGCGGCCAGCGCTGCCTCCTTCACGGCTTCCGACATGGTCGGATGCGCATGGCAGGTACGGCCGAGGTCTTCTGCCGAACCACCGAATTCCATCAGCACGGCAATCTCGTGGATCATCTCGCCGGCGCCGAAGCCGACGATATGGCCGCCGAGCACCCGGTCGGTTTCCTTGTCGGACAAGATCTTCACGAAACCTTCGGTCGCCAGCATCGCGCGAGCGCGGCCGTTTGCCGTGAACGGGAACTTGCCCACCTTGTAAGCGACACCGGCGGCCTTCAGCTCTTCCTCGGTCTTGCCGACGGAGGCGACCTCCGGCTGCGTGTAGACGACGCTCGGGATGACGTCATAGTTCACATGGCCGTGCTGGCCCGCGAGGATTTCGGCGAGCGCGACGCCCTCGTCTTCGGCCTTGTGCGCCAGCATCGGGCCTGTCACCACGTCGCCAATCGCATAGATACCCTCGACATTGGTCTTGAAGTGGCTGTCGATTTCAACGCGACCGCGATTGTCGAGCTTGACGCCCGCTTCTTCGAGACCAAGGCCTGCCGTGTAGGGAACGCGGCCCGTGGAAATCAGGACGACATCGGCTTCAAGCGTCTGCGCAGCACCACCCGCCACTGGCTCAAACGTCACCTTGGCGCCCTTGTCGCCCTTCTCGACGCCGGTCACCTTGGAGCTCAGCTTGATGTCGATGCCCTGCTTGCCGAGCATGCGCTGGAACTGCTTTGAGACATCGGCATCCATCGCACCGAGGATCTTGTCGAGAAATTCGATAACGGTGACCTTGGCGCCGAGGCGCGACCAGACCGAGCCGAGCTCGAGGCCGATCACACCGCCACCGACGACGATCATGGTTTCCGGCACCTTTTCCAGCGCAATGGCGCCGGTAGAGGATACGACGATCTTCTCATCGATATCGACCTTCACGCCCGGAATGCCGGCGACGTCGGAACCCGTGGCAATGACGACGTTCTTGCCTTCGATTTCCTGAACCGTGCCGTCTTCGGCGGTGACCGAGACCTTGCCGGCGGAGACGATCTTGCCGGTGCCGTGGAAGGCATCGATCTTGTTCTTCTTGAAGAGGAAGGCAACGCCGTCGACGTTCGACTTTACCGTCGCATCCTTGTGCGCCAGCATCTTGTCGAGATTGAGCTTCGGAGCAGCAACCTCGATGCCGAGCTCTTCCATATGATGCGTTGCATGGAACATCTCAGAAGCATGCAGCAGCGCCTTGGAGGGAATGCAGCCGACATTCAGGCAGGTGCCGCCGTAAGTGGCGCGCTTCTCGACGACGGCGACCTTGAGGCCGAGCTGCGCAGCCTTGATTGCCGCGACATAGCCGCCAGGGCCGGTTCCGATAACAATCACATCATAGGACATTGCTTTTTCCCTTTACGTTATTGACTAGCGCCCGCCGCTCACATTGAGGATCGCGCCTGTTATGTAAGATGCCGAAGGCGAAAGCAGATAGACGATCGCATCGGCCACCTCTTCCGCCTGTCCGGTTCGCTTCATCGGGATCGACGAAGCCATTTCTTTCGGCCTGTCCGGCTGCCCGCCGGAGGCATGAATATCCGTTTCGATGATGCCGGGCCGGATCGCATTCACCCTGATACCCTCGGCCGCGACCTCCTTCGAAAGTCCGATCGTGAGGGTATCGATAGCTGCCTTCGATGCGGCATAGTCGACATATTGTGCCGGCCCGCCAATCACCGCCGCCATGGAGGAGATATTGACGATCGCGCCACCCTGTCCGCCGTACCGGGTGGACATGCGCCGCACTGCCTCGCCGGCGCAAAGAATCGAACCCGTTACATTGATCCGCATCATGCGTTCGAGACGCTCGGCCGACATTTCATCGACACGCGCGATGTAATCGACGATACCGGCATTGTTCACCAGCCCATCCAGCCGCCCGAAATGCCTGTCGACCGCCTCGAACATCGAGACGATATCGGCGGCATTGCCGACATCACCCTTGATTGTGATCGCATCACCGCCAGCCTTCTTGATCTCGGAAACGACGGCATTTGCCGCCTCTTCATTCGAGGCATAGTTCACTGCAACACGCCAGCCGTGACGCGCGGCAGCCAGGCAGGCCGCAGCACCTATGCCACGGCTGCCACCGGTAACGAGAAGAACGGGACTGTCGGTCATTGTGCACATCCCTTGAAGTCGAGGACGTCCCAGGGAGCGACGGTCGCCTTACCGTCACCCCAGGCGGAAGACTGGCGGATCGCTGGGCCGAGGCCGGGAAAGACGATCTTTTCGGCTGCCGGGCCGTCGCCGGACTGCAGGTTATCGAGCCCGCCATCGGCATTTGCGCGATAGACGAAGCCCTGCCAGACCGTGCAGGCATCGAGATCGGCACCCGTGACGTCGCCATCCGGGCAGTTGAACAGGACCATGCCCATGGTGCGCTCCGGATCGTCCGAGGACATGACATAACCATCCATGACGACTGAAGTCTTGAGCGCGCTGAGCCTGAACTGATGGGTCGAAGTCATGGCCTCGGAGGTAATCGGCGAAAAGCGCAGCTCATAGGCACCATCGCGATCGGCGTAGATCGCCTTGCCTTGCTTGCACTCCGCGGCAATGGCCGAAACCGGCGCGTAAGAAAGCGCGGCGATCACCATCGCGACTACACTTTTCTGCTTCGTCAGCATCTGCCCTGCCCCATTCATTGGTGGTTCGGCTTTCTGCGCCCGTCGGCATTCTCGGTGACCTGAAAATCCGTCAGCAGCACCAGCGGACGCCCGTCCTTGTCCAGTCCCCAGAACACCGGATAGAAACCATCGCCCCAGCCGCTCCAGAACATCGCCACATTGCCCTTCTTGTCGGCGATCGGCCGGTGCAGGTCATAAACCCCCTTGTTGGCATCGAGTTCGGAGGCGACCACGTCATAATAGTTCACGTCGGAATCCGGCTTTGCAATCTGCACCTGCTGCTCGCGCTGCCCAATCAGATCAAGTGTGTCGGCATCCATGTAGCTGCCGAGACCGGCATCGACGGGATAACCGAAGATCTCGTCATCCTTCAGCGTAGCGACATCCTGGCCCGGAACGGTCGCAAGCTCCCAATGATCGGGCTTGCCCTCGGCAAAGCGCATGCTTGCCGCCGCAACCCGACCAAAAGCCTCATAGAGCCGTACCGGATATTCACCGACAGGAACTGTCTTTGCCAATGCCGGCCGATCTGGCTGCGCCAGCGGATCGGCGGCAACGATACGACCCGAGGTCAGCTCGACATTGCCCATATCGACAGTCTTGATGGAGCGTGCGGAAAGCTCCGCATCGCTGAGCGACACAAGGTCGAAATTGCTGCTCGCCTTGTTCACGTCAAAGGCGAGGGCCGAGACCGGCATGAAGGCAACCGTGACGCAGAACACTGCGCCAGCCGCTCGCATGATCCGGTCTCGCATGGCAGATCGCTCCGCTTAGAGGTCCAGAACCAGACGTTCCGGATCTTCCAGGCTCTCCTTGACGCGCACGAGGAAGGTCACGGCTTCCTTGCCGTCGACGATGCGGTGATCGTAGGAGAGCGCCAGATACATCATCGGACGGATGACGACCTGACCGCCGATGGCGACCGGGCGCTCCTGGATCTTGTGCATGCCGAGAATGCCCGACTGCGGCGCGTTCAGGATCGGTGAGGACATCAGCGAACCGTAGACACCACCATTGGTGATGGTGAAGGTACCGCCCTGCATCTCGGCCATGGAAAGCGAGCCGTCACGGGCTGCCTTGGCGAGACGGCCGAGTTCCTTCTCGATTTCGGCGATCGACATCTGGTCGGCATCGCGGATGACCGGAACGACGAGGCCCTTGTCGGTGCCGACAGCCATGCCGACGTGGCAGTAGTTCTTGTAGATGATGTCGGTGCCGTCGATTTCGGCGTTGACGGCCGGCAGTTCCTTCAGCGCGTGCGTGACGGCCTTGGTGAAGAAGCCCATGAAGCCGAGCTTCACGCCATGCTTCTTCTCGAAGACATCCTTGTACTTGTTGCGCAGGTCCATGACCGCCTTCATGTCCACCTCGTTGTAGGTGGTCAGCATGGCGGCCGTGTTCTGCGCATCCTTGAGGCGCTTGGCGATCGTCTGGCGCAGGCGCGTCATCTTCACGCGCTCTTCGCGGCCGGCATCTTCTACCGTTGAAGGGCCGCGCGGAGCAGCAGGCGCTGCCGGTGCAGCGGCTGGAGCTGCTGCAGCCTTGGCGACAGCGGCGATAACATCACCCTTCAAAACCTGGCCGCGCTTGCCGCTGCCATCGACCTGATCGGCCGAGAGATTGTTTTCTGCCAGCATCTTTGCCGCAGCCGGAGCAGGCGGCATGGAGGATACGGAGGCGGCCGGAGCAGCAGTGGCAGCAGCCGGAGCAGCTGGCGTCGGAGCAGGTGCAGCAGGTGCTGCTGCCGGGGCTGCGGCAGCAGGGGCAGCTGCGGCAACCGCACCTTCGGCGATCTGGCCGAGAAGCGCACCGAGACCAACCGTCTCGCCAGCCTGGGCGACGATTTCCGAAAGCGTACCGGACGCCGGAGCCGGAACTTCGATGGTCACCTTGTCGGTTTCAAGCTCGAGAATAGGCTCGTCGGCCTTCACGGCGTCGCCGACCTTCTTGAACCAGGTGCCGACGGTTGCCTCGCTGACGGATTCACCGAGTGTTGGAACGCGGATTTCTGTGGCCATTGTTCAAATCCTGATTGTGCTTGTTATCGTGTTAGATGGCGGTCCCGGCTCAGCGCCGGAGAATGATTGAGGGCATTGGCGAGACATCGAAACGGAAACCGAAGCCGGACGTGATGATCGGGTCGGCATCAGCAAGCGCCTTGGCTGCCGCCTGATCCTCAACCTCGACGATCGCGACGCCGAAAGCCCCTCCAGCCTCGAAAACGGGACCGACGGCAATCGCCGATCCCGCAAGGGCCTTCTGGTGCCAATATTCGGCATGGCGCTTCATCGCCGCCATTTCCTCCCCGGTCCCGTCATGCGGGAACGTGGAGCGCGGCGGCACAAGTCTCATGAAGAAATATGCCATCGCGCTTCCCTCTTTTTATTAGCCGCCCAGCGCATCCTCGAGGAACGCGGCGAGCTGCGACAGATGCTTGGACATCAGGCCCGTTGCCGGCGAAGCGGCGGCCGGGCGACCCGTGTAGCGAACGCGCTGGTACTTCGCATCGATATGGGCAAGCACCCATTCCAGATACGGGTCGATGAACGACCAGGCACCCATGTTCTTCGGTTCTTCCTGGCACCAGACCATCTCGGCGTTGCGGAAACGGGACAGCTCGTTGATGAGCGCCTTGGCCGGGAACGGATAGAGCTGTTCGATACGCAGCAGGTAGATGTCGTCGATACCGCGCTTCTCGCGCTCTTCCAGCAGGTCGTAATAGACCTTGCCGGTGCAGATGACGACGCGACGGATCTTGGCATCTTTCTGCAGCTTGATCGGACCGTCCTTGATGACCTCCGCATCGTCCCACAGGAGACGGTGGAAAGAGGATTCGCCGGCCATTTCGGCAAGCGTCGAGACAGCGCGCTTATGGCGCAGCAGCGACTTCGGCGTCATCAGGATCAGCGGCTTGCGGAAGTCACGCTTCAGCTGGCGGCGCAGGATGTGGAAGTAGTTCGCCGGCGTCGTGACGTTGGCGACCTGCATGTTGTCTTCCGCGCAGAGCTGGAGATAACGCTCCAGACGGGCGGACGAATGTTCCGGACCCTGACCTTCATAGCCATGCGGCAACAGGCAGACGAGACCCGACATGCGCAGCCACTTGCGTTCGCCAGACGAGATGAACTGGTCGAACACGACCTGCGCACCGTTTGCGAAGTCGCCGAACTGGGCTTCCCACAGCGTCAGCGCATTCGGACGAGCCAGCGAATAGCCGTATTCGAAGCCGAGAACCGCTTCTTCCGAAAGCATCGAGTTGATGACTTCGTAACGGGCCTGTGTCGGCGACAGGTTCGCAAGCGGAATGTAGCGCTCTTCGGTTTCCTGATCGTAGAGAACCGAGTGGCGCTGCGAGAAGGTGCCACGTTCGCAATCCTGACCGGACAGGCGGATCTTGTGGCCCTCGACGACGAGCGCACCGAAAGCCAGCGCTTCGGCCATCGCCCAGTCGAGGCCTTCGCCGCTCTGGACCATGTTGGCGCGGTTTTCCATGAAGCGCTGGATCGTGCGATGCGCGTTGAATCCAGCCGGAATTTCCGACAGCTTGCGGCCGATATCCTTGAGCGTCTTCATCGGCACGGCAGTCTTGCCGCGGCGCTGTTCGTCGGCATTGTCAGCCGTGCGCAGGCCCGACCACTCGCCATCCAGCCAGTCGGCCTTGTTCGGCTTGTAGTGCTGACCGGCTTCGAATTCCTGCTCGAGATGGGCGCGCCAGTCGGCCTTCATCTTTTCGACTTCGCCGTCGGTGAGCAAGCCTTCGCGGACGAGACGGTCGGCATAGAGCTGCAGGACTGTCTTGTGGCCACGGATGACCTTGTACATTTTCGGCTGCGTGAAGGACGGCTCATCGCCTTCATTGTGGCCGTAGCGGCGGTAGCAGAACATGTCGAGCACGACAGGCTTGTGGAACTTCATGCGAAATTCGGTCGCAACCTTGGCCGCATAGACCACAGCTTCCGGATCGTCGCCATTGACGTGCAGGATCGGCGCTTCGATCATCTTGGCAACGTCGGACGGATAGGGCGACGAGCGCGAGAAGGCCGGGTTCGTGGTGAAGCCTATCTGGTTGTTGATGATGACATGCATCGTGCCGGCAACGCGATGGCCGCGCAGACCGGACAGGCCGAGAATTTCGGCAATGACGCCCTGGCCGGCGAAAGCTGCGTCGCCATGGATCAGCAGCGGCAGAACCTTGGAACGTTCGGACAGCGGGATGATGTCACCGTCCCAGACGGTGGCGCTCATGTCCTGCTTGGCGCGAGCCTTGCCCATGACGACGGGATCGACGATTTCGAGATGCGACGGGTTTGCCGTCAGCGAGACGTGCACCTTGTTGCCATCGAATTCACGGTCGGAGGAAGCACCCAGATGGTACTTCACATCGCCCGAACCTTCGACTTCATCAGGCGCGTAGGAGCCGCCCTTGAACTCGTGGAAGATGGCGCGGTGCGGCTTGCCCATGACCTGGGAGAGCACGTTCAGGCGGCCGCGATGGGCCATGCCGAAGACAGCTTCCTTGAGGCCGAGATGACCGCCGCGCTTCAGGATCTGCTCAAGCGCCGGGATCAACGATTCACCACCGTCGAGGCCGAAGCGCTTGGTGCCCTTGAACTTGACGTCGAGGAATTGCTCGTAGCCTTCAGCTTCGACGAGCTTGGCGAGGATCGCCTTCTTGCCTTCAGCCGAGAAAGCAACGCCCTTGTCCGGACCTTCGATACGTTCCTGGATCCATGCCTTTTCTTCCGGATTGGAGATATGCATGAATTCGACGCCGAGGGTCGAGCAATAGGTGCGCTCGAGGATTTCGATCATCTCGCGGAGAGTCGCATATTCGAGGCCGAGCACGTTATCGATGAAGATCTTGCGATCGTAGTCGGCAGCCGTGAAGCCGTAATTTTCCGGCGAAAGCTCGTGATAATCCTCGACCGCGGCAGCAATGCCGAGCGGATCGAGCTTGGCGTGCAGGTGGCCGCGCATGCGATAGGCACGGATCATCATGATGGCGCGGACGGAATCGCGCGTCGCCTGCAGCACGTCGGCTGCGCCTGCCGGCTGACCGGCGGCTTCGGCCTTCGCCTTTACCTTGGTCTCGATGACCTTTTCGACGATGCCCCAGTCGCCATCGAGCGCTGAGACGAGATCGCCGCTTGCCTGCAACGGCCAGTTCTTCTTGCGCCAGGATGCTCCCTTGGCCGCCTTCTTCACATCAGCAGGATCGTCTTCCAGCGCCTTGAAGAAGGACCGCCACTGATCGTCGACCGAGTTGGGATCGTCTTCATAACGGGCGTAGAGCTGCTCGATATAGGCAGCATTGGCGCCATCCAGAAACGAGGTGATCTGAAATTGCTCGTTGGCTTCTTGCCGTGCCATGGTGTTACGCGGACGCTTCCGCCCGCCTCCTGACTTAGATGAATTTGCCGGCTTCATCGCCGGCTGCCGCATTCCGATCGCCGCCTGTCCGCGACGCATCCGCATTGAAATGGAAAGCCGGGCGGAGGCCGGGATGCCGTTCCTCCGCCCGGGGTATATAAGTTGGTTTAGCCCTTGAGGACTTCAACCAGCGTCTTGCCGAGGCGAGCCGGAGACGGCGACACCTTGATGCCCGCCGATTCCATCGCCGCGATCTTCGATTCAGCGTCGCCCTTGCCACCCGAAACCACAGCACCGGCATGGCCCATGGTGCGGCCCTTCGGCGCCGTACGGCCTGCGATGAAGCCGGCCATCGGCTTCTTGCGGCCCTTCTTGGCTTCGTCCTTGAGGAACTGCGCTGCGTCTTCTTCAGCCGCGCCGCCGATTTCGCCGATCATGATGATCGAGGTCGTCGCTTCATCCGCCAGGAACATTTCCAAGACATCGATAAACTCGGTGCCCTTGACCGGGTCGCCGCCGATGCCGACAGCCGTCGTCTGGCCGAGACCTTCGTTGGAGGTCTGGAAGACAGCTTCGTAGGTCAGCGTGCCCGAGCGGGAAACGATACCGACCGAACCCTTGCGGAAAATGGAGCCCGGCATGATGCCGATCTTGCATTCTTCCGGCGTCAGGATGCCTGGGCAGTTGGGGCCGAGCAGGCGCGACTTGGAGCGCTCGAGGCGAGCCTTGACGCGAACCATGTCCAGGACCGGGATACCTTCGGTGATGCAGGTGATGAATGGGATCTCGGCGTCGATCGCCTCGATGATTGCATCGGCTGCACCCGCCGGCGGAACATAGATGACGGTCGCGTCGGCGCCGGTCTTTTCCTTGCCTTCGGCAACGGTTGCAAAGATCGGCAGGCTTTCGCCTTTGGAGCCGGTCCAGGTTTCGCCACCCTTCTTCGGGTGAATACCACCGACCATCTGCGTGCCGTAGTAAGCAAGCGCCTGTTCGGTGTGGAATGTACCGGTCTTGCCGGTCAGACCCTGAACAAGGATCTTGGTGTCTTTGTTGACGAGAATAGACATGCGAGGCCTTTGTCTAGGAGAGGTTGGAAGACGTGAGGGACGCGCGACGGTAAATGCCGCTGACGACCTCCTGCCAAGTGTCGCTGCCTGCAGGCGAAAAGCTGACGCCCATCCGGTAGCAGTCTTCATTTTCAAATGTGAACGCGGTGCGCTGCCTGCCGCGCGGAGAAGTCTTGATCAGCACGAGTTCATCGCCATTCCACGCGCCGGAAGCCGGCGTGGGCGGAGCAAAACCAACGCTGTCGAACTGGTAGAGCTTGTAAGCCTGGTCCGAACTATCGAAGCCGAAAACATTGCGGGCTTCGAAGGAAACTTCGCCGTCGCGCATCTGGCGGTAGCGCTGTTCGAGGAAAAATCCGCCGAACAGCGCCTCGCCAGAAAGCGAAGCGCTGGCCTCACCTTCCTTCGTCCACGCCGAAGCCGCGACATGCTCTTCACCCTCCCAGACACCGGCAAAGGCATCGAGGCGGAGATGAGCAGCACTGGGCGTGGACTGGAAAGCCATGACCGTTCTCAACCGTTGATCGCAGCGACGATCTTCTTGGCCGCATCGTCGAGATCGTCAGCCGCCGTGATCGCCAGACCCGACTCGTTCAGGATCTTCTTGCCGAGATCGACGTTCGTGCCTTCAAGGCGAACGACGAGCGGAACCTTGAGGCCGACTTCCTTGACTGCGGCAATGACGCCCTCGGCAATGACATCGCACTTCATGATGCCGCCGAAGATGTTGACGAGAATGCCTTCGACCTTGGGGTCAGCGGTGATGATCTTGAAGGCTGCAGCAACCTTCTCCTTGCCGGCGCCGCCGCCGACGTCGCAGAAGTTTGCCGGCTCCTTGCCGTAAAGCTTGATGATGTCCATCGTCGCCATGGCAAGGCCTGCACCGTTGACCATGCAGCCGATGTTACCGTCGAGCGCCACGTAAGCGAGATCCCACTTGGAGGCCTCGATTTCCTTGGCGTCTTCTTCCGTTTCGTCGCGCAGCGTCTTGACGTCATCGTGACGGAAAAGGGCGTTGCCATCGAAAGACATCTTGGCATCGAGAACGCGCAGATGGCCGTCCTTCATGACGATCAGCGGATTGACCTCGAGCAGAGCCATGTCCTTTTCGCCGAACGCCTTGTAGAGCGCCGGGAAGAGCGTCTTGGCATCTTCGGCAGCTGCACCGTCGAGCTGAAGCGCCTTGGAGATCGCGGCAACGTCGGCAGCCGTAACACCGGCTTCCGGATCGATCGCGATCGTGTGGATCTTCTCAGGCGTGTCGTGGGCGACGGCTTCGATATCCATGCCGCCTTCGGTCGAAACGACAAAGGCTACCTTGCCGACCGAACGGTCGACCAGCAGCGAGCAATAGAGTTCGCGAGCAATGTCGGCGCCGTCTTCGATGTAGAGACGGTTGACCTGCTTGCCGGCTTCCCCGGTCTGCGCTGTTACCAGCGTATTGCCGAGCATTTCCTTGGCATGCGCAACGACTTCGTCGATCGACTTGGCGAGACGAACGCCGCCCTTGGCATCCGGGCCGAGTTCCCTAAACTTGCCCTTGCCGCGGCCGCCCGCATGGATCTGGCTCTTGACCACGTAAAGCGGGCCGGGAAGCGACTTGGCGGCAGCCTCGGCTTCTTCAACCTTGAGGATAGCCACACCCTGCGCAACCGGCGCGCCATAGCCCTTCAGCAGAGCCTTGGCCTGATATTCATGAATGTTCATGGGTTTGTCCCTATTTCGATAACGTCAGCGCACCGATTACTTGAGAGCGGGCGCGATGTTGATGCAGGCTTCGCAGAGACCGGCGACAGCGCCGACGGACTTGTCGAAGGCTTCCTTCTCGGTCTTGTTGAGGTCGATCTCGATGATGCGCTCGACGCCACCGGCACCGATGACCGTGGGAACGCCGACATACATGTCCTTGACGCCGTACTGGCCCGTCAGATGCGCAGCGCAGGGCAGAACGCGCTTCTTGTCCTTGAGGTAGGATTCGGCCATTTCGATCGCGGAAGCAGCCGGAGCGTAATAGGCCGAACCGGTCTTCAAGAGGCCGACGATTTCGGCACCGCCGTCACGGGTGCGCTGGATGATTTCTTCGAGGCGTTCCTTGGTGACCCAGCCCATGGTGACGAGGTCGGTCAGCGGAATGCCGCCAACGGTCGAATAACGGGCGAGCGGCACCATCGTGTCGCCGTGGCCGCCGAGAACGAAGGCCGTGACGTCCTGAACGGAAACGTTGAATTCCTTGGCGAGGAAGAGGCGGAAGCGCGAAGAGTCGAGAACGCCGGCCATGCCGACGACCTTGTTGGCCGGCAGGCCGGAGAACTTCTGCAGCGCCCAGACCATCGCGTCGAGCGGGTTGGTGATGCAGATCACGAAAGCGTTCGGGGCATACTTCTTGATGCCGGCGCCGACCTGCTCCATGACCTTGAGGTTGATGCCGAGAAGGTCATCGCGGCTCATGCCCGGCTTGCGCGGAACGCCGGCCGTGACGATGCAGACGTCAGCGCCTTCGATCGCGGAATAGTCGCTGGCGCCCGTCAGATTGGCGTCGAAGCCTTCAACCGGGGAGGACTGTGCGATGTCGAGACCCTTGCCCTGGGGAATACCGTCGGCGATGTCGAAGAGGACGATGTCGCCCAGTTCCTTAAGGCCGGCGAGATGCGCCAGCGTGCCACCAATCATGCCAGAACCGATGAGTGCGATCTTGTTACGCGCCATTTCGCTTTTCCTTTGCGATCAAAATCCGTCGGGCGACGCGCGGGCATCGCCCAATGCCGCAATCGCATAGACCCAAAGCCAAAAAATGGCAATCCATTATTTTTGGTGCAACAATTTCAATCGTTTAGATATCAAAATTCTTACGTAAACGTAAGGTCAATTGTCACCAAAGTGTTACTCGGCAGCCCGCCGTTCGTGATGCGCCGCAAGATATTCGGCGCTTCTCATCTCAAAAAGACGAGATGCCGTACGATCGAATTCAAAACCTTCGGTGCCGCGTCTTTCGACGAGCAGATCTTCGGGCATGGCGGCGGCGGAAGCATAAAGGCGAGTGCCATGATCGTAGAGCGTATCGATCAGAATGATGAAGCGCTTGATCTGGTTCCGCTTTTCAGGGCCGAGCAAGGGAATGTGATCGAGGAAGATCGTGTCGAAACGTTCGGCGATGACCAGGAAATCGGCAGCACCCAGCGGCTTTTCGCAGAGATCGGAGAAGGAGAAGCGTGCCATGCGGTCGACAGCAAGCGGCACATGGATTGCCCGCCCCTTCATGGCAATGTCCGTCGGCTGCGCCTTGCGACCGTGCAGCGCCTGCGTCCAAGACGCTTCCATCGCCATGTCAGTGCGCTCATCGATCGGGACGAGATAGACCGGCTGGCTGTTCAGCTTCTCCATTCGGTAGTCGGTCGGCGAATCGAGCGAGACGATCTCGACATGTTTTTTGAGGAGACCGACGAAAGGCAGAAAAAGCCCGCGATTGAGGCCTTCCTTGTACAGATTGTCGGGC
>UCKU01000050.1 GCA_900473185.1 Hyphomicrobiales bacterium | reverse complement strand
AGGAGATTATGCAGCATTGGAAGAAGCTTGCATTCGGCGTCGCCTTGGCGACGCTCGGCCTGATGGCCGCGGCTAAGGCTGATGACTATAAATCCTTGCCTCGCAAGGACACCCTCATCGTCGAAAATCCGGAAGGCACGATCAAGAATCCCGGATGGTTCAATATTTGGGTCAACGGCGGCGGCGGCGTTTCAACCGGCCTGCAGCAGTTGACCATGGACACGCTCTGGTACATCGATCCGGAAAAAGGTCTCGGCGGCTCAACCTGGGACAATTCCCTTGCCGCCGACAAACCGCAATATAATGCCGACTTCACCGAGATGACGGTGAAGCTGCGCAAAGGGCTCTACTGGAGCGACGGCGTGGAATTCACCGCCGACGACCTCGTCTATACGGTCAAGACGCAGATGGACCATCCCGGCATGGTCTGGAGTGCTGCCTTTTCCGTGCAGGTGGCTAGCGTCGAAGCGACCGATCCCTATACGGTCGTCTTCAAGCTGAAGAAGCCCAATTCGCGCTTCCACGCCATTTTCACCGTGCGCTGGAACGGTGCCTGGATCATGCCCAAGCACGTCTTCGAAAAGGTGGCCGATCCGCTTCGCTATGATTTCGCCAACCCGGTCTCACTCGGCGCCTACAAGCTCAAGGCTTACGATCCCCAGGGCCAATGGTATACCTGGGAAAAGCGTGACGACTGGCAGCGAACATCGCTTGCGCGCTTCGGCGAGCCAGGCCCGAAATACGTGACCTATGTCGATCCCGGCCCGCCGGATAAACGCACCATTGGGCAGCTCGAGCACAATCTCGATATCATTCACGACAACACGCCCGAGGGTATGTTCACCCTCAAGGAGAAGTCCAAATCGGTCGAAACCTGGTTCCCGGGCTTTCCTTTCGCCCATCCGGATCCCACACTTCCGGCGGTGATCTTCAACACCCAGGATCCGGCCTTTGCCAATCCCGATGTACGCTGGGCGCTTGCCCTTTTGATCGACATCAAGGCCGTAGACATGGCGAGCTACCGCGGCGCTGCCACGCTGTCGGCCCTCGGCGTACCGCCCACGGCGGGCACCATGAAAGACTACCAGGCGCCGATGCAGGATTGGCTGAAGAATTTCGAGGTCGATACCGGCAAACGGAAGATCAAACCCTATGATCCGACAGTCGGACAACAGGTTGCCGATATCCTGCGCAAACAGCCGAAGTTCAAGGACCAGATCCCGACCGATCCGGCAGCGATCAGCACGGCATTCGGCTACGGCTGGTGGAAACCGGATCCGCAGGCAGCAGCCGAACTTCTGGAAAAAGCCGGCTTCAAGAAAACCGGCGGCAAATGGATGACGCCGGATGGCCAGCCGTTCAAAATCCGGATGACGGTTGAGGGCGACACGCGCTCCGTCTTCACCCGGGCAGGCACCCTGATCGCACAGCAATGGGCCTCTTTCGGCATCGACGCCAAAGCCGTGCCCGCCGCGAAACTGTGGCAGGTTGCACTGCAGCCTGGCGATTTCCAGGTGGCGATTGCCTGGAGCGTCGAAACCTGGGGCGGCGATCCCGACCTGTCGTTCTTCCTCGACAGCTGGCACTCGCAATTCGTGGCAAAGAAGGGTGACAATCAGCCGCCGCGCAACTGGCAGCGTTGGAGCAATCCGGAGCTCGACAAGATCATCGAAAGCATCCGCGGCATCAGCGCCGACGATCCGAAGGGCATCGAGCTCGGCAACGATTATCTGAAGCTGGTCGCCCGTGAAATGCCGACGATCCCGCTGATGTCCTACAACGTCTTCACCTCGATGGATACGACGTATTGGACCGGTTATCCGACGATATCAGACCCCTATACCGACCCGGTGCCGAATTGGGCGAATTCCAGGTTGATGATGGTCAAATTGAAACCGGCACAACCGAAATAATCCTCCCAACGCCGGCGCGATCATGTCGCGCCGGCCCCCTATCGGCGGGCATGCGCCTCATGTCCGTCGATCCTTTCGAAAAGGGAACCAGAGAGGAACCACTGCTCTATGACGTCCTATCTGATCTTTGTGCTGAAGCGGTTCGGTCAATTTCTGCTCGTCGTATTTCTTGGCGTGACCATAACATTCTTCGTCACCCACCTGACCCCGATCGATCCGGTCGAAGAAAGCATAGGCGCCATCACGCAGATGGGGCAATCCGATCCAAATGCGATTGAACTGATGCGTCAGTCGCTGCGAGAGCTCTACGGAATGGAGGGTTCGATCTGGCAGCAATATCTGCATTTTTGGCTGCGGCTTGCGACCGGTGATCTCGGCCCCTCGCTTTCGGCTTTTCCGACACCGGTCACCACAATCATTCTGCGCTCCCTGCCCTGGACTGTCGGGCTGATGACGGTGTCGACGCTGATCACCTTCGTGCTCGGCAATACGATCGGCGCGCTTGCCGGCTACTACAGGAAGGATATGGTGCTGAAGGGCGTCAGCCTCGTCTTCATCGCCCTGCTGCCCATTCCCTATTACATTCTTGCCTTCGTGCTTCTCATCGTGTTCGGCTATCTCTGGCCGGTGCTGCCGATCAATGGCGGCTACGAGATGAACGCCAATCTGGACCTCTCCTTCGCGCTGGTCCTCGATATCCTGGAACACTCCATTCTGCCGGCCCTGTCGCTGATCCTTGTGGGAGCCGGAAGCTGGCTGATCGGCATGCGCGCGCTGGTTTCCAACATCATCACCGATGATTACGTCGTCTTCGCCGAGCTCGGCGGCGTTCCGAAGCGGAAGATCCTCCGCTCCTACATCGCCCGCAACGCCATGGTGCCGCAATTCACCGGGCTTGCCATGTCGCTCGGCGCGATCTTCAACGGCACGGTCATCACCGAAATCGTCTTCGGCTATCCCGGCATCGGGAACTTGCTGATTTCGGCGGTGCATGCCGGCGACTACAGCCTGGTGCTTGGCCTCAGCGCATTGTCGATCGTCGGTGTTGCCGCCGCCGTCTTCATCATCGACATTCTGAGCCCGCTGATTGATCCCCGCATCAAGGTGGAATAGAGCATGTTTACGATCATCCGCGACCTCGCACGCCAGAACATGGAATTCCTCTGCGGTCTGCTGCTCTTTGCCGTCATCGTCGGATTGGTAATCGTGTCCTATTTCTCGCCCTACGGCGCCACGGACATCTATCTTCTGCCGCCCGACATGCCGCCCGACAGCGATTATTGGCTCGGCACGACATCGCGTGGCCAAGACGTTTTCTGGCAGTTGACGACCGCACTTCGCAACACCTTGTTTTTCGGCATCGGCGTCGCCTTCCTTTCGCGCATCATATCGCTGGTCGTCGGTCTCGTCGCCGGTTATGCCGGCGGCACGGTCGACCGGGTGCTGATGGCCATCAACGACAGCGTCATGGTCATCCCGCAGTTCCCTCTGTTGATCCTGTTCTATTTCGTGCTGAAGGACAGCATGACCTGGACTGCGCTGATCGTCATCATGGCCTCGCTCGGCTGGTCCTACGATGCCCGCCTCATCCGTTCGGTCGCGATCGGTCTGAAGACGAGACCCTTCACCACCCAGAGCGTTTATTCCGGCATGAGCATGCGCAAGATCCTCGTCCAGGAGCACCTGCCCTATGTTTTGCCGATCGTCTTCGCCACCACGATGAACAACATGATCTGGTCGATCGGCATGGAGATCACCCTGTCGGTGCTGGGCTTTACCGATATCGAGACGCCGACCATGGGCATGATGATCTACTGGGCGAATGCCCATTCGGCACTGATAGCGGGAATATGGTGGTGGGTGGCTGCACCCGTTGCCGTCATCGTCGTTCTCTTCCTGGCGCTGTTTCTCCTGTCCATGTCGATGAACGAATACAACGATCCGCGCAGCCGGCTGAACCGGATGGGAGGTTAGCCATGGATGCCCTGGTCGAAGTCCAGAACCTGAAAGCCTATTACCGCGCCTTCCTTTACGGCGTCGATCGCGAGGTGCGCGCCGTCGACGACATCACCCTGACGATCGGGCGCGGCGAAATCTATGGGATCGCCGGCGAATCCAGCAGTGGCAAAACAACCTTGATCAAGACGATTGCCGGCGCCATCCGGCCGCCGCTCAAGGTCGTATCGGGAAAGGTGGTATTCCATTTTGCCGGTGGCACGCAGGACATGTACGCCATGACGGCAGACGAGCGCATGACGCTTCGCTGGCTGTACCTATCCTATATCATGCAGGCGTCGATGAATGTGCTGAACCCGGTCCGGCGCATCCACCACTCCTTCACCGATTTCGCCTTCCGGCACATGAAGGTCGGCAAGAATGAGTTCTTCGCAAAAGTCGGCTCGCATCTTGAGAGACTGAAACTTGATCCGCATCTGCTCCAAGCCTATCCGCACGAACTCTCCGGAGGCATGCGCCAACGCATGACGATCGCGCTCGCAACGATCCTGACACCCGAATTCATCATCGCCGACGAGCCGACGACGGCGCTCGACGTCATCGTCCAGCGCGACGTGCTGTCGATGATCCGCGAAATCCAGCGCGAGATAGGCTCCTCCTTCTTGTTCGTCACACACGATATGGGCGTGCATGCAACGGTTTCTGACCGCGTCGGCATCGTCTACGCCGGTCGCCTTGTCGAGGAAGCGCCGACCCGCAAGCTCTTCGCCCTGCCGCTGCACCCTTACACGCAGCATCTGGTCGGCAGCCTGCCTCGTATCGGCGATGCGAAGGCCCGGCCTTCGCTCGAGGGACGTCCGCCGAACCTTGCCATGCCGCCGGAGGGCTGCCGGTTCCATCCGCGCTGTCCGAAGCGGATGGAGATCTGCTCGCAGAAGGTCCCGCCGATGATCACGGTTGAGCCGGATCGGCGAGTGGCTTGCTTTGCGGTTACGGGAGATCAGGCTTGAGCGCTCTTCTCACTCTCTCTCATGTCACGAAGATCTACCGTCAGGGCGGCATGCTTGGCCGGCGGCAGATTGTGGCGGTCAAGGATGTCAGCTTCGAGATCGGCAGCGAGCCAGAGATTCTCTCCATCGTCGGAGAATCCGGTTCTGGAAAATCAACGATCGCAGCGATGATCCTCGGACAGACAGCGCCCACGCAAGGCGAACTCCAATTTCGTCAGAAAGCGGTGGCCCTCCACGGCAAGGCCGAGCGTCGCGCCTTCATGAGGGAAGTGCAGCCAGTCCTGCAGAATCCCTTCGAAGCCTTCAACCCACTCAAGCGCGTCGATCGCTACCTTTTCGAAACGGCGCGGAACTTCTCAGCTGGCGCGGGCAAGCCGGATCGACAGCAGATAGAACGATTGGCCGACGAGGCTCTCGGCCATGTGGGCCTTAGTCTTGCGGAAGTGAAGGGCCGGTTTCCGCACGAACTGTCCGGAGGCCAGCTCCAGCGCGCCGCAATTGCCCGTGCTCTGATCCCGCAGCCACGCCTGCTTATCGCCGACGAGCCGGTATCGATGGTTGACGCGTCACTGCGCATGGCAATCGTCGGTCTTTTCGAACAACTGAAACACGAGCTCGGGCTTTCCATCGTTTACATCACCCATGATCTCGCCACCGCCTACTACATCAGCGACCGGATCATCATCATGCGCAAAGGCGAGATCGTCGAGCAGGGCGAGGCGCGCAAGGTCCTCGACAATCCTCAGCACTCCTACTCGCGTGCGCTGAAGGAGGCCGTGCTAAGCGCAGATTTCGCTCCGACGGCCTAACCACTTGAACGGCGGCGGCGTCGAGTTGGCGACGGCGCTCTATAGTGTCGGATTCGCGAGCCACGGCCGCGGCCGCCTTCTGCTTGCGATTGGCCCGAGCAAACGTCCCCGAGATAATTTTCTTGCGCCTGCCGTGGCGGCTGGTAAAAGCCGACCTGCCAATTGAAAACAGCGACTGAATGACAGAACACGCCATTACCTGGAGCATTGCCGGCTTGACCGCTATGGGTGTGGTCGTTCGTCCATTCCGATGGCCGGAAGCGGTCTGGGCCATGTTTGGCGCCTTGCTGCTCTTTGCCTTTCGCCTGATTGGACCACAGGATGTCATCGCGGGGGTCTCGAAAGGCGGCGACGTATATCTCTTTCTGATCGGGATGATGCTTTTATCGGAACTCGCTCGTCGGGAAGGCCTGTTCGACTGGATTGCAGCGATCGCCACAACGCACGCCAGCGGCTCCCCCAGACGCCTGTTCCTACTTGTCTATCTGGTTGGTGTTGTCGTGACGGTCTTTCTTTCAAATGATGCGACGGCCGTCGTTCTTACCCCAGCCGTCTTTGCGGCCTGCCGGGCTGCTCGCGTCCGAGACCCGATGCCCTACCTCCTGACCTGCGCCTTCATCGCCAATGCGGCGAGCTTTGTCCTCCCGATCTCCAATCCCGCCAATCTGGTAATCTTTGCTGGCGGCGAGATGCCGCCCCTGGCGCGCTGGATGTCGACATTCATGTTTCCGTCGATCGTTTCGATCGTGGTTACATTTGGCTGCCTTTACTGGACCCAGCGCCGGGCTCTCACCTCGGACAGCATTGCCGAAAATGTGCCGAGGCCGATCCTTTCGGCGAGCGCTCGGATGGCCGGGTGGGGAATTGTCCTGACGGCCATCATTCTTATCGCAGCATCGGCGATGCATATTGATTTGGGTCTGCCGACTTTTCTCGCCGGCACAATTACCTCCGCACTCGTTCTTGCGCTGACCCGGCAAAGTCCAATCGAGACCTTCAAGGGTGTCAGTTGGAGCGTCCTACCTCTGGTCGCAGGCCTGTTCGTCGTCGTGGAAGCCCTGGATCGCACCGGTCTGACGACCATGCTCTCAGACCAACTGGCCTTGCTCGCTGCAACATCGGAAACACAGGCGGTCGGTATTGCAGGCGTGCTTGTTGCGATTATCTGCAACCTTGTTAACAATCTTCCGGCAGGCTTGGTCGCGGGAAGCGCGGTGCAGGCGGCGCATGTCTCAGACAAGATCGCCGGAGCAGTGCTGATCGCAGTCGATCTCGGCCCCAATCTTTCCGTCACCGGATCCTTGGCGACAATATTGTGGTTGTCGGCCCTTCGCCGCGAGGGACTGTACGTCAGCGCGTGGCAGTTTCTGAAGCTCGGAACTGTCGTCATGTTTCCGGCACTGATTTTGTCTTTGCTGTCGCTCGTTCTTTTCTGAGACTTCTGACCGGCAACGTCTCGCGAAGTAGGCGGGAAAAATCCAAAACTGTTGCTGAAGGTGGCCGCCTTTCATGACCGCCGCCTTGGCGGCGGTGTCATGGCTTCGATCTGGTCGTGCTGCATCCGGACAGAACGCCAGCTGTCAATGCACCGAGAATAGCGAGCGAAACTCGCAAGCCATAAGCCATATGTCAGATCCGATCGGCATGCACGCCAGCCGCGCTTCTTTATCAGGCGCTATTGCCTGCGGACGCTGGCAAACCGTGGAGATTGTGTGGAGGTATGGCGCAGACAGCCGTTGATAGCTCGACGTGGCGCTGCGACATCGAATATTATCAAAGCTTGAAAAAGTGGTGCCTTATTAGATGAACGCTCTCGCCATCATAGCCGAAGACGATTTGGAGATCGTCGAGATCCTTGACGCCTACATGACGCGTGAAGGGTTTCGCACGGTGCGTGCCGCCGACGGGAAAACAGCCATTGACCTGCACCTCGTCTTAAAGCCGGATCTGATGCTTCTCGATGTGACGATGCCGCGCCTCGACGGCTGGGAAGTGCTCGCTGAAATCAGACGCAGAGGCGACACCCCGGTCATCATGATCACGGCCCTTGATAAGGATATCGACCGCCTCCAGGGTCTTCGCATCGGCGCCGACGACTACATCATAAAGCCCTTTAACCCGATTGAGGTGGTTGCTCGTGCCAAGGCGGTCCTTCGCCGCGCCGGGCTGGGCAACGCGGCGGGCGTGCTGCGGGTCGGCCGGCTGACGATCGATCTGGATAGCTATCAGGCAAGGGTCGAGATCGACGGAGAAAACAAGGCCGTGCCGTTGACGCTCACGGAATTCCGACTTCTTGCGCATATGGCGAGAGCACCGATGAAGGTCTTCGCGCGGGGAGAACTTGTCGACGCCTGCCTTCCAGGAGGCGATGCCTTGGACCGAACGGTAGACAGCCATGTCAGCAATCTCCGCAGGAAGCTTGAATTGGCTGGCGCTCCCGGCATGTTGTCGGGTGTTCGTGGTGTCGGCTATAGACTGGCCGCCGAGCAATGATCCGGCGCCCCGCTCTCAGCCGTCAGATCCTGCTGTCGATGGCGGCTGTCACAATGATTGCCGTCATGGTCGTGTTCTTCGGCCTCTATATCATCTATGCCATTCTAATTTCGCTCTTTCCGTCCCTGATGGAGGAGGATAGCTGGCTCCCATCGGGTACCGACCTTCTGGTTCTCACCGCCCTTGCCTTTCCGGCCTTGCTCGTTGCTGGATTCGTCTCCCTAAAACTCGCTGCGCGCATCCTCGTGCCGATCAACTCGCTCGCCGAGAGCGCTCGCCGCATCGCCGACGGAGACCTCACCGCTCGCGCGACCCCCGGTGACCACTCGCTTGGCGAGACCGCCCATCTGGTCGCGGACTTCAACATCATGGCCCAAAGGCTTCAGGACATGGCCGACAACGTCGCCTTCTGGAACGCGGCGATTGCGCACGAGCTCAGGACCCCGCTCACAATACTCAAGGGTCGGCTGCAGGGCGTTGCCGATGGTGTGTTTCCCGTCGACGAGAAATTGATCGACGGTCTCATGGCTCAGACCGAAGGGCTTACAAGGCTGGTCAACGACCTGCGCTTGGTCACCCTTGCGGATGCGGGCCGTCTGGACCTGCAGATCGAACCTGTCGATCTCGCCGCAGAGATAAGGAAGGTCGCAGATGTCGTCGAGCCATCGCTTCGGCAAGCAGGTTTTTCGCTGGAGCTTACCCTTGTGGATATTATCGTTCCGGCGGACGCGGTCCGGCTCCGGCAGGTGCTTCTGTCGCTCCTGAACAACGCCCAACGCTATGCCAAGCCTGGTCGTATTGAAGTATTCACGCTGGCGTCGGGAAACAAGATCGTCATCCGGGTTGAAGACTCTGGCCCCGGGCTGCCGCCCAATTTTGACAAGCGCGCATTTGAACCTTTTACCCGCGCCGACGCTTCCCGCTCCCGCCTCTACGGTGGTTCCGGTCTCGGTCTGTCCATAGTTCGCGCCATTGCGGAAGCTCACGGTGGTCAGGCTTCGTGCTGCAATTCCTCACGTGGAGGCGCAGTGTTCGAAATCTCTCTGCCACGGGCAACTTGACGCCCAGCGGACGCTCTTCATCGACGCTCAACATCACGTCCGGGCAAACGCCGCGATTATTGCGTTTCATCGCAGCGACGATAGTTCAGCCTTCCTCCGGTTGAGCTTGGTACATCTCTGACAAATCGGCAGATATCCCGGCCGCTGCAGTCCTTTCGGCAACCTGGGAATAGAAATCAAGAACATTGGCAATGCCCGATGTTCGAGAAAATCGACGCAAATCGTAAACCACACGGGACAGGCCGACGGCGGCTTTTACATAGAATGCATCGCCTAGAGCCGCAGCAAGGCGGTCGATAGAGCCAGGCTCCACGAGGGTCACCGGATGGTCACGCAGATACTCCGACGGTCCTTCAGCCGCAGTCGCAATTACTGGAAGCCCCTCGTGCATGGCTTCAAGTATCGCGAGGCCAAACGATTCCTCGCGGGACGGAGAAACGAACAAATCCAGATTGCGTAAAAATCCGGAGACATTATCGCTATGGCGCAGCAAATGAATTCTGTTGTCGCCTTTGGAGAGATTTTTCAATGCTGCGCGCTGCGGTCCCTCGCCTACAATGACCAACGCCGCATCGTCCGGAGCAGCCCGTCGAAAGGCTGATACCAGGACATCGTAACCCTTGCTCGGATGCAACCGCCCTACGGCGCCGACGAGTGTTGTTTCACGCGGCAACTTCAATTTCAAACGCAAGTCGAAACTCTCGTCCTCTTCCACGGCCGGCAGCCAGTTCGAAATAAGGCGCGCTTGGCCGGCATAATTGCCAAGACGCGACAACTGGGCACGGTTCACGCAGATCACGCCGTCGAGCCGAGCGTGTTGCTTTGCCTTGAAGCCGACGTGCAGCGTTGTAATCTTTGTCACGCTGGCGGGAGCAGCGGCAAGCGCCTTGCAGGCAGGGCTGAGATGGGCGTGAGCAATCTCAATCGCCGCGCTTGCGATCAACCGTCGCAATCTCATGCCGCGCAAGAAAGGCGTCGCGAAGCCGTGAAAGATAACTTCCTTGGAAAGAAGGGCGGCCATCGGGGAGCCAAATGTTCCCGCAACATGCACCTCATGCCCAAGGGCGGCCTGTCCGTTGGCAAGGTCGATACAGTACCTTTCCGATCCTGCTATCCGAGAAGAAAAAAGCAGATGCAGGATTCGTTGCTTGCTTGTCGCTTTCCGGCTGCCGGAGGATGACGCTCCTTGATCTACAGAAGGATGGGAAAAGCTTTCAAATGTTGCAACGCGACTTGTGTCGCTATTTCGTGAATTGAAGGACATCGAGTTTCCAACCGCTGGATGGAAGCCTCCATAACGTCACGATGTTGCCGATGCGTGGAAGTTGTGTGGATGTTTGAAGGAGGAATGAATTCGAGTTCGGACCTTTGCTTGCCCGAGCCGACTTCGTGAACTCTTTCCTGCACATTGGCCTGCGTCGATAGCCAGTCACGGCTTTCATTGAAACTCCACAGTGTCTGCGAACAAACTGAACGCAGGCCTCTGATAGTGGAGCGAAAGAAAGGGCCGCAAATGCTCATCAACAAAAGCTTCGTGCCGGACGAAGACATCGCCGCCACTCCCGAGGACGTAGACGCCGGTGTTTTATCGCGGGCTTCGGCCTTGCTGCGAGGGAAAACCATTATCTCGCCCGCCGATCGAGAGGAGTTCACAATGAAAATATTGGCGATTTTCCGTCTGTCGAGTCGACGGGCAGCAGATAAAAAGGCAACCTTTTGATGCAGGTTGAACATGAGCGAAACGACGGGGTGGGTGATTGCGACCACGGGCAATCTCCGCGCGACGATCGGACTATGCTTTCTCGAAACAATCCCTGCGTTATCGGCGAAGCTGCCGATGATGATGGGCAGCGTCGCACTGCGGATGATCGTCCTCGAGGGAGAGCGGACACGATCCTCATCTGCATCCTGACCGGTCTGTCCGGCGCTATCACAGGCTTTGTATTTGCCGGCCAATTCGCGGTCGCTGGCGTCGCCTATGCTACGCTGATCCTCGGCGGATTTCTCGGCTGGCTGGCGCGGGGAGCGGTGGCATGAAAGCTCCCTACGCACTCTTCATCGCCAATCTCAGCGAGAATATCGATACCACGTCCTCGGGCGGCAGGCTGATCTTTCATATCACGGTGCGTTTGCGGAGTTCGAGAGAGCTTTCATCAGTGAAGGGCCACACGGACCTTTCAGTCAATCACTCCTAGGTCTGGCAAACATATAGCAACGGCGCCTTGGCAAGGCCCATGTCCACGCGCTGTTTTCGGTCGGCAACTTCGCGATAGAAATCAAGCACATTGGCGATACCGGTTGAGCGAGAAAAAGCACTCAAGTCATACCCGACGCGCGCGTTGCTCACAACGTCCTGAGGTGTGAGGGCGTCAACAAGAGCCGCAGACAGGTGGTCAATGGAACCAGGTTGCACCAGAGCGACTGGATGGTCACGCAGATATTCTGAGGGTCCTTCCGTCGCCGTTGCGATAATAGGAAGTCCCTCACGCATGGCCTCAAGTATGGCCAGACCGAACGATTCCTCGCGAGACGGAGAGACGAACAGGTCCAAATTGCGCAGGAATCCGGGCACGTTGTCTGTGTAACCCGGCAGGTGAACTCGACTGTCGCCTCCCGCAATTTTTTCTAACTCGCTTCGCTGCGGCCCCTCGCCGACTATAACCAGCGCCGCATTTTCCGGCGCAGATTGTCTGAAGGCTGCGATGAGGACGTCGTTTCCCTTGCTGGGATGCAGTCGTCCTACGGCGCCCACCAACCGCGTTTCGCGAGGCAGATTCAATTCGGAACGCAGGTCTCCGGCCTCCCCACTCGCTGCAGCTGGGAGCCAGTTCGAAATTAAACCTGCTTGACCGGCGTAACCGTCAAGCCGCGACAACTGATCGCGGTTCACGCAGATCACACCGTCCATCAGCGCGTGTCGCTTCGGCTTGAACCCGACATGCAGAGTCGCAATCGTCGTCACGCCATCGGGAACTCTGGCAAGGGCCCGGCTTCCTGGGCTGTGATGTGCGTGAGCGACCTCGATTCCGACCCTCGCAATCAACTGTCGCAGTCTCATCCCCCGCAGTAGCGCAGTCGAGAATCCGTGAAAAGTGACCCTGTCGGAGAGGAACGGGATGATTGGTGAGCCGCAATATCCGGCGACGTGAACCTCATGCCCGAGAGCTGCCTGTCCGTTGGCGAGGTCGATACAATGCCTCTCTGATCCTGCAATTTCGTCTGCGAAAAGTAGATGCAGGATGCGCAGCGTGCGTATCGCACCGGAGCCGAACGAAGATGAAACCTTTCCGTCGATGGAACCTGACAAGGAGTTCGTGCTTCTCGCACCCACGCCGATACTTTGCAAATTGACAGGCATTGAGCCCCCCCGGGTGTGCCAAATGACCTCTCTTCATATAGCCGACACGTTGCAGATTCGTGGACGGCATATGAATGTTTGGTGGACGATTTAATCTTGGAGAGATTGACGGGGGTGCCACCAATACTTTCAGGAAGCATTGGCTTTTCGGATCACGTGGCACGACAAAGCCAATGATAAGGAAGCTCTGCGCGCCTCCCCCCTGTCGAGCGCCGGAAGAAGCCATTTCCGCTAGCTAGTTCACCATCCTGCGTATCGCCTTAAGAGTGCCGTTGGCGAGCATCGTTTCTTCGACTGAGCCGAGAACGACGATTCGGCTAGGTGAGAATCGGGCCTCTTTCCCTCCAACGCCGGTTGCCGAAGCGATCACGGTGTTGGCGCTTGTCGAGCGTTGGCGTCTCCAGGGACAACTGGGGCGATCGAGGGGGGCAAACGCACCCCGTTATTGATCGCTACACAGGATATGGGAGCGACGCGAACAGAGCCGGCTGCCTGATAATTGCAGCTAAGCGGCAAGCTCCCCCAGGGGATGTTCGGGTCCGCTCGAATGCTGGGTTACGGTCGTTGCCGTCGCGCTTGAAGAGAGTTCTTCCATGCTTTGTGGATTTGCATATAGCTCGACTCGGTCACGGCCGCCTCGCTTCGCAAGGTAGAGTGCCTGGTCTGCCTGATCCCGCAGCTTCTGTGCATTGCAATCGCCTCTCCAAACGGCAACGCCCGCGCTCACACTCGGCACTATCGTCTCCGCGCCAGATGCGAATGCCAAAGCATTGACCGTCCAGCGGATTTGATCCGCCTTGGCAACAGCAGTTTCTTCGGTTTGATCACGCAGAAACAGCGCAAACTCCTCGCCACCAAGACGGCCGAGCGTGACCTTGCGTCCAGCGGTCGTGGAGATGGCTTGCGCTACACCGACAAGAACCACATCGCCAGTTTCATGGCCGTAGCGGTCGTTGACACTCTTGAAGTGGTCGATGTCTATCATGATGAAGGCGTCGCCTCCTCTGAGATCGCTCGGAAGGGATGCCAGGAAGTGCTGCCGATTTGGGATTCCCGTCAGTGCGTCGGTGTATGCTAGACGTTTGAGCCGAGCTTCCGCTCGTTCCTGGACCAGGACAACCACGAAGAGCGCTACGGAGAAATGGCAAATGATAAGCATGAAAAAGGCATAGCGGGGTTCGACCGGCCCATACTGTGGGAAGATCATTCCGACAGCGACCAGCGTTGAAAAGCTCATCGCAGCCGCGAGTGATGCAAGCAGACCCCATCTCGCGGGCAAGCGGTCGAGGAAAAAATCCCTTAAGATGACAGCGCAGGAGACGCCAAGGAAAACCGCGGTGTTCGCATTGAATATTGCAGCGCGCGTTGGGTTGTCGGCGTACCAATGCATAGAGCCAATAACGACCGACAAGGTCAGGGCCACAACGAGCAGAAGACAGTCTGTACGCTTTCGCCGGCGGCCGCTCAACTGGACAAGTCCCATCGCCATCAGTGAATAACCTGTGACGCCGATGGAAAAGCTTCCAAAAGTCCAAACCTCATGGGGCAGTATGCCCTGCTCTCCCACTCCGGCAAGCGTGGATGCAAAAGCAAGAAGGCCGTCGCCGATTGCCAGAAAATCGAGGCCTAGCTCCCTGGAGCGCCACCTGACGTAAAAGAAGCAGATCGCGCCGACTATGAACGAGCACTTGTGAAGAAGAAGAACTGTAGCAAGATCCATCGTCAAACCGAAAAACAACCAAGGCTGCCGATGCCTATAATCTCCGAGAGCTACTTTTGAATGAATCTTCTCCCGCTGGGACGGCGAATTAGGGACGACTTCATCGCGAGACCAGCTTATGAGCTTCAAAAAATGCGAGGACTGCGCTTAAAAATTCTTCCGGCTGTTCTAAGTGCGCGAAATGGCCGCTTTGGGCGAAATGTACCAGCTCCGAATTCGAACAGCTGTCATGCAGGTTCTTCCCCCATTTCGGGCCGCATATAAAATCGTGATCTCCGACGAGAACAAGCACCGGCACGGAAAGGCCCTGAAGTTTCGATCGAACATCAAACGGCTCGTTGTTACCTATGAGAATTGTCGCCTTTACCCGTGAGCGCAACGCTTCAAGATCAAGCTTCTCACGAACACCGTCGGCAAAGTAAGCGGGAAGCAGGTCGCGCATGATCTTGGTATAGTCGTCGTCGCTCGACATGTTCGGAACCGACTGCCAGGCTCGGAGTACCGCCGGCCCCTCCGCCTGATAGCGATCAGCAAAGCTCTGAACGCCGTTTGCAGCCGCCGCCATGAAGTCACTCCCCGTCACAGCCGACGACGAGTACAAAATCATTGCCGATACCCGATCCGGGTGCTCGATCGTATGTTGCTGGATGACGAACCCTCCGTGGGAATGACCAAGAAGAACGACCTCGGACAGGTCGAGCGTCTCGAGGAACCTGCCAAGCTGTTTCGCGAAGCGTTCGACGGTATAGCCATGGGGGTGCTCGGCAAGCCGGCCTGAACCACCTGTACCGATTGGTTCAAGATACAGCATGGTAAAATGACGCTCCAAAAAACCCATGCGAAGATATTGCCAGTGGATCCCTGGGCCGCCGGGGTGAACCAGTATAATCGGCCCTTGGCCCGCGACATGAAAGCTTTGCTGAATTCCGTCGATATCGACGACATGATGTCCGGAGCTGAGGGTATTTCGCGTTGACATTGATTGGGCCTTATATCGCTTGAAAGCACGGTCGTACTCGAACCGCGCTAGGCAAATGGATTGAGTTCGGGGATCTGCGGACGCAGACGTCGCTGGCTTGTCGAAGGACGTCGAGCTCTTCAAGTCATCAAAGCTTCGCTTGCATTCAAGACGATACCCTTGGCCTAAACTCCAGGGATCGCCGGTGCCGCAGCGTTGCACGAAGAAAGCTGCGGCACCGGCGATCCC
>UCKU01000076.1 GCA_900473185.1 Hyphomicrobiales bacterium | reverse complement strand
AAGATCGGGGCGCCGATCATCCGCAAGATCGGCAGTCCGAGAGCTGCCACGGACTGGCGGCCTGACCCGCCCCCCCAAAAACAAAGCCCGCCAAGGGGTGTTGGCGGGCAATTCAGGAGAAGGAGTTGAAAAGGGTGCTCGGGGTCAGGAAAGAGACACCCTTTTCGTGCTGACTCTGGAGGCATCAGCCGAACAGAAATTAGGGAGCAGATCGCGGTCTTCAATCGGACTAAAGTCCCACACGCCGCGCCCGACCCTCCTGCACGACCTCACATCCAAACCGACAAAGCGAGTGAGATTCGACGCGGCGAACCGCGAGACGCGAAAACTTTAGAAAATACGAAAATAAAAAACTATTCGAGTAATTTGATGATACTGTCGCCGATGATAGAATAATATTTTAATTGGGGTAAAATCATGAAATCACTTTTTCCTGAAATGTCTACGAGGCAGATAGTCGTATTCATGATCGAGACATCCGTCCTCGTCGCATCGCTCGTTGCTGTCCTCTCTGTAACGATACCTTTGCTCTGATTTCGATGCCCTTTGTGGGGGCTCGCCACTCGATACAGAGGCGAGCCTGGATATCAGTAAATTGCCGGGGCGATCGCAAAAAGAGGCCCGCCGAAGCGGGCTTCTGAGGAAAGGTCAGACCGCGCGGTCGAAGCGATTGAACGGTCAAGGAGACGTGTATCCGCCGCGTGGTCCATGCGACCTTAACTGGCCCGAAATCTAAAAGTTCCGATCAGACCTTGCCTCTGGCAGCTGACACCAGGACTTTCAACTGATCGAAGTTATGGACCCCTTGACGGTACAGTTCGATGACAACAGCGGCGATGCGCGCCGTCTCCTCATCATCCCTATCAAGCTGGAATTCTGCCTTCACGGCATCCAGTACGCGCTGGCAGATGGCGAGGTCTTCCGACGTCATCGGTAGATCACGCCCGCGTATGTGACGTTCAATCATACGATCCCTCCATCACTGGAAATCGGGATTCGAGATAATTTGGGATGGCGGATTTTCAAGCGCGTTTCGCCGAAATCTGCCGGGCAGGCAGAGGCCCGGCCCCTCGTGCTGACCGGGCCTCCCCATCACCACCTCGTCAGTGCTGAGCATGGCGGCGGGTCCCCTACCCTCATCGCCGCTATCAGTCAATCGTCGGAGCGTTCCTTCGGGGTCAGTGAAGAACGGCAAGCGCTGTAACACCAGCTTCGTCCGCGGCCCGGATGATGGCCGCTCTGAGCTCGTCGGCTCCAGCTTTACCGGTCATCACGTCCAGGCAGGCTTTCACGGCAGACAGGAACTCCTCGCCATCGTCGGATGGCCACTCTCTCATCAACGCGTTGGCAGCTTCCCCGACCGTTCGGACGATCAGGCGTCTGTTCTCGTCCTTGAAGACAAGGATGACCGGATCGAACGATGCTGAAGTGTCCCATTTCATTACGCTTGGTTCCCGACGAACTAACATATCGGTAACCTTGCAAAAGTCATGCCGCTGCACGCTGCGGTTTGGCGATTGCCCTTGCCGCATGGCGAATAACGAAAAACGGCCGGCGAAAGCCGGCCGTTTCAGATGCGGTAACTGCGCTTCTCAGACCAACAGAGAGCTGTTGATCAGGATATCGCTATGGTCGAAGAACGCCTTGTTGACGCCGACGAA
>UCKU01000047.1 GCA_900473185.1 Hyphomicrobiales bacterium | reverse complement strand
AGCCAGGGTGCCACCGTCGACCAGGTCAAGGTTCTGGCCTCGCTGTCGCTCGACCGGCACCTGACCTATGTGGCGATGACCCGCCATCGCGAGGATCTCAGCCTCTACTATGGCCGCCGGTCTTTCGAAAAGACGGGTGGTCTCATACCAATCCTGTCGCGCAGGAATTCCAAGGAGACGACGCTCGACTACGAGGGCGGCTCATTCTATCGGCAGGCACTTCGTTTTGCCGAAAGCCGCGGTCTGCACCTCGTTCGGGTCGCACGGACGCTGGTCGCGCATCGGCTGGAATGGATGGTCAGGCAGAAGCAGACGCTCATGAGCCTCGCCGCCCGTCTGGCCATTGTCGGCGAAAGGCTCGGTGTCGCAAGAACCGCATCGACGGCTCACCTTGTCAGCGCAGACAAGGCAGCAAAGCCGATGGTATCCGGCATAACGATCTTCCCTCAGTCGATGGCACAGGCCATAGAGGCCAGGCTCGGCGCCGATCCCGGCCTCCAGAAGGAGTGGGAGGATGTCTCGTTGCGGTTTCGTCTCGTCTATGGGCAACCGGAGGCGGCATTCAAGGCGGTCAATGTCGACGCGATGATCCGGGATGCAAGGGTGGCTGCGAATACAATATTGAAGATCGCGAATACGCCGGAGCTATATGGCGCTCTCAGAGGCAAGACAGGCTTGTTGGCCGGTAAGAGCGACAAGCGCGATCGGGAAACTGCTCTTCTCAATGTTCCCGCCCTATCTCGCTCTCTGGAGCGCTTTCTGAAGATACGCGTTCAGACCGCGCAGAGGGCTGAGATGGCAGAGTACGCTCGACGGCAGAACTTGTCGGTTGAAATCCCAGATCTGTCGCCGAATGCGAAAGCTGCTCTCGAGCGCGTTCGCGATGCGATCAATCGAAACGATCACTCCGCTGGTCTGGAATCTGTGCTTGCTGACGGAGCCGTAAAGGCCGAGCTCGAAGGGTTCGCACGAGCCGTTTCTCAGCGGTTCGGAGAGCGTACTTTTCTCGGAATAGCGACGAAGGATGCTGACGGCGAAGCGTTCAAGACCCTTACCGCCGGAATGAGCACTGCGCAACAGCTGGAGATCAAGGCTGCCTGGGCCTCGATGCGGACCGTCCAACAACTGTCTGCGCATGAGCGTTCTGTCATGGCGCTCAAGCAGGCAGAGGCAATGCGACGGACGAAGAGCCAAGGACTATCCCTGAAATAGCCTATTGATGGACGCAATCAGCAAGGCCAATCCATGGCTATCGCGCCCAGCTCAACTGAGACTTCGACCACCACGACCATAGCGATTGACCGCTATCTTATCGTCCCGGCCGCACGAGCGATCGCGCGATATCGATGATATCGTCGCGCGAGGCGGTCGGATCCTCCCTGTTCCAGGCGACACCGAGCCCGATCTTGAAATCGACGCCTTTGACTTTCCTCAACTCAAAACCGCGGTTCGGCAGATCCTGCGTCCATTCCGGCACGAAGCCGATGCCAAGCCCGGCTGAGACCAGCGACACCAGCGAAAACGTGTCATCACAGGTGTAGGCGACATTGTCGGTCAGATCATGCTCCTCGAATTTTTCCGCGAAATAGCGCTCGCTGTAGGAGAGGTTCTGACGGGAAAAGGAAATGATCTTCTCAGAGCGCAAATCCTCGATATCGATCTCGCTCTTCAAGGATAGGGGGCTCTGCTTGGCGACGGCCAGCAGGTAACGCTCATGGGCAATCGAGAAGAAGCGTAAGGAACCGATATTCTCCACCGGCCGGATGAAGCCGAGATTGATGCGGCCTGCCTCGATATGGCGGATGATATCGTCGGTGGTGCCGCTTTCGATATGCATGCGGATGTCCGGATATTTGCGGGCGATGCGCGCAAGGAACGCCGGCAGCACGCCGATCGTGGCCGGATAGACGGTGCCGATCGCAATCCGGCGCGCAGCCTTACCGGCCACCGACCGGGCGATCTCGGTCGACAGATCGACTTCGCTCAGAATCCGGACCGACCTCTCGTAGAAGGCTGCCCCTGCCCGCGTCAGTTCCACCCGGCGTGTCGTGCGGATGAACAGCTGCACGCCGAGCTCCTTCTCCAGCGCCATCACCTGGTTCGACAGTGCCGGCTGGGCGATATGCACCTTGGCAGCCGCCCTGCCGAAATGCAGCTCCTCGGCCACCGCAACGAAGTAGGATAGCTGACGTAGTTCCATGTGCTGCTTGGTCTCCTTTTTCCGGGATCTTCCAGACAGAAATCTTCCGCGTCGGGGCAGCTCCATATTGTAGTTATAGCACTACATATCGTTCATGGCTAGACTCGTGTCATTGGGGAACAAGATGTTCCTATGGAAACGCTGGCGAGACGATTGCAGGAACGAGCCCAGCAACTGGGCATTTCGAACGCTGAGGCGGCGCGGCGAATTGGGCTCGATGAACGCCGGTACGCGCACTACGCTTCAGGTCGCAGGGAACCAGATTTGGCGACCCTTGTGAGGATTGCAAACACCTTGGAGACCTCACCAAACTGGCTGCTGGGTGTGACACTTAAGACTGCAAGGGATCCACAGTTCGCGGCGCTGCTAGAGCGTTTTTCCAATGTGGCTAATGGAATGACCAAACAGGAACTAGAAATGTTTGTGATTCAGGCGGAAGCTGTCGTTGCAGCCAAAAAGCGCGATTAGCCTCTCCATGTCGCTTCCGTTGTGACTAATCTTGCCTGAATGCGTTTCGGGGAGCTGATCTCGGTCTTAGGGATGCCCGCCAGGCTTGTCGGTCGCATATCTAGATAAGCGACATGAGAATTATCGATTTTCCACGTTTGCACAGCTGGTCAATTGTCGACAGATCGCGTTCGGCGGTTGTTTATGACAGTTCCGTGACAGAGTATGTGCCCCGCTGATTTGCAAGGGGAACATGGAATATGAAAGAGAAGAAGCGGGTCTACGAGGCTCTCGTAGACGGCGCAATGGATGGACTTGTGGGCGATGCACTTTATGATTTTGTCCGCAAGCGCTGTCCGAAAGCCTCCAGCAAGAAGATCGTTCGCGCCTCGCTGCTGGCGCTCAGCGATCCTCATCTAAAGGACCGCAACATCCTCGATGTCATCTATGCGCTGGCAATTAAGCACCGGCTGGACGACACCAGCATCGAGGACGAGCATGACGAGGAGGCCGCCGAGGAACAGAAGAGTCCCTCCGACGCTGCCATCAAGGACCAACCGCCGCTTTCCTGATTGCGAGGACAAGAAATTCCCGGGATCCAGAGGGCACCGGTCCCGTCAGGCGGCGCTATCCGAGAGCTCTTCGAGGATCGGGCAGTCGGGACGGTCATTGCCGTGGCAGGCATGAACGAGATGCTCGAGCGTATGTCGCAACTCCGTCAGCTCGCGGATTTTCCGATCGATTTCCGAAAGCTTCGCCTCGGCGATTCCCTTGACGTCGGCGCTTGCCCGGCTTTTGTCCTCGTAGAGCGCCAGCAACTGACGGCATTCCTCCACGGAGAAGCCGAGGCCGCGCGAACGCTGCAGAAAGCGCAGCTTGTGTACGTCCGAGGCCGCATAGTCGCGGTAGCCGTTTCCGCCCCGGTCAGGACGGATCAGGCCGATATCCTCATAATAGCGGATGGTCTTTGAAGGCAGGCCGGACCGTTCCGAGGCTTCGCCGATATTCATCGCTTGGTTCCTTTACAGCTTTTCGACCCTCAGCCTCAGCGCATTGCCAATGACGGAGACAGAGGAGAGGCTCATGGCGGCAGCTGCAATCATCGGCGAGAGCAACAGGCCGAAGATCGGGTAGAGCACACCGGCTGCCACGGGGATGCCGAGCGCATTGTAGCCGAAGGCGAAGCCCAGGTTCTGGCGGATGTTGCGCATCGTCGCTTCAGCCAGCCGTCTTGCGCGGACGATCCCGTTGAGATCGCCCTTCACCAATGTAATGCCTGCACTTTCCATCGCAACATCGGCGCCCGTGCCCATGGCGATGCCGACATCCGCGGCTGCCAGTGCCGGTGCATCATTGACCCCATCACCAGCCATGGCAATGATGGCGCCCTTTGTCCTCAGTTCATCGACGAGCGCCTTCTTGTCCTCGGGCAGCACGTCGGCGCGGACCTCGTCGATCCCGAGGCTTTTCGCCACGGCACGGGCCGTGCGCTCATTGTCGCCGGTCGCCATGATGATCTTCAAGCCGCTGTCATGCAGCGCCTTGATGGCAGCCGCCGTCGTTGGTTTGATGCGGTCGGCGACGGCGACGAGGCCGGCCAAAGTACCGTCGATGACGACGAACATGACGGTCTTGCCTTCGCCGCGAAGCGCCTCGGTCTGGTCTAAGAGCGCTGCCGGATCGATGCCGAGATCGGCGAGCAGGGCCGCATTGCCGAGGGCGACGGAGGCGCTGCCGACCGTGCCCTTTACGCCCTTTCCGGTCTTTGCCTCGAAACCTGTGACCTCGTGAAAGTTGAGGCCGCGTTCTTCGGCCCCTGAGACGATGGCTTCTGCAAGCGGATGCTCAGAACCGCGCTCCAGGCTTGCGGCGAGCGCCAGCAGATGTCTTTCGTCAATGCTGCCCAAAGCCACAACGTCCGTCAGCTTGGGCTTGCCTTCGGTCAGCGTGCCGGTCTTGTCGACGATCAATGTATCGACCTTCGAAAAACGCTCCAGCGCTTCCGCATCCTTGATCAGGACGCCTTCCTGCGCGCCGCGTCCGGTGGCGATCATGATCGACATCGGCGTTGCGAGGCCGAGTGCGCAGGGGCAGGCGATGATCAGGACGGCGACGGCGGCGAGCAGCCCATTGGTCAGCCGCGGCTCCGGCCCGACAAAGGACCAGACGAGGAAGGCTGCGATGGCAGCGGCAACGACGGCCGGAACGAAGATCGCCGAAACACGGTCGACGGCGCCCTGAATCGGCGCGCGCGAACGCTGCGCCTTGGCCACCATATCGACGATACGTGAGAGTGTGGTATCGGCACCGACCTTTTCGGCAGTCATGATCAATGCGCCGTTCTTGTTCATCGTGCCGCCGGTCAGTGCGTCGCCCTTGGCCTTTTCAACCGGAAGCGGTTCGCCCGTGATCATCGATTCGTCCACAGTCGACTGCCCATCGGTGACGGAGCCATCCACTGGTACACGTTCGCCGGGGCGCACGCGCAGCCGGTCGCCTGTCTGGATCTCATCGACAGGCACGTCGCGCTCACTACCGTCGGCATCGATGCGGCGCGCAGTCTTCGGCGCAAGATCGAGCAGGGCGCGAATTGCAGAGCCGGTGCGTTCACGGGCTTTCAATTCCAGCACCTGCCCGACGAAGACGAGCGCCACGATGACGGCAGCCGCCTCGAAATAAACGGGGACGGAGCCGCTATGACCGCGGAAACTGTGCGGGAAGAGGTCCGGCGCCAAGGTCGCGACGACGCTGTAGAGATAGGCCGTGCCGACGCCGAGGCCGATCAGCGTCCACATATTGGGGCTGCGGTTGACGACCGATGCCCACCCCCTGCGGAAGAAGGGAAGGGCCGCCCAGAGGACGACGGGCGTCGCCAGCAACAGTTCGACATAGCTCGCAAGCGGCTCGCCAAGCGCTTCACGCGGCCACGACAGGCCAAGCATCGGTCCCATGGTAAGGATCAGGAGCGGAATTGAAAGAACAGCACTGACCCACAGGCGCCGGATAAAATCCAAGAGTTCCGGATTTGGACCTTCGTCTTCAGGCGGAATGCCCATCGGCTCCAGCGCCATGCCGCACTTCGGGCAGTCGCCGGGACGGTCGCTGACGACTTCGGGATGCATCGGGCAGGTGTAGAGCGTGCCCTTCGGCATGGCGGCTGCCGTTGGCTTTTTGCCATGGCGATAGGTTTCGGGATCGGCCTCGAACTTCGCCTTGCAGCCCGCCGAGCAGAAATAGAATTTTTCCCCCTCGTGCTTCAGGAAGTGTTTCGCGTTCGAGCGGTTGACGGTCATGCCGCAGACCGGGTCCTTGGCGGTCAGATAATCCTGCGGTGCCGCCTCGAATTTCTTGCGGCAGCCATCGCTACAGAAGTGATAGGTGTGACCTTCATAATCGAGGGAGGGTTTTCCGGCGTTCGGATCGACCGTCATGCCGCAGACAGCATCGCGCACCACCACGTCAGCCTTTTCGTCGTGGCCGCAACCACATTGCGCACCGTCGGCATGATGGTGGTGGTCGTGGCCATGCCCATGATGGTCGTGGTGATGATCGTGCTTGTTATCCATAAAACTGCGCCTTTCATGCCTTCTGGCATCCGGACAGCTTTATGAACCTTCCAGCAACTGGAAGGTCAACGTCTTTTTTCGTCCGTGCAGATTTTTTCGAGATTGCCGTCAGGCCGGTACGATCAGAGCCGCCGGCTGGTCTCCGAGAAGGGTGGCAAGCGAGATCTTGCTTCCGGGCTCCAGCATCTTGCCGGTCAAGAGATCGGCCTTGAGGCCGTGCATGGGCGAGGGCACTGATATTGCCGTATCCTCCCAGAATTCCGGTCCGGCAAAAAGCACGCCGGGATCGAGCCAGCCGAACATCAGTCGCGGCACGACCGTGATGGCGAAGTTCTCCTGATGCAGACGGGCAAAGGCGACGACATGGTCACTCCTGACACCATTGACGGCGACCGGCAGGTAATCGCCTTCCGCAAAAAGCCGTGCGCGCTCCATCCGAAGCCCCAGGCCGATCTGGATGATGCGCTGTTTTAATGCCGCGGCCTGCAGCCGCGCGAGCGCACCGCCTTCGGCAAGCCAGCCGCTTAATGTCTCGAAATCCGGCTCGCGCCTGTTATCGGGATCGACGAAACTGAAATCGAAGCCCTCTGCCCCCTGATAGATGTCGGGAACGCCGGGCGCCGTCAGTTTGATCAGCGTCTGCGATAGGCTGTTGACGTAGCCGGCTTCGATGAAGGGCTGCAGGACGCGAGCAAAATCCTCGGTGAAGGCGTCATTATCGGGTGAGAGGAGCGCGGCCGTATAGGTGCGCACCGCCTCTTCATAGTCCCTGTTCGGCGCCGTCCAAGTCGAGCGCAGCTTCGCTTCGCGAATGGCTTTTTCGGCATAAGCGGTGAAACGGTCGCGTAGTGTGTCGGCATGATGGCGGTCGAAATCCTCGGGCCAGGCGCCGGCAAGCGCCTGATAGAGCATCCATTCCAGATTGGGCTCGGGTGCTGCGCCATCCGCAAGCTCGGTGCTGTGGCTTTCATTCAGTCCTCGCCAGTGTTCTACGGCGTCGGCAAAGACGCCAGCGCCCTCGCTCACAGCATAAAGCCGCGCCCGCGCATCCTCGCCGCGCTTTGTGTCATGCGTCGATGTTGCCGAAAGACCCGAGGGCTGGGAGCGCGCCCGATCCTGCATGAGTTGGTGAAACGCTTCGATGCCGCCCGGCACATGATCCGGCTCGCCACCGACCTCGTTTACCGCCAGCAGCCGATTGTAGCGATAGAAGAGTGTATCCTCCATTGCCTTGGCCATGACGGGGCCGGAGAGTTGCTGGAAGCGGAGGCGGAATTCGTAAGCCGCCTCGTTATCGACCGCGCCTTGAAGGATGGCCGCGATGCTCTGCAGCGGCTGCGCATAGTCCAGATGTCCGGCAGCCGCCATCTCGGCTTTTTTCAGGAGATCGCCATCCCGCGCATCGAGCGGTCCATCGGTCCCATAGGTGCGGTAGACGGAAAAGGCGATCAGAAGCTCGCAGATCGCCCCGGTGATTTCCTCCATAGACAGTTCGGGAGAGAGGCCTGCTGCAATGCGTGCGAGGCGGGCCGTCTCGCCGGCGAAATTCTGTTCGACCATCAACCGCTTGGCCGCCCGCCGCCCGGTTTCAAAATCGCCATTGCCATCCGCCAGTCGGCGATAGGCTTCATCGAGCTTCTGTAAGCCGTTGCCTTCCACGAAGAGCGCGCTCAAGCCGGCAATGAACTCGTAGCCCGTCGTTCCCTGCACCGGCCAGTCGGCCGGCAGTTCTTCGCCGGGGCCAAGAATTTTCTCGACGACGATATAGGTGTCTGCGCCGACCGCTTCGCGCAGGCGGTCGAGATAGGCTCTCGGTTCCGCCAGCCCGTCAATATGGTCGATGCGCAGGCCCTGCACCTGGCCCTGACGCACGAGATCGAGAACCAGCCGGTGGCTCTCTTCGAAGACCCCGATATCCTCGACCCGCAGGCCGACTAGCCCCGTCACCTCGAAAAACCGCCGATAGCTCAGATGCTCCGAAGCCTCCTGCCAGCGCTGAAGCTGCCAGTGCTGTCTCCCGTGCAGCCGTGTCATAAAGGCATGGTCTTTCGATAGCGCTGCAAGCTTTCGACTCAGGCTTTTGAGATCGCCGGCCTCGAAGATCATATCGCGCAGGCCGCGATGCAGGTCACCGCCATCGACAGAGGTCGTCAGTTCCGCCATCCCCGCGAGATCAGGATCATCCAGTTCCGCCGCGAGCAGAGGGTAGCTTTCCATGCTCAGCGGAAAGAGGGTGTCATAATAGCTGATCGCCATATTGCCGTGCGCCTCGTCGATGGCGAGCGTCAGTTCGCCGGCAGCAACGCTTTCATCGAAGCTCTTACCGAGCTGGGGCAGGGTCAGCCGCTCGCTCCAGTCTATGTCGAAATGACCTGCAAACGGGCTATGCCTGCCGAATTCCAGGACGCTCCGCCACCAGGCATTCTCCAGCGAAGCGGCCATATGGTTCGGCACGATGTCCAGGATCAGGCCCATGCCTGCTTCTGACAGCGTCTCCGTCAGGCGATCGAAGCCCGCCCTTCCTCCAAGTGCCGGATCGATCTCGTTGGCATCGGTCACGTCGTAACCGTGGGTCGAGCCCGTCGTAGCGGTGAAGACCGGCGAGGCGTAGAGGTGGCTGATGCCGAGCGACTTCAGATAGGGTACGAGCCCGCATGCGTGATCGAATGTCATGCCGTTGCGAAACTGGACCCGGTAGGTCGCGGAGGGGAGCATCATGGGGGTCATTTTTGCCGTTTGGAGGAGACACCTTCCAACGGTTGTGAAGCGCTTTTGTTCCCGTCAGTCGACGAAGACGCCGACGCTTGCTGCCCGGCCCATGGAATCAATCACCGTCAGCTTCGAATAACCCCCGCCGTCAGGCATCCAGCTTTGCGTGCGCCTCCGGGAAAGATCGGGCAGCGGCTTGCCGTTGGCAAGCCAGCGGAAAGGCGCGCGACCGCCCTGCAGTTTTAGCATTAGCGGCGAAAGTTCACCCGCCTTTGCCCCAAGATCGACATGGGCGCCTTCAGGCGGATAGACGATCTGGGGCGACGGCTCGCGGCCGGACGCGACGAGCAGCCCGTTGGCATTGACGGCAAAACGGCGCTGGCTGATCGGCAGATCGGTCTGGGCGATGCGCACCGCGCCTGCCGGCGGGCGCGGCAGCGGTGTGGTGGCGATGCCGGATTTCGCAAGCGCCTCAAAGAGGATGGGTGCGGCCGTGCCATAACCCGTCAAACCGGGTACGGCGCTGTTATCAGGCCGTCCGACCCACACACCAAGCACATGGCGCCCGTCATAACCGACCGACCAGGCATCGCGATAGCCGTAGCTCGTGCCGGTCTTGTAGGCGATGCCGCGTTGCGGCGCGCCGGCCGGCGGTATGACGCCCGAGAGTATGTCGGCGACATTCCAGACAGCGACCGGCTCCAGCAAGGGCTCGCCATCGATCTTGCCCGGCGCATTCGTCACACCGTCGCCGATCCTGACCGGCTGGCCACGATTGGCAAGCGCTGTATAGAGCTGCACGAGATCCTTCAGCGTGATGCCGACGCCGCCAAGGCCAATCGCCAGACCCGGCGTCTCGTTTAGCGGCAAAACGGGGCGCACTTCGGCGCGGCGGAAACGCACCATAAGGCGAGACGGGCCGACCGCATCGAGTAGCTTGACGGCCGGCACGTTGAGGGAGAGCTGCAGGGCCTCGCGCACGGTCACGTCGCCTTGGTAGCTCATGTCGAAATTGCGCGGCCGGTAGCCGAAGAAATCGGCCGGCCGGTCCTCGATGATGGTCTCCTGGCTGACCAGTCCCTGCTCGAAGGCAAGGCCATAGATGAAGGGTTTGAGCGTAGAGCCGGGCGATCGGTTGATACGCGTCATGTCGATCCAGCCGGAGCGGCTGGCATCGAAATAATCAGCGGAACCCAACTCGCCGACGATCTCGCCGGTCTCGGCGTCCGCCATCACCATGGCAAGCGAGAGCTTCGGTCCGAGCTTCATCGTCGCGGCACGCGCGACGGATTCGAGCCCCGTCTGGACCTGTTTCTTCAGCGTCGTCTGATACTGGGTCGCTTTCGGATCCTTGCGCAGGGCGGCTTCCGCGACATGGGCGGCAAGGGCTGGAAGCTGCAGCCTGCGGGCGGGAATGGTAACACCTTCGGCGCGCTCGGCCTCGCCATCGCCGACCACCTCGGCCACGGCGATACGGTCGAGCACCCGCTTGCGCGCCGCTTCCGCAGCTTTCAGGTTCCGGTCCGGCCGGCGCTTTTCGGGCAATTGCGGCAGCGCGACGAGCAGGGCGGCTTCGGCCACCGTCAGCCGCTTCGGCTCCTTGCCGAAATAGGCAAGGCTTGCGGCGCGCACGCCTTCCAGATTGCCGCCATAGGGCGCATGGGTGAGATAGAGATTGAGGATTTCACCCTTCGAAAGCCGCCGCTCGATCTGCACTGCGCGCATGATCTGCAGGAGTTTTGCCGAAAACGACCGGCTTTCACGCGGCTCGATCAGCCTTGCCACCTGCATGGAGAGCGTTGAGGCGCCAGACACGATTCGGCCATTGCTGACGAATTGCAGTGACGCGCGCCCGAGCGCCCAGATATCGATGCCGGAATGCTCGTAGAAACGCTGATCCTCATAAGCGACCAGCATGCGGATGAACTGCGGATCGACGTCGGAAACGTCAGTCTTCAGCCGCCAGCGCCCCTCCGGCGTCGCAAAGGCGCGCAGCAATTGCCCGTCGACATCAAGCACTTCGGGCGAGACGGCGTCTGCTTGCTCCAGCGGCGGCGGATAAGCACGGTCGGCGGCATCGAGCGCGAAAAGACCTGCGCCGGCAATGATGATGCCGGCCGCTGTCCCGATCGCAAACTTTTGCCACCGCCTCATTGTTGAGCCGCAACGACCTCCATCTTGCCGGTCGCCGTCCGCGCAGACATATCGGGACGGTACATGTCCTCGACTGTCGCTGCCGGATGATCGTAGACGCCAGGTGTTACGGCGCGCACGACATAGGCGACGTTGAAGTCACGCGCTGAACTTTCGTCGCGATTGAAGGCGGCGACGAAGCGGTCGTAGCGGAATTCCGTATGGGCGGCGGACATCTCCCCAACCCAGTCGAAATTCGTCATCTGGGCGCTGTCGACAAGGTTCGGATTGTCGATCTCGAAGCCGGCCGGCAGGAGATCGGTGATGACGATGCGCGAGGCCCAGTCGTTCTGCTCGGTCACATGCAGCACCACGACGTAGCGCTCGTTCTGCTGCGCCTCGCTGACATTCGCCTCCTCGCCATCGAGCGTGTAGTAGGTCCGCTCGATGGTAAAGCCGTTGCCGCCTGCCGGCAGCGGCTTGACAGGGGCGGCGACTGTGGTGACGACGGCCGAGACTGTGTCGCTTGTGGCGCTCGTCAATGTCAGCGGATGGTCGATCAGCGCATCGCCGGTCATCTTCGCCATATAGGCGCCGGTCCGCTCAGCGCCGTTGACGTTGACCTTCAGATTGTCGTCGCCGTTCTGCAGGGCACGCGCCGCCAGCAGCATCCAGGCTTGTTCCTGGGTGCTTGTATATTTGCTGCGATCCCATTCCCGCGCGACTGCCTTGGCGAGCTCCGGAATGACGGGCGGAACCGGACGGCTTTCGGCGGCAAGCGCCAGGATCGCCGCGCCATCGCGCAGCACCGAGCCATAATCGGTGCGCGAGAAGTTCACGCGGGTCACCATCGACTGTTTCGACATTTGCAGCGCATCGACGAAAATGTTCTTCGAGCGCGTTGCATCGCCATAGAGCGCAAGTGCTGCAGCAATATGGGCCTTGGCAAGCGGCGTCGGGAAGTCGTTGATCATCGTATCGGCATAGTAGCGCAGGTCGCTGACGGCGGCCTTCTTGTTGCGCGCAAGCACGTAGAGGGCGTAGGCGATCTCATCGCCCTTGCCCTTCACGTCTGTCGTATAGGAGAGCGAGTTCTGCAGGTTTTCCAGCGCCTGCACCAGGGCGCGGTCCGGCACGTCGTATTTCTGCTCGCGCGCCCGCGTCAGGAAATCCGTGACATAGGAGTCGAGCCAGAGATCGCCGGAATCCGGTCCCCACAGACCGAAGCTTCCCGCATAGGCCTGGTAGGACAGCACACGGTAGATCGCATCCTGCACGCGCTTGTGGATGTCGTCATCCGTCTCATCCATACCGGCCTGCTTGGCGACCTCGGCCAGATAGAGCAGCGGCAGCGCGCGGCTCGTCGTCTGTTCGGCGCAGCCGAACGGATAGCGGTCGAGCGTCATCAGCAGAGCTGGAATGTCGAAGGCAGCCGAGCGGGTGACGTTGACGCTGATCGAGGCGCCCGGAAGCACGCTGTCGGCCAGAAGGTTCTTGTCGATGGTCAGGCTCTTGCCAGGTGAAAGCGCGATGACGCGCCGTTCGGTGACCGGCAACGAGGACGGCCGTACCGGTACATCGACCACCTGGTCGAGCGAAAGCCCCTGATCATTCGACAGGTTGATTGCCACGCTGCCATCGCCCGGCTCGCCGCCGACAAGCGTCAGCGTCAGGTCGGATTTGGCGCCGGCCTCAAGCTTCAGCACCTGCTCGGCAGATCCGTCGATGCTGAGCGCGCTGTTGCCGGTGAGCGTCAGCTTGTAGTCGCCGGTCGGCGCATCGGTATTGGCGATGTCGAGGCGCAGATTGGCCTTGTCCCCGGGTGCGAGGAATTTCGGCAGGCTTGCGGTGACGACGACAGGATCGCGGATGATGACGTCCTTGGCGCTGTGACCAACGCCGGTTTTCGTCCAGGCCAGCGCCATCACGCGGGCGGTCCCGTTGAACTGCGGAATGTCGAAGCTGACTTTCGCCTTGCCTTCGGCATCGAGCTTCACCGGACCGGCGAAGAAGGCGACGAGCTTCTGCGTCGGCGGGCTTGCCTGCAGCGCGATCGCGCCGCCATCGCCACCGGTGCGCAACTTGCCGGTCGCGCCCAGCGAACCGTCGATCAGGCGGCCGTAAAGGTCGCGGATTTCGAGGCCGAGCTGGCGCTGGCCGAAATACCAGTCCTCAGGGTTCGGCGGCTCATAGCGGGTCAGGTTCAGGATGCCGACGTCGACGGCCGCAACCGTAACATAAGCCTCTTCATTCGCGCCGGCGCCGGCGACCTGCAGGCCGATATCGAGCGGCCCCCGCGGCAGCATCTTCTCAGGCGTATCGATCTTGACCTGTAGTGCACGCTCAGCGGGATCGACCTTCAGCCATTTGATGCCGATCGAGCGGGCCGGCATGTGGGTGTCGAGCGAATCGCCCGGCCGGAAGAGGGTCGCGGTCACATAGGCGCCGGCACCCCAGTCCGCGGTGACGGGAATATCGACCTCGCCGCCGGTCTCGCCCATGGTGGCGTTCTCAACGGCAATCAGCTTTTCCGTGCCGGCCGTGATCATCAACTCGCCGCCATAACGGGACGTGACCTTCAGCTTGGCCGTCTCGCCGACATGATAGCTGTCCTTGTCGAGAGCGATTTCGAGACCGTCAGGCGTTTCCGTCGAAGTCGAGGCGACGAACCAGCCGGCATCGAACTCGACGCTGGAGGTCGGACCGTCGGCGTCAGGGCTTTCGACCTCGAGCCGGTAACGGCCCCAGTTGACCGGTGCCTGGATCTTGCCGCCATTTTCAGCCGTCGCATCCACCGAGCCGGAGGCCACCTCTTCGGGTGTATAGGTGGGTTCATATTTCCAGGCTGTGCCCTCGCGATACCATTGATAGTCGCGTCGCAGTTTGTAAAATTTCCAGCGCAGGCCCTTCATCTCCTGCTTCTGGCCCTGGGTATCGAGGCCGATCACCGTGAAATTCGCGAGCGCATTCTCCGGCAGATCTCCGTCGAATTCCGGCTTGATGCCGATTGCGGTCGCGTCGGTCTTGACCGGGATCTCTAGCGAGCGCTCGATGGCGCGACCACCCGGCTCCTGCATGCGCAGATAGACGGTGGCATTCAAAAGCTGGGTCGTGGCCGGCAGTTCGCCGATCGTCAGATCCGTCGAGGCCTCGCCATTTTCGTCGAGCGCCGGCAGGCCGTCGATCGGCTGGCGCGAATCCTCGCTTGCCTCTTCGTCTGCAAGGCCGAACTGATAGCCGGGATAGGCGGCATTTTCGCGCGTCGGCTTGACGACGACGTCACCCTCAATCGTCAGGCCCGCCGCTGGCGCGCCGTAGAGATATTTGCCGGAAATATTGATCGTCGCGGCCGTATCCGTGCCGATCTCCTTGGAGTCGGTCTTGATCTCCATATCAGTGCGGTCAGGCACGAAATCGTCGACGAGGAAGGTCTTGGTGGCGATCGCCGAGCCCTTCGGGTCGGTATACACGTTCATCGTCCAGGTGCCGCGCATGGCGTTTTCCTGGGTCTGCAGGTCCACCACATAGCCGCCGAGATTGCTCGTCTGGCTGACTATGCGCCGGTCTTCGACACCATCCGGCCGTGAGAAGATGAAGGTCAGCGGCAGGTTTTCGATCGCCTTGCCGTCCGTATCGCGGGCAAGGGCTGCGGCATGGACGATTTCACCGGCGCGGTAGATGCCGCGCTCGGTCCAAGGCAGCACGTCGATGGCGCCTGGCGCGGCGCGTCCGGTCACGCCACGGTCGGAAAGATCGAAGCCGGCGCGAGTCATGTCGAGAAAGACATAGTCGGACGTGCCGTTTTTGGCGCTGATAACGGCCGGCGTGAGCGCTGCGGTGCCGCGCATCAGACCGGCCGTGAAGGTGGCGCGGCCGTTCTGATCGGTCGTGGCAGTGCCGAGCACTTCATTGTTCTTGGCAAGCAGCTGCAATTCGACGCCGGCCATCGGCTTGGCAGATGCAAGCGAACGGGCAAAGACGTTCAGCCCGTCCGTGCCGGCATAGGTAGTGATGCCGATATCGGAGACGAGGAACCATTGTGTGGCCTGCGAATCCCAATCCTGCGCAGGGCCGGTCGATGGGGTTGCGACCATCACATAGATGCCGGGCTTGCGCTCGGGCAGCGCCTCGTCGACCGGGAAGCTGGTGACGACATCCTTGTTGAGTTCGTTCGCGATCTCGATCGAACCCTGCCAGACGACCTCACCGCTCTGGTCCTGGATATTCTGGGCGCTGTAGCCGTCGAGCTGCGTCAGGAACTGCGAGCTCGTCAGAAGCGGCGCGATGCCGCGATCGCCGATCCGGTAGAGCTTCAGATTGGCAGACGCCATATTGACGGAGACGATCGGGATGCCGCGGCGCGCCGTCGACGGCAGTACGAAGCTGTCGCCGGTGAAACGCACCATCTGGCTGCGGTCCTTGATATAGACGTCGATCGTGACCGGCGCTTCCAGAACCTCATCGACCGAGGAGGGCAGGCCGGTGCGTAAGCCGATCTTATAGGTCTCGCCGTGGGTAAGGCCCTCGACGCAGATCTGCTTGTCCTTGGCTTCCATGGCCTTGGGTGCAGCGCCGTTCAGGGTCACGAAGGGTGCATAGTCGACCGTCTTGACCAGCGCCTCGGAGAAGGTGACGCAGGCGCGCGGCGTGGCGCTATCGGCATCGATAGTATGTTCGGTCATGCGGAAGCCCTGCGTCTCCTTGAGCTGCAGGTAGTCCGCTTGCACATCCTTTGCGCTGACGAGCGCAAGGCTTGCTTTGTAGCTATTCAGCGCATCGCGATAGTTGGCATTCTTTTCTAATGCCTTGGCAAGCACGGCCAGCGCGTCGGCGCGCTTGCTGGTGGTGCGCGTCAGCTGATAGCCGTTCAGCGCATCGATCACCGCCTGGCCGAATACGCCACTGTCAGGCGCGCCGAGCAAGGTTGCGGCACGCGCCGTCTCGATCCAGAGGTCGCCATCATCAGGGGTGATCGACAGGGCACCATGGAAGGCCTTCTGCGCATCGGAAAGATTGCCGCCGGTCAGATCCAGGCGGGCACTTGCCGTCAGACTGTCGACGCCCTGGCCCTGCTGGTCGTTGGCAAGCGCCAGATCGTTGCGGAAATTTCGAGCCTGCTGGACAAGATCATCCGAAAGGAAGGGCAGGCGAGGGGCCGCGCCAATATCCGGTTCTTTCGGGGCGCTCGCTGCCGTTGTTTCGACGATCCTGCCGGCAATCGCACCGGGGAAGGCATTCATCGTCTTGAAATCGGATTTCAGGAAGCACCACTTCACCTTGGGATTATAGGTGAAAGCCTTGCAGCTCTTGTCGCCGATACAGACGGCCTTGCACTGATCGAGCGAGAGGTTCTGCTCGGTGCGCAGGTCAAAGCCGAAATAATCAGCGTCTTTGACGGTGACGATGTCGCGCTTGGCGTCGGCGGCAAAAGCCGACGAGCCTGCGAAAATCATAGACGTGACGATGACGGAAAAAGCGAAGAACGAGCGCACAGACATTGGTTCCCCCCGGATGCTGGCTCTGAGCCGGCCGGCACTGTCCCCACTCGCCAGGGAATTGTCAACTCACCTTGCCGCCTGCTCCGGTTTTGCACATTCGCTTTCGTGCAATCGTCACATCGGTGTGAGTGAACAGGTTGTGATTTGCGGCTTTTTCGTCGATCGGCGAGGATTTGGCCATGTTGTTCCCGGAGGTAGCCCCCATGCCCATATCCACATCAGGCAAGGTCCTTGCCGCGCTTTTTGCAACCGCTGCCCTTTCGCTTGGCCTCAGCTCCGTCGCCACGAAGGCGGCAGAAGATGCCGTCGTCATTCCAGCGCCTGCCATCGACGAGGTGGGTAAGTCCGGCACGGAGACGGCCGTCTTCGCCGGCGGTTGCTTCTGGGGCGTCCAGGGCGTCTTCCAGCATGTGAAGGGCGTTAAGAGCGCTATTTCCGGCTATGCTGGCGGTGAAGCCGCAACTGCCCAGTACGAAACGGTCAGCACCGGTACGACGGGCCATGCCGAATCCGTTAAGGTGACCTTCGATCCGAGAGAGGTCAGCTACGGCAAGCTCCTGCAAGTCTTCTTCTCGGTCGCGCACAACCCGACGCAGCTCAATTTCCAGGGACCGGACGAAGGAACCCAATACCGCTCGGCGCTGTTCATCTCCGACCCGCAACAGCGCAAGGTCGCCGAAGCCTATATCGCCCAGCTCGACAAGGCGCGTGTCTTCAAACAGCCGATCGTCACCAAGGTCACTGACTATACCGGCTTTTACCCGGCCGAACAGTATCACCAGGATTTCCTGACGCTGAACCCGACCTACCCCTACATCGTCTATAACGACCTGCCGAAGATCGAAAACCTGAAGCAAATCTTCCCTGCTGACTACAGCACGGACCCGGTTCTGGTGCTGAAGGCCAAGGGCTGAGAAGCCTCCAAAATCAGAATTTCAGAAGGCGGCTCCAGTAGCCGCCTTTTACGGCCTGCAAAAACTTTTAGGAATTTATCAATATTAACAAAAGTTTAATTGAGAAATACTGCGTTTCATGCCGGAACATATCGTCGCATCGCCCGTTTAAGCTGCGAGCCTCGTCGAAGCAGTCTGTCTTCAACGAAGCGGAGTCTCCCTAAGGTAAAACGCAAAGGGATCTGTCATGGCCACGAATGTCATGCGTAGCTGGCAACGGGAACATCTCATGGGACAGCGAGTGCTGATTGTCGAAGACGAATTGCTGATCGCCCTCGATCTCGAAATGACGATCGAGAATATGGGCGTGCATGTCGCAGGCCTCGCATCGGATCGCGAGGGGGCCTTCAGGCTCGCACCGCTCGCCGACATCGCCTTCGTCGACGTCAACCTCTCCGACGGCGCGACCGGCCCGGAGATCGGCCGGCAGCTCGCAGAAGACCACGGCATTTCCGTCGTCTTCATGACTGCCAATCCGGAAGTGGTCGCAGACGGCGTGCGCGGCGCGCTCGGCGTGGTGCAAAAACCCGTCATGCCAAGGGTGGTCGAACAGCTCCTCAGATATGTCGCCGCCCGCCGCGCCGGGATGCTAGCAGTTGTGCCGCCACAGATGCTGGTGTTTGCGTGATAATGTCGCTCGCTGTCGGCGAAATCCTCCAACGCAAAATGCAAGCGCACTCACGAATCAATCTGGCTGTGTCGCGCACGACGTGGCGGTCGCCCTGCGTCTAGCGTCGCGAAAAATTCTTCAGCTTGCTCGATCTTCAATGGCTCGGTGATCAATTTTCCTGATTGCCCAGGAAAGGGGCTTGTTTGAAGCGTGAGCTTCGGAGCCTCTAATCGACCGGAACGATCGGGTAAAACCGCCTTTCAATGCTCGGCAATTGCCACGCCCGGGAGCCGCGACGTTATAGAAATTGAACAGGACGCGTCCATGAAGCAACGCCTCCGAACGCTCGGAACATTCGAGCGGCCGCCGCCGTACGGCGATGTCGTCTGCGCGGCCGCCCTCATCGACGACAGATCTCGATATCGATCCGCTCTCGTTTCCACACGCGTAGATGAAGCTGAAATTCCTCAACAAGTGCACTACGTCTTTTCCTAAGATTGGCATGAATATGCAGCGATGATGGAAGTTAGAGTTACTAAATCCTCCTGATATGCTTTTGAGCGATGTTTCGTGCTGGCCACGAAGCGCTGATTCAATTCGTCATTTTATGGCGCAATGGCAGACAGGGACAGGAATGCACCTGTAAACCGGATCAGGTGGGAGCCACCAGAACAATAAGGAACTTGACGGGGCGACCGTAGACGAAACATATCTCAAAACGAGTGGGGCTCGTTGAAATTCGACTGGCTTCGGGAGGCGCTAGATAGAACAATATTCCCATGTTGAATGCGGGCGCCCATTTGTGAAAGAAAACTGGAACAAATAAAGGAATAGATGAATGTCCGATCTTCCCTTGAAAGGTGTAGTACTGTCTGGTGGAAAGGGCACGCGTCTATATCCATCTACACTTGTTGCGTGTAAACAGCTCCTTCCCGTATTCGACAAACCAATGATTCATTACCCTTTGTCCTTACTTCTTTTGCAGAAGATACGAGAGATACTCTTTATTACGAACCCAGAGGACCTCAGCGCAATGAAAAAGTTGCTGGGAACGGGGGAGCAATTCGGGGCTAAGTTTTCCTATATTACTCAATCGGAGCCGCGCGGGATTGCTGATGGCCTGGCGCTCGCTGAAGAGTTTCTCTCCGGCAGCCCCGTCTGCTTTCTCCTCGGAGACAATATTCTGTTTGGACAGGATGTGCGGCAGGCGATGTCCGAAGCCCGAAAGATTGTCCAAACGGAAAATTCGGCGGTGATTTTCGGATACCGCGTTTCTGATCCACAGAATTTCGGCGTGATAACCTTCGGCAGTGATGGAGCGGTGATCGAGGTTGTTGAAAAGCCTGCGGCTCCGAAATCAACTTGGGCGTCGATCGGTGTCTATTTCTTTCCGGGCGATGTTGCCGGATATGCGAGAAGGGTTGTTCCGTCGAAGCGTAACGAGCTGGAGATTACTGATGTCCATCGCCAGTACATTGAGGAGAATCGCCTGCAAGCCATCAAGCTTGGTCGAGGGACGGCGTGGTTGGATACTGGCACCCCCGAAGCGATCATGGAGGCGGGCAATTTTCTTCACGCAATCGAGAAGCGGCAGGGTCTCAAAGTCTATTGCCCAGAAGAAGTTGCGTTCAGATCGGGCCTGATCTCCAGCGAGGAGCTTCTGAAGCAAATTGATACTATTTCGAGTTCAAGCTATCGCGGCTACCTTCTGCGTATCATCGACGAGCAGAAGGCTGAACCGGGTTTTGGACAATTTGCGGGAGCCAGCGTGTTGTAACCGCTGATAATACATCGCAACGTTAGCGATGTATTCTGAGCTTTCGAAAGCGCAACTGTTATACAGCTCCGCGGCTTCTTTCGTTGACGTTACAAAGTGAGGACTAACCCGGCTCCTCTCAGCGAGCTTACGCAGCTTGGTGTCACGTTGACTTAGTCGAACACCTACGGTAGGCGATGCCGTGGGTGTAGGTTGAGGCAAGCGCTGCTTAGGGATGTGCTTGATTGGTTGTCGCTTGAGATCGAGCATGATTCGCCCCTTCAACGTGCACCCGTAAAAAGTTGGCGGGATAGAGGGTGACCAATGAAGTCAATTTTCGATTCGTCGGATATGAACGAGCCGCGGCTTGTTAGCGTCAAGATGGTCAGAGATTCCAGAGGTGCTCTAGGGGTTGTAGAGGGCCTTAACGAAGTCGGCTTTAATTTTAAACGATTCTATTTTTTAACGGATCTTTCAAAGGATAGTGAGCGTGGCGGACATGCTCATAAGCGATTGCGGCAGTGTTTCGTGGCTCTAAGAGGTGGCGTGACTGTCAGATTGGAAGGCTTCGGCAAGACGCATGAAATCAGGCTCGATAGTTGCGAAAAGGCCCTCATCTTGCCGTCCGGGTATTGGCGGGAGCTAGTTGATTTCGATAGCGATAGTCTCGTAGCCGTGCTCGCTTCAGAATATTATGACGAACAGGATTATATCCGCGATTACGAAGAATTTTTGAGCTACAGCCGGCCCGCCGCAATAACCGCCGTTCCGTATATCGACCTCGGAAGGCACGTCGAAGCGATGCGCGGCAACCTTCAAGAGGCAGTAGATCGCACGTTCGATTCCGGTATGTTTATCGGCGGCTCGTTGGTCGCGGAATTCGAAGTCGCTTTCGCACGCTATTCTGGCGCGGCGAAGGCCGTCGGCGTGGCAAATGGATATGACGCCCTTGAGTTGGCTCTTCGGGCGCGTGGTATCGGCCCAGGTCACGAGGTGATCGTGCCGGCCCATACCTTCGTTGCGACCGCGCTTGCGGTATCGCGTGCTGGGGCGACTCCGGTGCTCGTTGACGTGGAGCGGGATACGGCGCTCATGGATGTGACGCAGGTAGAGGCGCGGATTACTCCTCGCACGAAAGCGGTCATTCCGGTGCATTTGTATGGTCATCCCGTCGACATGGATCCGCTGTTGGAGATTTCGAGTCGGCACGACCTTTTTGTTCTTGAGGATGCGGCGCAGTCGCACGGCGCTTTCTACAAGGGGCGCCGATGCGGTTCACTAGGAGATGCGGCTGCTTTTAGCTTCTATCCGACAAAGAATTTGGGCGCCTATGGCGACGCAGGTGGTGTCACGTCTGACGATTCGGAATTCGTGTCAAAGGTCAGGCAGCTCGGAAATTACGGTGCGTCCCGCAAATACTATCACGACGACCTAGGAATCAACTCGCGACTTGATCCGATGCAAGCAGCTTTTCTCCTTCAAAAGTTGGAGTGGTTGGATCGCTGGAATGCTCGGCGCTCAGAACTCGCGCGTCGCTATATTGATGGTCTGAGCGACATTGATGGTTTGCGCCTGCCCGCCATTCGCAATTGGGCCGAACCAGTCTGGCATGTGTTTGCGGTGCAGGTAGCCGAAGGCCGACGCCAGGCGCTAGAGAGTTGGCTGGCCGGTGTTGGCGTCGGTACGAATATCCACTACCCGTTGCCGATCCATCACCAGAAGTGTTTCGCCAATTTTGGTTGGGATCCTAATAGTTTCCCCATCGCGCAAAGTCTGACCCAGTCAGTTCTCAGCCTGCCGTTAGATGCTTTGCACACCGATGACGAAATCGACTATGTCATAGAGCAGACACGGAACTTCTTCAAAGCCTGAACATTGAAATCGCATGAGGGAAAGCGTGAAAAACGACGAGCTAGCGACCTCGAAGGATATCAATCTTGCTGCCGTAGACCTCGACTACGAGGGCTTTCGCAAGCTTGCTTCCAACCCGCATCTTTCCGTGCATGAACGTATCGGTTTTCCTGTAGAATATCGCGAAAAATTTGAAGAAGCCATATTCAAGGATATCTGCGAGAAGTTGCCAAGCTTGACTGGCACAAACAAGGTGATCGTCGATATCGGTCCAGGGTGTGCCAACCTGCCACGCATGCTCATCGAGCTTTGTGAGAGAAACGGTCACAGGCTAATCTTGGTTGATTCCGAAGAGATGCTGGACCAACTGCCGAATGCTTCGCATGTATCGAAAGTAAGCGGCTTTTTCCCGAACAATATCGAGGCAGTTCGCTCTGCAGCCAATGGTCCGATTGATGCAATTCTTAGCTACAGCGTTCTCCAATATCTGTTTGTCGAGGCAAATCCGTTTCACGTAGTGGATGTCGTAGTTGATTTGCTTGCCGAAGGCGGTGAGATTTTATTCGGCGATATTCCGAATGCTTCTAAGCGCCGGCGTTTTTTTCTCAGTGAGGCAGGTATACGTTTTCACCGGGAATTCACCGGGCGGGATGACCTTCCTCCACTGCCATCCACTAGCGGCGGTCAGGGCTTAATCGATGATGCGGTGCTTCTGGGTCTTATCAGCAGAGTGCATTCTTTGGGTTGCGATGCTTATCTGGTACCGCAGCCGTCCTCCCTTCCTATGGCCAACCGGCGCGACGATTTGCTTGTGAGGAAACCGTGACAAATTCGACAAACAAGGAGCCGTTGCTGATTATCGGCAACGGCGAGATCGCCTCTATGGCTTTCGAATATTTCGCGTATGATTCGTTGTTTGAGCCAGTCGGTTTCGCAATTGGTCATGAGTATATCAAGGACGGCACGTTTGAAGGGCTGCCGCTTGTCGACTTGGCAACCGTTGAACAACGTTTCCCGCCATCGGAAGTGAAGGCTTTCGTGGCTATTGGGGATTCGCAACTGAACAGGGTGCGCGCGCGACACTACGCAGACATCAAGGCGCGAGGCTACACGCTCGCGAGCTATATTAGTTCGCGCGCCTTTATCTGGCACAATGTGAAAATTGGCGACAATTGCTTTATCCTTGAAGATAACACGTTGCAGGCATTTGTTACGATTGGAAACAATGTCATACTTTGGAGCGGTAACCACATTGGGCATCGCTCAACAATCGAGGACAATGTCTTCGTAACGTCCCATGTGGTCGTTTCCGGCTTCTGCAATATTGGCAGAAACTCCTACATCGGCGTAAATGCAGCAATCGGAAATAACACCGACATTGCTGAGGACAATTATATTGCAATGTCCGCGTCCATTGCTTCGTCTACTTTGCCGAATTCTATATATCAGGGAAATCCAGCAGAGCCGCGCAAGATTTCCGCAACCCGCTTTTGTCGGGTGCGGGACGAATGATTGAAATCGTCCCCTATACGCGGTCTGAACTTGAAGTATGGAATGCCTTGAACGCTCAAGCGAGAAACGGGCATTTTTTCTTCGACCGCCGATTTATGGAGTACCATTCCGACCGATTTCAGGATTGTTCCTACGTTTTTCTAGACGAGGGAAGACCGATCGCGCTCATGCCGGCAAACGTCGCTGGCGACACTTTGTATTCGCATCAAGGTTTGACATTCGGGGGTCTCATTGTTGATCAGCGCGTAACATCTGTTCGAATGCTCGCAATATGGGATGTGCTTTTGGATGAGATCCGGAGGCGGGAAATTCGACGGCTCGTTTATAAGGCTTTGCCGTCGATCTATCATCGGTCTCCGGCGCAGGAAGATCTGTATGCATTGTTCCGCCACGGTGCTCGTCTCATCCGGCGGGACGTGACGACGACCATTGATTACATTGCTCCGGGTGCGCGATCGAAACGTAGAGAGCGCGGCGTAAAGAAGGCAACCAAAGCCGGCGTGAGCTTTATTGAAAGCAATGACTGGCCAGCCTTTTGGGGAATACTGTCTGATGCGCTTCAATCCCGCCACGGCGTTGCGCCAACCCACACGGTGGAAGAAATTGTCATGCTGGCGAAACGATTTCCCGAGGCCATAAGGCTGTATCTCGCTCAACAGCACGATCGTCCGCTCGCCGGTGTCGTAATGTTTGAAACTGCAAATGTTGCTCACGCACAATATATCGCATCAAGTCCAGAGGGCCGTGAGACGGCGGCGTTGGACGGGTTGTTCGACTTTCTGATTGAGCGCTATCGCTGTTCGCACCGCTTCTTCGATTTCGGGATTTCTAACGAGGACGGCGGTCGAATCTTGAATGAAGGTCTGGTTACTCAAAAAGAGGAGTTCGGCGGCAGCGCAGCGGTTCATGACGTTTACGAGATCGTCGTCAACGATTCGACTTTGTGACGGATTCTGTCACGTCAGGCACGAAGGCGTAAATCATAAGGTCCGCGCCGTCGCAGCCATTGCTGCGCAAAGCAAATCGATAGTCTTGATTCAGCTGGCTTACGTATTGAGGCAGCGCCCATAAATCGGATGGTGCGTGGTATACCGAGATCGCTAACGACACTTTCCGCTCAATAATCGCGCGTTTTGCGCCCTTTAGCGTGGCTAGGTCAGCGCCCTCCACATCTATCTTGACCAGTATGTGGTCGTCGGCTTCGCAATACTCATCTACGATATCGTCCAGAGTGACGACGTTGACTTCAAATGAGCCAGATTCGGAAAGCGACGAGGCTTGATTCTTTCCAAGATCAAACCTTAACTTGCCGCTAGTTTCTCCGCTCGCTGCGGCGATCGGAATGACTTTTCGCCGATCACCTTCACTTAAGGAAGCAATATTGTTCGTCATGCGGATGAAGTTCTGCGGATCGGGTTCGATCGGGAGTGCCAGCCGTACCCGATCGCCGTGTTCTCGCATAAACGGGATGAGCGTGTCGCCGTCGTAGGCTCCGCAATCAACATATGCAATTCTTCCAGAGGGAATGGTGCCGGGCCAAAATACACGCTGCACAGTGGGCAGCACGCTGTAGTCGAGGTTGAGCCTGAAGTGAACGTGTTTAAGAAGCTGGGCTAACGAATCGTCATCCACAAGCCTGTCGAAAAGCCACAAAATGTCCCCGGCATGGCGATGTAGAAAAGTTGGATGATTCAGAAAATAAAAATACGAACTGTCGTCCTCATTGGCAACCCAAAGGAATTCGAACAGCGAAATATGCTCTACCGCCCGTGTTTTTAGTCTTGCGGAAATCTCAGAGAAGCCAACGTGCGGAGAAAAAATTGACGTAATTAAAATAACATTCCTTCGTCCAGCCAGGAAATCCAAGGGATGTACCGGCAATCCGTTTACAATAGTGTTTTGCTTTTCCGGGGTGTCGTCAATATATGCAACCGCCTTAAGATTGATTTGGCTCAGGAGGACGGCGATACGCTGGCCGTTCTGTCCAGCGCCAAATATATAAATTTCCGCCGCCGATTGCAGACGTTCTGCTATTGCGGTCCGCCGCAATCGAAATGCTGTTTCATCATATGTCTGAAAAAGGCTCAACAGCCGATTTCGAAAATCAGAGTGCTTCATGTTGCTTCAATCAATCCGTGCGCATAGAGGATCATCTTGTCCAGAGTGCAATTCATTTAGCTGCCTTGTTCGCTCGTGACTAGGCCTTGAAAGTCTCATCACCAAAAGGAATGACATGGCAGGTAGTGTTTCGACGAGGAACAGGTACGCACGTTTAGGGCTGGCAATTGTTGGAGTTTTGTGGCTCGCCGCCTTCAAATTTAGCAGGATTGAGAATTTCCGACGCCGGTACGGCGCGAATCTGCTCTCCATGTGTGGAGCAATGCTCGCGCACATCGTGAGGAATGCCGGTTCGATTCCTGGGCGGAATCAGCAAGTATTCCTCTCTCAGATGCCCAACCCCTTTTCAAGTGAGAGTCATGATGGAGGTTGGCGCCGCAATCCCCGCAGTCCCCTTCTGCTGTTTTTAGCTAACACGTTCAAGCTAACTGGTATGTTCGACGCTGCGTCCGTTGCCTACCAATTGGCTTTGAAAGAGGACTATAAGATCGATACCGTCCTGTCCGGCTTGGGTGATCTATTCCTCGTAGAGGCCTGCTGGACCGAGGAAGCACAGGCTCATCTGGTTGCAGGAATTCTTCTGGACGAGGAACTTGCTCCTAGCCTGCGGTTTCGAACGCGAGCCTGGGAGGCTAGGTCGTTTTCGGATGCAGTAGAGGAATTGCAAAAAGCGATCGAGATCAATCCCGAAAACAAATCAGCATGGTGGCTCTTGTGCTGTGCTTTTATCAAAATGAAGGAGTGGGACCAAGGTTTGTCCGCCTTGCATAGGTATCTCGCGCTTGCACATCCGATGTATGAACAGAATATGGCGATGGCAATCGCGGAATTTGGACGGGATCCAACCCATGGTGTTGCCGTGTTGGAGCGAAGGCTTGATCGTTGGCTGGGGTGGCTAAGGGCGTCGGTGGTCAATGTTATTGAGAGTGATCGAGCCGGATATTTGGCTGGGGTGGAACAAGATGAGTTATTGCAAGAAACCAAACTGACGATCAAGGCTCATGTCGTTGCTGGGGGAGAATTATCCTATTACGAGCGCGAACATACTTTCAAAAAAGCCTTTAACTATGAGATCCAGGAGGCAGAGATTTTGCCTTCATATGGTGCCACGATCGCTATGGGAAATTATCTCTTAGCGGATACGAACCATATCTCCCCCATTCACTGGCATCGTTATACACCTTCAATACTGGCCGTAACGGACGAAAATGCCTTAATTTGTCGAGAGGCGCCACGAGAGATAGATTTGAAAAATGCTATATATTTCGGACACAATGCAAATTACTATCATTTTATTTGCGAAGATTTGCCAAGGTTGCTTCTGCTTGAAGAAAAAAAAGGCCGCAAAGATCAAGTTATTCTAGTTGATCTGGATATTAAACCTTGGCAGCAACGTTTGCTCGTTCGACTTGGCATTGATCAGTCACGCTGGAGAGCGGTGAATTTCGGCTCTCCACTTCGATTGCAGCAACTAACCATCCCCTCCGTCGTGTCAAGAGATCTCATGGCTCATCCAAGGGCGGTCAATTTGATACGCGAGCGGCTTTCATTCGCCGGTGGCGAGGTTAAAGCACGCCCTGGAAAGCGCCTGTATTTGACGCGGGGCATCGGAAGTCGCAATGCGCGGTTTTTGAATGAAGAAAAAATAGTCCAGTTGCTTTCCAGAGCAGGATTCGTCCCTGTAAACACTGGAGGTATGAGCATTGATAATCAGATCGAGCTGTTTTCCGATGTTGAAATTGTGGCGGGGCCGGCGGGAGCTGCATTTACCAATCTCGCTTTTGCGCCGCGTGAATGCGCGGCGCTTCTCTTCGCCGCCAATTCAGACGCTGGAGAGGCCTTCAGCAGTATCACATCGTCGATCGGGCAGGATTATTTTGTCTGCGTGGGGGATGGCTACCCTCGGCCGCATGTCTCGTGGATACACACGAATTTTGATTTTTCTATCGATCCCAAAGATGTAACGGTGGCCTTGAATGGGATTCTCGCGCGAGGCGATCGACTTAAGCCCTGAAAAGCGAGGTCCTCAGACTTGGCTGTCGTTTTCTTAGATGCTAAGTCGACTGCTTGAAGATGCATGTGCATGAGGATGAGGCGATGGAAGTTGTAAAAACCTACGGCATTACCAACACAAGTTCTGCTACAGGCCGAGCAGCTGCTATCTGTGAAGAGATCGCTGTTCGGGGTTTTGGCGTGTTGGAATCTGTTCTACCACTGTCTAAAGTCGCGAGCCTTAATCAAAAGCTTGAGGATGTTTATGCCGTTCAATGTGCAGAGGTCTTCGGTGAGGCGGCTCTCGAGAAATTGAACGATAGGGACATTGTTCGGTGCCCCTTGGCCTACGATCGTGAGTTTTTTGAGCTCGCTACCTCGCCTGAGTTGTTGGAAATTCCTCGATTGGTTTTGGGGGAAGGTATCCAACTGCTAATGCAAAACGGCGTCATCAATCGTCCCGAAAGAGTTCAGGCGCAAACCGGATGGCATCGTGATCTAAATTATCAGCATTGGGTATCGTCGAAGCCATTGGCTGTAAGTGCGCTGGTTTGCCTTGAAGATTTCAACGTTGAAACTGGTGGGACCGCATTTCTGCCGTCGAGCCACAAGTTTGAAGCGTTTCCCTCGGAGCAACTGGTGACCCTTTCCCAGCACGTACCAAGTGCCCCGGCTGGCTCGATTTTGTTTTTCGATGCCATGACCTTCCATCGCGCTGGCATCAATAAATCAAATCGGGTCCGCCGGGCGATCAATCACGTCATAGGTGTTCCCATTTTGGCTCAACAAATCAATATTCCTTCAATGCTCGGTGACGGTCCGGAGGATCCATCAATTCGTTCATATCTCGGATATCGATGGTCACCGGCTCCGAGTGTTAAGGCATGGCGCCAAGCGAAACTTTCGCCTTCCAAGTAAATGTGCCTTGGAAGTGATAGGATACGCGACAGTAGTTTCATGGCGCGGTCCCAAACTAAAAGACCGGAACGTCTTGAGATGCGACAATGAACTGGGAGCGATTAGGGCCTATATTCAATGCTAATGGCCAAGCAAAATGGATGCAGTCGCACGCCTATTTGCCGACCGCCTATGAAATCGACGCAGATCGAATTCGCGTGTTCCTTGCTTTCCGCGACGAACACCAGGTGGGGCGCTTGGGTTGGATTGACGTTTCGTCGAGTGATCCAACTCATGTGATTGGTTTCTCCGAGCGACCTGCTCTCGATGTTGGACGTCCCGGAGCTTTTGACGACAATGGTGTCACGCCACTTGCTGTGGTTCGCGACGGATTGCGCTTGCGCATGTATTATGCAGGATGGCAGCTAACGCCGCGTGCCCGATATCTGCTTTTTACTGGCCTAGCCTTTAGCGACGATGGCGGGAATAGCTTTGTTCGGTACCAGGAAACGCCGGTTCTGGATCGTAGCCCTGATGAATTTCTTGTGCGAACCGGTGCTCACGTATTAAGGGACGCAGAAGAGGGGCTCTGGAAAATCTGGTACGCAGCCGGTTCGGCTGTTATCGAGGCGGCGGGGAAACAGGTCCCGAGCTATCATATGGCTTATATGGAATCTTCGGACGGGTTGTCGTGGGTTGGGCAAAGCACCGCCGTCCTGACGCCCGTTGGGCCGGATGAATATGGCTTCGGCCGCCCTCATGTCCGAAAAGTCGGCGGCGTTTACGAGATGTGGCATTCGGTGAGGTCGCACTCAAAGGGCTACCGTATAGGCTATGCTACATCGACTGATGGCATGAACTGGCAGCGGCGGGACAATGAAGGCGGTCTGCAGCACTCGACAAGCGGTTGGGATTCGGAGATGACGTGCTTTGCTTCCCTAGTGGAAAATAAGCACGGGACGTTCATGTTTTACAACGGGAATGGCTTTGGCGAGACCGGAGTTGGTGTAGCGCGGTTGAGCAAATAACAATCCTTTCCGCCTCATATATGAAATGGGAATTCTCCGATGACTGGGTCAAGGGCCGAGGCCGCCGCGCATCCACGCGTGTCTGTATGTATACCTGCTTACAATCACGAGAAATATATCAAGGCGTGTATTGAGAGCGTTTTGGACCAAACATTTACAGACTTCGAAATACTGGTGACAGACGATTGTTCGTCGGACGGCACCGTAGATGTCGTTAAATCATTTTCAGATCCGCGAATTAGATTGTTCCAGTTGCCCAGAAATCAGGGCCCAAGTGTCGCCGCAAACAACAATTTTCGTGAGGCGCGTGGCGAGTATATTTGTCCGTTGGCTTCGGATGATTTGTTTTTCAGAGAGAAAATAGAGCGGCAGGTCGCTTTTCTGTCCGCCAATCCTGAAATTGGCGCGGCGTTTAGCTACATGCGCTACGTCAATGAGGTCGGAGAGGAAATACAAGATCACATAGGATACAAATGGGTTGAGGTCGATAACTGTCCACGCGAGGTTTGGCTCCGTCGCTTCTTTTCAGTCGGCAACAGCTTATCTGCGCCCACGGCGATGATACGCCGGAGCGTTTTTGACAAGATTGGACTGACGGATCCTCGTCTTCTACAAACACAGGACCTTGATCTGTGGATACGAATTTGTCTTCATTTTGAAATTCACGTGATCCCCGAGCGGTTAATTGACTACCGCATTCGCGATAATCAGCAGAATACCAGCACGCAAACACCTTCGAAGCAAGCTCAGGTCAGCTGGGAACTTTCAAAGATTTTCGAATCCTACGGGACAATCGAAGATCGTGATTATTTCTGCCGAATCTTTCCTGAAGCGAAGGAAGCGCGCTATGACGGTTGGCCCGTCAAAGCGGTCCTTGCAAATCTGGCGATGAAGGAGAAAGCGCACCATATGCGTGCGTTTGGGTTGGAGCTGATGTATCGGGTGCTGAGTGACGAAGCAACGGCGCGACTTCTTGCCGAAAGGGGCTTTACCTTTCCCGACTTCTTCAAGGCGATGAGCAGTGCCGACGTCTTTGGGATAGTTGCATATTCCGAGCTTCAACAGCACTTGGGCAAGGCGGAAAGACGAGTGACAGAGCTCGCTGAGGAAGTGAGCTTCTGGATGCAACGATACGAGAGAACGTTGGAAGCGCGCGTCAAGGCCCGGGTTCGAAAAATGATTGGCCGGGCTTAAGTGCAGGAGTGACGCTAACCGGTCGATCGCCAGGCGGTTACGGGATTAGGGAGTCCATGGATTTGCACGCTGAGGAGATGTGATGACTCGTGCGGCTTGTCAAAGCACAGGGAAGCGCACTAGAAGCACATGCGAACATGGATGATAGAAATTTCGCGGTGATGAGTCAGCAGATGAGTTTCAAGACACCCTATTCTGCCGGATCCATCGAGTTGATGGACGGAATTAGGAGTTGGCGCATTTGGCACCTGTTGGGTACTGCCGATTTGCGGCGAAGGCACTCGAGGTCTAAATTCGGTCAGTTGTGGATCGCGCTTTCTACGGGGGTCACGATTCTTGCGCTTGGACTTGTTTGGTCACTCCTTTGGCGAATGCCGGTTGCTAGCATTTTACCATACATAACCGTGGCAATGATTTTTTGGGGTCTCATATCAGGGACCCTGAATGAATCCACGGCGGCGCTGACTTCGATCGGGAATCTTTTTCTGAATCAGAAAACCAGTTTCTCGGTGGCGATCTACACATTGATCTATCGAAACTTGATCACCACTGGCTATAATTTCATCATTGTTGTCGTCGTCTTTATCTGTTTTCAGGTCGTGCCAAACTGGAATATTGTTATGATAGTTCCGGGGCTTATCTTAACGGTACTGTTCCTGGTACCGGCGTGCTACATCCTAGCGCTTATCACGACCCGTTTCAGGGATGCTGCGCCGCTTACGCAGAGCATAACGCAGGTCGGGTATTTTGTGACGCCGGTTCTTTGGAGGCCCGAATTTATTCCGCAAAACTATCAGTGGATGAACATCGTCAATCCATTTTCGGTCTTTCTAGCTCTTCTTCGAAATCCTGTTCTCGGTGTAGAGACATCGCTCAGCGGATGGATCGTTGCTCTGGCTTACACGGCCCTTATCTGGATTGTTGGACTGCCTTTTATCGGCGTGTATCACAAACGCGCCATTTACTGGATCTGAATAAATGGCACACCTACGCCTCAAGGACGTCTCTATCTCCTATCCCATTTTCAACTCCCATTCGAGGTCTCTACGGACCGCTGTCTTCTCTAAGCTTGGTGGCAATATCGTTTCTCACAACAACACGGTTGTGGTCGATGCAATCAAGAACTTGACCCTTGAGTTGGAAAACGGGGACCGTTTGGCGCTACTCGGCCACAATGGCGCGGGCAAAACGACACTTTTGCGCACGCTTGCTGGCGTCTATCCTCCATTGAGGGGTACGGTCGAGATCGAGGGGCTGATCAGCTCCTTTACTGATATAACCCTAGGAATGGACATGGAGGCGAGTGGCTGGGATAACATTATTTTCCGCTGTGCATTCATGGGGTTGAGCTTCAAGGAGGCGTGGGATCTTGCACCGTCAATCGCCGAGTTCTGTGAGCTGGGAGATTTCCTCAATATGCCGGTACGCACATATTCGTCGGGTATGTTCGTGCGACTTGCATTCGCTATTTCCACATCTATCGAGCCGGATATCGTCATCATGGATGAAATGATCAACGCTGGCGACGCTCAGTTTATTGCGAAGGCAAGAGCACGGATCGAGAAGATTTTGGGTAACGCGAGTATCTTTGTGATTGCCTCGCATGACATTTCGATAACGCGTCAATTTTGCAAAACGGCTCTTTGGCTCGAAAAGGGAAGCGCCAAGGCAATTGGTCCTGTCGATGAAATTACGGAAGCTTATCTGGCATCGCGTTAGCTGAAGTTAAACTCGCGAGGGCAGGGGATTTCGCGCATTTTGTCCGCTGAGGGAACTTCGTCCTCTCTAAGATCGATATTGGATTTCATGGATGAAGCATAGACGGCTACCAAGCGGATTTTCAGTGCTGCGGGCGCGTTTTATTCGCGTGCGGAATATGGCCACAATGAGCCTTCATTTACTTGCAAGCAGGCGAACGGACGTCCTCATTGCTGCGCTGCGTCGGCGCATCCTATCTCTGAATCAGCCAGAAATTGTGGTGGAATACGTCGCCGATTATGCGGGCAACCAGGGTGCGGTGGAAGAGCCGAGATGTGCCGCACAAACTTTCCCGGATTTTATGCAAACACTGGAAGGGCACGAAAGTCATCCCTTGGTGTCCGTGATTATCCCTTGCTTCAACTACGGACGTTTCTTGGACAGGGCTATCGACTCTGTTCTCGGGCAAACGCTCGCAGATGTCGAGATTATAGTTGTTGAGGGCGGATCCACGGATGGTGAGACACCTCAAATTGTCAGGAACTTGAACCGGCCGAAAACCCGCGTGCTTATTCATGACAAACCGACGCTTGTCGGCGCCAATCGTAATGCGGGTATTGCGATTGCCAAAGGGAGCTTTATCTGTTGCCTCGATGCGGATGACACGCTCCATCCGACTTATTTGGAAAAAGCTGTCTTTCTGTTGGAGGCGCATTTCTACGATGTGGTTTCGACTGCCATTCGATTTAGCGGAACTCGATCAGGGACCATCGACGTTCTGGAGACGCCAAACCTGAAGGATATGACATACGGCAACCATGTCACGACATGTGCTGTGTTTCGTCGGCATTTGTGGGAGAAAGTCGGCGGCTTTTTTGACACCGGCAAAGGACAGGACCACGTTGCTGAAGATTGGGACTTCTGGTTGCGTTGCGTCGCCGTCGGAGCGCGCGTGCGGAACATCACAGGTGAATATCTTTTCAACTACACAGTCCACGACATCGGTTCCCTGTCGTCCACAAACGTGCGCAGTATTAAGCACCAGAGGGACGTCATATTAGCGAGAAACAGGGCGTTTCTCCAGCCGGAAGCATTTGCCAGATCGAAATCACAAGCGCGCAGGCGAATGGTCCGAGTGCCGGAAGGATGTCTGCCACGAATGCCAGGGGCCGATTCCGACTGGAAGCGTTCGCTTCTAATCGCGGTCCCTTTTTTGATCGGCGGAGGTGCGGAGCGCCTGCTGTCATCGGTCGTACGCTACCTTACGGCCGAAGGCTGGCGGGTTACGATTGTCGCGACCCTGCCACAAGAGGGGCTAACGGACTCTCGCGAATGGTTCGAAGTGGCGACGAGCGAGGTATATAGCCTTCCTCAATTCCTAAAGGATTGGGAATACGCAAGTTTTATACATTACCTTATCCAAAGCAGACGCGTCGATGTCGTGTTGCTTGCGGGTAGTCGTGTCTTCTACGAGCTTCTTCCCGAGATGGCAGAAAAATACACCGACATGGCTATAGTGGATCTCTTGTTTAATACGATAGGTCATGCCCACTCTCACGTCGAGTATCAGGCGTTCTTAACCTACGCTATAGGCGAAAATCCGGAGGTTGTTTGCTGGTATAAGAAGCTGGGCTGGGCCGACGAGAGGGTCAAGCTCGTAGAAAGCGGGGTCGATATCGCGCGATTCGATACAGAACGTTCGCCAGATGTCGTCAGGGCGTTGAAGATTGCCGACGAGGACATAGTCATCGGTTTTTCAGGACGCCTTTCGGAGGAAAAGGCTCCCGAGGTATTCATAAAGCTTGCGGCGGCTTTTCGCGATGAACCGTCAGTTCGCTTTGTCATGACGGGGGGCGGTCCGCTCAAGGACTCAGTCGATGCAGAGATCAGGAAACTGCCGGGCGATGCCCGGCTTCAATTCATGGGGCTAGTGGCCAGCACGCAGGAATATTTTGCGACTTATGATATATTCGTATTACCCTCGCTCATTGACGGTCGACCTATCGCTCTGCTGGAGGCTTTGGCGTCGGGGTGTGCCGTGGTTGCTTCCGAGGTCGGTGGAATTCCAGCGCTGCTGCGTGATTCTGGGGCCGCCATTCTTTGCAGACCAGCCAACACAGCTGATTTTATTTCGGCCATTCGCTCTCTCGTCTCGGACAGGAGCAAGTTGAGGGAAATGAAAAGCGCAGCCCGCGAAGTAGCGAGCCGAATGCTATCTGAGAGGCAAATGGGGGCCAATTACGAGGCCGCACTCGAGGCTGCTATCAACATCAAGCGCCTAGCGGCTGAGACGCCAAGCGCGTAGCATATGCAATACAATTCGGCGCGCAAACTTCAGAAGAGTCCAAGGGACCAGAACACAATATTCGGGCAATCCAACAAGCCCTTGGCGCATTAGAAAGCGATGCACGCGCATCTCGCCTAGTTGCATGTCAAGCATTCTTGCGCTCAGACCGCTTGCGCCGAATGCCAGCTTGTCGGCTCGTGCCAGCGCGAGATTTATTTTCCTGGCAGTTATTCCCGAAAGCAAATTTGCTGCGACAAATGCATAGTCCTCACCGGCATACCACTCCGGAAAAAGGTAACGAATTGAATCGCGTCTCATCATCACGGTTGAAATCGCGGCCGGATTTTTGAGGAGTATATCCCAGTGATCGAATTCAGTGGCATCTTCAGTGAGTCGTGAGGGCCAGTCCTGGCTTGAGAACAATTTTAAGTGGGAAGAGAAGGCCGGAGCTTCAGGCGCCTGCATCACCTTCATCTGGCGTTCCACCTTTTCGGCGTGCCATTCGTCGTCAGCGTCCAGAAAAGCAATATAGGGTTCGCTGCCAGCGGATATGCCTGCGTTGCGCGCGCCGCCAGGCCCCACATTCTGCTCAAGCCGAACAAGCCTGATCGGTAGATCAGCAAAATCAGGCCTGGACGTCGCGCATGCATCGTCGTTGCCAGCATCGTCTACGACAATAATCTCTGTTGGTCGCCAAGTCTGGTGGGCTATCGACGCTAGGGCGCGCGCCAGCGCTTCGCCGTCACGAAAAGTCGGAATTACTACGGACAGGGGGACAATATTCACGTTCAAGATTTCCGGACGATCGCGCGCTCGTACGATAGCATTTTTTCCAGAAGGGACCGAATATCAGGCGTGGGTATATCAAGTCCGAGCCCACGAAGTCTCTCGTTGCTTCCTACAACTTTATCGAGATCGCTTGTGCCGCGGCGACTGACTTCCACCTGATGCTCGACCGGTATGCCTGAAACTTCTATCAGATGCGATACTATGTCCTGCAGCTCGGAGCCGTTACCGGTGCAGATATTGTAGACTTTGCCCCGAACGTCGGAGAGCAATGGAAGCTGCGCTATAATGCGTGCAGCGTCCTGGACGTCGATAAAATCGCGAATACTGTGAAGAGAACCCGTTCGGAGTATTCCGCCTTCATCAGTCATCGAAGCTATCTGACGCACGAAGCTCCCAAGAGCAGTGTTTGCCGGACTGCCGATTCCGATAGGATTGAAAAGGCGCGCAACAGTAACATGCAATCCTGCTTCGCTCGCCGCCAAGCCATGGTGCGTTTGGGCGAGCTTAGAGATACCATAGGCGGATAGCGGACTGCATATGTCGCCTTCGCGTGAGATCCTGTCCGAGCTGACTGGCTTACCGTACTCGGCAGCGCTTCCGATCAACACAACCTTTGGCGGAGCCTTCGCCATCGCACAGCCACTCAGCACGGACTGGGCAAAAATGACATTCGCCTGATAGAGCGCCTCCAAGTCCGAGGCTTGACTGGTGCCGGCGAGGTGGTAGATGGTCGCTGCGTCCGTTTCGTCAATGATCCGACAGATCTCCGCCGCTGTCGGTTTCGGAGAAAGAAGAAATCCCCTTTCATCCTCAACCCTCTGGCCGCGACTGAGACGTATCAATTCATCGCCGCGATCCAAAATTTCGCGACAGATATAGTTGCCCAGGAATCCTCTGGCGCCCGTCACCAAGGCAACAGCCATGGCCTAGTCCTTCAAAAAGAGGCTTCGCTGATTTTCAAATATTTGCTGGGCAGAAGCGTAGTCGTCCGGACGACCGATATCCAACCAAACGCAGTCCTGCTGCTGACACTGTACTGTTTTTCCGGTCTGTTGCAGTGATTGCATCAACTGTGGCATATCGAGACGAACGCCAACTTCAAGGTAAGGTGCAACCGATTCCCTGTTCAGTATGTAAAGTCCCATGCTCACGAGATGAGAATAGGAGGGTTTTTCACGATAACCGGTCAGGCGCATATGGTCATCAACCTCAACCAGACCGAAATCGATATTGACCTTCCGCTCATAGACCGCAATCGATGCGCTTGCGCGAGAATCCATGTGTTTGCGGGCCATATCGGGGATCGAAAAGTTGGTGAGCAGGTCTCCATTGGTGACGATGAAGTCTTCTCCGATCTGATCGAGCACAGCGGCTATCGGCCCCGCGGTTCCCAGCGGCGTATCCTCGAGCACATAGTCAATCTTAAGGCCGAATGCCGAGCCGTCACCACAGAAGGCCCGGATCAGGTGATGCAGATGATTGACGGCGAGAATAACCTCTTCCACGCCTGCCGCCTTCAGTTGGCGTAAAAGCAGTTCCAGCACGGGCATGTCCCCCAGCGGAACAAGAGGCTTTGGAAAAGAGGCGGTGAACGGCTGAAGCCGTGTTCCCTTGCCTCCAGCCATAACAATAGCTTTCATAGCCGGTCCTTTAAGTGTGCCTGCGATCAAACGGTATATTCTGTAGGACGGTACAGATGAATGTTGGCTTCTACAAACGATATGGTTTGCCTCAGACCGTCTTCCATCGATGTTGCAGGCGTCCAACCAAGAAGACGCTTGGCCTTGCTGTTATCTGATACTAGCTTTAGAACTTCGCTTTCCGCGGGGCGCATGCGTTTTGGGTCTTGCGTTACCGGCTTGTCGCAATTCATCAAGCTGAGGATTTTCGTGGCGAAGTCGCCAATCGATGCCGTGCTGCCGGTTCCCAAGTTGATGGTCTGGCCGTCGATACCGCTCGTCGCGCCTGCCAACTGAAAGCCGGCAACGGTATCACCGACGAATGTCATGTCTCGCATCGGATCGAGTGCGCCCAGTTCGATGCCATCGCGTGTTGCTGCCTGGGAGATGATTGTCGGTATGAAAGCGCGAGCCGACTGACGAGGCCCAAAAGTATTGAAAGGTCGCAGCGTGACGACAGGGGTAGAGAATGAGCGATGGTAGCTTTCCGCAATCTTGTCCGCACCGATTTTGGAAGCGGAATAGGGCGATTGGCCCTGAAGCGGGTGATCTTCGTCAATCGGCTCGCGCAAAGCGGTGCCATAGACTTCCGAGGTCGAAGTATGCACGACACGGCTTGTGCCGAATCTCCGCGCTGCCTCGACCACATTCAACGTACCCTCGACATTCGTTCGAACGTAGCTTCTTGGAGCGACGTAAGAATAGGGGATGGCGATCAGAGCAGCCAGATGAAAGACGACATCCTGGCCCTGGACGATGTTCATGACGAAATCAGAGTCCTCGATATTGCCGGCGACGACTTTTAGCGCCCGCTTGATGTCAATCTCGGCATGTTCCAAATTGCCCCAATGGGATGATGAGCCGTATTTGATCATCGCAGTCACGTTGGCGCCGGCTCGTACGAGGGCTTCCGCCAGATGGCTGCCAATAAAGCCGCCAGCGCCGGTTACGAGAACATTCTTCCCGCGGTAAAAACTCTGCAGGTCAATCATCGCGAATTCTCTTCCGTCTCTCTTGGTTGCCGAGCCGCAATTAGCGTATCTGCGGATATGGAACAAGGTCAAAATAGATCCTGAGGATCCTGGGAACAACGCTATCGGTGGAGAACTTCTGCTCAAAGTCAGATCGCGCAGCTTTACCCATACGTGTGCGCAATTCGGTATCTCCGGCCAGCTCAACGATTGCCTCGGCAACGGACCGAACATCTCCGGAAGGGACGAGAAATCCATTTATACCATCTCGTACAATCGATCGACAGCCGGCGACATCGAAGGCGATCATCGGCAATGCGGTCGCCGCTGCTTCTATCAGAGACCGTGGCATGCCCTCTCGCTCGGAAAGTAGGATTGCGATATCGGCGCGTTGCCAGGTGACGGAAACGTCCGTGGAACGGCCACACCACTGCACACCCTCAAGTTTCGAAAAATCGAGCAGTTGCTCTTCCGTCAGGCTTGTAAGATTACCGGGATCGGGGGTTCCCCACAGTTCAAGTTTAACGTCGCTTGTTTTTCTTGCGAGTTGGACGGCCTTAACGGCTAGCTCGATCCCTTTGGCCTTGAGCATTCGTCCGAGATAAAGCACACGGATCGGCGATGCGTTACGCGCGTCTTTTGCTTGGAAGGCGGCTGGATCAGCTCCCCAACCACCTATAACCACCTTATGTTTTAAACGCGAAAACTCCCGAGAGTCGTCTTCATTTTCGAAAGTGAATCTCGTCGCCGAACGCATACCCAAGAGACGCAGGATAAATCGAATCGCAGCGCGCGAAATCCGCAAGGTTGGCATGTCGCCGCTCCATAGGTAGCCCAGTCCCGTCAGGGAAAAGACACCCGCGCTCCTGCTTCCTATAAGGTTGGCAATTCCTCCGAGGATGATCGACTTGAGTGCAATCGCATGAATGATATCCGGATGTTCTTCTACAAGTATCGAGCGTAGGCGAAATAAGGTTGAGAGCAAGGACCTGACCCCGAATGACGAACGGTCCGCGGCAAGTGCGACCAGGCGAAATCCTTCGCTCTCTATTTCCTTGACCCGCTCTCCCCGTCTTGTGACAACCACGACTTCGAACCCGGCCGTCTGAGCGGCGCGCGCCATAGGCAGGAAATGGGTGACGAAGAACCAATCTTCGGTGACGACATAAACTAGTCGAGGTCCGGATTTTCGTTTATAGACCGCGCCATCCCCTTGCATGTTCATATTAGTGAGTTCTGTCGTGAAAGTGCAAACCCGAGGAAGTCGATTGCCGAGCGCCGACGGATATGTTCGGCAGAAGTGTTTTGATGATTGGAGTGTAGGATGAAAATCTTGGTCACGGGTGCTGCAGGCTTCATAGGTTCAGCGGTATGTCGTCATCTATTGGCCCACACGGAACATTCCATCGTCGCGCTGGACAGCTTGACTTATGCCGCAGGATATCTCGACATTACAAGGCATTCCTTCAACGAGCGTGTATCTTTCGAAAAAGTGGACATTCGCAACCTCGATGAACTGACACGGGTTTTTCAGGTCCATCAGCCGAATGCCGTCATGCATTTGGCGGCCGAATCTCATGTGGACCGATCGATCGATGGGCCTTTGGCGTTCATTGCGACGAATGTTGTCGGTACGGCAAATCTCCTCGAGGCGGCTAAACACCATTGGAGCAAGTTGGACCAGGTTTCCAGGGAGGGTTTTCGCTTCCATCATATCTCGACCGATGAGGTTTTTGGCAGCCTTGGGACGACAGGCTTTTTCAGTGAGAGTACGCCGTATTCGCCCAATTCTCCTTATTCCGCCAGCAAGGCCGGCGCTGACCACCTAGTGATGGCGTGGCACCATACTTATGGTCTACCAGTTGTCGTGACGAATTGTTCCAATAATTATGGTCCCTACCACTTTCCTGAAAAGCTCATTCCATTGATGATCATTTCAGCTTTGGAAGGAAAGCCGCTGCCCGTCTATGGCAACGGGGCAAACATAAGGGATTGGCTTTTCGTCGAAGATCACGCCGAGGCTCTGTGTCTTGTTCTCGAACGCGGCAGCGTTGGCGAAAAATACAATATTGGCGGCAACGCGGAACGAGCGAATCTTTCCGTCGTCAAGGAGATTTGCCGAATTTTGGATGAGCTCATTCCTGACGACGGGGGGAGCAGGGAGCGGCTGATTCAGTTCGTGGATGATCGCCCGGGCCACGATTTCAGATATGCAATCGACGCCAGCAAAATCGAGTTGGAACTCGGCTGGCGGCCGCGCTTCACATTCGAGCAAGGTCTTCAGAAGACCGTTAGATGGTACTTGGACAATTCAGTTTGGTGGCAAGAGCTTCGTCAGCGAAGCTACAACGGCGAGCGATTGGGTCTGTCAGCGTTAAAATAATGTGACACGACTATTTGCGTAGATCGATTGCTGGCCATTGCTGCATCGCGTTATGAGCTTTTGGCGAGATCGGAAAACAGCCGGGCATAGTCGGAAAACATTCTGGTTCGATCAAAGCTGATCTCAGCAGTGGACCTGCTACTATTTCGGATCCCTTGCATGAAAGCTTTATCGCCCGCAAGTTTCTCGACCACGTCTTTCAGACCGCTTATATCCGAGGGCGACCTGATATAGCCGTTGACTCCTTCTTTAATCAGCTCCGGAATTCCGCCGACGGGTGCGCCAACCACTGGTACCCCACAGGCGTTCGCTTCCATCACGATGTTGGGACGTCCGTCAACCTTGGATGGAACCACTAGGCAGTCGATCTGGCCCATTGCATCTCGCACATGAGCTACATACCCTTGGATGCTGATTAAACTTGACGCAGGACTTGAACGGACCCGATTGCGTACTTCTTGGAGCTGAGGGCCTTCACCGAATATCTTGAATGACAAATTCGAAATAACTTCACTTAGCCGTTCCGCCATTTCGATAAACCCGAGCGGGTTTTTTTCGGCCGACATTCGTCCGACGTAACCCAACACGAAAGGCTCATGGTCGTCCGCAGGTCTTGAAACGGGATGAAAATCGGTTAGATCTATGCCACTCTCCACCACATATGTCGCCTTATTAGGTAACGAAGTATTTTGGTTGACGAAGTCTTGCATAACCTGACTTTCAACTATCGCAGCGTTAAAAGCGTTCTCATACAGGAAGTGATTTGTGGTATGGCCAATCGGGTTATAAATTAGGTCGCAAATGCGAAGGTCAGGACACCGCTCTTTAATGTAGGGAATTTGTCTATAGGCTTGCGGGGCTCCTACTTGGAGTAGCAACTGTACTTTCTGTTCAGCATACAAATTGGAAATTACATCAACCGCTTGTGATGAAGTGCTATTCGTCAAGTCAACAAGCCGGCCGCTTTTGCGAAAATCTTCACACGGATCAGAGGTATATCCAACTGCCTCAGCCATGTAATATACGATGATCACATCAAAGCCACGCGATTGCAGTTCTCGAAAAATTATAAGCGAAAGCGCTCCTTTCACGAGAAAGGGCATCAAAGCTACTATTTTAACGCTGCCTGACATGCTCACCCAAATCTCCGAATTTTGGTAAATATTACAATTCTACAGCGAGTCTTAGCAGGCGCTATGATTTGGCACCGCTTTTGATCGGTGAAATCTTTCTCAATAGACGCAGCCACAGCGGTTGCGTGGCGATTCTGTGCCAAAAATCTCGTGCTTCCACATAGCGTTCAATTTCTGCCCTGCTTTTGTTCACCGAGCTAGAGGCAAGCACAAACAGGCGTTTGCCAATATTCTCTACTTCACTGTCATTCTTTTCGAGGAATCGCTGGAATTCGGAAAAACTCCGGCATTCGATATCGAGTACGAAGCTAGCTAGCAGCCGATATCGCCGTTTGGCATCAAGAGCGGAAATGTTGGCGTCAGTCGCTACTGTTTCCAGAAGTTGCTCGAAACTCGGCCAAGCCGACAATCTCTCGATATGTGGTCGTAGATTGTGCAAACCCACCCACGCCCTCTCGACGAACGATTCCAAGCTATTTCCATGCGTAACGCCACGCGAGTGAATCCGCGCTGTCGTCAGCTTCTCTGGCACGACAAGAAATCGGCATCCTTCTCGCAGTGCCCTAGTCCACAGTTCATAGTCCGGCGCTCGGACCATATCAGGATCATCAAGCCCTATATCGAGATGAGCGTTCCGCTTTACGATAGTTGATGACCGGCACAAGCGGTTGTGTCCAATCCAGTTTTCGACCAGATTCGGATCCCACTTGCTGTTGGTGTACTCATCAAGATCGGCTGAATTAGGATGCGGATGCCCTTGGTCGTCAACGTACGAAACATGGGTCCCAATGATCTGCACGTCGGGATTTGCCGCGGAAGCCGCCAACTGGATGGCTAACTTATTGGGCGCAATCCAATCGTCGGCATCCAAGTTGACAAGCCAATCACCTTGGGCCATCTGCACGGCACGATTGTAGGATCGCGCTCCTCCAAGATTCACATCGCTTCGAAATAGCCGAATTCTAGGATCATTGAAGCCCTCTACAACGGCACATGACCCGTCTTTCGAGGCGTCATCGACGACGACAATCTCGAAATCCTGTATGGTTTGATCAAGAATGCTTTGTATGGTCTGACCAATGTACTTCTCATAATTATACGAAAGTACAATGAAGCTCAGCAGGGGCGTCGAATCTACGCGAGGCAATTCGCTACCTCACGAACTTCGATCTCAGTAAGGAAATCGTGGAATGGAATGCCAATAATTTGTTCGGAGACTATTTCCGTAACTGGAAGCTGATCGCGTTTGGCCGACGAAAAAGCGGGATGAGTATGGCATCCATGCCCCCACCAGCGGCGCCATGGTATATTTGCCTTTTCAAGTCTCTCGATTGTTCCGCTAACGTCCGAACGCGGAACACGAACGTTAAACGTGGAAGATATCCAAGAGGTGCCCTTGCCCTCCTGTATCACGGTTTGTTTTCCGCGAAGAGCGCCATGATATATCTGCGCAACGCTCATCAAATGGCTGATACGCGCCGATAACTGGTCAAGGGCGGTGAGGCCGACAGCCGCCGTATATTCGGAAATTCGGTAATTTCCGCCACGAAACTGCGAGACTCGTGCGGCGCCAGTAAATCCGAACCCCGTCATCGCGGTGATATGGTCACTCAATTCCGGGTTCGAAGTTAATATTGCTCCGCCTTCGCCGATTCCGAGCGTTTTGGTTGCGTGCAGACTAACGCATATTGGATTGAGACCCACACGATTAATATTGGCTATGGCTGCGGCGCCGTCGAAAACGACGGGTATTCCCGTCTGCGTTGTGAAGGCATCCCACCCGTCAATATCAAGTGGGGCGCCAAAAGCACTTACAACCAGAACCGCCGCCGGTTTTGAAGGTTGCCTCTCCAGCGCATTTTTAACAATCTCAGGCGTGAGCATCAATGATTGCTCATCGACATCCAAGAAGTATGGCTCGAGTCCCGAATTCGCAACCGCATGGGCGGATGCGACAAAAGTGTAGGACGGCATAAGACATATACCACCAGGAACTGGATTGAGCGATCTCAATGCAAGTTCGATAGCTGTCGTACCATTGCTGACCAAGCTGACGCCGGGTGCGTTAACAAGCTGTCCAAGCCGGGACCGAAATTCGCGATCAAGAGGTCCGAAATTAGTGTAAATACGCGAACTATCTATTCTCTTAAGATAGGGAATAAGCGCGATAGCCTCAGGCAGTTGGGGTACCAGGATTGGAATCACGATATGCTCCGTGAGGTGGTCGTTGTTCGATGTTCGGTCTGTCGGATCGCCTACCGGCGTGACATCGCTATACAGATCGCTTGGCGGGGACTCCATAGACCGTCGTGCCAGGCTCGACATGTTTGGTGACGACGGCTCCTGCGGCTATTGTAGCCCCGTCCCCGATGGTGCAGCCGGGCAAAACTATCGCGCCGGTGCCTAAATTAACGCCTTGTCCCACATGTACGTTTCCTGCCAGGGAAACAGAGGGCCCCAGATTTGAAAAAGAGCCTATACTGCAATCATGGGAAACCGTACATCCGGGGTTAATGAGGACATAGTCGCCGATCGAGACATCGCAAGTAATGTTGGCAATGCCGATGATTGCAGTGCCCATCCCAATGGATACCCGAGGCCCGATGTTCGCTGCCGGGTGTCTAGTGACAAATGATCGGTCTTTGACAATAGGTGCCAACCGTCTGCGTACTACCGCATCACCGATCGCAACAGCGATAGTCTCCGCGGCTAGCCACATCGTGGAATCGTTGTAGACTGGAATGCCCGCGGTTTGCCCTGCGGGGAAATTACCTTCAACAAGAAATCCGCAAACGTCTTCGCCTGACGCTTCTAAGGTCGCCAAGACCTCTCGGCCAAGCCCGCCAGCGCCGACAATGAAAATTTTTCTATCGCTCATAACGCTACTACCGCGTGGGATGCCACGATGCGAAGGTGCAGGATAGGTAGGAATCTCGATAGAATCCAAGTCAAATCGAATTCCATCCGAGGGCATTCCCTTGAGCATTGCACGTCAACAGGTCGCGCAATCCACTATGATCCTTCTGTTGGCAAGTGTTTCATTGGGGAATGTCTCAACGCGTCAACTCCGGCTGCCTAGGCACGGATAGCAACGGATCGGCTCTCTACAAGAGCGGCAATTTGCTTCCCGACTTTCATGAATGGTGCTTCGATCAAGCGGAACGTCACGTACGAGAGGGGCGTTACCAGAACTGCGGCCAGCACTAGGGCAATCATATTCATGATCAGGCCGTTCCCTTCTATGAAAGAGGCTGGCACCAACCTCGCCAGGATTTGACCTGAAATGTGGATGCAGAGCAGGGAGTTTACGTAGAGGCTGAAAGAGATCAGCCCGTAAAACTTCACGATCGGTAAGTTACAGAACCACTGTAGTGGACCGTCCTGATGGTAATAGACGCTATAAACGATGACTGCCGAGGCCAAAGCTTCGATGACGACAGCCCCGCCTATGGTTGGAAGCGCCCACCGCGCTGACACCAGGAATATGAAGCTCACTAGAATAAGAGCGTTCTGGCTGATCCAAGCAGGTCTTTGCGGCAGATCTTGGCGAGTGAATGCGGTCATGGTCCCAACTACGAAGCAAAACACGAATACTGTCGATAGCGCGGCGAATGTCCAGCCATTGACCAAAATAAAGGCGTTAGGCGGAACTGCCCAAGCCAGCAGGTAGAAGCCAACGATCAATAGATAAGTTGTAAATACTCGGCGGCCGAGAAAATAGAACAACGGCATAAGGATTGATCCGTACGTCTCAACAAGAAGACTCCACAGAAAGGGGACAAGATTGAATTGTTGCAAAGCGACGTTGTGAAGTAGATCGCTGAAATCGGTCGGAGACGTAAAAAACGCGGCATACCAAGTCGAGTGAGAGGGGCTCGCGACCTTGTGTCCGATGAGTTGATATCCGAAGGCTAAGACGCAGCTTACGATGATCATTGGCCAGAGACGAAATATACGCTTGGCCGCGTAGGCAACCAGAGCCGTCACTTTTTCTTGAAGGCCTGATCCCCAACTCATTCGGCTCATGGAGAGGGCGAGGACGAAACCGCTATGGACGAGGAAAAATGTCACGGCGGCGTGACCATTTGCCGACAGCACGATAAATTTCTCGATATGAGCCGAGATGCCGGCGTCGGAGGCAAACGACAGGAATGTGTGATCGTAAGGGCCGAAGCTCAGCCCATCGACCTTGAAGACAAGCATTCCGTGGAAAACCAAGACGGCGCAGGCCGCAATCCCTCTTAGGGACAGAAGGGCATCATTGAAGCCGCGATACTCTACTGAGCGCATCCTATTCACATCCCCGAAATGAGAGTTGAACCTCAATGCCCCCCGAAGTGTCTAAAGGCAACCCCGAACCGCCATTTCTTAACTCATAGACCCCATATGCCGGTGGTCGTCAGAATGAGCGACGCCTTAGCAGGGGTCAACATTCCGCGCCGATTGACATCCCACCAGGCATCATTGTTCGCGGAGAGAACAACGCGGGATGGGAATGCGTTCTAGTTGCACATCTTAGGGGCGGCATATCGATTCGTCACTAAGATGCGGTCTAGCGCTTCTTCAACACTGCTAATATCCGATCGACATCGGCACTCTCGATGTTCGCTAGGGCTTGGCGGTCGGCAAGATCAATCGCAGCCGCCAGTACCTCGTTTTCGCGCCATCCGGCTTGGACCGCATAGGAGATCAGTAGATTGAATGCCGGTTGTAGAGCCTCCTGGCACTTCAGAAAGCGCTCGGGGTCATCGTCGGCGCAGCTTGGATGTATCGGTAACATTGGCTCATGATGAAGCATCATCGGCGTTCGTCAACTCTCGATGCCACATCGCAGTCGCCCATGCCCGATTCTCTAACAGGAAAAATAAGAAGCGGACGTTGCGTCGATCCGCATGACATTCTATCGCAGCGAGATGACGAAAACACCGACTTATCAATTAGCATTCGAGAACATCGTCATCGCCGTAGGCGTGGCGGTGATCTTAATTGCCCTCGGGCTGTGGCTGAGAAGCAGCGCTGAAACATGGTCTCTGGCAACTCTATCATTCGTGTGCCTGACGACTATCGGCACGTGTCTGATTATTGCCGGCCTGGTGGATAGGCGAGACGCAGCCTGCAAAGCTGAATAGCACTACCCGGCACGTCCCCGAAGTTCCACTGGCGATCTGTTCCGATGCAGACCGCCGGTACCCACGCCGTAAGCAACTAACCCCATGCTCGGCGGTGGCCTAGACTGCAGCCGCCGGGCCGAAAGACATTGGTAAATTGTCGTAGATTTCGGAGAGCGGAACCTTTGATAGGCAGGGGCCCGGCCCTCGTGCTTATCGGGCCTCCCCCCGCGACCCTTTTTTTGTCCGACTGCCGGCCGCTCAGCGGCGAACGCCTCTGACGCCATGGTGTAAAGCCAACTCGGAAAGTCCCATATGGTCTCGTAGCCCGGCCTTCCGATGAGGCTGTTTTTACCTCCAACTACCTTCGTAGTACTGCCGAATGGAACGTAAAAAAGTAAGAGAATGGATCGACCGCCCGGTACCTCTGTTGGCCCCATCGGATAACGCCCCAGGATGGCGCAAAATGGCTTTGCGCACGAGCAAGCCGACAGCTGGGCGCGCGATAGGGAAGCAGCAGCCTGCGCTCCGCGTTGACATCGTCAAAATTCAGGAACGCAGCAGGAACAAAATTCCCTGTGGATTAAGAGGGCAAGGATCAGGTGCAGAGAAGAAAATAGGGCAGAATACCACCTGCAGCCCCAAGGAAACGACCGCCCTGACAAAAAGCGTACCGGTCTCTCCATGACTCATGGCGTACACCCACAATGGGGGGATGGTTAGGCCATTCCCCTCCGACGAAAGATTATCGTGCGAGACGTACGATGGTTGCGCAACACGAAATGTGTCGGACGTTACAATCGCCAACAGGTTGGTGTTGCACCAAGCAACTGACCGAAGCTACCAACGCATTGAGGCGTTGGGATCCCGCGGAAGAAAGGCCCCCGGGAGGAGAGCTGCACCCTAGTGGCCGACGAAAAGGCTTGTTATGTTTCGCCTGCCAGCGAGCAAGGGAGAACATATGAAACTGCCCTTCCTTAGAAAGAGCGCACCGCCGAACAACTTAGTTGTCGAAACTGGTTGGCTGACACCAGGGCCGGAAGCTGATCCCAATCTCATTTTCGACCTTGGCCTTCACAAGGGATACGACTCCGCCTTTTATCTCTCAAAGGGGTTTCGCGTCGTTGGTCTTGAGGCAGTGCCATCGCTCTGCACCTTAGCGCGTACCCGGCTGGCGCGGTACAGAAACCGTTTCGTGGCAGTAAACAAAGCGCTGCACGAAGAAGCGGGCCGGACCGCCACCTTCTACTCGGTTCCGGACAAAGACGATTGGGGCAGCCTCCAGGAAGGTAATGCGGGGAAAGGTATCTATGCCTCCGTGGCGTTGGAAGTCGACACAACGAACCTTGCCGAGCTTTTCGACACCTACGGCGTTCCACGCTACGTGAAGTGTGACCTTGAAGGTGCCGATATCTTATTCCGGGACCAGCTTCTGAAGGATGGGCGCAGACCGACTTTTGTTTCCGTGGAAGCGAACGACGAAAGCGATATCGACGTCCTCGCCGAGTGCGGTTACGAGGTCGGGCAGATTGTGAACCAGGCGATGAACATCTCGGTGCGGCCACCGATCCCGGCCCGCGAAGGCCAATATGCAGACGCCAAGTTCAATGGCGAAACGAGCGGCTTGTTTGGCTTGGAGTTGCCGCCGGACAAATGGAGGCCGCTCGGTGAAGTTCGCCAAATGTTTACCGACTGGCGTTCCCTCAAGGCCCGTGACGACGATCTCGCTCCAGGATGGGTGGATTTTCACGTGTGCAAGCGCGAATCGCTCCAATAGGCAATTAGTGCGGCCGGCCTTCAGGCCGACCTACGCTATTGCGGATCTTTGATTGTTCCAACCGTCGGGCAGTTCCGATTGCCACTCCAACGTCAACAATAGCGAGGAGCATTCTGTTCGTACGCAGTGACAGCATGGCCTGCCACAGATACAGCAAGCGTCAGAGTGGGCCCAACGAACTGAACCAACGCAACGGTGTTCTCTCCATAGGGTCTCTATGCTGGACATTGGCAAAAAAGAAGGCGGTACTTCGAACATCAGATCGAAGCAATTGGCACCCACACTACATCTCCTATAGGACAATTGATGCAATCCGGTTTCACTGCGTTCGAACTACGCGTCGATCTCTCCTCTCTTCAACATGATCCCGCA
>UCKU01000048.1 GCA_900473185.1 Hyphomicrobiales bacterium | reverse complement strand
CAAGTTACAAGGGGGGTGTCGTGGCGTCGAGCGCTCATTATAGCGACCACGCTTATCCCCGATGCAGCTTCTGCCTCGCAACATCGAGAATCTCATCGGCCATATCCTTGTCCGTCGCAATCCGCGCCAGCGTCAGCGAACCGACAAGCGTGGCGAAGGCGGCCATGCCCTTTCGTCTTGCGGCCTTGTTGCCGGCGGGGCCGGGGCCGAAGAGCGTGAACATGTCTTCCATGAGTTTGGTCACCGTCTCACGCGGCTCGGGGCCGGAGCGGGCGATCTCGCTGCCGAGGGCGGCCAAGGGGCAGGAGGGCACGTCATCAGGGTCTTTGTTGGTGGCGCCGATATAGGCATTGACGAGATCGTCGTAGGTGCCCTGCGCTGCCACTTTCTGCAGGTTTTCGGTGAGTTGCTCTCCAGCCTTTCCCAGCGCTTCGGCGACCAGATGATCCTTGCTTTCGAAGTGGCGGTAGAAGCCGCCTGGCGTCAGGCCGGCAGCGGCCATGATGTCGGCGACGCTTGCTTCAGCAATGCCCGAACGCCTTATCTCGTCGGCTGCGGTGGCGACGATGGTCTGGCGCGTCCTTGCCGCTTCCTCGTTTGATTTTCGCATTTCCGGTCTCCAGCACCTTGACAATTTAGATTGTACCTAACATCTAATTAGATGTCACTCGTAATCTAAATTTCAGGGGCGGGCGATTTATAACGGGCGAGCCTCGTGGTTCGCTTCGGCGCAATCCTGCGCCCTTTTCACAACTGGAGAAGACCATGTCCAAGACCTATCTGGTGACCGGAGCCACAGGCAAAACCGGCAAGCATACGACCCGCATCCTCCTGGAAAAGGGCCACAAGGTGCGCGCGCTCGTGCATAAGGAAGATGCGCGTTCTCAAGCACTCGCCGAGGCGGGGGCGGAGGTCGTAGTCGGCGATCTGACCGACCACGATGCCGTCATCAGCGCGGTCGCGGGCGTGAATGCCGCCTATCTCTGCTATCCGATCCGCCCGGATCTCATCGATGTGACGGCCTACTTTGCCGATGCCGCACGGCGGGCAAAGCTCGAGCTCATCGTCAACATGTCGCAGATTTCGGCGCGCGAGGTGGCGAAAAGCCATGCTGCCCGCAACCATTGGGTCGCCGAGCGCGTGCTGGACTGGTCGGGTGTGCCGACCGCCCATATCCGCCCGACCTTCTTCTCCGAATGGCTGACATTCCCCTGGGTGAGCAATGTCATTGCCAATGAGGGCGTCATCGAGCTGCCCTATGGCGAGGGAAGGCATGCGCCTGTTGCTGGCGAGGACCAGGCACGGCTGATTGCGGCCATGCTGGAAAACCCGGCCGAGCACGCCGGCAAGATCTATCCGCTGTTCGGCCCGGTGGAGCTCAGCGAGGCGGAGATCGCCGCAAGGATGAGCGAGGTGCTCGGCCGCAAGATCGGCTACCGGCCAGCGACTGCCGAAGCCTATACAGCGCGCCTGAAGAGTTTCGGCCTTGACGATTTCATCATCCAGCACTTCCTGTGCATCGCCGAGGACTGCCGCAACGGCGTCTTTGCGGGGACCAACGACGTCATCGAGCAGTTCACGGGAACGCCGCCAATGACGGTGGAGGCTTTCGTCGAGCAAAACCGCGCCGTCTTCGAGACGGTCGCCTAAGCTCGACCGCACGCGATTGGCCGCTTGCGCATCCATGCTCCAGCCTGGCCGAGATCTCGGCGCGTAGCGCCCTGATATCGGCTATCGGATCATCGGGATATTCCGGCCCGACACTGATGCGCAGAACAAGGTTTTCGCCTTGCCGTGGACTGACCGTGCTGTGCGCCCTGACCGGCACACGCAGCAAGGCTGCGTGTGCCGCCCCAGGAAACGCCGATGGCGCTTTCACTGCTCGAGGATCAGGGCAGGGTCCGTTCTCCAGGGATACGGAATTTTTCGACCGGCGCGATCCGTTTCCATTCTCCGTTTCGTCTTTGGTGTGTCCGCAACTGAAGGGAACAGCCATGTCCGACGAAACCATCACTCTGATCAATCTTCTCAAAGTCGAACCATCGAAGCAGGACGCGCTGATGGCACTTCTGAAACAGAACACCGACACGGTGATCCGCACGCTTGCCGGCTGGAAGACGACCCGGCTGATCGCGGCAAAGGATGGGGCGAGCGTCGTCATCTACTCCGAATGGGAGAGTGCAGCGGCCGTCGAGGCGATGCGCAGCGATCCGCGCATGACAGCCTATCTTCCCAAAATCCTCGAGCTGGCGAGCCTGGAGTCGATCGTGGGCTCGGCGGTGTTGAGCGAAGGCCGGTGAGTGCTGCGCGCAAGCACGCGTACAGGGGCAAGAAACAATCAGCAAAAGGAGAACTGCAATGGCACGGATGGTCGTGATCTACCGTACACCTGAAGATATTGATGCCTTCAACCGGCATTATTTCGAAACCCACATTCCTCTGGCCAAGAAGCTTCCGGGGCTCCGGAAATATGAGATCAGCCACGGTCCGATCGCATCGCCTGTCGGAGGCTCCGATATCTATCTCATCGGGACGCTGTATTTCGATGATCTTGAGGCGATGGGAAAGGCGTTCGCAAGCCCGGAAGGACAGGCGGCACGGGCGGATCGCCTGATTTTTGCACCCGATGCGTCAGGCGTTCAAATGTTCCTGTTCGAGAACAGGGAAGTCTGAAGCAATCGACTGTCAAGAGAATGCAAGATCACAGAAGGGGATCGACGATGTCGAAACCTGCAGCAGCTTTTGTCCTGGTCCATGGCGGTTGGCACAACCACTCCGCCTGGGGCAGGGTTACGCCCATCCTCGAGGCCCGGGGCTTTGCCGCGATGACGCCCGATCTTCCCGGCGCCGGGGTCCATGCGGTCGCGCCGAGATCGCTCGGTTTTCGCCCGTTCGACCCGGCGGCCTTTGCCGCCGAGCCGTCGCCGATCGCAGGCGTGACGCAGGAGGAGCGGACGCAGGCGGTCGTCGCTCTGGTCAGGCAGGCCGTGTCACTCGGCGATGGCAAGGTCATCCTGGTCGGGCACTCGGCTGGCGGGATGACGATTTCGGCTGTGGCTGAGCAGGTTCCGGACCTGCTTCTCGCTGTCGTCTACCTTGCCGGCTTCCTGGTGCCGAACGGCATGCCGCTGCTTGCGATGCTGCAGCATGAAAGCCTGTCTTCGGCCTTGGCGCCGCAGCTCTTCATTGGAGATCCCGTTGCCATCGGCGCGACGCGGATCAATGCCGGATCGGCCGACGATACCTATCGGTCGCTGCTCAAGGCATCGTTCTATGCCGATGTGCCGCAGGCCGAATTCGAGCAGGCGGCGGCGCAGCTTCATTGCGACGAGTCGAACGCCGGCGCCTTGAGCCCATCGCAGATCACGACGGAGCGCTTTGGCACGGTGCAGCGCCACTATATTCGCTGCACGCAGGACCGCGCGATACCGGTGACCGGGCAGGACCACATGATTGCGACGGTTGACGCAGCCCTCGGCAACAAGACAATGATCCACACATTGGAAAGCAGCCACTCGCCATTTCTATCACAGCCGGCGGCCCTGACGGACATTCTCGTTGGTATCTACAAGGGGGCGGGCAGAGCGCCGGCAGGTGTCGAGATATGAACCATGACGAATTCGAGGATCGCCTGACAGCGCTGCGGCCGCGGCTGCACCGCTATTGCGCGCGCATGACCGGCTCGGCGGTCGATGGCGAGGATGTGTTGCAGGATACGCTCGTCAAGGCGCTGCGGGCACGCGCCGAGGGCGGCGGCGTCGATAATCTCGAGGGCTGGCTGTTTCGCATCGCCCATAATGCGAGCCTCGATTTCCTGCGCCGCAGGTCCCGCACCACGGTCGTTCCGCTGACCGAGGACCTCGAAGCCGCAGCGATTCCCGCGGCTGATATCGTCGCGATCAGCTTTCAGACCTTTCTGCGGCTGCCCGAGCTTCAGCGCTGCGCCGTTATCCTCAAGGATGTGCTCGGCCATCCCGTGGACGAGATTGCCGGCATTGCAGGCTGCAGTCCGGCCGCCGCCAAATCCGCGCTGCAGCGCGGGCGCGCGGCGTTGCGGCAACTGGCGCAGGCACCCGATGATATCAGGCTGCCGCTGATCTCGGATGCCTCCCGGCAACAAATCGCCGCATATGTCCACCTGTTCCAGATCGGCGATTTCGATGCGATCCGCGCCATGCTCGCCGACGACGTCAAGCTCGAGCTCGTCAATCGTCTCAAATGGGAGGGGCGCGACAAGATCAGCCCCTATTTCACGCGTTATGCCGAAGAAACCAAATGGCGTTTCGCCCTAGGCGCCGTCGAAGGCCGCCCGGCAATGCTGGTCTTTGCAGCCGGCGGCTCCGCCGAGAGGCCGGCGCATTTCGTGCTCGTAGATTGGGATAACGGCCGGATCGCTGCGATCCGCGATTTCCTGTTTGCACCCTATGCGCTGGAAGCGGTGGATTGGGTGCGATTGATCTGAACCCGTGGGGAGCGCGACACGAATGTCGCATTGAGCTTTCGCGCGGATGCCGCTATCACGGATTCGATGCTGAGGTAGGGGCCTCGCGGCGCAGGGGAACGATGCAACATCGTCTGGACAGGATCGAGCAATGGCTGGTGCGCATTCTGTGCACCATCGCGCTCGTCTTCGTCGGTCTTGCGCATCAGGTTCCGGCCGTCGCCGAAGATGCTCTGAGCCCCGCCGCACTTGCCCAATATGTGTTGCCCGACGGCACGCTGCCGACGCTCTGCGTTACCGTTGTCGATGACCACGGCAAGGAGCATGGCAAGATTGCGCATCTCAATCCGTGCGAAGCCTGCCGCATCGGCGCTTCCGTCGTGCTGCCGCAGCCTGCCGATATCACCGGTGCGCGCATCGGCTTTACGTTCAAGGTGGAGCTGCCGCGCCGCGTCGAGGCCTTTCATCGTGAGCTTTTTCCGCCGAATACCGGGCCGCGTGCCCCGCCTGCAAATCCGATCCTTGCCTGAACCCGTATTGCGGCCAAGGCCGTGATGCGTCTTGCAATCATGGCCGGGCCGCATTGACGCCGCCGGCCGAGGATTCGGATCCACTTCCATGTCTATCACCACTGCCACTGAGGCGGCAGAGAACGCCGTACCAGGCGTTTCGCTCTATCGCGCCATCTGGCGCTGGCACTTCTTTGCCGGCCTGCTGGTCATTCCCTTCCTGCTGAACCTTGCCATTACCGGCTCGCTTTATCTCTTCAAGGACGAGATCAACGATACGGTCTTTGCCTATCGTTATATCGTCGTGCCCTCGGGCGAGGCGCTGTCGCCGCAGAAGATTGCCGATATCGCAGCGGCTGCCGTCCCGGGCTCGGTTGCGAGCTCCTACAAGGACCCGGCCGGGCTCGACCGGTCGGCGATCGTCACGGTGTCTTCGGATGCCGGCCAGACGCTGGTCTTCGTCAATCCCTATGACGGCAAGGTGCTTGATACGGTTGGCTCCACCGAGGAGTTCAACTATGTCGTCAAGCGCGTCCACAGCCTCGCGCTGTTCGGCAGCTTGCCCAACAAGCTGATCGAGATCACGGGCGGCTTTGCCATGGTGCTGGTCGTGACCGGCATCTATCTTTGGTGGCCGCGGCGGCAGACGGGTGGGGTGGTAACCGTGCGCGGCACGGCTTCGCGGCGGGTCTTCTGGCGCGATCTCCACGCGGTGACCGGTGCCTTCGCCGGCATCCTGATCTTCTTCATGGCGATGACGGGCATGCCCTGGTCCGGCTATTGGGGCGCCAATGTCAATGCCTGGCTGACGAGCCACGATCTCGGCTATCCGGTGCAGCTGTGGGATGCCGTGCCGAAATCGCAGAAGGTGACCGAAGATATCCTTCCCAAGGCCGGCTGGATCGTCGAGAAGGCGCCGGTGCCGCTGTCGGAGATTGCGGCGGCGCAGTCGATGAAGCCTGTTGGCCTCGATCGGGCGGTGGAGATTGCGCGGGGTCTCGGCATGGCGCCGGGCTTCGATCTCGCCATTCCCGGAAGCGAGACGGGGGTTTATACGGCGGCGGTCTATCCTGACGACCTCACCAACGAGCGCACGCTTCATATCGATCAATATTCCGGCAAGCCGCTCATCGATCTCTCCTTCGGGCAGTATCCCTTCCTCGGTCGGGCGATCGAATGGGGTATCAATGTGCATCAGGGGCAGGAATTCGGGCTCTTCAATCAATTGCTGATGCTGGCGACCTGCCTCGTCATCATCCTCTCCTGCGTGACCGGCATCGTCATGTGGTGGAAGCGGCGGCCGGCCGGAAGGCTCGGCGTGCCGCCCATGCCGCCGCGGCGCTCGGTCTATCTCGGGCTCTGGACCATCGTGCTCGCCTTCGCCATCGCCTTTCCGATGAGCGGATTGGTGATCCTGCTGATGATCGCCTTCGACCAGATGGTGATCCGCTTCGTGCCGCCGCTGAAGCGCGCCTTTGCCTGAGGAGGGGATGATGATGAAGACGATTGTTTCTCTCTTCGTGGGCCTGATGATTGCGACGGCTGCGGTGGCGCAGGACAAGGCTTCCATCAGGATCGACCATGCTGCCTCGCATTCCATGGTGCCGGGCGCCAAGGTCGGCGACGGCTACCTGACGATCACCAATACAGGCAGCGAGCCGGACCGACTTGTTGCCGCAAGCTCGGATCGGGCTGGGAACGTGCAGCTGCACCAGATGACCATGGCAAACGGCATCATGACCATGCGCGAGCTGAAGGGCGGGCTTGCCATTCCGGCCGGGCAGACGGTGACGCTGGAGCCCAATTATCATCTGATGTTCCAGAACGTCGAAAAACCCTTCAAGCAGGGCGAGACGATCCGGGCGGTGCTGAGCTTCGAGAAGGCTGGCGAGATCACGGTGGATTTCGCCGTCGGAAAGATTGCCGGGCCGCTGGACGATGTCGGTGGGGCCAGTCACATGGATCATGGTGGCATGGATCATGGCAGCATGGACCATGGGGCGATGGATATGCCTGGCATGGAAGGCATGGACATGTCCGGACCGCCGCCGGAAGAGGCCATTCCCGCGACGCTGAAGACGATGTTCGAGCGGCCGGACAAGCCGCTGACCATTCCGCCCGTGGTCGTCAGGAATGACTGGGCGATCGCCGGCTGGCAGCAGGACGGGCGTGGCGGCCGCGCGCTGCTGAAGAAGGGCCATCACGGCTGGAGCGTCTTTCTCTGCAGCGGCGATGGGATCAGGGAAGCGGCGGCGCTGGAAAAGGCCGGGCTTTCGGCTGACGATGCCAGGGCGCTGGCGGCGGATCTCGCGGAGGCTGAAGCCAGGCTCGACCCCAAAGTGCTGGCGCTGTTTGCGAGCTTCCAGGGCACTGTCATGATGGAGGGAGAGGCCGGTGACGCCGGTCAGGGCGGCCATGAGGGGCATGGCCAATGAGCGCACGCACCCTTGCCGTTTCAGGCCTTGCCGCAAGTGCGGTCTTCGTCGGCGCGCTCGTCGCGCTGATGGTGTCGCTCTATCTTTCGGAGCCGCGTACCGGGCCTTTCGACACGCGCTTTTCGCTGGTCGACGACCGGGGAAATGCGGTGGATCAATCGATCTTCCGGGGGCATCCGGCACTCGTCTATTTCGGCTATACACATTGCCCGGAGGCCTGCCCGACGACGCTCTACGAGGTGGCCGACTGGCTGGTGACGCTCGGCGATCAGGGCAGGGCGCTGAAGGCCTATTTCTTCTCGATCGATCCGGAGCGCGACACGCGAGAGGTGATGCATGATTACGTCACCGCCTTCTCCAGCCGCATCACGGGGATTACCGGTGAGCCGGCGGAGATGAGGAAGGTCTCCGACGGCTGGTTCATCCATGCGTCGAAGCTGCCGAGCGAAGACGGCAACTATCACATGAGCCACACGGTTTCGCTGCTGATGATCGGCGCCGATGGGCGGCTGAAGGGGTTGATTCCGTACGGCGCGGATCGGGATGAGGCGCTGGCGAAGATCCGTGATGTGTTGCTCGGCGGAGGGCTGTGAGATGACGTTCCTCCGCACAAAGCGCAAAGCCCAGCAGCAAATTGCAGCATCGCCCGGAATAAATCCGCTCTCCGACTGTCTAACCAGGCAAGGGCCAAACGCCATCGCCTGTCCCAATGAACCGAAAGGCATAATCTGATGTCTCAACTGACCCGCATTCTCTCTGTCGCCGCCATCGCGAGCATCGCCCTTGCCGGCCAGGCCTTTGCGCATGCGCATCTGAAAAGCTCCGCACCGGCCGACAAGGCTGCCGTCGCGTCCCCCAGCGAACTCGATCTCACCTTCACCGAGGAACTGAACCTCAAGTTCAGCGGCGTCACCGTCACCGGGCCGGACAAGACAGAGATCAAACTCGGCGACGCCATGCTCAAGGATGGCGACAAGGTGCTGATGGTGCCGGTGTCTGATAGGCTCGCGCCCGGCAGCTATACGGTCGACTGGCATGTGCTTTCGACCGACGGACACAAGACGAATGGTACGTTTAGCTTCACCGTAAAGCCCTGATGACACCTGATACCGCCAACATCGCCTGCCGTTTCGTCTTCGACGGGGCTGTCCTGTTTCTCTGGGGCAGCGCCGCCTATCTGTGGCTGCTCGTGCCCGAGGGCTTGAGCGGCTGCATCTGGGCGAAGCTCCTGGCCGTGCGTGTTGCTGCGGGGGCACTGGCTGTCATTGCGACGCTGGTGCTGCTGCCGGTGCGCTGCGCCATGCTCGGCAATGGCTGGGCGGATGGGCTGGACGGGGATGTGATGATATCGGTGCTGACGGGGACCTCTGTCGGCACTGCCTGGGCCTGGCAGGCGGTGTTTGCCGCACTTCTCCTGGTGGTGACATCGTTGCCGTTACGGCAGAAGATTGCCCTTACGGCTGTCGTCTCCGCGCTTCTTCTCTGCGGCCTGTCGCTGACCGGTCATGCGGCCATGAATGACGGGTGGCTGCGGGTGCTGCACCGGGCGAACGACATGGTGCATGTGCTCTCGGGCGGCGCCTGGGTCGGGGCACTGATCCCCGTGGCGCTCGTGCTTTCCCGACTTGGCGACAGCACGAGGGGGGCGGATGCGCTGACAGCGCTGATCCGTTTCTCGACGGCGGGGCATGTGGCGGTGGCGCTGGTCATTTTATCCGGGGTTGCCAATAGTCTGCTGATCATCGGCGGCTTGCCGCTTGACTGGAGCGTGCCGTATCAGCGGCTGCTTTCCCTGAAGATCGCGCTTGCCTTGCTGATGATGCTGATTGCCGTCTTCAACCGTTATGGGCTGGTGCCGCGCATGGGGCGGTCGCACTTCGCCGGGAAAGCGCTGGCGGCGGGGAGCGCGGGGGAGATCGTCATTGCCATTGGCGTCGTGGCGCTCGTCGCCTGGTTCGGGACGCTGGAGCCGTTTCCGGGATAGGGCGCTGCTTAACGCCACCTTCCGGAGCTAAGCCGGAAAATGCTCATCCATCCATAAACGGGCAAGGACGAAGTCGAGGTCATCTGGAGCCCATTCGTGACCTGCATCAAGCGTATGATGGGTGACCAGTGCATTTGCGGCAACCAGCTGCTCCGCAAGTTGGGTGGCGTGCCATGGTTTCCTCCTGGCGTCGTGCGCAGCTGAAATGATGAGTATCGGTTTGCCCGACAAATCCGGAAACGAAAACTCATCTGAGATGGGCTGCGGACGCAACAGCACACCACCGACGAATGAATCCGGTGCGGCCGAGAGGAGAGCGGTGCTAAAGATTGCTCCGCTCGAATAGCCGACAAGGAGCATATCACTCAAGCCGCAGGCGGCCACGCCGTCCGGGGAAAGGCTCTGCCTGGCAAGATCGATCAGCTCCTCGGCAGGTATGGAAAAATCCGGCCGCCTCCTGAAGAAGGTAAAGCCCTCTCCATCCGCAAACGTGCCGCGAGGTGTGCAGCATGGCCGACCTTGAGCGAGCCTTGCTGCGAATTCGCTGATGGAAGCCGGGTGTGAAGCCGAGCCATGGAGGCCAAGTATGCCGATCATTGCGATCTCCAAAAGGATCGCGCGTCACTTATTCTGATCGGATGGGCAGGGCAATATCCGCAAAGGGCCGGTTGTCGCCGTGATAGTCGCGGCGATCAGGCCGCCGCGAAGCCTTCCATTCTCAACCGCGCTTGGTTGGCTCTCGTATTGCTGCCTGCTCGATGCTCAGTTGGCGGCGGAGTTTTGAGAGCTCTTCATGCTTGACTTCCTTGATGTTCGGGGAGGCCATTTCCGCGTCTAGTTTCTTCAGACTTGCTTCTATCTCGGCAGATCTGACTTCGTTTTCACTCTTTTTCCGGAATTCGATCATATCGCGTCTCCTTGGTGGCCGATATCAGGGGGTGGCCGATATCAGGCAGATTTGCACTCTTCTTCACACGAGGTCCGCATGGCGACCGCAACTATCCCGGTTCGAATTCTGCCGATCCCAGACGTTCAGTCATTAAACAATTTAAGTAAGATCCAAAAGATTTTAAACAAGTGGGCCGCACCGATCCGCAGTCATTCAAAGCCCGGCGGAGATAACGCTCTCTCGGATTCTACCAAAGCACGAATCCGACTAGCACTCTCAACGCAAGACTGCTAAAACGGTTTATCGGGATCGGCCATTCGGCTGCGATCCCGTCGAGGAACTCCACAATGACAGAGATTAATTTTCGGCCGTTACACGACCGCGTCGTCGTGCGCCGTATCGAGGCTGAAGCCAAGACCAAGGGCGGCATCATCATTCCTGACACGGTCAAGGAAAAGCCGCAGGAAGGCGAAATCGTCGCCGTTGGCACTGGTATCCGCGATGAGAGCGGCAAGATCCTGCCTCTCGACGTCAAGGCCGGCGACCGCGTTCTGTTCGGCAAGTGGTCCGGCACCGAGATCAAGGTCAATGGCGAGGATCTGCTGATCATGAAGGAAGCGGATGTGATGGGCATTATCGCCTGATCGTCGACCGCATCCTTATTCTGTTTTATAAAGATTATTGGGCGATCAGCCCGGGAGGTTTCCATGTCTGCCAAACAAATCATATTCGGCCGTGATGCGCGCGAAAAGCTGCTGCGCGGCGTCGACGTCCTCGCTGACGCAGTGAAGGTCACGCTTGGTCCTAAGGGCCGTAATGTCGTTATCGATAAGTCCTTCGGCGCGCCACGCATCACCAAGGATGGCGTCGCCGTCGCCAAAGAGATCGAACTGGATGACAAGTTCGAAAACATGGGCGCCCAGATGGTCCGCGAAGTTGCTTCGAAGACCAACGACATCGCCGGCGACGGCACCACGAACGCCACGGTTCTCGCACAGGCCATCGTTCGCGAAGGCGGCAAGGCAGTTGCTGCCGGCATGAACCCGATGGACCTGAAGCGCGGCATCGATCTTGCCGTTGCTGCTGTCGTCAAGGACCTGCTTTCCAAGGCCAAGACGATCAGCACGTCGGAAGAAATCGCCCAGGTGGGTACGATCTCGGCCAATGGCGAGACGGATGTTGGCCAGTATATCGCCGATGCCATGCAGAAGGTCGGCAACGAAGGTGTCATCACCGTTGAGGAAGCCAAGACCGCTGAAACCGAGCTCGAAGTCGTCGAAGGCATGCAGTTCGACCGCGGCTACCTGAGCCCGTACTTCGTCACCAACCCGGAAAAGATGGTTGCTGACCTCGAAGACGCCTTCATCCTCCTGCACGAAAAGAAGCTCTCGAACCTGCAGTCCATGCTCCCGGTTCTCGAAGCTGTCGTTCAGACTGGCAAGCCGCTCCTCATCATCGCTGAAGACGTCGAAGGCGAAGCTCTTGCGACCCTCGTCGTCAACAAGCTGCGCGGCGGCCTGAAGATTGCTGCTGTCAAGGCTCCGGGCTTCGGCGACCGCCGCAAGGCCATGCTGGAAGACATCGCTATCCTGACGGGCGGCACTGTCATTTCCGAAGACCTCGGCATCAAGCTCGAGTCCGTCACCCTCGACATGCTCGGCCGTACCAAGAAGGTCTCGATCTCCAAGGAAAACACCACGATCGTCGACGGCGCTGGCGCCAAGTCCGACATCGAAGGCCGTGTTGCCCAGATCAAGGCCCAGATCGAAGAAACCACCTCTGACTACGACCGCGAAAAGCTGCAGGAACGTCTTGCCAAGCTCGCTGGCGGCGTTGCCGTCATCCGCGTCGGCGGCTCGACGGAA
>UCKU01000049.1 GCA_900473185.1 Hyphomicrobiales bacterium | reverse complement strand
GGTGCAGGCATCGTTGCTTCCATCATCGAGTAATCGGAATTATCCCCGATTTTAGGAAAAACCCCGCTGGAGACGGCGGGGTTTTTTCGTTTTCCGGCATCGTCATGCGTTCCTGAGATGTTGTAAAAATATCGTTAAGATGCCCCATAACAGTATTTTGTTCATCTAGCGTTCAGAAAGCGTTTTGCGATCTAGCGTTTTTAGTCCAGACTCCTTCCTGTAGAGAGGAGAGTAGGATGATTCACAAAGCTACATTCGTTGCGACGATTTTCGCGATGTATGTTTTCACGATGTTTTTCATCGCTGCAATTCCGCAGGAAGTTGTTCAGGCAGCTGGCGTGCAGATAGACGAAGTAAGCGTCGTTAAATGATAGCATGACTGGATCGCCGGACATTCCGGCGGGCCGTAAAAGTAACAGCGCAGGTGCTTCCGGGAGGAAGCTCCTGGCCGAGGTGGGTTTGAACCTGCCCATAAGACGCTCGCTTGCTCTTCGCGCGGAAGAGCTTATCTATGCCTCCGATTTCATGACGCGGAGGATTTCCATGAAAAAGCGCATTCTCTTCACTGGCGGTTCGGGCAAGGCGGGACGCCATGCCGTGCCGTGGCTCATCAATGCTGGCTATGATGTGCACAATGTCGATCTCGTGCCGCTCGAAAGCCCTGGTGTCACCAATCTCATCGCCGACATCACCGACAGCGGCCAGATGTTCAACGTGCTTTCCATGCACCGGGACTTTCCGGATCTGGAAGCGGGCAAGGGCGTGCAGCCTTTCGACGCCGTCGTGCATTTTGCGGCGGTGCCGCGTATCCTGATCAAGCCTGATAACGAGACCTTCCGCATCAACACGATGGGCACCTATAATGTCATCGAGGCGGCGGTGAAGCTCGGTATCCGGAAGATCATCGTCGCGTCGAGCGAGACGACATATGGCGTCTGCTTCGCCGAAGGCCATCGCGACTTCCACCAGTTCCCCTTGGATGAGGACTATGATGTCAATCCGATGGATTCCTACGGCCTCTCCAAGGTCCTGAACGAGAAGACGGCGCGCGCTTTTGCCGAGCGTTCAGGCTTCGATATTTACGCGCTGCGTATCGGCAACGTCATCGAGCCGCATGAATACGAGAAGTTTCCGACCTATTTCGCCAATCCGGAAATGCGCAAGCGCATCGCCTGGAGCTATATCGACGCGCGCGATCTCGGCCAGATCGTCCATCGCTGCATCGAGAAGGACGGATTGGGCTTCCAGGTCTTCAATGCCGCCAATGACACGGTCTCGGCCAATACGCCGTCGAGAGAGCTCGCGAAACGATTCTTCCCGAACGTACCCTTCACCCGTGAGATCGGCGAATATGAGGGCCTGCTTTCCAACCGGAAGATTCGCGAAGTGCTCGGCTTCAAGGAAGAGCACGACTGGCGCAAATATGTAAAAGTCTGAGATTCCGGTCAGAAAGCTCTTGCGGTCGGGCGCATTCAATTCGCGTCCGGCCCTCAGATACGTTGCTGTCGGCCGCTTCTTCCGGTTGCCTGCGGAGAATGGTTCTGAAAATTGAAAATCGCTCTTGCATATCCCGAGCCGCCGTTTTAAAGGGAGCGCCATGCTTTCACCGGCTGATGATCGCAAGGTCAACAGGCTGAATGCAAGGCGTAAAGGGGTATAGCTCAGTTGGTAGAGCGGCGGTCTCCAAAACCGCAGGTCGTAAGTTCGAGCCTTACTGCCCCTGCCATTTTTCCTTGAACGGACAGCGCGGACGTGAACGCAGCGTTCCGGCGAGGATTGAGCATATGGCGACAAATTTCGTTAAACGTCGGTTTCCCTCTTGTGTATTCGGAAATCGATGTTTATTTAGGGTTCAACAGACACGCGGTGCGTGGGGCTGATAGTTTCAGCTTTACGCGCCGTAATTGCGTGGGCAGTCGATGGCATCCAAATCCAATCCATTCGCGTTTCTGCAGCAGGTCCGCACGGAGACGTCTAAAGTTACTTGGCCGTCGCGCCGCGAGACGATGATCTCGACGGTCATGGTGCTGTTTATGGTTGTTTTTGCTGCGCTGTTTTTCTTTGCCGCCGACCAGCTCATTGGCTGGGCGCTGAGCTTTGTGCTCAATACCGGCAACTGATACGAGTGGAGATGAAAATGGCGGCACGTTGGTACATCGTCCACGCATATTCTAATTTTGAAAAGAAGGTGGCTGAGGACATCGAGAACAAGGCTCGCCAGAAGGGGCTTGAGCACCTGTTCGAGAAAATTCTTGTGCCGACCGAAAAGGTGGTGGAGGTGCGTCGTGGTCGCAAGGTCGATTCCGAGCGCAAGTTCTTCCCGGGCTATGTCATGGTTCGTGCCAACCTGACGGATGAGGCCTATCACCTGATCAAGAATACGCCGAAGGTCACGGGCTTCCTTGGCTCGGACAATAAGCCCGTTCCGATTCCGGATTCTGAGGCTGAGCGCATCCTCGGTCAGGTTCAGGAAGGTGTCGAGCGGCCGAAGGCTTCCGTTACCTTCGAAATCGGCGAGCAGGTTCGCGTTTCCGACGGTCCGTTCGCTTCATTCAACGGCACGGTTCAGGATGTGGACGAAGAGCGTTCGCGCCTGAAAGTGGAAGTGTCGATCTTTGGTCGCGCTACGCCGGTCGAGTTGGAATACGCTCAGGTCGAGAAGGTCTGATTTTCGAGATCGAGGTTCGGTCACTTGTGACCGTTCTTCGGGCGGCGAAAGCCGCATCGCGTGGAAGGTGAGGGGTCTTAAGCCAGGCCCTAACGAGATCCGCACCACGCAACCGCAGCCGTCGGAGTGATCCGGCATCAAGGGCCGGGAAACCGGTCATCAGTGAAAGGCAGAGAGATATATGGCTAAGAAAGTTGCAGGCCAGCTCAAGCTGCAGGTCAAGGCAGGATCGGCAAACCCGTCCCCGCCGATCGGCCCGGCGCTTGGTCAGCGTGGCATTAACATCATGGAATTCTGCAAGTCGTTCAACGCGGCTACGCAGGAAATGGAAAAGGGTATGCCGATCCCGGTCGTCATTACCTATTACCAGGACAAGTCCTTCACCTTCGTCATGAAGCAGCCGCCGGTCAGCTACTTCCTGAAGAAGGAAGCCAAGATCCAGTCCGGTTCCAAGACCCCCGGCAAGGGCGCAAAGGCTGGTTCCCTCACCAAGGCTCAGATCAAGACGATCGCTGAAGCCAAGATGAAGGACCTGAACGCAGCAGATATCGAAGGTGCAATGGCGATGATTGAGGGCTCTGCCCGCGCCATGGGCCTGGAAGTGGTAGGTTAAGACCATGGCAGGCAAGCGCACTCAGAAGATCAACGAAGGTGTTGATCCGACCAAGCTCTACGCTCTGACGACCGCCATCGGTATGGTCAAGGAACGTGCCGTCGCCAAGTTCGACGAAACCGTAGAGATCTCGATGAACCTCGGCGTTGACCCGCGTCACGCAGACCAGATGGTCCGCGGCGTCGTCAACCTGCCGAACGGCACCGGCCGTACGGTTCGCGTTGCTGTTTTCGCCCGTGGCGCCAAGGCTGATGAAGCCAAGGCTGCAGGCGCAGACATCGTTGGCGCAGAAGAGCTCGTTGAAATCGTCCAGGGCGGCAAGATCGATTTCGATCGCTGCATCGCAACCCCGGACATGATGCCGCTCGTCGGCCGTCTCGGTAAGGTTCTCGGCCCGCGTGGCATGATGCCGAACCCGAAGGTCGGTACGGTTACGATGGATGTCGCTGGTGCCGTCAAGGCTTCCAAGGGCGGCGCTGTCGAGTTCCGTGTCGAAAAGGCTGGTATCGTTCACGCCGGCATCGGCAAGGCATCATTCGATGCCAAGGCTCTGGAAGAAAACATCCGTGCCTTCGCTGACGCCGTCATCAAGGCAAAGCCGGCTGGCGCCAAGGGCAACTACGTCAAGCGCGTAGCGCTCTCCTCGACCATGGGCCCGGGCGTCAAGATCGAAGTTGGCTCGGTCACAGCAGCGGTTACTGCTGCTTAAGTTTCATCGGGCTTCGGTCCGATTGTAAAGAATTCCGGCCTCGCAAGAGGCCGGAATATTCCGGAGAAATCCGGAATCCTGTCCGAGATTGCAGGTGGTTTTCCCTTAATCACTGTTGCCTGCATGAGACGGGTAAGACCCGAATTGCATGAAGTTCTGCTTCTAGGAAATCGGTTCGAGCCTTGGATGCCTTGTGCCTCCTTTGCCTTAATTGGCGCGGAGCGCGAGGGGACAGGATCCTCAAGCGTCGCTTGGGATCGCTTCTGATCCCAGGAGGCAAAGGCAACCCGGTGGGTCCGTTCAAGCGGTCCCATCAACTGGAGATAGGCAGTGGAAAGAGCGGAAAAACGCGAATTCGTCACGGAACTGAACGATGTCTTCAAGGCATCCGGCTCGGTTGTCGTGGCCCACTATGCTGGTGCTACAGTCGCACAGATGAACGATTTTCGTTCGAAGATGCGCGCTGCTGGCGGCACCATCAAAGTCGCGAAGAACCGCCTGGCCAAAATTGCCCTTCAGGGTACGGAAGCGGAAGGGATCGCCGATCTCTTCAAAGGTCAGACCCTCATTGCTTACAGCAATGATCCGATCACCGCTCCGAAGGTCGTCATGGATTTCGCCAAGACCAACGACAAGATCGTTGTCCTCGGCGGCGCCATGGGAACAACCACGCTCAATGCTGAGGCTGTCAAGTCGCTTGCGACCCTGCCTTCGCTCGATGAGCTGCGTGCGAAGCTGCTGGGCATGATCCAGACGCCGGCTACCCGCATCGCTGGGGTTGTTGCAGCACCGGCAAGCCAGCTTGCCCGCGTGTTTGCGGCCTACGCCAAGAAGGACGAAGCCGCTTAAGGCGGTTTTTCGCTGTTTATAATCAACCGGTTCGAACCGAACAAAAGGAACTAGTAAAATGGCTGATCTCGCAAAGATCGTTGACGACCTCTCCTCGCTGACCGTCCTGGAAGCCGCTGAGCTGTCGAAGCTTCTCGAAGAAAAGTGGGGCGTTTCCGCTGCTGCTCCGGTAGCTGTCGCTGCCGCTGCTGGCGGTGCAGGTGCTGCTGCTGTCGTTGAAGAAGAAAAGACCGAGTTCGACGTCATCCTCACGGATGCCGGCGCCAACAAGATCAACGTCATCAAGGAAGTCCGCGCCATCACCGGCCTGGGCCTCAAGGAAGCCAAAGACCTTGTCGAAGCCGCTCCGAAGGCTGTCAAGGAAGGCGTTAACAAGGCTGAAGCCGCTGACATCAAGAAGAAGCTTGAAGACGCTGGCGCAAAGGCCGACGTCAAGTAATCTTGAACGTCTTTTGGGAGACGGTATTTACCGTCTCCCATTTGCCGTTTTTCTGAACGAATTACCCAAAAGCCGCGTGAAAACGGCTTTTGGGTAATGGGTTCTTCAAGAGCATGGTCTCGAACCGAGGCGTCAAGGCAATCCGGCCTGGCTGTTTCGGGAAGTGGGACGAGGTTGAATTACTCATTGGTTGACGGGATCGACTGGCCATCGGTTCCCGTCCGTTGCAGGCCCGGATGCAATTTTTGAAGGAGCGACGATGGCTCAGACCCTTACGTTCAATGGTCGCAGGCGCGTACGCAAGTTTTTTGGTAAAATCCCCGAAGTCGCAGAAATGCCGAACCTCATCGAGGTTCAGAAGGCATCCTACGACCAGTTTCTGATGGTTGAAGAGCCCAAGGGCGGTCGTCCCGACGAAGGCCTTCAGGCCGTCTTCAAGTCCGTTTTCCCGATCACCGACTTCTCCGGCGCCTCCATGCTGGAGTTCGTGTCCTATGAATTCGAACCGCCGAAGTTCGACGTCGACGAATGCCGCCAGCGCGACCTGACCTACGCCGCGCCGCTGAAGGTTACTCTCCGTCTCATCGTGTTCGATATCGACGAGGATACCGGCGCGAAGTCGATCAAGGACATCAAGGAACAGTCCGTCTACATGGGCGACATGCCGCTCATGACGAATAACGGTACGTTCATCGTCAACGGCACCGAGCGCGTGATCGTGTCCCAGATGCACCGTTCGCCGGGCGTCTTCTTCGACCACGACAAGGGCAAGAGCCATTCTTCCGGCAAGCTGCTCTTTGCTGCGCGCGTGATCCCGTATCGCGGCTCCTGGCTCGATATCGAATTCGACGCCAAGGACATCGTCTATGCCCGTATCGACCGCCGCCGCAAGATTCCGGTGACGTCGCTGCTGATGGCCCTCGGCATGGACGGCGAGGAAATCCTCGACACCTTCTACACGAAGTCGCTCTACAAGCGCGACGGCGAAGGCTGGCGCATTCCCTTCAAGCCGGAAACGCTGAAGGGTGCAAAGGCGATCACCGAGATGGTCGACGCCGATACCGGCGAAGTCGTTGTCGAAGCTGGCAAGAAGCTCACGCCACGCCTGCTTCGCACGCTCTCCGACAAGGGCCTGAAGGCACTCAAGGCTACGGATGACGATCTGTACGGCAACTACCTCGCCGAAGACATCGTCAACTACTCGACGGGTGAGATCTATCTCGAAGCCGGCGACGAAATCGACGAGAAGACGCTCGGCATCATCCTCGCCAACCATTTCGACGAGATCCCGGTTCTCGGCATCGATCACATCAATGTCGGCGCCTACATCCGCAACACGCTGACCGCAGACAAGAACGAGAACCGTCAGGACGCTCTGTTCGACATCTACCGCGTCATGCGTCCGGGTGAACCGCCGACGATGGATTCGGCCGAAGCAATGTTCAACTCGCTGTTCTTCGATGCGGAGCGTTACGACCTCTCCGCCGTCGGCCGCGTGAAGATGAACATGCGCCTCGACCTGAGCGTCGAAGACACTGTCCGCATCCTGCGCAAGGACGACATCCTGGCCGTGGTCAAGATGCTTGTCGAACTACGCGACGGCAAGGGCGAGATCGACGACATCGACAACCTCGGCAACCGCCGCGTCCGCTCGGTCGGCGAGCTGATGGAGAACCAGTACCGTCTCGGCCTGCTTCGCATGGAGCGCGCGATCAAGGAACGCATGTCCTCGATCGAAATCGACACGGTCATGCCGCAGGACCTGATCAACGCCAAGCCGGCTGCTGCAGCCGTCCGCGAATTCTTCGGTTCCTCGCAGCTCTCGCAGTTCATGGACCAGGTGAACCCGCTCTCGGAAATCACCCACAAGCGCCGTCTTTCGGCTCTTGGCCCGGGCGGTCTGACCCGCGAGCGCGCCGGCTTCGAAGTCCGCGACGTTCATCCGACGCACTACGGCCGTATTTGCCCGATCGAAACGCCGGAAGGCCCGAACATCGGCCTCATCAACTCGCTGGCGACCTTTGCGCGCGTCAACAAGTACGGTTTCATCGAAAGCCCGTACCGTCGTATCGTCGATGGCAAGGTTACGACTGACGTGCTTTACCTCTCCGCCATGGAAGAGGCGAAGTACTACGTCGCCCAGGCCAACGCCGAACTGACGTCGGACGGCTCCTTCGTCGATGAATTCGTCGTCTGCCGTCACGCTGGCGAAGTTATGCTCGCCCCGCGCGACAGCATGAACCTGATGGACGTTTCGCCGAAGCAGGTCGTTTCGGTCGCAGCCGCTCTCATCCCGTTCCTGGAAAACGACGACGCCAACCGCGCTCTCATGGGCTCGAACATGCAGCGTCAGGCCGTTCCGCTTCTGCGCGCTGAAGCGCCGTTCGTCGGTACCGGCATGGAACCGGTCGTCGCCCGCGACTCCGGTGCTGCCATCGGCGCGCGCCGCGGCGGTGTGGTCGACCAGGTCGACGCGACGCGTATCGTTATCCGCGCCACGGAAGACCTCGAAGCCGGCAAGTCCGGCGTCGATATCTACCGCCTGCAGAAGTTCCAGCGTTCGAACCAGAACACCTGCGTCAACCAGCGCCCGCTGGTCACCGTCGGTGACGAGGTCAACCGCGGCGACATCCTCGCCGACGGCCCGTCGACCGATCTCGGCGACCTGGCGCTCGGCCGCAACGCGCTCGTCGCGTTCATGCCCTGGAACGGCTACAACTACGAAGACTCGATCCTGCTCTCCGAGCGCATCGTTGCCGACGACGTGTTCACCTCCATCCACATCGAAGAATTCGAAGTGATGGCGCGCGACACCAAGCTTGGTCCTGAGGAAATTACCCGTGATATTCCGAACGTTTCGGAAGAAGCGCTGAAGAACCTCGACGAAGCCGGTATTGTCTATATCGGTGCCGAAGTTCAGCCGGGCGATATCCTGGTCGGCAAGATCACGCCGAAGGGCGAAAGCCCGATGACGCCGGAAGAAAAGCTCCTGCGCGCCATCTTCGGTGAAAAGGCATCCGACGTCCGCGATACGTCCATGCGCATGCCGCCCGGCACCTACGGCACGATCGTCGAAGTGCGCGTCTTCAACCGCCACGGCGTTGAAAAGGACGAGCGCGCGATGGCTATCGAGCGCGAAGAGATCGAGCGTCTGGCAAAGGACCGCGACGACGAGCAGGCGATCCTCGACCGTAACGTCTACGGCCGTCTGATCGACATGCTGCGCGGCCAGTCCTCCATTGCAGGCCCGAAGGGCTTCAAGAAGGGCACCGAGCTGTCAAACGCCGTCGTCTCCGAATATCCCCGCTCGCAGTGGTGGATGTTCGCCGTCGAGGACGAAAAGGTCCAGAGCGAGTTGGAAGCACTCCGCGGCCAGTACGACGAATCCAAGTCGCGCCTCGAACAGCGCTTCATGGACAAGGTCGAAAAGGTCCAGCGCGGCGACGAAATGCCTCCGGGCGTCATGAAGATGGTCAAGGTCTTCGTCGCTGTTAAGCGCAAGATCCAGCCGGGTGACAAGATGGCCGGCCGTCACGGCAACAAGGGTGTCGTCTCGCGCATCGTGCCGGTCGAAGACATGCCGTTCCTGGAAGACGGTACGCATGTGGACGTCGTTCTGAACCCGCTCGGCGTGCCCTCGCGCATGAACGTCGGCCAGATCCTTGAGACGCACCTTGGCTGGGCTTGCGCCGGCATGGGTCGTCAGATCGGCGATATGCTGGAGGCCTACAAGGCCAATGGCAACATTGAACCGCTGCGCAAGACGATCGGCGACGTTGTCGGTGACGGTCCGAAGGCCGAACAGGTCAAGGATTTCGACGATGACTCGGTGCTGCGTTTGGCCGATCAGTGGAAGCGTGGTGTCTCCATCGCGACCCCGGTCTTTGACGGTGCGAACGAAGAGAACGTCAACGAGATGCTGCGCTTGGCAGGTCTCAAGGACACAGGTCAGTCGACGCTGTACGACGGTCGTACCGGCGAGCAGTTCGACCGCCAGGTCACGGTTGGCTACATCTACATGCTGAAGCTCAACCACCTGGTCGACGACAAGATCCACGCTCGTTCGATCGGCCCGTACTCGCTCGTTACCCAGCAGCCGCTGGGCGGCAAGGCGCAGTTCGGCGGTCAGCGCTTCGGCGAAATGGAAGTCTGGGCGCTCGAAGCTTACGGCGCAGCCTACACGCTGCAGGAAATGCTGACGGTGAAGTCGGACGACGTTGCCGGCCGCACTAAGGTCTACGAAGCGATCGTCCGTGGCGACGACACCTTCGAGGCCGGCATTCCGGAAAGCTTCAACGTTCTCGTCAAGGAAATGCGCTCGCTGGGTCTCTCGGTCGAGCTCGAAAATTCCAAGGTCGAGGAACTGCAGGGCGCAAGCCAGCTGCCGGACGCAGCCGAGTAACCACTTGATAGGGTGTGCGCTCTTAAAAAGAGCGCACACAGTTCCCGCCGAGGCCCCGTAACGTGTTGGCCGGGCAGGGACGCTTTCGCCGCATTCTGCGGTTATTGTCGTTTAAGCGCTGGTGCGGCTCCCGGGAATTTGCCGCCAACCTCGCAAGCTAAGGGCGCTTTCGCCCATGAAGGAGACAGGCATGAACCAAGAGGTCATGAATCTTTTCAATCCGCAGGTGCCTGCACAGAACTTCGATTCCATCCGGATTTCGATCGCCTCTCCGGAGAAGATTCTTTCCTGGTCCTACGGCGAGATCAAGAAGCCGGAAACCATCAACTACCGTACGTTCAAGCCGGAACGCGACGGTCTTTTCTGCGCGCGCATCTTCGGACCGATCAAGGACTACGAGTGCCTGTGCGGCAAGTACAAGCGCATGAAGTACAAGGGCATCATCTGCGAAAAGTGCGGCGTCGAAGTGACGTTGTCGCGCGTTCGCCGTGAGCGTATGGGCCATATTGAGCTCGCCGCTCCCGTTGCCCACATCTGGTTCCTGAAGTCGCTGCCGAGCCGCATCTCCACGCTGCTCGACATGACGCTGAAGGATGTCGAGCGCGTCCTCTACTTCGAAAACTACATCGTGACCGAGCCGGGTCTCACCGCGCTCAAGGAGCATCAGCTCCTGTCCGAAGAAGAGTACATGCTCGCCGTCGACGAATACGGTGAAGACCAGTTCACGGCCATGATCGGTGCCGAAGCCATCTATGAGATGCTCGCATCGATGAACCTCGAAAAGATCGCTGGCGACCTGCGCTCAGAGCTTGCCGACACCACGTCGGATCTCAAGCAGAAGAAGCTGATGAAGCGCCTGAAGATCGTCGAGAACTTCATGGAATCCGGCAACCGTCCGGAATGGATGATTATGAAGGTCGTCCCGGTCATCCCGCCGGACCTGCGTCCGCTGGTTCCGCTCGATGGCGGCCGTTTCGCGACGTCCGACCTGAACGATCTGTATCGCCGCGTAATCAACCGTAACAACCGTCTGAAGCGCCTGATCGAACTGCGCGCACCGGGCATCATCATCCGTAACGAAAAGCGCATGCTGCAGGAATCTGTCGATGCGCTCTTCGATAACGGCCGTCGCGGCCGCGTCATCACCGGTGCCAACAAGCGTCCGCTGAAGTCGCTGTCCGACATGCTCAAGGGCAAGCAGGGCCGCTTCCGTCAGAACCTGCTCGGCAAGCGCGTCGACTATTCCGGCCGTTCGGTCATCGTGACCGGTCCGGAACTGAAGCTGCATCAGTGCGGTCTTCCGAAGAAGATGGCGCTCGAGCTCTTCAAGCCGTTCATCTACGCCCGCCTCGACGCGAAGGGTTACTCTTCGACCGTCAAGCAGGCCAAGAAGCTGGTTGAGAAGGAAAAGCCGGAAGTCTGGGATATCCTCGATGAGGTCATCCGCGAGCATCCGGTTCTTCTGAACCGCGCACCGACGCTGCACCGCCTGGGCATCCAGGCCTTCGAACCCACCCTGGTCGAAGGCAAGGCCATCCAGCTGCATCCGCTCGTCTGCACGGCCTTCAACGCCGACTTCGACGGCGACCAGATGGCCGTTCACGTGCCGCTGTCGCTCGAAGCTCAGCTCGAAGCCCGCGTTCTGATGATGTCGACGAACAACATCCTGCACCCGGCAAACGGTGCACCGATCATCGTTCCGTCGCAGGACATGGTTCTCGGCCTGTACTACCTGTCGATCATGAACCAGAACGAGCCGGGCGAAGGCATGGCCTTCTCCGATCTCGGCGAGCTGCACCACGCCCTCGAAACGAAGGTCGTGACGCTGCACACCAAGATCCGCGGCCGCTTCAAGTCGATCGGCGAGGACGGCAAGCCCTACTCGAAGATCTATGAAACGACGCCGGGCCGCCTGCTCATCGGTGAACTCCTGCCAAAGAACGGCAAGGTGACCTTCGATATCTGCAACCAGGAAATGACCAAGAAGAACATCTCCAGGATGATCGACGCGGTCTACCGTCATTGCGGCCAGAAGGACACGGTCATCTTTTGTGACCGCATCATGCAGCTCGGCTTCAGCCATGCCTGCCGCGCCGGCATTTCGTTCGGTAAGGACGACATGGTCATCCCGGACACCAAGGCCAAGATCGTCAACGACACCGAAAACCTGGTGAAGGAATACGAACAGCAGTACAACGACGGTCTCATCACGCAGGGCGAAAAGTACAACAAGGTTGTCGACGCCTGGGGTAAGGCGACCGAAAAGGTCGCTGAAGAGATGATGGCCCGCATTAAGGCTGTCGAGTTCGATCCGGCGACCGGTCGTCAGAAGCCGATGAACTCGATCTACATGATGTCCCACTCGGGCGCTCGTGGTTCTCCGAACCAGATGCGTCAGTTGGGCGGCATGCGCGGCCTCATGGCCAAGCCGTCGGGTGAAATCATCGAGACGCCGATCATCTCGAACTTCAAGGAAGGCCTGACCGTCAACGAGTACTTCAACTCGACGCACGGTGCCCGTAAGGGTCTGGCAGACACCGCCTTGAAGACCGCAAACTCCGGTTACCTGACCCGCCGCCTTGTCGACGTCGCGCAGGATTGCATCGTCACGCACGTCGATTGCGGTACCGAAACCGGCCTCACCATGACCGCCATCGTCGATGCCGGTCAGGTCGTTGCCTCGCTCGGCGCCCGCATCCTCGGCCGTACGGCCCTCGACCACATCGATCACCCGGTTACCGGCGAACGTATCGTCGATGCCGGCAAGATGATCCTCGAGCCAGACGTCGCCGAGATCGAGAAGGCTGGTATCCAGTCGATCCGCATCCGTTCGGCACTGACTTGCGAAATCCAGACGGGCGTCTGCTCGGTCTGCTACGGCCGAGACCTTGCTCGCGGTACGCCTGTTAACATGGGCGAAGCCGTCGGCGTTATCGCGGCTCAGTCGATCGGCGAGCCGGGCACGCAGCTCACCATGCGTACGTTCCACCTTGGTGGCACGGCAACCGTGGTCGACCAGTCGTTCCTGGAAGCCTCGTATGAAGGTACGGTGCAGATCAAGAACCGCAACATCCTGCGCAACTCTGATGGCAATCTCGTTGCCATGGGCCGCAACATGACCGTCCAGATCCTGGACGAGCGTGGCGTGGAACGTTCCTCGCAGCGTGTTGCCTACGGTTCGAAGCTGCATGTCGATGAAGGCGACAAGGTCAAGCGCGGTCAGCGTCTGGCAGAGTGGGATCCCTACACCCGTCCGATGATGACGGAAGTAGCTGGTACGGTTCAGTTCGAAGATGTCGTCGACGGCCTCTCCGTTCTCGAAGCGACCGACGAATCCACGGGCATCACCAAGCGTCAGGTTATCGACTGGCGTTCGACCCCGCGCGGTTCGGACCTGAAGCCTGCCATCGTCATCAAGGATGCAAGCGGCAATGTCGCGAAGCTCTCCCGTGGTGGCGAAGCCCGCTTCCTGCTTTCGGTCGACGCGATCCTGTCGGTCGAGCCGGGTACGAAGGTCTCCCAGGGTGACGTTCTTGCCCGTTCGCCGCTGGAAAGCGCCAAGACCAAGGACATCACTGGTGGTCTGCCGCGCGTCGCAGAACTGTTCGAAGCCCGTCGTCCGAAGGACCACGCCATCATCGCAGAGATCGATGGTACGATCCGCCTCGGCCGCGATTACAAGAACAAGCGTCGCGTCATCATCGAGCCGGCAGAAGACGGTGTCGAGCCTGTCGAATACCTGATCCCGAAGGGCAAGCCCTTCCACCTTCAGGAAGGCGACTATATCGAAAAGGGTGACTACATCCTCGACGGTAACCCGGCTCCGCACGACATCCTGGCGATCAAGGGCGTGGAGGCTCTGGCTTCCTACCTCGTCAACGAAATCCAGGAAGTCTATCGTCTGCAGGGCGTTGTCATCAACGACAAACACATCGAAGTGATTGTCCGTCAGATGCTGCAGAAGGTGGAAATCACCGATGCAGGCGACTCGACCTATATCGTCGGCGACAATGTCGACCGTATCGAGCTCGAAGACGTCAACGACCAGCTCATCGAGGAAGGCAAGAAGCCTGCCAGTGGCGATCCGGTTCTGCTCGGCATCACCAAGGCATCGCTGCAGACCCCGTCCTTCATCTCGGCCGCTTCCTTCCAGGAAACGACCAAGGTGCTGACGGAAGCTGCGATCGCCGGCAAGACCGACGGCCTGCAGGGTCTGAAGGAAAACGTCATCGTCGGCCGCCTGATCCCGGCCGGTACCGGTGGTACCATGACCCAGATCCGCCGCATCGCGACGGCTCGCGACGACCTGATCCTGGAAGAGCGCCGCAAGGGCTCCGGGGCAGGGGCCGCAACGCCGATGCTGCAGGACCTGGCGAACGAAAGCGCTCCTGCTGCCGAATAACAGGCAGTTCAGAGTTTGGAAATTCAAAGCCGCCCGGGGAAATCCGGGCGGCCTTTCTTTGTCCGGAAATATCTGGATACCTCATTCCAATCGGAAAACGACAAAGCCGCCGGTAAGGCCGGCGGCTTCGCTAAAATCCTCACTATGGCTCAGAGGCCGAGCGCGCTGCGGAGCTCGCTCTTGGCCGCTTCATATTCGGCCTTGTAGTCGTCGTGCTGCATGATCGTCTGGGCGATTGCGATGCCGGAAATGCGGCCGGCTTCGATATCGGTCGGGTAATGGATACCGCCGACAACACGGTTCCAGCCATATTCCCAGGCGCGGGCCATGATCGCATCCTTTTTCTCCGGAACCATGTCGGAGAGTACGACGCCCATCAGCGTGCCGACCGTGGTATGGCCGGACGGATAGGAGCCGGACTTGGAGAGCGGAACAACCGGCTTGATGAGATCGGGATAGAGCAGATGCGGACGCGTGCGTTTCCAGACATCCTTGGCCGGGTCGACGACGGCAGCTTCCGTTTCGACGATACGGTCGAAGAAGGCAGAGAACTTCGGCAGGTTTTCCTTGGTGAACTTCGGATTGCCGATCACGTCTGAATAGCGCCAGATATCCTCCTCGGCGTCGGCAACCGCGCGATCGACCATTTCGGGCGTACGCGTGACCTGGATGGTTAGGACCTCGCCGATCTCGGCCTTGGTTTTGGCCGAGTCATTGGCCGGCGGCGGCGGCAGAAGATCAAGGAGATTGACTTCCTTGGCATCGGTGAAGGGCTTTGCCTTGTCTTCGGCGAAAACCGGCGATGCGATCATGACAGCAAACGCAAGGCCAAGCGCGACGAATTTCGAAATATTACGCATGATAACTCCTTTGGGGGCAACGATTACAATCCGGCTCTAGCCAATGATTGTTGTGTTCGCGTGACACTTTGCATGCTCTCTGAGACATCGGCTGGTCGAGAGGTACGTTGTCAGCGGCCACCTTGAGCGGAGGTCGATATCGAAGGCCGGCGGAAGGCGCCCGAACGCAGACGAACTGCCGCCGCGATATGCAGTTTGAGGTGCGCAAAAAGATGGGTGTCGAACTTGCTGAGGCCGTTGGCGACGGTTATCGCGATAACACGCTGCGCGCTCGCCGCCCTCATTGATATCGGCCAAAATGGAAAGGTGAGGGTGGGAGGATCAGGCCCGCGCGGCGCGCAGGCCCCGTTCTTTGTCTATGGCTTAGCTGAAGCGGATGATCGAGACTTCGCCGTCCAGGGCACCCTGATAGGCGGAGGCATGCGGCTCATCGGAGGGAACTTCGGTCAACATGCCGATCTGGTCGAGATCGGCTTCGATGAAGCCTTCCTCGGCAAGGGCGTTCAAGGCTTCGCGCACGGCGCTGTCGTCATCGGCGGCCTTCAGCATGACGTGCAGGTCAACGCCCTCGCTCGTATCGGATTCATAGCCCTTGCCGATGATGATGAAGATCATCGGTCCGTCGAAATTGTTGTCGTTGTCCGGTGTCCCGATCATCTTCTTGTCCTTCGGCTCTCTAAGAATCGCAATATGCAGATTTCATATAAGGGCTTGATGTCTGCAAATACCGATTCCTATCTGTTTTTGCTGCAATGCCCAAGTTTATCTTGCCGGGTATCTTTAACCGGCTTAAAACCCCTGTAAACAGCCTGTTCACAGGGGTTTTCAAGCCGTCGGCGCGGAGATTATTTCTTAACCGGCCTTGACGAACAGGGTGGAAACCAGTAGTACGCCCGCCATCAGATCCAATGTGAGGTTTGGCTGTTTGGGGCGACGCGTCCTGAAGATCGCCTCAAACAAGGTTCTATACGCACGTTGAAGTCATGATGCTGCACGCATGACGCATCTTTTTTGCGTCCTCTGCTCTATGTGGTCCATCTGCGGAAGCGGATCGGGCCATATTTTGCGCATTGAGGGAAATATGTGTGGCAATGCCGGAAACGGCGAAGTTCGAGCCCGCAAGGGTACTGAGACAAACGTAAGGGATGGTTGAATGCCTACCGTAAACCAGCTGATCCGCAAGCCTCGCCAGGCGAACGTAAAGCGTAATAAGGTTCCCGCTCTCCAGGAGAACCCGCAGAAGCGCGGCGTTTGCACCCGCGTCTATACCACGACGCCGAAGAAGCCGAACTCGGCTCTGCGTAAGGTTGCAAAGATCCGCCTCACCAACGGCTTCGAAGTCATTGGTTACATTCCCGGCGAAGGTCACAACCTTCAGGAACACTCTGTCGTTATGATCCGTGGCGGCCGCGTCAAGGACCTTCCGGGTGTCCGTTACCACATCATCCGCGGCGTTCTCGATACCCAGGGTGTCAAGAACCGCAAGCAGCGCCGTTCCAAGTACGGTGCGAAGCGTCCGAAGTAATTTCGCCCCGGGCGATACCGCCCGGAATGGCTTGAAAGTGAAATCCCCGGCGCTGCGCGAAGTCCTCCGCGTGGTAGAGCGCCTTAACAGTTAAAGAGACGAGAAGTATGTCCAGACGCCATAAAGCAGAAAAGCGCGAGATCAATCCGGACCCGAAGTTCGGTGACCTCGTTGTCACGAAGTTCATGAATGCCATCATGCTCGACGGCAAGAAGTCTGTCGCTGAAAGCATCGTATACGGCGCGTTTGACTCCGTGCAGGGCAAGTCGAAGCAGGAGCCGCTCACGGTTTTCCATTCCGCGCTCGACAACATTGCTCCGCATGTTGAAGTCCGTTCGCGCCGCGTTGGTGGTGCGACCTATCAGGTTCCGGTCGATGTTCGTCCGGAGCGCCGCCAGGCTCTTGCCATTCGCTGGCTGATCGCTGCTGCTCGCAAGCGCAACGAGACCACCATGATCGATCGTCTTTCGGGCGAACTTCTCGACGCATCCAACAACCGCGGTTCTGCGGTCAAGAAGCGCGAAGACACGCACAAGATGGCTGATGCCAACCGCGCGTTCTCGCATTATCGCTGGTAATCCCGAACGATATCGAAAGGCAGTCATAATGGCTCGCGAATATAAGATCGAAGACTACCGCAATTTCGGTATCATGGCGCATATCGACGCCGGCAAGACCACGACCACCGAGCGTATCCTTTACTACACCGGCAAGTCGCACAAGATCGGTGAAGTCCACGATGGCGCAGCCACGATGGACTGGATGGAGCAGGAGCAGGAACGCGGCATCACGATCACGTCCGCCGCGACCACGACCTTCTGGAAGGGTCGTGACGGCAAGATGCGCCGCTTCAACATCATCGACACTCCCGGCCACGTCGACTTCACCATCGAAGTCGAGCGTTCGCTGCGCGTTCTCGACGGCGCCATCGCGCTGCTCGATGCCAACGCCGGCGTTGAGCCGCAGACGGAAACCGTCTGGCGTCAGGCTGAGAAGTACAACGTTCCGCGCATGATTTTCTGCAACAAGATGGACAAGACCGGCGCGGACTTCTACCGCTCGGTCGAGATGATCAAGACCCGTCTGGGTGCGATCGCTGTCGTCATGCAGCTGCCGATCGGCGCTGAAAGCGACTTCAAGGGCGTTATCGACCTGGTCGAGATGAACGCTCTCATCTGGCGCGACGAATCTCTCGGCGCTCAGTGGGACGTCGTTGAAATCCCCGAGGACATGAAGGCCAAGGCTGAAGAATATCGCGAGAAGCTGATCGAGACCGTTGTCGAGATCGACGAAGCTGCGATGGAAGCCTATCTCGAAGGCAACATGCCCGACAACGACAAGATCCGCGAACTCGTTCGTCGCGGCACGATCGACGTCAAGTTCCACCCGATGTTCTGCGGTACCGCCTTCAAGAACAAGGGCGTTCAGCCGCTGCTCGACGCCGTTGTCGATTACCTGCCGTCGCCGCTCGACATTCCGGCGATCAAGGGCATCGACTTCAAGACGGAAGCCGAAATCGAGCGTCATGCAGACGATTCTGAGCCGCTGTCCATGCTCGCGTTCAAGATTATGAACGACCCCTTCGTCGGTTCGCTCACCTTCGCCCGCATCTACTCCGGCAAGCTCGAAAAGGGCTCGTCGGTCATGAACACGGTCAAGGACAAGCGCGAGCGCGTCGGCCGCATGCTGCAGATGCACTCCAACTCGCGTGAAGACATCGAAGAAGCCTTTGCCGGCGACATCGTTGCTCTCGCAGGTCTCAAGGAAACCACCACGGGTGACACGCTCTGCGACCCGCTGAAGCCGGTTATCCTCGAGCGCATGGAGTTCCCGGAGCCGGTCATCCAGATCGCTATCGAGCCGAAGTCCAAGGGCGACCAGGAAAAGATGGGCCTCGCGCTCAATCGCCTGGCAGCAGAAGATCCGTCCTTCCGCGTGAAGACGGACCAGGAATCCGGTCAGACGATCATTGCCGGCATGGGTGAACTGCATCTCGACATCATCGTCGACCGCATGCGCCGCGAGTTCAAGGTTGAAGCAAACGTCGGTGCGCCGCAGGTTGCTTACCGCGAAACCATCACGCGCCAGCACGAAGAAGACTATACGCACAAGAAGCAGTCCGGTGGTACCGGTCAGTTCGCACGCGTCAAGATCGTCTTCGAACCGAACCCTGAAGGCGAAGACTTCAAGTTCGAGTCCAAGATCGTTGGTGGTGCTGTTCCGAAGGAATACATCCCGGGCGTTCAGAAGGGTATCGAAAGCGTTCTGTCTTCCGGCCCGCTGGCAGGCTTCCCGATGCTGGGCGTCAAGGCGACGCTCATCGACGGCGCCTTCCATGACGTCGACTCCTCTGTCCTGGCGTTCGAAATCGCTTCCCGCGCTTGCTTCCGTGAAGCAGCAAAGAAGGCCGGCGCTCAACTCCTCGAGCCGATGATGAAGGTCGAAGTTGTTACCCCGGAAGATTACGTCGGCGACGTTATCGGCGACCTCAACTCCCGCCGTGGTCAGATCCAGGGTCAGGAAAGCCGCGGTGTGGCCGTTGTCATCAACGCCAATGTCCCGCTGGCCAACATGTTCAAGTACGTCGATAACCTGCGCTCCATGTCGCAGGGCCGTGCTCAGTACACGATGACCTTCGATCACTACTCGCCGGTCCCGTCGAACGTCGCAACCGAAATCCAGGCAAAGTATTCCGGTCAGAAGTGACCGGAATACCAATTGACCGATAACAAGAATTAGCGCCCTTCGGGGCCAAAGAATGGAGAGCCGAAAATGGCAAAGAGTAAGTTT
>UCKU01000079.1 GCA_900473185.1 Hyphomicrobiales bacterium | reverse complement strand
TCCCCCACAAGGAGGGAGATCGACAAGCGGCAAGACCACCGCTCTACATCGGTTGTTTGGGGAGAAGCTCGCGGCGATTCAATCTCCCCCCTTGTGGGGGAGATGCCCGGCAGGGCAGAGGGGGGTGTGGCGGTGCAATCCCATCGAAGTTCGCCACTGGGAGTATTGGTAGCGGAGGAGGGATTTGAACCCCCGACTGTCGCCATCGCCTTCTACCGCGCCCTCGTGCAAAGCGGCGAAACCCGCCCCGTTGAAGCCCTGATCGAAGCCCTGCAAGCGAAAGGCCTGCGCCCGTTGCCGGTCTTCGCCTACAGCCTCAAGGATACCGTCTCCAAGGGCATCCTCGAATCCATCTTCGCCGAATTGAAGCCCGAGGTCGTCGTCAACACGACGGGCTTTGCCGTCTCCGCACCCGGCGCCGATCGCGAGCCGACGGTGCTGGAGGCCAATGACGCCATCGTGCTGCAGGCGATTTTTTCCGCTTCGTCGCGAGAGGCCTGGGCCGCCTCATCGCAAGGGCTCTCGGCGCGTGATCTCGGCATGAATGTCGCGCTGCCGGAGGTGGATGGCAGGGTGCTGTCGCGCGCCGTATCCTTCAAATCGGCGGCGCGTTACGACGCTGCGGTCGAGGCCAATATCGTTTCCAGCGAGCCGGATGCCGGGCGCATGAACTATGTGGCATCGCTTGCCGCCAACTGGGCGCGGCTCCGGCAGATGCCGGCGGAGAGCCGGCGGATTGCGCTCGTCATGGCGAACTATCCGAACCGTGACGGACGGCTCGGCAATGGCGTCGGTCTGGATACGCCTGCGGGCACCATCGAGGTGATGCGGGCGATGGAGAAGGCCGGTTATCCGGTCGCCGATATTCCTGGTGATGGCGATGCGCTGATACGGCACCTGATGTTGGGGCCGACCAATTCCGGCTTTGATGGCAAGGTCGTGCGCGAGACGCTTTCCCTGAGTCGATACAAGGATTTCCTGGAATCTCTTCCTGCTCAGATTCAGGATGAAGTCAGCGCGCGTTGGGGTGTGCCGGAGGCTGATCCCTATGTCCGCGATGGCGCTTTCGCGCTGCCTTTCGCCCGGTTCGGCGACTTGCTGATCGGTATCCAGCCGGCGCGCGGCTATAATATTGATCCGAAAGAAAGCTATCACTCGCCCGATCTCGTGCCGCCGCATGGCTATCTTGCCTTCTACGCTTTCCTGCGCGAGGAATTCGGCGCGCAGGCAGTGATCCACATGGGCAAGCACGGTAATCTGGAATGGCTGCCGGGCAAGGCGCTGGCGCTGTCGGAGACCTGCTATCCCGAGGCCATCCTCGGGCCGTTGCCGCATCTCTATCCCTTCATCGTCAATGATCCCGGCGAGGGCACGCAGGCCAAGCGCCGCACTGCCGCTGTCATCATCGACCATCTGACGCCACCGCTGACACGCGCCGAAAGCTATGGGCCGTTGAAGGATCTGGAGGCGCTGGTCGACGAATATTACGAGGCATCGGGCGGCGATCCCAGGCGTATCCGCCTGCTCAGCCGGCAGATCCTTGATCTCGTTGCCGATATCGGGCTGGATCGGGATGCTGGCATTGCTAAGGGCGAGGCCGAAGGTGAGGCGCTAAAGAAGCTTGATGCCTATCTCTGCGACCTCAAGGAAATGCAGATCCGTGACGGGCTGCATGTGTTTGGCGTGTCGCCTGAAGGGCGATTGCTGACGGATCTCACCGTGGCGCTGGCGCGGGTGCCGCGCGGGCTGGGTGAGGGTGGGGATGCGAGC
>UCKU01000052.1 GCA_900473185.1 Hyphomicrobiales bacterium | reverse complement strand
AGATCGCGACGCGCTTTAGAGACGGCCCACGACGCCTCAAGCATCTGCCCGGAAATCGCAATCGATTTTCGGGCGATTTTCGGGCAGCCTGATGCGATCGTCGAAGAGGCAGACCGTCCTTTGGGCACCCGCCAGCGCATGGCCCCGGCGCCTTCAATCCCCGTTACCATTGTTACCATTTCGCTGGAATTGCCACTCGATACCGGTAATGCGCGTCGGCTTGACGATGTGCATGCGCGCCTGCAGCAGCCGCAGCGTTGGGACGAGCTTTTGGGGATCGGCAATCTCTGAAGGGACGGGTCTGCCCATCTCCTTGTAGTGCAGCTCCATTTCTTCCCGAAAGTCTCTGATATCGAAAGTGTCCACGCCTGCGTTGTACCAGTCAACCAGGATGACATCGCAGACAATATCGAGGCTGTTTGGGTCGTCGGCATCGAGCAAGGGCGGCATTGGCGGACCTTCTGAAGATGGAGTTCATCCTTTAGCGTCCCCCGAGGCAGTCTGTTCTGACGCAGTTTCGTCAGATGGCTGGTGAAGACATCGGGGCTCGCCACCCAGCACCAAGACGAGCCCCAGCCCCGGTGCTTGTCTCATCTGCGCCCTTCACCGTGACAATGCGATTAGACGCCCGCGCATGACGCGCAGCAATTCGACCAGTTGGATTAACTCGGCGGTTCGAGCCTGAAAATCCCAGCTTCTGCGGGATTTTTTCGCCCGGAGGCCGAAAATAAACCTGTGGATAAAATTGGAACCGTGCATTGTGATTAGCCTGCCGCGACCACTGCTTAATCCCGCCCCGGTATCGCCACACTACCCATACGGATCGTAATCCACCGCTGCCTTCACCCCAGTCCCCGCCCGGTGACATAGCTTGTGCATCGCAAGCGCATTCCCCTCGTTGGGCGAGGGCAGGCCGCGGTCGCCTGCAAACCTGTGCGATTGTGCAGCAGATGCCAACCGACGACTGCTTTTGGCCGAAGCGGACATAGTGATCTACGTGCCCGAGCGGCCGCTTTGCGCCTCCATGTCAGTCATAGAGGCAAATCATCGGCCTGCCTGCAAACGGACATCGGCCTGGCCGCGGCGTTACATCGTCTGTGCGCCAAAGCGGAAATCAACTCGCTGGTGGCGGATGTCCGTTCCGGTCCGCTAGGGCAAGCGGTCGTCAATGCAGGACGATCGACTGCCAGTGAGCCTGACTGCCATCAACGGAGGCGCGTCTGATAGGCGGAACGCTAGGATGCCATCCGCGCCCGCAGGCGGGGGCCGATCCAGTCAAGGAAGCACCGCACCTTCAGCGACAGCGGATCGGCTGGTCCGTGAATAACATTTACTGGCAGCGGCTCCGGTGCGAACTCCGCCAACAATTCCTGCAGAGCGCCAGAGCGCAAATGTTCGTTGATCTGGTAAGAAAGTACGCGAATAATGCCGATACCGGCCAGCGCAGCCTGAATGGCAGCCTCTGTCGTGTTGACCGCGAGTTTGAGGCGCGGTTCGACGGCGAACGCCGCGCCGTCCCGGCGATATCGCCATTCCGGGGCGGTCTCGAAGCCCTGGAAGCTTATGCCATCATGCGGGGCGAGGTCTTCCGGCTGACGCGGCACTCCTCGGCGGGCGAGATAGTCAGGGCTCGCGCAGATCACCCGGCGGACGGCACCAACCCGTGTTGCGATAATCGCGCTATCCGGCAGGTGCCCGATCCGAAGGGCTACATCGACGTGCTCATCCGTCAGACTTAGCTGCCGATCACTTAGGGTCAGCCGCAGGTTGATATCGGGTTGCTCCTTCAGGAATTCGAGCGCAATCGGCAGCAGATGGCGCTCGCCGAAGGCAATCGGCGCGGTCACGTGCAGCCCGCCACGCAGCGCTCCATAATCGCCGCTGGCCTGTCGCTCCGCCGCGTCCAGTTCCTCGAGAATACGACGTGACGCGGCGACGAAGGCGCGCCCCTCCTCCGTCAAGGCGAGGCCGCGGCGGGTGCGCACGACCAAGCGAACGCCAAGATGCTTTTCAAGATCGGCCACTTTGCGGCTGACCGTGGCAAGCGGCGTATCCAGCCGCCGTGCCCCGGCAGAAAGACTGCCGGCGTCAACCACCGCCAATAGCACCGCCATCGCGTCAAGACGATCCATCGAAGCCTTCCATAAAATGAGAAGAATGTTTCCACATTGCAAAGATACCCCGTTGTCTGTGGATGTCATAGCGTTCGCGTCGTCAAGGGGCTCGACGTAGCTCCCATCGTGCTACTGATCCCGGAGAAAGATGTCATGCCTCAACTTTCACGTCGCGCCTTTGCCGGCGCCCTGCCTCTCGGCCTCATCGGGGGAAGCCTCCTCGGTGGTGGCCTGCTCGGCGACTCCGCCGCCCGTGCGGCGACGCAGGAAGCTGCCAAGGCGCCTGTTGCGGTGAACCCGTTCGCACAGATCCGCATCGGTCGGTTCACCGTGACGGCACTGACGGACGGGTATGCCGATATGCCCTATGACTACTTTCCGGGGCGCTCAGCGCCCGAGGTCGAGAGGGCGGCAAGCGCACAGTTTACCGCCCGGCCGAGTGGGGTTCGGTTTCTCTTCAACCAATATCTCGTCGAGGATGGCGAGCGCCGCATCCTGATCGATGCCGGTGCGGCAGGTTCGATCGGGCAGACCGGACAGTTACCACAGGCACTCGCCGCGCTCGGTCTGAAGCCCGACCAGATCGACGCGGTCATCGTAACGCATATGCACCAAGACCACATGGGTGGGCTGGTTCTGGGAGGTAAGAACAACTACCCCGGAGCCGAGCTTTATATCGATCGTCGCGACATCACTCACTGGACCGATCCGGCCAAGCGCAACGGCGCGCCTGATTACCTGCAGACGAGCTTCAGGATGGCGGAGGAGGTCGTGCGGCTATATCCGAGGCTCCAAGCGATCGACGGAGAGCGCGAGATCATGCGGGGCGTTTCGGTCGTCGACTTGACCGGCCATACACCCGGCCATATCGGCGTGCGGGTCGAAGATGGCGGGAAGAGCATGATCATGGTTTCGGATATGGTTTTTCCGGTCGTGCATCCGGCCGCGACCGATGTGTTCTTCCTGTTTGAGCAGGACCGTGCCGCTGCGAAAGCCATGCGTGATCGCTTCTTTCCGCGTGCAGCGTCGGAGGGTGCGCTCATCGCCGCCACGCACATGCCTTTCCCCGGCCTCGGCCGTATCGTCGCCGATCGTGGGGAGATGCGTTGGCAGGTCGCAGACTGGGCCTTGCAGGACTGATGTCTGCTCTCGGTGATCTTAAGGGTATAAATGCCAAGCACTGATTTCGGCTACCCAAAGATAGATCCGGGCTCGCACCGTGAGGCAACGATGCGAGCCTGCGTGGGCAAGGAGAACAGGCATGCCATATCATTTCCTTGAGGTAGCTGTAACGCCAAGCGTCAGAGCAGCTCAGGCGAACATGGGGGTGGACCAGATATGGCTGGGCGCTGACAACCGCCCTTCAGACACCTTCACCGAAGACGAGATCGCCTTCATCGCCTCACGTGACAGCTTCTATATGGCATCGGTCTCCGAAACGGGTTGGCCATACGTTCAACACCGTGGAGGAAAAGCCGGCTTCCTTAAGGTCGTCAATCAGCGAACATTGGCCTTTGCTGACTACCGGGGTAATCGCCAGTACATCAGCGCCGGCAATTTTGCAGCTAACGATCGGACCTGCCTGTTCTTGATGGACTATGCGCGACGGGCACGGCTCAAAATCTATGCGCATGTGGAGCGACTGGCGCTTGATGCCGACCAGGAACTCACGGAACTGGTGTCCGACCCGACCTACAAAGGAAGGGCGGAACGGATCTTCAGGCTTCGGCTCGAGGCGTTCGATTGGAATTGCCCACAGCACATCATCCCGCGCTACACCGAACAGCAGGTTGAACAAGCTGTCGCTCCTCTCCGTGAACAACTGCAGCGATTGGAAACCGAGAACGCGACGTTGCGCGCACGGTTGGAGAACCCTAAAAGATGACCGAAGCTCAATGATCACCCCGCCACGGGTCGAGACCCGTGGCTCGACCCCGGTCAGGTTAGGGTGAGGGGGCCGCGCGCGCAAACGCATACCAAATCCGCCATTCCCCCACGCTACCCATACGGATCGTAATCCACCGCCGCCTTCACCCCTGTCCCCGCCCGGTGACGCACCTTCTTCACCACAGGCTGGGTAAAGGTCAGCGCCAGCGCATCGCCCTCGTTGGGTGAGGGCAATCCGCGATCCTTCATGTCTTCCTTGCTTTCGAGCTGGATCTTGCCATCCAGCCGCGCCACGGTCTCCGGCCCGACCAGATCCTGATAGAGAACCTCGTTGGCGGGATTGATCGCGCCGCCGGCTTTCAGCCAGCGTTTCATCTGGCCCCAGATATAGGCACGCATATTGTAATAGCCGGGGTCCAGGACCTTCGTTGAACCAAACCAGACGAGCTGCCAGGAGCGGCCCATCACAGTGCCGGCGCTGGCGATGCCGGTGCCGTAGCCGGCATCCACGAAGACGGCATCGGCCTCATATTCATCCTCCAGCCGCGCAATCAGATTGGCGACCTCGATATCGTTGTCGTTGCGGGCAATGGTGGCGAGCCGCTTCGAATAGAGGCCCTGGCGCAGCATGATCACCGTCGGGTCGTCTCCCGTCCAGGCCGGATCGACGCCCAATATAACGGGCGCGAAGGCATATTGCTCGGATCGAAGATGAACGGCGCGCGCCCGGTCGGCATCGTCGGCGGAGATGAACTGCATGGCGGACTGGCTCGGAAACTGGCCGCGCACGCGCACCTTGACGATATCGCTATCCTCGCCGTGATCGTCCACGAGACGTTGAAGGAACTGCTTGTTGGTGCCGGGCACCGAGCGGCTGTCGATCTGCCGGCCGATCCAGCGGTGGCGGAAGCGGCGGAAACATTCGCGGAAACGGCCGCTGTTTCTCGTCGGGTTGCCGAAGACGATCCAGATGATGACGGTGTCCTCATCCGTCAGCGCGCCCTCGGCCACTTCCCAGACCTTGTCATGGATCTTCGAGGCCTCGTCGAAGAGCAGGAGGATGATCCTGCCCTTGTTGTGCAGGCCGGCAAAGGCTTCCGTATTGTGCTCGCTCCAGGAGATGAAATCCTGCCGCCAGCTTTCGCTGCGCTCGGGGTCGCGCGACTTGATGGACATGGCCTGCACATCGAACCAGTGGGCGGTGATGGAAAGCCGGAACCATTTGCCGATCTCGGGCGCCGTCTTGGTGCGCAGCTGGCCCTCGGTGTTGGCTGTCGTCACGATCTTGCAATCGGCAAAGCAGGACATGGCCCAGTTCGACAGCATGCCCATTTCCGCCGATTTGCCGATGCCGTGGCCGGAGGCGACTGATATCTGCAGCGGCTGGTAGCGGGTTTCGGGGTCGGCGAGATGAGCGCCGATCACCTCGTTGATCTCATCCTGCCAGGGGCGCGGGCCATCGTAGCCTGAGAGTTCGCCCACGCCCCAGTCCCAGGCGAGCCGGCTCCAGCGCTTCGGGCTGAAGCGGCAGGCGGCGGCGAGCTCGATGATCTCGTCGTTGGGATCGCTGACTTCGCTGCTGGAGGGCAGGGGCTTTCGAGGCATCATCGGCCTATTGCGCCTCGCCATCATTGCCCCCTTCATGTCGCTCTTCGGTGCGCCTTTGCGCCCGCTCCAGCCGCTCGGCCAGCGCGCTCAAGCCCTTGTGCTCGACGATCTCCTTGAAGGCATTGATGCGGATATGTTTGCCGATCAGCTCCAGCCGGCGCAGCCGCTCGGCAAATTTCACCTTCTTCACGTGGCCGATTTCGCGGCGCTCCTTGCCTGTGCCCTCGTAGAGTGCGGAAATTTCGACGTCCGTCACCAGCCCCTGCCGCCAGATGGCGGGCCATTCCTTGATCGGCAGGAGATCGCCGTTCTCGTCATAGAGATCGCCGAGATCGGCCTCGGCTTCGGCGGCAAGCCGCGTCAAGAGCCAGTCCGCATCGATCCGCGTGCGCTCGGAGCGCTCCGCCTTCGCCTTTGCGATGGCTGCGGCGATATCAGGTTTCTTCAGGAGCTGGCAGGCTGCCACGGCCGCTCCACGCGGGGAATAGCCTGCCCTTATCGCCGCCTGCGCTCCAACGGGATCGACAAGATATTCCTTCACAAAGCGCTGCTGCCGCGCCGTCAGTTCGCTCATGCCATCACACCTCGGTTTGCCAAGGAGATAACCTGACAATGGTTGGTGCAATGAACGGAAAGGCAACGGAAAATTGTGAACGGCGGGCGGGAACCTTTCGGGAGCCTATGCGTTTCGTGCCTCAGGCGCTTTTTCGTGCCACGCCATTCCGGAGGAAAATGGATCGATCTGCCTATCTCAAAGTAAGAAACTCCCCACGGAATACGTTCGTCACGCGTAGATCCAAACCTTAACCACCTGATCTTTTGAACGACAAGATATTCGTTGCGTGAAGCATTGAATTGACTAGCGATTTATTAGAATAGAGGAGCTTGCTGATGCTTGAGAAACTTAAGAATGCTATCGGTGCATCTGAAAAGGCGCACCGAGACAGGGAAATCAGCAGAATTGGCTATAGCGAAGAGCCTTCGAGGCTCGTCGTCGAATTTTCCGACGGCAGCCTGCACACCCATCTCGATGTCATCGAAGGGCACATTGTCGGCCTGCGCATCGCCGAGGACAAGCTGGATTTCTACGAATCCCAGATCGAGCCGTCGAACCGCCCGCTGGAAGCCGAAGGTGCAGGGCGCAGATGAGCCCAAGCCATAACGGGCAAGGGCGCCGGCATGAGTACCCGGCAGGTGCTGCTGCCGCGCCCGGCGAGGGCGGGGCGCAGTCTCAAGATATCTCCGCAGATCCCGGCACCCGCCCGAGGGTGGCGACGCTGGAGCTCGGATCGCGGCTGATCAAGGAGATCACCTATGATCCCGCAACACAGATCCTCGAGGTCGAGCACCGCCTGAAACGCCGCCGCCGATATTTCAACGTGCCTCCCGCCGTCGTCCTGAACCTGATCACCGCGCCATCGCCCGGCTGGTATTACACGCAGCACATCCGCGACGCCTTCCCGCGTGACGACGACGAAGCCCACAGGCACTTTTCCTTCCCCCGGCTTTTCTCCCGCTGGCATCATCACTGAGGCAGGCAGACCGTCGAAGCCGCGGCCCGATGAGGGTCCGGTGCTGCCGGCATGGCTGCAAACGGGGCTAAGTCATTGATCCTGAATAAGTGATCCAGGAAAACGAAAAAACTTTTATATTTTTCTCCGTCGTCAGGCGCTCTTTCCTGATTTGAATCTCTTTACGCGTATTTTTGGAGGAAAGTGGATCACTTATTCAGGATCAATGACTTAGCGGCATTTTTGGGCGTTTTTGCCGCATTTTTCAAAATTCTTATTCAGGATCAATGGGTTAATGGTTGGAGGAAGAAGAATGCGAGCTGGTCGCGGCGCTTTCTGGGGTTCTGCGTGACGCCGAACCCGCCCTCCGGTCATGTCCGAAATGCTAGGTATCTATAGTTACGAATGTCCTAATTCAATGATAGATAGCATTGTGTCAAAGTGAGAAGACAGGCTAACAAGGCCATAAATCTTTATTTCACAGCGTCTTTCTTTACCCTGGACTGTCGCTTACGGCAGGCGCTCTTTCCCCGTTATTTCAAATATGCTACTATAAAGTGAGTTAGGGAGGGTAACATGCGTATCTTCGTACTACTCATCGCTATCGGCCTTTGCATATCGACCGTCGCAACCGTTCCGCCAGCTGCAGTGGCGGGCCCGTGCGACCCGAATGTCGGCAACTGCTAGCCAGAAAAATCCGGATACACCGGCACTGACTGCTCCCGCTTGAGAACCTGCGAACGCCACGATTTCTGGAGAGGCGGATGGATAATCCTTGGCCGGCGGATATTCCGTGGTCGCTCTGGAACTACCAGGGCCTGACCATTAGCGACATGCCGCAACTGCCCATGATGGGCGTCCGGTTCGAGCCCGCTTTCCTTTACGCTTTCGCTTTCGGCTGTTTTTTCGTGGCTTTCTTTTCCTGGCCGCGGTTCAAGGCGAGGGGGCGGAATATCAATGCCACCTCGGAAGCGCTGCGCGATTTCGACCCGACGGATCTCGGCGGCCAGAATTCGCTCCACAGGGCCTATTTTATCTATGCCGGCGCGATGCTGATCCTCTATGTGTCGCTGACTTTTTTCGGCAAGCTGATCTTCCAGGCAACGCAGATGATCCCCGTTGCCGGCATTTCCGTCGATATTGCCGAATTGAAATTCGACAGTCCGCAATGGCCGCTGACCCTTGCCTTTGCCTTTGCGGGGCTTGCGGATCTTCTGCCACCGGTGCGGATTGCCGAAGAGTGGCTGCGCAATCGCGCCTACCGGGCGGCCGGCATCCCCGTGCGCATCGAACAAACCACCCGCAGCCTCATCGCCACGCTGGAGGAACCGCCGGCGCGCAACGGCGAGCGCCGGGAGCATTTGCGCAACAGGGGCAGGGGCTCGCTTGCCGAAATGCTGGAGCGCTTTCGCAGGAACTGGTGGGACCAGATCGATGGCAATCCACGCGTCAAACGGCTGCTCGGAAAGCGGACGTCGCGAACCCGCGAGCTGCTCTCGCTGCTGTCGGAACTGGAGCTCCTGATCGTGTGGGCAAAGACCACGCGCGGCAGCTGGCCGGGCGCCGAGGTTTCAGCCCGCGTGCGGGAGACAGAGACCAAATTCGTCGATAAGGCCGATGCCCTGCTGAACAGCTTTCAGCGCCGGCTGCAGGAAACCGGCGATTCCAATGCCACCGATCCGGCCAATGCTGCCAATCCCGATCTGCATGCGAGCGAAACCCGGTTCGACGACTATATCTCGGATGTCATGAAGGAGGCGACTTCGGTCCGTTTCGAACTGGTGACGCTGCTTGCGATCTTCCTCGAGCGCGATCCGGATTTTCGCGGGCCGGCCAGGGCGCCGAAGCCCGGCCAGGCGCACCCGATCGATGCGCTTGCCGATCTGCTCTTGGAAACCGACCGGCCGGATGCTGTCGGCAGCGGGCCGGAGGCGGGGCTGCTGCTCTCGCTCATCCCCGTCTTCATCCTGTTTGCCGCCAGCGCCTGGCAGGGCGCGCAGGAGCTTGTCAGCCAATATGTGGAGACAACGAACCTCGCCGGGGTGCTGCTGACGGCACTGGTCGAAACCCTGAAGATCGCCTCGCTGACCTGGCTGCCGCTTCTGGCGGCCTTTTCGCTGCGTCAATACCGGTGGGACACGAAGGATTGGGTCGGCGCCCAGCAGGATTGGGACTATAGAAATTCCTCGCGCCTGTCGCAGATGATGGGCTGCCTTGCGCTGGCGCTCGCCGCCTCGGTCATCGGACTGACCGGGGTTGCGATGCTGCGGGCCTTTGCCATCGCCCAGAATGCGAACCATTTCAATTCGCTGCTCTTCGGCGGATCGGCCCCCTTCATCCTCTATTATCCGACCCTTGCCGTCACCCTTCTCCCCATGGTGCCGATATGCCTGGCGGCGGCCGATGCGCGGGCGCATGGAAGGCCGGTCCTTGGCCATGCGGTGCTCTGCGCCGCTTCGGTGCTGGTGCTCTCCATCGCCCATAGCTGGTTCTGGGATCCCGGCTGGCCGGGCGACTGTTTCAGGGCGGAGACAATTGCGACCGCAGCATGCAGCCGGCGGTCGGATACGCTGAGCCGGCTTATCCTGACGGTCCTGGCGTTCCTTGCAAGCTGGAACCTCGGCCAGCCCGGCTTCAGCCGAACGCGGCGACGGATCAACCGAAAGCAGGCGGAGCTTGCCTGCGCTGTCATCATGGCCGCCACCTTCGCGCTGAGCACGCCCGTTTTCGCTCGCGACGTGCGCGTCGGCTTCCGCGACAATATCGAGCCGTTCTCCTATCTCGTCGGTGATGGGCACGGAAAGGCGCATCATATCGGCTACCTGGCGGACCTCTGCCACGAGATATTCTCGGTCGGCGAATATACGATCGAGGAAGTGTCGGTCACGACGGCCGAACGCTTCAAGCTGGTGAACGGGGAGACGGTCGGCGACAAGAAGCCCGTCGAGGTTCTCTGCGATACAGTGACCATGCGCTTTTCGGGATTGTCGATCAGCGCCAATGGCGATTCAGGCGACGATGCCGATGGGCGGTCCAAACGGGACTGGAACAGCATCTACTCGCCGATCGTCTTTGCCTCCGGCGTCTCCTATCTCGTCCGGTACTCGCGCGATGCGACGACCTACGCCGGCGATGTCGTGATCGGTTATGTCTCGGCAACGACGGCCGCAGACGTTGCCTTCAAGAGCTGCCAGGTCGACTTCTTCAAGGGGCTGGCGCCGACCCAGCGAAAGGCACTCTACGAGCGCTGCCGTTTCCTCGATGCGGCGGCGGCGGTCAGGCGCAGGATCGAGATGCTGCTCCCCGACAATCCCGGCCCGCGTGCTTCCGCCCCGGCTTCGTCTGTAAAGGCGATGCCTGGTGATGCCAGCATATCGCCCGAAATAGAGCTGCCACCTGGTTTCAAGGCATCGCTTGAAAAGGCGCTCCAAAGCGCGAAGATCCTTGCGGACATTTCGATTCAGCCTGATACGACATCCTTTCTGCCGCTGCCGTCGCAGGAGATGGCGAGCAATCTCATCACCACCGTGGGGAAGATTTGTGGGTCGAGCCCGGATACGTCGGGCGATCAGACCGCGCAATCGATCGTCCTGTGCGACGACGCGCTGAAGTCCGATCCACTCAAGTTGATATCCGCCGCCGTCACCGATCCGCGTTGCCCGTCAGCCAACCCTCCTGAGAAGAAGGAACTCAGCGAGGCTGACAAGAAGAAGAGATCCTGGCGTGAATATCATTTCTGCCCGATGAAGGATTACGGGGATCTCATCCAGTGGTTCTGCAGCCCGAATCCGGGCCTGAGGCCGGTCTTCATGGGCGATCGGGAGCTGATCCTCGGCAAGCTCGACAGCTGGAACGCCCGCAATACGCCCTGCGCGGTGGAGCAGTTGATTGGCGCCGAATATCTGACCTACGAACCCTATGCCCTGCTTGTCAGCAGAGACGATCCCGAGCTGGTGCAATTCGTGCAGAGGCGCGTCTACCAGATCTTTTCCCACCGCTCGACGGCAACGGCGCGCTTCGCCTCCTATTTCCCCAAACGCAGCATGTCTTCTGCGCTCGCCTATCTTTACCTGCTGAATGCGGTCGATCCCGAGCAGGGCTATCTCGTTCCTTGCAATACGCAGGACAAGGCGAAGAGCGCGGCAACAGGCCCACCCTCGGCGGCGTCCGGCCTGGCTGACGACGTCAGGTCCTGCGCAGATGACGAGGCCGAACAGAAGCCCGGTCCTGTCGCCGTGGGAGCCTGGCTGGCGGCTGTCGGTGACCGGGCACGGGCGATGCTGTCTTCGGTGCTGCGCGACACGGGGATCGTGGAGTGAATTCGCTGCGGTGTTGATGCGGCTCAAGGCTGCTTTGAGACCTCGATAGGGCGAGCGCCGCCCGTTCCGCGGTCTCAGCTTACACGATCGGTCCGGCCGATCGCGCCGATGCCGGCGAGGATCAGGTCGATGCCGGCGAGGAATTGCTCGCGGTCGTCGTGGTCGCTGAGCTTTGTCGCCAGATGATGCACGAAGGGATATCGCGCCGGGTCTAGCTCGGTCCAGCTTGCGGCGATTGCGCCGAGGGCGGCTGACCTGTCGGTGCCTTGCGGCAGCAGGCGGGCATTGGCGGCATTCTGTCCGGCAACGCCGAGGATGTAATTGACGAGCGCCGATCCGGCATTGAACAGCGCCTCTTCGGGAACGCCGAGCGCCTGCAGCCTTCCGCCGATCGCTTCGAAGATCTCCAGCATCGCCGCCTGCCACGGCTCGCGAAAAAGATGGGTGCCGACCCAGGGGTGGGCGTCGATGGCGTCAAACAGGCCGAGGGCAAAGGTGCGGATCGCCTGGCCCGGCCCGGCATCATCAGCGACATCGGTCAGGACGCGGCCGATGATGGCGTCGGTGGCGGCGGTCAGCAATTCGTTCTTGTCGGCGACATGCCAGTAGATCGCCCCGCTGCCTGTTGAGAGACGCGCCGCAAGCGCGCGGAAGGTCAGGGCATTTTCGCCCTCGGCATCGAGGATATCGATCGCCGCTTCGACGATCCTTTCCTTCGAGAGGGCGTCGGTGCGCCGCTCGCTTTTCCGGGTTCTGGCCCGCTGAGCCTTGATTTGCTGGGTCTTGATTTGCCGAATCTTCATTTTCATGTGCCGCATCTTGACATGAATGGAACGACGTTCCAATTACTATCTATGGAACGTTGTTCCAATCATCTTCGGAAAGGAAGACAATGACTGTAACAGTCACGATCGTCGGGGCAGGCCTCGGCGGCCTCACGCTTGCCCGCGTGCTCGCCGTCAACGGCATAAAGGCCACGATCTACGAGGCGGAGCCTTCGGCCGAGGCCCGCACACAGGGCGGCCAGCTCGACATTCACCCGCATAACGGCCAGCGGGCGCTGGAGGCTGCCGGCCTCACCGAAGCGTTCCGCGCCATCATCCATCACGGCGCCCAGGCCGCACGCGCGCTTGACCGGCATGGCGCGGTGCTCCTGGAGAAGGCCGATGACGGCATGCTCTCGCGCCCGGAAGTGCTGCGCGGCGATTTGCGCCGCATCCTCATCGAGTCCCTGCCTGGTGATACGATCCAGTGGGGCAAGAAACTCACCGGCGTTGCGGCACTCGGCGCCGGCCGGCACGAACTGCGCTTTGCCGATGGGACCAGCGTCATCAGCGATCTGCTCGTCGGGGCCGATGGCGCGTGGTCGAAGGTGCGGCCGCTGCTTTCGGATGCCAAGCCCGCCTATGTCGGCACGGCCTTCATCGAAACCTATCTCCATGATGCCGATATCCGCCACGCGGCTGTGGCGGAGGCGGTCGGCCGCGGCGCGATGTTTGCGCTTTCGCCGGGCAAGGGCATCGTCGCCCATCGCGAGGCGGGCGGCGTGCTGCACGCCTATATCCAAATGAACCGCTCGCCCGAATGGATCGCCGGCATCGACTTTTCCGACGCCGCCGCGGCAAAGGCCAGGATCGCCGCCGAGTTCGAAGGCTGGGCGCCGGCGCTCACCGCACTGATCACCGAAAGCGATACGCCGCTCGCCCCGCGCCTGATCCATGCGCTGCCGGATGCGCACCGGTGGCCGCGGGTATCAGGCGTGACGCTCATCGGCGACGCCGCCCATCTGATGGCGCCATCGGGCGAGGGGGCAAACCTTGCCATGTTCGACGGCGCGGAGCTCGCAAAGGCAATCGCCGCGCAGCCCGACAATATCGAAGCAGCGCTTGCCGCCTATGAAGAGCCGATGTTTACCCGCAGTGCAACGGAGGCGGAAGGCGCCCGCTTTATCCTGGACCTCTGCGTCGGCGACCGCGCGCCCTATGGGCTGGTCGATTTCCTTACCGGCAAGCTCGGGCAGGGATGAGGCGTTTATTCACACCGGTCGGTTCCGTTGGCAGGATGGCGACCGTCACCATTTGTAATTCACTCGGCCGGTCGTATCCGATACGTGCGTGCGCGCCTTTCCCTGCGGCAGCTTGCTGCTTTGCCCAACCGACCTCTGCTGCACCGATTTGGCCGGACACTTGACGGCGTGGCCGGCGGCGTTCCTGCAGGCTGCCGCAGAGGCGGGATTGGCGGAGGTCATGGCGATGGTGACCACTGCAAGCAGGATGGTACGAAGCATCGGCATTCTCCCATTTTTTGCAACCGAATGGAGATTAAATTTGCCGATGCTGGTGTCAAGCGATCCAGGTACTCGAGGGTCTTGACGGCGCCCGGGTGAGGTTCTTGCCGGCCGGGGTTCCTTCCGCAACGCGTCCGCACTCTTTCCGGCGGGGCGATGACTCTGTAGACTGGCCGAACGTGTGCCAGACCATCTCACCCGGAGGTTCCGTATGGCCGAGGTCTTGTTGTTCCACCACGCACAGGGGCTGACCCCCGGCGTGCGCGCCTTCGCCGACGATATCAGGGCCGCCGGTCACGTCGTGCACACGCCTGACCTCTTCGACGGACGCACGTTCCAGAGCATCGATGCGGGTCTCGCCTATATTGGCGAGACCGGATTCGACGACATGCGGGAGCGCGGCGTCCGCTTCGCCGACGAACTGCCCTCGGGGATCGTCTATGCCGGCTTCTCGTTCGGTGTGCTGCCGGCGCAGAAGCTGGCACAGACGCGGCCAGGAGCGCGCGGAGCCCTGTTGTTCTACTCCTGCCTGCCGATCAGCGGTCCGTGGGCCTTCGGGCCCTGGCCGGATGGCGTCCCGGTGCAGATCCACGGCATGGACAAGGACCCGGTCTTCGTCGGCGAGGGCGATATCGATGCTGCCCGCGAGATCGTCGAGAAGGTCGAGGATGCGGAGCTTTTCCTCTATCCCGGCGACCAGCACTATTTCGCCGACAGCTCGCTCCCGTCCTATGACGCGGTTGCAGCCGCGCTGCTCACTGTCCGGGTGCTCGCGTTCCTCAATCGCGTTTGATCATGCCGGCGTCCGGGTAACCGGCAATTGACCTGTGCAATTGACCTGCCAAGGCGAAGATGTAGCCTGTGCCCATGCATAACGCGCTGATCGAATATGCCGATCTCATTTCGCTGCTGACGGCCGTCGGCACCTTCGTCGCGATCGTCGCCGGCGTCGTCGAGCTCATCAAGGCGCGCCGTGCCCATGTGAAGGAGAAGGAGCAGGAGTTCAACAGCTCGTACCTCACGATCAGCGATGCCTATCACCGGCTGCTCGAACTCTCCGTCGAACATCCCCACCTCGGCATCTTCCCCTGGCAGGATGAGCCCGCCGACCTTTCCGCTGATGACCTCAACCGCCGCGACATTTTCTACGAGATGATGATCTCGATCTTCGAGCGCGCCTATCTGGAACGGCACAAGACGCCGGAGATAACGGAGCATTTCTGGCCGGGGTGGGAGACGTTTCTCAAGCGGCAGATCGAGAAGCCGTCGTTCCGGAAATATTGGGGGATTTTTGATGGGGAGGGGGCGTTCGGGGCGTATGACAAGCGGTTCGAGGCGTTTGCGCGGG
>UCKU01000055.1 GCA_900473185.1 Hyphomicrobiales bacterium | reverse complement strand
GCGTCGGCGGCTCGACGGAAGTCGAAGTGAAGGAAAAGAAGGACCGCATCGACGACGCTCTCAACGCGACGCGCGCTGCTGTTCAGGAAGGTATCGTCCCGGGCGGCGGTATTGCTCTCCTGCGCTCCTCCACGAAGATCAAGGCCAAGGGTGAAAACCAGGATCAGGAAGCCGGCGTCAACATCGTTCGCCGCGCCCTGCAGTCTCTGGTTCGCCAGATCGCTGAAAACGCTGGTGATGAAGCTTCGATCGTTGTCGGCAAGGTCCTCGACAAGAACGAAGACAACTACGGCTACAACGCCCAGACGTCTGAATATGGCGACATGATCGCCATGGGCATCGTCGACCCGGTCAAGGTTGTCCGTACAGCTCTGCAGAACGCAGCTTCGGTTGCTTCGCTGCTGATCACCACGGAAGCCATGATCGCCGAGCTGCCGAAGAAGGACGCTCCGGCAATGCCAGGCGGCATGGGCGGCATGGGCGGTATGGACATGATGTAAGACCCTCTGGGTCGTACATCTGAGCCATTCGGTTCAGTTCTGAAGGGCGGTCTTCGGGCCGCCCTTTTTTATTCAGCCGATTCGAAAATACTCGGCGTTTAAACGTCTAAGCCGGTCGCTGGAGCCGCCGCTTTTTGCCCGAAGCTTTCGCGAGGCTTGCGTGCCGCGCATTTTCCCCTTCAGAGAAATTCGGTCCCAGAGCTGTCTAATTTACGAAAACTGCATGCTATGGTGTGTGTGAAACCGTTTCCACAACGCATAAATGAGACTTTTGAACGCAAAATTAGCGGATAACGCGCAATCCGGGCGAAATCCAATCATAACGTCAACCTAACGCCCCGGAAAAAGCCGTTGCCGTTTGCGCAAAAGCTCCTATAAATCCGCGCTGCAATTGACGTTCGCCCCGGAAGAATTCTCGCCACAGACGAGACCGGACACGCCAAAGGCCATGCGTGAACATTCGGGCTTTCGAAGGTCTCCGCGAACATACGAGATTAAATCTTGCGGGAGACATTCGAGCGGCGACCATCAAAGGCGCAGCCGAACAACTGTTCCCGCAAGGTGAAAGCACAGGCATGATGCCTGGCGCTACGTGATCCTGTTTCTTTGTGTTTGCCGAGCGTGTGGCAGGGGAGCCGCACCCGAACTGGGGAACGCCTTGTTTAAGATCGCCAAAGCCAATGCTGCCGCACCCTTGATGCCCGGCTCGCTGGACTACAACAATCATAATCACGACATGTTGGCGCAGTTTTCCGTCTCCGAAAGCTGGATCGGAGACTTTTCGACTGGAGTCATCAGGCTCGGCGAGTGGAGCGCGATGCTGCACGGCCTCACGACGCAGGAATGCGGCCTATTGAGCCTGGTGCGCTGCTACGATGCCAAGGACCGCAACCACGTTCTGCAGCTCTTCGAGCAGGCTGCGACGCTTTCCTCATCCTTCTGCTTTTCGACGACCATCATCATGCCGAACGGCTTTCGCCAGCCGCTCTTCTGCATGGGCGAATCCAACGGGCTGGAAGAAAAGTACAGTGGCAGCATGGTCGGCGTTTTCATCTTCCCGCGCTTCAAGCTGGAAGGCGCCAGCCAGATCGCCAGCCGGCAGTAATTTGCCCGCGTGGGCATAAGAAAAAGCCGGTCGCGAGACCGGCCTTTCTGTTTCAATCCGAAGAATGTCAGTCGGGCTTGACCGGAATGTTGAGGCCCTTCTCGCTTGCCGGGCGGGCGATGCAGCGCTGCAGCCAGTCCATGACCGCGGGGAACTTCGCATAGTCCAGCACTTCGCGGCCGCCATAGAAGATATCGGCGCCGCGGATCCACGGGAAGGTGGTGATGTCGGCGATGGTGTATTCCTCGCCCATGATCCACTGGCGGCCCTGCAGGCGGCTTTCCAACACGCTCAACAGGCGCTTGGCCTCGTCGCGGTAGCGCTCCACCGGGTAGGAATTGTTGGCGACCTTGTCGGCGGCGAATTTGTAGAAATGGCCAAACTGGCCGAACATCGGGCCAATGCCCGCCATCTGGAAAAAGACCCACTGGATGGTTTCATAGCGGCCTGCAGCATCGGCAGGGATCAGCTTGCCGGTCTTTTCCGCCAGATAGAGCAGGATGGCCCCGGATTCGAAGAGCCCGATCGGCTTTCCATCCGGGCCATTGGGATCTACGATTGCCGGGATACGGCCGTTTGGGTTCAGCGATACGAATTCCGCCGTCTTCTGATCCGTCGTCGCGAAGGACACATAATGGGGCTCATAGGGCAGAGCGAGCTCCTCCAGCGCCACTGAAATCTTCACGCCATTCGGCGTCTGAAGCGAATAAAGCTGGATAATGTCGGGGTTCTTCGCCGGCCAGCGGCTGGTGATCGGAAATGCGGAAAGATCTGCCATCGGTTTCTCCTCGGGTGAGGCGGCGACCATAGAAGACAGCCGCCATGCAAGGCAAGCCAACCGATCGTTTCATATTAGTGAACAAACTGTCCGCTGACGTTTATCTTTCCCCAACGTCAGAAAAAGGCGAAATAGAGGGCATCCGAGGTCCAACACGGTGCCGGGGCATCAAGACCTCAAGAGCCATTCAACGGAGCAACGTCCATGTCGAATACGAATAACGCCCTCATCCTTCTCGCCCGCATTCTTCTGTCCTTCATGTTCATCCTTGCCGGCTTCGGCAAGGTAACCGATGCTGCCGGTACTGCCGGCATGATCGCCGGTGCCGGCCTGCCGGCAGCAACTCTCCTGGCCTATGTTGCAGGCCTCTTCGAACTGCTGGCTGGCCTTGCGGTTCTCACGGGCTTTCAGGTCCGCATTGTCGGCTGGCTGCTCGCCGGCTTCTGTGTCTTCACGGCCGTTGTCTTCCATCTGCCCTACGCAAGTGGCGCGGAACTCGTGAATATCCTCAACCAGATTATGGTCATGAAGAACATCACACTGGCCGGCGCGTACATCCTGCTTGCCACCGTCGGTGCAGGTGCCTATTCGATCGACGCACGCCGCGGCCTGCAGGCCGTCGCTGCCCGCTAATTCCATTTCCTCCCAAACACGAAAACCCGCCGTCTCTCCTGACGGCGGGTTTTTCATGTTCAACAACGTGATCAGAGAACCGAGCGGACAGCCTCGACGATCGCCGTCACCGTGGGCGTATCCGCATGGGCATCCTTGCGGGCGCGCACGAGGCATGCTTCCGAGCGCAGGATGACGCCATCGGAGAGCACCTTGAGGTGATTGGCACGCAGTGTAGAGCCGGTGGAAGTGATATCGACGATGATATCGGCCGAGCCCGAAGCGGGTGCGCCTTCCGTGGCACCCAGGCTCTCGACGATGCGGTAAAGCTGGATGCCGTGCTGGCTGGAGAAGAACTGCTGGGTCAGCCGCCAGTATTTCGTAGCGATCGCGAGACGCCGGCCGTGACGGGCGCGGAAATCGGCGGCGACGTCAACCAGATCGGCCATCGTATCGACATCCAGCCAGATTTCCGGCACGGCGACGACGACATCGGCATGGCCGAAACCTAGCCGGGCGCAGAATTCCACCCGCTTGTCGGCCTCCGCCAGTCCCTCGCGCACGAGGTCTTCGCCGGTAACGCCGAAATCGATAGAGCCGTTGCCGAGTTCGCGGGAAATTTCCGAGGCCGAGAGGAAGGCGATTTCCACATCGTCCCAGCCTTCGACGCGGCCGCGATAGGAGCGGTCATTGCCGACGGCATAGATTTTCAGGCCGGCGCGCTCGAAGATCGCCGAGCAGTCGTCCTTCATGCGGCCCTTGGAGGGAAGCGCAATGGTGATCGTCATGCCGCTGCCCTTTCGGTTTCGATACGGTCGAGCCAGAGGGAGAAACCGACGGCGGGAATACGGTCCTTCGCGCCGAGGAAGGTCATCAGCCTGTCGAAACGGCCACCACCGGCCAGTACCGCCGAGGAGCCCTCGACCATCACTTCGAAGACGAGGCCGGTATAATAATCGAGCGGGCGGCCGAAAGCGGCGCGGTATTCGATGAGCGAGAGATCGACGCCGGCATTGGAGAGTGCCGCCACACGGCCATCGAAACGGGCCAGCGCATTGCCGAGCTTCAGCCCCGCCGCATCGGCGAAATGCGAGAGTGCGGCGGATGCATTGACGAGCGGCACATTGAGCGACAGGAACTGCTCCAGCACCTGGAAGGCCGCGTCATCCAACCGGGTTTCAGAGAGGACAAGCTTTTCCTTCAGGCGACGGGCAATTTCCTGCGGGGAACGGCTAGCGTTCGTGGAATAGCCGGTCGCCTGCATCGTCTCGTCGATATGGGAAATCAGCGCCGTTTCATCCTCGAGGCCGACAAGGCCTGCTACATGATCGTCGAGGCCGGTGACGAATTGTGGACTGACGAGGCTCGCCAGCAAGCTCTCAAGCTGGATCATATTGCCGAAGGCATGGATCAGCCGCTTCTGCCAGCCGAGCGGCAGGCCAAGCGCCTGTACGACGGCCTCGAACACGGCCTGATCGCCGATCGTAACGGAGAGATGCCGGCCTGGCAGCAGGCGGGACAGGATACCGACGGCATCGCCGATAGCGCGGGCATCGGCGCTGGCGAGATTGATATCGCCGAGATCTTCGATACCGGCCTGATAGAATTCATTGCTGCCGTCGCGGCGCTGGCGAAAGACTTCGCCGAGATAGGAGTAACGCTTCGGCGTGCCGGTGGCGCTCTCGATATGGCGGAGACACACGGGAATGGTGAATTCCGGACGCAGGCAGAGGCTGGCGCCGGTTTCGCTTTCCGTCATGAAGATACGTCGGCGAAGATCTTCGCCGGCGATATCGAGAAAGGGTTCGGCCGGCTGGATGACCGGTGTGTCGATACGTTCCGCCTTGCGGGCGGAAAACTCGTCCAGAAGCTCGCCGGAGAAGTCGGGGAGGTTGATGAGGGCCATCAGCCCGCCCTCTTCCGGTCCTCCGCCTGGGCGGCGAGGATTTCCTTCACCTTGGCGATCAGATCGGCTTCCGCAACGGTTTCCTGCGCCACGCGCGCTTCGCGCCAGGTCGTGTTGTCCTCGATTTCGCCCGACAAGCGCTTGCCCTCGATCAGATCCTTGATCTGGACGACGCCCTGCGCGCGCTCGTCACCGCCCTGAATGATGGCGATCGGGCAGCCGCGGCGGTCGGCATATTTCAGCTGGTTACCGAACTTCTTCCAGTTGCCCTGGAACATCTCGGCGCGGATGCCGGCGGCGCGAAGCTCCTGCGTCAAGCGCTGGTAGCGGCCCATCGCTTCGACATCGCCGTCCATGACGGTGACGAGAACCGGCTCGATGATGTCCTGCTGGCCAAGCTTGCCGAGGTTCTTCAGCGCCGTCATCAGACGCGAGACGCCGATGGAGAAGCCCGTTGCCGGAACCGGCTGGCCCATGAAACGGGAGACGAGACCATCATAACGGCCGCCGCCGCCGACGGAACCGAAGACGACCTTCTCGCCCTTTTCGTTCGTAACGTCGAAGAGCAGTTCGGCCTCGTAGACCGGGCCGGTGTAATATTCGAGGCCGCGCACGACGGAGGGATCGATCTTGATACGGTCCGACTGATAACCGGCGCTGGTGACGAGCGCTCCGATGAAATTCAGCTCCTCGACGCCTTCGACACCCTTCTCTGTGCCTGCAACCAGCTCGGCGAGCTGGGCTGCACTTTCGGAATAATCCGTGATGCCGACGAAGAAAAGAACCTTCTCGATCTGGCTCTGGTCGAGGCCGGCGCCCTTGGTGAAGTCGCCGGACTCATCCTTGCGGCCGGGGCCGAGCAGCAGGGCCACACCTTCGGGACCGAACTTGTCGAGCTTGTCGATGGCGCGCAGCACATTGAGGCGCTGACCGGCCTTGTCGTCACCGCCGAGGCCGATCGCTTCCAGCACGCCGTCCAGAACCTTGCGGTTGTTGACGCGGATCACGTAGTCGCCGCGCTTGATGCCGAGCGCTTCCAGCGTATCCGACATCATCATGCACATTTCGGCATCGGCCTGGACGCCCGGTGCGCCGACCGTATCGGCATCGAACTGCATGAACTGGCGGAAACGGCCCGGACCCGGCTTCTCGTTGCGGAAGACGTAGCCGGCGCGATAGGTGCGGTAGGGAAGCTGGATCTCGTTGAAATTCTCGGCGACATGACGAGCGAGCGGCGCCGTCAGGTCGTAACGCAGCGACATCCACTGCTCGTCATCGTCCTGCAGCGAGAAGACGCCCTCGTTCGGGCGGTCGCTGTCGGGCAGGAACTTGCCGAGCGCATCGGTATATTCAAGCAGCGGCGTTTCGACCGGATCGAAACCATAATGCTCATAGACCTCGCGGATCTTCGCGGTCATTTCGTTGACGGCGCGGAGATCGGCTGCGGAGCGGTCGACAAAGCCGCGCGGAAGGCGGGCCTTGAGCTTCTGTGGTTTCTTCTGCTTGTCGTTCATTTCGGGGAAATTCCACATATGTGACAGTGGCGGTTTCCTAGCGGATTGGGCGGGTAGCGGCAAGGGCAAGGGCCTTGATATGGCGACCAGAATCGATGGATCGATGCGGAAAGGACCTGATATCAGGATATAGCCATGATCGCGGAAGCGCTTCAGTATCTCACCACAGCAGCGCTTACGGGCAGCGCGCAGCGCCGCTTCGTGCGCTATTCAGTCAATCTCTGGTCACGCGCCGGCCGCTGCAGCGGGGATTGGGCGCCCCATGAGGTCAACAGCAAGGATGCCATTCGCGCCGCGATATCAGGCCTGTCACAGCGGCGGACCGCCGTCGTGCTCGGCTCCGGACTGCTCCGGGACGTGCCGATCGAGGAACTGGCTGGGAGTTTTGACACGGTCGTGCTCGTCGATCTCGTGCATCTGGCATCTGTGCGCCTGCGGCTGAGGGGCAAGCGCTATCGGAACGTGCGGCTGATCGAACGCGATCTCTCCGGCTATGACGACCTGAAGGCAGGACACGATCCCGAGCCACTCGGCTTCCTGCGCAGCGTGCCCTATCTCGATTTCGTCGTTTCCGCCAACCTGCTCTCGCAGATCGGCCGGGGCGTCAAACGACAATATGAGGCGGAAGCTCCATCCGGGATGCCTGACGATACCGTTGAGCGGCTGATAGCGGCGCATATAGAGGGGCTGGCAGCGCAGCCCTGCCGCACCTGCCTGGTGACCGATATCTCCTACGTGGTCATCGACCGGACCGGCAAAGTGCATGAGGAAGCCGACCTGCTGCATGGCGTCGCGCCACCCGAAGCGAAAGCCAGTTGGGACTGGCCCGTCGCACCGCTCGGCGAAGAAAGCCGTGACTACCAGATCGTTCACAAGGTCATTGCCGCCTGGTGAGCGGCTTGGCTTTTCGCCTGGGCTTGCCTATGTTTCTCGCATGCGCGCTTTGGCTCTCATGACGATGTTTTTCGGCTGGCTGGTCTACAGCACCCTGTCGGCATGGGCGGGCTGCCCGACCTGCGCATCGATGAACATGGCGGTACAGACCAAAGCCAGCATGACGCATCATCACATGGAGGGCATGGCTATGCCCGACATGGCGGCCAAGGCCGATTCTGCGAAAGACCCCTGCTCCACAGGCATTGCCCATATGCCGCTCTGTGCTGCCTGCATGGTGCTGCCGCCGACCGATCTGCTTGCCGATGGCGGCAAACATGTTTTCGCCTATCCGTCTCCGGCTCTCGACCGGGCGCTGAGGGACAACAGACCGGTACCGCAGGCGCCGCCTCCCCGCTTCATCTAACGATCCCTTTTGCAGAGCGGCAGCAATACGCTGCCATTAGACCCTATTGCCAGACAGAGGAAGGAATACTCATGTCTTTGAAAATCATCACTCTTTCCGCCATCATCGCTTTCGCTGCACCCGCCTTTGCCGAGGATATGTCGACCATGGACATGTCCAAGCACATGGCCGGCCACGGCCCGTCCAGCCAGGCTTTCACAGAGGCCAATGACAGGATGCACAAGGATATGATGATCAAACTGAGCGGCGATACCGATGTGGATTTCGTCCGCAGCATGATCCCTCACCATCAGGGAGCGATCGACATGGCAAAGATCGAGCTGCAGTACGGAAAGGATCCGCAAATCCGCAAACTTGCGGAGGATGTCATCAAGGCGCAGGAGGCTGAAATCGCCGAGATGAATGCCTGGCTGAAGGCGCACGCCAAATAAGCCGGCAGCAAGAATGAGAGGGCCGCCGTCGGAACGGCGGCCCTTATCAATCAGGTCTTTGCCTGATCAGGCCTTGGGCTCGAAATCGACCGGGCGGCGGCCGGCAGCCTGGCGGGAAAGCATCCAGCCCGGATATTCCGGAGCAAGGGCGCTGACCTCATCGAGTTTCTTGATCTCCTCGGCATCGAGCTTCAGCGTGACGGCTGCAAGGTTCTGGTCGAGCTGGTCGACACGCTTGGCGCCGATGATGACGGTCGTGACGAAGGGCTTGGCGAGGATATAGGCAAGCGCCACCGTGGCGACGCTGACACCATGCTTTTCGGCGATTTCGCGCATGACGGCGACACAGGCCCAGGCCCGATCCTTATCGACAGGCGGGAAGTCGAAATTGGCGCGGCGGCCTTCACCATTGCCCGGTGCGCCCGGACCGTATTTGCCCGAGAGCAGGCCGCCAGCGAGCGGCGACCAGACCATGAGGCCGAGCTTTTCTTCCTGCAGCAGCGGTATGATATCGCGTTCGAGGTCACGGCCGGCAATCGAATAATAGGCCTGCACGGTCTCAAAACGGGCATAGTCCTTACTCTCGGAAATGCCGAGCGCTTTGGCGATGCGCCATGCCTGCCAGTTGGACACGCCGACGTAACGCACGAGCCCACGGGAGACGAGATCGTCGAGCGCGCGCAGCGTCTCGTCGATCGGGGTGACCGGATCGGTGGCATGGATCTGGTAGAGATCGATATGATCCGTCTGCAGGCGCTTGAGGCTGGCTTCGACTGAGTCCATGATATGGCCGCGCGAGGCGCCTCGGTCGTTCGGCTTGTCGCCCATGACGCCATAGACCTTGGTGGCGATGACGACATCCTTGCGCGGCACGCCGAGGTTCTTCAGTGCCTGGCCGAGCAATCGCTCGGATTCACCAAACGAATAGACGTCCGCGGTATCGATGAAATTGACGCCGGCATCCAGTGAACGCTGGACGATCTCATCGGCCGCCTTCTGGTCGACATCGGCAATGGCGCCCCAGGGGGTGCCTTGCTTGGCCTCCCCGAATGTCATGGTTCCAAGGCAGATTTCAGATACGAAAAGTCCGGTATTTCCGAGTTGATTGTAACGCATGTCGAGAAATTCCCTTGTGTCTGCCGCAATAGGGGCTTGCGGACTGCTGAACTCTATTTTTTGATTATTGGCCTGCGCGTAACAGGCACAGCCGGGGCTGGCTGCAAGGTGAGGCATCTTTCATGTAGGTCGCCAGCCCGCGTTTTTCAACGGAACACGGCCGCGTGGAGACGCCCTTGTCTCGACACAGGCTGGGAATAGATTGCCCGCCTTATATCGACAGGGCGTATTTCTAGAGGTGCGTATATGACCGCCCGACCATTGACGACGATCGGTTTCGATGCCGATGACACACTCTGGCAGAACGAACATTATTACAGGCTGACGGAAGAGCATTTTACCCGGCTTCTCGCCGATTTCGCCGAGGGCGCAAAGATTTCCGAGCGGCTTCTCGAAGCCGAAAAACGCAACCTCGCTCATTACGGTTTCGGCATCAAAGGCTTCACGCTATCGATGATCGAAACGGCGATCGAGATCACCGAGGGCAAGGTGCCGGCGAGTGTGATCGCCAAGATCCTCGATACCGGACGCGACCTTCTGTCCCATCCGGTCGAAACCCTGCCGCATGTGCGCGACACGCTGGAAACGCTTGCCGGAAAATATCTGCTGGTGGTGATCACCAAGGGTGATCTCTTCGATCAGGAGCGCAAGCTCGCCCAGTCCGGACTTGGCGACTATTTCGATGCTGTCGAGATCGTCTCCGACAAGACGGCGGTCACCTATCGGCGCATCTTCTCCAAGGTCGGCGACGGGCCGGAGCGGGCGATGATGGTCGGCAATTCGCTGAAATCCGATATCGTGCCGGCCATTGCCGCCGGCAGCTACGGTGTCTTCGTGCCCCACGAACTCACCTGGGTCTTGGAACGGGTCGAGGAGCCGAAGGACGCGCCGCGCTTCCGCAGGATCGTCCATCTCGGCGAACTGCACGGGCTGATCGACGGGTTACACTAAGCGACACTATTTCCGCTTCGGAAACAGCGACGGCTGCTCCTGCTGGGCAGGCGCCGGTTGCGTAGCCTGAGGAGCGGCGGCAAGCGGCTCGATCAGGATGCTGTAGGGCGCCCCCAGTCCGCGGCGCGGCGAGACCTTGGAATAGTAAGGGCGCAGCAGCCAGGTGGCGTTTTCCTTGACTGTCGTCTCGTAGCTGGTGCCGTCCTCGTCCGTGCCGAAAAAGGCTTCATCATCGGGTTTCGACAGATCGAAGATCGCGAGATAGGCGAATTTGCTCTTTGTCTCGAAGCTGATCTTCACATGCTGGCCGGCGCGCACGGGCAGCGTATAGACATGGCTGTTGCCGAACTTGGTCCAACCCTTCAATTGCATGGTCACGGCGGGGAACTGCAGCTTTTCGATCTTCTCGCCTGGGTCGAGTTGCGGCGTCTGCGCAAGGGCTGCGGAGGCGGACAGGAAAAGTGCTGTGGCGAGCACAAGAAGCGATTTCATGGGCGCACCAATGCTGCGCGCATCGCCTCCACTTCAGCGCGGCAGAAGCAGCCTTCGAGATGATCGTTGACGAGACCCATAGCCTGCATGAAGGCATAAACTGTGGTCGGTCCGACAAAGGTCCAGCCGCGCTTCTTCAAATCCTTGGAAATCCTGACTGACGTGGCGGTGGTCGGATTGGCGACGATATGCTGGCGGTCGACGACGGCAGGCCGATCTTCGTGGCGCGGTTCATAGCTCCAGAAGTAGCGCGAGAGAGAGCCGAATTCATTCCTGAGATCGATTGCGCGACGCGCATTGTTGATCGTCGAGACGATCTTGCCGCGATGGCGGATGATGCCGGCGTCAGCAAGGCAGCGAGCGATATCCTCGTCGCCAAAGCGCGCCACCTTCTCGAAATCGAAGCCGGCGAAAGCGGCGCGGAAATTCTCGCGTTTGCGCAGGATCGTCAGCCAGGAAAGACCTGATTGAAACCCTTCGAGGCAGATCTTCTCGAAGAGCCTGATGTCATCAGTGACAGGCCTGCCCCACTCCTCATCGTGGTAGCGCAGGTAGTCAGGCAGATTCGCATGCCAGTGGCAGCGGCTCTTGCCGTCCTCGCCGATGATGATGCCGGTTTCGCTCATATTTTCTTCTCGTTTTGCGGCTGTGAATCCGGCTTTACCATTTGCAAACCTTCTTTCCAAACCGAACGGTAACCCTGACGAAAAGTTTATTCCGTCCGTCGCCTTTTAATGAATCCGTCTTTACCATTCGCTGGCGAACGCGGTGGCAGCATGACCGCAGGCGGACAATTCCGCCAGCGCATTTTCGGTCATTTGTAGAGAGTTCGTCCGATGATGAAACCCCTTGTCCTTGCCGCAGCCATGCTCGGCATTTTGTCCACGGCCGCCCTTGCAGACGACCGCTATGCCTCCCGTCCACCCGTGGTGCTGAGCCCCGATCTCACCGCCCCCTGGATCAACCAGCTCGGCGGCGGTTCGGTTCGTCCCGTCGTCTACCAGCGGCCTGTCGTCACACAGCAGCGCGGCCTTTTCCAGCAGCGCCGGACGTACACCCAGCGCGCGCCGCAGCCGGCACCGCAGACCGTGTCTGCCATCCGTCCCGGCGTTCCCGTCATCCGTGGGCAAGTCGAACCGCAGTTCCTGCCGCAGATCGTCGATTACGATACCAAGGAAAGGCCCGGCACGCTTATCATCGACACCAACAACCGCTTCCTCTACCTCGTCATGGATGGCGGCAAGGCCCGCCGCTACGGCGTCGGCGTCGGCAAGCCCGGCTTCGAGTGGGCCGGCGCCCACAAGATCACCCGCAAGTCGGAGTGGCCGGACTGGACACCGCCGTCGGAAATGGTGAGCCGCGAAGCCGCCAAGGGTCATTATCTTCCCGCCCGCATGGATGGCGGCCCGGAAAATCCACTCGGCGCCCGCGCCATGTATCTCGGCTCCACACTCTACCGCATTCACGGCACGAATGCGCCCTGGACGATCGGCAGCGCCGTCTCTTCCGGCTGTATCCGCATGCGCAACGAGGACGTGGTCGACCTTTACGATCGCGTCAATGTCGGCACCCGCGTCATCGTGATGTAAAGACCAAATAACGCCAGCGGACGGCAAGAACAGCCGCCCGCTGGACAACAAAAGACCGTATCGCCCACCTCTCCGACTTGAAATTCAAACCGATTTGACTAGCCTCTACGCGGTCTGAAGGAGAGGGTATCGAAAATGAAGCAGTTTTTTAGGCTCGCAGCGGCGGCTGCCGTTGCGCTGTCCTGTACAGTCGTGACCGTCAGCGCGGAACCGGTCATGACGGCTACGGACGCCGTACGCGGCGTCAAGCAGACCCGCGAGATCAAGCCACAGTTCCGCAAGCGTGTCGTCCGTCTTGCCACCAGCGAAAAGCCCGGCACCATTATCGTCGACACCAACAACAAGTTTCTCTACCTCGTCGAAGGCAATAACCGCGCCACGCGCTACGGCATCGGCGTCGGCCGCGACGGTTTCGGCTGGTCGGGTGTCGTGACGGTCGGCCGCATGGCCGAATGGCCGAGCTGGACGCCGCCGGCTGAGATGCGTGCCCGCGAGGCCCGCGAAGGCCATAATCTTCCTGCCGTTCAGCCCGGCGGCCCGGACAATCCGCTCGGCGCACGCGCCATGTATCTCTACAAGGGCGGCCACGACACGATTTTCCGCATTCACGGCACGAACCAGCCCTGGACGATCGGCCTCAACATGTCCTCAGGCTGCATCCGCATGATGAATGACGATGTGTCGCATCTTTACAGCCGCGTCTCCGTCGGCACCAAGGTCATCGTCGTCGGCCCCGGTAATAAGCAGGGCAATGTCGCCTTCCAGGACAAGGGCATCGATATACTGCGGACCATGTTTGGCGGTTGAGCCACACTTTCAACAAAAAAATAAAGGCGCACCTCGTGCGCCTTTTTATTTGTTAAGATTGTGACACAGAACTCTGCCACAGAATCGACCTGATCACCTTTCGGTACTTCGGGGATATTCAATGGCATATGCATTGCGTCTTTCCACCATGCCTCTGGCAGGCATTGCGTTTT
>UCKU01000058.1 GCA_900473185.1 Hyphomicrobiales bacterium | reverse complement strand
TCATCAACGACCTTGCGTACAATTCGGAGTCACGGAAGTTGTATTTGGCGTGGCGTTTGGGTTTGACATTGTTGATGGCGACGACGATGTCGGCATTGCGGGCACTCCTGAGCTGCTGCAGGCAGAATTCGGTGGCCCGCCGACTTGTCTTTGCCCATTGCACGACCATCAGCGTTCGCTCGGTGAGCGCCGTCAGATGCATCGTATCGGCCGATGCGAGCACCGGCGCGCTGTCGAAGATGACGATCTGGCCTCTGGCACGGGCCATCTCGATGATCTCGGCCACATCGGTCAAACGCACACGCCGCTGCAGACGGGGACTGCCGGTCGGGATGAAGTCGATGCCGCTCGGATGGTGATAGACGACGTCCTCAAGACTGGCCTGCCCGCTCAGGAACTCATTCAGTCCCTGTTTCAGGCCGGACCTGAACAACGTGTCGAGATGTCCGCGCCGGATGTCGCTGTCGACAAGCAGCACCGGCGTTCCGTTGGCGGCCAGTTCGATTGCCAGCGATCCGGCCACCAGCGACTTGCCTTCGCCGCTATGGGCCGAGGTCACGGCAATGCTGTTCGGCAGCTTGCCGCCATTGGCCTGCTTGAGCGAGATCATCACGGTGCGGATCGCTTCGTCGAACATGCCGATCTGCGTTTGCCCGAACAGCCGCGACGGATCTCTGCGGTCTTTGCGTCTTAAATGCGGGACGAAGCCAGCCGGCACGATGCGTGCCATTGCGGTGATCTGGTCGAAGCTGCGCACCGTCCTGTCCATCATCTCGACCACGAAGGCGGCCGTCACCGCAACCGAGATCGACGCGAAGAAGGCGCCGATCAGATAGAACAGCCGACTGCGTCCCTGCGGCATGAGCGGTACTGCAGCCGGTGACAGAACCTCCAGTTCGGCGCCCGGCAGCATGGCCTGCCCGACCAGGCCGCGGCGCTGTTCCTCGAGCTTGTCCAGGGTCGCCTGTTCCTTGTCGGCAACGCGCTGCAGCCGTACCAGTTCGGTCTGCGCCAGCGAAGAGCGGGAGCGTTGCTCATAGGCGGCCGTCAGTGCCGATCGGACTGTGTTGTCCTCGTCATCAAGGGCAGTCAGCTTGGCGCGCATGGATTGCAGGTACCGGTCGACTGCAGTGCCGAGATCGGTGCGGGACTTGTCGATCTTTGCCCGCAGGTCGACCACGGCGGGAGCATCGTTGCCATAGATGTCGAGAAGGTGTGCAAGATCCTGCTGCTGGGTCCGCAGATCGCCTTGCATCACGCCGATGCTGTCGGGAATGGATTTGTTCTGAGCGGCAAGCGAAGGGTCGTGGGCTGCCTCCAGCGCGGCAATCGTATCCTTGATGTCGGCGCGGCTTTGTCCGATCTTCGTCTGCCGGTCGCTGAGCTCGACGATCGCCTTGATCTGTTCGCTCTGATCATCGTCATTTTGAACGACGCCCATCGTTTGCTGATAGGTGTCGGCAGCATCACGGGCTGCCTTGGTGCGATCCTGCTGTTCGGCGATGCGCTGGCCAATCCATGCTTCCGCCGTGTCCAGACTGCTGCGGATACTGTCCTTGCGCTCTTCGAGATAGATGCTGATGAGCCGGTTCGGGACGGCGGCAGCCAGTTCGGCATCGCCGGCCGTAAAGCCGATCTGGACGACGTCGCTCTGGCCGTCACGCCAGACGCTCAGCGCCTTGTAATAGGCCTGGATGATCGGCTCGAGACTGTCTCCTGCCGGCTGCGACGACTTATCGCTGCTCACTAGGCCGCGCAACGTTGCCCTGATCTCATCGACGACAGAGGCCTGGCGCAGGGCCGGATTGAACTCCGGCCGCTCGTCGAGCCGCAGGTCGCGAATGACCCGCTCCGCCACGCTTCTGGACAGCAGCCGCTCGGTCTCGGAGGTGACGTTCAACGGCGCATTGTTGCCGGCATCGCCGGTGCTCAGCGCGGTTGCCAGGGGCTTGTGGATCATCAGCCGCGACCCGGCGTGATAGCTCGGCTTCAACCCCGATATCAGCACGATCGAAGCCGCCATCAGCACCACCATCAGAGCCACGATCATAACCATCCGGCGACGGATCAATCGTAAACCTGACGT
>UCKU01000059.1 GCA_900473185.1 Hyphomicrobiales bacterium | reverse complement strand
GGATGGTCTTGGCCTCGGCGAGGACTTCCGGGCTCACTTCGCCGCTACGCGTTGCGGCGGCCAGCGCATCCTCCAATGCCGCATCGCCGAGGACCGGATCGTCGACGGAAGGCTCGATGCCGTTGTCGAGTTCAAACTGGGCATAGGCCACGGCGTAGGCGGCGATCGCGGTCATCTTCGGATCGGACGTGTGCAGATAGGCCTTGTAGCTGCGGTTGAGAGAGTTGAGGCCCTTTAGTTCGGAGGCCAGGTTCTTCTGCTTGATATCGGTTGTGGTGTTTTTTGCATTGAGCGATTTCGTCTTCGCCTCGCCGGATTTGCCCTTGGCGGATTTCGAACCGTCGTGCGATGAATTGCCGGACTGGAAACTGCCGGACTGGTGGCCGCGATTTTCGTGGCTGCCGCTTTGTCCGCCGCCATTGCCGCCACCGTTGCTGCTGCCGTGTCCGCCGCCATTGCCCCCGCCGTTACCACCGCCGTTGCCGCCACCATTGCCGCCGCCGTTTCCACCGTCCTTTGCCATGGCGGCACTATCGAAGCCGGTGATCGCCAGCGGGCTGGAAGCCATGATCATTGAAAGCGCAGCTATGGACGCAAAAGTTGCGAAACGCATCCGTCTCTCCCTCGCAGGATAATTCATCGAAAATCATGAGATAGCCGACTCGGGAAAGCGGCCATCAGGATGAAGGGGATGTTAGGCGCGAAACGCGGAGCGTGCATCGGACCGAGGTCCGTCATTCGTCGGACCATAGTCCTAGAGAGCGGGAGATGGTTAACGGGTTCATCGTCGGGCGCCTGAAGGTCAGATAGATTTCACGCTGAAGGTCGATGATCGCTTGCCAGGGCATCAGGTCAGGCCCGTCGTTGCTGCCGTCAAGACAATGTAACGCCCGACCTTGGCGATGGTAACGAGCAGCAGGAACATTGGCAGCGGTTCACGCAGCACGCCGGCAACGACGGTGATCGGATCGCCGACGATGGGTAACCAGCTTGCAAGCAGCGACCATTTTCCATAGCGCTGATACCAGTGCTGCGCTCGCTCCAGCGCCTGTGGGCCGATGGGAAACCAGCGGTGCGTGCGGAAGCGTTCGATCCCCCGGCCCAGGATCCAGTTCAACGAGGCGCCGAGTACATTGCCGGCGCCTGCGGTCGCGACCAGCCAGAATGTCGAATATTTTTCCGTCAGCAGCAGACCGACAAGCACGGCTTCGGACTGCATCGGCAGGATCGTCGCCGCACCGAGGGCTGAAACGAACAATCCGAGATAGGCCAGAAGATCGGCCATTCGGTCAGAGATATTTGGTGATCGTCTTGAATTCGTCGATCGACTGGCGCTTGTCGCGCGACAGCGCGCCGACGGTTTCTTCCAGGCAGTGGTCGAGATGGTCCTGGATCAGCGTGCGTTTGGCATTGACGATCGCCTTTTCGACGGCCGAAAGCTGCTGGGCGATGTCCAGACAAGGCTTGCCGCTCTCGATCATCGCGATGACGCTCTTCAGGTGCCCCTCGGCGCGTTTCAGCCGTTTGACGATCTCGGGGTGGGTGGCGTGCGTATGGGGCTCGTTATCGCTCATCATGTCCATGCGGTTGTTCCCTCCTGCAGCGGAGGCAGCCCGAGCTTACGCCGCGGACCGCCCTGCCGACAAGTCAGTGACGATGTCCATCAGGCTCTTCCATGCGGAAGGGCAGGTCGATGCTGCCCTCGTCGGAGCTGAGCCTGAGGATGGCGTCGAACTCGTGCGGCTCTGCCGGCGCCTCGGTGCTCTGCAGCGAATGGTGATCATCCGGCGAGGCGACGAGCGGCAGGGTCTCGACATGATCGGGACGCTTGATCTCCACCACTGCCTTCAGGCCGCGCTCGTGCTTCGTGATGCTGAAGCGCATGCGCTCGCCACCCGCCGTATCGACGATCTCCAGCAGACCGGTTGCGATCTCGGATTCGACCTTGAACGGATCGGGCGCATGGTGATGGTCATGCCCGTGATCGTGGGCGCGAGGGGCCGCTTCCACGCCGAAATCGTCGAACTGGATCGTGGCATTGCCGAGTGAAGGAAGGTGGCCCTTCAACTCGCGGCGCAGGCTTGCGGCGATCGCGTTGGCTTCCGCAAGCGATTTCGATGGATCGACAGAAATCACCAGATCGGTATGAAGCTTGTGGCCGAGCCAGCGCGACTTGACATCGACGATGCGCTCGATGCCGCCGACATGCTCGGCAGCATGATAGACCTGCTCGTTTATACCGGGTTCGACGCCGTCGAGGCTGCGGGTGACGACGGCGCGTGCCGACTGCCAGACGATGCCGAAGATGGCGAGTGTGATCAGCAGGCCGATGATCGGGTCGGCAAGCGGGAAGCCCATCCAGACGCCCAGCGCGCCGAGCACGACCGCGAGGCTGGTCAGGCCGTCCGTGCGAGCGTGGTAGCCGTCGGCGATCAAGGCGGCGCTGTTCATTTCACGGCCGACGCGGATGCGGAAGACGGCGACGGCCTCGTTGCCGATGAAGCCGACGATACCGGCAGCCGCCACGGCGATGAGCTGGGTGATCGGCTGCGGATGGATGAGGCGGTCGATCGCTTCATAGCCGGCAACCAGCGCACTGAAGAGGATGATCAGCACGATGATGAGGCCGGCATAATCCTCGACGCGGCCAAGCCCGTAATTGAAGGTCCTGGTCGCGGCGCGGCGCACCAGCGAGAAGGCGATCCAGAGCGGAATGGCGGTGGCCGCATCGCCGACATTGTGGATCGTGTCGGCGAGCAGCGCCACGCTACCCGAATAGAAGACGACGATGAGCTGCAGGATCGCGGTGATCGCCAGGATGACGAAGGACCACTTGATCGCGCAAATACCGCGCTCGGAAGAGGCGATGCTCGCATCGACCACGCCATGCGTATGGCCGTGGCCACCCTCGCCATGCGCCCCGTGGGAATGCCCGTGTGATCCATGGGCATGCGAATGATCGTGGCCGGCCCGCCCGAAGCCGAACCATTCCGTGACTGCTGAGAGCATGTGCCGCTCCGTTGTTGAAGATCGCCATTACCTATCCCCCTGGAGGGGATATGGCAAGTGCTCTGATTACGGGGCTGAGCAGCGGCGGGGACGGACGCCACCCGCGCTCGCGTCACTGCCTCCGCCCGATCCGGAATCGGGTGGCTGCGGGTCCCCATATTTCTTACGCCTCCGTTGCCATCAAAACAGGAGGTTTGGACATGGAACTGGAAGACAAGGTGATCATCATCTCCGGCGCAAGCAGCGGCATCGGAGCGGCCGCCGCCCGGCTGTTTGCGGCCAGGGGCGCGAAGCTCGTGCTCGGTGCACGGCGGGCGCAGAACCTCGCGGAACTCGTTTCTGAGATCATCGAAATGGGCGGCATAGCTACGTCTCTGGCCGGTGACGTGCGCGAGGGAGCTTACGCGCAGGCCCTCGTCAACCGGGCGCTCGATGCCTATGGCCGGCTTGACGGCGCTTTCAACAATGCCGGCATCGTCGGCGAGATGGGCGCCTTTGCCGAGATGAGCGCGGCCAATTGGGAGACTGTGATTTCCACCAACCTGACGAGCGCGTTCCTTGCGCTGAAGGCGCAGCTGCCGGTGATGAAAGCACAGCGCAGCGGCTCGATCGTCTTCACCTCATCCTTCGTCGGATACAGCAATGGCGGCTTACCCGGCATGGGGGCTTATGCGGCCTCCAAGGCGGGCCTGATCGGCCTCGTGCAATCGGTCGCCGCCGATTACGCAGCCGATGGCATCAGGATCAACAGCCTGCTGCCGGGTGGAACCATTACACCCGCAGGCGGCGAGAATAATCCTGAATTTCTCGACTATATATCGAGCCTGCATCCGATGAAGCGGATGGCCGCGGCGCAGGAGATTGCGCAGGCGGCGCTCTTTCTGCTGTCGGACCAGTCGAGCTTCATGACCGGCAGCCCGATGATCGTCGATGGCGGCATGTCGGTTCGGCTGCTCTAGCAGACGTGGCCTCGGGCGGTGTTGCGCCGCCCGAGGCGGGGAATTTCGCGGCCGTCCCAAAGGGTCACCAGCGCTTCACGCCAGGCTCGATTCCTGACATATTTGCGGCGGGACAGCCAACCGTCGTGGATATTGCCTCATGAATTCGCAGACACGTGAAAAAAGCACCATGCGCGCACCTGTCGGGTCCGTTACAGGGCTTTGCTCTGCGTCCGCCACCATGTTTGCAGTCGGAATGGCCTTTCTGGGCTACTGGGGGGTCTATGAACAGGGGAGCTGGCGTGCAATCGACTATCTCGTGATGATCGTAGCCGTCATCGGATTTGCAGCACTTGGTTGCGTGCCCTGGATCGTGACCACACCTGTCGCGGAGGATGAGGCAGACAAAGTCGTCGTCGCCAGGCGGGCGATGGCACTGCGGACGGCGTTAATCTGGACGGCCGTCTGTATTACCGTATTTGCCTGAGTTGCCCTGCGTGACCGCGTACGGCCGCAGAACGGATCCATTTGAAGCGATAGGGCTCCCGACGTCCAATACCGGCGTAGCCAGCACACGATAGGCGTGTGCTACCAACCATTCTTCTGCCCAAGTGATTTCTGAATTCATCATGAGGACTAGCTCTCGTCCATGGTGCCTCATTGTCGCTTGCGCGCGAGCGCCTCGAGCTCATCTGGCGTGCCTTGAAAGAAGTTGAGGTCAATGCGCGCGATGCTCGGATCATTGTTGATGGCTCCATCAGAGAACTGCCAGAACATGTAGTCGGACCAGCCCTTTGGCATGCGCGGCGCGGCGCCAGCCTGATATTGGGCGATCCAAATCGGGAATTTGTTCAGCCGCTCGTCAAGATCCCGCCTCAGGTGCCCGAAATACAGCACGGGCATGACCTTGTATTTCGCCAGGACCAACTGCGCGAAGCTCTCGATCTGGGCAGAATAGGCCGCGGGATCGATATCCGAGCCGCGACCGTAGTCCACGATATCGATGGCAGGGGGCAGGGTCCATCTGGTGCCATCGAGCAGGGACGAAAAATTCACGAACTGGCTTGCCGAGTCGAGTGCCGGATCAAACACGTGATACAGGCCGACCTGCAGGCCACCTTGAAAAGCCGTTGCCGCGTGCTCCTTCAGCATCCTGTCCGCGCGCTTTCCCTGACTGGCCCTCAGATAAGCAAATTCCACGCCTTGAGCGCGCAGGCCTGCAAAGTCGACGGCGCCGTTGAACTGGGATGCATCCACGCCCAGCGTGAGGCCTCGCTTGAGCAGGTCGGAAATCCATGCCGGTCGTCCCGCCGGTGTGTTGACCGACGAGGCCGCGGCGGGCAACGACGGGCCTTGTCCCGTGATCCTGTTCTTCAGGAAGTCTCCAAGCAATTGTTTCGTGTTGGCATTCCCGATAAGGCCGGAATCCAGCAGGAACTGCAAATTGACGGCCGCGGCATCCGGGTTGTTGTTGGTCTTGATCGCTTCCAGTATTCGATCAGATTCGGCCTTGGTGATTTCCAGGCTGACTTGAGCGTCATTATTCTCCCTCTGAAGCTGGCGCCGCGACTGTCCGCTCAGCCAGGAAATGGCCCCGTTGCCCAATGTCGCCAGGGCAGCGCCGATGATCGCCAAGACAAGCGGGCTGGACCATTTCGACCGCTGCCCCTCGGCGATCTTGAACGCCAATTCCCGGTCCGCGCGCACCTGCGCCGCCTGCTGAAACTCTAGTTCGCGCGCTCGATGGGCTTCCTCCGCCAGCCACTTCTGTCGCTCGAAGTCAGCCGGCCCCTCCTGAACTTGCTTCCCCTGATCCGTGTCAACCATCGCCCCCCCCGCGGAACCCACCGCGACAAGCCACGGGAAGACGCAGACAAGACAGACTCCAATCCATCGATAACGGAACGAACATCGGCGGCCGTAAGGTCTGCCCCCTTCGATCCGTAGTATTCCTTGTCGAACCGACATTTCAGCGAGGATCAATGCTATGCAATTAAAAGTATTATTTTCTTATATTGAAGCCAGTTATGGATGTAAAGTACTTATGCTTGAATTAGTGAAAAGGAAGATAGATTTCTAAGTATTAAGCGAATATGCTTCCCGCTCACGATTGGCAGGTAGCCTTGACGTATTTCCCAATGACCATCGCTACATCTTCCGCGCTGGCAAATTCGCCGCGATCGGCTTCAGCCAACCCGGCCTCGATCTCGGCAAGCTGCCATTCCTGCTGCTCGACAAAAGCCTCAATGGCCTCGGCAGCCATATAGGCACGGGAGCGATCCAGCTTTTCCGCGATCCGATTAAGCTTGCTCGCGGTTTCGTCCGAAACCCGCACGGTAAATGCAGCGGTCATGGCACCTAACTTCCTTGGTTTACTATGATTGTTGGTGAACCAATGTGGCTCGTCAAGGTTCTGTAAGTGACGGACGGCCAGGATACCGCCGGTGAAGGCGTTGCCATTTCCACCGGTTATGCCTTTTCACGAAAAAGGTATAACCAATTCGCCGCACTAGCGAAGACAACCGCCATGGCGCCAATCATCAGCCCGCCGGCAAGCAGGAAGGTTAGCTGCATGCCGGCTGAAATCGCTGCCGGCGTCGCATGAATGAAATCCTCGGTGCCGGCGCCATAGGCGAAGACGGCGCCCATCAGGGATGCGCCGGAGATCAGGCCGATATTGCGCGACAGGCCGAGCAGGCCGGAGGCCGTGCCGCGCCGGTCCTTCGGCACATCGGCAAGGGCCGCGGTATTGTTGGCGGCCTGGAAAAGCTGGTAGCCGGGCGTCAGCACGATGATGGCGGCAATATAGCCGCCGACGCCTGAAAGCTCAGGCAGGATCGCCAGCAGGAAGGCGCCGGCGGCGAGCATCGCAAGGCCGATCGACAGAACGCGGGCGGCACCCCAGGCATCGACCAGCCGGCCGGAGGGCACGCCGCTGGCGATGGAGATGACCGGGCCGATGGACATGACGAGGCCGACCCAGGCCGGCTTCAAACCAAGCGCCAGGCCGAGATAGAAGGGGCCGACCACCAGCGTCGTCATCATCACGGCGGCGACCACGATGTTGACGACGAGATTGGGGACGAGGCGCCGTTCCAGCATGGCAAGCAGGCCGGCCGGGCTTGTCTTGCCCCTGGCCCTGTCCGCCGGCAGCGTGGCGATGGCAAGGATCAGTGCAAGTCCCGCCAGCGGAACCTGCACCCAGAAAATGCCGCGCCAGCCGGCAAGCGGGATAAGTGCGCCGCCGAGCGAGGGGCCGAGCGCCGTGCCCAGCGCCGAGACCGTGCCGAGCAGGCCCATGGCGCGGCCGATGCGCGCCTCGCCTGCGGTCTCGCGCATCAGCGCCATCGAGATCGTCATCAGGAAGGCAGCACCGACGCCTTGAACGGCGCGCGCCGCCATCAGCAGCGGCAGATTGGGTGTCACGGCCGAAAGCAGTGAAGCCACGGCAAAGAGGCTAAGGCCAGCAAGCTGCATGCGCTTCAGCCCGTAGAGATCGCCGAGCCGACCCACGATGACGACCGAGATCGTCAAGGCTGCGAGATAGCTGACGACGACGCCCTGCACCTCCGCGAAAGGCGCTGAAAAATCCTCTGCGAGCTTGGGCAGGGCGATGTTGGCGATGCTGGTGCCCAGAGAAGCGAGCAGCATCGAAAGCGAGAGCGTCAGCGTCACGCCCCGTCTTTCCGTTCGCTCCGAGCCGGTTATTTCTGCCTGTTCCATATCGATGTCCTCTTGCTTGAAATGTCATTCAAGAGCAGGCTACGAATTCAAGCCGACTTGAGGTCAAGCATGAAATTTCTGGATATCGGAGAGGTCTCCGCACGAAGCGGAATCAAGCCCTCGGCGCTGCGCTATTACGAGGAGATCGGGCTCATCACCTCGGTCTTTCGCCACGGCCTGCGCCGCCAGTTTCCGCCCGAGGTGCTGCTGCAGCTGAAGCTGATCGCCATGGGCAAGACGGCCGGTTTCTCGCTGGAGGAAATATCGGGCATGTTCGGCAAGACCGGTGCTCCGGAACTGCCGCGCGCCGCGCTGCATCAGAAGGCCGATGAGATCGACCGGCAGATCCGGGAGCTGACAGCGCTCAGCGACACGCTGCGTCATGTCGCCGAATGCTCCGCACCTTCCCACATGGAATGCCCGACCTTCCGCCGGCTGGTGGAGGTGGCAGGCAAGCGGGCGAGCGCGGGCAGGGGTGCGCGGGCAGTCAAGGGCAGGTAGCGCCGGGCAGGCAGCTTGTGTGGTTCACTCCCGCCGGCGCTTGCTTCGCCGCGTGCCATCATAAAACCCCGGCGGCTTCTTGCGCACCCAGGTGACGAAGGTCTGGATGGCGGGGTGGGCAAGCAGAGCCTCGACGGTCGGGTAGGACTGTTCCAGCTCCGCTTCGGAAAACTGCGCATGGATCTGGCGATGGCAGATGCGGTGCAGGACCTGCGTCTCCCGTCCGCCCCGGCTCTTGGGCAAGAGATGGTGCTCGTCCCGCTGCTCTTTCGGAACGATCCGGCCGCAGAGCGGGCAGATATCGGGCGCCGGCGCCTCATACCAGGAGGTGACGTCTTGGTTTCTCTTTCGCGCCATCAGGCAAGATTAGCCGCAAGCTGGACCGACAGGCAACCGGCACTTGCCTCCCAGATCTTCAATGTTCTGGCAGGGGCGGCGAGGTCGGGCCGCTATATTCCTGCGTCGGGCGCCAGGCGGTGTTGAAACAGAAAATCGATTTACAAAATAAAACACCTTTACTGTCGGTCCGCTGCGGGGAGCGCGGAATGACCGACACCGGGCCGGGACCGAAATTTCTCGATCGCAATGTCGGATCGGCGAGATCAGGCCCGTCCTAGAGGCATTGCCGAAGTTCAATCCGAAGGAGGATCATCATGCCGAGCACAATCAAACTTCACCGCGTCCTGGCGACCACCCCGGACAAGGTCTATCGCGCCTTCCTGGAGGCGGATGCCGTGGCCAAGTGGCTTCCACCAAACGGCTTTACCTGCACGGTCCATCATCTGGAGCCCATTGTCGGCGGAACGCACAGGATGTCTTTCCGCAACTTCACGACCGGCCACAGCCATTCCTTCGGCGGCGAATATCTGGAACTCGTTTCCGGCCAGAAGCTTCGCTACACCGACAAGTTCGACGACGCCAACCTGCCCGGCGAAATGGACGTGACTGTGACGCTGACGAAGGTCTCGGTCGGCACCGAACTCCATGTAGTGCAGGCCGGCATCCCGGATCTCATCCCGCCGGAGGCCTGCTACCTCGGCTGGCAGGAATCGCTGCGCAATCTGGCACGTCTGGTCGAGCCGGACATCCAGCAATAAGCGTCAGAACTCAGGGGAGGCCGGGTCTGGAACTGCTTCCAGACCCGGCCTTTTCTGTGTTCGTGCATCCGGTCGTCTCGGGAAATGGCCTGTTGCGGAACCGTCTCCATCATATCAAAGTATGATTTCGCCCTTCGGAATATCTGCCAGGATCGCCGCGTGGACCTGATGGCGGAGAGTATTTCGATGAAGAAGATTATCGCGGTGTCGTTGACGGTTGGTTTGGTTACCGGCTTGATCGGTTACAATGCCAGTGCGTCCGGAGAGACCGATAGCGGGCGCACCCCGGTCCTGACCGAAATGCCTGGCGGCTACCGCGACTGGCCGCTCATCGCCGTGGCGCACGAAGAGGGCAAGCTCAACGATCTCAGAGCCATCCTGGGTAACGATATTGCGATCAAAGCCTTCCGGGAAGGGGCAGCTACCTATCCTGACGGTACCATCATTGCCCGCCTGGCGTGGGAGTATCACCCGCTGGAAGAAAGCAGGGAAGCCTTTGGCGCGCCGCAGTCATTCGTCGCGGGGTCGCCCAAGAACGGCGTGCAGTTCATGATCAAGGACGCAAAGAAATATGCTTCGACCGGCGGCTGGGGATATGTCGAATTCGACGACGGCAAACCCTCGAGCACGGCAATGCCCGAAGCATGCTTTTCCTGCCACTCTGTTATCAAGGACCGCGACTTCGTGTTCAGCCGGTACGCACCCTGACAGGCCTATCTGTCCTGAAATTGATTATCCGCTATAAAGCATCCATGCCGCGCATAAGGGCGTCCGGGCGGCGCAGTCGAGGTTGGATATGAAGTTCGCCGCTTGTCTTTTTGCCATATGGTCGTTGGGAAACGCTTTCGCGCCGCCGTTGATGGCAGCGTCCGCTCCCATCCTGGTGACGGCGCGGGGTTGCGGCGATTTTCTGGCACAGATGCAGAAGAAGCCCGATCATGTGGAATTTGCCGGGTGCAGCTACGCCCCGGATCGGCAGGGCAAACCGCTTGAGGCAACATATCGCGTATCCGGCCGGTACGCGGCTGCCACCGAAGCCTATCTCGTCAAGACCGTGGGCTTGAACCGCCTCAAGCGCTCCTGTTGCCTATGGGATTCGCCCGCCAGCCAGTTCCGTGATTCAATGGGCCGTGACTTTTTGATCTCCATGGTCTCGGAGGAAACCATGGTTTCCAGCCGCAGCGAGTGGCAACAGATCACCGTGTTCGGGATCACGGTGGAAACGTTTACGGAAGACATGTGACAAAGCGGTGAGAAGCAGATCTCAATCCGCAGAACCGCCTATCGGGCCGTCATTCGATCTGCGCTTCCAGCTGCTGTGCGATGGTTTCGTAGTGACGGGAGGAGGCGGCATTCCCCTGTTTGGCATATAGCCCGGCAACTTCCCGCGCGGCCTTCGCGGCTGCGCGGAACGCGTCGAGCCTGACCTGAGGTTCCAGTTCCGCATCGCCGCCGATATCGCCGTCCTTGAAGCGGCCGACGCGATAGCCTTCGTTGTCGATCACCCCGATGACAGGCACTCCGGCCTGCATTTCCCCGTAAAAGGCAGGGCCGGCGTGATCGCCATCGCGGCGACGCAGCATTCCCGGTCCGGAAGCCTTATTTCCCGGGCATGCACCGGTCCAGTATGTCGGACCTGCCGTCAGGGAGACAGGAGAAACGAATTCGCAATGGCTGGCCGGATCCTTGGACCATGCCAGCCCGCCCGCTGGTTCCTGTGCCTGCAGAGGCAACGCGCACCAAAGGGATGCGACGACCGCCAGGGTGGCTACGACGTCAAGTGATTTTCGCTGCTGCAACTTTACTGTCTCTTTTCTCTGACCTTGCGTGACCCAGTCCAACGGCTCCAGCCAGGCTTCTTAGAACATTTCCTTTTTTCTTCAAATCACGGAAATGTCGCCCAGTGCCGTCTGCAGCAGGTGCTTCGAGCATCCAGATTTCTATCAGGAAATTCCGTGATATAATTCCGCTCTGCCGACGGCACTATCGGCCGTGGCGTTGCGTGCACGGAGACCTGTCTGATGAGCGAAGTGGACGTGCTTTTTACCGCTTTGCGACAGGCGGCCGACCCGAAGACGGTCGAGAGCATCGAGCATGTCGTCAGGCATGGCGCCGGTCGCGATCTCAACCGCATCAATGCGCTGGCTTTCGCCAAAGCCCATTATCTCGATGAAGAGAAGGTGATCGCGGCGTTTCTGCATGCAGCCCGCATCGGCGCCTTCGAGATGACCTGGAATGTGCTCTGCCCGGGATGCGGCGGCGTGCTCGACACGGGTGCCACCCTGAAAGCCGTCGACCGGGAGGCCTATCATTGTGCGCTCTGTGCGGCCGGCTATGAGCCGACGCTCGACGAGATGGTCGAGGTCACCTTCACGGTCAGTCCGCGCGTGCGCAGGATTGCTGCCCACGATCCAGACCGGTTGCCGCCCTTGGAATATTACCGCCAGATCTTCTTCTCCTCCGGAGTCGACCTGCCTGACGATCTCGAGGAAAGGTTTGCGCGCATTCTCCTGGAAATGATCGAGCTCGATCCCGGCGAGAAGGCCTTCGTCTCGCTGCAGCTGCCGGCGGAATTCATCATCATTTTCGATGCGGTGACGCATTCGGCGCAGTTCCTCGATGTGCAGGGCGAGCCGACCGGCGAACGCCAGAACCTGTCGATGGTCCTCAGCCACGGTCATGCGCAGAACGAAACGCTGACACTGCGCCCCGGCCTGCTGCGCCTGACGCTGGAAAATCACACCGATCGCCGCGTGCTGCCGAATGTCTGCATCGCGTCGGACGAGATGCACGACATTCTCGGCCACAGGCGGCCCTTCCTGACGGCCAAGCGTCTGCTGACCAATCAGAGTTTTCGCGACATCTACCGCACCGACACGCTCGATGTGGACCAGCGCCTCAAGATCACCAGCCTGACCTTCCTCTTCACCGACTTGCGCGGCTCGACCGCACTTTACGAGCGCGTCGGTGATCTCGCAGCTTTCGATCTGGTGCGTACGCATTTCCGGGTTCTGCACGAGATCGTCGCGACCGAGGCGGGCGCGGTGGTCAAGACCATCGGCGATGCCGTAATGGCGACCTTCCCGAGCCCGGATCGTGCGGTGGCGGCAGCACTCAGGATGCGCGAAGCGATGCTGCGGCTGAATGCCGAGCGCGGCAGCGAGGATCTTCTCCTGAAGATCGGCATCCATGAGGGACCATGCCTTGCCGTCAGCATGAACGACCGGCAGGATTATTTCGGCCAGACCGTCAACATCGCCTCGCGCGTGCAGGGCCTTGCCGAACCGCAGGTGATCCTGACGACGGAAGCGGTGGTCGGCAACGAGCAGGTTTCGGAAATGCTGCGCGACAGCGGCATCAGCCAGGTTTCGCGCATGGAGGAGCTTCAGGGCATCGCGCGCGAGGTGAGGATATTCGCGCTGTCGTGAGGTTTTCGTGCGCGCCTCCGGGTCATCCAGCCTTCCGACGGCGGCGTCGGCGCACTGATCCGGGTCGTAGCTGACGTCCGGCCATGTTGTCTGCGCCTTGATCCAACGCAATGAAGAGATTCGCCGCTTCCATCATAGTTCTCCGGTTGCGACTTGGCCCGTCCGGAGCGGATCGGAACCATTTGATGACATTGAGGGGACTCTTTTCCATCTTCGACGACCTCGATCCCGGCGATGCGCTGGGCGAGGTGCTTTTTGGGCTGATCATGGCGCTGACATGGACGGTCGGTTCGAGGCTCGTGCTGCCCGAGGAAGGATTGGATGTCCGCGACCTCGTCGTTGCGACCATCGGATGCAATGTCGCCTGGGGCATCATCGACGCCGTCCTGTTCATTCTGGGGACGACATTTTACAGGAGCAGGCGCCTTCGGCTGTTTCGGCACATCAGGGCCGCCAAAGACGAAGCCACCGCGCTCGCCGTCCTCGCAAAGGAATTTCCGGTCGAAGGGTCACCACTCTCGGCAAAAGCCGCCGATGCGGAAGCGCTTTACCGCTCGCTGCTTGCGCTCACACGTCGCGCCGAGCCGGTAAAACTGTCCCTGACGAAATCCGATCTCAGAGCTGCGATCGCAATCTTCCTGCTCGTCTCGGCCACCGCGCTTCCCGCCGTCATCCCTTTTTTTCTGATCGACAACGCCGATCGGGCACTGAGGGCGAGCAACCTGGTTCTGGTCGTCCTGCTGTTCGTGACGGGTTATGCATGGGCAGGTTTTTCAGGTGGCCGGCCGTTTTATGCAGGTATGGCGATGACCTGCCTTGGATTGTTTCTGGTCGCAATCGCGGTCGCCCTCGGCGGCTGAAGCCATCCGGGCGAAGTCGACCTCCTGAACGTGCGCCGGAAAGTGTCTCGAGGTTGCGTCTATGCTAATCTTGGCGGCGATTGGCTGATCTGATGGATGGGGGCGACGATGAAGCAACGGCTTTCTGTCATCATGGCCGCTGACGTGGTCGGCTACAGTCGACTGATGGGGGTCGATGAGAAGGGCACGCTTTCCGCCCTGAAATTGCACCGGCACGAACTCTGGGATGTGAAAATCGCATCCTATCAGGGTCATACGATCAAGCTTATTGGCGATGGAATGCTGGCCGAGTTTCAGACTGCCGAGGAGGCGGTTTTATGCGCGGTCGAGATACAGCTGGAAATGCGCCGGCGCAATGCGCATGTTCCCGGCGAGCGAAGGATAGAATTCCGGATCGGAATCAATATCGGCGACCTCATCTTCGATGACGACGATGTCTATGGCGATGGCGTCAATGTGGCGGCACGCATCGAGAGTATCGCGAGGCCGGGAGGCATAGCGATATCGGCGTCGGTGCGCGACACCTTGGGCAAACGCCTGGATATCGGCTTCGAGGATCGGGGCGAGCATGCGCTGAAGAACATCGAGCGGCCAATCCGCATCTTCGACGTCGATCTCGACGACGGCGGAAAGGCGGAGAAACCCGAACCTGCTCCGACGGTTGAACCTGCAACGCAGCCGATCGGGACACATCGCGGGCGGGAGTTCTCGCCGAACAGAACGCTGCTCTTCGTTTCGAAATTTTCCAATCTGAGCGGCGATCCGGATCAGGATTATTTCGGGGCCGGGATAACAGAGGATGTCGTTGCGGCCTTGGCGCGGTTCTCCAGGCTGACCGTTGTCGTTCAGAGACCGCCCTCGGAGCCGCAACGGGCCGAACCAATCCCGACCTATATCCTTGAAGGAAGTGTCAGGCGGCTTGGCGATCGCGTCAGGGTAAATGCCAAGCTGATCAATGTTTCAGGCGAGCAGATCTGGGCGGAGAAATACGATTTCGACCTTGTCGACATATTTCACATCCAGGACGAGCTCGCCCGCTCCATTCCGGCCGCGCTCAGCGTCAAGATCGAAGAGGCGGAGCGGCAGCGCGTCCTGAGCAAGCCCGTGACGTCGCTGAGGGCATATGACCTGTATCTGCGGGGCCGGCATCTTCATCAGCGTTCCAACCCGGATGACGTCCGGCTTGCGAGGGAAATGTATCTTGCTGCAATCGAAGATGATCCGCAGTATTCGCGGCCTTACATCGGCCTGGCGTGGATCGAGCTCAGAAAACTCAAATGGAATGAAATCGTCGAAATCGACGCTGCGCTCGCAACCGCATCGGCCCTGTTGAGCAAAGCCCTGAAGCTCAATCCCATCGATTCCGATACGCACTGGGCGCTTGGCGTCGTCCATCTCTGGCGCGGGGAGGCCGAGCGGGCCGTCGCCTGCTATGAGCGTGCCAGGGAACTGGCTCCCAACAACTGCGACCTGCTTGCGGAATATTGCGATGCTCTCGGTTATCTCGGACGTCTTGACGATGCCATCAGGATGGGAGAACTCGCCGTCAGGCTCAACCCCAGCCGCCCCGACTGGTATCTCTGGGATATCGCCGCAGCGAAGTTTCTTTCGGGGAAATATCCGGAGGCGCTGTCTCTTCTGGAGAAAATGGCCGAGCCTGGCCCTGCCTATCGCCTGCTTGCGGCAACCTATGCTCAATTGGGACGGCTGGAGGAGGCACGCCAGGCCGCGCGCGAACTCCTGAAGATCAATCCCGGCTTCTCGATAGAGCGCTACAGCGCCCGCGCTCCCTATCTCGACAAGGCGCTGATGGCCGAATACATCGAAGGCCTGCGACTGGCGGGGTTGCCGGAGTAGATGGGCGCATTGTCTGGCACAAGATGCCGGATATCGCCACCCGGCGACCACTGAGCGCATGCCATGCACTCCTCGGCCAGACACGGCTGATCGATATCTGCCCGTCATCATTTTCTCAAGGACATAGCCATGATGCGAACTGCAATTGTCGGAAATGCTGGGGGCGGGCAATCCACGCTGGCGCGTCTGATAGCTGCAAAACTGGGCATTCAGCACACAGAAATTGACAGTCTGCTTTGGCAGGAAGGCTGGATCGAAACCTCCCGTGAGGCTTTTGAGCGGGAGCATGCCAAAGCAATAGCAGAAGACAATTGGGTCATCGACGGTCTCGGCCGCCTGGACCTAATTCCCGAGCGGCTGGACCGCGCGACGGATATTGTCCTGGTCGATATGCCATTGTGGATGCATTTTTGGCTGGCTGCCGAACGCCAGATTGCTTGGGCAAGAGGCGAACTCGAACATCGCCCTGGCGGCCTTGCAGGAATGCCTCTCACCGAGGCCTTGTTTCAAGCTATATGGGATGTCGAGCAATCCTGGATGCCGAAAATCCGCACCTTATGCATAGAAGCCGAGGTGCGGGGGAAGCCAGTTATCCGGCTGCAAAGCGTCGCAGATATCGACGCCTTCGCAACGAATTATCGGTGAGTAATCATGATCTGTGTGCTGCATCACCCGGTCACCATCGACCGGGAGACCGGCGCTCAGGTCGGAACGCATCCTCCACCTGAATGATCCGCGCCACGGAAAACGATGAAGGGTTTACTCGGCCAATTGCTTGACGTTGAAGGAGTTCCAGCGACGCCTCACGATTGCCCCCTTGCGGTCAGGCGCGGTGATGAAAAATCTCGACGCGCAACCGTTGCTTTTTCAAATCATGCGCCTCCTGCACCTGACTTATTGCAATTTCTGCGTTTGAATTGTAGCTCTCTCCCATCCGAAACGGCTGCCGTTTAAGGCGATCGTGAGTCGTCGTCGCGCCGGCAGCAAGCAGAAATGGGGGCATTTCGATGGGGTTTACTGAAGCTGTTCGGACCGGTTTCAAGGCAAAATATGCGACCTTCTCCGGACGGGCTTCCCGCTCGGAATATTGGTGGTTTTATCTTGCCTATGTTCTGGCAACGATCGCATTTTTAATTGTCGTGTTGTCGATCATTACTTCCGCGACCTCTTTCGATGAGGGTATATCTTCGACACCTTTCATTATCATTATAGTCGTTGGCGGATTGCTGATGATCGCGGCCTTTTTGCCAGCGATAGCCATTCAGGTTCGCCGCTTTCATGATCGCAACATATCTGGCTGGTGGTATCTCGCACTGTTTATTGGAAGCATGATCCCTTATGTCGGTTTTCTTGCGAGCATCGCGATCCTGGTAATCAGCGTGCTTCCGGGCACGGAAGGTCCGAACAAGTTCGGTCCCGATCCACTGCGTCCCGAAGCGCGAGCAGAGGTCTTTGCCTGAGCCGCATGGTAATCCGTCACGCCGGCTTGCTGGTGGCTCTATCACTAGCCGCCTCGGCCCAGTTTTATCCTGCGCTGGCGCAGGACAGCAGCAGTCAGCAGGGCGGGACGGGCGACCGGCCGCTCAGCGTCGTCGGCAGCGAATATGCCGCGCAATGTGCGCTGAATGGCGTGCGCTGCAAGCTCACCTATCGTGGTAATCCGGAAAAGTCCAAGCGTGTGCCGGATGCGACCCTGTCGCCCGATAACAGGTCGTTTTCTTCGCAGGAGCCAGCACCCGCCATCGGCGGTCCTCTGGCGGTCGTGCTGGTGCTCGTCGCCCTTGTCGTCATCATCGGCCTTGCCATGTTGTTCGGCAATGGTGGCGTGCTGCTCTCGTCTGCGCCGCGCGATGTGAAGAAGCGGCAGGGGGAGGCGCCGGAGAGCTGGCGCACGTCGTCCGCCGAGGCTGAGGAAAAGCCGAGTGATTTCCTGTCGCGGATTGCGGCCATGGCGGATCGCCGGCAGGCGCTGGTGCTCTTGCTGCGGCACTGCCTGTTGCACGCGGCTGACGCGACGGGGACACGGCTTTTCCGCTCGGATACGGAGCGGGCGGTTTTTGCGCGTCTGCCGGCAACCATGCCCGACCGTGAGCGGCTGGAATATCTGCTCTCCGAGGCGGAGCTTGTGCATTATGGCGGTCGGGTGCTGCAGGAAGGGCATTTCGATACGCTCCTCAACTCGGCGCGGGCCTTGCTGTCCGCAGGCAGGCTCAGTCATGCGTAATGCCGCGCCCATTCTCATCCTGCTGGTTCTGGTCGGGCTTGCGGCGCTGGCGCTCTTTGCGCGGCCGCGAGAGAACGATTTCGATCACTCGCCGCTCGGCAGCAAGGGGCTGCAGGTGTGGCTGGAGGCCAAGGGCATTCCCGTTATCCGCTCGGATCCGCATTTCGTCAGGGCGCGGGCGGAAATCTCCATGCGCGTCCTTTTCCTACCGCTAGAGAACGACGAAGCTGCCGCTTCTGGAACAGATGAGGAAGTTGAGAGTGCTGGCCCGGAAAGTTGGGGAAGCGATTCACGACGCTATGGGCTTCCGACGCTGATTATCATGCCGAAATGGCGCGGTAGTCTGTTGAGGGATGGGATTGCGCGGCAGGCCGATTTGCTGCCTCTCGAAGAGGTTCAGGAAGAATTGCGCAGGATCGCTCCTAAAGATTTACGTATAAATCGGAATGATCCAGGATTTGCCGAGGCGCATCCGGGCACGAGTTGGGGGCAACCGGCCCGGATCGCTTTGTATCAGGCGCAGACTTTCGATTTGGCAAGCCTACCGCGCGCCTGCAAGGAGGTCGTAGGCACGCAGACGGGTGCGCTGATCGTCCAATGCGAAAACTATCATCAAGTCTATCTGCTGTCGGACCCTGATCTATTGAATAATCATGGATTGGCTCTCGCCGAGAACGCAGCTTTTGCAGTGTCGCTGATCCAGCGATTGCGTGGTATCGACGAGAGGCGGCCGGTCTATCTGGATACAGCAGGCAATCCGCTAGAGGCCAGGAAACCCGTGGACGAGGGGCGCACCTATGAGCGCTCCGGCTCCGATCTCAAACGCTTCTTCGCCTTTCCGCTTTCCATCATCTGGGGAGTGCTGCTTGTTGTCGTGGCGATCTGCTTCTGGCGCGGGTTCTGGCGTTTCGGGCCGCCTTTGAAGGACGCGTCGGGACATATCGAATTGTCGAAGAGCGCGGCGATCGAGGCAACCGCCCGGCTGCTTCGCCTGTCGGGCAATGACGGGCGGATGGTGTCACAGTTCGTGCTTCATCTGCTTGCGGACAAGGCGCAGTTGCTCTTCGGCCCCGGAGCCGGAAACGAGGCCGGCATAGATCGGCTGTTCAAACGTCTGGCGCGCCGCGATCACGCGGCGGCGCAGGCGTTGCATTCGTCGGCTCAGGCGCTGATTGACCGTGGGCATTTGATGAAACGGGCGGATCTGCACCGCAATCTCGAGACATTCAGGAAATCGCTAGGGAGCATCGACTTTGGATCTAGGTGAATTTCGCAATCTCATCGCCGCGGTTCGTGGAGAGATCGGCAAGGCGGTGCAGGGACAGGATGCGATCATCGATCTCGTTCTGATCTCGATATTCTCGGGCGGGCACTGCCTTGTCGAGGGTCCTCCGGGCACGGCAAAAACCCTGCTTGCCCGTTCGGTTTCTGCCGCGATGGCGCTCGATTACCGGCGCATCCAGTTCACGCCGGACCTGATGCCTGGTGATGTGCTCGGCGTCAATCTCTTCAACTTCCAAACCAACCAGTTCCACCTCACCAAGGGGCCGGTCTTTACCGACATTCTTCTCGCCGACGAAATCAACCGCGCGCCGCCGAAGACGCAGTCGGCGCTGCTGCAGGCGATGAACGAGCGGATGGTGACGCTTGATGGCGTCGATTATCCGCTCGGGCCGGATTTCTTCGTGCTCGCCACGCAGAACCCGATCGAGCAGCAGGGCACCTATCCGCTGCCCGAGGCGCAGCTCGACCGCTTCCTGTTCAAGCTGGTCGTCGACTTCCCTGACCGCGAGACGGAGATCTCGATCCTGTCGCGCCATGCCGATCAGGCGCTGAAATCAGATATAAGCAAAGCCGGCATCCGGCCGCTGGTGACGAGCGAGGCGCTTGCCGCGGGCCGGGCGCTGATCGATGCGATCCATCTCGACAAGTCGATCCTGACCTATATCGTCGATCTCGTGCGCTCCACGCGCTCCGATGCCGATATCCTCTATGGCGCATCGACCCGTGCGGCCGATGCGTTGGCCGCGGCCGTGCGCGTGCGTGCGGCTTTCGAGGGTCGGGATTACGGCCTGCCTGACGATGTGCAGGCGCTGCTCACACCGGCTTTGCGCCACCGTATCGTGCTGTCGCCTTCGGCGGAGATCGACGGGCGCACGCCCGATGATGTGCTGCGCAGCCTCCGGAACCGCGTGGATGCGCCCCGGTAAATGCGGCCGTCCTCGCACCTGATCGCGCTTGTTCTTGCCATGGCGGCGCTGACGGTCATCGTCAGCGTGTGGTGGCGCGACATGAGCATGCCGCTCGTCTTCCTCTGGGTGGTGCTGGCGGTCGTCACGGCGGGCGATCTCGCCTTCACGGCGCTGTCGGGCCGGATGACTGTCGATGTCGATCTGCCGCCGCAGGGTTTTGTCGGCCACGCGGCCCCTTTCACTGTTGTCATCAACAGGCAGAAGGGCAGGTTGCCCGAGGGGATCGATATCCGGCTTGATGCCGCGCCGGAGCTCGTCATCGGCGAGCGTCGCATGGAGCGCGCCGATTCCGGGCCGGTGAAGGCGTCCTTCGATCTGCAGCTGACGCGGCGCGGGCAATTTTCGGTGCGTGAGCTCTGGCTGAAATGGCCTTCGCGCCTGAAGCTCATCGACAGGATCGTGCGCCTGCCGGTGGCGCGCGAGATCTCCGTCATTCCCGATATCTCACCCGTGCTCTCGGGCGCGATCAAGACGCAGATTCTGCCGCTCGAAGCCGGGCAGAAGGATTTGCGGCTGCGCGGCGAGGGATCGGAATTCCATCAGCTACGGGAATTTGCCGCCGGCATGGATCCGCGCAGCATCGACTGGAAGCGCTCGGCGCGCATGCGCAATCTCGTGGTGCGCGAGATGCGGGCAGAGCGAAACCACCAGATCATTCTCTGCGTTGATTCCGGGCGGCTGATGGCCGAACAGCTTGGCGGCTTCACCAAGCTCGACCGCGCCATCAATGCGGCGCTTTCCATGTGTTGGGCGGCGGGGCTTGCGGGCGATCTCGTCGGTTTCTACAGTTTCGACAGCCGTCCGCGCCTCTTCCAGCCTGCGTTGCCGGGGCGTACTGCCTTTGCGCGCCTGCAGACGATCTGCGCCGATCTCGCCTACGAAACGCAGGAGACGAACCACACGCTGGGGCTGACGCATCTTTCCGGCCGTCTCAAGCGGCGCTCGCTGATCGTGATATTCTCCGATTTCGTCGACAGTATTACGGCGGAGCTGATGATCGAGAATATGCAGGTGCTCGCGCGCCATCATTTCATCGTTTACGTCGCCCTGCGCGATCCGATGCTGGCAAAGCTGGTGGAGCCGGAAGAGACGACGCTCGATGCCATCGCCCGCTCGGTCGCAGCACGGCAGATCGTACAGGAGCGGCGGGCCGTGATGGAGAAGCTTTCGCGTCTCGGCGTGCTCTGCCTCGACAGTACGCCCGAGGCGCTGACATCGGATCTCATTGCCCGCTACATCGAAATCAAATCCCGCGAGATGATATGACGGATCTGCGCATCGACCCCAGGATGGATAGCGGCGCGACGCTCCATGCCGGCGGGGTGCAGAACGACCTCCTGCGCTCGGCCCGCTTCCGGCTGGAGCGCGAGGCGCACTGGCGCCAGCTGGACCAACTGGTGAGCCGGGCGGAGGAGGGCGGGGCTGCTGCACTCAGCTATAACGAGGTGCGAGACCTCGCGGCCGGCTACCGCCAGGCGATGAATTCGCTCAGCGTCGCGCGCGATATTTCGCTCGACCGGGCGCTGATCGCCTATCTGGAAAGCCTCTGCGCGCGCGCCTATCTCGTCGTCTATGCGCCGCAGGAAAGCCTCGGCGGGCTGATCTCCCGCCTGCTGCTCAAGGGCATTCCGCAGGCGGTGCGCCGCTCGGCCCTGCCTCTCTTCATCGGCTTCCTGGCGCTCGTTCTCGGCGCTCTTGCCGGATATAGGCTCTGCAGCAGCGATCCGAGCTGGTTCTATACGTTCGTGCCGTCGGAGCTCGCCGATCAGCGCACGCCGGACGCGTCGGCCGATTACCTGCGCTCGACGATCTACGGCAATGAACGGCATGAGAGCGACGGGCTCGCCGCCTTTTCGGCCTATCTCTTTTCCCACAATACGGGGATCGCCGTAATGATCTTTGCGCTCGGCGTCTTCGCATCGGTGCCGAGCTTCATTCTGACCTTCTACAATGGCCTGATGCTCGGCGCCTTCTTCGCGATGTTCCGGCAGAAAGGGCTGGGCTACGATGCCTTCGCCTGGCTTTCCATCCACGGTGTCACCGAGCTTGCGGCGATCTCCATTGCCTGCGCCGGCGGGGCAGGGCTCGGGCTTGCGGTTCTGCTTCCGGGCGCGCGAACGCGCAGAGAGGCTCTGCGCCACCAGGGGCATGATGCCGTCAAGCTCGCGATCCTTGCGGCCCTGATGCTGGTCGTGGCAGCCTTTATCGAAGGCTTCCTGCGCCAGCTCGTGCAGGAACCGGCCTGGCGGATCGCCATCGGCTGGGGCATGGGTGTCTTCTGGGTCGCATGGCTCTCGCTTGCAGGGCGCGAGGGCAAGGCTTCGCATGGGGCCGCCAGATGAAGCAGCCGGACCAGACGATGACAGACGGCAAGCGCGTCATGCAGTTCGTCCCGCCGGAGGGCGTGCCGATCAGTTTCGCGATCGCCTCGATCGGGGCCCGTTTGGGCGCGCAGATACTCGATATCATCTTCACGACTCTCCTTTTCGTCATTATCGCGCTTGCCGTCATCTTCACTGGGGCCTTGCCCTTTAGCGCCATGACGGTCCTGATCACCCTGATGGGCTTTCTGCTGCGGACACCCTATTACGTGCTCTCGGAGCTGATCTGGAACGGGCGCACGCTCGGAAAACGGATCACGGGCATCCGCGTCATCAATGTCGATGGCCGGCGCCTGACGCCGCATCAGGTGACCGCGCGCAACCTGATGAAAGAGGTGGAGATCTTCGCTCCGATGGGCCTTCTGGGGACGATCGGCGAACAGTCGGGGCTGGAAGGTGGATTGTCGGCCGTTTGGCTCCTGGTGGTGGTGATCGTTCCGCTCGCCAACCGCCGCCGGCAACGCATCGGCGACATGATCGCCGGCACGCTGGTGGTCGACAATCCGCGCTCCGTGCTGCTGTCAGACCTCGCGCTGTCGTCTCCTGCCAAAGCTTCGTCGCAGCTGGCATTCGAATTCCTGCCCGAGCATCTCGATATCTACGGCAAATACGAGCTGCAGACTCTGGAGGATGTGCTGCGCGACACGACGAAGAAGCCGAACACCGAAGAGATCATCAAGATCGTGCGCACGATTACAAGAAGGATCCGCTATGAGGATGCCGTGAAGCCCGGCCAGGAGATGGTCTTCCTCAATGATTTCTACCGCGCCCAGCGCGAGCATCTGGAGAGCCTGAAGCTGTTCGGAAAGGCGCGGGAGAACAAGTACCACGAGCATACGAAAACAGAGGCGAAGAAGCTTGTTTGAGGTGAGTTTGGTGGCTATGCCTTGGAACCGGCCATCTAGGAACCCCCGACAGCCGCTGTAAGACGATGAAAAAGCAGATCGGCGAGAAAACGAAGGGAAAAATCAAAATGAAGCTGAAGGACGACGAGATCGGACACGTTAGCCTGGCCGGCGTCGATATTTTTGAAGACCTCGGCTTTGATTCCGAAGAGGCGGCATCTCTTCAGGCGGAATCCGATGCTCAGATCGCTGCTATGATCGAAATAAAAGAAACCGCGTGACGGAAATCTCCAACTGTATTGTTGCAAGCAGCAGGGATGGCTTTGGAGCGGTCGTGATCGTGCCGCTCTCCGATCAACGCAGATAACGCGTCGAAGAGCATTACCAACAATTACTTGATCGGCGAGAGGGGCGCATCGTTTGCGCGCGCGGCGTGACCGGTGTCGGAGTCGGCTACATCATCGGGAAACTTATAATAGATGCACTGGTTCATCGAATAGAATGCTATTCCCGTATCTCCCAATTCCTGACGTGAAAGCTCCCACTCGAATGTATCGTTGAGACCCAAACCGCCAAGCCACGCCATCTCGAACAACTCGCGGAACGGGCCTGGAGGGAACAATACACCGTATACTGTCGCCTCTTCTCCAGCGAATTCGCCCTTGATCACTTTCTTGATCTGCAGGTCGGCACGGATCATCCGGGTCGGGTAATTCTCGGTGAGAAGCATACCGGATTCGCCAATCGACATCGATTTTACGCGCGCCTCTACGACGACCTTCGCCTTTGCCAGCAACTCACTCTGAGAAGGGCATGGCGCCAACGCCATGGCCGGACGCAAGCCAAGGGCTAGGAGCATGAGGACCGCTTTAAAGCATAGATCCGTGCGCAGAAATCCGAATGCTTCAACCATCTGGCTTATTCCTTCAAAATCAGTGAGATGTGTAGTTGCAATTTCTGGCTTGAGACTGGCGTTTATTTCTCGATCAAAGAATGAGGCGGCGTTATCGGCCTATATGAGATTTTGAGATAAGCGCGGAGGCGGGGTGAAGCTTTATGGACTATGACCCTTACTACTCCACAACATTGCCTCCACTCATCGCGCTGCCGATCTTTTTCGTTTTGAATATCGTGGTGCCCCTCTCGGCTCATTTTGTCGGGCGTTCATTCAAGCGGTATAGGTGGGCGCCGCATATATTGGCATTTCTGTGGGTGTTGGCGTCCGTTTTCATGTTCGATCTCGTGGGATTGCCGCATCTCGCATCAGATGAGGAGGAGGGGCCGGGGGACGGCTTCCTGTTCATGCCATTAGCTCTGGAAACAGTAGCCGTGTTGGCTGTCTATCTTCTGGCTTTGGTGGGGCTGCTCATCGGCCGGTTTATCCGGCAAAACGCGCCTCGATCTCAAGGCGACGGCTATTGAGGCAGGTAACCAAGCTGTCGAAATGACGTTCCTTTTATGCCTCTTTCTCGGGAACGGCCCGGGTCCGCGACGGACCCGGGCCTGATCGGCCTACTTGACCTCAATCACGGTCAGCTTGCCGTCGACGCGGTCGGCGACGAACTCGATGTTCTGGCCTGCCTTCAGTTTCCCGAGCATCGTGGCATCCTTGACGCGGAACACCATGGTCATGGCGGGCATGTCGAGGTTCTTCAGGTCTTCGTGCTTGATGGTGACCTTCTGCGCCTTGGCGTCGACCTTGTCGACGACACCCCTGGTGTATTCCTGCGCGATTGCGCCAGCGGCTGCGCCGACGGACAGTACGAAGGCGAGGGTGATCCTGATTGCAGTCTTCATTTTCGGTCTCCTTTCCGGGTCTATCATTCGGCAGCGACGCTGACGTCGCCATGCATGCCGGCCTCGTAGTGGCCGGGGATCAGGCAGGCGAACTTGAATTCGCCGCCGGTGGTGAATTTCCAGACGATCTCGCCGGACTGGCCGGCCGTCAGGCGGAGCGAGTTCGCATCGGCATGTTCCATCTCGGGGAATTTCTCCATGACCTTCTTGTGCTCCAGGATCTTGTCTTCCTGATCGAGCACGAATTCGTGGTCGCTTTGCCCCGCGTTCTTGATGGAGATCTTGACCGTCTGGTCCTTGCGAACCTTGATCACGGCGGGCTGGAACAGCATCTTGCCGTCATCGGTTTCCTTCATGCTGACGCGGATGGTCTGGGTGACCTTCGACTTGTCGCCGGGTTCGCCGACCGCCATTTTTTCGCCGTGCCCGCCGGCGTGGCTGCCGGAAGCAAGCGCTGGGCCGGCGATGGCCGCGAGAGCCAGTGCGAGAGTATAAATTTTCATTTCAGGTCCTTTGGTTGCTGAGGATTTGCGTCAGCCGTGTTGCATCGGCTTCGGCGTGATGGTGGTGTTTGCGTCCTTGGCCTTGGTCGCGTCCGGCAGTTCGCCGGTCCACTCCCAGGCCTGGGTGCCGGGCGGGTTTTCGTACCAGCCCGGATCGGCGTAATCGTCCGCCGAGATACCCTCGCGGACTTTCACGACGGAGAACATGCCGCCCATTTCGATGGGGCCGTGCGGACCCCAGCCGGTCATCATGGGGACGGTGTTCTCGGGAATGGGCATTTCCATTTCGCCCATATCGGCCATGCCTTTGGTTCCCATCGGCATGTAATCAGGTTGAAGCTTGCGGATTTTTTCGGCGAGTTTCGATTTGTCCGCCCCGATGAAGGTCGGGATGTCGTGACCCATCGCGTTCATCGTGTGGTGCGATTTGTGGCAGTGGATCGCCCAGTCGCCGAGATATTTCGCGTCGAACTCGTAGGCCCGCATGGCGCCGACGGGAATGTCGATGCTGACTTCCGGCCAGCGTGCTTCCGGCCGCACCCATCCGCCATCCGTGCAGGTGACTTCGAAATCGTAGCCATGCATATGGACCGGGTGGTTGGTCATGGTGAGGTTGCCGACCCGCACCCGGACACGATCATTCTTCGAGACCACCAGCGGGCTGATGCCGGGAAAGACCCGGCTGTTCCAGCACCACATGTTGAAGTCGGTCATCTCCATGATACGCGGCACGTATGAGCCGGGATCGATGTCATAGGCGTTGAGCAGGAAGACGAAGTCGCGGTCGACGCGCATGAACGTCGGGTCCTTGGGATGAATGACGAAGAAGCCCATCATGCCCATCGCCATCTGCACCATCTCGTCGGAATGCGGGTGGTACATGAAGGTGCCCGACTTCACGAGATCGAACTCGTAGACGAAGGTCTTGCCGACGGGGATGTGAGGCTGCGACAGGCCGCCGACGCCGTCCATGCCTGATGGCAGGATCATGCCGTGCCAGTGGATGGTCGTATGTTCCGGCAGCTTGTTGGTGACGAAGATGCGGACGCGGTCGCCTTCGACAGCCTCGATCGTCGGCCCGGGCGACTGCCCGTTATAGCCCCAGAGATAAGCGGTCATGCCGTCCGCCATCTCGCGCTCCACCGGCTCGGCGACGAGGTGGAATTCCTTGACGCCATTGTTCATCCGATGCGGAAGCGTCCAGCCGTTCAGCGTCACGACCGGCTGGTAGTCCGGCCCGGAGGTCGGATGCAGGGGCGGCTGCATGTCGGCCGAGGCCATGGCCGGGGCATCCGGCAGGCCCATTGCCGATGTTTTCGTCCAGGCTCCGGCCGCCATCAGGGCTGCACCGGCACCGAAGAGTTGTCTTCTGTTGAACATGTGAAAATCCTTTCTCAATGACCGCCGCCGCTCTCGGACGACGAGGCGACCTCGGTCCCGGCCGATGCCGCAGACGTGCCGCCGCCATAGACGGCTGGCGCGAGGTTGGCGTCCGCGAGCCAGAAGTCCCGCTTCGCGTTGACCGAGAGCAGGATGGAGTTGATCTTGTCCCGCGTGTCGGTGAGCAGCTCGAAGGTGTTGGTGATCATGCCGTTGTAGGAGAGGAGGGATTCCTCCTCGACCTTGGTGCGCAGCGGAACGACGCTGTTGCGGTAATGGCGGGCGATGTCGTAATTCGACCGATAGGCCTCATAGGCCGATCGCGCTTCCGAGCGGACGTTGACGGCCTTCTCCGCCAGCTGATTGGCCGCACGCATGTAGCCGAGCTCGGCCTTGCGCATGCGGGCCTTGCCGGTGTCGAAGATCGGGATCGCGAATTCCAGCTCCCCGGTCGCCGTCGTCTCCCACTCCTTCTTGCCGTCTTCCCCGATTTCCCGCTCGGACTCGGCGCCAGTGCGGATTTCGAGGTCGGTGACGTACCGGGTCGCTTCGGTCAGGCCATAGGAACGCGCGGTGGCTTCCAGTTCGAGCCTGGCGACCTGAAGATCGATGCGGTTGCCCAGCGCTTCCGCCTCGATCGTATCGCGTTTCATTGTTGTCTTCGGCAGGGGCGGCAGGCTGTTCGGCACCTGGAATTCGGTATCCGGCCCCCACAGGCCCATCTGCCTTGTCAGCTCTTCCTTGGCCAGGCGGGCAGCCAGTCGGGCCTTGGCGGTTTCACCGGCGAGTTCGGCTGCGAATACATGCTCGCGAGCCTGCGCTCCCTTGGCCATTGCCCCAGTCTCGCCAAGCTTCTCGGCAAGCTCGGAGGCTGCATCGGCGGCAGCCTGCGCGCGCTGGAGCTGCGCCACATTCTCCCATGCGGCGACCGCGTTGATCCAGGCGCGGCGCGTGTCGGCCGCGAGCTGCAGCGTCCGCAGCGCAGCGTTCAGCTGAGCCTCGCGGAAACGCGTATCGGCGATCTCGATATCGCGCTTCTTGGTCATCAGCGCCAGGAGGTTGGTGGTGATCGCGCCCTCGATTGTCCGGAACGCTTCCAGTCCCGGCGTCCCGATGCCGGAAAAGCCGACGGAGACCGTCGGGTTCAGCAGCATCGTCGACTGCCACGCGTCGGCGGCACTCTCGCCAAGATCGGCATAGGCGGCCTGCAGGCCCTTGTTGTTGATGAGGGCGATCTGGACTGCCGTTTCCGCATCCAGCGTCTTCCTGCGGACAAGGAGCGCCTTCACCTTGGCGGAGGCCACTTCGGCTTCCTGCCGGTTTTGAACCCAGACGGTCTGCTTGGAGGCAGCCCCGCCGACCTTGGCGGAGACGGTCGCGAAGCCCGCCTCTTTCGCCGCATATTCGGCACTGCTGACGCAGCCTCCGAGGACGAGGGGCAGGGCGGTGAGAGCAAGAAGCTTTCTGATTGCTGTCATGAAGCGTCTCCCTTTTTCGGAGACTGCTCTTCGTTCTGTTGTCGCCAGGGCTTGGGATCGACCGGCTGGCGGGCGACAAATCCCGAGACGGGCGAACGATACTGAAGCGGTCGGACGGAATAGGCCTGCTCGACATCCACGGGTGCAATGACATCGGGAGGAAGAGTGGATGCGCAGCCGCCCGCAATAAGCGGCAGCCCCACCACCAATATGGAAGGTTTCATCTTAAAAATCCGAATAGTAGAATCTCACGGGCAGGCGCGGTTCACCACGGCATGCCTTCGGACCCGCAGACGCGGGGACGACAGCTATTCAGATCTTGGGCGGACGATGAAGAGGCGGCACTTCGCCCAGAATGCTCTGATCGTCGACGAACTGGCGGATCGAAGAGATGACGGGTCCGCCGACCTCGTGAGCTTCGCAGACGATGCCGAAGCCGCCGCAGAAATCCTTGCAGCATTGCTGCTTGGAAAGTTGCTCGTCATCGCTCGTGGACGAGCCGTGATCATGCAGGTCGGCAACACCCTGGACCGTGGCGTCTTCGCTCGAAGCGGCATGATCGTCGCCTGACATGGCATGGTGGTCATGCGCGCCAGCCACTATCGCCGGCGACTGCACGTCGGAGAAAGCCGAACCGTGCATGGCGGCATTCGCATTGGACAGCGAGTATCCTGCCAGCGATACGATGATCACCAGCCGCACGAAAAGGAGCAGTCTGCCCAGTGCGCTCAGATACATTTTGCCCATAACCCCGGAGCTGCGATCAAGGCAGCTCCGCTTCACTATCCTCGACAGGCCTTCCAATGATTCGCGATCTTTGAGAGGCTGTTCGGGTGTGCGTCTAAGGCTTCCCCCTGCTGGAAGGTCAACATCTTTATCGCGTTCGATTGCGGTTTTTGTCGGCGTCGGCGATTCAGGCCACAGGCTGGTCGTCACGCGGCAGGATCATCCGGTCGAGTGTTCCGTCCCGCCTGATCAGCGTGTGCCAGGCAGCAGCGGCGAAGTGGAGGGCGACCATCGCCAGGATGACATTGGAACCGACGACATGGAGTGGTGCTACGGAGAAGGTCAGATAGCTGGCGACGAAGCCAAGTGTGGCCTGGGCTATGATGACGGCATAGAAGCCAAAGTGGAGGACCTTTGCCAGCCGATCCGCACCCGTCGGCGATATCGCCGGCGAGGGCGGCCGCATGATCCTCAGCAGGAGCCGCAGGCCCATGAGGCTTCCGATGGCCATTCCCGTATAGTTGTGAACCAGGTGCTGAAAGACATCGAAAGACGACGGCTGCATGCCCATGTGCACCGCATGATGGATCCGCTCGATACTGCCTCCCGTCAGGTATTGCACGGGCAGCAGCCCGGCGATGAGCCAGTGCAGGGCGATCTGGGAAATCCTGTAACCGTCGGGCATCCGATCCTCCAAATGAGATGGAGGATGCCGTGTCCCGGTAAAGATTGGGTATCGAATCCGCAGGGGATGCGGGCTCCTCACTCTCTAAGCCGATATCGGGCATGACAGGACGTGCATATCCCGAGCATCGTATGGAAAGCGTGCTCGGCCGACATGGCCGCTTCATTCGCCGCGTTGCGGGGGCGCTTTGCAAGCGGCCCGCCGCTTACCGTTTCGCCTTCGCGCATCCGCATGTCCTGCGGCATCGGGCCGGGACTGTCGGAGGCTGCGGAAGCCACGGCCATGGCGTATCTTTCCAGGTCGTCCGAAAGTTGCGCGAACCGCTCCCGCTCGGCTGCAATCAGCTCGCTGGCCTCGGAGCCCTGCGCGGCCGTTACCGCCGAAAAATCGGCCTGAAGGCTCGTAGCGGAGTGACGCCTGATCGTCTCGGCGGCGTCCTTGAAGCCTGCCGGCGAATAGGTTTCCGGTGACTTGAACATGCCCGCCATGGTTTTTACGGCTGCCGCCATGGCTTTCATGCGCTGCTGGCGCTGCGCCACCACATCCGTGATCGATTGCCCGGCAGCGTGAAGGGAGAAAAGCGCGGACACGACACTCGCAAAAACAAGGGCTCGGGCAAAAACAAATGCTCGCGATCGCACGGGACTGCTCCATATCCTGACAGGCGGCTCGGGTCTATATTGATGAAGATCAAAGCGCGCATAGGGCAAGCGGCTACTGTGCGATAAACGGCGGCATTGAGCTGAAGGCGATGACGGTTCGAAATCGGTGGGCGACAATATTGAGGTGGATAATGGCTGCAGCTTTTGCGGGCCTGCTCCTCAATGCGCAGGCGCAGGCGATGCCTTCCGACTGCCACACCGCCGAAGCCGCCGTCTCGACCGTTCATGCGCTGTTGCAACAGGCGCCCGCTGACGGGGGCCATCAGGAAAAGCAGCTGAAAGACAGGCTTTGCTGCACCGGCGCATGTATCGTCTGTGTCGCGAGCCTCCCGTCTCCCGCCGCTTCGGCCTGGAGCGGTTATGTCGCTCCATCCTATTTTCCCGGCGCGTTTGCCGGAATGACCGGGCAGGGCGCGCCCGCCGTTTTCGAACCGCCTCGATCCATCCTGCATTGATGAACCCGGCCTGAAGCCTCGGGCCGTCATGTCAACAGGTCGGACTATCCGACCGGGATCGAAAGATATCATTATGTATCGCCGACAATTCCTGAAGACGCTGGCCATTGGCGCAGCGGCCATCGCACCATCAATGAAATACCCCTGGTCGAACGAAGCACGAGCAGCGACCAGCAGCACCATCGATCTGTCCGTTTCCAGCCGCGTCCTCGAGGTGAACGGGAAAGCCGCAACCGTATTCGGGCTCGGTACTTCGGACGGCAAGCCGGGACTGGTCCTCAACGCGGGAGGCGATTTCGACGTCAATCTGCTGAACCGGACGAAAGAGGACACGCTGATCCATTGGCACGGATTGACGCCCCCCTGGGGCATGGACGGGGTGCCCGACAACCCGGCCAAACTGCTGCGCGCGGGTGAAAACCGCCACTACCTCTTTCCTGTCGGGCAGGGGGGAACCCACTGGATGCACGCACATACGCTGCAGGAACAATCCCTTCTGGCGGCCCCCCTGATCGTGCGCACGACCGATGACCTTGCGCGCGACGAACAGGAGGTCGTCATCCTGCTCCATGACTTCTCATTCAAGACGCCGGAGGAATTGCTGAGCGGATTGAAGGCCGCCGGCTCCAGCTCCAACTCCAGCTCCGGCGAGGGCATGGGGCATGGCGCGATGGCCGGCTCTATGGGCGCGGGGATGGAGGGCATGCAGGGGATGAATGGCATGCAGGGCATGCATGGGCAATCCATGTCGGGCATGAGTATGTCGGGCATGAATATGCCCGATATGGCGATGCCCGGCATGATGGCCATGGACCTGAACGACATCGAATACGACGCCTATCTTGCCAATGACCGCACGCTCGACGATCCCGAGGTCATTGCCGTCGAGAAGGGAGGACGCGTCCGCCTGCGGATCATCAACGGCGCGACCGCCACGGCTTTCACCATCGACATCGGAACCCTTGCCGGCGAACTGATCGCAGTCGATGGCATTGATGTGGTGCCCGTTCCCGGTCAGCGCTTCCCGGTTTCGATGGGCCAGAGGCTGGACATTCGCCTGCAGGTGCCGCCCGCTTCCGGAGCCTTCCCCATCCTGGCGCTGCGCGAGGGGGCAAGGGAACGGACGGGCGTCATCCTGGCCACCGCGGGCGCCAGCATTGCAAAGCTCGGTACCGATGCCGCCGACAATGGCCCGGTTCTCGATCTGGCGCTGGAGGAGAGGCTGCAGGCCGTCAGGCCTCTTTCTCCGCGCGCCCCGGACCGGACCTATGCCCTGACATTGAGCGGCGACATGGCCTCCTACGTCTGGGAAATCGGCAGTGCGGACGGGCCGCTGAAGGTGGCGACCGGGAACCGCGTGGAACTCGTGATGCGCAACATGTCGATGATGGCGCACCCGATGCATCTGCACGGCCATCATTTCCAGGTCGTGGCAATCAACGGCAAGCGGATCGACGGCGCGGTTCGCGATACGGTTCTCGTGCCGCCGATGGCGCAGGTCGCCATCCAGTTCGACGCGCCGAACCCCGGCCGCTGGCCATTTCATTGCCATCACCTCTATCACATGGCGACGGGGATGATGTCCTTCGTAACCTATGAAAACGCGCTCTAGGCTGGAGATGAGCATGACACATGACCTCCACAACCAGGCCGGCCACGATCACCGGGGACACGAGGGGCATCATTCGCCGCCCGGTCAGCCGGTCACGCAACGGGAGCAGGGGGTGCCTGACGGCACGATCTATACCTGCCCCATGCATCCGCAAATCAGGCAGATCGGCCCCGGCAATTGCCCCATCTGCGGCATGACGCTGGAGCCGGTCGTCGCTACGGCGGAGACCGGCCCGAGCGAAGAATATCGGGACATGCAGCGCCGGTTTTGGGTCGGCCTCGTGCTCTCGCTTCCGGTGCTTGCTCTCGAAATGGGCGGGCACCTGACAAACCTGCACATGCTGCTCGGTTCGCAGACATCGAACTGGCTGCAGATGGGGCTGGCGACACCGGTCGTTCTCTGGGCGGGCTGGCCCTTCTTCCAGAGGGGGTGGCAGTCGCTGGTGACGCGCCACCTCAACATGTTCACCCTGATTGCGATGGGCACCGGCGTCGCCTGGATCTACAGCGTCGTCGCGACCGTATTTCCGGATGCCTTCCCGGCCACTTTCCGTTCCGGGGAGGGCTCCGTCGCCGTCTATTTCGAGGCGGCCGCCGTCATCACGGCTCTGGTGCTCCTGGGGCAGGTGCTGGAACTGCGGGCCCGCGAGCAGACGGGCGGAGCGATCCGCGCCCTGCTCGATTTGGCGCCCAAGGTAGCGCGGCGGGTGAATGCCGACGGCACGGACGAGGATATCGGTCTCGATCTCGTTATCGTCGGAGACCGCCTGCGCGTGCGCCCCGGAGAGAAAATCCCGGTGGACGGCACGCTGATCGAGGGCCGCAGCTCGGTCGACGAGTCGATGATCACGGGCGAATCCATGCCGGTGACCAAGGATGCGGGGTCGAAGCTCATCGGCGGCACGATGAACCAGACCGGCGCTTTCGTCATGGAAGCCGGCAAGGTGGGCCGGGATACGATGCTCTCGCGGATCGTGCAGATGGTTGCCGATGCGCAGCGCTCCCGCGCCCCCATCCAGCGCCTGGCGGATGAGGTGTCGGGCTGGTTCGTGCCCGTTGTCATCGTCATTGCGGTCCTATCCTTCGCGATCTGGATGCTGTTCGGCCCGGAGCCGCGCTTCGCGCACGGCCTGGTGGCGGCCGTCGCGGTGCTGATCATCGCATGCCCCTGTGCGCTGGGGCTGGCGACACCGATGTCGATCATGGTCGGCGTGGGACGCGGTGCGCGGCTCGGCGTGCTGGTCAAGAACGCCGATGCCCTCGAGCGATTCGAGAAGGTCGATACGCTCGTCGTCGACAAGACCGGAACGCTTACCGAGGGACGGCCGAGGGTCACAGCCATCGATCCGGGCGGCGAACTGTCCGAGACCGACCTGCTTCGCCTTGCCGCGACACTGGAGAATTCCAGCGAGCACCCGCTTGCCCTTGCTGTCGTCAATGCCGCGCGGGAACGCGATATTGCGCTCGGCACTGCCGAGGATTTCGACAGCCCGGTCGGCAAGGGTGTCACCGGCCGGGTCGACGGCCACGCCCTCATTCTCGGCAGTCACCGGATCATGGAGGAGGAGAAGATCGACGTCTCCTCCATGACCGGCAGGGCCGAGGAACTGCGCAATGACGGGGCGACGGTCATCTTCATGGCCATGGACGGGCGGGTGGCCGGTCTCTTCGCCATCGCCGATCCGATCAAGGCGACGACGCCAACTGCCGTAAAGGCGCTGGTCGAGGCCGGAATCCGCGTCGTCATGCTCACCGGCGACAACAGGACGACGGCGCAGGCCGTCGCCCGAAGGCTCGGCATTTCAGAAGTCGAGGCGGAAGTTCTGCCGGAGGACAAGAGCAAGATCGTGTCGCGCCTGCGAGGCGAGGGACGGATCGTCGCCATGGCCGGGGACGGCGTCAACGACGCGCCCGCGCTTGCCGCAGCCGACGTCGGTATCGCGATGGGGACGGGGACGGATGTGGCGATCGAGAGCGCCGGGGTGACCCTTCTCAAAGGCGACCTGCAGGGCATCGTGCGCGCACGCCAGCTCAGCCACGCGACGATGTCGAACATTCGCCAGAACCTGTTCTTCGCCTTCATCTACAATGCCTTGGGCGTGCCGGTTGCAGCCGGTGTTCTTTATCCCGCCTTCGGCCTTCTCCTGTCGCCCATCATCGCGGCTGCCGCCATGGCCCTGTCGTCGGTCAGCGTGATCGGCAATTCGCTGAGATTGAGGAGTACTGCGCTATGATCAATTCGCGCACCTGGATGCTCATGGGCGGTTCGCTCATCGTGATCGTGCTGTTCTTCGTGCTCAGGGAGCATTGGGGACACGCCCTCGGCCTGCTGCCTTACCTGCTGCTTCTGGCTTGCCCTCTCATGCACCTGTTCCACGGCCACGGTCATCATGGACATGGCGGGCACGGCGCAGGCGAGGAAAAATGAACCTCCAGCACTCGGCGGAGGCCACCGTTCCTATCGGGGCAACCGCCGAGGCGGAACGCGGAGCCGCTATGCGCTCCGGCTGGAATTGCCCCGGTCGCCGCTCTCCCCGATCAACTCCCACAGATCCACCTTCTCGGCGCGGCCCTTGACCTGGACCAGCCCCAGTGGCCGAAACGCGAACCGATCGCCCACCGCGTCGTGGATGGCCGCACTCGCAAGGATCGACGTGCCGAAATCCTTGTTCAGCCCTTCCAGCCGCGAGGCGACATTGATCGTGTCGCCCATGGCCGTGTACTGCTGGCGCGAGATCGCGCCGAAACTGCCGACGACGGCGGGGCCGGTGTGGAGGCCGAAGCGGGTGAACAGGGCGGGGCGGCCGTTTCTGGCGTTCTCCTCGTTCAGGCCGTCGACCGCCGCTTTCATGGCGAGCGCGCATCGGCAGCCGTGTTCGGCATGTCTCGCATCCTCAACGGGGGCGTTCCACATGACGAAGATGGAGTCGCCGAGATATTGTACGACGGTTCCGCCATTTTGCTCGGCGATGGTGTTCAGGAGTTCGAAATAGGCCGAGAGCGTATCGACCACGTTTTCGGGCGAATGCTGCTCGGATATGGCGGTGAAATCCCTGATATCGGTGAAGAGCACCGTCACATCCTGGCGCGTGGCCTTGACGACCGTTCGCCCCTCGGGGCTGACGATCCGCCGGACGACTTCGCGCGGCACATAGAGGGCAAACTGGCCGATGGCGTGGCGGCTCGCCGCAAGCGCGGTCGCCAGCGTATTGATCTCCGTTATCCAGGAATGCGACACGGCTTTCTCGCCGACATCGAGATCGCCGATCCTGCGCGCCTCGTCGGCCAGCCGGTTGAGAGAGCGGCTGACCATACGCGACAGCAGCACGGATGCGGCGACGCCTGAAAGGACGAAGGCGCTGGCAATCAGCAGATTTTGCCGGAGCAGCCGGTTGGCCTCTGCCACCAGATCCTCCATCGGCACGATGATTACGGCGGCATTTCCCTCAAACAGGCCGGAGACGCTGACGGGGGCGATCTGTACCAGCTGGCTTTCGCCATCGAGCTCGACGCGTGCAACGCCGCCATTGGCAAAGGCGGGATCGCGCCTGAGCCTTGCCACGGTTTCGAGGCTCGTGTCGAAACTGTTGGCCGTCGCTTCAACAGCGCCAGCAGTTCTCGACCATGTTGCTATGATCCTGCTCATGATATCGGGGTCGGAATGGGCGACGAGATCATCGCCGGCGTCGATAATGTAGGCGCGTGCCCGCGGCGAAATCTGGCGCGCGTCCAGCAGGCGGCTGATGGTCTGCAGGTGAATGTTGATGCCGACCACCACCTTGGCATCGTCGCGCATGGGGGCTGCGATCGTCAGCGTCGGCACACCAAGCGTTCCGGTGATATAGGGGCCGACAGAGACCGTTGCGCCATCCTGAACGACGGCCTGATACCAGGGACGCTGGCGCGGATCGAAGGAGGCGTATTCGACATTCCGCTCGCCGATCGGTCTTGCCTCGATATCGAGAAACTGCAGCGTCGAGATGACATTGGCGCTCTGCCTGCCGGCGATCGTCCGGATCGCGAAAGCCGTGCCGTCAGGTGCTGCGAGCGTCTGGGAGATATCGCGCCTTCCGGTGTTGATGACCTGCAGATAGGAGCCGTCAGGATAGCCGGTGTAAATGCTCGTCGCATTCGGGACGTTTCGCAGAATCTCCAGAAAGAAATCCTGCTTTGCCTTGATATCCTGAGGCGGCGGAGAGGCGAGCAGCGGCAGGGTGGAAGCGAGCGCCACCGCCTCCGTGCCTCCCTGCAGCGTATTGCGGTATCCCTCGATCAGCCGCAGGCTCATCCCGCGCATCTGCTGCACGCCGGCGCTGACCGCAGCATCGCTTCCGCGGCTGAAGGCCAGCCAGATGATCGGCATCGACGTGAACAGCAGCGATGCGACGACCAAAACGCCGAGATGCAGCCTTAAGGGTTTGGACCAGCCCACGAGATTTTCCTCGAAATACGGGCGCGTTCGGCACAGGTTTCATCTCAAGCTTGTGTGGTTGTGCAGAAATGAGCGTACCCAACTGTCGCAGCTAAGCGCTTTTTGAGGGCTTATACAAGGCGCTGATGGGAGTGTCCCGCTTTGGCGCGCCAAGCTGGATGCGGCCGTCATTCACTCGGCTTCCATGCCGGGGGCGGCGGACGCCGATCGGAACAAGCACGCCCATGGGTTCGCGAAAAATGCCGTGCGAAGTAAACGATATTGCGCGGCGAGCCGTGTCACACACTTTTCACGCGACTCTTGCGTCCATCCGTGATTATTTCGCGCGCTTAACGCGTTTTGGCGGACTGAGCAGGTATAGAGGCTCGCGGACGTATTGCGTGGCGAGCCCTATAACCGGCCTCAAATTCTGGGGAGGTTTCGGCCCTTTTTGGCCCCGGATCGCTCGCAGGCCGGCGCCGAAACCATCTTGAAATCGCGTTGGCGAAAGCCTGTCGACCGGACTTATCGCTTGAACGAAGGGCGGTTCTCCATGCGGACTGCGCCTCCTTCGTTTTCCCATGATGCCAGGGCTTTCTGGTCGGGGTTCAGCTTGCGCCGCCGGGAAGCCGGGTAGCCAGGGCGAGGGATCGTCACGTCTTTCATGTGCCGGATCACCAGCGCCTCTTCATGATGTTCGCCGATTTCGGCGGGCCGGGGATCGGACGACGCATAGTCTGCGCGCTTGAGCCCGCCCAGCAGACGCCAGCGCTTCCGGCTCGCTGCAGCAGTTCCGTCCGGAAGGAAGATCTTTACCATGGCCAACCGTTCTCGCATGTCGCGATTGAGTGTTTGAAGGTGGAAGATTCTCACCCTCCCTGGGTCGGAGCGAAGGGGGCCTTTGTCTGGCTGGGCCCGCTTCGTTGACCGCCGAATAGCTGACTATGCGCTTCCATTGCGCTTTATCCAAGGCGGGAGGCCCCGGCATTCTCGGCTCGTCAGGCTGTCGTCGAAAGCCGGCGTCACTGCCAATCAAACCGTGCCGGCCGTTGGCCGAAGCTCACAACGCTATGCAGGCTGGGGTCGTGTCGGCCGGGTTCAGGTGGGTCGGGCTGTATCGGCTGAGACTTCACGTCGAGGACGTCTTCGATCCGCTTCAGCTGGTAGAGAACCTTCCTCTGGCGATCGTAAAGCCTGCCGAGCAACGCATGTTCCAGGTCCAGCGGCGCGCCGATCATGCGCAGCCTTCTAAGAACGATTTCCTGGCTGGTGATATGCCGCGCCGCCTTTGCGGCGTGGAGCCGCGCGAACTTCAGATCTTTCTTCTTGTATCGCACCAACTGCATCTGTTTCGCCAATCGTTTCCGTTATTCGCGCCGGGCCGGGACGCTATTCTCCAAGGCTCTCGGCTATGGTTGCGGAGGTTTTCCACGGCACGGCCGCTGTGGCCACGCGTCCGCAACAGCTCCTGCGGATGCTGACTGCAAATCAAATTCGTAGTTTTCAAGATAACCAGTAGCATCCCCGGCGCAGGCTTTCAAAATAATAAGATATTTTTCATAAATAAAAATGAAAAGTATGATTTTTGTCATTTTGAGCACAAATAGAAATGGATAAAATACAACTTTATTACGAAATAATATCTGGGGTGTTTGGCATTTTTATTTGAAAATATTTCCACAGTAGTTTAGAAGAAGCTGTCTGTCTGCGTGAACGTAGGATGAATTTTCAGGCATTTATGAAGTAGCATCTCCTAAATAACGCACAGATGAGCAGGGGCCTGGAACGAAGGCAGATCAAAGCCGGCTCACCATCTATCGTGACGTTCCTGTTATTTCTTCTCCGGTGATGCGTGCGGCCGCAGGGCCGTGGCAATGACGGGGTGGGGCGCTGCCCACCACGGCGAATGACAGCAGAACCCGACATGACCACGGCGTGGAACAATAAGGTTGCCGGATGGTTATATGAGGCTAGGCGACGGACATTCCCGTTCGTCATTCAACTCCCCAGAGCCTGCTATCTTCATACTGGAGCGGCTGCCTCTTAAAGCGGAAAGCAGGAGGCGGTTATGTTGAAGGTCAACCCCGGGAATATGCCCACGACAAAGTGGCGCACAGGCATCAGGTCCAGTGCAGGATTCAAGATCTCTATGTGGATACTCATTGCGGCCTGTTTTGCGATGCTTGCATGGAGCATCATTCTTGCATGACTGCAGTGACGCCTGGGTTTTTCTACCCGTCTGCAAAATCCGATCCATCTTCAAGGAAGGCCATACATGTCACCTCAAGACGAGGAACGTGCTCTATTCGATCGAGTCTGGGCTACAGGTGCTTTGGCAGCAACAAATGATCGAGACCCAGCGCTCGCCGACATCGCCAGCAGCAAGCCGACACTCGAACAATATCGCAAGACCTACGGCTCTCGAAAAACCGATCTCATCAGGATCGTAAAACTCGGTATCCTGAAGCTCCACGCTTCCGGTGAACTGCAGGAACCGTAACTACTTCTTTTGGATGATTATATCAGGACGAGCGCCTGGCTGCGGGGGAGCCCATGGCTGCTGCCATGTACCAGTTCGCATCCCCCGCTAAAACGGGATCATCGAGGGGCTTCCACTCAATACTCGGCGAGCCCCCCACATTGGGTTCGGTCCTAGTAATCCTACTACCGCCGCATGGCTACTTTCGTCGCGTCGCGTTCGATTCGCAATTCATCCAAAAGGGTTAGGCAGATCCGGTCAGTCATGTTGACGGGACCCTCACGATAGCCTTCCTGTCAAAGGGCGACAGGTGCAATACCCTGCCGGCCCAAAGCCGACACTCTCCCTCCACCAAATGGCTTAGAAGGCTGTCCCCGCCAGTACCAGGGCCACCGGCCGCGCCCAAGAATTCTTCTGTGGTTGTTCTTGCGCATTACTCGTGCCAGGCGGGCGGCAATGTTAGAGATCACCTGCTAACTGGGGTTGTCTAATGAAAAAACTCATTCTCGCCGTGGCGCTTGCCGCAGCGCTCACGTCCTGCGCGAAAAGACCTGACGCCATCGTGCAGGCCGACATCCCGATGCAGGCCTACACCAATCTCAGCTGCCCGCAGATCGCCAGCGAACACAGCAAGGAAAAGGTGAAGCTCGACGGCCTCTCGAAGCAGCAGATCTCGGCGGCCAACGGCGATGCGTTTGGGGTGTTCCTCGTCGGCGTGCCGATCGGCAGTGTGGCCGGTGGGGACAAGGAAGGCGAGGTTGCGGTGTCGAAGGGCAAGGTTTCGGCGATGGAGAGTGCGGCGCTTTCGAAGGGGTGTAAGTTGTAGGTGAGGGGGTCAATAAATATCCGCTTTGGATGCAGACGTGAATACCGAGGAGGGCAAGAGTGCCACGATGCTATAGGTGCGGTGGGCCAGCTACCAGTCGCGAGCATTATCCGCCAAAGGCTTTTTTCCCTCGACGCTCTGGACTACAACTGAAAACAGTCCCGTCTTGCGATGAACATAACAACGCCAAGTCGGCGGACGACCAGTACCTGCTGGCGCATATAGTTATGAACGCATCGCGCGAAGGAAACCTCGCTCGCGATGCGTTTATGGAAAAAGTGTTACCTCAAGTCAAAAAATCTTCGGGATACGCTGCGATCTTACTAAATGGTTCTCGGTCATTGGAAGATGGGAGTCGAGCGTACAAGGTCGATGTGGCCAGAATAGATCGAGTGTTCGATAGCATTTGCCATGCAACCTTCTTTGCACACTTCAACAAGCCGTTCGATGATTCGAAACATGCAATGCATCATCTGTATCCTGATTTTTTTAGTGATGATTCAGAATACAACAAGCGCAATTCGGAGGCGAAAACACAGTTCTCAGATTTCATTGAGGAATATAGCCCTGCGATAACACGTCACGCTCAGGTGGTTAATGACCTTCCTGTCTACAGTTATCAGTTAGTTGCGCCCGCAAAAGACGAAACTTCTATAACAATACTTCACAATTTCTATGGTATGTTCAACGTTATCTCGCTTCTGACGAGAACATGGTCCGATGAAATACGCTCTACGCTCCGCGATATCGCGTCGGGTAGAGCAAAATAGCAGATCGCGAAATTTCTCATCTAGAGTAGGGTAACAAACTCACTCTAGAAGATTTGTTTTGGTTTAGTTGAAAGACCCAGCTGCTGTGCCTTGCATTTGCAGGTGTTCACGTAGCATTACAATCCTAATCAACCTTAAAGAGATATTTTATCTTTCATATACACGTTTCTCTTGAAATCTCGCAAGGATGTGCTCAAACAGCCTTCAGTCTGTCATTTCGGGGGATTCGATGGTCGATAGCGTTGTTCAGGTAGCCGTCCACGACTTACGGCGAAAAGGTCAGGGCGATTTCGAAACGATCTTAGGCAAAGCACAGCTTAATGTTTCGGACACCGTTGTCCGTGTCGTGAACGAACTTCATTCCCTTTACGCAAGCAAGGCTTCCAAGGCGCACGGGAAATTTTCGGTGAACGTCGCAGACTATCCTGCACAGACTTTCATTTCCGGTTTCGAGGAGAGCAAATTCCAGGACTTTGCTGATCTTACGAAGAAGCTGATGGACACTCTGACAACGCAGGCTCGGCGGAAACCGGGCGCTACGGGCGGCCACGTATTATTCGCGCACATCGAGAAAGACAACCAAGTCTACCTTATGGTCGCGATCATCAACGATAAGCTTGGTGCGCTCTTGACCCAAGATCTCGACATTGCCGACGTCAGACACCTCGACCTCGACGGCTTCCGTTTTGCTGGCCGAGTGAACATTACCGCGTGGCTGAATGGCGCTGACCGCTACATCGGCTTCCTGAAAGGAAAAGGGGACGTTGCGGAATACTTTAAAGAGTTCCTTGGTTGCGACACTACGGTACAGGACAGAGAAGATACCAAGAGGCTAATCCGTGTCCTTGAGAATTTCGCTGATCCGGCGAAGGGTGCGGTCAAAGACAAGCACTTGTTTCTCCAGCGGGCATTCGAGATCTGCGAGCGACACGTTCGCGAGGGAGTGCCACTCGATTTCGAGGCGTTCTCGAATGAACTCTATCCGGAGAAACCCGAAGACTTGGCCAAGGCGCTGGGCGATCCCGATCTTGCGCTGGGGGACGGCTTCGTTCCAAACAAGCGTTCACTGAGAGCACTTGTCAGATTCAAGGCTAAGACATCGCAATGGTCCGTGGAGTTTGATAGAAGTGCTCTCGCCGAGGGAAAGATCGTCTACAACTCTGAAAAGAAGTCAATAACCTTCAATGAGTTGCCTGAAGACCTTATAGAGGAACTTGAGCGCGAGCTGGAATAAGATGGCGAAGATCACGTTTGACCAGCTGATCCCTCTGTATAGGAATACGGCGTTCGGTGCCGGGGGTACGGCTGACCGTCTTCGCATCGTTGACGACGCGATGCTTGAAACGCTGAAGTTCATCAACGCCGACGATGACGCTTTTAGGGACTCCGGTGTCCGGATTCGGAGCGATGTTGACAAACTGGTGACAGGTGGCGAGGTCGATCTCGAAATTTCGACGCCTCGGACAGGGCTTGGTTTGCTTGCTAAAGATATGGACGGCGTCATTGCGGCTCACTTGCATCGTATCAAGGAGCCTGTGCGGTATTACGCTATCATCGAGCGCTTCGCTTACAATGATGCAACAATCCCGGATTCGGTAGCTCATTACCGGACGGTCTTGAAGCTGGTTCACACCCTATCCGAGGCGGCGGCCTTTGTCGATCCGCATCAGGCCGAAGCGACGTTTCTCGGTCCCGGTCGTCTGCGAATTCCGATACTGTATAAAATCGCTGATCTCGGGGGAATATCTGCCGCTTTGGTCGATGAACTTGAGAGCTTCGTTTTCGAGAAAATCCACAAGGACCAGAAGACGGCAATACTTGCTTCAAACGTAATCGAGCTATGTCGAAACCAGCCTGAGAGCGAGCGGTTCAGGTTTCTGCTGACCCATCTGCGGGAACTCGTTTCCAAAACACAAGACGGCTACAGGCTCTTCGCGTCCGAGTTTTCTTACGAGAAGATCAAAACCAAGACCGAAGAAGCGATCAACGATTACAGCAACAAAATCCACAAGACATTCCACGATATCCAGAACCAGGTCATGGGCGTTCCCGTGGCGACGGTTATCGTGGCGACCCAGTTCAAAGTCGCGGCCACATGCGGCGTCGAGTTCTGGGCAAATCTCGCCATTTCGATTGGCGCGACCCTTTTCGTTTTGCTTCTTTCGATTGCGATTTACAATCAATTGCTGACGCTGACGACCATCGATGATGACCTCAAGCGGCAGAAGGAGAAGTTGCATAAGGAATATGCCGTTGTCGCAGCACAGTTCTTGCTTCTTTACGACAGACTTCAAAGGCGTATCTGCCTGCATCGGTGGATACTTCGGGGGATCGTAATCGCGTGCTGGGCGGGGGTGATCCTTACTTGGTATATCTTCAACCGGCTGACGGCGCCCGAACTCTCGGCTTGTTTCGTTTAGTCCGCCCACTTTTTTGTGTGGTCACTCCGTTGTGAATCCCATTGGCTTTGATCCAATACGTTATCTTAATTATCTCATTTCAGTTCTTACCGCGGGAATCCGGGCCTCGGCGTGGAGAATAAAACAAATCTTCGGCTGAAAAAGTCTCTTGCGCCCAAGGACTTGGTCGCGCTGGATTCCTGTGACAAGCACAGGAATGAGGAAGGTGAGTATGGCGCCCCGCACCATTAGGCTACCTCCTATCCGTCACAACCGCGCCACCGCCCGCAAATGCTCCGCGGTCGTCGTCGCAAACCCGAAAAACTCCAAATAAGCCGGTATCTGCTCAAACAGCATATCCGTCCCCACCTGATACCGGCATCCTCGCTCCCGCGCGGCCGCGAGAAACGGCGTGATCTCCTCCTTCATCACCACTTCGCCCACGAAGGTCCCCGCCGAAAGCCTGTTCACATCCAGCGGCAGCGGGTCATCCTTGCGCATGCCGAGCGGCGTGGCGTTGATGACGATGTCGAAGCCATCCGGATCGTTGGAGCCTGTGGTGACCCTGGTTGCGGGGTAGTAGGTGTTGAGGCGGGTTTTCAGGCCGTCGAGGGCCGCCTTGTTGTCGTCGTGGAGGGCGAGGTGGCCGATGGCGGCGGAGGCGAGCGAGGCGGCGATGGCCGAGCCGACGCCGCCGGCGCCGATGAGGAGGGCTTTGGCGCCTGAGATGGTCTGGCCCTTGCGTTTCAGGCCGCGCACGAAACCTTCGCCGTCGAACATGTCGCCGATCAGCGTGCCGTCCTTGCCGAGCTTGATGGCGTTGCAGGAGCCGGCCACGCGGGCGTTGGTGGAGATTTCGTCGAGCAGATCCAGGGTCGGGATCTTGTGCGGCATGGTGATGAGGGCGCCGTGGATGTTTGACAGGCGGAAGAGCAGTTTCAGGAAGGCGGGGTAATCTTCCGGCCGGCAGCCCATGGGAACGACGACGGCGTCTATGCCCTGTTCCTCGAAATAGGGATTGTAGATCAGCGGCGCCTTGAAGCTTTCCGTCGGGTAGCCGAGATGGGCGATCAGCCGTGTGGTGCCGGAAATCATGGGGTTTCGCCTTTTAGGAATATAGTCCTTGCCGTGCTCGCGGACGCCTTGATCGCCTCGATGACCTCAAGTGTCGCGAGCCCTTCGCGGCCGCTGACGAGGGGCGTGGCCGTGCCTTCGATGACATCGCAGAAATGCTGGAGCTGCAGGGTAAGCGGATCGGCCGGTGTGACGGGCAGGCGTTCTGCGGTCAGCTTCTCGCGCCAGTCGGGGCGGCCCTCATTGGTCCAGAGGGTGAGGTCGGGGATCGTCAGCGCGCCCTCGGTACCGCCGATCTGGTAGCAGAACTGGTCTTCTTTCGGGAAGCCGGGGTTTTCGCCCGAGGTGCGCTCCCAGCTCCAGGGCGAGGGCACGGCATCGGAGGCGCTGAGGGTGGCGAGCGCGCCGCTTTCGAAACGCAGGAGCACGACGGCGGTATCTTCGACCGCATGGCCGCGGGCGGCATTGGATTCCATCGCATGCACGCTTTCGACTTCGCCGAAGAGATGGCGGAAGAGATCGACATCATGGATGAGGTTGATGAAGATCGGCCCGGCGCCCGGTTCGCGGCGCCATGTCACCTCGAAATAGTCATCGGGCTTGGCGACCCAGAAACTGCCGTTGATAGAGCGGATGCGGCCGAGCCGGCCGCTTTCCATCAGGCGCTTGGCCTGCCGGATAATGGGGTTGTGGCGGCGGTGGTGGCCGACGAGGATGGGTACGCCTGATGCTTCGGCGCGGCGCACGAGGCCTGCCGCGGCCTCGGCATCATCAGCAACAGGCTTTTCGATGAGGACGGGGATGCCGGCGGCGACCACATCCAGCGCGTTTGCCACATGCAGCTGGTTGGGTGTGGCGACGATGACACCATCGGGCCGGGTGTTTGCCAGTGCCTCGGCAAGGCTAGCAAACCAGGGCAGGCCATTGGCGCGGGCCTCGTCGCGGGCGGCGGGCGAGGGGTCGATGATGGCGGCAAGCCGGGTACGCGGCTCGGCCAATACGCCTTCGATGTGGCGCTTGCCGATCAGCCCGGCGCCCATGACTGCGATCTCCAGGGGGCGTGTGCGCGAAAGATCCGACATTGAAATTTCCTTCCCAATCTTCGCTGAAGGAGGGGCTAGTTGCGCAGGATTTCGCCGAGGAATTTGCGGGTGCGCTCATGGCGGGGATTGGTGAAGAATTCGGCCGGGTGCGCCTCCTCCACGATCGCGCCGCTTGCCATGAAGATCACCCGGTTGGCGACCTGGCGGGCAAAGCCCATTTCATGGGTCACGCAGATCATCGTCATGCCTTCCTCGGCAAGGCTGATCATCGTATCCAGCACTTCCTTGACCATCTCCGGGTCGAGCGCCGACGTCGGCTCGTCGAAGAGCATCACCTTGGGGCGCATGCAGAGCGCACGCGCAATCGCCACGCGCTGCTGCTGGCCGCCCGAGAGCTGCACCGGATATTTATCGGCCTGTTCGGAGATTTTTACACGCGCAAGCAGAGTGCGCGCCCGCTCTTCGGCTTCGGCTTTCGTCACGCCAAGGGCGCGCATCGGCGCCAGCATGCAGTTCTGCAGCACGGTCAGATGCGGGAAGAGGTTGAACTGCTGGAAGACCATGCCGACCTCGCGCCTGATCGCGTCGATCGCCTTGGCCTGATTGCCGAGCAATATGCCGCCGACGCGGATCTCGCCCTTCTCATAGGTCTCCAGATGGTTGATGCAGCGGATGAGCGTCGATTTTCCGCTGCCGGAGGGACCGCAGAGCACGATGCGCTCGCCCCTGTGCACATCGATATTGATATCGTGCAGGGCCTGGAAGGCGCCGTACCATTTCTCCACATGGCTCATGGTGATCATGGTTTCGGAGGAAGGAGCGGGAACATTGGTCATGGTGTCTGGTCCGTTTCGCTAGAGCGCGGCATCAGCGCGCGTGGGCCGCGTTGAAGCGCCGCTCCAGGCGGGCGCCGAGAATGGTCAGCGGGCAGCACATCAGGAAATAGAGGATGCCGACGATGCCGAAGACGGTGAGCGGCTGGAAGATCTGGTTGGAGATGATGTTGCCGGCCCGCGTCAGCTCCGTGAAGCCGACGATCGAGGCAAGTGAGGTGCCCTTGATGAGCTGCACCAGGAAGCCGATCGTCGCCGGCAAGGATATGCGCAGCGCCTGCGGCAGGATGATATCCTTCATGCGCGAGACATATTTGAGGCTGAGGGCTTTTGCCGCCTCCGTCTGGCCGCGCGGCACGGCCTCGATTGCGCCGCGCCAGATCTCGCCGAGATAGGCGCTGGCATGGAGCGTCAGGCCGATCGCCACCGCCACCCAGGCATCGAGCTTGAAGCCGATGAGGGCGAGCCCGTAATAGGTGACGAAGAGCTGCATCAAGAGCGGCGTGCCCTGGAAGACGGCGATATAGGCCGATGTCAGCCGCTCCAGCCACGGCATGCCGCAGGTGCGGGCCAACGCCACGCCAAGGCCGGCAATGCAGCCGCAGACGAAGCCGACGGCCGAGAGTAACACGGTCCATTTCAGGCCGATCAGAAGGAAGATGAATTCTTCGCTGCCCATGGTGCCCTCACTTGACCGGATAGGTGAAATAACGGGCCGAGAAGAGCGCGAAGAGGCGCATCATCAGCCAGGAAATGATGAGGTAGAACACGGTGACAGTGAAATAGACCTCGAAGCTGCGGAAGCTGTCGGATTCGATGCGCTGGGCGACCGAGGTCAGCTCATAGGCAGAGATTGCCGAGGCGATGCTGGTCGAGAGCGTCAAGAGCACGAACTGGCTGGTCAGCGACGGGTAGATCGCCCTCAGCGCCGGCTTCAGGATGATCAGCCGGAAGACCTGCACCTTGTGCAAGCCGAGCGCCAGGCCCGCTTCCATCTGCCCCTTGGGAATGGATTGCACGCCGCCCCTGATGATCTCGATCGCATAGGCGCCGCCATTGATGCCGAGCGCGATGATCGCCGTCGGCGTCGGGTCGAGGCGGATGCCGATCAGCGGCAAAGCGAAGAAGAGAAAGAAGATCTGCACCAGGAAGGGCGTGTTGCGGATGAGCTCGACAAAGCCGATCACCAGCCAGCGCAGCGCCTTGATATGGGAATCCCTGAGCGCCACGCCGCCGATGCCGATGACAATCGCCAGGGCCATGCCGCAGAGCGCCAGAAGAAAGGTGCCGAGACAGCCGAGCAGCAGGCTCGGCAGACCATCGATAACGGGCGTGAAATCCAGTTGATAATTCATGCTGCTTTTGCCGCTCCCACCATATCCGCCATCGCCTCTATCGCCAGCCCGTAGCCGCGGGCGCCGAAGCCGATCATGATGGCGGTGGCGACGCGCGAGACGAGCGATTTATGATAGATCTCCTCGCGGGCATGGACATTGGAAATATGCAGCTCGATCTTCGGCGCATCGAAGGTTTTCAAGGCATCGAGCAGGGCAATCGAGGTGAAACTGTAGCCGGCGGGATTGATGATGATGCCGCAGGCGGCCTTGCGGGCCTGATGCACGCTTTCCACCAGCTCGCCCTCGAAATTGGTCTGGCGGAAATCGATCTCGAAGCCGAGGCTTTCAGCCTTTGCGAGACACATCTGCCTGATATCGGCAAGGGTGGTCGAGCCGTAGATGGCGGGCTCGCGCTCGCCGAGCAGGTTCAGGTTCGGTCCGTTGAGTACAAAGATGGTTCTGGTCATGTCGCGCACCTCAAACGGGGCAGGGCCTTATGCCGTGGTTGGGGCATGGCTGTTGCGTTGACGGGCATTGGCATGCCCGCCCTTATTGCTGTCATGAAAGAGAGCGGATCGCTCAGTTTGCGGCGAAGGGGATGCCCTCAAGCTTTTCCGGGAATTCCGGAACCGGCACCTTCATCCACTTGTCGTAGATCTTCTTCAGCTCGCCATTGGCCTTGATCTTGTCGATGAACGTATTGATCGAGGCATTGATTTCCTTTTCGCCCAGACGCGTGCAGGCGCCGTTATAGAGCTTCTGGAATTCAAGCTTGTTTTCGAACTCGCCGGGGCGGGCCTTTTCGACGCGATCCATATAGAAGATGTTGCCGCCGAGCGCCTGCACCTGGCCGGAAGCCAGCGCCTGAACGCTTGCTGCGTCACCATCGAAACGGCGGATCGTGGCGGTGGAGGGCGCATTCTTCGTTACCTGCGTATCCTGCGCGGCACCCTTGGCAACACCGATCGTCAGGTTCGCCATATCCTCATTGGTCTTGATCGAGGCGGATTTGGCACCGATCAGCACGATGGCATTGGCGACGTAGGGCTTGGAAAATTGCACGGCCTTGGCGCGATCCGGCAGCATGGCCATCGTCGCAAAGAGCACATCGACACGGCCGGTGGTCAGCGCCGGAATACGGTTGTTCACTTCCAGCGGCACGAATTCGACTTCGACGCCGAGCTCCTTGGCATAGAGCGTGGCGATATCGGCATCCAGGCCATCCTGCTTGCCGGCGCTGGTCACGAAGCCCCATGGCGGATTGTCGCCCTGGATGCCGACGATCAGCTTGCCGCGGGCCTTGATTTCTTCCGGGGTGACGGCGGCGGCCGGGTTTGCAAGCCCGATGGCGGCCACGAGAGCGGCGGCACCCAGCATGGCGCCACGCCGCGTCAGCAAAGACTTCAGCATTGGAATTCTCCTCCTTTTTGATGGCCGTCAAAAACGACCTCACAGTCATCCTCTCCCGACTGTTCGCATCATGTTTGCCAGAGGGGCGGTCATAAATCAACATAGTTTTTGAAAATCATATGAGACTTTTCATTTGATCAATTGAATTGAAATCCTCACGACATTCGCCATAATGCCATCAGGAGGGTCGGTGGCTTTGTCCGTCGCGGCCCGAACGAGGAGGATTGCTTGCTATGAAGACCTCGATTGCGACGGTGACGCTCTCAGGCGAATTGCCGGAAAAACTCGAAGCGATTGCGCGCGCCGGCTTTGACGGCGTGGAGATTTTCGAAAATGACTTCCTGGCCTTTGACGGCAGCCCCGCCGATGTCGGCCGCATGGCGCGCGACCTCGGCCTTGTCATCACGCTCTTCCAGCCCTTCCGCGATTTCGAGGGCATGCCGGAGGGTTTGCGCAGCCGCACCTTCGACCGGGCCGAACGCAAGTTCGACATCATGCAGGAACTCGGCACAGACATGGTGCTCGTCTGCTCCAATGTCTCGCAGGCGGCCCTTGGCGGCATCGACCGGGCGGCCGCCGATTTCCGCGAGCTCGGGGAGCGGGCGGCAAAACGCGGGCTGAAGGTGGGTTACGAGGCGCTTGCCTGGGGCCGCTATGTCAACGATCACCGCGATGCCTGGGAGATCGTGCGCCGTGCCGATCACGAGAATGTCGGGCTGATCCTCGACAGTTTCCACTCGCTGTCGCGCAAGATCGACATCACGTCCATCCGCTCGATCCCTAAGGAAAAGATCTTCATCGTGCAGCTTGCCGATGCGCCGCTGATCGATATGGACCTGCTCTACTGGTCCAGGCATTTCCGCAACATGCCGGGCGAGGGCGATCTTCCCGTCACGGAATTCACCGAGGCCGTGGCCTCCACCGGCTATGACGGTTTCTTCTCGCTGGAGATCTTCAACGACCAGTTCCGCGGCGGCTCGACACGCGCGATCGCCGCCGAGGGCCACCGCTCGCTGATCTATCTGGCCGACCAGATCCGCCGCAAGGTGGAGACGCCTGTCGGCATCGACATGCCCCCGCGCGCTGCCGTCAAAGGCGTCGGCTTCATCGAATTCGCCACCGATGACGAGGAGGCGGTGGAGCTCGTCGGCCTCCTGGAAGCGCTCGGCTTCCGCAAGACCGCCGTGCATCGCTCCAAGAAGGTGACGCTCTTCCAGCAGGGCAATATCCGCATCCTCATCAATGTCGATCCCGAAGGTTTCGCCAATGCCGCCTACGCGGTGCACGGCACGTTTGCCTATGCGGTGGCGCTCATCGTCGAGGATGCGGCAGAAGCCTATGCCCGCGCGCTGGCGCTCGATGCCGAACCCTTCACGCAAGCCGTCGTCGAGGGCGAGCTGCAGCTGCCGGCAATCCGCGGTGTCGGCGGCGGGCTGATCTATCTCATCGACGAAAAAAGCCCGCTTGGTCGCTTCTCCGAGATCGATTTCGAGCCGGCGGAACAGGCGGGCGAGGCCGAAGATGCCGGCTTGCTGCAGGTCGACCACATCGCCCAGACCGTCGCCTATGACGAGATGCTGACCTGGCTGCTCTTCTACACCTCGATCTTCGAAACCCGCAAAACCCCCATGGTCGATATCATCGATCCCGCCGGCGTGGTGCGCAGCCAGGTGATCGAAAACGAGGCGGGGACACTCCGCATCACCATGAATGGTGCCGAAAACCGCCGCACACTCGCCGGCCATTTCATCGCCGAAAAATTCGGCTCCGGCATCCAGCATCTGGCATTTTCCACGGATGATATCTTCGCCACGGCTGGACGCCTGCGCGCGAAAGGCTTCAAGCCGCTGCCGATCTCGCCGAATTATTACGACGATGTGGAGGCCCGCTTCGGACTGGAGCCGGAGTTGACCGAGCGGCTGAAGGCGGAAAACATCCTCTACGACCGGGATGGGGAGGGCGAGTATTTTCAGCTTTACAGCGGGACCTATGGGGAGGGCTTCTTCTTCGAGGTGGTGGAGCGCCGTGCCTATCGCGGCTATGGGGCGCCGAATGCGATCTTTCGGATTGCGGCGCTGAAGAAGCAGATGCGGCCGGAGGGGATTCCGAGGGATGCGGGGTGAGGGAGTGCTCCGAGCACCCTCTCTGGATTGCCGGACTGCCGGATTTGCGCCACGGGTCTCGACCTGTCCTTCAGGCCTTACAGGTGTTTGACACCATTGTGCGGCGTGCCGTGGGACACCCCCCTTGTAACTT
>UCKU01000060.1 GCA_900473185.1 Hyphomicrobiales bacterium | reverse complement strand
CATAACCTGAAGGCCGCAGGTTCAAATCCTGCCCCCGCAACCAAATCTTCCATCTTCCCCTGTGACAAGATCTGAATGTCTAGCTGCAGGACGTCTTTCGCTGCCGCCCCAAAGCGCACCATAACAAGGGTCAGCCCAAGCGAACGCTGCAAGGCCGCAACAAAAACCAATTAAAAAAGCCCGCCGCAAAGCGGGCTTTTTTGTTGTTGGTAATCAGCCGAGGACCTAACCCTCGTCAGAAGGCCGCAAACCTGCCTCCTCGGAAAAAACCGCAGCCCGACGGAATAAATCGGCAGCTCCGTTGTCCACGTTTATGAAACCGCTCTGCAAAACAAGGAGCCTGCATGAACGTCATTCCCCGAAAAAGATCTCTTCCGCTGGCAGCATCGATCTTGGCGATCCTGTCCTTTTCCGCTTTTGCGGACGATCCAGCATCGCATGAGCACACCACCTCCGCGGTTACCGACGAGACGCCGTTCCTGACGGAAAACGATGCAGCCATGGCGAAGATGATGAACGACATGGCGGTTAAGCCGACAGGCGACGTTAGCAGGGATTTTGTCGAGATGATGATCCCTCATCATCAGGGCGCGATCGATATGGCGCAGGCCTATCTGCGTTATGGCAGCAATGAGCAGCTTAAGCGCATTGCCCAGGAAATCATCGTCGATCAGCAGCAGGAAATCGCCGCGATGCGGCTGGCTCTCGGCGATCCTCTTCCGCCTTCGGAGCCGGCACCGACACAAGTTTCCCCGCAGAGTTCCGTCTCTTCCGGCGTCGGCATGTCGACGATGCCTGCGATGGATCCGAACATGAAAATGGGCAATTGAAAGGACCCCGTCATGAAGTCTAGCCTTCTCGCCCTCGGCCTGTTTGCCGGCACGATGCTGGCCCCCTTAACAAGTTTCGCCGGCCAGGCGCCGGGTGCGGCCTCCGATCCGGATATTCCGATCAGCAGCAAGGATCGCGTCTACGCGGCCGAACAATTCTCCAACACGGTTTCGGTCACCGATCCGTCCACCAACAAATTGCTTGGCGTCATCCGTCTCGGCGATCCGCAGCCGGGCAATCTCAGCCCGCTCTATCGTGGGCAGGTCCTGGTCCACGGCATGGGCTTTTCGCCCGACCACAAGACGTTGGCTGTCGTTTCTATCGGCTCGAATTCGGTGACGTTCATCGACACAGCGACCAATGCCGTAAAGCACACCACCTATGTGGGCCGCTCGCCGCATGAGGCATTCTTTACGCCTGATGGCAACGAAGTCTGGGTCACCGTTCGCGGAGAGGATTACATCTCCGTCATCGATGCGCATACCTATGAGGAGAAGCTGCAGATCAAGGTGCCGGCCGGCCCGGGCATGCAGATCTTCTCGCCGGATGGCAAATACGGCTACATCTGTTCCTCGTTCAATCCCGAGACCGTCGTCGTTTCCGTCGCCGATCACCAGATCGTCGGCCACATCAAGCAGGAAAGCCCCTTTTGCCCGAACATTGCGGCGACGCCTGATGGCAAGCAGGTCTGGTTTACGCTGAAGGATATCGGCAAGACGCAGGTCTTCGACGCTGAGGCCCCCTTTGGTCTCATCAGGACGATCGATACCGGGCCAATCACCAATCACGTTAACATTGTTCGCAACGCCAATGGTGAATTTGCCTATATCTCCGTTGGCGGCCTCAACCAGGTGAAGGTCTATCGCACGGATAATTTCGAACAGGTCGCGACAATTCCCGTCGGCAATCTTCCGCACGGCATCTGGCCATCAGGCGATGGCACGCGCGCCTATGTGGGTCTCGAAAACGCCGATGCGCTCGCAGCGATCGACACACTGACAAACAAGGTGATCGCTACGATACCGATCGGCCAGGCACCGCAGGCCGTCAACTATGTCCCCAATGCAGTCCCTGAGGGCGACGGCATGCAGAACCTCCAACCGCTCGGCGTCGCTGGCGAGGCGGCGCATCTTGCCCTGCACGCGCCGAAGGCAAAGCAGGATGGTGTTGCACCAACGAGTGTCTCTCTTTTCGATCAGGGTCTGTCACAGGTGTTGCAGGCATCCGTGACGGGGCTGGAGCCTAAGAAGCCCTACATTCTTACGCTCTCCACGCGGGCTGACGGTACTGGCGATCTTCAGCCTCTGGCGTCATTCATGACGAACTCCGCCGGCTCGGCGATCGTCAATGCCGTCGGCCCCATCAGGCAGATCGTCCAGACCAGAGAGAAGGCCGAGCGCCGTTATCTCGTTATCACCGCGGCGGGAGATAACGGGTCCGGCGAAGTCGTCCAGATCGAAGCGAAGTAGATCTCTTCCGCCCGCCGCCTGTGATAGGGTGGCGGACGAAAGCTCCTGAAGGTAAGCCTCATGAGTGACATTCTGCAGCTTGTCGAGCCGATGATCCCGGCACTCCGCCGCTACGCCCGCGGATTGCTGAAGGATGCAACGGCGGCCGACGATCTTGTTCAGGATTGCCTGGAGCGGGTTATTGCCCATTGGCATCATCGCCGAAACGACGATCCGCGCACCTGGATCTTCGCTATCCTTCATAATCTCGCGGTCAACCGGTTGAAACAGACCGCACGCCGTGGCGAACATCTGCCCTTTGAGAAGGTGGATGAAAGCGCCTTTGCCCGGCAACCGACACAGGAAGATAATCTGATGCGTCGCGATATCATTCAGGCGCTGGAGAAACTTCCTGAGGAGCAGCGTAGCGTCCTGCTGCTGGTATCGGTCGAGGATCTGTCCTATTCGCAGACAGCGGAAGTCCTGGCTATCCCGATCGGCACCGTCATGTCGCGCCTGTCGCGGGCGCGTGAGCGGCTACGACAGATATTGGAGAACTCGGGGCAGACAACACAGGGGCCAGCCGCCCATCTTCGGAGAATAAAATGAGCGTAAAACCGATCACCGAGGATGATCTTCACGGTTTTGTGGACGGCGCGCTGGATGAGGCGCGTGAAGCCGAAGTTTCCGTCTATCTTGAAACCCATCCCGAAATCGCCGCGCGAATCGATAGCTACGGAAGGCAGCGGCTTGATTTGCGGGCTGCGCTCAACTTTGTCGCGGAAGAACCAATCCCGAGCCGACTGAACATAAGCCACCTGCTGGAGGTGCCCAAGCAAGGCCGGCTGCCCTTCTGGCGTATGGCCGCCGCCGCAGTCGTTCTTCTCATCGCCGGCGGTTCCGGTGGTTGGATGCTGCATGGCATGTACCGGCAGCCAGGCGAAGGCATGGTGGCGCTGGCTGATGAAGCGGCCAACAGCTTCGCCACTTACGCGCCCGACAGGATGAGGCCGGTCGAGCTCCGTGCCGACAATATGACCGAGCTCGTCGACTGGGCGACGGAGCGCATGGGCCGCAAGCCGGTGCTGCCGGATCTTTCCAAGTCGGGCTATCGTCTGATGGGCGGCAGGATGATCTCGACGTCGCATGGCGCCGGATTGATGCTGATGTATGATGATGATCGGGGAACGCGTCTCGTCATGCTGACGCGGCCAACGCTCGCCGATCAGAACAAGCCCATGGTGCCGCATGCGCAGGGCAATGTTGAGAGCTGGAGCTGGGCGTCCGGCGGCATGGGGTACAGCCTCGTCGGCGCCCTGTCGGCCGATACCTTGCATCCGCTCGCCGATGATATCAGGCATCAGGCTGAAACCGGCGCCTGAGCTCTGTCATGCCGAAAGCATGTCGCGCAAAACTGTGCAGCGGTTTTGCGGTAACGACATGTGTAAAACAAAGAGACTTTAGTGCATGCGGGGACGGCGTTTCTCACCGCCGCGCTTTCCAGGCAATCCCATCATGCCTTCAGGAATCTGTTCATCGGCTGCCAATGCCGCATTATGCTGGCGTAGACGCTCAAGCGCCACGGAAGCAAGCTCGGTATAGGGAATGGCGACCGGGTCGTCGGTATGGATATCCTGGATCGCTGCGAGGACCGTCTCGGCTTGCGTAAGGCGGCGTGTTGCGATGAGGGCGACACCTTCCTTGTAGCGGGCCTGCACCACATGGGGCGCCTGCTCGCCGATGCGATGGAAGGTTACGGCTGCATCCTCATAGAGTTTCAGCGCCAGTTGCGTATCTCCAAGGCGAAGTGCAATCGGCAGCGACTCGGCGGTGCGCTCCAGCAGCGACTGATAGGCGGCAAGGGCTTCGGTCAGCTTTCCCCGGTTGAAGAGCAGGTTGGCAAGGCCAAATTCGGCACCGACATGGCCCGGCGAGGATTGCAGAACCTGGGTGAAGACGATCTCGGCTTTTCCCTTCTCACCCTTTCGATACATTTCGAGTGCCTGCTCGTAGACATATTTGACGCTGCGTGGATGCAGAACGCCGCCGAGATTGCGTCCGTCGCGGGTCCTGAAGAGCGTATAGCTGATCCGCCGCTCGTCAGCGCCGAAGACATATTTGTAAGGTTCGTTTCCGCGCAGGAAATCATAGAACCTGACGCCATCTTCGATCGCCCGGCGGATGCAATATCCATGCAGCATCAGACCGGGAGACGGTGTTTTCCAGTTCTCGTCACGACCAGTGATATAGAAAAGGATCGTCTTTTTCGGGTGGTCGATGATATTGGCGAGGGCGCCGAGCGGCTGCTCGCCGAACCAGAAGACCGGGACGTCGAGCGTGCCGCTCTTGAAGCAGTCCATCAGCATTTCGCGGGTGGAATTGATGAGCCGCTCCGTCCTCTCAGGTCCTTTGCGTTCCGTCCATCGCGTGCGCCAGAAGTCAAAGAGAATGGTGAGGTCGCGGTCGATGGTCGCGGGCGTTGCCATGGTGATCCGGTAGCCTTCGTCGCCATCGAGCTTGCGCAGGAAGCGGCGCAGCTTCTGGCGTGTCTGGCTGCTCATCTTCTGTTCCAGATAGTCATCCCAACTTGCAGGCAGCGAGACGACCGGGCAGATCGTATTGTCGATATTGTCATGGCTTGTGGGCGCGTTGTCGCGAAACATGACGAGCGGCCCCTGCAGCGCCAGGATCATCTTCTCCCGCCGTTCCGGTGGTCCGCTGAAATGCTCCAGCCTGAGATGCGTCCAGTTCTGCTGTTTGAGGTAAGCCGCAAAACCGGCGATGGCTTTTTGCTCGTAACCAGGCATGATGATGAGGCCGGTGTAGTCGGCTGAATAATTCCCGCCCATGACTATTTCATCGTAGAAAAGCCCGCGCTGCTCATCGAGTTTCGTGAGCAATCTCAGCGGCAAAAAGGCGACATAGGGAGCATCAGGCTTCCGCTCGCGCAGCGCCAGGACGAACCAACGGCCGCGGTGCCCAAGAAAGTCTCTGAGCCATGTCCAGGAGAGGAAATGTTGGGCGTCTGGATCGTCCCGATAGACCTGATCCCAGTTGTCGCGAACGGCGTCAAAACTGGCGATGGTATCAATGACATCGATGCGCATGCCCCCCTCCCAATACTCCATACCTAATTCGGGAAATTCCAGTCTAATGGGAAACATCGATCTTCAAATAAACCGTCCGGGTGATTCCTTAAGACGAAATGGGATTAACCCAACGCAGCCGTTTTCGGCCGGCGATACTAAAGCGCTACAATCCGTGGGCTCGCATGGATGAAAGCCCAGAGTGCCTTGCTGATATTGACGATCTCGCCAATCGATTTTTCCAGAAGCTCCAATTCCCGGTCGTCCATCTGTTCGATCTTTCCGTAGCGGATTTCCTTGTCGTCCTCGACCAGGCGCATGAGTTGCGTGCTGGAGATTTCACCCTTCTCGTCGAAGGAATAGATGCAGTGGTTGTATTTGTTGCGCATCTTCGACTCCTTCTTCAGGCGCGACATGGCTGAAAGAACGGCCTTGCGGTCCGCAGCCGGCGTCGAAGGAAGCTTTGCGAGCCGCTCGACGAGATCTATGCGCGCGCGCGTCGTATTAAGCGTCAGGAAGACCACGATCGCCGCCTCCTTCTCTACCTTGAGAAGGTGGGCAATAATATAGATCAGCAGGCTTTCTGTATTCGTCCAGACATAATTTAAACGGCCAACATTCAATAAGACATCTGACATAGCCGGCATGCTGAACTCCCTCGGCTCAACGCTGGTAATACATGAACTATATCAGATCATTTCGTTGAGCGCTTCGGCCATTTCTGCGCCTAACGCTCCTTGAACGCGCGTGACATACTGTCGGCGATCGGCTTGCTCAGATATTCGAAGAACGTGCGCTCCGAACTCTGGATCAGCACTTCAGCAGGCATGCCGGGAACCGGATGGAAGTTGTGAACGCGGGCAATTTCCGAGTCCGGGATCTGTACGCGCACGATGTACACGTCCTTCACGGAAAGGCCGGCATTTTCCTCAATGGAGTCGGCCGAAACATAGAAGACCTTGCCTTCCAGAACCGGCGTGGTGCGCCTGTTGAGGGCGGTCAGGCGGATTGCCGCCGTCTGCCCTTCGTGAAGCTGATCGATGGAGGTACGCAATACCTGCGCCTCCAGGATCAGCGGCACGTGGGCCGGCAGGATTTCCATGATCGGTTTTCCGGTGGTGATGACGCCGCCGGCGGTGTGGTAGTAGGAGCGCACAACGGTACCAGTCACCGGCGAACGGATGACCGTACGCTCCAGAACGCCGGCAGCTTCGTGCAGCTGTTGACGCACGCTGTCGAGGTCGGATTCGGCGGTCTCCAGCGCATCGAGCGCTGCCTGCTTGTTGGAGTTGACGGCGATGACCGCTTCCTGACGGAATTTGGCGATTTCCGCCTCGCTCTCGTTGAGCTCTCCGTTCAGGCGCGAAATATCGCCCATCGCATCGGCAATGGCGCGCTCGATGGCCAGAAGGTCAGTCTTGCGCATATAGCCGACCTTGACGAGCCGTTCCTTGGAGTCCCGCTCATCGGAGAGCAGCGCCAGTTGCCGTTCGAAGGACTCTCGCTGGCCCTTGTAGCCTTCGAAGCGGTATTCCAGCGACTTGATGTTCTTCTCGATAAGGTTGAGCTGCTCCTCGAGTTTGACCTGCTTGCTGCGAAAGACGATGTTCTGGCTCTGGATAATGGCGTTGATATCGGGGTCGCTCGCCTCTGCCATGACGATGTCAGGAATCTTGAACTCACGCGATCCCTGTGCCTCGGCCCTCAGGCGTCCAACGACTGCTTCCAGACGCAGCCGTCTCAGCGTCAGCATTCGCTCGTTGGTCAAGGCGGCTGTTTGGTCGAGAGTCACCAGGACGTCGCCCTCCTTGACGCTTTCGCCTTCGCTGACGAGCATTTCCTTGATGATGCCGCCTTCAAGGTGCTGGACGACCTTGTTGTTACCGGTTGCCACGAAGCTGCCCTGGGCGATGATGGCGGAGGCAAGTGGCGCGGTTGCCCCCCAGTATCCGAAACCGCCGAACGAGCCGAAAAGGACCGCCAGGCCGACAAAGCTGTGCAAACGGATGGAGCGCGGCACGTCGCCATACCATTCGAGCTGCATCGGGCCGGTGGATTCCTGCTTCTTCTTTCCCATGGCCTTCATCCTTCGATACGCGGTGACTGTTGGCCGGTTCGGCCATTACCCTTGGATATTGCCTGCAGGACTTCCATTCGCTCGCCGAACATGGCGACAGTGCCGTCCTTGAGCACCATGATCTTGTCCACACACTGCAGAAGCGCGGGGCGTTGCGTGATCGTAACTGTCGTGATGCCCTGTTTCTTGGCGTGGATCAGCGCTTTTGCGAGTGCGGCTTCGCCCTGGGTGTCGAGATTGGAATTAGGCTCATCGAGCACGACGAATTTGGGATCGCCGAAGAAGGCGCGCGCCAGTGCGATGCGCTGCTTCTGGCCACCTGAAAGCGGCGCGCCATCGGCGGCGACGACTGTCTCATATCCCTGCGGGAAGCCCGCAATCAGCTCATGCACGTCGGCAAGGACGGCGGCCTCATAGATCTGCCGGTCTTCGACGTCATCGCGCATGCGGCAGATATTGGCCTTGATCGTACCCGGGAAGAGCTGCACATCCTGCGGCAGATAGCCGATGCTTTCGCCAAACTGCCGTTGGTCCCAGTTGCGCAGATCCATGAGGTCGAGGCGCACGTTGCCGGAGGTCGGCAGGATTGAACCCACCAGCATCTTGCCGAGCGTCGTCTTGCCGGAACCGGAATTGCCGATGATCGCCAGCGATTCACCTTTCCTCAGAGAGAAGGAGATGCCGTTCAGGATCACCTTCTTCTGCGGCGGCGGAACGAAGAGGATCCGCTCCACATCAAGCCTGCCTTCCGGATTGGGAAGGCGCAGCCGCGGAAAGTTGAGTGGCGAGGTCAGCAGCAGGTTCTTGATGCGGCCATACGCGGCGGCCGATCGGTTGAACTGATGCCAGCCTTCGATCGCGCCTTCGATCGGCGCCAGCGCGCGGCCGGAAATGATCGAGGCAGCGATGACCATGCCGCCCGTCAACTCTCCTGATAGCGACAGATGCGCGCCCCAGCCGAGAAGCCCGACCTGGGTGATCATACGGCAGGCCTTGGAAATGCCGGTGAAGATGATGTTGCGGTCCTGCGCCTGGACGTGGGATTTCAACGAGCCGGCGGTTTCCCGGCCCCACATCTTCACCGCTTCGGGGATCATCGCGAGCGCATTGATGATCTGCGAATTCCGCGACATGGAATCGAGATGGAAATTCGCGCGGCTGAGATAGCTGTTGGATTCGGCGAACTGTTTGGCCGTGAACTTCTGGTTAAGGAAGGCGATTAGAAACAGCGTCGCGCAGCAGACCATGATGATGATGCCGAGATGCGGATGCACCAGGTAGACGACAATCACGAAGAGCGGCATCAGTGGCGCATCGAGGAAAGCAATCAGCGTTCCCGAAGTCAAAAAGCTGCGGAGAGACTGAAGGTCCTGCAGGATCTGGTAATCCTTGCCGCTTCCATGCAGCGAGGCGCGAGCGGCGGCACTGAGGATCGGTGCGCCCAGCTGGACTTCCAGTTCCACCGCAGTCCGCATCAGGATGAAGCGCCGGACAGAATCCAAGAAGGCCTGTAAGAGGACGGCGCCCACCACCACGATGGAAAGCATCACCAACGTGTCGATGGAGCGGCTGGTCAGGACACGGTCGGAAATCTGGAAGAGGTAGAGCGGGATCGCCAGCAGGAGCACGTTGATCGCGATCGTGAAGACCATCACGATGGCGAGATTGCGCCTGATAACCGCGATGCCTCGCGCAAGGCTCAAAGCGAAATTCACCGGTTCGCTGCGCTTGTGGAAGCCAC
>UCKU01000061.1 GCA_900473185.1 Hyphomicrobiales bacterium | reverse complement strand
CTCCTTGTACAGATTGTCGGGCTCGACATTCGAGGTCGCCACCAGCACGCAGCCGCGTGCGAAAAGCTCGGAAAACAGCCGCGACAGAATCATCGCATCGGCGATATCGGTCACCGTGAATTCGTCGAAGCAGAGCAGTTCCGCTTCCTCGAAAAGGGCAGCGGCGACCGGCGGCATCGGATCGGCCTGCTTCGTCTCGCCGTTCTTCAGCTTCAGCCGATGGGCGGCGATGCGATTGTGCACATCAGCCATGAACTCATGGAAATGCGCGCGCCGCTTTTTCCGGCAGGGCGCCATCTGGAAGAACATGTCCATGAGCATCGTCTTGCCGCGCCCCACGCTGCCATGGATATAGAGGCCCCTAATACCGGCCTCGGTCTTCTTCTTGGAAGCAAACAGCCAGCCGAGCGCGCTGCTCTTGGCGGCAGGCTGCTTCCGCTTGAGAGCGGCAAGCACCCGGTCGAGGCACTTGGCCACATCCATCTGGGCAGAATCAACCTGCAACGTCCCCGATGCGGTCAGCGATTTGAGCTGCTCGGTGACGCTGAGCGAATAGTCTGGCATTGGCTGCATGAGGGCTTGTCCGCCTATGCGTAACCGGCGGAACCCCGCCGGATTGTCTTACCGGCTGAGGGTGATCGGCTGCCCGGTCGAGGTCTGGCCATTGAAGCTGTTGTCGGCAACCTTGTAGACGGAACCGATCTGGTTGCCGCTGCGGTCCTTGAGCAGAACCTGCTTGCCGGAAACTTCCCATGAGCCCATAGCCGTCAGCTCGCCAACACAACCGCGCGTACCGCCGCGCGATCCGCTGCCGAGATTGGTGAGCGTCAGGAACATGTCACAGGTACCGTTGACACGCCAGCTGCCGACCATCGATTCCTTGGTGACATCAAGCGAAGTCGCTGGTGCAGCGCCACCCGGCTGGACACCCGCCGTCGGCGCCGTCGAAGTCGGCGCGGCGGGAAATTGTCCGGTCGGAGGAGGCAGCTGGCCGCCCTGTACGGAAGGCACCGGCTGCGCAGTCAGCGGCGGAGGTGCGCTGTTACCGCTGTAATCATATGAGGTGCGCTGGCATCCCGCCAAGGCCAGAACGGCCGTTAGACCCGTCACCACATATCGCAACTGCATCATCAAGCTCCCGAATGTCCGTCTCAACCGCAGAGATATTTCAATTCTAGGTTCGAATTACCGTATTTCGCTTTGGTTAATCAAGTCAGCACAATGCAAATCGGCCTTCGTGACACCTATAGCAAGGCCGGCACAATTCAACCGACCCGCTCGCCGGACTTCTTGCTGATAAAATATGTCAGCAAGGTGTTGTGCCCGGCCATCTCCTTCTTGATCAAGTTCGATCCGTTCGGGGGAGTCGAGATAACGCTCAATTGAATCCGATGGAGGCGTCGACGCTCACACGCGACGCTCGACCATCATCTTCTTGATTTCGGCAATTGCCTTGGCCGGATTCAGACCCTTCGGGCAGGTCTGGGCGCAGTTCATGATTGTGTGGCAACGATAGAGGCGGAACGGATCCTCAAGATTGTCGAGGCGTTCGCCGGTTGCTTCGTCTCTGGAATCGATCAGCCAGCGATAGGCCTGCAGCAGCACGGCCGGACCGAGATAACGGTCACCGTTCCACCAGTAGCTCGGACAGGAGGTCGAGCAGCAGGCACACAGGATGCACTCATAGAGACCGTCAAGCTTCTGGCGGTCCTCATGGCTCTGCTTCCATTCCTTGGCAGGCGTCGGCGAAACCGTCTTCAGCCAGGGCTCGATCGAGCGATGCTGGGCATAGAAGTTGCTGAGATCGGGAACCAAATCCTTGACCACAGGCATATGCGGCAGCGGGTAGATCTTCACCGTGCCCTTGATGTCGTCCATGCCCTTGGTGCAGGCGAGCGTGTTCGTACCATCGATGTTCATCGCGCAGGAACCGCAGATGCCTTCGCGACAGGAACGGCGCAATGTCAGGGTCGGATCGATCTTGTTCTTGATGTAGAGAAGCGCATCGAGAACCATCGGCCCGCAATCGTCGACATCGACGTAGAACGTGTCGATCGACGGGTTCTGGCCGTCATCCGGGCTCCAGCGATAGACGCGGAACTCACGGGTGTTCTTGGCACCCGCCGGCTTCGGCCACACCTTGCCTTCGCGCATCTGGGAGTTCTTGGGAAGAGCGAGTTCAACCATGTCAGGTTCCTCTGATCAGTATACGCGGGCCTTCGGCTCGATCTTGTGGGGATCGATGCCGTCTGCGATGAGGTCGGTGTGGACAGGCCGGTAGTCGAGCTTCACGTCGCCCGCCTCGTTCACCCAGGCCAGCGTGTGTTTGCGCCAGTTGACGTCGTCGCGGCCTGCGAACGGACCTGACGTATAGTCTTCGCGGGCATGCGAGCCGCGGCTTTCCTTGCGGGCTTCAGCGCCGTAGATCGTCGTGATGGCGTTGGCCATCAGGTTCTGTAGCTCCAGCGTTTCGACGAGGTCGGAATTCCAGATCATCGAGCGGTCGGTGACCTTGAGATCTTTGAGTTCGCCCCAGATTTCCGAAAGGCGGCGGCAGCCGGATTCCAGCGATTCCTGCGTACGGAACACCGCCGCATCTTCCTGCATGGCGCGCTGCATCTTCTCGCGCAGCACCGCCGTCGGCGTACCGCCGCTGGCGTAGCGCAGACCGTCGAAACGATCCATGATCTTGTCGCAGGCGGCGATGTTCAGCGCCGGCACCGGCGACGCACGGTCGATGACTTCGCCGGCGCGGATCGCGGCCGCACGTCCGAAGACCACGAGGTCGATCAGCGAATTCGAGCCGAGACGGTTTGCCCCATGAACCGAGGCGCAGCCGGCTTCACCGACGGCCATCAGGCCGGGGATGATGCGTTCCGGATTGGAGCTGTCGGCATTGAGCACCTCGCCCCAATAGTTCGTCGGAATGCCACCCATATTGTAGTGAACGGTCGGCAGGACCGGGATCGGTTCGCGGGTCACATCGACGCCGGCAAAAATCTTGGCGCTCTCGGAAATACCCGGCAGGCGCTCGTGCAGCACGGCCGGATCGAGATGGTCGAGATGCAGGAAGATGTGATCCTTGTTCTTGCCGACGCCACGGCCTTCACGGATTTCCAGCGTCATGCAGCGCGAAACGACGTCGCGCGAGGCTAGATCCTTGGCCGACGGCGCATAGCGCTCCATGAAGCGCTCGCCTTCGGAATTGACGAGATAACCGCCTTCACCGCGCGCGCCTTCCGTGATCAGACAGCCGGAGCCATAGATGCCTGTCGGATGGAACTGCACGAATTCCATATCCTGCAGCGGCAGGCCGGCACGGGCCACCATGCCGCCACCGTCGCCGGTGCAGGTATGGGCCGAGGTTGCCGAGAAATAAGCGCGGCCGTAGCCGCCGGTCGCCAGCACCACCATCTTGGCGGCGAAGCGATGGATCGTGCCGTCATCGAGGCACCATGCAATGACGCCGGTGCAACGGCTGCCGTCATCGGACATGATGAGGTCGAGCGCGAAATACTCGACGAAGAATTCGGCATTGTTGCGTAGCGACTGGCCATAGAGCGTGTGCAGGATGGCGTGGCCGGTACGGTCGGCAACGGCGCAGGTGCGCTGCACCGGCGGGCCTTCGCCGAAATTCTGCATGTGGCCACCGAACGGGCGCTGGTAGATCTTGCCTTCCTCGTTGCGCGAGAAGGGCACGCCGTAATGTTCCAGCTCATAGACCGCCTTCGGCGCTTCCATGGTGAGATACTGCATGGCATCGACGTCGCCGAGCCAGTCGGAACCCTTGACGGTGTCGTAAAGGTGCCACTGCCAGCTGTCCGGCGTCATGTTCTGCAGCGAAGCGGCGATACCGCCCTGGGCGGCAACCGTGTGCGAACGGGTCGGGAATACCTTGGTGATGCAGGCGGTGCGGAAGCCCTGTTCGGCCATGCCGAGCGTGGCGCGCAGGCCGGCGCCGCCGGCGCCGACGACGATTACGTCATAGGAATGGTCGACATAGGTGTAGGCCTTCCCATTCTGAGCGGGTGAAGACGTTGCCATGATACGGTTATCCTACGAATGCAATTTTCAGAATGGCGAAGAGACAGAGACCGGCGATCAGAACCGCGAAGAAAGTGTTCAGCATCAGGAGCAGCAGCTTGCCGAGCTCGCCGTGAACATAGTCTTCGATGATGACCTGCATGCCGAGCTTCATGTGGATAGTGCCGGAAATGACCATCAGGCCCATGATGACGGCGACGAACGGGTTCGAGAGGGCACGAACCACGTCGGCATAAGGCGCACCGGCATAGACGATCATGAAGATGGCGAAAAAGATGATGAGGGGCACGTTGGCGACGGCCGTCAGGCGCTGGCGCCAGAAGTGATCGGTGCCTTCCTTGGCGGAGCCGAGGCCGCGAACCTTGCCCAGAGGAGTGCGCATATCCATGAGTGCGACCTTCAGAAGCGAATGATGAAGCCGATCACCCAGACCAGCACGGTCAGACAGAGCGATCCGATGATATTGGCGATGGCGAGCTTGGTCGAGAATTCCTTCTCGAAGCCATGTCCGAGGTCCCACATGAAGTGGCGGAAGCCGCCGAGCAGGTGGTGGATCAACGCCCAGGTGTAACCGAGCAGAACAAGCTTGCCGACAATGCTGCCAAGCACCCAGTTGGCCCAGTCATAATAGGCCTGGCCGGTGGCGGCCGCGATCAGCCACCAGGCAATCAGCAGCGTGCCGAAGTACAGAGCGCCACCGGTGATACGGTGAACGATGGACATGACCATGGTGGGAATTGGCTTGTAAATTTGTAGATGCGGCGACAGGGGCCGGTTTGTCACATTCGCCATCAGAACCTCGCGGCGTCTTCACTTTGCCCTTGATGTCAGGGGCATTCTCAGTCAACCACACGAATGACAAAATTCTGTGTGCGTTGCATCAATCTCGACGTTTAATCACCGAAACCCCTGACGACAAGCATAATTGCTGCCTGCTTTTAATTTAATCGATTCGCGTTACCGGGAAGTTTTCACGGCCGCGAAACTCGTCTCTTTCGCTCTATTTTTAAGCTGACCGCACGCCTGCGTGGACAAGATCAGCCTTTTGGCGCAATCTGGCGTTAACGATTTGTTAGCGTTTCGGAGTTTGGTCCATGTTTCGCAGTCTGTCCAAGACCATTCTTGCTCTCCTTGCGGTGCTGACAGCGCTGCCCGCAACAGCCGGAGAGCGCCACTTCGATCATCGCTTTCCCCGCCATGGCGGCTTTAATGACGGCGTCTTCCTCGGCAGGCGCACTCACTGGGATAGTGGCCTGCACTTCACACGCGACAACGTCATCCGCTATCGCCCGCGCACCCCTTTTCTGAAGCAGTTCAACTATCCTGGGACAAGCCGCTATGGCCGCAGCAACATCGTCGTCATTGCGTCCCAGCCCCAGAGCTATGATCAGAACTACGGGAGCAACGGCCTCTACGCCGGGTCGTCCTATGCCTATCAGACGGATGGCGGAACCTATATCGGAGGCGACGGGTACTATCCCCTGGCCACGCCGGAACGTAACCTTGCCCCGAAGGCCAAGGTCATCGATGTCGGCATCGCCGATGATCCCTGCTCTTATGAGGCCAATGTCTGTGTCATCCGGCCCTAAGGCCCGAACCGCCAGACCGTCGTCTTCTTGACCTCGCTGTCTTCAAGCGCCCGGGTGACGGGCACTTCATAGACGGCGCAGAATTCCAGCCTGTCCTTTGGCAAATAGGCGCGCCCGGGATCGCCGACCAGCACGTCCTTGCCCTCGGCCGCGAGCGTCTCGAGCCACGGAACCAGCGCTTCGGCGAAAGCCTTATCGTAGAAGACGTCGCCGGCGAGCACGACATCTACATCAACGTCTCGCCCGATGAGATCGGTCCTATCGAAGTCCAGCAGGACCAAATTGGCCGCCGCATTCAGCCGCACCGCCGTCTGCGACCACGGATCGATATCCGCAGCTATCACTTTGGCAGCGCCAGCCTTGCGTGCTGCAATTCCGACCAGTCCGGAACCGCTTGCAAAATCGAGCACCCGCTTTCTTGCGACCGTCTCGGGATGATCGAGAACATAGCGCGCCAGCCCCTGCC
>UCKU01000078.1 GCA_900473185.1 Hyphomicrobiales bacterium | reverse complement strand
AAATCTCAAAAACCAAATCGATTGCCGCCAGCTGCTAAGAAAGGGCTGGCCTTGCTGGGAGCGCCGCCTTTCGGCGCTTCCGTACCCATGTTGCTTCAAGGAGGATATGGCTATGGCAACATCTTACGATTATGCACCACTGTTCCGCTCGAGCGTCGGCTTCGACCGGGTCTTCAATCTTCTGGAAAACGCCCAGCGTGCTCGTTCCATCAGCGACTGGCCGCCCTATGACATCGTCAAGACCGGTGACGACACCTACCGGATCTCAATCGCGGTGGCGGGTTTCGCGCAGGATGATCTCGATATCACCTTCCAGTCCAATCTGCTCGTCGTCACGGGCAAGAGGCAGGAGGCATCCGCGGAGAGCTATCTGCATCGCGGCATTGCCGGCCGGCCGTTCGAACACCGGTTCGAGCTTGCCGATCATGTCAGGGTGAACGGGGCGGACCTCAGGAACGGTCTCTTGTCGATCGATCTGGTTCGCGAGATCCCGGAGGCGCTGAAGCCGCGCAAGATCTCGATCCAGAGCGAGCCCGCTTTGACGTCGGCTGCTCCGGCGCAGATCGAAGCGCAGAAGGCGGCTTGACCCACATTTCCGCAGAACGAGGGCGCCGTGGCCACGGCGCCCATCGACATCCGGGTTGGGAAGGAGAGAGCAATGAAACCCGATATGTCAGACAGCCTGTTTCCATTCTCGTCGGCCTCGGATTTCCGGCAGAGGTTCGTAGCGTGATGGACGCCTACCGGCATCTCGTTGAGTGGCCGGCGTCAATGCGAGACACCGCGCACGCAGTCGCGCTCAAGGCATGCAGTGCCGCGCTCTGCGGTGAAATCGACGCCGAGACCGCGCGGCCTGTGGCGGCCTTTGCCGAAAAACACGATCTGCTGGCGCCGGACACCAATTCGATCGCCGCCTCGCGCCTGCGGCGCGATCGGGATCCGCACGCGCCATGAGTGCGGTGGTGATGACGAAAATCCCGTCAAGTCGTGATCCATGCGAATGGCTGGACGACTAAAATCCTCGCTGCCCTGCTGAGGCTCACGCAGACACCTCGACCTCCACATCCATCGATATGAATGCATCGGACGCACCAACGAAGCTGCCGGCGACGGGAACGGATTGCGCGATATCACGGGCGACGGCTACGGGGATAAGATTGGCCCCACCCATGCTGCGATTGGTCGGATCAAATGTGATCCATCCAGCGCCGGGCACGAATACCTCGGCCCAGGCATGGGTCGAGCCCCGATCCTGGGAACCGAACAATATTTGATCGGGATTGAACAAATATCCCGATACGATGCGGGCGCCAAAACCCAAACAACGAACAGCTTCGGCAAACAACACCGCGAAGTCACGGCATGATCCCCACCCACGGTCCAGCGTTTGGGTCGGCGTCTGTGTACCTTCCGCCTCACGGCTTTGATAGCAGATCGATGAAGACACTCCCGCACTTATGTCCTTGAGAAGCGACAGCGTGTCCGTCGAATTGCTTGCGACAAATCCCTGTGCCCAGCGCTGAAGTTGCTGGAACGGGTCGGCATACTGCCGAGCCGTCAGCGCGCCGAGATCGGTCCATTCCTCATCCGAATAGCGGAAAGGAAATGTGATGGCGGAGCCTGCGATCGCAAAGACCGGCCATGCGGCAGCTGTGAGGTCGACCAAGGCGACGCTGTCGACGGTCAGGACGTCGGTCATTTCGCTGAAAACCGCGGTGGCAACCGCGTTGCCGAATACATCGGTCGCCCAACTGATCTGGGCTTGTGGCGTTGTCGACACTTCATGCGACAGCAGCCGGAGATCGCGGCCGTCGCGTGGCCTCAGCATCAGCCGGTGAGGTCTAAGATTGACCGCATAACGGTAGTGATAGATCGTGCGGTGGTGGGTACGAATTTGTGCCATGATTGTTTCCGAGTTCTCTGGGCGTCGGCGTGGGAACGATCCGCCGCATCTATCGGGCAGGCTCGCAAGCTCGTCCATCACCTGCGCTTCGTCACTCCCGTCCGTTATAAAGTGCCGGGAAGCCGGTGAATTCTCATTCAATACTTTTGGACTTTGATCTCTCAGC
>UCKU01000062.1 GCA_900473185.1 Hyphomicrobiales bacterium | reverse complement strand
GCTGAGAGATCAAAGTCCAAGATTAAAGAATGATTGTACCGTCAGCTCCCGGGACTTTGCAGCTTGCTCAGAATTCCATCTGTGAATCGAATATCTAGCAATTTGGAGGCGAGGGTTCCGATCCCTTTTAAGCGCTGAGGCTCAATGCCCCAGTCGAGAGAACTGAAAAACTCGAGTCTTGGGATCTCTGACTAGCTTCGCGGAGGGTTCAGTCTTGGCAGAGAATTCGCGTGAGCTGCCGCTTCGCCGGGGTAGGGGAAATCATCACCGATCTGCCGATCGCCATCGAAGACTTTGAAGGCGGGTCCATCGACTTCAACAATCTTGTAGCCGTTCACGTATTCGATATTCCGTGTTTTCCAAGCCACTTGAGCTCTCCTTGAAGAATGACTATTCGCGACCCGGGAAATGATGATCGACAGGCCATACTCGCCGATCTGTCGTAGCACATATTTGTCCAGGTGGGTTTTCCGCATTCGCCGCCATCATCCAAAGGCCCCGCTTTCACCCGGGCGTGTACACTCCAGGCCAATTCGCGGAGAGGAAGTGGTACGCCAGGATCATGACATGGGATGGTCGAGGTGCCGCCGGTGCAGGACTGCACCCCGAAGCATCCTAGTCGAGCGTCGAACATCATTGCGATCATTCGGCTTCTGAGATCCGGAAGGAGCGCAGCGTGGCGCGGATCGTCAGTTGAATGAACGCTGGGTGGCGCGCAGGTAGGTTTCGGCGAGCCGAACCCGTTCCTCGGCCACGGCGAGCAGCGTCCGCTCAAGGCGTTGGGCAAGGCGTCTCGATATCGACGGCTCGGGGCGCCACCGCGGCAAGCCCGGCCGTATCCGGATGCGGGGTCCAAGACCCGGCCGGTAATGTGCAAGCGTCATGCCTGCCTTGATAAGGAGGCTCTTGATAGGGGGGCGCCGTTCGGCCGCAATCACCATTGAGAAGGCCGGCACCAGGAGCGATTTGGGAACTGGCAATTCGATCTCGTCGATGATGTCGTTTCCGACGTCGTTTTCCTTGACGAAGACGAGGAATTCGTCGACCAATTGATGCGCCCTGTCGAGCTCGCTTTCCTCGGCATGCTCCCCCGAAACCGTGCCATAGTCGCTTTCTATGATCAGACGCATTGTGATCTCCTTTGGGCGGTAACGCGGCTGACGTTTTTTGGTTCGAAAGCGAAAGATAGGCATGAAATGCCTCGGGCTTTCCGGCCTGTGCCGGCATTATCGTTTGGGCTGGCTAGGCGGTGACCAGAGGCAATGCTGTCATGACAGTGGCCAGGCGTGTCGGATATCTTCAGGCTGGCGCTTTGCTTCGGCACGAGGGGGATCGCGCCTTGAAGCGAGTTCAACAAGATCATCGATAGTCAGGTCGCAGCGTTCGGGAACTCCTGCTGCGCTTCTGTGTTGTTGGGCTGAACCTGTGTGGGCGTCGATGAGGCGCGCAGCTTGGCATTGATGCGCCAACCGAAAGTGCTTTACGCCAGAAAAAGGAGATCGAGATGACCAAGGATGGAAACGACAGCGAGCGCGTATGGGACCTAGCCGAAAAGATCGGCTTTTGCATGTTGGTAACGAAATCCGGTGATGATATTCGCGCCCGGCCGATGTCAGCTTATGTCGAGCGGCTTGAGAACAGCTTCTATTTTCTGACCGATGTCGACAGCCACAAGGACGACGAAATCGCCCGGCAGCCGGACGTATGCCTCGCCTTTGCCGACAGCAAGGGGCAGAAATACGTATCGGTAACCGGAAAGGCGGAAGTCTCGAGCGACCGCGAAAGGATCCGTGATCTCTGGGCTACGCCAGCGAAAGCCTGGTGGGACAACGCCGAGGATCCGTCGATTCGTGTGCTGAAGGTGACGCCGTCCTATGCCGAGTTCTGGGATAGTCCGGGGACCATCGTCTCTTACATCAAGATGGCGGCTGCCGCGATGAGCAGCGCTAAGCCGGACATGGGCGACAATGCAAAGGTCAGGATGTAACCCCGGGCGGTGAACGGCTTTGTCGGCTCTCTATCACCTGCTCCACCAGCCGCAGGACGGCAGAGGATTGGAGGTCATGCGCGCCGGCCGGTCGACGGCTCCGGGCCCGGCTCGCACGAATAGGTGACGAAAAGCCGATCGAGGCGCAAGAGCGAATAGCGGAACGGAAAGGTTCGCACGGAACGAAAATCTTCCGGACAGGCTGGGGCCTGCGCGTCCTGGCAATATTTATGTCCTCGCTAGTTATCCTGGTGGTTTGACTTGAGCGATCTTTCTGCCGTGGCTCGGTCAAAGCGGAGCCGGCGGCGATCTGCTTACCCCACCGGTCAGAGATTATCGCCTCCGATAACGTCTTGGCCGCATTCCGAACCTCGCTCCGCACGCATTCGTCCTTCTCAAAAGACTCGTGGTTCGTCGCATCCAGGCGTGGGCTCGGACCGCCTTTCGGGGTTCAAAATCATAGGCGGCCGCACCACTGAGATGAGATCCTTCATGAATGCCTTGAAAGAAACGCTCGGTCCGGATGCCGCCCCCGCCGATTTCTAGATTTTCCCTCTTGCAGCGAAAACTAAGATCTTTAGCTGATCGAAGTTTCGGATACCCTGTCGGTAAAGTTCGATGATGATTGCGGCACTTCTCGACATTTCCTCGTCATTGTCACTAAGCTGGAATTCCGCTTTCACGGCCTCCAGGACTTGCGCGCAAAGAGCAAGGTCTTCCGATGTCATCGCCTGGTCGCGGTCGGCGATTTTACGCTCATTCATCGTCTTCTCCATCCGCGAACATCGGCGTCATCATATCGTGAAGCCAATGATCTCCTGTGATCGGGAGAAGGATGCTCAGGTATCGGTTGAAAAACCCTTCTCCTTCTCACTTACAGCACCAGCGGAATCGAAATTAGGTTTCACCTTCCCGTCTTCAATCGGACTAAGGTCCTATCGGATGACCTCTGCCACTGCCAATGCCGTAGCGATTTGCGGAGCTGTCATGTCATGTACGCACTGTGACACGCTTCCGGCATTCGACGATCGAAATTAACGCCCGTCTCCGGCGCGCCGTTCGAAAATCCGCCGCTCCGCGACGGGAACCACCGCCGCGCTCAACAGTCCATGCCTTTCCTGGATCCGCAGCCACACGAGAGTGGGGTACCCCTGACATGCTACCCGACTGGTTGTCCGACTAGAATCTTCTTTGCCGGAAGGTCCGTCATGCGAAGCCACGCCGTCGACATTTAAGTTTTACAATTCTACAGTAGAAGTCCCTAATAAAAAGGGAGCTGCTATGGAAGACCTGACGATGTCCGAAGTCTTGAAAGATCCGCTGATCCGCCAGGTGCTTCGTGCCGACCGAGTCACACTCGGAGACTTCGCCAAACTTTTGGAGGAAGCGGCGTCGAGGCGCAGCAGGAACTTCTGCGTCGCGCGAGCCCTGCCTGACCGGGACAAGGTTTCAGCCGGCACTCAGGGCTAGCCAACCATTTTCCAACCCCGTCGTGTGTGTGTCGTGGGCGACTTGGCCCGCCAAGCGCGGGCCTTTTTCGCGCCAGGGCTCGGTCAGCGGCCCGAGCGAGGATCATTCATGAGATTGGCTGCTCGGTAGGTGGCATCATCGATGCCACCTACCGATTGGCAATGCGGTCGAGCCCCGAGGCAGGGCGCGGCCATCCCCTTGATTATGACGCTGGCGGCCGACGAGCATGACCGAAATGCGTCGACTGCGTTGCCGGCGACAGGGCCGAACAAGGCGCCGATGCTCAAGCATCGATCTGGCGGTCCCTTGCCATCTCCTCGACTTCGTCGGTCTCCCGTTGATCCGCACCGATCCTTTGATTTTTGGCGTTGTCGGTCGATCGAATGAGTTCGTCGGCCTTCGTGTGAAGCGCCCGCATGTCTCGGTTTTGAGAATGCTGCATCAGGAGCAGGAGAAATAGCGTGATCAGGGTTCCGAGCATGTTCGTCAGCAAGAACCACTCCTGAGGAAGCTCAAGGACCATGCCGAAAACGCACCAAGACGCCGTCAAAAGCGCCGCTCCTGCAAGCCCGCGGCGATGCCCGGCAAGCGTTACGGCTTTCTCTGATATCCGAAGAAATCTTGATCGTCCTGCCATTGCCGGAAAATGCGCCATCGTCGACCTGGTTCCGCCAGTAGCGGAGTACGGCGACGTCGCTCTCCGCCCCGGTCGGTGCGGCGCGCCTCATTCCCATGCCGTTCCCAAGTCTCCGTCTGCAGGCTCGCGCCAGCGTCTAAAGGTATCTCGTCCTCATTCCGAGTGCGTCCGGGGGTGTTCTGGCAAGCCGATCTGGACATTTGGCACGCATCCCAAGCCGCCGTGGCGTTGCCTTCTTGTCCGCCGCGGGAAGCTCACTATCTCAAATATAACCCCGATCGGGAGGCCCGAGATGGACGACGATCTTAAGACAGAACTCATTGCTTCTCACGAAGTCGAAATCCTTCCACCCGAACGCGATCAGCGCGTGGGTGATGGCCCTGGGGCCTGCCTCTGTTGCGGCCGTTTCCAATCGTTCATGGACGATGATGGCTGCGGGATCTGCGAGAAATGCCTTGCCGCATGGAGCGGACCGCAACCGCGGCGCGGGCTGCATCCGCAGCTCGACCTTGATCGTGGCGGGGCCGCGGAGGTCTGGCAGGATGAGAACCTTTTTGGAAGTTGACTGCGCCGGCGAGCCGCGGCCCACGCTCGACAAGCTGGCCGAGCTGTTTTCATAACCAAGTGCATCGACGACCGCGGTGCGCCGCGCGCGCGGTAGCCATGACTTGCTTCGCACGCGATGGATAGCCATCTATGCGCTACCGCTAGCAGACTTCACCATCAGCCGCGCCGCGTTTGTCGCCCGCGCGAGGAGATCAGCATGCACGTCACATCGAAGCCCCTGAAAGAAATGACGCTTGTCGAACGTTCCACCCTTCTCGAGACTGTCGCCGATGCATTGGAGGCGTCTGCCGAGGAAGCCGGGGGAGAGGGCGACGTCCGTTTCGTCGAAAACTCCATGTGCGTCGTGAACACTATCCGCGGCATGTCGCGCGATCTCGGGCGGCGCGACCTCGCCGCCGCCGAGCTACTGCTCCAGCAGGGCATCATGATGGTGTACCAGTTCACCAGCCGGACGCGTGCAAAGATAGCCCTCCACTGATCCCTGCCTTTCGCCAAGTGACGGTCGGGGAGACGCGGATCGGTCCCGCGCTGCTGGTCAGCTGGCGATCATGAAGTCTCCTCGGTGCCACGTCTCGTCGTCAGGATCGACGAGCTCATTCCAGTTCCGATCAGCGCGACGTCGAGTTCAATCATGTTGAAGAAAGGACGTTTGTCGAGGAGCAGCACGCGCGGGTCGCCGAAAATGAGTATCGCCCGTGAATTGGATCATCTGTGATATCTCGCGCTTTGCATTCGAACGTCGACGCCGGAAAGGCTTCGAAGAGACACGCTCGCTAGAGGACTTCGAGGGGAAGCAATGGTGGCATGGGAAATGCGATGGAAATGGCGTCACCGGGAGCGCCGCCGCCCTCGAGCACGATCGTCATGATACCGCTCTTCCGGACGCGCTCGCCGTCCGGCCCCCTGCCAAGGACAGCTTCTAGAAGGTCAGGCTTGAACTTGTCGGTCTGCGCACACGGATTGCGCAGCCCCGTGACCTGAAGTTCGACGTCCGTCCCTAGTTTCAGGACCGCCCCGCGCGGGAGCACCAGAAGGTCGACAATCCTCACTACAACCGATACGTTTTCCGTACCTTCCTGTGCATCGCGGGAAGACCTAAGGCAGGATTCGGCCGGGTAGTCTGGATTCCCGCGAAAGGCCAAGGCCGGCTTCTCAGCCCCGAGACATCGTAGGACTTGGAAATGGATAGGAGGGCGAGGGCGAAACCTTAATTAGCCTCAATTCAAACCGCCTGATGGTCCAGGCAACCAGCACGGTTGAGTTCACCGAAGAAGGCCCTCGACGTCGAACTCCTCCCAGCCATGCAGTTTGGTCGCGGGATCATCGGGATGCCGTTCGGGTATCTTCGAAGCCGTGCCAGCTTTTCTCAGGGATCGCGTCAGCTTCGCCCTGTATCGCGCCTTCCGACGATTTTCGGCAGCAGCGAGCGCATCCTCTTCTCGCCACTCGTCGACCACACCCCTGTCAAGAATGTCCTCGACGAACCTCGGATCGAAGACATGGAAAGTGATCCTCCTTGCGCGCCCGTTTAGCCTCACGGTACGCGTTCCCGCACTTGCCAAGCGGCCGTCTGCAAGCCAACGGTGTCGTTCGCTCGCCTTGATCGTGAGGATATCCTGGATCTCACGCGGAATGACAGGCAGGCTTTCAATGTCTTCCAGCGCACTAGCGACAATGGATGCCGCGGCATGGAATTCTGCCTTGGCACTTGCAGGCATCGATAGCGTGAGTTCTCCTCCATCGACATCGAGCGACTTCTTCGAAACGAGCGGGAGTCGTGCACGTAGTTCGAGGAGAATTCCCTTTGCGCGGATGGAAGACCCTAAGGTCGCTGCTGGCGGCAGCACCCAGGTCCTAACCAGCTCGACATCGTTCTTTTCGTGTTTCGGCATGGCGCCTAAATGGGATCGCCAGGGCTCCAAGTCAACGACAACATGCTGAGGAGAATGAGCCCAGGCGCGACCGGGGAGTGCCACCTTCGGTCCTGCACCCGGAAGCAATGACTCGAGGGCATGCGGCGTGACCATGCCGGTTGCTCCGGGAGGCGTGATCGCCAATATGGGATTTCGATGACACGATATTCCGACAAGCGGGTTGCGGGTTGCGAATATGTCTTATCGCTACAACGGCTCATCTCCGTTGAAATCCGGCTCGCGCCTGCTCACCGGCGTGCTTGCTTTAGCTAAAGGCCGGCGTTTCTGATAAGACAATCGCCCAGTAGATCGACTAGTTTGTCATCTGGCTACGACGGGGATATCCGCTTTCGCGGGCAGCTGCGCGCCGTTGCGAAAGCTTCACCCTGACGATCGATCCTGTCTGACCGGCGAGCATCGCGTGGCGACCTGAGGAAGCGGGAAGACGATCGACTCAGTGAGGATCGCTGATGCTAGACCGGGATCGACAGATCTGCCTGACGCCGACATGTTGGCGGACAACAGTCCGTTCTGACAGCTGCGATCGTCATCCCATCCGGGATGGTTGACGATCGGATAGAGACATATCCCCTCCAGTGGAACGCCGACTTGCATGGCGGCCTTCGCCTCGGCGGCTACGTAGCGAAACCACGACGCGCGCCGGTCGCCCTCAATACCGGTCTCGGCGATCACGATCGGCTTACCGTAGCGCGCGTAGGTTTCAAAAAGAATTCGGCCGAGAGGCTTGTAGAGCGGGTGGCCGATATCGATTGGCGGTCCAGCGTGTATCCACTGATTGTTGAAGTAGTAGTTGACGCCGACGATATCGAGATAGCGTTCGTTTCCACCGATCTGAGGCCATAACCGCCCGGAAATCAGGTCCCAGCCCTGGAACTGCGATTGTCGGTGGCCTTCGGCAACGCCGGCGTCCCACGGCCGTGACGGGTCCATGACGACATTGATGACCGGATCGCAATGAACGAACCGGGCGCGGGGGTCCACGCAGAGGATCGCCTCCATGGCAGCGATTGCGGCACGGGCCAGTTGAACTTTGAGCTCGAACCCTCGGCCATTGGCGAAGGGGTTGAGATATCCGGCATCACCACCACCCCACGAGAAGAACGATATCTCGTTGACCGGGCAGTAGAGGGGGATTTCGTCAGAGCGCTCCCGCACGATCCTTGCACAGGCGCTGGCAAAGGCCGCAAAGCGATCGACGAAACGCGCAGTCCAGATATCGACATCATCCGGCCAGCCGTAATGCAGCAGGTCCCAGATGACCTGTGTCCCGGTTTGGCGGGCCGCGTCGAGCATCGGAAGGATGCTCGACCACTCGTAGCTCCCGGCTTTGTCGATCAAGTGCCAGCGGAAGCCATCGCGCACCGTGCGAATGCCGAAACCGCGAAGCTGGCGGTAGTCCTGCGCGGTCCAGCGGTCGTGCCCGATCGCGGCAATCATGTCGAGGCGGCGGCCCAAATGGTCTTCGTCACGCCGGCGCAGCCGATGGGTTGAGCATTCGAAGCCGCCCATCAAGAACGATTGGAAAATACCGGTTGGGCCCGCCGACCTTCGCTCGGCAAGAACCTCGGCAAACAATCGCTGCCATTGCGGCAGGACCGCTTCGACGCAATAGCTGGTTTCGACTTTGCGGCGCAGGGCAAGACCAAGCATGCGCCGAAGATCCTCGTTGTCGATCAGCTGACGGATCTTTCCGGCCACGTCCATCGCATCGTTAAAGGGGACAAAAATGCCGGATATCCCGTCTTCGATCTGTTCACAGGCGCCATTGTCCGCCGTCGCGATCACGGGCAGGGCGGCGGCACCGGCTTCCGCGATGACGTGCGGCATGCCCTCGCCGCGCGACAGCCAGACGAAGATGTCGAGTGACGATAGAAGGTCGGGAATATCCTTGCGGTCGCCCAAGAACTGCAGCTTGTTTTCAAGGCGCAGCCGGCGCGAGAGGTCCTTCAGTCGCTGAGCATATTGCGGCATGAAGGCGTCAGGGCCGCCGATCACGAGGAAGCGGGCGCGCTCGTTTTGTTCAGCCACGAGGGCGGCTGCTTCAATGAAATCCTCAACATTCTTCTTCGGATCCAGACGGCCGACCCAACCGATCAAGATGTTGTCGGCAGTCATACCAAGCCGAGCCCTCGTTGCGGTACGGATTTGCGGGTCGAACGTCGCCAGGTCGACCATGGACGGTATTTCCAAGGCGTGGTCCTCGCGGCCAGGCATACGAGAGGCGGCTGCCTCGCGGATCGAGCGGCAGACGCCGACGTAGCGGCTGGTCAGGTGCTTCGGTCCTGCCAGTGCCTCCGCAACCAAGCCGCCATGCTCGATGAGCGGCGGGCGCAGATGCAATCGCTCGAGCGCCGGATAGACGTCGGCGACGTTTTGGCAGGATATCACGATGTCATAGCCAGCAATCTTGCCGGCCAAATAGTCGACGGTGTCTTCGAATGAAAGCGCGTAAGGCTTCGTATCGACATCAACGCCGAGCGCACGAAGTTGCTCATGCGTCTGCTCGGGCATTCCGGCCTTGTGAAAACAGGCAACGACATCGATCCGGTAGACGCGGGGATCGAGGTGTTCGGCCAGGAGCCGCACTTCTGTCTCTTCGCCGCCGACCACCAGCCAGGCGAAGACGAACAGGATACGGATAGGTGCAGGCTCTGATATCATTCGCCCACCTTGAATACGACCTGCAGGAATTCCGGGCGGTTTTCGACCAGGTCGATCAGGAATGCGGGTGCATCCTCAATCGGCACGACATGGGTGATCATGTGCTTTCGGATCGTGTCGCCATGAGACCGCAGGAGATCTATAGTAGCGAGCGCTAGCCTGCTTCGGTTCCAGAGATGTCCCAAGCCGCGCGGTACCCGATTGATCTGAGCACAGCGAATATTGAGGCCGTTATGGTGAAACTCCTCGCCGAGCCGCAGCTCGTCGGCGCCGCCTTGATAGAAGGCGAGGTCGATGACGGTCCCTTGCGGCCTTAGCGCTTTCAGCGCCGTATGCAGGCTGCCGGAATGGGCGCGGGTCTGAAACGCGAGATCAGCCCCTCGTCCCATGCCACCGACATGCCAGCGGGCCTTGGCGTGCTGCCAGGCCCGGTCCTCGGTCATGGCGGTGAGGCCCATCGCCTCGGCTTTGCCGCGGCGGAACTCCGATGGGTCGGAGATGATAATCTCGGAAGCGCCGAGCGATCTGGCAAAAAGCGCCGTCATCAGGCCGACAGTACCGGCGCCGATCACCACGACTGGCCGATCTTTCACGCCGGCGCCCAGGAAAGGAACATGAGAGTCGAAGAATTCGGCATCGGCATGGAGGATGCCGTTGGCGGCAATCGGTCCCATCTGGGCAACAAGGACGCCGAGCAGCGGGTCGATGGCGTCCGGAAGGGGTACGAGAAGATCGTGGAACGGGTCCGCGGTGTGTCCCGACTTGTGAGCATAGGTGGTGGCGACGATGTCGCCTTGTCTAAAACCGTTGGCGCGCGATTCCGATACGCGGGCGACTTCCATATAGCCGAGGAACGGCACTGGATAATGCAGGTCCGGTTCGTTCTCGACGAAGACACCGCGCTCCCCGTCGAAGCGCGAGCGAAAATAGGGATTGGTGTTTTTCAAGAACGTGAGTTCCGTTCCTGCCGAAAAGCCGGTGTAGAGCGTATCGAGCCGAACCTGTCCGTCCCCGGGAGGGCCTTCCTCATACTCAAGGAAATAGGGTAGGCCGGGCGCCTCAACGCCCAGCGAACGAATGATGCGATGGCCGGGCGCCAGTCCCGGCGGCGGTGCTTCCGGGCGCGGCTGTAGCCGAAGCGGTGCCGGCTCCGGCTGCCGGCTTTGCGGCGGTTTGAGGCGCACCGGCTCACCCGCTTGCGCCGAAGACATGACTGCAAGCGCGAGCCGGTGCGTCGCCAGCGCTTCACCGTAGGGGCAGCGAATACGATTCTCGCCGCCGCGAACCGCATCGATGAAGTCGCGATCCTCTCGCCAGACAGGATCGCCGTCGGCTCCGCGCATCGGGCGTCCGCGTCCGACATCCACCATAATTTCGCGATCGGTCAGCTCGATCGCGAGCCGATCGGCAAAGATGTGAAGTCCGACCCGGTGGTTCCAGCCCAGAAGGCATGTGGATGCAATATTTGCGACGACGCCGGATTCAAAGGTCAGGCTGGCGGTTGTCACCGTCGGCACATCGAGACCGGGAAATTCAGGTCTCGCCTTGTGGCCCGCGCGCCCATAGACTTCCGTAACCTCACCGACCAGGAATCGGACGAGATCGAGGAGGTGGGTCGTCTGTTCGACCATCTGACCGCCAGACTTGTCTTTTCTCCACCACCATTGTGGCGGCGGTGTCGAATCGAGCCAGTAGCCGGACAGTAGCTGTGCAGGGTTGTCTTTGAGAAGGCTACGTGCCTCATCGACGATATCGAGGTAACGCCAGTGATAGCCAACGCTGGTGACGAGGCCCTTGGCCGTCACGGCTGCGGAAATTTCCTCTGCAGTCTTAAGTTCAAGCGATACCGGTTTTTCGACGAAGAAGGGAATGCTCCGCTCGATGAGATCGCGCTCCGGCTCGCCATGGGCGAAGGGTGGCACGCAGATATAGACAGCATCCGGCCTGACGGCATCCAGCATCTCACGGTGATTGGCAAACGCCCTCGCTCCGAAGCGCGTTGCCCCCTGGTCGGCGCGACTAAGGTCAGGATCCGCAAAACCGACAAGCTCCACGTCATCGAAGGCGGAGATGATGTCGAGGTGGCGCTGCGCTATACCCCCAACGCCGATAAAGCCAAGGCGCGTCTTTTGCATGGATGAATCCTTTTGCTGATGCGTGGCGGGTCGAGAGATGAAGCGGTCGTAGACCGCCATCGTTTCTGCGGCCATTCGATGGGCGGAAAAGTCAGTCTCGAAGCGGTTGCGCGCGGACCTTGCGACACGCGCCAGCCTCTCCCGATCGGAGAGGGCATCGACGATGGTGGCGGCAAGTGAGGCGGGGTTTTGAGGCTCCGCAAAAAACGGGTGGTCTTCCCCCAGTGCCTCCACGGTACCGCCGATCCGGGTTGCAGCCACGGGCAGACCCAGCGACATCGCCTCTAGAACGGCAAGCGGCAGGCCCTCGAACAATGACGGCAGGACGAAGAGATCGCTTGCGGCAAGGATATCGGCGACATCAGCACGCTGGCCCAAGAAACGGACATGACCTGAAACATCAAGCTCGCCTGCAAGCTCCTCCATGGCCAAGCGTTCCTCACCGGACCCGACAAGCAGTAGGCGCAGGCGAGGATAGACCCGGATTATTTCAGGCATGGCCCGCAGCAGCGTGGCATGATCCTTCTGCGCGGCAAACCGACCCACCATCACGAGGACTGTCTTGCCCTGGAGATCCAGGTCTTGCCGCAGCGTACCCACTGTCGCGACAGGTACCGATGCGAAGACGCCGTTGCGCACCAGGGTTAACCGATCGGAGGGAACGTGCTCGCTAAAGCTTAGTCGCGAGGCTTCGGAAACCACAATATGGTGGGCGATAGTCTGCGTGTGCAGCCTATACTGCTCCTGCTGCTCGCTATCCGTAAGAAGGTAGGGGAGATGTTCGGTCCGAATAGCCGGGACACCGGCCCGCGCTGCAGCTTCTCCCAGTTGATGTCCTTCCCAACCGATTCCCGCATGCACGTGCAGGAGGTCGATGTTGCCCTTGCTGAGCCAACTTGAAAACTCTTGACCGTCGGCCGCAAGCTTGACGCCAAGGCCTAGACGTGCGGCACGAGGAAGCAGATGTGAACGGTCTTCAGATAGAAGCGCCAGAACGACGTCAACTTCCTGGGAAAGTGCGCGGCCGAGCGCGAGCATGTGTTCGCCCATCCCGGAGGGATCAAGGCTGTCGGTCGCCAGTATGATGCGGGGTTTCCTAGTCAAGCTTGGTATTTACCATGATGTCGGTCAGCCCATGCAGTTTCTGCAGGCGTCGATGGGTCGCGAGCGCCTGGCCGACGACCTGGTCCATATTGTAGTATTTATAGGTGCCGAGTCTGCCGACGAAGGTTACATCACCTCGCGCGCGTGCGAGGGCTTCGTACTGCCTGTAGAGAGCCTGGTTTTCGGGGCGAGGGATCGGATAATAGGGGGCGCCGTCTGCACAGGCGTATTCATAGCTGATACTGGTTTTGGGGTGGACCTGCCCGGTCAGATGTTTATATTCAGTCACGCGGGTGTAGGGCACGTCTTCCGAAGGGAAGTTGATCACGCCAGCCGGCAGCATGCGCCGCATGTCATGCGTTTCGTGACGGAACTTCAGGCTCCGATAGGGCAGCTGCCCGAGACGAAAGTCGAAATATTCGTCGATCGGCCCGGTGAAGATCACATGGTTCGCCACACCTTGCCGGCGCAATTCCTTGAAATCCGTATCGACCATGACGGTGATGTTTTCGTGGTCCAGCATCCGTTCGAACATCCGGGTGTAGCCGTCGAGCGGCATGGCCTGGAACCTGTCAAGGAAATAGCGATCATCCTCATTCGTGCGGGTCGGAATACGCGCGGTGACGGAGCGATCAAGCTCGGAGGGATCAAGGCCCCACTGCTTGCGCGTATAACCTTCAAAAAAGATACGGTAGAGTTCGAGGCCGACCTGCGACACCACAACGTCCTTCGAGGTGGTGACTTTTGCGCAGGGTTCGGCGCGCGTTGACAGGAAGCGTTCGGCTTCGACGTCGTTTGAGAGATTGAGGCCGTAAAGGGCATTGAGCGTGGTGCGGTTAATCGGAATCGGGAGCCTGAGGTCGCCGAGCTGGGCGAGTACGCGGTGCTCGTAGGGCCGCCAGCCAGTGAAGCGCGATAGGTAGGCGAAGACATCCTCGCTGTTGGTATGGAATATGTGGGGTCCGTATTTGTGGACCCGGATCCCGGCCTCGTCGCAATGGTCGTAGGCATTGCCGCCGATATGGGAGCGTCGGTCGCAGACAAGGACCCTGCGGCCGTCGACAGCCAGCCGCTCCGCCAACACCGATCCGGCAAAACCAGCACCAACGACCAGATAGTCGTAAGGCTTGCGAAGCGACATGCTGCCGCTACGCCGATAGGATTTTTCCTTGGCAGACAGAGGGATTGTTCTTGCGCCCACAGCCTGATCAACGATACGCGCCATGTGGTCGAACGTTGCATCCCAGGACGAGCGCGCCAGCCGGGCATCCACGTCTTCAAGCCATGGCTTTCCCGAACCTGCCAGTCCAAGCGCGGCATCGCAGCAACGCGCGAAATCGTCGCTGTCGTCTGCGAAGAACACGCCGGGCGCATTGCCGTAGGTGCGCACGACATCCGCAATGCGGGTGCTGACGACGGGCCGCCCGGCTGCGAGATATTCGGGTGTCTTGGTGGGGCTGATGAAGCGGGTCGCCTCGTTTAGTGCGAATGGCATGAGGGCTGCTTCCCAGCCCGAAAGGTATGAGGGCAGGTCGGCGTAATTCTTCTGCCCGAGGTAATGGATATTGGCCGCCTTTGGCAGATCGGAAGGGGAAATCTTTGCGATCGGCCCAAGGAAAACGAAGGAATAGTTCGGCCGGACCGCAGCTGCTGTCCGGATCAGGTCGAGGTCGAGGCGCTCGTCGATGACGCCGTAATAGCCAAGGCGTGGATGCGAAATTCCGGCTTGGTCGGCTGGATCTGCAAGCGTGGTGCGGGCTGTCTGGAAATGGTTGGTATCGACGCTGGAGGGGAAGGCATGGATATTGTCGTGCCGATCCTTTTTCGCTTCGTAGAGGCTGATGCCGCCCGTGAAAACGGCGTCGGCTCGCGCCATCAGCACCGTTTCCATTTCCTTCAGATGTGGCGGCGCGAAGCGGAAATTCGCAAGCTCGTCCATGCAATCATAGACCACCGCAGCGGCATCGACGTGTTGGGCAAAGGCAAACATCATCGGCGTGTAGAACCAGAGAATCGGCCGCTTTGCGCCATGCAGCGCGATGAGGTCGTCGAGCAGCCGCCCGAGGGCCTTTTGCCGTTCGCCATCACTCCACCAGTGCGGAATGCGTGGCCGGACCGCCTTGACCGACGTCCCTTCGAAAGGATGAATTTCCAGATAGGCCAGATGATGATCGGTCGGAATGAATTCCTCGAAAAAGAATACTTGCCGATCCCGGGAGAAGCGCTGCATCAGATGCTGAGGTCTTTGCAGCACAAAGTCCCACCGAAGATGAGAAAAGCAGATCAGAGGGGAACCCGGCGGTAGCGATGTGGCGGACGCTTGCGGGAAGGAGTTCAGCACGTTCATCGAAAACCTCGCGACAGTGAAATCCTCAACAACGGTGAACTGCCAAAGTTCCTAAGACGCGGATTAATTCGCTCAGGGGTCCATGATCAGCTGGCGAAGCCGTCGAATGCTGTGCGGCCAGGTCCAGTTCGCGAGCACGACCGCGCGTGGCCGAAGCGTGTCGGCCCGTTTCAACAAGTCGCAAATTCCCTCGTGGAAATCATCCGCCGAAGCCGTTCGGCCGGTCTGCGGCGTGATGTATTGCAGGCCACAGCTGAGGGCGCTGTTGGCAAGCACCGGGATGCCGGCCAGCATGTATTCGGTGAGGACAGCCGGTGCACCGTCGTCTTCGCCGCAGACGACCCCGATCCGCGATTGGTTCATCAGCCGGTTGACATCATGAAACGGCACGCCCGGCGGCCCGACGAAATCGACGGTGATACCGAGCCGGTCAACACGGCTGCGCAGGTCATCGACAAGCTCCCCGTAGCCGCAGACGCACAAGGCGCGGAGCGAACGCGGTAATTTGGCGAGTGCGTCGAACAGGATATCGTGACGTTTATAAGCCTGAGCTGCCGCGACGTAGATCACGTCGTAGATCTTGGGCAGGTTCAGTTGGTGGAAAGTCAGCTCGGATGCGAATTCGGGGCCGATCGGCATGACGATAGTACGCATACCGGGATGCCTGGATCGCACGACCTCTGATTGCCACTGCGCGCCCGTAATGACGAGATCGAAATGGCGGCTGACCTCAACGGGCACTCGAAGAGCGGGGGCGTCAATGGAATTGTAGATTTTGAAACTGTCGCGACAGGCGAGCAGGATCTCCTCGCTCACGCCCAGCCCCCACACGCAAAGGATGTCGGGAGGGCCAAAAGCCTCGATATGTCCGAGCATGTCGTTAGACGCGAAGGGAGCCTCCGGGCCGTTCATACGAAACGCGCGGCGCAGGAGAGACGGAGCATCGTCGATCCATTCCGAAGGCGGATCGAGGCCCCGCCAATGCGTCCAAATCTCAGCGCAGTCTGCGAGCCCGCCCTTTAGGGCAGCGAGTGGAAGCCGCTCGAGATAGCCGCCGTCAACTTCGACGTCGTCAATATTGAGGATGGGTGAAGGCGAGACCCCACGCCCGCCCTCGATCCATTTCGCTCGAAATTCCTGGACAGACGGGAGGGCCCCGTTACCCCAGCTCCCGCCTTGAAAGTCGCTGATGACGACGATACGGCGCATGTAGTCATACACTCCAGGCGCGAGTGGAGGCGATTGTTTCAACTCGAAAAACGGCTCGGTGGACAGACCGGCCGCGAATGGCGTGAGGGCGGGCTAAGGCTTGCGGTCGAACTTCGGTCGCTTGACCACGTCGGAGGAAAATGGAATCCGGCCCCCGATTGTTTTTGCCGCTTGGGAGCCGAACCATCGCCGAAACAGCGCAGCGCATCAGTGGAGCGCATCGGGGAGCCGGGGAAGCAACTGCACACATAGCTGCTGGCCAAGCAGGCGATGACGCCGGTGGACACGAACCAGACCGACCGCCGATGGAAAATGCGGGACAGATGACCGTGCCGATGCGGGGGCCGAGCAGCTTAAGGAGACGCTGCACGACGATCGCAGAGACGGGCTGTGGCACGGGCGTTTCCTTTCTGACGCGATGAGTTGGCTCATGATTTTGTGAGCGACAGCCCAACCTCCCGCCCGGCCGATTGTTCCGGGGGAGTTTGCCTCTGTTTGGCGGATGTCTGGTCAGGGCACTCTGAGATACCGCGGCACGTCGCAACCTGACGCTGGGTCGCCTTTACGAGCGCGCCGCGGGCGCGATGGGACCTAAGTCCGCCTGTCAGGCTCTGACGGCCTTTATCATATTAGCACAGAGTTAAACACGATGTTCCTTTGAGGGGAGGAACAGGGAGGAAACATGAAATTTGGTTCTGACAGCTTCAGCCACGAAGAGTGCTGCTCGCAAGGGCATAGTTCCGCGTCGACCATCGCCACGATCCAGTGTGCGCTCTCAGTTGACCCAGACATCGACAGCAGCGCCATCACAATCCACATGCTCGGACCGGTCGCCGTCCTAGAGGGCTATATCTCGAATGCTGCTGACCGAAACAAAGTGATTTCGATAGCTGCAATGATTGTCGGCTTCCACAATGTCCAAGACCGGATGTTAAGCCGCATTCCGAACCAATAGATTGACCCTTCAGGCGATAAGACCAAAGTCCCAATCTACAGGGACTGAAGTCCCTGGCCTGGAACACACTCTTGCTTTTGCGGTTTTGCCCCGCAGCGGAACAGACCGCTGTAACGGAGGAAAACAAATGTATATCAAAGCAGTAGGTATTGCAGTCGCGCTTGTGGTGGCGTCCGGCCCGGCCTTCGCACAATCTTCGACCGTAACGGGCGCTGCTGGCGGCGCCGCCACGGGCGCAATCGTCGGTGGCCCGGTCGGCGCCGCTGTCGGGGGTATTGTAGGCGGTGTGGCTGGCAGCGTCATTGATCCGCCGCCGCAGAAGGTCGTGACCTATGTCCAGCAGGCACCCGCTCCCAAGACGAGCGTCGTCGTTAAGGAGAAGGTGGTTGTTGGCCAGCCGCTCCCAGAGACCGTTGTCGTAACGCCGATCCCGGATGAACCCAAATACTCCTATGCGATCGTCAACGATGAGCGCGTGATCGTCGAGCCTTCTTCGAGGAAGGTGATTCAGGTCATCCAGTGATATCCAAGTCACCAACCTGACTCTCAGGCGGCGCCTGCCGTCCATTCTTGAAAAACAAGGGCACGCATGGACTTCGCAAGAACGCGGAGACGGTATGTTGTGCCCATCAGGGAGATCGATCATGAGAGACAATCATCTCACCATTATCGTAGCCGCATTGTCACTTAGCGTGTCGCCACTGACCACCCTGCCTGTCGCGGCACAAGGCAGCGATACAGCACAGTCTCAATCGCAGACTGAAACGCAATCGGGTTCTGGTTCGCAGGCCGACACCAAGTCAAGTTCGCAGTCCGGCTCGCAGACTGAACAGTCGAAATCCGGTGCAACTGTCTCGGGTGGTAGCGACTGTACTCCCAACGCCGCCGGTGCGTGCCCGAATGGCGAGGGCCAGCCGTCGCAACACAAGGCGGGGGACGTCTCCGATACGCAGAAATCGTCAACACCAACGAAATCAAAATCCAGTTCGCAGGACGCTTCCGAAGGCAGTACCGCCGGACAGAAGTCCGATGCCAAGGCGGGAGCAACCGATAGCAGCGGTTCTGGCCCGGCAGGCTCACCAAGCGGCGCGCAGGGCTCCAATTCGTCCGGCACCATGACGAAGAGCGGTGACGCGCCGAAGCCGTCGACCGACCAGAACACGTCGACGCCCAATAACAAATCCACGGAAACGAACGTCAACAACAATAGCTCCACGAACAACACCAAAACCAACGTCAACGTCACAGTCGAACAGCAGACCGAAATCAGAGAGGTGGTAAAGGAAGTTCGGGTCGAGCCTGTCAAGGAAGTCGACTTCACGGTATCTGTTGGAACCAAGATTCCCAAGAGAGTCCACCTGGAACGGCTACCGCCGCGTATTGTGAGGATTGTGCCAGCTTACGAAGGCTACCGCTTCTTCCTCCTTGCAGACGGCCGGATCGTTATCGTCGATCCCGATGCTCTCACGATCGTCTACATAATTTCGGCCTAGCAGGCAGCACCCGGCGGTGTATGCCGCCGCCGGGTGCTGCATGAGGATTTCCAGGACTTGAACAGATACAACCTTCTCGTTCCAACTTACGTTCACACCCTCTCAAGGGATTGATAGTCCGTCAGCCTGGGTCCGTCAGCATTGATCAGATCGTCCTCAGGATGGGGTAGGCCACAGTCATGAGCTCGCGGCGTGCTCTTGCTTTTGACGACCTCATCTTCAATTGCGACGCCGGAGCTTTTGCACGTCCACGCGACGAGCATCACTACGGGCTGCATCAGGATCATCGGCGTTTTAACGCCGCGTAGAAAAGCCCGCGCGGCAGCGCGGGCTATGGGGACTTCCGGTAAAGCCTTAACTATTCTTACGGCTTTGCTGACCAGCCTTTCCATGCTGTTCATGCGAACCGCCTTGAGTGCCACGTGAATTGTCTTGCCGGCCTTCCGAACCAGAAGATGCGGATTTCGCACCCTGATTCTTATGGCTTTGCTGACCGGCTTTAACGTGCTGTTCGTGGCTTCCACCTTGGTTGGCCATTTGACTCCTCCTTGGTTTGTGATCTCGAGGTCACCACAGACCTCGCGGGACTAACAACCGCGTCGCAAGGATGTTCCAGCCCCTTTCAAGCTTTGGAATGGGTCCCAAATTCAGGAGATTGAGCAAACACCCATGTCTCTCCTCATTGTGGCACTTGGTGACTAATTTCGAGCTCCGCCTTTCTGATCGGCACGACCAAATGATCAAACCGACCGCGATGGCGCGTCAGCCGTTTTCGTTTCAGCCGGCCGACGAGGAACCCTTCGTCTATACGTGCGCGTTCGCGGCACTTTTCGCAGACGTCGATCAACCGTTATGCTGTCGGCACGTCAACGCTGTTTTAACGATGAAATACAACCACGGCATCATGGGGGTATGAATCCATTCAATGGAACGGGTGAAGGCATAAGGACGAATAGATATTCGGCCCTTGCGCCGATTGGTCTCAATTTCCAAAACAACAAGCTGCGAACGATCATCCGTAGTCTCACCGATGCCGCGCGCGTTCTCATCCGGGATTTGCCGCTCGACGATGGTGAGGAATACGTCATTGCCGTCAAGGCTTGCGCTGATGCCCTCGTTGGGAAGACCAGCCCAGAGGAGCTTCGGCAAGCGCTTCCGCGGGCCGCGAACGAGGCCGGCATTTCCGCCCTTTCGCTTGTCCAGGAGGGGACTTTACGAGATGAGCGCATCGAGCCACGTCAGTGTCTGCGGGGCCAGTGAAGATCGCTTCGTGATGTTGATGTTTACTCGGTATACGGCGAGCGTTTCTACGAGTGTGGCTTAACGGATCGGACACCGTGACACGCCCGTCTGCGTACAATGGCGACGTACCGAGGCCGACCTACGCCAGCACCGAGACGCGGTCGCGCTGTCGCTACGCTGGCAAGCCGGCGCGCCTCAGTCCAACGCGGAGCCGCAAAACGTCCCGATCCTCACTGAGATAGGAAACATCGACAAGCCAATTCACATAGTCAGCCGGGCCTGCCGCCTTATCCCCGCACCATCGCGCGCTGACGGCATTGAGAAAGACCTCTGCGCATCTTTCGGCATCCTCGAACCGATCCAGATGAGCGTAAGAGGCGGCGCGCCATGCCATGTCCCGCGGCTCTCTATCAGGTGTGTCGAACGTTCTCTGTTCGAGGAGAAGTGCGGCTTCACTGTACCTCGCCGAAAGGAACAGGAGGCGCGACTTGTAATAGTTGTACCAACTCGGATAAAGAGGGTTCATTCGGTAGGCGATCTCAGCACCAGCCAGACCCCGTTCCGCCCGGCCGAGCGCTCCTTGCATCCAGGCCCAGAGGATCAAAATTGTGGCATCATTCGAATTCATGGACTTCGCCAGATTGAGGTGGTGCTCTGCTCTTTTGAAGTCTCTCCAGGTCAGGCATATATAGCCTAGCGTGCACTGCACTCGCGGATCACTCGGATCAAGAGAAAAAGCTGTTTCGGCCGAGCGCAAAGCCCTAATCCGGTTCTCGTCGCGCTCCCTCGGGACGCCTATGCCGTTGTCCGAGGCTCGATTGAGGTAGATGTAAGCGAGGCCCGTATGGGCTCTTGCAAAGCTCGGGTCGGTCCTGGCGGCGCGTTCGAACAGCGCCTCTGCGCGCTCCTGTGCCCCAGGCCTGAAGTCGTCGGAGAGGCGGTTGCCTTGCAGGAAGAGGTCGTAGGCCCGCACGTCTTCCGGTCGGCGTCTTCGCGATGTCAACTCGTTATTGTCGATGACACGTTGTGCCACCATCGCAACTATGTTCTGTGCAATCTCTTCCTGCGTGGCGAAAATATCCTCGATGGATCGGTCGTAGCGATCGGCCCACAAATGCGTCCCACCGATTGTTTCAACGAGCTGTACGGTGATCCGCACCCGGTTGCCCGCCCGCCTGACACTGCCCTCGACAGCGTAGCCGGCGCCGAGAAGCCGCCCGATCTCGCGCAGGTCCTCCGCCCGACCGCGAAGTGCAAAAGAGGACGTTCGTGCAATCACCATCAATTCGGTGAAGCGGGCGAGTTCTGTGATGATGTCTTCCGTAATTCCGTCGCTGAAATAGACCTGTTCGGGATCGCCGGACATGTTCTCGAACGGAAGAACGGCGATCGCCGGTCCGGTCAAGGTCGAAACCTTGGGTGAAAAGAACGCAGATCCGCTGAGCGGCAGATGATAGATTCTGATTGGCCTCGAGAGATTCTTGAGCTGCTGCTCTCCAGCATATTCGATCGTCGCGTCGATCTTTCCGGCGAGATGGTCGTATGCGCTACCGGAGATCAATATATCGCCCGGCGGGCAGAGTTGCTCCAGCCTCGCTGCGACGTTCACTCCGTCCCCTAGAAGATCCTCGCCTTCGACAACGACATCGCCAAGATTGATACCGATGCGAAAGACGATGTTGCTGGATGTATCGGATGGATTATTTTGAGCTGCCACTGCGTTCTGAATCGTGATCGCACAGGACACCGCCTCGACGATCGAGGCGAATTCCGCAATCAGGCCGTCGCCCATCAGTTTCACGACGCGCCCGTCATGTCTGGTGATCAGCGGCTGGAGCACTGTGGCCTGCAACCGGCTCAACGTCGAAAGCGTCCTGCCCTCGTCCTTCTCGACGAGCCGTGAATAGCCGACTACATCGGCAACGATGATAGCTGCCAGCCGTCGCTGCAAGGCGCGATCCTCCGCTCATGGTAACAATCGTGCGCGAACCACTTGAAGGTTGCCAGCATAATCTGTGACCGGCGGAAGAAGCGAGGAAAAATCTCGGCCAGAGACGGTATACTCGGGAAGGGGAGGTCGTTGCTCTGTTGCGCACCGTTCACGCTCAGTTTCGGATGATGCCTGGCGGGATCGGGTTGGCCGCAGACCGCGAAATGCACAGCCTTCCCGTCTCGCGAGCCCATAGCCGGCGAAGCACTCGTCATGCCGACCCCGCCGATCTGCGAACGTTCGCAAGATCTAATCGGCTGAGCTAGTGCGAGCGGGCAACGCTTGCGGATGCTTGCGACGGTTCTGACGCGCAGGTCCTTTCGCAAACGAGGGCCAATCCCGGCGTCACCGGCGAAGTGAGCCTGATCTCTGCATCGGCGCAGATCGTGAAAGAGGTATCTTGGAAGGCTGGACATCGGCAGACGACTTTCAGGTTTTGGAAGCCTGGTTCGATTGATCCGACCGAGGAATGGATGACCCGCCAAGGAACCGCGCCGGCGTGAAGGTTGATTTCCAAAAAATGTTGCTAGTTCTCGGACAAGGCCCATCTTGTGGCGAAACTGAACCGGAAATTTACATGCGCATCCTTATCGTCGAAGACGAATTCCTCATCGCAATAAACCTCGAAGGAATGCTTGCCGACCTCGGGCACCAGGTCGTGGGACCGGCGCGCACCAAGACCGAGGCGCTTGAGGCAGCAGATGACGCCGCAGTAGCGCTCGTCGATGTACGGCTGGCAGACGGCATCACCGGGCCTGAGATCGCCGAGGCCCTGCGGGCGAGGGACATCACCGTCGTGTTCACGACCGCCAACCCGGAAGCCGTTCTCGACAGCAGCGCCGGCGTCGCTGTGATCTCCAAGCCGTATGACGAACACATCATTGGCCAGGCTGTCGCCTATGCACAAGCTGTCCGAGAGGGCAGGGAGATGCCTGTTCCTCCGAGGCTGACGCGCATTCCGGTCGCCATGTAATGACTTGGAATATATATCCGCAAACGCGCCCCGTGCGCTATCGTCGGTCGGCATAGCGACACAGCCGGGCATCAATGCGCCAGAGATTGGAGACCCCGAACCAATTGGATGCGGTAGCCGGAAGCTTGCGCCCCGGGGAGTAGTCAATCAAACAGATCTCGCTCCTGCGGATCTGTAACAGCGGGTTCGAGATCGCTTCTCGTCAGATCTGGTATTGTCATCGCTTGGAACCTTTTCGCTCATTGCTCAAGCTCATATGGTCGCGGTTCGAATTGCCATGTCAGCCTCTTCGCCGGGCTAGCAGCGGGCCAGATTGACAATCCAGGACCTTCACTTTCCCCTGCCGTGTGATGTGTTGTTTCCCGGCTTTTCGTTGGGGGCGACCATGTCCTTTGCAATTGTTTCTGAGCTTCGTCAGGCGCGCGGATGCATGCAGATGCCGACGTACGAACGCCGTCGACGCCTGCCCTCAGTGTCATCTCGACCTCGATACCGTTGGGCATCTTCTGGCTGACGAGGGGATAGACTGTCTCATCGTAACCACCGCCAAGGCAGCGGTTCAGGCATGCCACCGCTACTCTACGTTCAGCTTTCGTAGGTCGCCGACTCGGTCGCCGGCACTCCCGACATTGCAAGATAGGCGCCGCTCAGCATCACGACGATGCCGATCACATCCATGACGGTGATCTGCTCAGCGAAGACAGCAGCGCCAAGACCAACAGCGATCACCGGCGAAACGAAAGCGTAGCTGCCGGCACGGGACGCGCCGATGTCTCGCAAAAGGCGCATGAAGGTCGTGTAGCCGATCAGCGAGCCGAAGATCACCAGAAAGAACCAGCCGAGCCAGGCGGTGGTTCCCCAATTGCCGGAGAGAGCAGATAACGCCCCCGGTTCGAAAGCCAAGGCTGAAATCAGAAGCGCGATGCCGCCGACCAAGGTCGTCATGCCTGCAACGAACAAGGCTGGATAGGTTCGCAGCAGTGGGCGGGCGAGCACCGAACCATAGCCGTAGGTGAAGGCAGCGGCCGCAACCGCCAACCCGCCCCATAGGCTGGCGCCTGGGAAGGGATCAGGGGATGGGGACGTTTCATGCGAAGAGGCGGGCCAGAACAGAACGATAAGCCCTGAGACCCCAAGAGCGATCGCAAGGATCCGGCGGCTGTTCAACCTTTCTTCGTTTAGCAGGAGAGCGAATACCAGGAGCGCAATCGGGGTGAGCGACATCTCCAAAACAGCGGCCGTTCCGGAATTGATATATTGCATGCCCCAAAATAGCGGGCCATAGCAGAGCGTGATCATCAGAATGCTGACGGCTGTGAAGCGAAATCCATCTTGCATCTTCAGGCTGGCCTTTTCGCCCTTTGTCCACGCGTATAAGAGGAGCAATATGCCGGCAGCGGTGAAACGCGTGCCGGCAAAAAGGAGTGGCGGGACGACGTCAATGCCGGCCTTGGTTCCAATCCAGGTGCTTCCCCAAATTGCGCAAAGCATCAGGAAGCGTAGTTGGTTTTTGCTGACGCCGGTGACCATGACGGCTCCGATCTGTGTAACGGGTAAAAATTAATTACACCGTTACAACTCGCTCTTGTCCAGATCGTTCCGCGCAACGATATTCACGGTATGAGCATGCAGAAGACGATCCATGACATCAGCCTTCTTGGCGGCCATCCGGCGCTCGACTTCGTGAATACAGTCGATAGTCGTGGTGAAAGTTGGGGTCCCGAATTCCTGAACACCTACGACGACCTCGTGGTTTGGGCCCGTCGCGCTGATCTGATCGACGACAAGGAACGCGATGTCTTGCTCGCCAAAGCCGGCAAGCCGGGCTCCCACGCTGAAAATGCGCTTGAGCAAGCGAAGAAATTGCGCGAGGCCCTCTGCCGCCTGTTTCTGTCGGAATCCAATGTAGTCTCTATCAGACAGAACGATCTGGAGCTTGTTGACGGCATGGCCCGCCGGGCACTGGCGCAGCAATCACTCGGTTGCGCTGGAAGCAAAATAGTATGGCATCGCGCGGACGCCAAGGATCTGGCAGCCATCAGCAACCGTATCGCTCAGATAGCGACTGACCTGTTGACCGCGCGAGAGGGACGGCGTCCTATACGCGCATGCGAGGGCCCAAATTGCGGCTGGCTCTTCCTGGATCAATCCCGTGGCGGTCACCGGCGATGGTGCTCGGACAAAACCTGCGGATCGCACGCAAGGGTGCGCAAATTTCGGGCTGCCCGGGCCGACTGATCAAGCAGAGCAGATGCCTTTTCCGCTGCACAACCACAAAGTCGCCAGATCATTTGCCGATGTCGAAGACCGCGGTTATCCTGATCCTCCCGCAAGCCTTTATAGGATGCGTGGCGCAAAATCCCGTCGCCGGTCCAGCCGCCCAACTCGATCTCGGCAATGAGCGTCGGCTGCGCGAAGACCAGGTCCTTGCCTTTGAGCGGCAGGACCGGGGTTTTTGTCCTGAGTTTGTCGAGGGTCGCCTGAGATATGCCGAATCATTTTCTTTGAAACCCAGTTCCGACGGAGCCGACGAGACCCAAGCGGAACCGCCGCGGCCGGCAAGGAGCAGGCTTCCGATGCCGCTGCGCGCCAATTTGCATTGCTCGTAACCGATGACCATGAAGCTCTCACTTTGCACGCACTTAACTTCAGGCAATCGCCGTTGCGGCCCGAGCGGTAGGTACTGTCGCGGCGCTTGGCGATGATACCTTCCAGCCCGATTGCGCACGCATTCTCCAGCAGCGTGGTTCCATCGCCCGCAACTTCCACCGACGGCTGGATCGCGCCACCGGCGCCGTCCGGCGCGAGCTACAACTGCCCGCGCCAACCCAAAAGTGGCGGCCAAGAGAGCGCCGAGGATTCAGGGGCGCGCCGCTTTCTCGAAAAGGCGCCCGAGACGTTCGGCAAAGGCACGAGGATCTGTCGGCTTATCGCCATCGAGAATGCGAGCCTGGTCGAGCAGCAGCTGCGCCGCGTCGCCTTTCAGCGGCGAATGATCCTCCAGGTCCGCGATTGCCTTGATCATCGCGTGGTTCGGGTTGATTTCCAGGATCGGCTTGGCGGTGTCCTGGAGGCGACCGGCGCTCTGCAGGATCTTCTCCATCTGCCGGTCGTAACCTTCGTCGGAGGCGACGAGGCAGACCGCGCTTTCCGTCAGGCGAATTGACGCCCTGACATCGGCAACCTGGTCGGCAAGCTTGTCCTTGACAAAGGCAATGAAGGTCTGGGCACCGGCGGCCGTCTCCGGTGGTGGGGCCTTTTCGTCGTCGAGCGCGGGAAATTGCGACAGATCCGCGGCACCCTGCGTAATCGACTTGAACGTCTTTCCTTCGAATTCCGGCGCGTTCATGACCCAGAAACTGTCGATCGAGTCCGTCAGCAGTAGCACTTCGACGCCTCGCGCGCGGAAACCTTCCAGCTGCGGCGATGCCTTCAACTGTTCCAGGCTGACGCCGGCAAGATAATAAATGGCGCTCTGTCCATCCTTGGCGTCCCGCACATAATCGGCAAGTGAGCGATATCCATCCGAGGAAGCAGTGGTGCGGAAGCGTGACAAGGCCAGAAGCTGGGCACGCCGCTCGAAATCTTCGTAGATGCCCTCCTTCAATACGGCGCCGAAATTCTCCCAAAGCGTGAGGAACGTATCCCCTTGGCTTTCGGCAAGTTTTTCGATCGCCGTGATGACCCTGTTAGCGACACCCTTTTTTATCGAGGACAGGACAGGGCTCTCTTGAATCATCTCGCGCGAGACGTTGAGGGGTAGGTCGGATGTGTCGACAAGGCCGCGCACGAAACGAAGGTAGCGGGGCAGGAGTTCGGCATCGTCGGTAATGAACACGCGCTTGACGTAGAGTTTCATTCGGCCCCTGCGGTCAGGATCGAACATGTCGAAGGGCTGCGAGCCGGGAACGAAAGCAAGAGCGGAATATTCATGTCGGCCTTCTGCACGGAAGTGCACGGTCAGCGCCGGATCGTCATATTGGCCGGAGATTCCGCGATAAAAATCACGATACTCATCCTGACTGACGTCGTTTTTCGATTTCGTCCAGAGTGCGCTGCCATCGGTGATCCGTTGCGCTTCGCCGCCCGGCTTGTCGACAATGCTGATTGCGACTGGCACGTGGCCCGACTGCTCCTTGACAATCTGCTCGATGGTCCGCCGGGACGTATATTTCTTCGCCTCCTCCATCAGATGAAGGAGAATACGAGTGCCGCGTGCGGGCGCCTGCGCAACATCGACGGGGCTGACGCTGTAGTTGCCTTTACCGTCGGAAGACCACAGCCAGGCCTCGTTCGAGCCGGCCCGACGCGAGACGACGTCGACGCGCTCGGCTACCATAAAACAGGAATAGAAGCCAACGCCGAACTGGCCGATCAATTGAGCCCCTTCGGCCACTTTGCCGGCTTCAAGCTGTTCCATGAAGGCCCGCGTACCCGACCGGGCGATGGTTCCGAGCGCTTCAACCAGCTCTTCCCGGCTCATCCCGATCCCGTTGTCCTCCACGCACAGCTGTCGATGCTCCTCATCGAGCGACAGAACAATGCGGCTCTCGGGATCGGATCCGGAAAGCGACGGTGTTTCGATCGACTCGTATCGCAACTTTTCGCAGGCGTCGGCGGCGTTCGATATCAGCTCGCGCAGGAAGACGTTCTTGTCCGAATAGACCGAGTGCACCATCATATGCAGAAGGCGGGCGACGTCGGCCTCAAAGACATGGCTCTCAGCAGGCGTTTCTGCGGCGGTCGGCATGTGTGCGGCTACTCCTTCATATTGAAAACGGCGTCGATGAGTTGGCAAAGTCATGCGCGAATTTCAAGGGGAGGATCGGCGATCAGCCCAACATGCGCGGCGATTGTCCCGCTCAAGGAGGTCGGGTCGTGATAACGCTGCCGGTTCTACGATCGCCTATGCGCGCCGGCGATACCATTGCCCGCAAAACGGTCCCCCATCCGCGCTTTGTCGTGGTTGCATATTTTGCTCGCCCGACGAGAATGCGATAACCCGAGGTCGGAGATCTAGAGGCTGATCTCATCCGTTATCGAATGTATGGTCGGAGCGCGCCTTTTTGCCGACATCAACAGGTCCAAATCGATGGAAGACGGCCCGAATTTGGCAAACAAGTACTTGGCCTCCGGGCAAGCAAGCTCGTATTTCTGCTGAAATTCAGCAAGCGTGTAGGCGTGTCCGCGCAACTTTTTGCGCCGCTCGAATGGTCGATCGGTGTGCATCTGGTGCTCCTGGCTCTTTTGGCGAATTAATGGCCGGCGAGCACGATTGTTCCGATCGCAAAGCTTGCGTTTTCCTGGATCGGTCGGCGTTCATTTTTCTTCGAAAAGACATGGCTCTCACCCCCTTGGGCGGCCAGGCAGTCTGCGACCGATCGTCTGTGCTTGGAAAAGGCCGGCATCACGTTTTCCAGGATGTGGCGAGACCGGCTCACTGAAGAAACAACGCCAGAGACCCGAGCCTAACGCTCGTAGCCGTCGGCCAGCCTCCGTGACACCTACTCCCCGCAAATGTATTTGACGACGAGGCTTGCCCCTAGGCGCTATCCCGGATGGCTTTGGCGCGGGTCGTTCATTGACGCAATGACCATCAACCTCAGACCTTGGTCCCTCTGGTCGAGGCGCGGGGCTTATCCATCTCCTCAAAGTACTATGTGGAGACGATATGTGATGACCCGCCAGGCGCATTGTTTTGAACTGACCGGAGAAATTCACGCCAGACGGCGGCTTTGCGAATTCATTGTCTCCGGCGGCCGGATAATGACGACTGACAATCTTCAGGATGGCTGGTGCGATACGACGGCGGACACCATGCTCCGCGAACAGACACGTATCAAACACCTCGAGCGCTTGCGTGAAAGCCTCTATCCGGAGTTTGCCGCGTCGTTGGCAACGCCATTCCCCTGATCCGCGGCTTCACGGTCGCTATTCATGGCGCCGCCAAGCTGGATTGTCGCGAAATCACGATACTGCGCCGTGGATGCCCTCGCCCGGAACAGTGGAGCGCAACAGTGATTGGTGGACTGCGCCAGCTTCTCACTGCCTACTCGGAGCCCGACAATCATGTCGGGCTCATTTTTTCCGGCTTCGTGGATTAGCGGGCTTCATCCACTATTGCTGGCCGCTACCTGCTGGGCGCCGTCGGTGCGTTTGGGGCATTGCCCCCCGTCGGCGCAACCGGTGTCGCCGGGGCGGGGACGGCCGTCGGCTCTGCCTGATTGGTAGACGCGGTCGTTTGCGGATCAGTGCCCGGCGTCCCGTAGTTGTAATATGCAAATCCTGCGATGGCGATGAGCGCTAGCAAGATGATGAAAGCCCAGGGTCCGCTGCGGCGGCGGTCGATCGGGGTTGTTCGCAGGTCAGCATCCCGGTCGGGGCGGCCGAGGGGATCATTCGGTGTAAATACCATGGTGCATCCTCCATTTGTTGCAGAGAGAAAAGCATGTGGCGCTCTTTTTGTTCCAGCGATGGGACGACCGGTAGCTGAGTGCCGACGGCCTGCAGTTGCAGCTGTCGCCCGGGATGTTCTTCATCGATCCTAGGGACGAGGTCGTCGTGTTTCGCAGCATGAGGCGACGACGGGCATTTGGACGGTGACGGTGGGATGGCGACGCCGAAGCGATGACCAGATAACGTCGTAACGAGCAGGAGCGCAAACCGGTCAAATTGAGCCGTCACTCAGCCGGCGGGGTGGGATCGTCGCGATATCGTTAATGGATAAAATTCGCGAATTTGACGATGCTGCTCATCGTTGGCTTCGTGATTGTCTGCCTTGTCGGCCCAGCCGAGCCGAGCGCCTCTCTTACCTCTTGAACGCTCGTAGACCCTTCACAATATCTTATCGTCAGGATCATTGGTGGCTTGTAAGGAGGACAAGATGCCGCTGAACGATGTTCCATGGAGTCGGCCGGTCAGGATCCGGCTTCAGTGTGGTTTGGACCGCACATTTGCAGGCACATACGATGCCTTGGATTTCCTAGAAAACGAATGGCCATTCCGTCACGGCCAGAGACATGACCGGGCAGTCAAGCTGTGCCGGGGAGCGCTGAGTGGCGCGATACCCGCTGTGCTTGCTCGCGACGCATTCGTTGGCGCATGCCTTGAAGCCGGCATGCCCACCGTAGCGGCGGGACCGGACAGGAAATCCACCGTGTTTCCCCGGCGGCTTCCTCATCTGGCTTTTTCAAGCAGATAACGCCGGGGCGGATGCTGGCGGCCGCAACGATGCTTGGCGATTCGGGCAGGCGCGGCGACAGCGGGGATTTAGATGCGCGAGAGGCGCCTTCACGCGCCTCTTTCAAAGCCGAAGCTAATACGTCGACGTTGCCAGCTTCGATAAGCTAGGAATGGCCACCGCGGCAAGGTTCACGTCCAGCCGCTACGCCTTCGCCTTTTCCTGAGTGAAATTTGCCCGCAAACCAAGAACACCCCAATGACGGTGCGAGATCCTGAAGCGTCGAATTTGTCGTCGTTCAGGACGTGCGTATCGTCGTCAAGACGAATGATCTGTCCCCCTGCCGACAGATCCATTTGGAGGACCTCTCCGCGGTATCGCACCGGACGGATCACCGCGGGCATACAACCCGTCACCTCGCCCCGGAATACCCAGTTGCGGCCTGTTGGCGAGAGACTGACGGCCAGCGCAGGCCAAGCCGCCTGGCCGTCTAGTTGGGTGGATCAGCCCGTGATAGCGATACGCTTGATCTGCGACTGCGCCTTCTCTTTTCGCCAAGGCCACCGGTTAGAACTCCGTTTTGAAACGGGCATCGACCCGGTCTTCGTTGAGCTCGAGCCTGAGCGGAATGCGCCGCTCGAACATTCCCCGAGATCCTGAGTTCGGCGCAGTGCTGCGCTGGCCGACCAAGGCGCCTCGTTAGGCCGAGTCCGCAACCTCGTGGTCAGAATCTCTCCATTCTACATCCAGAGGTGCGCTGATCAGGCAACGCAGGCCACTCTCGTCATACGCAAGTTCTGCGCGGCCGTTGAGCTGTCCCGACGACATTGCCTCGATCAAGCGCGACCCGAACCCACGCCGTGAGGGGGGTCTAACCGGAGGGCCACCGCTCTCACTCCATAGCAGTCTCAGCAAGAAGTCGGGCGAACCTTCCAACTTCCAGGAGACTGCAATTTTGCCAGACTCGGCCGATAAGGCGCCGTATTTGGCAGCATTGGTGGCCAACTCATGCACAATGAGCGCGATCGCGACCACTGCTTTGGGCGAGATACTGATATCCGGCCCAGTGATGTCGACGCGCTCCGTCGAGTATGCTGACAGCGCTTCCGCGACCACCCTCCGAAGGCTTGCGGCCCCCCAGTTGCCATGGGTGAGCAAATCATGGGCCCTCGCCAAGCTTTGCAGCCTTGCGTCGAAAGCCGCCCTTGCTGCCTCGAAATCCCGCGCGCCCGCAAATGTCTGACGTGCGATGGCCGCAACCGTTGCCAGGATATTCTTGACCCGATGGTTCAACTCGGCGATGAGAACCTCCTGGACCCGCTCGGCTTGTTTGCGCGCGGTAATATCCCTGGCGATTTTCGAGGCGCCGACGATTCTGCCATCCGCATCATAGATCGGAGATACCGTAAGGGAGACCTCCAAGAGTTTTCCGCTCTTATGGCGCCTGATCGTCTCGTGGGTCTCGATACGCTCGCCCGCCCTGATGCGGGCGATGATGCGAGCCTCCTCATCTACGCGATCGTCTGGAATAAGAACTGTCACCGGGCGACCGAGAATTTCGCTGGACGAATAGCCGTAGAGCTTCTCGGCGCCATCGTTCCAGTCGGTGACCATCATAGAGAGATCGATACCGAGAATTGCATCTTCCGAGGAAGCAATGATCGATGCGAGCCGTTTGAGCGTCGCCTCGTAGCCGACCCGGGCGGTCGTTTCGCTGACGACACAGAAGACCGCGAGAACCTTGCCGTTTTCATCGGATACAGGGGAATAGGAGATATCGAAATAGACCGTTTCAGGCCTGTTATGCCTCTCGATATAAAAAGGCCTGTCCTTGGCAAAAACGGTCTCGCCAGTCTCCAAAACCTTGCGCAGCAGCGGCTCCAAATCATCCCAAAGCTCCGCCCAGTTTTCTTTCGCCGGCCTGCCAAGCGCTGCAGGGTGCTTTGTCCCGATGGTCGGTGCGTAGGCGTCATTATAAATGGCGATGAAATCAGGTCCGCAGAACATGACGATCTGAGCACGGGAGGGGAGCGCGATATCGACTGCGCATCTGAGCTGGATCGGCCAGGACGATATCGGTCCAAGGGCGGTGCCTGCCCAGTCGCAATCGCGAATGATCGCGGCCAGTTCGCCCTGGTTGGACAAGGCAGGATTATTTTCGCGCATGAAAGTCGCCTCGGTCATTGTGTCACTTTTGAAAGTTCGCGAGCAGCAAGTCAACGGCAGAAAAGGACCAAAACCGGCTCGTCTGCATATCGATGGGCGCGATTGTAAGTCAGAGATGAAATTAGGAAAATTTTCACGCGCGGCCACTGGAAACGGTAAAGAGCAGCACTAGGTCAGATCTCCTAAAACCAACGATCACCATTGCATGCAGGATATCAAGCGAGACCCAAAGGAGGCTCGCACCGAACAAAGATCGCCTCGTCAGCAGCGGACTATTGGGATTGAACGAAATCTTTCGAGGCGACGATCCCGCATCCCAACCGGCATATGACAGCCGGCGGCTTCGGGAAGACTGCCTCAGCACAGTCATTGCGGCCTGGTTTGAAGGCCTGAAGCCCGTAAATGCGGACGAGGCGATCCTTCTGCTGGGGCGGCCGAGTGAACCGATATCGACCTCCCGGTTCCATGGACGGATTGAATGCCGTTGACCGGCTGTCGATGCGGAGCCCTTGCTGCTCATACTCCCCAGGTTTTTCCGGAAATTGTTAAAACTGTAGCGACTACTCTAACCTCCGGGTCAGAGGTCGCGTGAAAGGCTGGCAGGAGAAGAGTATCAATGCTTGTCGCAGTCTCCGTCCTGCCGGCTTATCTGACGCATTGTTCCTGAGATCATCATCCTTGTTGTAATCGGTCGGCTGTTTGGCGAGGCGATGGTTGGGATCGGGCAGCCGTCGATCATGGGGCAGATCACTGGTGATATTCTCCTCGGCCCATCAGTCTTTCGGGCTCGTATTGTCCGATGCGCGATCGGCGCTATTCTCAACGAGCGACGCAGCCGTCGACACCTTGATGGAAACTGCCGATCGGTCATGCGTATTCATTGGACCCTAGCCGCCAGAACAACGGCGGCACGGGCTTTGGATCGTCGGCGACAGACGATGGATGTGAAGGTGGTGATCTCGCCGAAGGCTACAGTCCTCGAGGCCGCTGGAAGGCCGACTTCATCACCAACGCTGGGGGGCAAATGGCATTTCGAGATTTCCAGCTCATGACCGTCCAGGTTGATGCCGGTCCTATCCGTCTGCGTGTTGGTGGGAGCGGTCCTGCCATCGTTCTCCTGCACGGCCATCCACGCACGCACATGACGTGGGGGAGGGTCGCCGATCTTTTGTCGTCATCGTTTACCGTCATATGTCCCGACGTTCCCGGGTTCGGCCGCTCATATGTGCCACCGGACGCTGCTGACAGCCGGCACTCCTCGAAGGCAGAGAAGGCGATTGCTCTGGTAGAACTCATGAGACGATTGGGCCACAACGAGTTCTTCGCTCTTGGCCACGATCGAGGCAGTCTCACGGCGTTCCGCATGGCGATGAACCATCCGGAAGTAGTTCGAAAGCTGATTGTCGTCGATTGCATTCCGGTTCTCGAACACCTCGAGCGAGCAGATTGGAAGTTCGCCAGAGACTGGTACCACTGGTTTTTCTTCGCCCAGCCAGAGAAGCCCGAGAGAGTGATCCTGGCCGATCCCGAAGCATGGTACGATAGTCTTTCGCCAGACCTGATGGGTGAAGAAGCCTACGAGGATCTACGCAAAGCGATTCATCGGCCCGAGGTCGTTCACGGCATGATGGAGGACTATCGCGCCGGGATTCGCATTGACCATCTCCACGATAAAGCAGATCGCGACGCAGGTCGCAAAGTTATCTGTCCGATGCTCTGCCTGTGGTCGGCTCGGGACGATCTCGCAAAGATTTACGGCGACCCCGTTGCGATCTGGCGGGACTGGGCGACCGACGTCCGTGGTTTCGGTATCGAAAGCGGTCATCACGTGGCCGAGGAGAACCCCGTCGATCTTGCAAGGGCGGTCGCCACGTTTCTTTCAGAATAAACTTCTGTCAGGTTGGTATTTCAGCTGAAGCCCAGTGCGGTCCGCCTGATCGGCCAAACGACGGTCAATAGGCGCCTTTTCGTCAACATGTTCCCGATCGGCCTTCGATCGCATGAACCCGGTAGTTGGAGTTCGGATGGTGCTTGGCGATCTGACAGCAAAGCCCGCCGTCGATCGGCGGGCCGTCAACTTTGCGACCACTAACAAGTCATCAAGCCATTTGGCCGGATGTCACTGGCCGTCGGTGTCCGGGCAAGCGTCGCTAACCGACGCACCGCTATTGCCTGCCTGGGTATCGACTGCGCCAGGAGCAGCTCGGGCAGGACAGTTTGCGCGGTTGACGGCGCCCGTTGAGTTCATGGGGCCGCCGACAGTGCTATTCGTTGAGCCGGGGTCGATTACGACAGGGCCTGTCCCTGTGTTGTTCTGCATGTCGCCATTTGCGCCGCCGCCAGCGTCTTCACCCATGGTCTTATCGCCTGCCATATTATTCGGCGTCGGGTTGGACTGAGCATAGGACAGGGATGTTGCCATGCCGAGGGCGAGCAGTGACGCAGCTACGAGTTTCATACGCATTATCTTGTCCTTCAGGGTCATCGTTTCTCTCACGGCAGCTAAACAACGGCTGATGGCACATGTTCCAATGCGGCAGGTCACGAAAGATTTATGGAACCTCTATTCGGCGTGTGAGGTCAAGCGCTATCGAGCCTTCCGCTTTCAGCGGTATCCGACATCGTTCACGGGCCTCGCTTCTCTTCGGGATCGGGTCTTTGCCCTCCCATTAGGGGGTCAGTAGAATGAAGTAGAACAATCTAAGACGCGTCTTGCCGGTAAGCCCGATCGGTACAAGTTCCATAGCGGCCTCACTTCATTCATCGTCCCGTGAAGGACATCGTTCCACCGGCTGCCAGTCCGCGGTCCGCATCCTGGCCAGCGGCAGGCAGGGAAACTTCATTGTTGCGGCCGGGTGATCAGTACCCGGGTACCTTGGTCCGGGATACCCCCGGACTGAAGTCTTATACGAGGAACAGCTAAAGGAATCGGGGTGTTTAGTGGGTGGCGGCGCCAGGAGGCAATCACCGAACTTGGTGAGAGAATGATCTACGAGATCTCAAAACTGTGAGCTTTGCCTTACCGATCACCACGTCCTGGTGGCGACGGCTGTGAGCGTGCCGAACTGCCTTGGAGAGGAACCATGCGTCTACTCATCGTCGAAAAGGAACCGGCACTTGCTCTTGCGATCGAGGGTATCGCGATCCCCGAAGGATTTGAAATCGCCGGTATTGCGACGAACACTTCCGAAGCGATAGAGCTTGGACCGGAGGCGGATGCCGCGATCATCGACGTTCGGCTTGGTGACGGCCTTACCGGCCCCTCTATCGCACGCGCGCTGTTTGCCGGATTCGGACTGAGCGTCGCCTATCTATCTGCTGATCCTGACATCTTCGAAGACGCAAAAGGAGGGGGCCCCATCAGCCCCGAAAGAATAAGGAAGGCGTTATCCCTGGCGGCAAAAAGCGCTCGCGAACAAATGCTTCAGGATCGGTCTGGGCAGACGACATAGAACGATCCGCCGGATTTAGTTGCTCACGATCTGGATCGTCGAAGCTGCGTCCAATAAGACGGTCGATGCTGCATCCATCCTCGTTTAAAAGGCTCGTAGGACCGGGTTCGTCCAAGAAAAGTCGACCGGCACTTGATGCGAGCACTTATACGCCGTCTCAGAGCCCCGGAATTCACGAGTCGGATTGGGTCAGCGGGCGGAGGCGAAAACCGGCATATTTTTCTGTTACAGCTCTTGAAACGGAAATCTCAAAAACCAAATCG
>UCKU01000075.1 GCA_900473185.1 Hyphomicrobiales bacterium | reverse complement strand
GCTGCAGCCGAAGCGAAGCCGGAAGTCGGGACTTCCGAGATCGTCTTCAGAACCTGCGAAGCGATCTGGTAGGGGTCGCCCTGGGAGTTCGGGCGGCGATCTTCGAGGTAGCCCTTGTAGTCGTTCTTCACGAAGGAATGCGGAACGCGGATCGAAGCGCCACGATCAGCAACGCCGTAGGAGAACTTGTTCCACGGAGCCGTCTCATGCTTGCCGGTCAGACGCTTGTCGTTGTCTGGGCCGTAGACGTTGATGTGGTCCATCAGGTTCTTGTCGAACTGCGCCATCAGCGCCTCGAAATAGGCCTTGCCGCCAACTTCGCGCATGAACTTGGTCGAGAAGTTGCAATGCATGCCCGAACCGTTCCAGTCGGTGTCGCCGAGCGGCTTGCAGTGATACTCGATGTCGATGCCGTACTTCTCGGTCAGGCGCTGCAGGAGGTAGCGCGCCATCCAGATCTGGTCGGCGGCCTTCTTGGAGCCCTTGCCGAAAATCTGGAATTCCCACTGGCCCTTGGCCACTTCGGCGTTGATGCCTTCGTGGTTGATGCCGGCAGCGAGGCAGAGGTCGAGATGTTCTTCGACGATTTCGCGAGCAACCGAACCGACATTCGAATAACCGACGCCGGTGTAGTACGGACCCTGCGGAGCCGGGTAGCCGCTTTCCGGGAAGCCGAGCGGACGGCCGTTTTCGTAGAAGAAATATTCCTGTTCGAAGCCGAACCATGCGTCTTCGTCATCGAGGATGGTCGCACGGGCGTTGCTTGCATGCGGGGTGACGCCATCCGGCATCATGACTTCGCACATGACGAGCACGCCGTTGGTGCGGGCCGGGTCGGGATAGATGGCGACCGGCTTCAGCACGCAGTCAGAGCTGCGGCCTTCGGCCTGCATCGTCGACGAACCATCGAAGCCCCAGAGCGGGAGCTGTTCGAGCGTCGGGAAATTATCGAATTCCTTGATCTGCGTCTTGCCACGCAGGTTCGGTACCGGGGTGTACCCATCGAGCCAAAT
>UCKU01000080.1 GCA_900473185.1 Hyphomicrobiales bacterium | reverse complement strand
CCTCTGAAGGATGTTCACAACGCCCTGCAGGCTGTTGCCGAGGAAGATGTTTCGCTGAAGATCCCGCATACCGGGATGAACAACGAAGTCGGCATGATGGCGAAGGCGACGCAGTCGCTGCAGGAAAAGATCAAGGAACGTCACGCGATGTCCGATCGCGAGGCTGCCCAGCAGCTGGCTCTCGAAAGCGAGCGCGAAAGCAACCTGCGCCATCAGCAGGATGAAGCCTCCATGCAGGCTCGCGTCGTCAGCACCATCGGCCAGGCGCTGGAGCAGATCGCCCACGGCGACCTGACGGTGCGTTGCGCCGACATCGGCCAGAAATACGCGGCCCTGCGCGACAACTTCAACGATGCGCTTTCGCATCTGGAAGCGGCCATGGCCCAGGTCAGCGCCAAGGGCGGTGATATCGGTGTCGCCAAGGAAGAGATCCGCCGCGCCTCCAACGAGCTTTCACAGCGCACCGAGCGCCAGGCCGCAAGCCTGGAAGAAACCTCGGCTGCTCTCGACGAGCTGACCGTCGCCGTCCGCCAGACGGCCGATGGTGCCCATGAAGCCAGCAAGCGGGTTCACTCCGTCTCGACGGAAGCCACCCACAGCGATGCGATCGTCACCCAGGCGATCGAAGCCATGAGCGGCATCGAAAAGTCCTCGTCGGAGATCACCAAGATCATCGGCGTCATCGACGAGATCGCCTTCCAGACGAACCTGCTGGCGCTCAACGCCGGTGTCGAGGCAGCGCGTGCCGGCGAAAGCGGCAAGGGCTTTGCCGTCGTCGCCCAGGAAGTCCGCGAACTGGCCCAGCGCTCGGCTGCTGCCGCCAAGGAGATCAAGGATCAGATCGCCCGCTCCTCCAGCCAGGTCGACCACGGTGTCCGCCTCGTCGGCGAGGCAGGCGAAGCGCTGAAGCGCATCTCCGACCAGATCAAGGCAGCCAACGAGATCGTCGCCAAGATCGCCCACAGCGCTTCCGAACAGGATACGACGCTGCGCTCGATCTCGTCCTCGATGAACCAGCTCGACGCTGCCACCCAGCAGAACGCTGCTATGGCCGAAGAGACCACGGCATCGGCCGAAACGCTGGCT
>UCKU01000063.1 GCA_900473185.1 Hyphomicrobiales bacterium | reverse complement strand
GTGGAGGCGGGGGCTGGTGAGCTTTCCCGCTTGACCTTTCGGGCCTTCCCGCTTAACCGCCAGACCAACAGACTAGGCTAATAGGCCAGACCAGCAGCAAAGGGATCAGGCATGAAGGTTCTGTTGATCGGATCGGGCGGACGCGAGCACGCACTCGCCTGGAAGCTGGCGCAATCGCCGCTGATGACGGAATTCTACGCTGCGCCAGGCAATCCCGGCATCGCAGAACATGCGACACTGGTCGCGGTCAATGTCGACGACCACGATGCGGTGGTCGCCTTCTGCCGGCAAAAGGCGATCGACTTCGTCGTCGTTGGACCGGAAGCCCCGCTCGTTGCCGGCATCGCCGATGCGCTGCGTGCCGCAGGCTTTGCGGCCTTCGGCCCGTCTGCGGCGGCTGCCCAGCTTGAGGGTTCCAAGGGTTTCACCAAGGATATCTGCGCCCGCTACAATATCCCGACCGGTGCCTATCAGCGTTTCAACAACGCTCCGAAGGCCAAGGCCTATATCCGTGAGCAGGGCGCGCCGATCGTCGTCAAGGCCGATGGTCTTGCCGCCGGTAAGGGTGTCACGGTTGCCATGACACTGGACGAGGCACTAGCCGCGGTGGACGATTGTTTCGAAGGCGCGTTTGGGGAGGCAGGGGCCGAGGTCGTCGTCGAAGCCTATCTCGATGGCGAGGAAGCGAGCTTCTTCTGCCTTTGCGACGGAAAGAGCGCTCTGCCCCTGGCAACCGCGCAGGACCACAAGCGCGTCGGCGAGGGCGATACCGGCCCGAATACCGGCGGTATGGGCGCCTATTCGCCGGCGCCCGTCATGACGGCCGAGACGATCGAGCGTACGATGAAGGAGATCATCGAGCCGACCATTCACGGCATGGCCGAAAGTGGCCATCCCTTCAGCGGTGTCTTCTTCGCAGGCCTGATGATGACCGCCAAGGGGCCGGAACTTATCGAATACAATGTCCGCTTCGGTGATCCGGAATGCCAGGTGCTGATGATGCGGCTGAAGAGCGACCTCCTGCCGCTGCTGCTTGCCTGTGCCCATGGTACGCTGGATCAGGTCGAGGCCGAATGGACCGACGACCCTGCGCTGACCGTCGTCATGGCCTCGAAAGGCTATCCCGGCTCTTATGAGAAAAACACCCCGATCCTCGCGCTGCCGGCGGCCGGCGAGGGTGAGAAGGTGTTCCATGCCGGCACATCGCTGAAGGATGGTGCGCTCGTGGCAACCGGCGGCCGCGTTCTGAACGTGACGGCGACGGGCCGCACGGTCGGCGAGGCGAAGGATCGCGCCTATGCCCTGATCGACGGGGTGAAATGGGACAACGGCTTCTGCCGCCGCGATATCGGCTGGCGTGCGGTCGAACGCGAAAAGGCATAACCAGCGGGCGGACAACGGGCCGTTTCGCTAAATTTTTACCCTTTCTTCTGACGGGATGGAAACAAAGCTGCGCTAATCTGGCTCCTAATATGAGACGGAGTAGTGCTGATGCGTCAGATTTTCCTCAATGCAGTATTTCTGCTGGCGGCTGGTTCCGCCATGGCTGGTTCGATTGAAGTGGTCGGGCCGAGCAAGCCGAAGGAAGCCGGCAGCATCATTATTGAGACCTGCGGCCATTGCCCGCCGCTCCAGACGGAAGCCTCAAAGAAGGATTATTCAGTGCCGGAGCTGCGCCCCGGCGCTTTCCAGCAGGCCGAGGTCCGTGATGTCGACGGAGAAAAGAAGATCTATCGCACCGAAAACTGGATGGGTGGTTCCCCCGTCCTCTTCGTGAGCAAGGCAACGCCCGAGCAGATGCTTGCGCTGGCCCCGCCGGTGCCCACCGAAGGTATCGACAATGAGGCGACGGCAGCCGTTATCGGCAGCGACGCGAAGCCGATAACGGCCGGCATGGGCGGAACCACACCTCTCGACGCTTCGGCGTTTGAGCTCCGTTTCTAATTCGGATCCCTGACCACTCCGATCAAAGTTTCGATCGTCGCGAACGCGCCCTGAAGAGAAGCAGGGTGCGTTTTGTCTATTTAAAATAAGTGTATTCTAATTTATATGATTGCAATTATAAAGAGCTGCAACTTATACAAGTCTGCAAGAAGCTACCAGTCACTTCTACTAGGTGTGCCGAGTAGAAGTGCTGCATTTGTTAAAGGATAATTTAATCATTCACTTTAATTTTACTTACGGGGGACCGGAGAACGCATGAATGCGTTAGCTGGGCGCGCGATTTATCGTGCGCAGGTCGGGAGTTGACCGATCCGGGATATTGCTTTTCACCTTTCCGTGAGGTCAATCATGAAGAAGCTCAAGATTGCCCACCAGCTTTTCGCGCTGGTCGGCGTTCTGATGGCTGCATTTGCAGTCGCAACCTATTTTGAAATCCGTACATCCGAGCAGGCGATCTATGATGAGCGTTTCGACATGCTTCGCACGCAGGTCGAATCGGGCATTTCCGTCCTCAACACCTTCTACGAACGCGAGAAGGCCGGCCAGATGACGCATGAAGCTGCCCAGGCCGAAGCCTTCGACATCCTGAAGCGCGTGACCTTCCAGCCATCAGGATATCTCTTCGGCATGGACTACAACGTCGTCCAGGTCTTCCATCCGAATCCGACCAATATCGGTAAGGACATGAGCGGTCAGGTCGACAAGACGGGCACGAAATTCAGCCAGGCGCTCGTCGACCACGGCAAGGCCGGCGGCGGCCGTACCTTCTACTACTGGGGCAAGCCCGGCCAGCCGGAAGACCAGGTCTTCCTCAAGGGCGCCTATTCCAAGGCCTTCGAACCATGGAAGATCGTCGTCGGTACCGGCGTCTATCTCGATGACCTCCAGCAGAAGGTCAATGCGACGATCTGGAAGGCGCTCACCGCCTCGCTGATCGTCTTTGTCGGCGGCATCGCCGCTGCGGCCTATTTTATCCGTGGCATCTCCAGTCCTCTGAAGGATGTTCACAA
>UCKU01000064.1 GCA_900473185.1 Hyphomicrobiales bacterium | reverse complement strand
TGGCGCTTGAGCCGAACAACCCGCGCGCCCGTTTTTATGTTGCGTTGAGCCTTGAGCAGGCGGGCCAGCCCGATCAGGCGCGCACCGCCTTCGAGGATCTCGCCAGACAATCGCCGGCCGATGCACCCTGGCTGCCGCTGGTCAACGAGCATATTGCCAGGAACGGCGGCACGGCGGTTGCGCCTGCAGCCCCGCCTGCCGCACAACCGCCCGTTCTGGGCGGCCCGACGGCGGAGGATGTCGCGACGGCGCAGACGATGAGCAGCGGCGACCGTCAGCAGATGATCCGTGGCATGGTGGAAAGCCTGGATGCCAAACTGAGTGCCGATCCCGACAATTTCGAGGGCTGGATGCGTCTCGTCCGCTCTTACGCCGTATTGAACGACAAGGATCGCGCCGCCGGCGCCTTGAAGCGGGGGCTTGCCGCCTTCCCGGCATCCGGTGATCAGGGCAAGCAGCTCCTGGCGCTGGCAAAGGAACTCGGCATCGCGACGGAGGGGTTGACGCAATGACGCGCAAGCAGAAACGCCTGGCGGTGATTGCCGGCGGTATGAGCTTCATCCTTGTCGCCGTGCTGCTCGTGATGTTCGCCTTCAGCCAGTCGGTCGCCTATTTCTATATGCCGGGCGACCTCGCCAAGACGCCGGTGGCGCCGGGCACCCGCATCCGCCTCGGCGGCCTTGTGGGAAGCGGCAGCGTCATGCGCGGCGAGGGTTCGGTGGTGCGCTTTGCGGTGACCGATCCGAGCGGAGAGATCGTCAATGTCCGTTACCAGGGCATCCTGCCGGACCTGTTTCGCGAGGGGCAGGGGGTGGTGACCGAAGGAAGTTTCGAGACCGGCAGCCATGTCTTCACCGCCGATACCGTGCTTGCCAAGCATGACGAGACCTATATGCCGAAGGAAGTGGCCGACAGGCTGAAGGCTCAGGGCCTCTGGGAAGAGGGCAAGGGACCGACATCGCAAGGTGAGGCGCCGCAAGGTCAGGTGCCGCAAGGTGCTGAAGCCAAGGGCCAGGAAGCCCAGGCGCAAGAGACAAAGGCGACACCATGATCATCGAGATCGGCCATTATGCGCTGGTTCTGGCGCTCGCAACCGCGATCGTCCTGTCGGTCGTGCCCGTGATCGGTGCCCGGCGCGGCGATCAGGCGATGATGGATGTCGCGCCCTTGGGCTCCGTCCTGCTCTTTGCCCTCGTCGCCTTCTCCTTCGGCGTCTTGACCTATGCCCATGTCGTCTCCGACTTCTCGGTTCAGAATGTCTGGGAGAACTCGCATTCGCTGGTGCCGCTGATCTACAAATACTCCGGCGTCTGGGGCAATCACGAGGGATCGATGATGCTCTGGCTCCTGATCCTTGCGCTGTTCAGCGCGCTGGTCGCCGTCTTCGGGCGCAATCTGCCCGATACGCTGAAGGCCAATGTTCTCGCCGTCCAGGCCTGGATCTCGGTCGCCTTCATCCTCTTCATCCTGTTGACCTCCAATCCCTTCGTGCGCCTCGATCCGGCTCCTGCCGAAGGCAAGGATCTGAACCCGGTGCTGCAGGATATCGGGCTGGCCATCCATCCGCCGCTGCTCTACCTCGGTTATGTCGGCTTCTCCGTCTGCTTCTCGTTTGCCGTTGCTGCCCTCCTCGATGGCCGCATCGATGCCGCCTGGGCGCGCTGGGTGCGGCCCTGGACGCTCGCTGCCTGGACCTTCCTGACGCTCGGTATCGCCATGGGCTCCTACTGGGCCTATTACGAGCTCGGCTGGGGCGGCTGGTGGTTCTGGGATCCGGTGGAGAATGCCTCCTTCATGCCCTGGCTGGCCGGCACCGCACTTCTGCACTCGGCTCTCGTCATGGAAAAACGCGAGGCGCTGAAGATCTGGACGGTGCTGCTTGCCATCCTCACCTTCTCGCTGTCGCTGATGGGCACCTTCCTGGTGCGCTCCGGTGTCCTGACCTCGGTGCATGCCTTTGCCAGCGACCCGAGCCGCGGCGTCTTCATCCTCTGCATCCTCTTGATCTTCATCGGCGGAGCGCTGTCGCTCTTTGCCTTCCGCGCGCCCCTCCTGTCGGCCGGCGGGTTGTTTGCGCCGATCTCGCGCGAGGGGGCGCTCGTCGTCAACAACCTGATCCTGACGGTTGCCTGCGGCACGGTGCTGACCGGCACGCTCTATCCGCTGGTCTTGGAAACGCTGACCGGCGACAAGATCTCCGTCGGCCCGCCCTTCTTCAACCTGACCTTCGGCCT
>UCKU01000069.1 GCA_900473185.1 Hyphomicrobiales bacterium | reverse complement strand
AGCAGCGCAGCAATGCTGCGGCGGCCCCCTAACAAACGCTCCAGTCGCTTGTGAACGGGAAAGAAGATGATCGCGAGGATGACGGCCCAGAAGACAGCGGAGTAATAGGGGATAAGCAGCCAGATGAACGCAATCGTCACGACCGCCAGAAGGACGTAAAAGCTCGTGCGCTGGATCGACATGTCTGCCTTGTTCCCTGGCCGGTCTCTTTCCCACCAGCTATACAAGAGAAATTAGCACAGGACAGCTCCGGCAGCTGAAGCGGCTCCTTTATGCGGCGGGGATCCTAAAGTCGCTCGAAAGCATTCCTGCCATTGCGTCTGCGATGGTATGATTGCTGTAGGGCTTTGGGAAGAACAGGCTTCCCTCGGGGAGACTGCTCTCTTCGAGGATCGCCCTGCCGGAACCAACGATCAACTTCACCGGCGGCCATCGATTGCGGATGTAGTGCGATAGCTTGATGCCGTCCATCGTTCCCGGCATCTGCACGTCGGTAAACACCAGGTCGATGTCGGCTCTCGATTCCAGGATGCGAATTGCCGCGTCGGCATTGCTCGCTTCAAGCGCCTCGTAGCCTGAAGATTGGACCAAGTCGACGGCGCCCATTCGAATGATCGCGTTGTCTTCGACCACCAGGACGACCGCCTTGCCATTAAACATATGTCGCTCGATTTTCGTGTGAACCCGGAAAGCCCGGGTTTGGGTTAGCGTTTCAGTGAGAGATCGGCTCCTATGCCGCCGCCGGGATTCTGGTTCGGCGCTCGGCGTCGCCGCGATGACTGATCGTCACGGCGGTTCCTGGGCTTGCATCACTCAACTGTATCTCACCCTGTAGGTTCCTTGCCAGCGCTTCGACGATGCCCGTGCCGAGGCCGGCCTTTGGTGCATCGCTACCAACTGGCATGCCGACGCCGTTGTCAGTGACGGTGAGGGTCCAGTCAGTGCCAGTTGAACGGTAATCGATCACGATCCTGCCTGTCTCCTGCTTCTGGAAGGCGTGCTTGAGAGCGTTGATCACCAATTCGGTCACGATCAGTCCCAGGCTTATGGACACGTCCGCTTCAACGGCGCTGTCATCGACCGTCACCGAAATCGAGAGCCGGTCCTCATCGGCAATCATCGATGCGCCGAGGCTTCGCAAAGGTGCGTGAAGTAGCTGCGGAGTTCGACGATGCCGCCAGGTGATGTTGGGAGCTGTCGCTGTACGGCCGCGATCGACATGACCCGGTTGTGAGCGTTGTGAAGATGTCCGCGCGCTTCCTCAGACTGCACCCGACGGGCACTCTGCATGAGAACGCTCGCAATGATCTGAAGGCTGTTTGCGACCCGGTGCTGGACCTCCTGAATCAGGATTGCTTTCTCCCGGATCAGGTCGTCTTTCAGTTTCGCTTCGGCGCGCGCGTCAGTCACGTCGGTGATGGCAATCAACAGCCGGATATGGTCCTTGTCGCCGTCATCGAGAACCTGCGCATTGACGATCAACTGACGTGTCTTCCGCTCAGGCCGTTTGAGGTCGATTTCGTAGGCCTCGATCCTTGCACTGCCGGATGCCGTCGCCTTCAACAGCGAAACGAGCTTTGGCATTGCCCATTCGCCGTTTCCGAGCTCGCTGAGCGCTCTGCCCGGAATTGTCGCAGGATCAATCTCGAAGGTCCTGCAGAACGATGTGCTGGCTGCAATGACCTTCTGGTCCGCGGACAGGAAAAGCAGCGGCTCGTTCGATGAGACCACGACGGCAAGCGTGCTCGCCGCCTCGAAATGGACAATCGGTTCTTTTGACATGGACATGGCCCTCATGGGCCGAAAACTCGCGCAGCGAGCCATCACTCGGCAGGAACGTCGCCAACATAACCTTAAAGCGATGCTCTAACGTACGATAGCACGTCCACTCAAGATCAGCACCACAGTTAATTGGCACGCCAGGTCATAAGGCGGTCCACTCCTGCTCGCCGGAGATCGTAGGGGGAGGATCGAGACAGTGCGGCCATTTTGAGTCCGACAGAGGGAGGAGGGCCACGATTGCGGTTCGGATGTAAAGTTCCAGACTACAACTACATGCTGAAATCACTTGCTCTGAAAACTAAAAGTTGACAATATTCCGCGGTTGGCCCATATACCGGCTGTCGATATTTGCTTGCTGAGCTTTGGTTACCGCGCGTTTGGCACCGCGCTCTGAACGAACCTTCCTTTCAAAAATCGCTATCATCATCCGCAACGCGACTGCGTTGGGGTTCCTCTATTGCTATGAAAGGGTTCATCATGACCACTGGCACAGTAAAATGGTTTAATTCCACCAAGGGCTTCGGCTTCATCCAGCCTGACAATGGCGGCGCCGATGCCTTCGTCCATATCTCCGCCGTCGAACGCGCCGGAATGCGCGAACTCGTCGAAGGCCAGAAGATCGGCTTCGATCTTGAGCGCGACAACAAGTCGGGCAAGATGTCGGCTTGCAATCTCCAGGCTGCCTAACACCGGGTATCCGCTTTCCTTTGACCACGGATGTACTGGCACTGTTGAGAGCATGATACCAAGCGAGGTCAGGCAAATTGCCTGGCCTTTTTTGTTGCCGCCCTATCTGGCGGCCTGAACCGGAAACCCATGTCACAGACACACAGCAAATCTCGCCAGCAGGCCGAGATCGCCTTCGGCAACGCTCAAACGCAGTTCTTCGCCCGCAACAGCGCCGTCGATGAACTCGATTCCATCGTCCGCTCCCGCGAGGAAAAGACCCTGCGGCTTCGCGAAGCACGGCTGGCAAAGGAAGTGCACGACCGTGCGACAGCGACCGCCTCTCTCCTCACCAGACGAGCGAAAACCCGCTGACCTCTTCCGCAACACGATCCAAGGACAAACGTTTGAAGAAAGCTAGAGACAATGAACTCTCCGATCGCCGCACGGCATCAGCGAATGCAAAGACGGCCCTCCTGAATGCCTATCGCACTGCAAAGACCGCGGCCGAGCCAACCAATTTGGCAAGGCAGGCGGAACGGATGGCCATTGCTGGCGCCAGGGAAGAGCGGCGCCTGGAGCGCGAACGGGTGAAGCTCGCGGAGTCGGAGCGCCTGGTGACCGAGGCAGCCGAGCAGCTGGAAGCTGTAGCTGCCGAGGCGCGAGCCGAGACTGAAGCACGCGGTGCTCGCGATAAAAATCGCATCGAACGCGTGATCGAAGATGAAGCCGCGCGAAAGGCGGAACGCGATCGGCGCTACGCCAATCGCAAAGCAAGACAGGCTTAGGTTCCTGGATCGGCGACACACGTCACCGATCGAACACTCCAGGCTGGTTGGCGCGGCATTGCCGTATGAGCGACCGGGCCCTTTTCGGGTTGGCATATGCCATCCCATCTCACAGGAGTCTCCATGGCAGAAAATACAGGTGAGATACAGGCGATCAATACGGCCTGGCAGATTGCGATTCAGGAAATCCTGCGGATGGTCATTCGGGACATCTATCATATTGATGGGCAGAACGCGTTTATGGACCACATCAAGCGCATTGAAGAGGGGGCGGTCGACAGCATTTATGCGGATCTGCGCCTGCGGGGAACGGACGAATGGACAGAGGTCCTCGTCAAAGAAAAGGCGAGCAACTTCGTCACGACACTGCTGACATCCTTCACATTTGACCGCGCCTGACGCTAAGACATGCGGCCTCTCAGGCGATATGAGATCGTTGGCTGCGGTCCATTTCCGGAACGCCAGTTCGTAGAGTGGCGTTCCAGGGTGCTGAGTTGCGCAAGTCGGCGACGCGCCCTCCCGAAACTGGATCAAAGATGCGATTGTGGGTGTCTGCGGAGAAAGAATGTCTCGCGCGTGTGCGTTGATCTCTTTCGTAACTGGATTGGTACTGTCCTCAAGATTGGAGAAGTAAAAGACATTTGCCGCGAGCAAATGCATCATAATTCCGATCGACATCAAGATCGCGGCGAGCCCAGCGGCGCCGAGTATAATGGCGGATGTTAGTGCTTGCCCCCGCAGCTCGGAAAGACCATTAAGGGACGCACCGGCAATCACTGCCGCCCCAACGGCGGCGAGACTCGTAGCCAGCCATTTAATCGTATCGCGGAGATTTGCCTTGGCGGTCGCGTAGGGAGGCTGGGATCTTCATCGTCGCGGAGAGCTTCGGCGTCGATGCGAATATCATATACCGAAGGTGGATTTGTGCCGGCTCGCCGCGAGGCCTTCTCCAATATCCAGCAGACCTTGCTTTCCGATGAAGGTCATGTGCGCGCCGTTCCAGGCTCGTAGATCGTCACGGCAATCCCGCTCTTTGTGAAGCACTCGACCAGTCGCCATTTCGACAATAGGAATGCCCGATTATGTTCGTCAGAGCGCATATAGTCGGGGCGTCCGCCGATCCAGTGACAACGGGTCTATGTTTTATGACTATCCGGTGGACCAAACGCGCCTCGTGCAGGCTGTGCAGCAGGCGACTTCCGCCTTCGACGATCATGCTTTGATCCCGCGAGCATCGAGAATGTTCATCAAGCCGGGGAGGTCGACTCGGCGTCCGCCACATCGCACTACTTCGACATTGGGCTTGCTTTTGAGCGCTTCGATATCGGCTTCCTTCGCGGAGCGGGAGACGACGAGGACCGTCGGATGGCCGTCGTTCAAAAGCTTTGCGTCGCGTGGCAGCATGCCCATGGACGAGGGTACGATCCGCAACGGATTTGGCCCTGGTGCGTGACGCACAGTGAGTTCTGGATCATCCGAAAGGACGGTTCCAGCACCGACCATTATGGCGTCGTGTGCCGCCCTCTGGGCATGGAACCACGCGCGCAGATCGTCGCCGTAGAAATCGAACAGACCCTTGCTGGAAGCCGTCGCCCCCAGCGACAGTTTACCGTCGATAGTGACCTCCGACAGCGTTGTTATTTCAACCATTTCTTGTCCTCCTCCGGCTCACACTCAAATGCGACTGTGCCATGAATGTTCAAGGGAGGAGGAATTCGGATAGGGGGCTGCCAACGACGTTCACTTATGGGCTGCGCCGCCCATACATCGCAGCGGCACCACCTGAAGCCCCAATGGCTTTGAGGCGAAGGGCGGCCCATTGGTGGCTTTTGCTCCACCCGCGTCCAACTCGAGGGTGAGGCAAGGGATATGGGCCACCGACTGACGCGTGAGATCACCGCTTCAACCCTCCTTGTGACGTGCAAGGAGGGTTGAAACTCAAGCCCGGTTAGATGGCGGTCGGCCGATAGCGATCACGCTCTTGCGCGATCTGCTCGGGGGCGTATGGATCGAGCGTGTCGTCGAACCGGGTCCATCCCTGCTCGTTATAGGCACGCCGACGTTCGATCGGGTCGACCCAGTTTGAGCCCTGTAGAATAGCCTGCGCCTCGGAGGCGCGGGCGTCGTCAACCTTGGCCGTGACCAAGCTGCCGCCGCGGCGGACACCTTCGGCATAGAGGTGGGCATCGTCTTCCGAGACGCCGGAGTCGGTGAGGGCGCCGATCAGGCCACCGGCGGCACCGCCAGCGACGGCGCCGGCGACAGCCCCGGCCGCAGTCGCGGCAAGCCAGCCTGCGGCAACCACCGGTCCCACACCGGGGATGGCCATCAGGCCCAGTCCGGTGAGCAGGCCGCCAGCGCCACCGACGGCAGCGCCAATGCCGGCGCCAGTCGCGGCATCCTCGCCAACGTCAGAGTCGCGATCGATGCGGCCCGCCTTGTTGGAGACGATACTGATGTCCTTTGAGGGAATACCTGCCGCTTCCAATTTGCTGACGGCGGAGCGAGCGTCCGAATAGTCGTCGAAAAGTCCGGTTACAGTTTTCATCATGCTTCTCCTTGGGTTACTTGGCGACGATGTTGCCTTGATAATCGAGGGCAATGGCGACGGCTTTCCCGTCCTTCATGCCGGAGGCCATCCAGATCCCCTTGTCATCGAGCTTGAGATCCTTGACGTCGGTGTAGCCCGCTTCCGCAATGCGATCCTTCGCCTGAGCTTCGGTAAAGCTGTTGGCGCCCTCAACGGGCGCAGTCGGATTTTTTGTGTCTGGAGTTGCAACCGCAGGTGTATTTCCCTCCGGAGATGGGGCCGGTGTTGTTTGAGCAAAGGCTGCGACGGCAGATACGCCGAGAATTGCCGCCGCGAAGATGAACTTCTTCATATGTGTTTCCTCCATTTTACGGATCACATGAGGATCCAGTGCGGTAAAAACACCCAGAGGAGATTTTTGTTCCCCGCCGCAGCACGACAGTATGCAATTGATTTCTCTAAATATATGGCAGCGCGATGCCCTGCCGGGTTATTCACTACGATGCCAGCGCAATGCGAGCGGACAACAAAGGGAGAGGGGAACCAAATCCATCGGGCAACTCAAACAAAACTTTCAAAGGCAGTGAGATTTTTAACTCCTAAAGTTGTGTCGCTGTCAAAAATTGAGGGGTGGTGGCAAACCAAGGCAGCGTAGCCATGAGCCATCATGATGGCGGGAAGCCGCTACTATTTGTCCGTCCGAACGACCTGGAGCACCGAAATCACTGGCAGTTCGTTGAGGCATATCCAAATGCGTGAGCTCGGCAGCGATCGATTTGCTAAAACCGATCCTCTTGGAACTGCACGGCACCGTCGACAGGGCGCAGCCATGCCTGGCGGCGCTTGATCCAGAGCGCATATGTCGGGCGAGGGGCGTCGGCGCCTCGGAAAGGACGTCCGGCTTGATCTCAGCTTCTCGTCCGCGGAGTACACGCGCGATCCGCACTCCAGACAGAATCGGCGTCCGCATCGAACTGACCGGCCGGCCATATGGCGAAGTAGGTGAATGCGGAGCCGCTCTCCTGCCAGCAGTCCGCGCAGTGACAGATGCCGATCCGTTTTGGTCGCGGCAGACGGCACTGCGCACATTACCGCTGAGGCAGGATCCTGTCAGGACGCTCATCACGGACGCCCATCACGCGTCCCCCTCTTCCTCGTCGAAAACTTCCGTATCCGGGCGGTCGCCGCCACCGGCATGTTCCGTCTGCCACCGACCATCGGCGAGCTGATATGAAATTTCGGCATCGCGGCCTTCAATGTGCTGACGCTGGGCCGCCGACTTAGCGGCAGCGAGCGCGCTATCGTGGTCCGGATAGGTCTCCGACCACACGTCTCCAAGACGGTAGCCGAAGCCGCCGTCGTGCTCGCCGACATCGTAGGTGATAGTCGTCATGTCTGTTCTCCAATGAAAGAACACAAGGGGCAAAACACCGGCATTTGCGGGCTTTTCCTAGGAAACGGCTAAGGGCTTGCTGAACGGTGGCGAGATGAAATTCTATCCGCAGGATGCGCTTGTGGAGGCTGGCGGTGAGTTCAAGCAGGCCGAAGTTCCCTTCGCCAGCCACGTCGTTGTGGATCGCGAACTGATCACAGGCCAGAACCCCGCATCCGCGCCGGCCGTGGCGCAGGAGTTGCTGCGCCGGCTGAAATAGCACGGTAACGACACTGCTGAATGCGAAAGACGGAAGCTCGATCGCCATAGAGCCAGGCCCGTTTATCCTGCGAGCGCTAGCGGAACAGATATCGTCAGCTTCAACCTCTAACGATTGGCTGTACCGGGGTGAATGCTGAAGCCGTGCGAAATGTCCTCTGCCAAGGCAATCGAGTTCGTGCTCGGTTTCGAGCGGCGATCTGAGACAGCTGCGCCTCGACCATAATGGCCAGAAAATGAGCACAGTATTCATGCTGCATGCAAGATATGCATGGCTGCACTGCGATCTGAGCGCTAGCGATCGGGGCGGCCTCTGGTATCTTCAGGACGTCGAAGTAATGCACCTCCTCCCGCAGAGCTTCGTGTTTCAGGCGACCCATTCCTCCTCCCAAGGGAAGCCTGACGGAACAGCGGCACTCCTCCTCCCAGCCGTTGTTCAATTCTTTCGAAAAGCCTGCCGCACCTCCTCCCGCGGCAGGCTTTTTCGTTTTTCGAGACAGGCCCGGGATTCAGGCGTCAAAGCAGACTTCCCTGTTCCACCAGCTCTGCGGATTTCGAGACAATCGTGGATCCGTACGGTTCGCGGGACGAGGGGATCAGCGCGTCATTCGGTAATGGGCGGGCCAGCTCCTTGGCCTCTTCCCGTGGCGCCCGCATCGAGGTGCCCGTCTCTTCCTTCGTCAGCAACAGGACAGGCATGGCCTTCTCATGGATTGGCTTCACGACGTCGGTGGGATCGGTGGTCAAAAACCGGTAGAGGTCGTCGGTCGTCAGCCCGTCCCTGACCTTTCGGACACCCTGCAATTGCGGCACATGGATGCCGGCAAAGAGCATCAGCGACTTTTCCTCTCCGCGAGCGAACCAGGCATTCGGCACTTTGCCACCCTCCCTCCTGGCTGCCCGGATCCGGTTCCGCGAAGCTGGTGACCGGGACGAGACATCTGTTTTCGACCCCGAACCATCGTTTCCAATGCGGAAAACTGAGCTTGCGCACATTGGTCGTGCCGCGGTCGGCCTCCATGCGGATAAGTTCTTCGAGATCGAATGGCTTGCCCTTGGCCGCGAGTTTCTCGGCCTTGGCTTTGGCGGACTTTTCGAGCGCGAAGCACGGGGAGGGCAGTCCCAGCACGCATGGACCAACTGCTTCTTCCCGTCGGCGGTGTTGCGGACGATCGGCCCCATCTGATCAGGGTTCATCTGGTAGGCCGGCATCAGGTTGATAGGCTTTCAGCGTCCTGGGCCCATTTCGCGACCCAGTCCTTGTCTTCCATCCGATAAAGTTTACACATTGTGGGCCATCTGCTCCGCTAGAACTCAGTGGAGGACAATCTAGCGGATGGCGCTGATTTCGCTAGTCGAGTCGGAAGACCTCGGCATTATCCTGGCGTTCTCGCAAGCCCCTTGTAGGATGGATGGCGAAGTTTGCCGTCACTCGACCAGGCGCCAAGCTCGATCTCGGCAATCAGCATCTTGCGCAACCTGATGGCCTCGGCTTGCCTGGAGCCCGTGCCGACGCTTCCGACGTGGACGAGATCGCGATCGCGGTAGGCGGCGAGCACCAACGAGCCGAAGCCGACTGGGGACGCCGCTGACATCTCATAGCCGACGATGAAGAGAGCCTCGCTCTGGACGCATTTGATCTTCACCCAACCCCCGGTTCGGCCGGAACGATAGGGGCGACCGAGGTGCTTGCCGACGATGCCTTCCAGGCCGAGACGGCAGACGTGCTCCAGGAGGACGTTGGTTCGCCATCGAGTGTTTCCGATAGCCTGACGGCGCCGACTTGGTCATTCCTTGGGCCGTTCAACGTGCCCTCGAGAAGGTGGCGGCGCGAAGGGTATAGTCCGTCCGGACGTTCGTGAAATAGCCGAGGTCTTCGTGGAGGATGTTGCGGGCAATGGCGGCGTCGATCGATGCCTGGCTGTTTCCCTCGACACTCCGGATGGCATCGAGCCTTATCTTCAGATCGGCCTCGGCCGACATCTTTTCCATCATTTAGCCCCGCTTTGAACCCTCGGATATGTTCGCGGTCGGAAAGCGCTTGTCTATCGGGGCTTACACTTTGACCTTCCCCAATTCTTCCACCGCAATGCCGAGCGCGGTCGCGAACGCTTTGCGGCCAGGGTCGGGCATGCCATCCAATCCCGCGGCGATGCCCTCCTGCCACGATTTTCCCCGATCCCATGCCTCTCGGTAGGCATCGGCCAAAACGTCGCCTTGGCGTGTCTCCACGAGTGCCTGTGCGAGCAAGGAGGACTGGTATGCATCCTTGTCGCGCTTTGCGCGTCCGAGAGCGTCTGCGAGCCGTCTGGACGCCACGATAAGCTTATGGACGGCATATCGCTCGGGAGCGGGGACAATAACGCTGACGCCTTCCTTGTGCAGCAACACGGTCCTGACAGGCTCGTAGATCAGGTAATCGAGAAACCGCAGGTTTTCCGCCGACGCGCCGCCGAGGGCGGGCATGGGCGAAGGCTTTCCCGTGTATTCGTCCGATCCGCGGTTCCCCGTGAGGAATTCTACCCGGTAGCCCTTGCCATTCTGGAAGGCCGCGACTTTGGCCTTGTCTGCCTGGTGCGGGACGGCGCGGAATCCGGGATCGACCGACTGGAGGACTTCCAGCACCGGAGGCAGGCTATCCCCGACCTCCGAGGAGATCGCGAAATCTTGCGCGTAGTCCGCGTCGCCCGTCTGCATCACCGTCGAAGGCATCCGCACGCCGAGCAGGCCGGGATAGCAGCTGAAGGCAACCGAGCCGATCAGGACCGCCCGCAGGCGGAACAGGCCGGCTTCGGCAAGCGCCTTGGTGACGTCGCCTGCAAACGGATCGGGACCAGCCAGTCCACCGCCGCGCTTCAGCGTGCCGACGAGGCGGCGGCGCTCCTTGATGTCGTCCTTGATTTCCTTGTGGGCATTGACGCGAGCCGTGATCTCCTTGTCGCTGTGTGGGCCGACATAGCGGCGCTTGTCGCCGTTAGGAGTAGGGAGATCGAAATACCAGTAGTCCTTGCCCTTCACGGGAACCGTCACGAAACGGCCTTCGAGGGGAAAGTCCGCCTGAAACTGCGCATCGAGAGAGCGCTGCGCCAACTCCGCGAACATGGTGCGGTAGGTGATGTCGATCTGCTTCATAAGCTTCGTCCTTTCCGGGGTGCCGCGAGTTCTTCCTTCGTCGCCGCCAGAGCCGTCTCTGCCGCCCGCTTCTCGAAGAAGTAGCCCAGTTACTCATCGGCATCTGCCCGTTATAATGTTCTGGCAAGAACATTATAACTCTCCTCGCCCTTGTCAATGGATCATAAAAACCCCGGAAAACCGAGTTGACCTATTATTGTCCAGGATTCACGACAAGGGGCAGTGGTTATAATGTTCTTGCAAAACAGTTATAACGCTCGCAAGCTCGTTAATAGCGCAAGCTTCCTTATGGTTATAGGCCTGTCCGCCGTAGTCTGACGCAGTCGTCAGCCTTTCCCGCGAGCGGTGACGAGCTTACCGTTTTCCACCTTGGTGGTTTCGATCCGCTTGACGGCATAATATTGCTTTTCGTTGTTGTACCGGCCGGTCTTGTTGGCTTCTGTGTCGTACACCCACTTTTGCGGGTCGGGCAGGCCGTTCCCATTGAATTCGTCCGACCAGACAAGCCGATAGTCGCTCGGCACGGAATTGCTCTGCGCAAGGAGCGGTGTGACGTATAACGAGAAAGCAACCGCGAAGGTCATTCGGGCGACAGTATGGATACTCAAATCAGCTTCCTTTCGTCGTTATTCGTTTTTACTGGATCCTTTAACTTGCTCAAACCAAACGAAACAGGACAGTAGTAAAATTCAAGCGCTTTCACCCACCCCGGCCTATGAGGGTAATGCTCGATACATAGTGCTTGAGACCGGTAATTTCTCCGGGTCAGGCAGCATGCACACGGGGCGGCTTCGGTTTGAATATCGCGACATGTTCGGTTCAGGCTGCCGGAACGGCGCCCGCAGTCTGCTGCTTCTTGACCATCCGCTTCTTGACGAGGCGGGCCACTCCCGATCGAGGAGGAGATCGGCCCGGACATCCTCGCTCGGCCAGTGACCCGCCGGGAGCGGGCCGTGTGCGATCCTCGCATAGTTAAGCCAAGTCTTCAGCGTGACGACAGTGCGCGTGGGGTCCGAGTTGTCGCTTGACATATGTCGATGGTCCCGAGGCGGGGACTATGGCTAAATCTGCGACGATCACTAAGGTCTTGGCCTCTGGTGGGTCACGGACCAATCGTCAGATGGGCTTTTTTTAAAGGAACGAGCCGGGATGCTGGTGATATTCGACTGGGACGGCGTGTTGATCGATTCAGAGTCCATATTTTGTACGGTCGACGCTGAGGCTCTGACCGCGTTGGGCCACCAACAGCGCATCGACTATTTGCGAACGGTTTGCGGGGATTCCCGCTGCGCCGCGCCTCGATGAACATTGAAACCAAGGTGGGAGCGCAACGTCGGATAGGATCCATCACCAACGACATTCTGCTATGGATTGTGCCCGGCCAGAGCGGACGGGTGAACGTAAACTGATCCCGCCTTTACCGTAAGGCCGCCTCCTCGATCACGGTGAAGACGGGAAATCCGGCTGGGCTTCAGGGCGTGACATGCGAAAGGCGTCAAGGACGACGCAATGCTGTTCCACTTCCAGGAGCTGCCAGTCAAGGCGAAGGCGTCTGGTGCGGCATGGATCGCATGGTGGTAGCAGACCTAAATCGTATATCCCATTGACATATCCCATCAAGAAGGCTATTTACGTTACGTCGTTATCATGCAATTCGGAGACGTGCAGATGGAGCAGGGTGCCGTATTCCAGAGCAATCGTAGCCAAGCGATCCGTTTGCCAAAGGCGCTTGCTTTGCCTGATGATGTAAAGCGTGTCGACATCGTTGCGGTGGGACGCACTCGTATCATTGCACCAGCTGGTGAGATCTGGGACAGCTGGTTTGAAGGAGCGGAGGCGACATCCGACTTCATGAGCGAGCGTGATCAACCTGCTTTGCAGGAGCGTGAGGCATTTTGATGCTGAAGTACATGCTCGACACCAATATCTGCATTTTTACGATCAAAAATCGACCGCAGCAGGTTCGAGACGCGTTTAATCGTTCCCATGATCAGCTGTGCATCAGCTCGGTTTGCTTAATGGAATTGATTTACGGAGCGGAAAAGTCAGCCAGTCCTGAAAAGAACCTTTCCGTTGTGGAGGGCTTCGTAGCGCGCCTTGAGGTATTGCCGTACGACGAAATGGCAGCAAACCATAGCGGTCAACTGCGAGCTGAATTGGCGCGTAGCGGAACTCCGATTGGTCCATATGATCAATTGGTTGCGGGACACGCGCGCTCGCGGGGACTGATTATGGTTACCAATAATCGCCGGGAATTTGATCGCGTGCCCGGCTTACGAGTGGAAGATTGGACAACCTAGTTTCGAATTTCTCCTGGGTGAGCGGATCCGCGGGTACTGTCACATTGTTTGACGTGCAGGCGCATGGAAGCCGCAAGGTGGATTTCAGGCGAGTTGCAGCGCGGCCATCCTCCATTGGGTAGTGGCGCCTTGGCGGAAGGATCGGATCTGGGTAGCGGGACGATTTGATTTGGCGGGAACGAAATGGTTTCGGATGGCTGAGAAGATCGAGACAAATTGTTGCAGCGAACCGATCGACCGAAATCCTTGCCGGCTTCGTTCACGCTTTCGAAATGGCAGATGCGAATTCTCGGCCCTGTTGTTCAGGCCTTTATGAGAGCGATGCTCGACGGCGGGCAAGACCCGACGCCGGGCGGCGCCATAGGATCGCAGCTTGTCGGTGATGATGCGCTTGGGCACCATGCCCTGTTTCTTCAGCAAACGGAGCAGCAATCGCTTGGCTGCCTTGGTGTTGCGGCGAACCTGAACGATTTCATCCAGGACATATCCGTCTTGATCCACGGCGCGCCACAGCCAGCACTTTCTCCCTCCGATGCGAACGACAGCCTCGTCGAGATGCCACACGTCGCTCGAAGAGGGCGATTTGCGGTGCAACCGCGCTGTGATCATGGAACCGTGCGACCTACACCATCGGCGGATCGTTTCATGCGAGACTGCCACACCGCGCTCCAGCATCATTATGCAACAAACCCGGAGAAGGTTCGCACGGACGAGCAGCGCCACCTACGAGGATATCTTTCCCCACATCACGAAGCAAAACCGACGTAAGTAGAAGCGTCGACTGCGCCAGATCATCGAGGAATACCGCCACGATCCAGAGCTCAGAGCGGACGTTCGGACAGAGATTTAGCCACTGGCCGGCTCAGTGTAGGGAGTTCTTACCCGGAAACCGCCCACTTCGGACATTGGATGAACGGGTTTGCCGCAGTCGTTCGCGCTGGACTGCACGAAGCGCATCGAAAAATGCGCGGGCCTCTAGCTTCACTTTAAAATATTGTTCTGCAGCGTCGAAGATTTCGCCAAGATCAATATCGGCGCGGCCGGCGAGCCTTTGTCGGATGAAGACGATAAGTAATCGGTCCATTGCACATCCCTCAACGCCCGCGAAATCAGAACCAAACTCGCGGGACGCGCCATCTAACGTGTTTCTCGTTTTTTTGTTCCGCAGGGCCGCAAGCCGTTAAGACGATCCCGTCCCAACGGCACTAGGACCGCTCACCTATTGTCGATAAACCTCCGCATTGTCTTGCTCGTCCCATAACCCTTGTAAGAGGCGTGCCGCAATTTCCCGTCGTGCGTCAGGCGGTATTCAATTTCCGCTATCAGGGTTGGTTGGAGCCATGTCAGATCGTTGCGGCGACCATCGTAAGCGAGGGGAGGCTTCTTCACCGTCACCTTTTCCATGATGCCGCGAAGCGTCCGGGCCCCCGTCATCAAACGCTGCTGATGCCGACCCGACGAGCGGCTCGATACGTGCGAGGATTTTGACGAAGTACGGCGACTGCGGGCACGCCGGCTTCGGGAGCAAAAGGAGTGGAAAAGGTGGACCGCACAGGCGGGGTATCAAGGCTGAAAGGACATACAGGTCGTCAGGCGGTCCATTAGACAAGCCGGAAGTACGAACCCGAAATGACGTTGGCACAGCGACCGGTGTGGCTGGTGGCCAAGATGACGCCAAGTGGATGGTTCTAAAGGTCAGTCTTCGATCTTGCCTCTGGCGGCAAATGCCAACACCCTGAGTTGATCGATGTTGTGAACACCTTGGCGATACAGCTCAATGATGATTGCAGCGTTCCGCGCGGTCTCCTCGTCATCGGCATCAAGGTCGAATTCCACCTTCACGGCATCCAGTACCCGCTGGCAAATGCCGAGGTCCTCCGAATTCATCGGTTGATCGCGCCTACTTAGGTGAGGTTCAATCATTCGATCCCTCCACCATTGGAAATCAAGAATCGAAATAATTTCACGGCATCAGTTTTCAAGCGGATTGCCAAATTGCGAGTTGGCAGAGGCCCGATCCCTCGCCCTGACCCGCCGAGAGCGCCATCGTCTTTCGATGGGTGGTTTTCCTCGTGTCTGCGAGTCTGCCATCTATTTTTGATCTCGGATTCTGGCCCTCAGTCAGTGCAGGACAGCAACGACGGTGACGTCAGCTTCGTCTGCAGCTCTGATGAGAGCTGCCCTCAAGTCCTCGGGTTCAGCTTTCCTAGCCATCACATCAAGGCATGCCTTCACCGCGGCAAGGAATTCTTCGCCGTCATCGATAGGCCATTTCCTCATCAGCGCGTCGGCCGCTTCCTGGACGGTGCGCACTAAGACGCGCTCGCGCTCGGCCTCGAAGGCCAGGATCACAGGGGCGAACTGTGCAGATGTGTCCCATTTCATAACGCTCAACTCCTGTAAGGATAACATATCGTTAGCCTTGCAAGAGGTGTGCCGCACACTCTTCGGTTTATCCAAATACAGGCATTGCATTGAAAGGACAGGGCACCAACAGAATGGCAGACGACATGAGCACCAACAACGACGCCCACCGCGTCTATACGGATGCCATTACGGCCCAGCTTGGCGAGCGGGTGACCAACCTCGGGCGCCGGCAGACCGACCTCGAAGCGGAGATGCGTGCAGGCTTCAAGGGCACTGACACCGCCGTTACGTCCCTGGCGAAGGAAACGCGCGCCTCGATCGCCGCGCTATCGACTAATCTCGCACAGCGGAACAAGCCTCAGTGGCAGGCACTGGGCGTAGCGCTGACGTTTGCCGCCATGCTGGGCGGCCTCCCGGCATATCTCCCGATCCGTGAAGCAACCAGCGACCTGAAGCAGTCTGTCAGCATCCTGGCCGACAAGATGGTCACGCAGAGCGAGCTCGAATGGAGGGCCACCCGATCGGCAGAGGATCGCGCAAGGACTGACACCAATGTGAAGGAGCTGCGTGACGCTCAGGTCCGGCGCGAAGAACTCGACAGGGTGTTCGGAAGTTACGATCAACTTTTCATTGATCAGCAGCGCCAGATAGACGAGGTCAAGACGGCGCAAGGGACATCTTGCTCGATCTGAGAGAGCGGATCGACCGGATGGAGCGCCAGCGGCTTTCTGCGTCCCAGAGTGGAGGCTAGCTCAGAAGCCACTGTTAGACCAGCGGCGGTGCCGGCCCCGCATCTTCTGGCCAGCGGCTGGGATGTGCGCCCCGTAAAGGAACTTGGGCCCGGCAGGAAATACGACGAAACCCATGTTGCTCGGACAAGTAAGCAATAGGACGTATTCACTTAGCATCAGTTCCGACTGTTGGCGAAACGGCGGGAGGGCGGAGCGGGCGTCTGCGCGTCATAGGATTGGGCGCGGTCCTCGCTGCCGCGAAGTTGCGCGATCCCAAGCTGAACGACCTTGATCATGTCGGTCATCCGCTGACCGTGAGCGTCCTGATACTGTTCCAACGTGGGGGTATTAAGAGCCACGTCAATCAGCGCAGACATGCGATTTTCTGTCACCGTTTTGGCGCCGATAGCCCAAACCCGTTTGAATAATAGTCGATCCGATTCAATAATTGGCATGACGATCCGATACTTAATTGACAACAACGTTGTAGATCTAGAGGGAGGCGCCCTGTAATCAATTGGGACTTAAGTCTGATTCTTCGCGAAGATAGCATATTGTTGCAAGAAAACACCGAATAGCGACATTGTTGGATATTTTATCCATGAAGTACCGCATGAGGAGTGGCTATATATACAGTTAAACGCTTGGGGGATTAAGATTATCGGCGATGAAGGGATTTTATTTTGTCGTGATGCTCTTTCGCCATTTTCTTCCGCGGCATTGGTGGGACCGCGCGCTGGTTCCCTTACGCATCTCGTCACAGTAATCATAGCTCAACACGTCCCGTGACAACGGCATGACACCCACAGCCGTGATAATGCCGGGGTGGATGGCGGGGCGCCCCATGGGTTGCAGGTGATCCGGTGACGACTAAGGCACCGGCGATCCGGACGCACAAACTCTGGCGGGCAATAAAGTTCCCGGCCTGTCGAAGAAAATTTGCCGAGGTGGACCGTCCAACGAACCGCAGGGCTTTGAAGGGATTACCACGGAAAGAGATTCGCCGCACGATCCGCGCTCCAAACGGAGAAGTGGCCCGAAAGTTCCGAGCGTTTGCTGCGCTCGTTCCTGACATTTTCTGACGGAGCACGAGGTTAGACTTCACGCAGGCGCATCAAAGGCGCACTCATGAAAGGATGATTGTATGGTTGCGTTTTCACCCGACGTCTTCGCTGACTTCCTCGCCGAAGAGGACGATGCCCCCGTCGTGATGTTGAACCTTCTCCGGTTCGTGCCCGACGGCGGTCGCGAACGACATCTCGAGTACCTGCGAATGGCAGAACCGATCCTTGCACGCTTCGGCGCGAGGATTCTCTTCCGCGGTGACGGTCTAGATGTGCTGACGACAGGCGATGTGGAGGGCTGGGACGCCGTCTTGCTGGTGCAGTACCCGCGACGCACAGCCTTTAAGGCAATGGTGGAAGACCCGGAGTATCAGGTCGCGTTCCAGGTTGGAAAGTCCGCCCTTGCCGATATAGTCCTGCAGCCTCTCAAAATCGCGAAGGACCTCTGATACCGGGGTACCGGTACAGCGCAGATTCGCGCAGCAGCCCACATTCGGCCTTTCGGCGCGCATCTCTCGCGACCGCGGGCAAACCGGTCTGGGCGCGGCCGGGTTCAAAAGGCAGGTCGGTCCGCACCAGCAGTCAATGCGGCGCTCACCGACTTGGAGCGTTTCGGTATCATCGAGGAGGTGACAGGTCGCGTGTTAGCCATCGGCGATAAGTCGCGATTTTTGGCCAAGACACAAACTCCCGCAACTGGTTGACGAAAATTAGCTTTTGCGGTCCGGTGGTTTCAATCCCTTCAAGGCGTGAGACGGAACAGGCAAGGCGAAAAGGCTTTATCACCTGTCCCATCCCGATTTGACTGTTTACGGCAAGGTACTCGCGACAATGGGCCGGTCAGCGCGATCGCGAGAAGCTGCCTCGGGGGGTGCAGGCCTTAGCGAGAACCCAGGGCCTGACGGCACGACAGCTAACCGGCGTCATGATCCTGGTGTCCTGATCATCCAGGGAAATTTCAAAGGAGTTGCTTTCCGTCTTTAGGCAAAACACCTTCTCGCCTGTCAAGAAGGTGAAGGGTTTGGAATTGGGGAACTTTGTGAACGGCAATGCGCCTGAGCAGGATCGGACAGATGCTAGGATCGGTTTTCCAGAAAACCGACAAACGTCCGCAGCGCCGCGGATTGATGACGGCGGCTCGGGAAGTAGATGTACAGCGCTTCCATCGGGGAGGACGATGACGGCAGAACGCGCGATAGGACTCCTTGATCAACGAGGCCGGTCACCATTGCGCTTGGGACGCTGACGATCCCAAGTCCGCGTACCGCAAGGTCTATTTGCGAGGCGAAGTCGTGGACTATCGTACCGTCAGAGGGCGAGATTTGGATCCTGTCGTCGGCCGATACCAGGGTCCAGGGAATAATTGATCCGGTGATCTGGCCACGGCCCATAACCGCGCGATGTTGGAGCAAGTCACTCGGGCTCTTGGGCGCTGACCGGTGGATAGGCAGGCGCTGCAACCAAATCGCCGTCGAGGGAGGTGCGATCTGGACGACACAATCAAGCTCAGAGTTCAGGCGTCAAAGCACACTGCCCTGTTCCACCGGCTCTTCGGATGTCGAGACGATCGTGGATCCGTACGGTTCGCGCGAGAAGATGATGAGCGCGTCAGTTGGCAGACGGCGGGCCAATTCCTTTGCCCCATCCCAGGGCCCCCACATCCAGGTGTCGGTCTCTTCCTTCGACAGCAACAGCACCGGCATGGCCTTCACATGGATCGGCTTCACGAGATCGTTCGGGTCCGTGGTCAGGAAACCATAGAGGACATCGGTCGTCAGTCCGTCCCGGACCTTCCGGACGCTTCTCCATTGCGGCACATGGATGCCGGCAAGCTCTGAATGTACTAAGAGTGGCCGAAGAGCGAAATGGTTCGTAAAAATTGTGACCGGCCGAGG
>UCKU01000065.1 GCA_900473185.1 Hyphomicrobiales bacterium | reverse complement strand
GTTTCAAGGCGGATTCCGTCCTTCTTGCCACTGGCCCTGCCGTACCGGAAATGGCGGCCCACTCTGGGCAGACGATTGGCGATGGGACGCCGATTGCACTTCTGGTGCAGACCAAACGGCTTGCCCATCCCCTCAAGGCCGTCTTGAACACGCCGCGTGTCGCGGTGCGTCCGGCGCCAGACGGAACCCTTTCGCTCGATGCCGACTGGGCGGCAGATCAAGGCGTGAAGATCAATCCGGATGGCAGCTATGAAATCGACCACTCGGTCGTTGCGGCTTTGCTTGAAGAAGCGTCGAAGGTACTGGAGGGCAATCCAAAACTCGAGGTTGCTTCCATCGGCGTCGGCGGCAAGCCAATCCCCGCCGATGGAGAACCGGTCCTCGGTGCATTCAAAGCCATTGCAGGCTACCATGTTGCCTTCAGCCATAGTGGCGCAACGCTCGGCCTCATCGTGGGCGAGCTGCAAGCTTTCGAAATCGCCACTGGGAGAGAGCATCCTATGCTTGCTTCGTTCCGACCTGAACGGTTTGCTGCGCATTAGTTGGGCGCGCGTGGTTTTTGCATGTGGTCCCGCCACGAAATACAGCGGGACCCTCAGCGCAATTCTCGCGCCAAGGTGAACGGCGGGGTGATTCCATTGATTTGATACATTGCCGAGCCGCAATCCGCTGGCTGGGACAGTTTGCGTTTCCTCGCGGCGTGGCAGCGTCAAGTCATTGAACAACGAGGCGGTCCTCGCTGCTTCGAGCCAATATGCTGAGTGGTAGCGTGGAAGCACTTCGGACAGCGAGCGGAAACCTTTGCCGGATTTCGGCCTCAATCGAGATCGAAGAAGCAAGTTGAGAGTTGAAATCGCAAGGACGCGGACGTGCGCATACTCCTGGTCGAAGATGATTACATTCTCGGCTCCTCGCTGAAACGCGCATTCGAGAAGCACGCCTATGGTGTGGATTGGTTCCGCGATGCCGAGACGGCGCTTGATGCGCTGCGCGACAGCCAATTTGGATGCGTGATCCTCGATGTCAATCTTCCCAAGGCAAGCGGCTTCGAGGTGGTCCGTTCGCTGAGGAGCGGAGGCAACGACGTCCCCATCCTGATGCTGACAGCGCTCGACAGCGTGCGCGATCGCGTCAACGGTCTGGACGAGGGTGCGGACGATTACCTCGTCAAGCCCTTTGACCTTGACGAACTGCTCGCCCGACTGCGTGCGCTGATCCGGCGACGGCAGGGCCGCACCGAAACCATCATTCGATGCGCCGACGTCGAGCTCGACCCTTCGGCGATGGTGGCGCGTCGAAATGGCGTACAGCTTCACATCCCCGCCAAGGAGTTCCATCTGTTGCGGCTCCTGATGGAGCGGAGCGGACGTTACGTCACGAAGAACGATATCGAATATGCGCTCTACGACACGGATGTTTCGGTCGAGAGCAATACGATCGAAGTGACGGTCTATAATCTGCGCAAGAAGCTCGGTACCGATTTCATCCGATCGATCCGCGGCGTCGGCTACATGGTCGAGCGGCAGCAGTGACACTCAGCCAACGCCTTTTCCTCCGCATTCTCCCGACCCTGATCATCACGATCGCCATCGTTGGCATCTTCGCCTATCGCAGTGCTACGCGCGAGATCGACAATATCTACGATGCGCAGTTGATCAATGACGCCAATGTACTCTGGTCGTTGATGAAGCATCCCCTCACAAGATTGACGGCAAGACCGACGGTGCAAGTTCCGGATCTTGATTTCAATATGGACAACCAGCTTGCCCTCAACGAGGACGCGGACGACTATGCGGACGCCCATTCGTTTCGCGCCTGGAAGGGGCCGGCGCTGGCCTTTGCCAGTAGCAACGCCTTTCCAGACGAGGTCAAGCGCTTCTCTGCCGGTTTCTCCGATGTGACCTATAAGAACGAGCTCTGGCGGATCTATTCTCTGCCGATCCCGAATAGCGACGTGACCATTGAGGTCGCCGAAAAGATCATCCTTCGGGAAGGCCTCGTCGATAACATCCTTCTCAATCTCGCCTTTCCGCTGCTCATCCTTGTGCCCGTCAGTGCCATCATCATCTGGCTTGCCATCAATAACGGGCTCGCCAATGTCCGGGGGCTGGTCTCGCAGATCCGGGCCCGCACGCCGGATGATCTGTCGATGATTGCGACGGGAAGATTGCCGCGGGATCTGACGCCGCTTGTCCACTCGCTCAACAACCTTTTGAGAAAGCTAGGCCACTCGCTGACGATGGAGCGGCGCTTTTCCGATCTTGCCGCCCATCAACTGCGAACACCGCAGGCCGGCATCAAACTGCTTCTGCAAATGTTCCATCGTGCCGATTCCGACGAGGAGCGCACCGCCCTGCTGAAGGACCTTGTTGTCAGCAACGAGCGTGCCATGCATCTCATAGAACAGCTGTTGCGGCTTGCACGCGTCAGCCATCAGCCGCTGCAGCTGGAGGCGCTGCCGCNNCGCCAGATCGCGGCGGCAGCCCTGGCGGATTTTGGGGTCATACTCAATCGCCGCGGTTTCTATGCCGGGCTCGTCGGAACGCAAGACCCGCAGGTCCTGACCGACCGCGCCCTCCTGCGTGTCATGATCGATAATCTCCTCGACAATGCGATCAAATATTCGCCTGCCGGCGGTCGGATCGAGGTACGCATCGAACCCAGCTCGCGCGGCTTTCGCCTCTCCATTGAAGACAGCGGCCCCGGTATCCCACCCGAGCAGCGGGAGGCCGCATTTCAGCGATTCAACCGCCTTGACGCGCGAGCCGGAGAGGGCGCGGGATTGGGATTGCCGATCGTCGCCGATATCGGCAACCGTCTCGATATTGGGATCAGCCTCAGCACGCCTGCCTGGGGATCCGGCCTGAAGGTGGATCTCGATATTCCTGCCGCGTAAGCGGTCAATTCAGTTTCGCTTCACATTCGCCTCATCTCGCCTTCAGTTCGCGACGCTAAATGCTTCGTCACATTGAAGGAGCATGCGATGCAGGTGTTTTGCGATTTCGACGGAACCATATCGAAAGAAGACGTGACCGATCTGGTTCTGGACCGTTTTGCGCGTCCAGAGTGGCGCGAGATCGAAGATCAGTGGACCGACGGCAGGATCACAGCCGCCCAATGCATGCGTCGCCAGATCCAGCTGCTTCAGGCAAAACACGAAGACATCGACGCATTCCTGGACACGATCGAAATCGACAGCGCCTTCGGGGCTTTCAAGGCATTCTGTGAAAAGAACGGGCTAGGCCTCATCATCGTCAGCGACGGTGTCGATCATTTTATCAGACGGGTCCTTGCCAGGCATGGTCTTGAAGACATTCAGATCATCGCAAACAAGCTGATTTCTCGCCCGCACGCTTGCACTATGCCCGATTTTGATCTTGGCTTTCCGTTCAGGAGCGCAGCCTGCGCTGCCGGCGCCGGCGTGTGCAAATGCGCCCAGGTGAGGCCATCCGCCAACCATATCTATATCGGCGACGGCCGCAGCGACTTCTGCGTCTCCCACGAGGCGCTGCTTGTCTTCGCCAAGGCCACGCTTGCGGATTATTGCCGCGCGAACTGCCTTCCTTTCATCCCCTATAGCGGTTTCGCCGAAATCCAGGCGAGTGTCGCAGCCATCCTTTCCAGCCCGTCACGGCAGCCTGTTGTGCTGCCCGTGGCAAAAACTGCGTGAGAAGAGGACTTCATGCGTTCCAACCTGAAACTTGCTGCAAGCATGCACCCCATCGCTTCCGAAGACGAGCTGCGACGGCTCGAAGAGACCTATTGCTCCCATGGCGATACGGTTCACTATTCGCAGAAGCCGAAATTCTTCGAAAGCTGCGATGGTTCATTCGTCTTTGACGCAGCCGAGACACCATTTCTCGATCTCCAGATGTGGTATTCCGCCGTCAATTTCGGTTATCGCAACGAGCGTTTGAACAATGCCGCGCATCGGCAGCTGGATCGATTGCCGCAGGTCGCCTCGCAATATCTCCATCGCGAAAAGGTCGAACTCGCAGCGCTGATTGCCCGGGATGCCGAACATAAATTCGGTTCGAAAGGTCGCGTTCACTTCAATGTCGGCGGCTCGCAGGCCGTCGAGGATTCCTTGAAGCTCGTTCGCAACTATACCGGCGGCAAGAGCCTGATGTTCGCCTTCGAGGGCGGATACCATGGGCGAACGCTCGGTGCGACGTCGATCACCTCGAGCTACCGCTACCGCCGGCGTTACGGCCATTTCGGCGAGCGTGCCCAGTTCATCGAATTCCCCTATCACTTTCGTGGGCCGAAGGGCATGTCGAAGGAAGAATACGGGCATTATTGCGTCCAGAAATTCGCGCGGCTGTTTGAAAGTGAATACAACGGCGTCTGGGATCCGAAGGCCGGAAAATCGGAATATGCCGCCTTCTACATCGAACCCATCCAGGGTACCGGCGGCTATGTCATTCCGCCGATGAATTTCTTCAAGGAGCTGAAGAAGGTCCTCGACGATCACGGCATCCTGCTTGTCGTCGACGAGATCCAGATGGGCGTCTATCGGACCGGAAAGCTCTGGTCGATCGAACATTTCGGCGTGTCGCCAGATGTACTCGTCTTCGGCAAGGCGATCACCAATGGTCTCAATCCGCTCTCGGGCATCTGGGCCAAAGAAGAGATGATCAACCCGACGATCTTCCCGCCAGGCTCCACGCATTCGACCTTTGCCAGTAACCCGATGGGCACGGCCGTCGCTCTCGAAACGCTGAAGATGGTGTCAGAGTCCGAATTCGGCGCGAATGTGATGGAAAAGGGCGCGCATTTCCTCGAAGGCCTGAAGGATCTGCAGTCGCGGCATGCGATCGTCGGCGATGTCGACGGCCTTGGCCTTGCCCTTCGCATGGAAATCTGCGGGCTTGACGGCTTCACCCCCGACAAGGCAACGCTCGACTGGATGGCGGATGAAGGCATGAAGGGTGATCTTGCGGTCGATGGCAGGAAATATGGATTGGTGCTCGACGTTGGCGGATACCACAAGAACGTCATCACTCTTGCTCCGAACCTGATGATCAGCCGCGAGGAGATCGAGCTTGCGATCTCGCTGCTCGACCAGCTTCTGACACGCGCCGAGCGGAGATAGAACCTTGCAGCTCCTCCTTCTCCATCTTGATGATGCGTTGGAGTTGCAGCCCGACTTCGTGCATTCCTGCCGGATGGCAGGGGCGCGCGAAGTCGAGGCCAAGGATAGCGGCCGCGCCATCAGGCTGTGGGGGCGCCGGCCGGACCTTGATACCGTCTGGCGCAACCTGGCGAAGGCACGGCCATCAGCCGGTGACGGCGCCCGCCTTTGTTTTATGGGATCGGGCGACTTCCACCATGTGACGGCTCTTCTTCTGTCGCAGGCTCTGGAAAACAGCCGCAAAGCCGTCACCGTCATCCATATCGACAATCATCCCGACTGGGTCCATTTCGACCCGGGCATGCATTGCGGTTCCTGGGTCAACAAAGCGCTCGAACAGCCCCTGGTCAAAAAGGTGATAACCCTCGGGGTCTGCAGCCGCGATCTCAAGTCGCCGGAGCGCAAGGGCGCCAATCTCGTGCCGCTATCCGACGGCCGCCTGGAACTCTATCCCTATCAGCATCCGCCGAGCAAAGTGAAACTGCACTACGGTTCCGGTCCGAGTTTCAGCCAGATCGACGGCGCCCTGCACTGGCAATCGATATCGGAACTCGGCGAGAGCAACTTCCTCGACCGGCTTCTCGGCCGCATCCAAACCGAAGCGGTCTATGTCACGATCGACAAGGACGCTCTCTCCGACGCCGATGCCGTAACCAATTGGGATCAGGGTTGCATGCGGCTACCCTATGTCCTTTGGTTGCTCAGCGAAATCGGTGAACGGTATCGCGTCATCGGAGCAGACGTGACCGGTGATTATTCGACGCCGTATTACGGCGGCGATCTCTACACGCGTACGCTCAAGAAGGCAGAGGTGCTGATCGACCAGCCCTTCCGTCATCACGACATGAAGGCTGTCCGCAACATCAACAGTGCGGCAAACCACGCACTGCTCGAAGTCCTGTCGGAGCTGATGGCATGACGACGGGACTGACAGGATGGACGTTGGCCATCATTGCTTTTTGCATTCTTGCCGAAACCGGCCGCGAGCTGTGTTTCAAGCATGGCGCAGCAAGCGTGCTGGTTGAGACCCTGCAGAAACCGGTCATCTGGCTCGGGATCGTTTTCTGGGCGGTCGAACTGGTGATGTGGACGCGCGTGCTGGAACAGGTGGCGTTGTCGGTGGCCTTTCCGCTGATGGCGCTGAGCTATGCGGCGATCGCTTTTGCAGGCGCCGCCATCTTCAAGGAAACCATCAATCTTCGCCACGCTCTCGGCATCGTCCTGGTGACGGCCGGCGTGGTCTGTGTTGGAGCGACGGGACTATGAAAATCTTCGCGCACACGAAATGGGATATCGTGCCGGTGCTTGCCGCGACAGCGCATCTGGCATTCAACATCTATCTGATTGCCGGCTTCCAAAGCCGGCCGCTCTGGCTGTCGGCGGCGCTCGGTGCGGTCTATGCCGTGTCGATATCGTGGAACATCAACAGCATCTCGCACAACTTCATCCACACGCCTTATTTCAAGCCGAAGTGGATGAACTACGCATTCAGCCTGCTCGAATCCGTAACGATCGGCTTTTCGCAGGTCTATTATCACTGGGTGCATATGCGTCACCATTCCGGCAATAGCGACCGTCCCAACGAAAACGGTGAGACGGTCGACCTCCTGTCGATCTACAAGCATGGCAAGAACGGCGCGCCGGAAAATGTCTTCTCCTATACCTTTCTCAGCTTCTTCCGCGATGATGTCGGCGACATCCATCGAGCCATTGCGAAAAAAAGGCCATTCGATGCGAGATGGGGGCGTATCGAGCTCGTCTCGTTCTTTGCCTTCGTCCTCTTCGCTCTTATCTACGACTTGAGGGCGGCGTTCTTTTTCCTGCCGTTTTATTATCTTGGCAACTGCCTGTCCTCCCTCAACGGCTATTACGAGCATCTGAACGGCGACCCCGATGTCCCAATCGCCTGGGGCGTCAGCAGCCATAACAGCTTCTACAACTGGCTCTGGTTCGGCAACGGCTACCACGCCGAACATCACTATCGCCCGAAGATGCACTGGACGAAGCTCAGGACCTTCCACGAGCAGATCCAGCAGGAGCAGGAGGCGGCGGGCACGCATGTGATCAGCACTTGCCATGCTCTCGGTTTCATGGCGAAGGAGAACCGCCAGCAGGGGGAATTCCCGCATGTCGGCTGACAGTCTTTCCTTCTTTCTCGAGGGCACGAACGGCAAGGGCGTCATCCTCGTTCATGGACTGACGGGGGCGCCGGCGGAAATGCGGCTTGTGGCGAGGCAATTCCATCGCCGCGGCTTCAGCGTCTACGCCCCGCTGCTGGCCGGCCACGGCGAAAACGAAGCGGCGCTCCGTCGCTCGCGCTGGGAAGACTGGCTCGGCAGCGTCGAAACGGCGGCTGGTTGGCTTTGCGAACGCAGCGATATGGTCTTTGCCGCCGGAATTTGCGTTGGCGGCAAGCTGGCGATGATGGCAGCCGATCGTAATCCCATGTCGATCCGTGCCGTCGCCGTCTATTCGCCCTGTTTCCATTACGATGGATGGGACGTGCCGCGCTACTATTCGCTGTTTTCTCCGCACATTCGCTGGATCTCGTTTATCCCATTCATCGACCGGCTGAATTTTCGCGAGACGGCCTCCCTCGGCATCAAGGACGAGCGCATGCGCCGCATGGTGGCCGGCATGACAGGCGAGGGCATGCTCGAAACCTTTCCCGGCCGCGGCTTGATCGAGATGCATGAGCTTGGCCGGACGCTGAAAGCGCGGCTTCCCGAGATCAGGACACCGACCCTAATCCTCCATTCGCGCGAAGACGATCTCAGCGGTCCCGCGCATGCCCAGTATATCGCCGCGCATATTGGCGGGCGCCGGGAGCTACGCTGGCTCGACGACAGCTATCACATGATCCATCTCGATCGGCAGCACAGGCGTGTGGCTGGCATGACAGCGGAATTCTTCGAGGCAGAATATGCAGCAAGCGCTTAAAGAGCGGTCACCTGAAGCGGAGGTCTCAAGCGATACGTCATCCGTGGCGGCGATGATCGTTCCGAGCATTCGAATGCTCGACCGCGATGACTGGAACGCCTGCTTCCCCGGCGAGGTCGAGACCTATGACTATCTGCTCGCGGTCGAGGAAGCCGGTATCGAGGGTTTTGAGTGGCGCTATGCGGTCGTGCGCGAAGACGACGAGATTGTTGCCGCCATGCCGGCATTCCTTTGCAGCTATGCCCTTGAGACGACGCTGGAGGCTGGGCGTTTGCGGAAGGCAGTGGAAGGCATTCGCCGCATCTTCAGCGGCTTCCTGAAGCTCCGCCTCGCCTGTCTTGGCTCACCTTGCACGGAGACGGCTTCCATTGGCTTTCATCCTGATATCGCACAGTCTCGCCGGCCGGCGCTTTTTACCGAACTCCTCGACGCTTTCGAGGCGCATGCGCGCATGGAAGGCTGCTCGCTGATGGCGCTGAAGGATCTGTCCTACCCCATTCCGTCAGGCGTCGAACCTGTCTTGTCGGCGAGAGGTTACGCCGAGATCGGCGGCCTGCCGACAGCATGGATGGACATCCGGTTCGGTACGATCGACGCCTATTTTGCCACCCTATCTACGGCAACCCGCAAGGATATGCGTCGAAAACTGCGGAGCCGGCACGAGGTTCGGGTCGAATACCGCACGGAATTCGGTGATCTCCTGCCGCGCGTCATGCAGCTCTATCGTGAGACGCGCGAGCGGAGCGGATTACAGTTCGAAGAACTGACGCCGGCCTATTTCGAAGGGGTGCTGAAAGGCATGCCGGGCCGATCTTTCTGCGCAATGTATTTCGTGGGCGACGAACTGCTTGCTGCCAATCTGCTGATCCACGACGAGGACAGATTGGTCGACAAGTTCTTCTGCATGGACGGTCAGAAGGGCAGATCCTACAATCTCTATTATCTCAGCTGGTGCGCCAATATCGAATATTGCCTGAGCCATGGCATGGGCCGCTATCAGAGCGGGCAGGCCTACTATCGCAACAAGGTTCGGCTTGGAAGCTGCTTGACGGCAAATGCGATGTATTTCCGCCATTCCAATTCGCTGCTGCAATTCATCCTCAGGACGATCTCACCGCTTTTTGCCGCAGACGATGGTGGCGAGGTGCAAGGGTGAGAACGATGCGCCCGATCTGGCTGATGGTGCCGCTCCTGAACACGGCGCAACAGATATTGCTGAAGCAGAGCGCGGTCGATGCGAGCAGGGCGGGCGGAGCTTGGCTGGTCGATATTCTGTCGTCACACTGGTTCCTGGCGGCGATTGTCGCAGAGATCGTCTGCTTTGCCATCTGGATGAGCGTGCTCTCCGAGCTCGATCTCAGCAAGGCCTTCCCGCTCTCGGCCATCAGCTATGTCCTCATCATGGGCGTTGCCTGGCTCGCCTTTGGCGAGCCATTGCCGTTGCTTCGGCTTGCGGGCAGCCTCCTGATCTTGGTCGGTGTCTGGTTGATCGCAACGGTGTCGAGACCGGCCGGCTGAGCGGTTGAATGACCGATTTCAGAAGCTGACGTTGAAGGCCTTGGTGAGCGAGATGCCGATCACATTCTGGTTCTCACTGCCGAGCTTCGATGTGATCGGGCTGTTGGCCGCATCTCCGGTCAGGCGATCGAAGCGATCATAAATCTGCAGCGTCCAGGTCGGGGTCATATTATAGGCGGCGGAAACCGTAAAGCCGATCGACTTCAGGCCGCCCTTTGCATCGAAGGCGGGTAGGGCGCCATTCTGCAATGCTTCACTTGACGAAATACCGAAATACTCTCGCATATAGGCGCCGTTGCCGAACGAGGCGCGGGGGCCTGCAGAGAGCAGCCATCTGTCACCGAGCCGCTGGAACCAATCGGCGCCGATATCGATGACGAGACCGCTGCCGTTCGATACGGCCTGCCGGATTTCGGAGCGGAATCGAAGCTGATTGGGGATCGCCCAATATTGTGTAAAAACACCGGCATCGATGTCCCAATCCACCGAGTGGATGCCTTTCAAGCGGCTATCATCGGATTGCGAACGGCTGTCGCGAATGCCGACGACCGGACCCGCTTCGAAGCCGCCGAAGTCAATAAGGCCATAATCGATATTGTCGTCCGGCGCGCTGTGCTCATCCGGTTCGTCGAAACGCCTGATATCGAAAGAGGGCAAGGCGCTGAAGCCATCATGCTTCGAGCCCGGAAATTTCGGGCCGTACTCGACACTTGCACCCAATGTCACGATCCAGGTGCCGGAATCGGGCTGGCTGGGCGCGTTTCCGCTGTCAGCGGCACCCGCCAGTGACGCGGTCAACAGCACCCCCAAGGCGACAGAAAAAAGCGTAAACCTCTTGGCTCTCATTCTCAACGAGATTGCTCTCCGGATAAAGCATCGCCCCTAGGCGCCGCGATGCAGCCGAAAAATGGCCGCCAAGGCGAAGCTAGTCAATAGGTCACCTGCTTGAGGGGCATGCGGCAGCCGCTCAGGCGGCAACGATTTCCTCCCGCTCAAGGTAGGGTTCGCCGAATCCAACATAGGATTAGAGGGTCTGGGCCAACATGATTAAATGCAAAGCTGCAGGTTGCTAAATTGTGTCGTTTTCGCATCACTTTCCGTCAGGTTGTAATTTCCCGCTTGGCAATGGCGAATTCGTCCGCTACAAAACGCTAACCGCATCAGATCGAACATCAGGGAGGCGTTGCATGACAGCAGAAATCATCGAAACCTTCCTGTGTGGAATGTCCCGACACTAGGTCATTTCCATTCGCGGCCCGCCTCGAGCGCGCGACACGCGGTTTTATCTCCCTTCATAGCCCGATTGATCTGACGGGATCATTTCGTCTCCCGCACGGGCTGTGCCTTTTAGCTCTCGATTTTGAGGACCGGTTACCGAGATACGGACCGGGCTGGTTAAAATGACTCGCAAGAAGCTCGATTTTCGCGCCGATGCCTATCGCCACGTGCTCGGCTTTGTTTTCCATCATTGGACCCATCGGCCTGTATTGGTCGGCGGCATCATCGTGCTGGTAATCCTAAGCACGCTGGCCGAAGTGATGGTGCCGATGTTTTCAGGCCAGATCGTCGATGCCATCGCCGGCGGCAATGCGGCCGACGGCGCTTTGCGCGCCTTCGTCATCGTCGTGGCTCTGGGCTTGACCAGCGTCGCGCTGCGCTGGTTCATCTTCAACGGCATCGTCCGGCTGACGCTGCGCACGATGGCGGATGTGGTCAATAACGGTTTCCACAAGGTGCAGCGGTTTTCGACCGACTGGCACGCCAACAGCTTTGCCGGTTCGACCGTGCGCAAGATCACCCGCGGCATGTGGGCGCTCGATTCGCTCAACGACCTGCTGCTGGTCGCCCTGCTGCCGTCCATCGTCATGCTGGTCGGCGCCAGCATCGTGCTGGGCAGCTACTGGCCGATCATGGGTCTGATCGTGAGTGTGGGTTCGCTCGTCTATATCGGCGTGACGGTGGCGCTTTCCATGGGCTTCGTATCGCCGGCGGCACAACTTGCCAATGCCTGGGACACCAAGCTCGGCGGCGCGCTGGCCGATGCCATCAGCTGTAATTCGGTGGTCAAGGCCTTCGGCGCCGAGAGCCGCGAGGAAACGCGGCTGGGCCATGTGCTGGCCAGATGGGACAGCCGCACGCGACGGACATGGAAGCGCGGCAACCTGAGCGGCACGATCCAGGGCTTCCTGATGGTTTCCATGCAGGCGGGTATTTTGGGAACGGGCCTCATCATGTGGCAGCAGGGGCTGGCGACGCCTGGCGACATCACCTTCGTGCTGGCGATGTTCTTCGTCCTGCAGGGCCATCTGCGCAATGTCGGCCAGGACATCCGCAATCTGCAGCGGGCCGTCAACGACATGGAAGAACTGGTGCTGCTCGACAGGACGCCGCTCGGCATCGAGGACAGGCCGAACGCCACGCCCATCAAGATTGATAGGGGCGAGATCGTCTTCGATCGCGTCACCTTCCAGTATGGCGCGCATCCCAACCCGCTCTACGAGGACTTCTCGGTCATCATAAAGCCGGGCCAGCGCGTGGGGCTGGTGGGACATTCGGGCTCGGGCAAGACAACCTTCGTCAAGCTCATCCAGCGCCTCTATGACGTGAATTCAGGCACAATCCGCATCGACGGCCAGGATATCGCGCGCGTCAGGCAAGCAAGCCTGCGCGGCCAGATCGCCATCGTGCAGCAGGAGCCCATCCTGTTCCACCGCACGCTGGCGGAGAACATCGCCTATGGCAGGCCGAACGCCTCACGGCGCGAGATCGAGCAGGCGGCGAAACAGGCCAGTGCGCACGACTTCATTATGGAGCTCCCCAAGGGCTATGAGACCATGGTGGGGGAACGCGGCGTCAAGCTGTCGGGCGGCGAGCGGCAGCGTGTCGCCATTGCCCGCGCCTTCCTGGCCGATACGCCGGTGCTGATCCTCGACGAGGCGACGTCGAGCCTCGATAGCGAGAGCGAAGTGCAGATCCAGCAGGCGATGGAACGCCTGATGGTTGGCCGCACTACGCTTGTCATCGCGCACCGGCTGTCGACGGTGCGGGCGCTGGATCGGCTGCTGGTCTTCGATAAAGGAAAGATTGTTGAAGAGGGTGACCATCAGGCGCTGATCCGGCTCAATGAAGGCATCTATCGCCGGTTGTTCGAGCGGCAGGCGCTGGAGTTGACTAAGGGTTTGGTGGCCTCATGACCTGCCACCGAATTATGGGCGATGCCACATGCCTCTTGCCGGGTGGCCCTCGGCAAGAGGCTCAATTGCTACAATCGCGCAAAGTCACGGCTGTGCGGATGCAAGGGAGATCGCATGCTCAAGGTGGCGAGTAACGTGGCCTCGCAGGGATCTTTCATGGTCAGCGAGATGCCAGCGAATGTTCTGTATATGGGGTGCGGATAATGTCGATGGTGCTGCACGATGTCATCGAATGTCCTGCTAACGATTGACCCCACCATTCTGTAAACCAGATGGATCAGATGCGTTCAAAGTTCTTTCGTTCTACCAATTGCGAGAGGAGGGCCTTACGATGAAGCAGATCTACACGACTCTGGGACCAAAGCGCCGCGACGAACTCGGGATGATCCTCCCGCACGAGCATGTGTTCGTCGACCTTAGAACGCCCGACCAGCCTGGCTATGCCGAGGCGGAGACAGACGCCGTTGTGGCATTGATGGTCCCGCAGATTGAGGCGATCAAGAGACAGGGCATTACGCTGCTCGTCGAGTGTACGACGGGTGGCGTTGGAAGACGTGCCGACATAGATCTCGCTGTGTCGAAGGCGGCCGACTTTCCGATCGTCGTCCCGACCGGCAACTATCGTGAACCATGGGTACCCGCTTGGGTAGCCGAGGCCAGTGAGAGTGATCTTGAACAATGGATGGTAAGTGAGCTCACCGAGGGAATCGAGGACACCGGTGTGCTGGCGGGATGGATCAAGCTCAGCGCTGGCGACGATGGGATTACGCCGCTCGAAGCCCGTATCCTCCGCGCAGCCGCAAGAGCATCCGTGCGGACCAATGCGGTAATCGGCTCGCATACGATCCGGGGAAGGGTTGTGATGGAGCAGTTGGACATACTTCAATCAGAAGGCTGCGCACCAGAACGCTTCATATCCATTCATACCCAGGAGGAACGGGACTTCGGGCTTCACCGCGCATTGGTGGAGCGCGGTGCGTGGATCGAATACGACCATGTCGGAAGGGCCTCCGACGTGGAGCTGGTCGCAATGATAATGCGCGCCCTTGAAAACGGGCTGAGCGAACAACTGCTCATAAGCCACGATCTCGGCTGGTATGATCCGGCGCAACCCGGTGGTGGAACCCCGAGACCTTACACGCACCTTGTCGAGAGCCTTCTGCCATCGCTCAAAATCGCGGGTGTAAGCCAGGACACGGTCCGGCAACTCACCGAAGTCAATCCGTTCGAGGCATTCGCACGCTGAAACAAGGCGCGGTTCTCGCTTTTGGACGCAGCTGCGACGGAGACCGTCGCGTGTCCCGTTGCGGATGAGAGCACGGGCAATCGCAATGGCCAGCTGGCGCTTTCCCGTTTCCCGTGCCGCCGGCGATCACGGGCGTTACGGGTTGTGGTGAGAAGATGTGACAACATGTGAGCAAAATCCCTGAATTGTGGCAAGTGTTCGCCAATATCAATGAACATATGCAGATGGTGGCTACACAGAGCCGCTTTATAGGAAAACCACTATGTCTATGCTTCGTAAAATCGCCGCAACAGGTCTTATCTCCTTGACCCTCGCCGTTGGCTCCATCGCAACAGTAACGCCCGCACTGGCTCACGGTGGAGGCGGAGGTCACGGAGGGGGAGGCCACGAGGGAGGGGGGCACATGGGAGG
>UCKU01000073.1 GCA_900473185.1 Hyphomicrobiales bacterium | reverse complement strand
GACGCCGGCCTTCGTGCGCTTTTCCACTGTCGCCGGCAGCAAGGGATCCTTCGATCTCGCGCGCGACGTGCGCGGTTTTGCCGTGAAGATCTATACCCAGGAAGGAAACTGGGATCTGGTCGGAAACAATATTCCGGTCTTCTTCATCCAGGATGCCATCAAGTTTCCGGATATCATCCATTCCGTCAAACCCGAGCCGGACCGCGCCTTTCCACAGGCGCAATCGGCCCACGATAATTTCTGGGATTTCATCTCGCTGACCCCGGAAAGCATGCACATGATCATGTGGGTCATGTCCGACCGCGCGATCCCGCGATCGTTCCGCTTCATGGAAGGCTTCGGCGTGCATACCTTCCGCTTCGTCAACGAGAAGGACGAATCCACCTTCGTCAAATTCCATTGGAAGCCCAAGCTCGGGCTACAATCGGTCGTCTGGAACGAAGCCGTCAAGATCAATGGTGCCGATCCCGATTTCCATCGGCGCGACCTGTGGCAATCCATTCAATCCGGCAACTTCCCGGAATGGGAACTCTGCGTGCAGCTCTTCGATCAGAAATTCGCGGACGAGTTCGATTTCGACGTACTCGACCCCACCAAGATCATTCCCGAGGAGATCCTGCCCGTCCAGCCGATCGGCCGGCTGGTGCTCGACCGGATGCCGGACAACTTTTTCGCCGAAACCGAGCAGGTCGCCTTCATGACCCAGAACGTGCCGCCCGGCATCGATTTCAGCAACGATCCGCTGCTGCAGGGGCGCAATTTCTCCTATCTCGATACGCAGCTGAAGCGGCTTGGCGGGCCGAACTTCACGCATCTGCCGATCAATGCACCCAAGTGTCCCTTCAACCATTTCCAGCAGGACGGGCACATGGCGATGCGCAATCCCGTCGGCCGCACAAATTACGAGCCGAATTCCTCGGGCCAAGGCCCGCGGGAATCGCCCGCCAGCGGTTTCCGCACCTTCGAAGCCGAGGAAGCGGGCCAGAAGGTGCGCCTGCGTCCCGAAAGCTTTGCCGACCATTACAGCCAGGCGCGCCAGTTCTTTATCAGCCAGACGCCGCCCGAGCAGCGCCATATCGCCGCCGCCCTCACCTTCGAACTCAGCAAGGTCGAAAACCCCGTCATCCGTGAGCG
>UCKU01000067.1 GCA_900473185.1 Hyphomicrobiales bacterium | reverse complement strand
GGCAGGACAGAGGGGGGTGCGCCAAGCACATACGTTTAATACCTAAGAACCGCATGATTCCCGTCCGCCACCTTTGCGGATCGCCTCGCCACCCTAGTTCCCTCCCGGTCATCCCCATCGCAACCACAAGAGGAGGGTTTCCCCGTGGGCGTCTTCGACCGCATCAAGAACGCGATTTTCGGCAAAGCGCAGGCAGCACCCGTGCCAGAGCCGGCATCCGCCGCCCCGCAGGCCTCCAGTGCGCCCGCAGCGTCCCCTGCCGCTCAGCCCACGGCAGCGACGAAGCCCGCGACCGGAGCGCCCGCGCCGGCTCAATCGAGCCCAGCCCAGGCCAGCAGTGCCGATATCGAGCAGATCCTGAACGCAGCCGTGAAGAAGTCCGGCCAGAAGCTCGATTGGCGCCATTCGATCGTTGATCTCATGAAGGCGCTCGGAATGGATGCGAGCCTTGCCGAACGCAAGGAACTGGCAGCCGAGCTCGGCTATACCGGCGATACGAACGACAGCGCGAAGATGAATATCTTCCTCCACAAGGCGCTCATGAAGAAACTGTCGGAAAACGGCGGCAAGGTGCCGGCCGATCTTCTGGATTGAGTGGCGGGCTGGATTGCGTGGCAGATGGCGCCGACGCTCGAGCACGGCGCCATCTGCTTCAAATCTGCCCGGCCCTCAGCCAGGTCGAATGTTCTGATGCCGATGCCGCAGCGATTGCCGTGGCAAGGTCCGGTTCCCTTCGAGAGCAAGCTCCGCCAAAAACGGCTACGCCAGCCCGAAGGCCTTACGCGCCGTCAAACAGGAGTCGTCTCCGGGAAGGCATGTGCGGCAGACGTCCGGCCTGAGGCCGTAGATCACGCATGATACTTGCTTACCGATGGTGCCTGAGAGCGCCGAGCAACGCTCACCATCACAGCGCATGCCTGATTGATCCGCCGAGACGAACTGAGCCGGCAGCAAATCGAGGTCGGCATCGCTCTCGGTGGAGAATCTCGGCCATTCGTGCGAATAGGAACAGCACGCGCCGCAGGCCTGACAGTCTAGCTCGGTTGATAGGGTCATGGGTGGCTCTTAGCACTGTCCATGCCGATGCGCAAAACGTCCCGATGCGGGCGGGTGAACGCGTCACGGCAGTATCGGGCAATCCCGCCACCTGCCTTTGTTCGTGGCGACGATGACGGTCTTCGGACCGTCTCCTGGCTCCGTCAAACGCGCTGCATCTCAAGACATGTCCGGCGATGCCGTGCCCACGATCGAGGTGTAGGTGCGGCGGTCGTCGGCGGTGACGGCCGTCAGGAGATCGGCGGGCATCTTGTCGCCGCAGATCTCGTTTGCGCCGAGGATGAGCAGCTTCCTCTCGTCAAGTGCCGGCGCCTTGCGGGTAAACCAGCCGGCCGGAAGGAAGCGGCGGACGAGCCGGTCGAGAATGTCAGGCCTGTGCGGATTTGCATCCGCATCGAGGCGAGCGGCGAGGTAGCGCATCCGGTTTTCAAAGAGCTTGACTGCCCGCGGCGTCGGGTTCACCGCATGGACTGACGGCGTGACCTTTCGAAGTGTGTCGGCGAAGGCGTCGCTGTCTTTCTCGATATCCATCCGGCGCCGCGCCAGATCGACGAGCAGGAACAGGAGAAGGAAGATCACGAGCAGTGCATCACCGATCCACCATGCCAGGCGCGGCACCAGCTCGCGCTCGCCCGGCCACTCGGCCGGCTGGAATTTGAAGGGCTTTTCGACCGGCATGGGCGCAAGGCCCGACTGGCCAGTCTCCCCATTTGCCGCCGGGGCGGCAGAGGTCGCATTCCCGGGCCGGCTGATGGTGGATGGGGCGGCCACGCCGCCAAGCTCCGGCGTTGCGAATGGCTGCAGCAGCAATGCGGCCGCGCCGCCGATCAGCGCGGCAATCGCCGCCGTGCGGCAGAAATCCAGGACGAAGGAGGCCGTTGCCTTGAAGGGAGCGAGCCAGCGCGGATCGGCGCCGGGCTCCGGCCCCTCCTCCACCAGCATACTGACGGCAGCATCGGGCTCGAGCGGCGGGACCGAGGTCTCGATATTGATCAACTTTTCGAGGTAACGCCGGGCAAAGGCCCGCCGCCTTGCCACCGTGCGAGCGGCGGGATCGCCGGCATCCTCGGCCGAAAGCACCACGCTCCCGAGTTCGCGATCGGGCATTCCGTCGACGATATCCTTGAAACCCAGACCGACGGCATGTTCGATCTGCTTGCGGTCGATACCCAGCACGACGAAGCAGGAGCCGGCGGAAACGAGGTAGTTCACCGCTTCGAGCACAGCGAGTACGGCATCGGCCGGGCAGCGGTCGAGATCGTCGATGATGATGATAATGCCGGGATTTCTCGATGTTCGCACCGTGTAGCAGACATCGCTGAAGGCGCTGGCAAACTGGCTGCGGAAGCTGAGCTTGTCACGGTAATCGGTGACGGATGCGCGATTGCGCAGCTGGCTCAGCAATTTTGCCGGTTCCACGGGAAAGGCGATCAGCTTGCTGCGCACGAACAGCAGGGCGGCGAAGGCCAGGATCGCGCCGATACCCGTCTTCGGGTCTAGGCCCAGCCAGGCAAGCGGCTTTTCCAGCCAGTGCGCCACATCGCCGGTCGCACTCTCTGCGGTCTTCTGAGCGGCGGCGCCATTACCGCCAGTATCAGCCGCATCGGCGCTCTTCTCGCCCACCTGGGGGCTTGCGGCCTTCTCCGCCGGCGCCGGTCCGGCAGCGCCGCCCGTCGATTGCGTCTGCGAGATACCTGTGACGAGATCGCTCAGGGCTGAGCCTAGCCTGCCCTGCAACCCCATGTCGGCGACAATGAACACGATCAACAGCAGCACGCCGGTCGCAGCCACGCTCTGCAGCGGCTCGCGCAGCCTGAGGATCAGCAGGCGTATCCGGAAGGCCATGCCGCTCCCGGTATACCAGTGCGGTACTACCGTACTGCGGACTGCCTCGAGCAGCGCTGCCAGTAGCGAGACCTCCTCGCGGTGGTGCCAGGCATTGAACCAGACCGGGCGCGCGCCGTAGCGGCGCAGGTCCTCGCGCAGCAGGTTCATCAGCGAACTCTTGCCGCTGCCCCACCCTCCGGTCACCGCGATCGTCAGCGGCGGTCTGGTATCGATATTGCGGATGAAGCGCGACATGGCGAGCGCGATCGGCTTCAGCTTGAGGGCATCGCGGTCCTGCCAGCCGATCGGGCTGTCCGAACCCGGCGCATTCCTGATGCCTTGCCGCTCGACGGTAACGCCGCGCGCGAAGGCGACACCGGCATAACCCAGCATCAGAAAGACGACAGGGGCAGCCGCAAAGGTCCAGGGCGCCGGAAAGCTCTTGAGCTCATGAAAGGGCTCGGCAAGCGGATGCCGCGCGTAGAGCACGAAGCTCTCTTTGACCGGCATGTTACGCGAGAACGGCCAGATGGAGAACGGCTGCCGCAGCCGCTCGCCCGCCACCCAGGCTGCCTTGTCGCCGTCGAAGCGGATCCCCGTCAATGTCTCGCCTTGCGTCAGGCGCAGCTGCCGGAACGTGGCCGCCTCGGGTGTGAGCTGCTCGGCTGCCATGATCAGACCATCGCCACCGACCACGAACAGCGTCGTGGCATCGAAAAAGGCCAGCGCCCGGAAGGTGGCGCTCGCCGGCAGATCGGCCGGCAGGCTCAGTTGGGCGGGTGGCGGAGGATTCAGCTCCCGCTGCTGGTCCGGTTGCTGTTGCTGCTGCTGCTGTTGTTGTGTCTGTATCGGCTGTTGTTGCTGATTTTGAATCTCCTGCTTCTGCCGCTCTTGCGGCTGGGGCAGCTGCAATTGTTGCTGCAGTTGATTTTGAACGTCCTGTGTTTGCTGCAGGATCTGCTGCTGTTGGATCTGCTGGCCTTTCTCGTCGACCGTGCCATCCGGTCCGCCGGAATCGGTGAAAGGAGCAAGCGGCCCGCCCCTGGCGTGCTCGTTCATTCGCAGGCTGAGCAGCACCGAACGGAACGCTGAATCGGAGGAACAATTCCACGAGACGGCACTCGCGGTCCAGCAGACGGTGCCATCCGGCAGCCGGACGCCCGCCGAAGGCACTGAACCCCGCATGATGCTATAGACCCGCACGGTGCCGTCATCCGAGGCCGTGACGATACGGCTGCCGTCAGGAGAAAACGCGGCACTGTTCGCTCCTATCCCCGGCATCTCCACGGTCTCACGCTGTTGTCCAGCGGCGGTCACCCAGATCCGCACCGTACCATCCGCGGAAGCCGTGAGCATATCCCGGCCGTCCGGCGAGAAAGCGGCCGTATAGACTGCCTCGGCATAACCGCCCAGCAAGTCGGTATTTTTCCCGTCGGAATTGTTCCAGATCCGGACGGTGCGATCTGCCGAGGCCGTGACGATGCTTCTGCCGTCAGGAGAATACATGGCGCTGGCGATCGGCCCTTCGTGGCCGGTCAGTGCCTCGATTTCCTTTCCGGTCGCGGCGTCCCAGACCGGTACGGTTGTCTGTTCCGAAGTGGTGACGACGCGCTTTCCGTCGGGCGAGAAAGCGGCGCTAAACATGAATTGATTGTGGCCGGTCAGCAGAAGAAGCTGCTTCCCGGTAGCGGCGTCCCAGATCCGCGCGGTGCCCTCGACCGACGCCGTGACGATACGGGTTCCATCAGCCGAGAAAGAGGCGCTCATGACCGGCTGTTCGTGACCGCGCAGCACCCTGAGTTCGCTGCCGGTGACAGCGTCCCAGATCCGCGCGGTAGTATCGTCCGAGGCCGTGACGATGAGAGTCCCGTCGGGCGAGAAAGCGGCGCTCTGCACCACTCCCGTATGACCGCTGAGGTCATTGAGCCTGCGCCCGTTGGTTGCGTTCCAGATCCTCGCCATGCCGTCGGCCGAAGCCGTCACGATGCGCGTCCCGTCCGGCGAGAAGGCGGCACTGGCCACCTTCTCTTCATGAGCCTTGAATTCCAGGATCTGGATTGGGCTTCTGTCAGTCCTGGCCGGCTCGCGCCGGCGGCTGATCGCGAAGATAGATACGCCCGTCGGCTCCAACGATCGCGCCCGTCTCGTCACTCCAAAGAACAAGAGCGGGATAACGCCCCTCCGGGCGGAGCTGCAGGGCACCCTCACCGATCCAGGCCGCCTGCGTTTCACCAAGCGCTCTGGGCGCCCAGCCGGCGCCGGGGCTGCCGAGCGGGCGTTGCCCGAGACCATTTATCTCTGCCGCGGGCAGCGGATGGAGGAACCAGTCGATCCAGTTTGCCGGTTTTGCAAACGGATACTGCCGCGCCGGCTGCCAGAAGAAACCGTAGAGGACCAGAACCAGCCCGGCGAGCGCCAACACGAGAACCCAGTAGGGATTGACTGCCGGCGTCACGACCGAACGCCGCGTGCGCACAGTTCCCGATGCTTCCGATGCCGGGTCCCTGCTGTCCATGCGATGCCCTCAACACGCCGCCGACACGCCCTCAGGTTGCCATCCTATCACGAATGCCAGCTGCACGAAATTGCCGCAGCAGCCTCACTTCGCTTTCAGTGGCACCGGAAAGTCGTTCACCAGGTCGAGCATGCAGAGGGAAAAATCGAGCTCCGTTTCGTTCGAGCGCACCCGTTCCCCGTTTGGCTTGATATTCGTCACGTCGAGTGCGATCGGAACGGTGATCATCCTGCCCCCGTAAAACCAGATGCGCCCACCCATGCGGGTGATATCCATGCGATTACCCGAGGCGTAAAGTTCTCTCCGGCCCTGATATCAGGAGCAGCAAGAGGAGGACGCAATGCCGACCATCCTGGCTCATCATGACGTCAAGGACGTCAAACACTGGCTCGCCTCGCCCCGTCGCAAGGAAGTTTTCGAACCGATCGGCTGCACGAACATTCGCACCTTCGTCGATCCGCAATCGTCCAACAAGGTTGGTCTCGTCATGGACGTCGCCGACATGGGCCGCCTGGCGGAATTCATGAAGAGCAGGCAAGCGGCCGATGCGATGGAATATGACGGCGTATTGCCCGAGACCCTGGTGATATTAGTTCAATCCTAGCTGTCGGGGATCAACCCCGTCTGTAGCGACGAAGACCCCTCCCCACAGGTGGGAGGGGCTTAACTTGCCGCACCCGTTTCTCACATTTTCGACGTTTTGAGAGGAGTGAGGTGGTGCGGCATGTCTTTTTTCCCGCGCGGAAAAGCATGAATTTGAGGTGCCGCACGACACCCCCATGCATCCTTTCTCCTCCTCAAGCGTTTCAACCCCACCAGCGAAAGAGGAGACCGCAATGGCGAGCACAGCAGGCAAGGACGCCATCGAGGGTATGGAAGAACTCAGAGACGCGATCGAGCCCGTGCCGACACCTGAACGGCAAGGCGCCGATCACCACCGAACCGCCGAGGGCTTTGCCAGCGAGGCGGAATATCAGGCCTATCTGGCGGCGATTGCCGAGGATGCGCCGGCGGAGGAGATCATCGTCGATGTCGAGCGTGCGGCCTCGCGAGAAGAGCTGGAGCGGCAGATCCGTGAGGTGCGCGATGAGATCGATCATCTGCGCGCCCGGCTGCAGATCGTCAGGCATCAGGCGGGCACTGTCGTGGAGGAAAATTGGCGCTGGGCGGATGCGAGTGCGCGGGCGCAGCTGGGCGATTATCCCTGGCTGAAGCTTTCGGGCGCCATGGCGGCCGCCTTCCTGGTCGGCAAGGCCTTGCAACGGCTGCCCTTCGGCTCGCTGGCGACGGCGGCTGCGCCGCTGGTTATCGCGGCGGCGCGGGACAGGCGACGGTAATCACCGCTCGCGCATGAACGTAAGGTGCTAAATCATGCCTTGGAGCTCTCGTTGGTGTGGCGCCGTGCCCCATTCTCCCTCACCGCTACCGCCGAAACTTGCGCCTTGCGGCCCGCGTAACACTTTCCGCCAGAATGCCGAGACAGCCGGCAATCAGCAGCACGGCGCCTGCCGTCGGGCCGATCAGCCCGGATTTGACGGCGAGGCCGGTGGCAAGGACGAGAAGCAGGCTGAGCAGCGCCAGTGCCCCGTCGTCGATGAACATGCCGGTCAATTCCTTGAAGGCGATCGTGAGAATGGTCATCGGGCAGGCTCCATATGCGTGTTGTGATATTGGCGCAGCATCCTGACGGCGATGAAGGAGAAGGCCGAGAGACCGCCGAAGATGCCGATGAGCGAGAGGTCGGCGCCCGGCCACTCTGTGCCGATGCCCTCGCCCACCCAGAAGATGCCGAAGGCCGTCAGCATCAGCCCGACAACGAATTTCAGCGTGTTTTCCGGCACAGTCGACAGCGGCTTGTGGACAAGAAGCCCGATAACGAGCACCGCGACGCAGGCGATCAGCGCCCCGATGGCGGCAAAGGGAAGCATGCCGGGCCGCGCGCCTGTGGCGATCACGATGAAGACCACTTCGATGCCTTCGAGCAGCACCGCCTTGAAGGCGGCCGTGCCGGCGAGGAAATCCGCCCGCCGGTCGGCCGACTGGCGACGAAGCAGGTCGGTCTCCGCGGCAAAGGCCTTTTCCTCGTCATGCAGCGCGATGAAGCCGGAGGCTCGCAGGATGGCCTTTCTCAGCCAGCGCATGCCGAACAGGATCAGCAGCGTGCCGATGACGAACTGCAGGATATCGATCGGGATCAGGGCCAGCAACGGCCCGAAGACCAGCACCAGCACTGCGAGCACGAAAAGCGCCAGCCCCGTGCCGATAAAGGCCGGCCGCCAGCTCTGTGTCACGCCGACGGCCAGAATGATGGTGAAGGCCTCCACGACTTCCACGAAGGAGCCGAGGAAAGAGGCTGTCATTGTCGAGGTAATGCTTGTGATCGTCGTCATCGTCTACTCGGCTTTCTTGCTTCGATCAGGACAGGCAGGCGGGAAGGACCGGGAGCCAGTCGATACGGACGAGATCGGCTCCCCACCTCGCCGGTCACGTTGTTGTCTTGCTGCTCGCCAGCCGGCCGGCGGCCTTTGCGCCTCTCTTCAGCCAGTGCCTGTCGATCGCCCCGCGCAGTGCCCCGAGTTTCGCAAGCGAGGCAAGTGCTGCGCCGCGGTCCCTGGCAGCGAGTGCGACGATCATCGCCTCGATGAGAACCATTGTGGCGCCATGCAGGGAGAGGTGATCCGCCCTGCCCCGCGGCACCGGCAGGATTTCGGCAACCCGCTTGCGCACGAAAGGCGCAAGGCTGTCGCCGATGAGCGCGACCGGCGCGCCGCACGCTTCGGCATGATCGAGCACGACGCTCACCTCGCGATAGACGGGCGCGTAGGCGATCATCAGTACAACGTCGCCTTCACCGACGCCGAGCAGCCGGTCGGCAAGGCCGATGCCGCTGTCGGAGAGTGCAACGCTCGGCAGGCCGAGCCGGTTGAACTGCAAGGCGGTATATTCCGCGAGGCTGCCCGAGGGGCCGATGCCGAAGATGAAGCGGCGCCGCGCCGAGAACAGCAATTGCACCATGCGCTTGAAAGCCTCTGAGAATTCCGGGCTCGCCATGACATCGAGGCTCTCGCGATGCGCCTTCAGCACATGGCCGAGCGCGCCCTCGGGATCGCCGCCCAGATCTTCGAGCGTGCGCTTGAGGCGACCCTCGGGTCCGCCGCCGGTCAGATCGGCAAGGATCGCCTCGCGCAGGCTCGACAGCCCGTCGAAGCCGAGCGAGCGGGCCGCGCGCACGACGGTCGCATCGCTGGTGCCTGCCTTCTCGGCGATCTCTGCCGCCGAATTCAGCAGCACCGCTTCCTTCTGGGTGCGGAAGAACGACGCCATCTTCTGCTCGGCCGGCGACATGCCAGGCAGCGCCGCCTCGATTCTCTCGTCGAGCGTTGCTTCCGCTGTCACGATCAGGTCCGTCATATCGGCTCTCTTTGTCGAATTCACTACAAGGCACGTTATCCGAAATATTTATTTCTTGAAAATGACAATTGCTCCACAATCCGAAAACAGCCGGAAACCAGCTTGGCGGAAGCATCATACCATTGTTTTATATGATGTATTTTCACGATATCCTGTTGTGTCGAGGCCGGCAGGCAGGCCATTTCCATGCCCGAAACGGCGCTCTTTTATCATAAAAGCAAACTTGACATATCAACTCATGTAAAAATAGATGCCACCGCGCTTCGGCTGATGAAGCGTTTGCTCCAAGGAGGGTAGTCATGAAAATTTCCGGACATCACGGCCAGGCATTCGCTTTCGCCGCCATGCTTCTGACCGCAACGACGCTTGCCGGGGGCAAGGCCGTCGCGCAGGAAGCCGAAGGTCTCGTCATCTATAACGCCCAGCACGAAAGCCTGACCAATGGCTGGGTGGAAGGTTTCACCAAGGAAACCGGCATCAAGGTCACCGTCCGCAAGGGCAGTGACATGCAGTTCGCCAACCAGATCATCCAGGAAGGCGGCGCTTCGCCTGCCGACGTGTTCCTGACTGAAAA
>UCKU01000068.1 GCA_900473185.1 Hyphomicrobiales bacterium | reverse complement strand
GCGACCATGCCCTGCAGGATCGGCAGAAGAATGTCTGATCGTTTTGCCATCAGGTCGGGCTTGGGATGAAGGCCATCGACAAACATGGCAGGCGAGATGCCGGAGGCGGGGCCATCGAGCGCAAGCGTGTTGCAGAGCATGACGCCTTTGCGGCCCGCCTGCGCGACGATCCACGCATTGATGCCGTCGAGAATGCCGGGCCATGCCGGATCGTCGGTGCCGGGCTGATCGTCGAGTGTGTTGGTCCAGCTCAGTGTCTGCAGGATGACGTAGACGCCGGCATCAACGATGCGCTGTATCTGGGTGTCGAGGTCCGCGACGATCTGCGCAAGCGTCCTGTTTCGGACGATATCGTTGTAACCGATGTCGATATAGACGATGTCGGGTTTCTGGCTCAGGGCGTAATCGGTGCGGGCCAGCGTGCCGGGGAATTGCGCTTCCAGGCCGGGAACCGGAAAGAGGCAATCGCCCGATTTTCCGCCCATGGCGCCCGAGAAGGCCGCAAAGGAACTCGGCGTGAAGAACGGATGGTTGAGTTCGGCGAACATGTCGAGGTTGAAGCGGCCATCGACTGCCTTGATCCAGGACAGGACCGTGCGGCCATTCTCATAGAAGCCGGTATGGCCGTTCGTCGCCGTCTGTCCGGCGGTATAGGTCTGCGCCGCGCCAACCCCGATGAAGCTGTGGCCGAGGCCCATGATCTTGGCGCCTGCCGGCAGAGGCAGGGCAGGAAGCGGCACCGCGACCTTTGCGCCCTTCACGGGAACGACCGGCCCATTGCCGTAGAGGCTGCGCCCGTCCGATATCCTGACGGCGCCGAGCACGGGCAGGTCGTTATAGATAGTCGCGCCATCGCTGATGATCTCGATGCCGAGGACAGGCTTGTTATCGGTAAACAGGCTGGAGCCGCCCACATCGCGGATGCCGATAACAGGGTGGTTGTTGAACATGTGCGTGCCGTCGGGAACGATCACGACGCCCTGGACGCGCTGCATATTATAGAGTTTCGCCATTGCTGCGTCTTCCTCGCTCGGGTCGGAAAGAAGCGGTCGAAGCCGCCTTTGGTGGCCTTTCAATCGTCAGGCCCTCAGGAGTTTTCAGCGGATTGCCGGATCCTTTTGTCTTCACGCAATTCCGGACGCANNTTTTGCTGGAATTGCTCTAGGCATCCTCCACCCACACCGCAAAATCATGCACCACGCCATCCACCCGCAGCGGCACCATGCTTTCCGGCTCCGCAAAAGCCGTGCCGTCGAAGGTCCAGCCGGGGCCGTAATAGGGCACCGCCCAGTTGCCAAATTTATCGGGCCGGATGTAGCTGAAGGTGCCGCCGGGCTCGAAGGTGGCGGCGTATAGCGCGTCGGCGGCGGCGCGGTAGGTTTCGGCTGCGGCCTGCTTGGTGGGCGGGAAGAGAACGAGTTTGGACATCAGATATTCCTTCTCGGATCAAGCCAGGCGGCCAGTGCCGCGGCCTGATCGGTGGTGAGCGGATTGGTGTAGAGAACGTCCCTGATGCTGCCTAACCAGAAGGAGGAGGGCGTGGTCGTCGCGCCGATCGAGACACCTGTCAGGCCGGCGGTGTTCAGCGCGACGGCGCCTGTGGCGCGGGCATCGCCGATGCCGATTTCGGCCGAGGCGGCCATGAAACGGCCGCGCAGCCGGTGGCGGCCGGTGAAATCGGCTGATGTTTCCGGGATGATGGCTTCCGAGCCGCCATTGCCGGCGCGGATTTCAGCCCTGTTGGCGCCTGCTGCCGCCATGCGGTTGATAAAGCGACGCTTGGCGCTGGTGATGCCCGTCAGGGTGACGACGCGGACGGTGCCGGTGCCGGGGGCAGCCTGCTGGTCGACGAGCGCCCAGATTTCGCCTGGCGTCGTGCCCTGAGGCAGGCCATGATTTCCGGCGTTGAGCAGCACATCGTCGGTGCCGTCGAAGGTGAGGCAGGGCGCGCCGTTGAAGCCCGCGGCGGAATAGACGGGCCGGGCGGAGGAGACGGATTGCGATACGGTTTTGCCCGTCACCTTGTCGCGCCAGGCGCTGATCTGCGCGCCGACGAGATCCATGCTTGAGAGGTCGTCGGCAGTCCACCAGGCGAGAAGATCGGCGCCGAGGATGGTGAGCGGCGAGATGAGCCTGTTGACGGGGATGACGGGCGCATTGCCATAGAGGCTGCGCTGATCGCTGATCTGCACGGCGCCGAGCANNACGGGCAGGTCGTTATAGATGCCGCCGCCGGTGACGACCTCGATGCCGAGGACGCACTGGTTGCCGGCGAAAGCAATTTCGGCGCCGACATCGCGGATGCCGATGACCGGGCGGTTGTTGAACAAACGCGTGCCTTCGGGCACGATCACGACGCCCTGCACGCGCTGCATATTGTAGAGTTTTGCCATCGGCGCGCTGCCTTGCTGAACAAGAAAACGAGCGGCCGAAGCCGCTACGGCATCGGCCCGAAAATCGGA
>UCKU01000081.1 GCA_900473185.1 Hyphomicrobiales bacterium | reverse complement strand
GAACCGCCCTTGTCAGAACCACCCTTGTCGGAACCACCCTTGTCCGAGCCACCCTTGTCGGAACCGCCCTTGTCCGAGCCGCCCTTGTCGGAAGCACCCTTGTCGTTGCGATCCTTGCCACCGTCGTGGTCACGGTCCTTGCCACCATCGTGGTCACGGTCCTTGCCACCATCGTGGTCGCGGTCCTTGCCACCGTGATGGTCGCGGTCCTTGCCACCGTCGTGGTCACGATCCTTGCCACCGTGATGGTCGCGGTCCTTGCCACCGTGGTGGTCACGATCCTTGCCGCCATGATGGTCACGATCCTTGCCGCCGTGGTGATCGTGGTCCTTGCCGCCATGATGGCCGCCGTGATCGCCGGGGCCCTCGCCGCCGCCGTCACCAGGGCCGGAACCGCCAGTGTTACCGTCGCCGCCGCCGTTGCCGTTGCCGTCGTCGCCGCCGTTGTTCTGATCGCCGGAAGAGGTCTGGTTCGACGCCTGTTTGCCAGAGTCGGAATTGCCGCCGAAGCGGTTGCCGCTGCTGTCGTCATTGACCGTGCGGCTGTCATTGTCGGTGCGGATGGATTTCGTCGGCAGGCACAGCCTGGCCTCAATCGTACCCGGCGCTGCCTTGGCGCAGTTGACAACTGCCGGCGCGGCCATCGTGAGGCTGCTGCTTGCCAGAAGGTAAGCAACGGCGACGCTATACTTCGCTGCTTTGCGGATCATCTTTTTTCTCCCAAAGTTAACAAACCGTTAACTGGGGGGAATTCTTATATTAGCGAACTGTTAATTCCAAGAATAAACCGTGGATAATGGCACATCTTCTTAAGCTATAGTTAATTACGCAAGTAATAAATTTTATTAAAGTTTTAGTATAAACTATGTTACCTTCCCCGCGCACAATAAAGGGGTGATTCATGCGATGGCTTTTTTGTCTTGTTTCCCTCGTGTTCTTTCCTGCGCAATTTCAAGCATTTGCCGGGCAGCCTCTGCCTGTTGGCAGGAATATCGGCGCGCCGGTAGGATTCGCCTCCGCCTGCGCCAGCTACCGCTGGCTTTGCCACCAGGCGTCTGCTCAGGGAGGCACCCGGGCACCGGTTGAGCAGGCGGGCATGCCGCTTCTGCGCAAGGTCACCCGCGCCGTGAACCTCGCCGTCCGCTCGACGGAGGACAGCGCCGCTTCCGGAAACGGCGATGTCTGGACCCTGCCCGTTGGCGGCCGGGGCGACTGCGAGGATTACGCCCTGCAGAAGATGAAGGACCTGATCGACGCCGGATTTCCGGCAAACCGCCTGGCGCTCTCGGTGGTGATCGGCCCGCATGACGAGAACCACGTCGTGCTGATCGCCCGCATGGACGACGGCGACTACGTGCTCGACAATCTCAACAACGCGGTCAAACCCTGGAGAGCCACGCCCTATACATTTCTGGCGACCCAGGATTTCCGGGCAAAATCGACCTGGCGCGTGACGCTTGCCGGGCCGCGGGCGAACGAGTTTTCGTGATCGGGTGGGGGCATAATATTGACGCCGTGTGCTCGGCACCCCCCTTGTAACTTGAC
>UCKU01000071.1 GCA_900473185.1 Hyphomicrobiales bacterium | reverse complement strand
CGGCATCTCCGACGCCGAGGATGGTCTTGGCCTCGGCGTCGGAGATGCCGACGGCAAAATCGACCAGATCCGTGAATCCCTGTCTTACTCCGCCCCGACCTCGACAGGGAATTAACGGCCGCTCGATCCGCCGGGCGGCATACCCGGCGGATCGATTGCACCTGTCATGGGTTTTCCCACGGGCAGAATAATCTCTTTCCCCCTGCATTGCGCCATTCGCCGCACCGACGCCCCAATTCTTTGAATTGAGGCATCAGGCTTTCCGAAGATCGATTCCGATTTTCGGGCCGATGCTGTGGCCCGGTTCCGAGCGACATCCCAGCCGCCCTGCAGCAGGCATCAAGCCGAAACAGAAAAAACCCGCGAAAAACCTATTGAGCCGGACCCAGCGTCATAGCTTAGAAGGGTTCCGAGACATCGCGGGAGGCTTGATGGACGCCAAGGGACGGGAAGAGAGCTGGCTGACGGCGGCGCAATGTGCCGAGCGGATCGGCATGACGGTGCGTGCGCTGAGGCTCTATGAAGAGACCGGCCTCATCCGGCCGCCGCGCACGGGAAAGAACTGGCGGCTCTATGGCACCAGGGAAATTGCACGGCTCACCGAAATCCTGGCTCTGAAGCGGCTGGGGCTCAGCCTGCAGGACATCGCCCGGCTGCTCGCCGGCCACGCGACCGATCTCGCCCGCATGCTCGCCATGCAGAACCTCACTTTGCAGGACCAGCTGACCCGCACGCAGCGCAGCCTCGCCATCATCGACGCGCTGCGGGCGAAGATGGCCGCAGGCGACATTCTTTCGATCGATGAACTGCTGAAGCTCGCAAAGGACACGAACATGACCGATACCTCAGCCGATACCATGGCCTGGCGCCGCTATGAGCAGGCACGGCCGCGCACCGAACAGAAGATCGACCCGGCCCTCTATACCGATTATGCTGGGCATTATCTGATCGACACGGTCGGCTGGACGATCACCGAGAGGGATGGCAGGCTCTTTTCGCGCCTGACTGGCCAGCCGGAACTCGAAATCTTTCCTGAAGATGTCGACCGCTTCTTCTACAAGGCGGTCCAGGCGCAACTGACCTTTCTCCGCGATCAAAGCGGCACTGTCACCAGCCTCGTGCTGCACCAGAACGGCCATGAACAGGAAGCGGCGCGTGTCGGCGCAGGCGTCGTGACGGAACTCGAAGAGGCGCTTGCCGAGCGCGTCCGGGAAAAACACCCGGTGGAAAACGGCAAGGCACTGCTGGAACAGGTCATCGAACAGCACCAGCGCGGCGAACCCGACTATGAGCGGATGAGCCCGCCGCTCGCCGCCGCCGCACGCGAACAATCCGCCATGATCAAGGCCGATCTCGATCGAATGGGACCGCTCAGGGACATGTCCTTCAAGGGCGTGACGGCGGAAGGCTGGGATGTCTACGACGTGACCTTCGACAACGGCCATCTCGAATGGAGCTTCGCGCTGGCTGCAGACGGAAGATTCGGCGGAATGTTTATTCGGCCGGTGCTGTGACGGAGGCTTTTCGTGACGACTAGTGGCACCGCCCTGCCCCTCCACCTCCCTCATCTCTATGCCCTCGTGTCAGCACGAGGAAACAGGAATGAGGGAGGTTAGGGTTGGCGTCGATACCCAAAGCTACGCCAGCATTTTGGCCTTGCCGAAGGCAAGAAATCTCGCGTGCGGCAGCTACCCGATTTCAGATTGGCAGCATAGAGCGCAGTTCGCCTTGCGCGCAGACGTCGGCTTTGCTGCAGACGCCTTATCAGGAAATTTGCTTTGTAAGGAGCGGAGTGGTTCTGTCCACATCGACGAGGAGCCATCCGAGCTTCTTGTAGAAGGCCACGGCATCCGGTGCGGCATGAACCTCCAGCCGCGTAAGGCCTTTGTCGGCGGCAAGTCGTTCAAGCGCGTGCATCATGGCCCTGCCAATTCCTTGCCGCTGATACTGCGGAACGATCGCGACGAGCCGTACGGTTCCGGGGTCGGCGTACGCAGGCCCGATATCCAGCCGGACGGTGCCAACGGGCACATCGTCGCAGATGAACAGCAGGGGAAAGTGATTTTCCCGACGCTCGTCCGGATGCATCTCATCATAGTCAGACTGGCCGCGCAGTTCGAAGAGAACGTGACGCCTGATCGCGTTATAGTCCTGCCACTGGTTTCTGTCCTGCACCTGTAGAAGCTGCATTTTCATCGCCCGCTCGCCTCGTGTCTTGTTGCCGCAAGGTGTGTTTACGCTGGAGTACCTATCCTCGCAGCCCCGGCGATAAACTTTTTTTGAGCTAGTGGAGTCTTTGGTCCGCAAACGCCCCGCCGCCTCAAGCCTGCTCCTCGATCGCCGCCTGCGCCACGTCGCCCGCCCCGCCATTGATCCGCGTCGCGATCAGATGCCCCACCGCCACTGCCCCGATGCAGAGCACGACGGAAGCCGCGACATTGATGCAGGCCCGGACCGTTGCGCCCGAACGCAACAGGTCCAGCGTCTGCAGGCTGAAGGAGGAGAAAGTCGTGTAGCCGCCGCAGAGGCCGATCATCACGAAGAGGCGCATATTGTCCGACACCGGAAAACGGCCATTGGCGAGCGTCAGCGTGCTGAACAGGCCGATGATCAGTGAGCCCGTGACATTGATGATGACAGTGCCCCAGGGCAGATCCCGGCTGATGGGCATGGCGATGATCGATACGGCATAGCGGGCGAAGGTGCCGAGCGCACCGCCGGCCATGACGATAAGACAGGTATAGAAGGACATGCTCGCTCCAAAACTCTCCGGCGGGCAATAAAAAACCGCCTTGCGGCGGGCTCCGGACAGATTCCCACCGCGGTTAAACACGGTAGGAGTCATCAGCCTTGTGGGCGGTTTCGGGGGCACTCCATCCCCATCGGGCTGATCTATAGCGCCGACTTCGGCGGGATGGCAAGGGTGAAGGTGAACCTCTCCTCATCGAGGGAACCCCTCACCTGAAGATTCATTCCCCTGAAGCCTCCGCCGCGAAATCCCCGACGACGATATCCCTCAGCCCCTGGCGCAATATCGCGATATTCGCAGCCCCGTTCAGCTCTTCAAATTCACGTTGCGCCGCTTCCCAGAGTGGCTCTGCCTTCTTGTGCAGCAGCCGGCCTTCGTCGGTGATCTCGACGATCCGCACCCGGCCGTCGGCGGGCGACTGGCTGATCGCGACAAAGCCGTCGCGTTCAAGGAAGCCCAGCATCTTGCCCATGGCCGTCCGTTCGATATCCAGCCGTTCGGCGAGCGTGTTCACGGTGGCGCCGCCGGCTTCCTCCAGAGCAGCCAACAGCAGGAACTGGGTAATGCGCAGGCCGACGGGTTCGAGGTGGCTGTCATAAAGCCTGGTGATCTGGCGACTTGCCTTCCTCATTGCAGAACAGGTGCACTGATCGATCCCAAGCGGCTGGTCCGCCAACAACATCGCGTATTCCTTTCGATTCCCGTCGCCATTGGTGCCATGGGCGCGGCCTTCAGAAAAGCTCCGCGCCGATCATGGTTCAATGGCATTGTTGCGATAGCCGGCGTCAGATGACGCCTTCCGGCGGTGTGATATAGCCAGGCACCTCGGCCGAAAGCGTGCTCTTCAGCACGGTCGTGCCGCGATCGGCCATGATTTCGCTCTTGCCGGCGGCAAGCGCGTCATAGGTCTGGCTCGCCACATCCTGCGGACTTGCCTTCGGCACGTCGATACCATTGGTCAGATCCGTATCGACGAAGCCGACATGCAGGCCGAGCACCTGGATGCCTTTCTCGCGCAGGTGAAAGCGAAGCTGGTTCGTGTAGCTCCAGGCCGCAGCCTTCGACGCCGCATAAGGGGTAAGAATCGGGCGCGGAAGCCAGACGATATCGGAGAGGACATTGATGATGGCTGCCTGTGGCTGCGCCGAAAGGATCGGCTCGAAGGCCTGGGTGACACGCACGACGCCATGATAGTTCACGTCGAAGAGACGCTGCGACTGTTCTTCGACATCACCAGACAGGGGGCCTTCGATCAGCTCTGCGATGCCGGCATTGTTGACCAGCAGCGTCGTATCGGCGGCGAGCCGGGCGGCGGCGATCGATGCCTTGTCCGTGACGTCGATCCTGACCGGGATGATATCGGGCTCATTGAAGCCTGCGGTGTTGCGCATGCCGGCATAGATCTTGGCCGCCCCGCGGCGGCGGGCCTCACGCGCGAAAGCAAGGCCGAGGCCGCGATTGGCGCCGGTGATGAAGACTGTGCTGTTGGCGATATCCATGGCTTATATCCTTTGAAAAGGCGGGATCTGGCGGCTTTCGGCACGCCCGGTCCGGCGGGTGACTGCTATTCAGAGAAATAAATGTTCCGGCAGTTTTGCCGAGAGCGCCTCTCGCAGGCCGGCGGCAAGCGACAGGACGGAGCCGAGCGGGCTCATGCGGACGCTGACGCGCGGCACGGATCCGTCCGGGTTGCGATCGACGATGACGGCCGCGGTCAGTTTTTCGCCGCTCACCAGAACGGCTTCATATTCGAGAAAGAGCCGAGAGCCGACGACCTCCAGGAAGGTCGGCATCTGCGAGGCATAGAAGGTGCCGACGGTATTGACGGCGAGCGTGATCTCGTCGCGGCCGACGACAGGCCCGCGCAGCACGGAACTGACGAGCTCCGCATCGGCGGTCAGATCGTCAAGAAAGGGATGACGGTCATGTTGATCGTGTGACATGGTTTCCTGCTTTTGCGGGCTGATGCGGTTTTGCGGTCAAATAAGAGCATATGCTCCTATTTAGATAATAGGTAGGAGCATATGCTCTTTTCGTCAAGAGCGAATGCTGATCTCTAAGATGATGGGGGATCGATGGAAGGAAAGAGGCGGAGAAAGGATTCGAAGATGCGTTCGGCCTTCGGGTCACCTGACCGGTGTCAAGCCACGGGTCTCGATCCGCCTTCAAATTCCCGCCGGGAGAAGGAGATCCAACACGACCTCGGCATTCTCAGGGATGTCCCCCCTCGCCCCTGCAAGGACGCCCGAGATCAAAGCAACAAAACACACGTCGTAATAAAAACTGGCAGATGTCGTCCCGGGCGAAAATGTCGGCCATCCGCCCGGTTTGTACCAAGTAATTTCCCGACCCCCAATCCCTC
>UCKU01000072.1 GCA_900473185.1 Hyphomicrobiales bacterium | reverse complement strand
GAAGCAACGATGCCTGCACCGACGGTGCGGCCGCCTTCGCGGATAGCGAAGCGAAGCTTTTCTTCCATCGCGATCGGAACGATCAGCTCGACGTCAACCGTGACGTTGTCGCCAGGCATAACCATTTCCGTGCCTTCCGGAAGCGTCACGATGCCGGTCACGTCCGTCGTGCGGAAGTAGAACTGCGGACGGTAGTTCGTGAAGAACGGCGTATGACGGCCGCCTTCTTCCTTCGTCAGGATGTAGGCTTCAGCCTTGAACTTCTTGTGCGGCTTGACAGAGCCCGGCTTGCACAGGATCTGGCCACGCTCGACGCCGTCACGGTTCACACCGCGAACCAGAGCGCCGATGTTGTCGCCGGCCTGGCCCTGGTCGAGCAGCTTGCGGAACATTTCAACGCCGGTAACCGTCGTCTTCGAGGTCGGACGAATGCCGACGATTTCGACTTCTTCACCAACCTTGACGATACCACGCTCGACGCGGCCGGTCACAACCGTACCACGGCCGGAGATCGAGAACACGTCTTCGATCGGCATCAGGAACGGCTGGTCGATCGGACGCTCAGGCGTCGGGATGTAGGCGTCAACCTGAGCCATCAGCTCGCGGATCGCGTCTTCACCGATCTTCTTGTCAGAATCTTCAAGAGCAGCAAGCGCCGAACCCTTGACGACCGGGATGTCGTCGCCCGGGAAGTCGTAGGACGACAGAAGTTCGCGAACTTCCAGTTCGACGAGCTCGAGAAGCTCGGCGTCGTCAACCTGGTCGACCTTGTTCAGGAACACGACGATTGCCGGAACGCCAACCTGGCGGGCGAGCAGGATGTGCTCGCGCGTCTGCGGCATCGGGCCATCAGCAGCAGAGCAGACCAGGATCGCGCCGTCCATCTGCGCAGCACCGGTGATCATGTTCTTGACATAGTCAGCGTGGCCGGGGCAGTCGACGTGGGCATAGTGACGGTTGGCCGTCTCATACTCGACGTGAGCCGTCGAAATGGTGATGCCGCGTGCCTTTTCTTCCGGGGCAGCGTCGATCTGGTCATACGCCTTGAACTCACCGAAGTACTTCGTGATCGCTGCCGTCAGAGACGTCTTGCCGTGGTCAACGTGGCCGATCGTGCCAATGTTGACGTGCGGCTTGTTGCGCTCAAACTTACTCTTTGCCATTT